>NZ_JACYVB010000032.1:0-286 GCF_014842095.1 Pseudomonas sp. CFBP 13719 | reverse complement strand
CTCATGGCCTTCACTGGCTGTGGGGGGAACCAGGACTTTTACTGTGAAAAAATTAGAGTGTTCAAAGCAGGCCTTTGCTCGAATACATTAGCATGGAATAATAGAATAGGACGTGCGGTTCTATTTTGTTGGTTTCTAGGACCGCCGTAATGATTAATAGGGATAGTCGGGGGCGTCAGTATTCAGCTGTCAGAGGTGAAATTCTTGGATTTGCTGAAGACTAACTACTGCGAAAGCATTCGCCAAGGATGTTTTCATTAATCAGGGAACGAAAGTTAGGGGATCG
>NZ_JACYVB010000031.1:0-303 GCF_014842095.1 Pseudomonas sp. CFBP 13719 | reverse complement strand
TACCGCCGACTTGCCTCCGGGCTTTGCTTATATGGCATTAGCGACCTACGTTCCAGCACCCGGGCAGTCCTGCAAACTAGACAAACGTGACAACCGAAAGTCTCAGTTCAACCGGGAGTGGAGAACTGAATACAAACCCGATGCACAGATAGAAATACACCGCACCCGTAAAGGTTGCGAGTTGATGCTGTACAGCATAGAGCTTCAGATCAACGCGTCCTACGGGAAAGACCGAGGCGACTTCAGCCGTGATTCCGGGTTTATCGCGGTGCGGGATTATCTCGACGCTCACGACAAGGGCAC
>NZ_JACYVB010000030.1:0-316 GCF_014842095.1 Pseudomonas sp. CFBP 13719 | reverse complement strand
ACAGCTGGCTCATGAGCTCCCACACGAATTGCTTGATTCATTGAAGAAGACGATAGAAGCAGCTTTATGCTCCAAGCTGATAGCGCACGCTAACGGCTACAAGCTCGAAATTGGGTCTGTAGCTCAGTTGGTTAGAGCGCACCCCTGATAAGGGTGAGGTCGGCAGTTCNCTTGGCTCCACCACCACTGCTTTTGTTTTAGAGCTTAGAAATGAGCATTCCATCAGGGTGATGGTGAATGTTGATTTCTAGTCTTTGATTAGATCGTTCTTTAAAAATTTGGGTATGTGATAGAAAGATAGACTGGACAGCACTTT
>NZ_JACYVB010000029.1:0-322 GCF_014842095.1 Pseudomonas sp. CFBP 13719 | reverse complement strand
CTTAACGAATCGCATGGCCTTGCGCCGGCGATGGTTCATTCAAATTTCTGCCCTATCAACTTTCGATGGTAGGATAGTGGCCTACCATGGTGGCAACGGGTAACGGGGAATTAGGGTTCGATTCCGGAGAGGGAGCCTGAGAAACGGCTACCACATCCAAGGAAGGCAGCAGGCGCGCAAATTACCCAATCCCGATACGGGGAGGTAGTGACAATAAATACTGATACGGGGCTCTTTCGGGTCTCGTAATTGGAATGAGAACAATTTAAATCCCTTAACGAGGAACAATTGGAGGGCAAGTCTGGTGCCAGCAGCCGCGGTC
>NZ_JACYVB010000028.1:0-328 GCF_014842095.1 Pseudomonas sp. CFBP 13719 | reverse complement strand
GATGCACCGCACATACCGCCGACGCGGCTTGCGCCGCTGCTACAGGGGTACGTCAGATACCCAGCACACACCCCCATGGCATACGCGATCTCTGTAGCAGCGGCGCAAGCCGCTTCCGGTCTCACCGCGGTGGGTCTGATGCACCGCACATACCGCCGACGCGGCTTGCGCCGCTGCTACAGGGGTACGTCAGATACCCAGCACACACCCCCACGGCATACGCGATCTCTGTAGCAGCGGCGCAAGCCGCGTCCGGTCTCACCGCGGTGGGTCCGATGCACCGCACATACCGCCGACGCGGCTTGCGCCGCTGCTACAGGGGTACGTC
>NZ_JACYVB010000027.1:0-338 GCF_014842095.1 Pseudomonas sp. CFBP 13719 | reverse complement strand
GTGCCGCTGGTTTCGCCCACACCGATGGTGATGATCTGGCTGTTCGACAAGGTCACGACGACAGGCGAGCCAGTCACTGGCGCGCCGACGGTGGCGGTGTAGAGGATGGTGCCGTTTTCCAGGGCGCCGCCTGCAGGAACGGTGGCGGTCAGCACGACGTTGGTGACGTCGATGCTGTCGCCCACTGGGGTCACGACCGGAGTGGTAATCGGGGTCAGCTGTTCGAAATTACCGCCAGTCACGCCAGTAATGGCAGTGCTGATCGTGTCCGCACCGTTGTAGACGTCATTGCCCAACGCGAAAGAAACCGTGCCGCTGGTTTCACCCACACCGATGGT
>NZ_JACYVB010000026.1:0-343 GCF_014842095.1 Pseudomonas sp. CFBP 13719 | reverse complement strand
CCGCGAGGTGGAGCTAATCTCACAAAACCGATCGTAGTCCGGATCGCAGTCTGCAACTCGACTGCGTGAAGTCGGAATCGCTAGTAATCGCGAATCAGAATGTCGCGGTGAATACGTTCCCGGGCCTTGTACACACCGCCCGTCACACCATGGGAGTGGGTTGCACCAGAAGTAGCTAGTCTAACCTTCGGGAGGACGGTTACCACGGTGTGATTCATGACTGGGGTGAAGTCGTAACAAGGTAGCCGTAGGGGAACCTGCGGCTGGATCACCTCCTTAATCGACGACAACAGCTGGCTCATGAGCTCCCACACGAATTGCTTGATTCATTGAAGAAGACGAT
>NZ_JACYVB010000025.1:0-377 GCF_014842095.1 Pseudomonas sp. CFBP 13719 | reverse complement strand
CGCTGGTAAAGAGACACGCAGCCATCTTCGTTGGCAACGTGAACGCCAAGGCCCTGGCAAAAACCAGCATGGCGAAATCCGTGCTTGATGCCGCCTGGTCGACGTTCAGAACACAACTCCAGTACAAGGCCATCAGGCATGGAGTGGTGTTTGCAGTGGTCAACGAAGCGTTTTCAACCCAAACCTGCTCGTGCTGTGGTGTTAATCCGCCCAGCAGTCCGAAAGGTAGAGCCGGACTTGGAATAAGGCAGTGGACGTGCAGTGATTGCGGTTCGATTCATGATCGAGACGTCAACGCCGCACGGAACATTGCCCGCCTGGGACTTCAGGCGCTTGCAGAAGGAATCCCCGCTCTTTAGGGCGGGGAGGAAGTCAAA
>NZ_JACYVB010000024.1:0-377 GCF_014842095.1 Pseudomonas sp. CFBP 13719 | reverse complement strand
GGCAGCACGGCCAGCAGGTAATCGAAGATATCGCCCTGAATCCGCTCGTACTCGGCCCAGGCCGTGGTGCGCGTGAAGCAGTAGATTTCCAGCGGCACGCCCTCGGCGGTGGCTTCCATCTGGCGGACCATGCAGGTCATGTTCGGCTGGATGTCCGGGTGGGCGTTGAGGTACGCCAGCGCATAGGCGCGGAAAGTCCCCAGGTTGGTCATGCGCCGCTGGTTGGCGGACAGTTCCGCGACCTCGCCCTGCGCCGCGTTCCACGCCTTG
Organism: Pseudomonas sp. CFBP 13719; assembly: GCF_014842095.1. Classification (NCBI taxonomy): domain Bacteria; kingdom Pseudomonadati; phylum Pseudomonadota; class Gammaproteobacteria; order Pseudomonadales; family Pseudomonadaceae; genus Pseudomonas; species Pseudomonas sp. CFBP 13719. The sequence goes on along the minus strand of NZ_JACYVB010000024.1, from coordinate 107 downwards.
AGTTCGGCCTGCTTGCTACTGACGTAGCCACTGAGCAGGCGAATCTGGGTCAGGCGCACTTGCTCCTGTTCGTCGAGAAAGCGTATGCCGCTGGCGTCGATGTGCAG
>NZ_JACYVB010000023.1:0-630 GCF_014842095.1 Pseudomonas sp. CFBP 13719 | reverse complement strand
GTTCAGGCTAAGGTAAAATTTGTGAGTTGCTCTTAGAGTAAATGCGAATTTTCGGCGAATGTCGTCTTCACAGTATAACCAGATTGCTTGGGGTTATATGGTCAAGTGAAGAAGCGCATACGGTGGATGCCTTGGCAGTCAGAGGCGATGAAAGACGTGGTAGCCTGCGAAAAGCTTCGGGGAGTCGGCAAACAGACTGTGATCCGGAGATGTCTGAATGGGGGAACCCAGCTGTCATAAGACAGTTATCTCATGCTGAATACATAGGCATGAGAGGCGAACCAGGGGAACTGAAACATCTAAGTACCCTGAGGAAAAGAAATCAACCGAGATTCCCTTAGTAGTGGCGAGCGAACGGGGACCAGCCCTTAAGTTGATTTGAGATTAGCGGAACGCTCTGGAAAGTGCGGCCATAGTGGGTGATAGCCCTGTACGCGAAAATCTCTTGTCAATGAAATCGAGTAGGACGGGGCACGAGAAACCTTGTCTGAATATGGGGGGACCATCCTCCAAGGCTAAATACTACTGACTGACCGATAGTGAACTAGTACCGTGAGGGAAAGGCGAAAAGAACCCCGGAGAGGGGAGTGAAATAGATCCTGAAACCGTATGCGTACAAGCAGTGGGAGC
>NZ_JACYVB010000022.1:0-672 GCF_014842095.1 Pseudomonas sp. CFBP 13719 | reverse complement strand
GCTTATCCTTAGCTGAGAGAGGAGGCAAAACGCGACGCCCACCTTAGACGTAATAAAGGGCATCAACCGTTAGAACGGTCGATGCCGCGAAACAGCTCGTTAGTTTCAGCCTGCGACGGGGATGCGCCAGTCATCAGAACCCGAGGTGCCAGACACTTCGTGGGTCCAGGTGATTTTGCGGTAGGTGAACTCAACGTCTTCCAGATGCGTGAAGTGCGAATTCGACGGGTCCTGGCAGTTATGCATGTAATCCTTCATGTCGACGATGATCGCGTCTTCGAGCTTGGTGGTGAAGTAGTGCTCTTGAGTACCCGCTGCCGAGGTGCGATACCACTGGATAGTAATCTCGGTCAGACGCTCGCCGGAAGTCAGTGCAGCCAGCAGCAGTGGCGAGGACTTGTCGAACACCTTGGTAATTCTGACCGGTTTGTGAACGCGTTGACCGGTCGGTTGACCTGATTGCGGATCGCGGGGAATGATCACTTCGTGGCTGAAGCCCTGAACCATGACCTGGTCTTCATGACCTTCCTGGTAGGTGTTGCCGACCGAGTCGGCAGTGAAAGCACCGGCGGTGATTAGACCTTGCTTGGTACCCGTGATGGACATATACGCTGGCGTAGCCATGAATGCTCTCCTTGCTGAAAATAATATAGGGGCCCGCAGGCATGTTTA
>NZ_JACYVB010000021.1:0-1099 GCF_014842095.1 Pseudomonas sp. CFBP 13719 | reverse complement strand
AAGATAGGCGTGTCGCAGCTGAACTGGTGGCGGGGCGCGCCAATGATTCGCTGATGCGCTGGGCTATGCCGGGACATGAATAAAGGCCTCTATCTGATCACTGGCCTTGGCGGCGATCAAGAGAGGTGGGGATCAACCACCCCAGCAGTTGTCGAAAATCTTCTGCGCGATCCACGGCAGGTCGCGCTGGAATTCTGGGAATACCTCGAAGCGGCCAAGCATGCGGTCTACACATATGAACGCTTTTTGGCCAGACCCGGCAATGGTGCAGATACCGCCAAGGCTAACATTGCCTTCGCGCGATACTGATACAGGCAAAGTATAAAGGCTGTCACATGATTGTATTTTGGTAGTATTTTTGTTCCATAGCGCAATATCTCTGAATTCTTGCGTTACAGATTTCCAGTCTTCCGGATCTACTGTCCTCAAAACCGAGTTCGCTGGCGGAAATTCGAGCTCTGACTCACTGCCTCCAATAGCTGCAGTGGAAAGCAGTATGAGCTGGATAAGTATAAATAATTGTTTCATGTGTAACTCCTTGAGTAGTTATTCTCCGTAGCTTCATGGAAAAGTAAACCATGATCTAACATATGGCTCAAGGAAACGAATATGTCTTTTTAATAGAGATCAATGAAATTGGCTAGCACAACCCTCCACCCAATGGGCTTTGATCTAAGTAGATAACTCTGCAAATTGATACGATATGGTTAGATTTCTAGTGGACAAGAAGCGATCAATCAATGTCCGATCCAGCCACCCCTCCGTCACATGCATAGGAAGTATCTCCGATCCAGGATTTGGCGCTGATTGTCAGTGACTACTGGGTCAGGCCTGAACCCGAAAGCGATCATAGAGTTAAGCGAAAAAACGAATCGGTGGTTCTAACAAGCCATGGCGTTCATTTGCTCAAAATCTAAGATAGCTCCCGCACATTGCCACTGGTGTTCATAAGACTATAATTCGATAGCGGGAGACCTCACTGATGAACATTCTGACGGATATTTCGGGACTTTCATCAGGCGAGGATATAAACAAAATCACTAAGGGCAAACCAGCACGGTTGCTCAAGATAGGCGTGTCGCAGCTGAACTGGTGGCGG
>NZ_JACYVB010000019.1:0-2617 GCF_014842095.1 Pseudomonas sp. CFBP 13719 | reverse complement strand
AATCTTGACGATGACCTACTCTCACATGGGGAAACCCCACACTACCATCGGCGATGCATCGTTTCACTGCTGAGTTCGGGATGGGATCAGGTGGTTCCAATGCTCTATGGTCGTCAAGAAATTCTGTAGCCAGGATGCCCTTTGGGAGGCACTCCAGCGAATCGGGTATGTGATGTTTGTGGGTTGTCCTGCTGCGAACTTTCGGTTCGTGTCATCTCCACAGTCACCGCAATCTGGTCGTTCGACGCAAATTGCTTGGGTGTTATATGGTCAAGCCTCACGGGCAATTAGTATGGGTTAGCTCAACGCCTCACAGCGCTTACACACCCCACCTATCAACGTCGTAGTCTTCGACGGCCCTTCAGGGAACTCAAGGTTCCAGTGAGATCTCATCTTGAGGCAAGTTTCCCGCTTAGATGCTTTCAGCGGTTATCTTTCCCGAACATAGCTACCCGGCAATGCCACTGGCGTGACAACCGGAACACCAGAGGTTCGTCCACTCCGGTCCTCTCGTACTAGGAGCAGCCCCTCTCAAATCTCAAACGTCCACGGCAGATAGGGACCGAACTGTCTCACGACGTTCTAAACCCAGCTCGCGTACCACTTTAAATGGCGAACAGCCATACCCTTGGGACCGGCTTCAGCCCCAGGATGTGATGAGCCGACATCGAGGTGCCAAACACCGCCGTCGATATGAACTCTTGGGCGGTATCAGCCTGTTATCCCCGGAGTACCTTTTATCCGTTGAGCGATGGCCCTTCCATACAGAACCACCGGATCACTAAGACCTACTTTCGTACCTGCTCGACGTGTCTGTCTCGCAGTCAAGCGCGCTTTTGCCTTTATACTCTACGACCGATTTCCGACCGGTCTGAGCGCACCTTCGTACTCCTCCGTTACTCTTTAGGAGGAGACCGCCCCAGTCAAACTACCCACCATACACTGTCCTCGATCCGGATAACGGACCTGAGTTAGAACCTCAAAGTTGCCAGGGTGGTATTTCAAGGTTGGCTCCACGCAGACTGGCGTCCACGCTTCAAAGCCTCCCACCTATCCTACACAAGCAAATTCAAAGTCCAGTGCAAAGCTATAGTAAAGGTTCACGGGGTCTTTCCGTCTAGCCGCGGATACACTGCATCTTCACAGCGATTTCAATTTCACTGAGTCTCGGGTGGAGACGGCGCCGCCATCGTTACGCCATTCGTGCAGGTCGGAACTTACCCGACAAGGAATTTCGCTACCTTAGGACCGTTATAGTTACGGCCGCCGTTTACCGGGGCTTCGATCAAGAGCTTCGCTTGCGCTAACCCCATCAATTAACCTTCCGGCACCGGGCAGGCGTCACACCCTATACGTCCACTTTCGTGTTTGCAGAGTGCTGTGTTTTTAATAAACAGTCGCAGCGGCCTGGTATCTTCGACCGGCATGAGCTTACGGAGCAAGTCCTTCACCCTCACCGGCGCACCTTCTCCCGAAGTTACGGTGCCATTTTGCCTAGTTCCTTCACCCGAGTTCTCTCAAGCGCCTTGGTATTCTCTACCCAACCACCTGTGTCGGTTTGGGGTACGGTTCCTGGTTACCTGAAGCTTAGAAGCTTTTCTTGGAAGCATGGCATCAACCACTTCGTCGTCTAAAAGACAACTCGTCATCAGCTCTCGGCCTTGAGATCCCGGATTTACCTAAGATCTCAGCCTACCACCTTAAACTTGGACAACCAACGCCAAGCTGGCCTAGCCTTCTCCGTCCCTCCATCGCAATAACCAGAAGTACAGGAATATTAACCTGTTTTCCATCGACTACGCTTTTCAGCCTCGCCTTAGGGACCGACTAACCCTGCGTCGATTAACGTTGCGCAGGAAACCTTGGTCTTTCGGCGTGGGTGTTTTTCACACCCATTGTCGTTACTCATGTCAGCATTCGCACTTCTGATACCTCCAGCAAGCTTCTCAACTCACCTTCACAGGCTTACAGAACGCTCCTCTACCGCATCACCCTAAGGTGATACCCGTAGCTTCGGTACCTGGTTTGAGCCCCGTTACATCTTCCGCGCAGGCCGACTCGACTAGTGAGCTATTACGCTTTCTTTAAAGGGTGGCTGCTTCTAAGCCAACCTCCTAGCTGTCTAAGCCTTCCCACATCGTTTCCCACTTAACCAGGATTTTGGGACCTTAGCTGACGGTCTGGGTTGTTTCCCTTTTCACGACGGACGTTAGCACCCGCCGTGTGTCTCCCATGCTCGGCACTTGTAGGTATTCGGAGTTTGCATCGGTTTGGTAAGTCGGGATGACCCCCTAGCCGAAACAGTGCTCTACCCCCTACAGTGATACATGAGGCGCTACCTAAATAGCTTTCGAGGAGAACCAGCTATCTCCGAGCTTGATTAGCCTTTCACTCCGATCCACAGGTCATCCGCTAACTTTTCAACGGTAGTCGGTTCGGTCCTCCAGTTAGTGTTACCCAACCTTCAACCTGCCCATGGATAGATCGCCCGGTTTCGGGTCTATACCCAGCGACTAAACGCGCTATTAACACTCGCTTTCGCTACGCCTCCCCTATTCGGTTAAGCTCGCCACTGAATATAAGTCGCTGACCCATTATACAAAAGGTACGCAGTCAC
>NZ_JACYVB010000018.1:0-17355 GCF_014842095.1 Pseudomonas sp. CFBP 13719 | reverse complement strand
CGCATCGAATGCTTCGCGGCCGATGACCGCTCCTACGAACTGCACACGCACTCAACTGTAGGAGCGGTCCGCGGCCGCGAAAGCCGCCCCGCAATTCCCTCGCCCTACCCCAGATTGAATCGCGCCGTGTTCTCGCTCAGCACTCGGCTCCCCTGCCCCAGTCGATCCGCCGCCTGGTTCACCGCCCGCGCGCCATCAAGCAGACGCACCGCCGCCTGGTCCACCTGCTGAATGTTGCTGCTCACCTCATCAGCCGTCGCCGCCTGTTCCTCCACTGCCGTGGCGATCTGCGCCAGGGTATCGGTCACCCCTTGCACAGCCCCCGCAATCTCACCCAGGCGCTCGCCCAGGCCCATGACCGACTGCGCATCGACCTGTGCCTGGCCACACGCGGCCTGCATCAGTTCCACGGCCTGCTTGACTGTCGAGCGTAGGCTTTCAACCGTCCCGGCAATCTGCCCAGTCGAAGCCTGGGTGCGCTGTGACAGGCTGCGTACCTCGTCGGCCACCACTGCAAAACCACGACCCTGCTCGCCTGCCCGCGCCGCCTCAATGGCCGCATTGAGCGCCAACAGATTGGTCTGCTCGGCAATGCCGCGAATCGCATCCACCACCGACTGAATCTGCTGGCCCTGCTCGCTGACCCGGCCAAGCGCCTGCGCCGTGTCGTTCAAGCGCTGGTTGAGCTGCTGAATACTGGCCGTCGTGCGTTGGCTGTCACGGCTGCTGTCCTCGGCGATCTGCCGGGTCTGTTGGGCACTGCCCGACGCCTGCTCGCAGCTGCGTGCCACGCCCTGCGAAGTGGCCGCAAGCTCGGTGGCGGCCGCAGCGATCTGACTGATCTGCTGCTGCTGCGCCTCGACCTCGTCAAGTGTGCCGCTGGATTGGCTGTTGAGCGTCACCACCGCCTGGCTCAACTGCACGGTCTCATGGTTGACGCCCAGCAGGCTGTTGCGCAGCTGCACCACGGCGGCATTGAGCGCAGTACTGATCGCCGCCAGTTCATCGCGTCCCTGCACCGCCACCTGCACACTCAAATCACCGTCGCGCAACGACTGCGCCAGCGTGGTAATGCCGCTGGCGCTGCGGCGAATCGACGCCTGGAGGCACACGAACAGATAGAGTGCCGCCAACAGCAACAGGGCGAACACTGCCGCACCCGGAATCAGCTGGCGAACGGCCTGGTCATGGTAGTGATCCAGACGCAACTCCAACGACACCAGCGACTCGTGGCGCAAACCGTTCAGGGCGCCGAGCATGCTGTCCACACTGCTTTCGAACTGAGCCGCAGACAGCTTGATGTCGCCGCCGAACAGATTGTCATCCAAACGCTTCAACTCACCGTCCAATGTACCCAGCGCCTGCTGATACTGCTCGTCCCAGCCGCGCAGTTGTTGCGGCAGGCGTTGCTGCAGCGTGCCACCGGCTTTCACCAGTTGCTCGCGCGCATCGTTGATACGACTGCGCAGATCACGCATCTGCAAACGACTTTGCAGGCTGAATTGCCCGGCGACCAGCGAGGACTGGCCAATGCTGCCCAGACGCCCCACACGCTCGATCAGGTCAGGGGCTTGCTGAGTGGCGATCTGCATCAACAGATAGCTTTCGCGCCACGGATCGACGATCAATCCGCTAGCCATGGCGATCTGCTCGCGCAGCACCTGCACCGACGTCAGCGCCGCCGTGAAACGATCGTAGCCATCGGGCCACCAGCCCACCTGGCGCAGGCTCGCCAAGTCGAGGCCTTTGGTCGCGGTCTGCACCGCCTGCATTCGCTCCAGGGTGTCGGCTGGGGCCTTCTCGCGCGCCAGCTCGGCGGCCAGCTTATCGAGCGATGCCTGAATTCCCGGCGCGGCCGCCTCCAAGGCGGCGATCGCGGCCTGTGCCTCGGGTGTCGGCTGACGCTGGATATCCACCGCCTTCCAGCGCGCGGCACGATTGCGTTGCGCAGACAGCTGCGCATCCAGGCTGTCGAGCGCCAGTAACTGATGCACGCCGCTGCGCTCGGCATCGATCACCGCCAGCCGGTCGCGAAAATCCTCGCCCAGCAACCACAGGCTGCCGACCAGAGGCAGCATGAACAAGAGAAACAGCAGCTGAAACTTGCGGGCGAAACCATAGCGGCCCAGCAACCGGATACCCGGCGACAACAAAGCATGCATGTCCGACAACTCCACGGAGAATGCAGGTACCTACGGAAACGTGGCGCCAGCAAAATGCCACTGCAGCAAGATTCAGACCAACAGACTTTCTCCGCCGTTGCCGGCAGCTCGGATCACGCCCCATCGGCTGCGGCTTCGCTTTGGTGCATCTGCCCACCTACGTACGCCTCCAATGAGTGCAGCGGTTGTGTAACCGGAAGTGGCAAACGGACCGCAACGCAGTACCCAGGGCGCATGCGCAGCAGCTTTGTCGACATGGCCCGGAATCTGCTACAGGCAAACCGCAAAAGCTGACCAGGCAGTTATGTTTCAGCACACGGCCAACGCTCGATCGGGCTTGCTCGCTACACACACCGTCGCCACACGATCCACGGCGCCTATCGCCTCAGGGGAGCAACATGCTGGACTCATTCTTCAAGCTCAAGGCACACAACACCACGGTGCGCACGGAAATCCTCGCCGGGGTCACGACCTTCCTGGCCATGGCCTACATCCTGTTCGTCAACCCCAGCATCCTTGGCGAAACCGGCATGGACAAGGGCGCGCTGTTCGTTGCCACCTGCCTGGCCGCCGCCATCGGCTCGGCGATCATGGGCCTGATCGCCAACTACCCGATTGCGCTGGCGCCGGGCATGGGCCTCAATGCGTTCTTCACCTACACCGTGGTCCTGCATTTGGGCCACAGCTGGCAGGTTGCGCTGGGTGCGGTCTTCATCTCGGCGGTGTGTTTCTTCCTGCTATCGATCTTCCGCATCCGCGAATGGATCATCAACAGCATCCCCCTGCCGCTGCGGTCGGCCATCGCTGCGGGCATCGGCCTGTTCCTCGCACTGATCGCGCTGCAAAACGCCAAGATCGTGGTTGCCAACCCGGCCACTCTGGTCGGCATGGGCGACCTGGCGAAGCCCGAACCGGTACTGGCGATCCTTGGCTTCTTCATCATCGTCGCACTCGAGGCACTCAAGGTCCGTGGCTCGGTGCTGATCGGCATCCTGCTGATCACCGTGGTGTCGATCCTGCTTGGGGTAACCCCGTTCGGGGGTGTGGTATCGATGCCACCGTCACTGGCGCCGACCTTCCTGCAACTCGATATCAAGGGCGCATTCGATGTGGGCCTGATCAGCGTGATCTTCGCCTTCCTGTTCGTCGATCTGTTCGACAACTCCGGCACCTTGATCGGCGTGGCCAAGCGCGCCGGCCTGATGGGCAAGGACGGCCACATGCCGAAAATGGGCCGCGCCCTGGTCGCCGACAGCACCGCGGCGCTGGCCGGCTCGCTGCTGGGCACCTCGACCACCACCAGCTACATCGAATCGGCCGCCGGCGTCAGCGCAGGCGGCCGTACCGGCCTGACCGCCATCGTGGTCGCCGTGCTGTTCCTGCTGGCGCTGTTCTTCGCGCCCCTGGCCGGCAGCGTTCCAGCATTCGCCACCGCGCCCGCCTTGCTGTTCGTTGCCGTGCTGATGGCCTCCGGGCTGGCAGAAGTCGACTGGGACGACATCACCGTCGCCGCCCCGGTCCTGGTGACTGCCCTGGCCATGCCGCTGACCTACTCGATCGCCAACGGCATCGCCTTCGGCTTCATTACCTGGACAGCGGTCAAACTGCTGAGTGGCCGGTGGCGCGAACTTAATTCGGCACTGGTCGTGTTGTCGATCATCTTCGTCATCAAGCTGGGCTGGTTCGGTGGCTGATCGCCGCGCTGCGCGCACCGTCGCATGCCACGCGCAGCCTAAGCGTTTGATCGCACGCATAAATATTTTGCAAAGGGGTGTTGACACAATTTCGTTTCAGGCGAATAATGCGCGCCACTTGGCTACATAGCTCAGTTGGTTAGAGCATAGCATTCATAATGCTGGGGTCCGGGGTTCAAGTCCCTGTGTAGCCACCAAGTACGACTCACAGATGTCTACAGCAGTCTGTGAGTCACCCCAAGAAGCCCGCCTCGTGCGGGCTTTCTTGTTTCTGGGTTTCTGGCTGTTCATATCTATTCTATCTATCGCTGTACTTTCCCGCCGTATGACGAGTGAGTGTCGTTCCATGCCAACACTTCGGCTTCGACATTGGCTATAGACGAGCATTGGCGTATTTCTCAATCTGCTATGCAGATATCTACGGAATCATCTGGATCGTTTCGTGAGCGGTATTGCCCTTACAGTCCTGACGCAAATCTGCGTCACCAAACCTACGAGACCCTGGCAGGTCTCTTACCAGAGGGTTTGTTCTAAGTCAGTCGACGTTCGGATACAGTCCTGGTTTGCAGGGGTATCGCCGTTTCCGGCATCTACAGGCAGATAAACCGATAGCCCCCTTCCGTTAAAGCTGCGGACAATGCAAGGAGAACCGTACGATAAGGCTTACAAAACTTAGATACAAATGTCGACTACATAACCTGCACGGCATAGCGTACTGTATGAATGAACAGGTATTGACTTCTATGGGTCATTGACATATTGCTTGAAATCTACATAATTCCGCACCATTTTTACAAGCATCAGACGATCAGCCAGCCTAGGGAGGAGTGGTCATGCTAGACAGCGAAGCAGTTGCCAACTACTTCATCCAAAAGTCGTTCGATACGGGTGTCCCGCTTACGCCCATGAAGCTGATCAAGCTCGTTTACATTGCTCACGGCTGGCACCGCGGGTATTTTTCCCAGAATTTGATCAACGATGCGGTGCAAGCGTGGCGGTACGGTCCAGTCATCCCCGACCTCTACCAGAAGGTCAAGAAGTATGGCCGAGATAAAATTTACGCACCCATCGAGTGTTATGGAGTAGCTGGCGACTCACAGAACCCTCCTCCTAACCCTCAAACGCTGCCTCTTTTGGATAGGGTTTGGAATTCCTATGCGAACTACGATGGGGTTGCGCTTTCGGCAATGACTCACCAGGACGGCACCCCATGGGATCGCACATGGCAAGCTTCTGGTGGTGATCAATATCATGGTGCCATCATTCCGAATGATTGGATCGAGGAACACTACAAGCACAAAATTGCGGTAGCGTCTCAGCATGCAGCAGGATGATCCCTTTGCCGCCATTGGATCGGCAGGACCTCATAACGCCACTCCCCAAGACCTGAAGAAAGCAGAAAAAGAAAAAAGCGTTCTTGAGGACCCTAAAGCTAAGGTCCAAAAAGAGGTCCACTCGCTAGCCATCTTTGCTTTAAGGTTTGGCGCCATCCTTTTCGCTGTTCTAATTATTATTCGGTTCTGGCATCTGGCCGGACCGAACGCTATTTTCGGAGAGAGCGTGCGGTGGCTGACTGACACCGAGCTGCAGTCCATGGACAAAATGCTCTTCAGCAGTGCTTTTGGAGGGCTAGTACTCGGTTACCTCAAAGAAATCATGGCGCCTATCAGAAGAGACTGAGCAGGGGTGCACCTCATCGGAACATATCAGCGACCGTAAGGGTATTGATGATCGAGTTCAGCCACCAAGTACGGCCCACAGATGTCTGCAGCAGTCTGTGAGTCACCTCAAGAAGCCCGCCTCGTGCGGGCTTTCTTGTTTCTGGCTGTCCCGCAGGTCAAGCGGATTACCAGCGATACGCCACGGTCCCCAGCACCGTGCGCTCATCACCCCAATAGCAGCGACCGGCATTGTTGCAGCCCGACACGTATTCCTTGTCGAACACGTTCTTCGCGTTCACGTCCACCGACCAGTGCTTGTCGATGTCATACCCGACCAACGCGTCCACCAGCGTCACGTCGCCCGCCTTCAGCTTGCCGTACAGTGTCGGCGCCGTGTAGGCAAAGGTGTTGTCGAAATAACGCACGCCGCCGCCCAGACGTAAACCGCTCAGCGCGCCTTCCAGGAAGCGATACGTCATCCAGGTCGACGCCTGATTGCGCGGGATGCCCGTCAGCTGACGATCCTCGAACAATGACCCCGGCGCATCCTTGGTAACTCGCGCATCGGTATAGGTGTACGACGCAACCAGACTCAGATTGCGCGTCACATCACTGTTCACCTCAAGCTCGACACCTTTGGACTCGCTCTTGCCAACTTGCTGGCTGAAACCGTTGCTGCCTGCCACCACGTCGCGAGATTTGGTCAAGTCGAAAACCGCAGCGCTGAAGGTGGTGTTCCAACCTGCAGGCTCATACTTGAGGCCCACTTCATACTGTTCGCTGAGGATCGGATCGAGCAGATCGCCGTTGGGCTGCGACGATTGCTGTACGGGCGTGAAGGCAGTGGAATAGCTGACATAGGGAGAGATGCCGTTGTCGAACTGGTACATCACGCCCGTCTGCCAGCTGAACCGATGATCCCAGCCGTCAAGATCCGTGGCCGCTACCGCTGCGCTGCCTGGACGAGCCGCGCTGGCACGGTTGCGGTATTGGCTCTGCACCCAGTCCTGACGCCCGCCCAGCAGGAAAATCCAGTTCTCGTACTTGCTTTGCAATTGCCCATACGCACCGTACATGTGCTGATCGAGCTGGGAATTCTGCACGTATTGCGAGGCATTCGGTTGCACCGGCGAGAACACCGGCCTGAACACATTGTAAGTACCGCCCAGGCCTGCGTTCCAATCCTGATTGAACGAGGTACGGTCGTAGCTTGCGCCCAGCAATACCGTGTTCTCCAACGCCCCCGAAGTGAAGTGTCCTTCGAATTGGTTGTCCACCGAATAAGTGATCGACTTGTTGTCGCGATCATACGCAGTGCTGCTCAACGTGCTTCCGAAGCCGGCTTGATTCAGATTGTTCGGCCAGGTTTCATGACGGTTCAAGCGCGATTCCATGTAGCGCGAGTTCTGCCGGAACTGCCATACCTCGTTTATCTGATGACTGAACTCATAACCCAAAGTCCAGGTTTCGCGCTCGAAGTCGTCCCAGCTCGGGTTGCCGTTGAACTGGTCCCTAGAGATCTTACCGTTGACGTTATTGAGCAGTGTTCCTGCCGCTGGATAGCCCAGCAGCAGTTTGGTACGGTCGCGCTGGTAGCTGGACAGCAAGGTCAGTGCCGTGTCCTGGTTGAAATTGAACGTCATCGACGGCGCGATGTAGAGGCGGTCATCCGGCACCGAGTCAACTTGCGTATCGGCGTTGCGACCCAGCATCACCATCCTTCCAAGAATACGATTATCGTCGGTCAACGGGCCTGATACATCGATTCCGAGCTGGCGCCTGTTATTGCTGCCATAGGTGAATTTGGCTTCGCCTCGCGCAGTTTCGGTCGGCTTCTTGCTCACCAGATTGACCAATCCGCCGGGCGCATTTTCACCGTAGAGAATGGAGCTCGGGCCTCGAAAGACTTCGGTACGCTCCAGGCCATAGGGCTCGGTCGTGGTGTCGTAGCGGTTGCCTTGCAGGCGCAGACCATCCTTCAGCAAACCATAGCCATAGTCGGTGGCGTTGTAACCTCGGATGGAGAACAGATCACCGGCCAGGCCGTCACCAACAGCGAAAGGTGGAGCGAAGATGCCCGGTACGTAACCGATAATGTCGGTAAGGGTCTGCGAGCCCTGGTCTTGAATGCGTTGACGCGTTACCACCGAAACCGAACGCGGAGTCTCGGACAAAGGCGTGCTGGTTTTGGTACCCGCGGTGCTGTTGCGCACCTGGTAGCCCACTGTCTGCTGGCTTTCCGGTGCTTGCTCGGAAATGACCAAGTCTTGCAATTGCAGTGCTGTGCCCTTGCTCACAGGCCTGGCCGGTGCTTCCTCGGCAGCGACCATCGCGTGCCAACTGAATGTGGCAACAACCAAAGCCAAAGAATTCATGCCGAGATTCATCTTGTTATTGCAAGCCATCTACCTTCCCCTCCCCTGAAGATCCTGCGAAAGCCAGCCCATTTTGTAACGGTATATCTCGGGGCGGAAATTAACATAGAGTGATTTGCATTAACATTATTGTTAACGAATAAAAGCGCCCCTAACAACTTGACGGGTAGGCGTGCGCTTTTTTTCGCGCACCCACTTTGGTCCATCTCTAAATTGCTACCATGGCTTTCATTTCCCACCCCGGAGGTCTACATGCGCACAACCGTGCTGGTGCTGGTCGAAACCATCAACGACTACGTGTCGATTCTCGAAGATCAAGGCTACGAGCTGATCATGGCGCCCTCACCGGCAGCCCGCGCAGAGGCCATAGAGCAACACGCAGATCGCATTGATGCGGTGCTCACCCGCGGGCCCCTGGGTCTGACGGCAGATGAAATGGCAGCGCTGCCCAAACTGCGCATCATCTGTGTGCTCGGTGCGGGTTACGAGAACGTTGACCTGCCCGCCGCCAAGGCGCACGGACTGACCGTAACCAATGGGGCCGGCGTGAATGCATCGTCGGTGGCCGACCACACCTTGGCGCTGCTGCTGGCCCTGATGCGCGACATCCCCGGCGCCGATGCATCGGTACGCCGAGGTGAATGGGCCAAGACCATGCGTCCGTCAGTGGCCGGCAAGCGCCTGGGCATCATCGGGCTGGGCGCTGTGGGCATGGCAATCGCCAAGCGCGCCGCATTGGGTTTCGACATGAGCGTGCAGTACCACAATCGCAGCCCGCGCGATGATGTTGATTATGGCTATTGCGCAAACCCAACGGACCTGGCTGCGGTCAGTGACATCCTGATAATTGCCACGCCCGGCGGCGCGCAGACACGCGCCATCGTCGACGCCGCCGTACTGGAAGCACTCGGCCCTCAGGGTTATCTGGTCAATATCGCTCGTGGCAGCGTCGTGTCGACGCCCGATCTATTGGACGCTCTGCAAAGGCAGGCCATCGCAGGTGCTGCGCTGGACGTCTTCGACGACGAGCCCAATGTTCCCGATGCGTTGAAAACACTGCGCAACGTAGTCCTGACGCCTCACGTGGCCGGCCTGTCGCCGGAAGCTACGCAAGACACGGTGAAGATGGTCGAACGCAACCTGAGCGCGTTCTTCGCCGGCGAGCCTGTGCTGACGCCCGTCCAGCTCTGAAACGTGTGGGAGCTGAGCGGGCGGCGAGCCCGCTGCTCCCAAGCCTCATACGGGGATCAGATTACCCCACAGGCCATCCGCGCCGCACCACCACCCAAAGGCGCCGGTGAATCGGCGTGGTTGTCACCACCGGCGTGCACCATCAGTGCATGCCCTTCCACTTCGCTGAGCTTTTTCAAACGCGGCGCCAGCACCGGATACGTTGCGGTACCGTCGGCGTTCACATAGATCGCCGGCAAATCACCCAAATGCCCCTTGGCATCGTAAGGACCCAAGTGCTTGCCGGTCTTCTGTGGATCGAAGTGTCCGCCTGCCGCTTCCGCCGCCGACATCTTGCCGTCTTTCATCGCCGCCGCGCAGCTGCCGTTGGCATGCACATGGAATCCATGCACGCCTGCGGGCAGCGACTTGAGCTGCGGGGTGAACTGCAGGCCATAGGCTGTTTCCTCGATCATCACCGTGCCGATCGACTGGGGTGCGCCCTCGGCGCTGACCAGGTTGATCTGGACTTCCTTGGATGCCGCATTGGCGCTACCGATTGACATCGCTGCCATCAGTGCCAGCCAGCCATAAGACTTCATCGTGCCTCCCTCGCTTCGCGTTTGATTACCGAAAAGGCCACGACCCAAGCCGTCGCCCATTCGATTCAGAACCCGAATGAGCCCCACTCGTTCCTGGCCATCAATCCAGCGCGCGCAAACGGTACTGTGGTGGCAACTGATCGAAGCCACTGATGGTCACATCCAGGCTCTTCCAGCGGCCGTCCTTGATGCCATAGATACAGCCATGCACCGACAATTCCTGACCGCGGTGCCAGGCATTCTGGACGATACTGGTGTGCCCCACGTTGGCCACCTGCTGAATCACGTTGAGCTCGCACAGCCGGTCGACCTGCTCTTCTTCGGTAGGCAAGGTCGCAAGCGTTTTGCGGTGCTCGTAGTACAGGTCGCGAATGGTCCGCAGCCAGCCATCGATCAGCCCCAGCTGACGATCCTGCATCGCCGCGCGCACACCGCCGCAGCCATAGTGACCGGTGACCAGAATGTGTTTGACCTTGAGCACGTCGACCGCGTACTGAATCACCGACATGCAGTTCAGATCGGTGTGCAGCACCACGTTGGCAACATTGCGATGGACGAACAGATCGCCCGGCAACATGCCGACAATCTCGTTGGCCGGCACGCGCGCGTCCGAGCAGCCGATCCAGAGGAATTCAGGAGTCTGCTGGCGTGCCAGTTTGGCGAAGAACTCCGGATCCTCTTCCTTGATCGCTTCGGCCCAACGCGCGTTGTTGTCGATCAGTTCCTGTAGATCATGCATGTTCAACCCTCGAGAATCATTTGGATTATGACTGGCCCTGGCTGTACAAGGTCACGGTGAGTGGGGACAAATCATGCTGAATCTTTCCACGCGTGTAGGGGTCAACCCTATCTAGACACACACCAGAGGATTGCCGTAATGAGTGACTCCCATCGCCCCTACGATGCACCACAACCCAGCCCGATCGACGACACCGAAGACCGCATGGGCCAGGTTCGAGAGCTGAATTTCGATGACGCCGACGGCCCGAGCGGCAAGATCGGCGACGTCATTCCTTCCGGTGAGTTGGAACATCTGATGCCTGACGAACGCGCCCGCGAAGCAGGACTGACCGGCGCTTCGATGGAGGATCACAATCCGACCGACGACGACATGAGCCCTGAGACACTGATCCGTGAGGATGGCGCACGTTCGCCCGATGAGCCAGGCGACAGCGGGGCCGCAGATCAGGAACTCAGTTTTGTCGACGAAGACGACATCGGCGGCGGCGACGGCCTGGATGAAGAAGAACTGGCGCTGATCGACCCACTCGATGGCAAACGCTGAATCCACTACGCCCACCGATCACTGCCCGAGGCAATCTCGGGCAGCTGTCCGGCGTGCTATTCGAACAGGGTACAGGCCATCACCAGCGCGTCTTCGCGCCCTCCGGCCATTGGATAGTAGTCGCGCCGCTTGCCGATCTCATTGAATCCATAGCGTTCGTACAAACGGTAGGCCGACTGATTGCTGGCTCGCAGTTCCAGAAAGCATTCACGCCCGCCCAGCTCGTAGGCCCGCGTCATCAGCCGCTCGAGCAGCTGCAAACCCAGCCCACGACCCTGATTTTCGGGCTTCACCGTGATGTTCAGCAGATGAGCTTCATCAATGATGACGTTGAGAACGCCATGGCCGACCTGCTGCTGCCCGTCGAACATCAGCCAGATCTCGTAGGATTTCAGGCCGTCGAGAAAAATACCCCGCGTCCATGGATGCGAGTAGGCAGCGAATTCGATCTTCAGTACGGCATCCAAGTCTGCCTCGGTCATTCGACGAAAGCTTACAGCATCACTCATCACGGTTTTTCCAACGCGGTATCAAACGGCGCATAGCTTGCCACACGGCCGCCTTGCGCTCGGGTTCATCCATCAACAACTCAAGGCCCGGCAGCGCCCAGGCGGGGCCAAGCCCCTCCACTTCCAACTCTCGGTTGTAGTCTTCGGCATTGGCACGCCCGGCAAAGCGAATCGCCGGCAGCCCGACCAGCCACAGGCACGTGCACGGCGCCTGTTCGAGCTGAGCCATGACGAAGCCCTGAACGAAATCGCAGGCTGCATCCGGCCCCTGGTCCAATTGACCGCGCTGCAGCAGCGGCCAGCGGATCGGTTCGCCCAGAATCTGTGGCGCATCGGGCAAGCCGGCGGCACGCAGCATGTCCTTGAGCAGGAGATAGGATGGGTCACGACTCTGGAACGCCTGCCCCGTGGCCAATTCCACCAGCACCAGGCAAGGTCCGGCACGCAACACCTGAAGGGCGAAGCGCGGCGGAAGATTCACCGGCTTGGCGACCGCCGTCTCCACGGCCACCTCGGGCACCGCAGTCACGGCCGGGCGCGTGCTGCTCGGCCGCGGCACTTCGATCCTGGGCCGCTGAACTTTGGCAGGCTCGGGCCTGGCAGCCGCCACCGCGGGTGGCGCACTGACCACCGCTGCCGTCGGCACGGCTTGATCCACGGCCTGCACTGGCAGCGGCAACGCCTCGACATGCGCCAGCACGCTGGCACACGAAGGCGCGGCGAACGGCAGTTCGGTACGGGGCAGCCAGTGCACGACCTGCATGGCGTCCAGATAGGCGCGGCGACGGGACTCGTTGAGCAAAAGGTCAGCCATCAGTGGGTAAGTCGAGGCGGTGGATTCTACCGATGTTCGACACAATGTGCCGCCAAGTTTTGCGCACGCCGTCGCGTGCAGCGCAAATACCCGCCTCGTCATGCAGTACAATCGCGACCCTTTAACTGGCATGAGTCGACCAGCCGATGATCGAACCCAAGCGCGTGCTGCGCGCCCTCGCCGACCACTGGGCCCTTCTGGAGCCGCTGTGCGAGCACTTCGACCAAGGCACCCTGAGCCTGGTCGAGCTGCGCCAGCAACTGGCTGCCCAGCGCCTGGAAAGCACTGCTCAGGAGATCACCAACCTGCTCGACACGTGGATCCGGCTGGACATCCTGGTACCTGTCGCAAAAAGCCCCAACCGCTTCGAGCTCAATGCGCAGATCCACGACTTTCTCGCCTATCTGCGGCGCGAGCACCGGCTGGGTCTGTGCCTGGAGATCGAAGCCTACCTACGCCACCTCGAACGTCTGGCCGGACACATCCAGGATGCATTCGATATCCGCGACGGCAATGACCTGGCTCGGCAACTGCGGCTACTCGACATGCGCGTGCGCGATGTCCTGAAGAAACTGGCGAATGACGAACAGGCCCTGGTCGCCGTGGCCGAGCGGGCGAAGACCCGCGACCGTCAGGTAGCCCTGCGCCAGCGCTACGCCGAAGTCCTCGCGACCTGGGACGAATACGTCGAACCAATGATCCAGCTGGTCAACGCCGATGGCGCGTTCGAGCAAGGCGTGCGCAAGGTCGAGAACGTCCTCCTGCGCCTGCTTGGGGAACAGCAGCGCCTCGGCCACCTGGTCGACGACGACATGCTGCTGCGTACCCACGCGCGCATTCTGGAAATGCAGACCTGCGCTCAACTGACCTTGCGCCACGCCCGCGAACTGCTGTTGCCGCTGCGCGAGGAAGCACGTCGGCACAACGCCGTGACCCGCGGCGCGGCCCTCGCGCTTTCGGCCATCCGCCGCAAGGGCCTGGACGCCGTGCCGCAAGCTGCCCTGCCCTTGTTCAGCCGCCCGCAAAGCACATTCCTGGGCAGCGCCAGCCAAGTCGAGGCCTACGTCTACGCCCTGGCCCGCTTCGAAGCCAAACCGGCGCCCTTTCCCAAGGCGCACAAGAGCGACACGGCAGGCACCCAGCGCGCGCCCCGCACAGTCAAGGAAATGCTCGAGCGCTGCGAGAATGCGCTGCCGATGCCCGATTTGATGCTCTGGCTTCTCGACCAGGAACCCGATGGCGCCACCGACGACCTGTTGTACTGGTTCTCACGCCTCTCGCGTGACAAACGCTTCGCCCGACAGCGCCTCGAACGCCGCGACTACCACACCCGTGAGCATCAGCTGAGCCTGCGCTCCTTCGCCCTGCTTTCCCGCGCCGAGCCCGCCGTCGCGGCCGCCTCGACACACTCCGCGAGCACCGATCATGCATCTTGACTTGAACGAACTGACCCATCTGGCGCCGATTTTCCGCGAACTGCTCAAAGGCTTCCACATCAGCCGCCGCGATCCCGAGTTGTATTCACAGTTGTCCAATCTCCAGGACCTGTACCGGGGCTTGTTCAAGGCCCTGGGCTACGAGCTGGTATGCGACACCCGCGGCTTCTACTATTTCGTGCCCGAGCAGGCCGCCGCGCAAGTCAACAAGACCGCCCAGCGCCTTTCCCTGTTTACCTTCATCCTGGTCGAGCACCTGGCTGACCAAGGCCGTGATCCGATCGCTGTGCTGGATGGCGGAAGCCTTGGCCGCGATGAGCTGCCGGCGCTTCTGGACAAGTACCGCGACCTGTTCCTGCAGGCCGAAGTACAGACCCAGGAAGAACTGGAAGAGAAGATCCTTCGACGCATGACCCAACTGGGCTTCACCGCCGAAGACAACGGCATCTACCGCTTCCTGGCGCCGATGCATCGGTTTCTCGACGTGTGCCTTTCCGTGCAGCAGGACCGCGACCTGGCCGCCAGCCTGCACAGCGCTTTGCCCCTGCCGGTGCCGATGCTTGTCGACGACGATAGCGACGACAGCACCGACGAACAGGCCTTGGCCCGTGCAATAGCCCAGGAACGAGAGGAGTTCGACACATGACTCAGGAACGCTACGGCATCCGCCGCTTCGCCCTGCTCAATACCGCAGGCTACAGCCTCGGACTGTTCCCCCTGGAGCAGCCGTTATCGGTCTACGGCGCCAATAACCTGGGCAAGAGCGCCTCGATCAACGCCCTGCAGTTTCCGATCTTGGCGCGCATGTCCGACATGAGCTTCGGCAAGTACACGCTGGAACAATCGCGACGCTTCTATTTTGCGACCGATACCAGCTACATCCTTTGTGAAGTGGTCCTGGCTCACGGCCCCCACGTGATCGGCGTGGTCGGTCGCGGCCCCGGCGGGGGTTTCGGACATCAGTTCTTTGCCTACGCGGGTGAACTGGACCTTGCCCACTATCAACAGGACGGCACCTGCCTGCGTCAAAAGGAGCTGTTCGGCAACCTGGAACGCCAGGGCCTGAAAGCCTACGAACTCAAGCCCGAGGAACTGCGCCGCCTACTGGTGGGCGGTCACACCAGCGTACCGCTCGACCTGACCCTGATTCCGTTGCGTTCGACCAGCGAGCAGAGTCTCAAGACCTTTCGCGCGCTGTTCATCAACCTGCTGCACATGCGCGAAATCACCGCGGCGAAACTCAAGCAATTGTTCCTAGATGCGTTCGAGCACAGCCTGCGTTCAGGTAGCGTCGACTACATTGCAGCCTGTGAAGAAGCCTTCCGCGACGTGCGCCGCATGGAGCAGGACTACAACGCACTGGTCGCCGCCGGCCCTCTGGTCGAAGCACTGGCCAATGGCGTCGCCCAGCGTGACGTGCTGCGCGGCAAGCTGCACCGCCTGTCACCCCTGCTCGACGGCCTGCTCGGTACCTGGCAGGACTACGCCGGGGCACGCAAGGAAGAGCTGGTCATCCAGTCCGAACATTACCGCAACGAACAGGATGTGCTACAGACGAATCAGCGCGGCAGCACCCAGGAGCTCATGCGCCTGGAGCGCGAAATCTCGACCATCCAACGCTGGCTCGGCGAACTCTCGGTCCTCAAGAACCGCTTCGCGCTGGTCACCGACGTGCGCATGCTGGAGCAGCAGTTGCTGGCTGCCAAGGATGCCCACGACGAGCTGGCCGGCGCCCTGGCCCAGTCCCGGCAGTTCAGCGCACAAGATCTGCAGGAGCGCGTCGGCGATATCGAACGACGGCTCAAGTCCATCCGCCAGCAACTGGAATACGCCGACAACAACAGTTACGCGCGACTGCGCGAGGAGTTCTCGCAACAGGATGTCGACCGGCTGATGCGCCTGTTCAATGGCGCCCTGTTCAGCCTGCCTACTGGCCCGCGAGGCCTGGACCTGGATGACAGCAACGCCTGGGTCGATACCGTGCAGACCGTGCTTGACCGCTTCAAGGGCGAGCGCTTCGAACTGCCAGGAATGTCCATCGACCTTTCAGCCATCGAGCCGCCCGTGCTGCAGGCTTTGGCTGATCGCGCTGCACTGCGTGAGCAGAGTGCACGTCTGGAAAAGGAGCTGCAACAGCTCAAGACCCAGCAAGACGTAGCGGCCGACCTGTCGGCCAGCAAATCTCGATCCGAGACGCTGTACCAGCAGGTCTTGGATGCACAGAAGGCCCTGGAAGACTACCGCCGTACCCAAACACTGAGCGTCGAGGAACAGGACAAGCTCGAGCAGCTGGCCCAACTCGAGGCCGCTCAGGATGAACTGGCACGGGCAAGTGACGCTTTTACCGAACGGGTCCGACAACTGTCGGCCAAGCTGCAACTGGTCGGCCGGCAGATTGCCGACCTGGAAAGCAAGCAGCGCACCTTGGACGACGCCCTGCGCCGCCGCCACCTGCTGCCCGCCGACCTGCCCTTCGGTACCCCCTTCATGGAGCAGGTCGACGATTCGATGGACAACCTGCTGCCCCTGCTCAATGACTATCAGGACAGCTGGCAAGGCCTGCAACGTGTCGATGGACAGATCGAAGCCCTGTACGCCCAGGTGCGCCTCAAGGGCGTGGCCAAGTTCGACAGCGAAGACAACGTCGAACGACGCCTGCAGCTGTTGATCAACGCCTATGCCCATCGCACCGACGAGGCCCTGACCCTGGGCAAGGCGCGTCGTGCCGCGGTCACCGACATCGCCCGAACCCTGCGCAACATTCGCAGCGACTACGACAGCCTCGAACATCAGCTGGCCCTGTTCAACCGCGAGATCAACAAGCGCCAGGTGTCCAACCTGCAAAGCTTCCGCATCGTGCTGGCACCCAACAAGGATGCCCTCAAGCACATCGACCAGATCATCCACAGCGCAGGCCAATACGAGGAAGGCGAGACCCTGTCCGTGTTCGACCTCAACCAGAGTGTGGAGCAGGACAGCAAGAACGAAGAGGCCAAGGAGTATCTGGCCCGCATGGTCGCGGCAAACCACAATCAACTCGGCCTCAAGGACCTGTTCGAACTGGCTTTCGAAATAACCAAGGTCAACGGTCAGCCGGTCATCCACACCGACATTGATGGCGCAGCGTCCAATGGCACCACCATGACCATCAAGGCGCTGACCAACATGTACCTGTTGCTGCACCTGATGGATCGCGACCAGGCCGGCCGGATTCGTCTGCCCTACTACCTGGACGAGGCCGCCGACATCGACGAGCGCAATCAGGCGGCGTTGCTCGAAACCAGCCAGCAGTTAGGTTTCACCCCGATTCTGGCCAGCGTAAAACCGCAGGTATCCGCCCATGTCGCCATCGACCTCGAAGGCGGCAGCAGTAGTGACGGCATCTACATTGATGAAACGGATTGGAAATTCATCCGCCGCCACGACGAGTTGACCAAGGCTGTTGCGGTACTTGAAGTCGAGGCAAGCCAATAAACGAACGGTTCACACCAAGCCCCGCTGCTGCGGGGCTTTTTTATGGCCCGCTGTTGGCATTCAACGCTTCAGGGGACGCGCGAACAACAGGGCCGAAAAAGACAAAACCCCTACCTGCACGCGCAGATAGGGGTTTCGGAATTGAATCTTGACGATGACCTACTCTCACATGG
>NZ_JACYVB010000017.1:0-37631 GCF_014842095.1 Pseudomonas sp. CFBP 13719 | reverse complement strand
GTCAAGATTGAATTCCGAAACCCCTATCTGCGTAAGCAGGTAGGGGTTTTGTCTATAAGTAGAAGTCCCAATATTTCGCTGAGGTTGGCCACGCCAACCCGGCACACGGAATTTCTTGACGACCATAGAGCATTGGAACCACCTGATCCCATCCCGAACTCAGCAGTGAAACGATGCATCGCCGATGGTAGTGTGGGGTTTCCCCATGTGAGAGNAGCCTCTTTGCAGCCTGTATCTCAAATCGTCGAGCGTTGGGCCAGGTAGCGCTCGATGGCGTCCACGCCGCGCTGCAAGTGCTCTCGCAGCAACTCGACAGCCAGCATCACATCGCGTTGCCTTGCAGCCTGCAACAGGTTGCGGTGATCGTCCTGAGCCATGTTGCGCAGCCCCATGGCTTCCAGATTGAAGCGCAGGAAGCGTTCTTCCTCGATGAGTCCTTCATCTATCAAGTTCAACAACCGGCGGTTATCGGCCTGTGCGTAAAGCGTCCAGTGGAAGGCCCGGTTGAGACGACTGATCTCGACGTAGTCCGATGTCCGTTCCAGGCGTTCGATGCAGTCCTGGGCGAAGGCGAAATCAGGCTCGTCCAGCAAGGGCACCGACAGGCGCAGGGCTTCGCACTCCAGAAGCATGCGCAGGGCGTAGGTTTCCACGGAATCGTGATTGATCAGGGGGGCGACCACCGCGCCCTTGTGATGCACCACCTTGAGCAGACCTTGTGCTTCGAGTTGGCGCAGCGCTTCGCGCACGGGCATTCGACTAACGCCGAACAGGGTGGCGAGTTCTTGCTGCCGGATGGCCATGCCACAGGGTAGGCGCCCGTCATAGATCGCCGCGCGAATCCTTTCTTCGATCACCGAGCGTGCCAAGTGTGCCGGCACCTGTTCACTGCCCAGAATGCTGGCCAGCACAGTGGATTTTTCAGTCACGCCAAACAGCCTCAGTCAATTTGCGCCATCGTGACGTAACCAGTTACACATTGAAAGCTGTCACGTTTGAATAACACCCTCCCAAGCCGGTAGCCAGACGAAGTGCAGTGTTGAAGCGACGAACAGGCTGCACAGGATCACGAGAAAGTGATTTCATCGTGCCATTGTTTTTTGTCATGCGGCCCCGCACCATGGTGGGCTGCAGTGCCTCCCTGGCGGATCGAACACGTTGGTTACACGGCTGAAGTACCTACAGACGGTGCGCTGTCTTGCGATTGCCTTTGCCTTGGCAGGCACGTTGCTGGGCGGGCTTCGCGCCGACTGGGACTTCAATCAGATCAGTCGCCGTGCCGAGGCTCTGTATGGACCATTGGGTGAAGGCGCACAGCGCATTGATGCGTGGCAACGGTTGCTGGCAACCCAGAAGCCGCTGAGCGAGGGCGAGCAGCTGGAAGTGGTGAATCTGTTCTTCAATCATCAACTACGGTATCGAGAGGATCTCGATCTGTGGCGCGAAGTCGATTATTGGGCCACACCGGTGCAGTCGCTGCTCAAGGGCGCCGGCGACTGCGAGGACTACGCAATCGCCAAGTACTTCAGTCTGCGCCACTTGGGCGTTGCCGCCGACAAGCTGCGCATCACTTACGTGAAGGCGTTGCGACAGAACCGTGCGCACATGGTACTCACCTATTACGCCACACCGACGGCCATGCCCCTGGTGCTGGACAGTCTGATGGACCCTATTCTGCCTGCCAGCCAGCGTCAGGACCTGCTGCCGGTCTACGCCTTCAACGGTGAAGGTTTGTGGCTCACCGGCGCTGGTGGCAACAAGAAGGTAGGGGATACCAAGCGCCTGTCGCGTTGGCAGGACGTACTGAAGAAAATGACCGCAGAAGGCTTTCCGGCGAGTCTGGATTATTAAGTGGAGCAACGATGTCTCTGTTCAAACAACTGTTGATCGCGATATGCCTGTTTCTGGTGGTGGCTTTCACTGGCAGCTTCATGGTCAGCCTGGAAAGTTCGCGCACTCAGTACGTCAACCAGCTGCGCTCGCACGCCCAGGATGCGGCCACGGCACTGGCGTTGTCGCTCACGCCCAATATCGATGACCCGGCAATGGTCGAACTGATGGTCAGCTCGATCTTCGACAGCGGCTATTACGCCAGCATTCGCGTGGTCAACCTGGCGGACGACAGTGTCATCGTCGAGCGTGCGGCCGAGCCGGACGGCAGCGGCGTGCCGGCCTGGTTCGTCAAGATGATCAACCTGGCGCCGGCCGGCGGTGACGCGATCGTCAGCCGCGGCTGGGAGCAGGCAGCGCGGGTCGAGGTGGTCAGCCATCCGATGTTTGCCGTGGCCAAGCTGTGGCAGGGCGCGTTGGGCAGCCTGGGCTGGTTGCTGCTGTGCGGCGCGGTCAGTGCCGCGCTGGGTGCACTGTTGTTGCGTCGTCAGCTGAAGCCGCTGGACTACATGGTCGAGCAATCGCACGCCATTGCACGCAGGGAATTTCTCAGCCTGCCGGATCTGCCGCGCACTCCCGAGCTGCGCCGCGTGGTGCAGGCGATGAACCAGATGGTGGAAAAGCTCAAGGCACTGTTCCATGAGCAAACCGTGCGCAGTGAACGGCTGCGTATCGAGTCGTACCAGGACAGTCTGACGGGCCTGGCCAACCGACGCTATTTCGAGATGCAGCTGCACACGCGTGTCAGTAACCTGGAGGAGGCCAGTGCGGGCTATCTGGTGCTGTTGCGCATCAACGATCTGGCAGGCCTCAACCAGCGCCTGGGCGGGCAGCGAACCGATCAGTTGCTGCAGGCAGTGGGACAGCAGTTGCTGCGCACCTGTGCGCGTCACCCTGAGACGCACAACCTGATCACCCGCAGCCGGGGTGGCGAGTTTTCCATACTGGCACCGGGCATGGTGCGCGAAGAGGCACAGCAGCTCGCGCAGGAGCTCGACGCGAACCTGCGCAGTCTGGCTCAGACCGGCGCTACCGATCTGCTGCCGGTGGCTCACCTGGGACTAGCGCCGTACACCCCCGGTGACGACCCGCAGGCATTGCTCAAGCTGGCGGACGAGGCCCTGGCGCAAGCCGAGGGTGCCGGCGAGTGCAATTGGGTGTGTCTGGAGCACATGGCGCTGGCGACCGTGGAGAACGATCACCACGCCTGGCACACGCTGCTGGACGATGCCTTGGCCAAAGGCCGCTTCCAGCTGTACTTCCAGCCGGTGGTGAGCAGCGTGGATACCACGCGTGTGCTACATCACAAGGTGCTGTCACGGCTGATCGACGAGCAGGGCCAGGCGGTCGCCGCTGGGCGGTTCCTGCCTTGGCTGGAACGCTTCGGCTGGTCGGCGCGACTGGATCGGCTGATGCTGGAGCTGGTCCTGGAGCATTTGCGCAAGCACGATGCCACACTCGCCTTGAACCTGTCGGCGGCCACCTTGAACGATCCGCAGGCGTTGGACGGCTTGTTCGAGAGACTGGCGCAGCATCCCGCCCTGGGCCCGCGCCTCACCCTGGAGATAGGCGAGGAACAGATTCCCGAGCAGAACGTGCTGGAGCAGCTCACGCGGCGTTTGCGCAGCCTGGGCTACAGCCTGAGCCTGCAGCGTTTCGGCGGGCGTTTCAGCATGATCGGCAACCTGGCCCACCTGGGCCTTGCTTACCTGAAGATCGACGGCAGCTACATTCGCGCCATCAACGAGGAAAGCCACAAGCGTCTGTTCATCGAAGCCATTCAGCGGGCAGCGCACAGTATCGACTTGCCGCTGATTGCCGAGCGGGTCGAGACGGAAGGGGAGTTGCAGGTGATTCGCGAGATGGGTATTGCCGGCGTGCAAGGACAGCTGGTGGGCGAGCCGCAGCCCTGGAAGCTTGACTAGGGCTGTTGCGCGTGCCTTCGCCTGCCTTCGGACCGTGCCGTTTCAGGCGCGGTGGTGGAGGGGGCGCAGGCTTCAGATCAAGCCGGTTTCGTCGTCGTTGATCAACTGATTCAGGCCGCCAAGTGCTACCCGTGCGCTGGAACGATCCTTGAGTTTGGCCTGAGCCGCCGCCGGTAGATCGGTCACACGGATGATGCCCTTGCTGGTCAGAACCTGGATCAGGTCATCGAGTACCCGAATCATGTCCAGGTCGCTCTGCTTGAGCTGTTTCAGGCTGGTTTCGACCACATCGTTGGCGTACCAAGCCTGTATCTCATGGTGATCGGCCGGCAGGGTTTCTGTGGCTTCGGCATAGGCTGCCGCTTCCACGCGGACCAATGCACCTTGTCGATCGCGTTGCACGTAGAACATCGAAGCGCTCCCATCGAAAAAAACCTGCCGAGACTGCAGGGCAGCCTCGGCAGAGATTACACGGATTCAGAACCAGTGGATGCCACTGGCGGCCAACCCGATGGGCTGGCCGCCGACGGCATCAGTCGTGGTGCTTGACCAGCAGGTCGCCACCGGAGATCAGCGACTTGATGGCATCGGTGCCGCTGCCCCAATGCGCATTGTCGACCTTGATGGTGACGTCTGGCGTGACCGTGGCCGAAGCCGAGGTCATGCCGCCCTTGGTGCTGATCTGCAGGGTCGAGTTGCCGGCCGTGTCGGTGCTCAGCTTCAAGTAGTTCGCCAGGTTGGTTTCGGCATCCGAAGGCAGCAGGTCGGACAGGTCAAGCTTGTCGCCCTCGGCATGGCTGAAGTCCTTGATGGTGTCGGTACCCACGTCACCACTTTTCCACACGAACGTATCCTTGCCGGCACCGCCGAAGAGCACGTCGTTGCCGGCGCCGCCGCGGAGGGTATCATCGCCGCGCTGGCCGTAGATGATGTCGTTGCCATCACCACCGTTGAGGAAGTCGTTGCCCCCCTTGGCGACGGTGAACAGGCCGGCCTGGCCGTCTGAGCTGGCAGCACCGACATTGAACTCGCTGGCGTGCTTGGTGATGTAGTCATGCACCTGCTCGGAGGTAACGGAGCTGGTGTTGGTAACCGACTTCACATACTCGCTCAGCGCCGTCGTGCCCTCGGTGGTCACGCCTGCCTTGGTGAAGGAGATGGTATCGCCGAACAGGATGTCGTGACCCTCGCCGCCGTTGATGGTGTCGCCACCGGCAGTGATGAGGCTGTTTTTCAGTGCCGCAGCGATATTGGTGACGTCGATCTTGCTTTGTACTTCGCCATCGCTGTCGAACTTCTGCAAGGTTGCCACGGTGGCGCTGTTGGCGTTGTTGCCAACACCGATGGCTTCCACGGTCGACACCTTGGCCAAGGCCGCAAAGCCTTCGGCGGAGCCATCGATGACGGCGCTGGTGGTGGTAGAGCCGTTGCCCTGGCGATTGCCGGCAGCGTCGAGGTAGTAGTTCGGTTCGCCGTCGGTGATCAGGTAGCTGAGCTTCACCGCGCCAGTGTTGCTGGTGGCTTCGGTGCCGTTGAACCAGGTCGCTGCCTTGAAGAACGCCGACTCGTAGTTGGTGCCACCGGTTGCCGTGATCGCATTGAGACCCAGGCCTGCCTTGATGGCATCTACCGACATGTTCGGCGTCAGCGTCAGCGTGGCGCCTTGCTTGGAATCCGTGCCGAAGTCGACGATGGTCACCTTGACCGTGCCGCCGCCCAGGTTCTGCGAGAGCTGCTGGATCGCAGTCGCAACCGAGTCCTTCGCACTGGCCAGGGTATCCTTCATGCTGCCCGAGCGATCCAGGATATAGGCGATGTTGTAGCTGGCGCCGTTCTGGGTCTGGGTCGGGGTTACGTCGCCGACGATGATGTCGCGGCCAGTGGTGCCGTCCAGCGTTTCGGTGCCGGCGTTGCCGGTGATCACACTGTAGCTCTGCTGGGTCGCCACGACGTGCACGGTCAGCGTTTGCTCGGCAGCCGATGCAGCCTCGGCACTGCCGTCCTTGGCAGTGGCATTGACCTTCAGGTTGATGTCGCCGACCGGGGCGTTGGCTGCGGTGGTGAGCGTCAGGGCAGACAGGTTCCAGTTGCTGACATCCGCCGTCTGGGCAGTGCTGCTCGCCGTGAAGCTGTGGGTACCGTCGCTGAGGGTGGCACCGGCCTGGATGTTGGAGATCGTCGTGGTCAGGGTTTCGGAGCCGTCACGGTCGACCAGTTCCGAGGAGATCGCTGACAGCGCGATTGCCTTGCCGGCCACGCCGGTGTTGCTGGTGGTGGCCAGCGTGATGTTGTCCAGCAGGCCGCCGAACGAGTTCCTGTCCACCGAAGCGAAGGTCAAGGTCTTGCTGGCGGTGCTGTCTACCGGCAGCTGCAGGCTGTAGTGCACCATGCCCGGTGTGGTGCCGTTGATCACGGCCACGACCTTGTCGCCCCACATGACCTTGATGTCGGAATCGCCTTCATGGCCTTTACGTGGCGAGTAGTCGAAGTCCAGCGTGTAGAGAGAACCGGCCTTGGCGTTGGACACGACGGTATAGAGGTCGCTGATATCGCTTTCGCGGCCTTCCAGTTCGATGACCTTGGTGGTGCTGGCCGTGCCGTTGTAGACGCTGTACGGATTGACCTCGATGTAGTTGCCGGCGTTGTGGGTTTTCCATGCCTCGCCCAGTTGGCTGACCTGAGCGCTGGTAACGGTGTTGGCATCGGCTGCCAGCGACCAGGTGGTTGGGCTGGCAATGCTCAGCAGCGGAGTATCGCTGACGGGCGCCACGGTGACGTTCAAGGTGCTCACGGCACCGGTATCGGTGGTGTAGGTGACCGTCGGCAGGCTGCCGCTCCAGTTCTCGTAGGCCTTGACCGGGGTGTAGGTGTAGCTGCCATCGGTGGCGATGGTCAGGTTGCCGACCGTTACCGACTGGTTGCCGACGGTTGCGGTGACCGGCGCCGAGGCATGGCCGCTGGCGTCCATCGCGTAGCTGGTGCCGCCGATGCTGAACTTGGCCACGGTCAGGCTGTTGTCGCCGTCGCGATCATTGGTCAGCACGTTGCCGTTCAGCGTGACGCCTTCATCGACCGTGGCGGTATCGACCACCAAGTTGTTGTCGATAATGTTGATGGCGACACTGGCGTGGGCCGGATCCGTGGTTAGGCTCTGGAAGTTGCCACCGGTGACCGAGTCGATGGTCACCACCAGCTGTTCGGTGCCTTCGCGCAGTTGATCGCTCAGGGCGCTGATGGGAAAGGTCGCGGAGGACTTGTCGGCGTCGATGACCACGGTGGTCTGACCCTGGAAGTCGGCGCCGTTGGCGGCCTTGCCCGAGTAGTTCAGAGTGACGGTGACCTGGCTCTTGGTTTCGTTGCTCAGGGTCAGGGTGTAGATCGCCGACTGACCTTCGATGATCCGCTCGGCACCGGTGATACCAATGGTGGTCTGTGGACCGGTCACGGTGGTGCTGGCTGAGGCATCCTTGTACTGCAGATTTTCGAAGTTGCCGTCGATCAGCTTGCCATCGGCAGCGCTGGCGATGCCGGCAATGGCAACGGTCAGGATGCCGGCGCGCGATGCATCGTTGCCCACCGTGTAGTTGACGAAGCCTTGCTTGGCATTGGCGGCGATGTCGATGGTCTGGCCGTTCGACAGTACCAGTTTCAATGCCTTGTCGGCGGCATGGTCGAGCGTGGCGGTGTAGGTGATGACGCCGCCGTCGTTGACCGCCGAGGTGGCGTTCAAGGTGACCTTGGTGGTGTCGATGGTGTCGTTGACCAGCACATTGACCGGGGTGGTGCCTGGGACCAGCGTGACGTCGCCGCCACCGGTCACGTTCTGGATAGTGCGGCTGACCGAGTCGGCATCCTTGTAGACGTCATCCAGCGGCGCAGCGACCGTGATGGCGCTTGCCGAGGCACCTTTGGCAATGCTGATGCTGTCGCCATTGCCGATGTCGACCCGAACGGTTTCCAGCGCGTTGACGGCATTGCCGTGCAGGTCGGTCAGGGTCGCGGTGTATTTAATCACACCGCCTTCGACTGCCTGCGGTTCGGCGGACAGGGTCACGACGACTGCCGGCTTGACCGCCAGCATGCTGTTGGCTACCACCGAAGTCGCGCCGTTCACGCCATTGCTCTGCACGCCAGTATCGGTCACTTCGACCGACACCTGGCGCACGGTGCTTTCCGGATGCTCGCCGGTCGCCTGGAACTTGATCGAGTTGATCAGCTCCTGATACGCGGCACGGCTGGCCATGCCTTCCAGGGTGATGGTCATGGTGCCATCGCTGGCAACGCCACCGACCTTGTAGCCAATGCCTTGGGCAGTGGTGCCATTGCCGGTTTCGAACGCCGAGCTCAGGGTGTCACCGGCCATGGTGTTCTGAATGACGATCTTCGCGCCCTGCAGTTGATCGCCGGCGCTGTTGTCCTTGTCGCTGATGCTCAGGCCCGAGACCAGGTTGACCGATTCTGCCGAGCCTTCGTTGAAGACTACCTGCTCGTCCATGACCACCACTGGCGCGGTGTTCACGGCGTCGACGATGACGTCGAGCGGCTGGGTGACCGACGCAGGGTTGGCCAGGTCAGCGTTCTCGGTGGCGATGGCCTTGACTGTCAGGGCCAGAGTGCCGGTGAAGTCGGTCGGCGGCGTGATGGTGAGGGTCTTCAGATCCCACTGGGTGATATCGGCCGTGCCGTTGCCACCGGCTTCGGACACATAGCTATGGTTGGCACCGTCGCGCAGCACCGCGCCTTCCGGGATACCGCTGATCTGCAGCACGTGCTGCTCGGATTTATCGGCAGTGTCTCCGAAAGTCACGTTGATGGTGCTCAACTGGATCGCAGTGTTTTCGGCACCGTGGTTCAGTTCGTAGCCGGCGTAGTAACCGTCGCCATTGGCGTCGACGTGCGAGGTGACGTTGATGCCCTGGTTCACCAGGTCGGCGATGTCGGTGTACAGCGGCACACCGCTCTCACCGATCGAGGTCGCAGGACCCTGGTCGACCGAGAGGTTCAGGTCATAGAAACCTGGACCGTTCTGGTTGTGATGGTACAGGTCGAGGCTGTAGTAGCCGGTTTCAGCGGGGGTGATGCTGCCGCTGAAATCGCCCGAGGTCGGGTCGACACCGGCACCCCAATGGGCAGTGCCCAGGTCCTTGCCGCCAACGTTGATCAACAGACCGTCGTCGGCTTTGCCGCTGAAGGTGTAGGTCTTGCCGGCTTCGAGGAAGATCAGGCCGGTGACCTTGGTCCCGGTGCCCTGCACGATGTTGCTGTCACCGACATCGGCGATGACCACGCCCGGACGGCTGCCCGCTGCTTCGATGGTCGATTTGATCTGTGCAGGATCGGCGCCCTCGCCGGTCGTGCCCAGGCCCTGCAGGTCGGTGTAGGTGTACTTGATCAGCCCGGTCGGAACGACGTAGTCCGGAGTCAGGCTCAGGATCGGCGCGTCGGCCACCGGCGCAATGTCGATGGTGACGGTACCCGGCTTGCCCACCAGGGCATCGACCGTCGGAGTGAACGTGAAGCTGGCGTAGTCGCTGCGCTGATCACCGGTGCCAGCGTTGCTGTAGGCATCGCTGCCCGACTCGTCGGCTACCGGGACAAAGCGCAGTGCGCCATTGTCGATCTGGGCCTTGCTGAAGGTGGTGCCCACGTCGGCCTGGGTCAGGTCTCTCCACTCGCCATTGTCGTTTTTGAGTTGCAGCGAACCGTTGACCGGCAGGCTGGTGAACTTGATGCCCAGGTCGAGACCGGGGTTGGCCGTCGGCTGGATGTTGAACGAGGCCCAGTTCAGCGCCACGGCGGTGTCTTCGGTGCCGCTGAGCTTGTTGCCCGCCACGCCGTTGTTGTCGCCATTGTCGCCGACCACCGGAGCATCGTTGTCGATGATGGTGGTGTTGACACTGGCGGCCTGCGGGTTGACCACCAGGCTTTCGAAGTTGTCGCCGGTCGGCGTGGCGATGGTCACCACGACGTTCTCGCGACCTTCGACCAGGCTGTCATCGACGATGGGCAACTGGAACTGGACGCTGGTCTGGCCCTTCGGAATGGTCACGGTGATGCTGTCCTGACCTTGGTAATCGGCACGTGTCGCGCTGCCGCCGTAGGTCAGGTTCAGGGTCACCTGGGTGTCGGTGTTGGTCGGGTTGCTCAAGGTCAGGGTGTAGACGGCCGACTGGCCTTCGGTGGCCGACGCATCGCCGGTCAGGCCGATGGTGGTCACGTCAATGCTATCGCCGACCGGGGTCACGACCGGAGTGGTGTTCGGGGTCAGTTGCTCGTAGGTACCGCCGGTGGCGCCAGTGATCGTCGTGGAGATCGAGTCGGCGCCTTTGTACACATCGTTGCCAACCACGTAGGACACCGAACCCGACGTCTGACCCACGGGAATGGTGATGGTCTGGTTGTTCGACAGCATCACGACAACCGGTGTGCCGGTGACGGTGTCACCTACGGTCGCGGTGTAGACGATGGTGCCGTTTTCCAGCACACCGCCTGCAGGCGTTTGTGCCGTGAGTACGACATTGGTGATGTCGGTCACCGGGTCGACAATGACGTTCAACGGCTGGCTGACCGACGCTGGATTGGCCACATCGGCGCTTTCGGTGGCAGTGGCCGTAACGGTCAAGGCCAGAGTGCCGTTGTAGTTGGCCGGTGGGGTGATGCTCAGGGTTTTCAGGTCCCAGCCAGTGATGTCGGCTGTACCGGTGCCGCCGTCGTTGGAAAGGTAGCTGTGGTTGGCGCCGTCACGCAGCACTGCGCCCACGGGGATGCCGCTGATCTGCAGCACGTGTTGTTCGGAGCCGTCACGCGTGTCGCCGAACGAGACGTTGATGGTACTCAGCTGGATCGTGGTGTCTTCGGCGCCGTGGTTCAGCTCGTAGCCGGCGTAGTAGCCGTCACCGTTGCCATCAACGTGCGGGGTGACATTGATACCCTGGTTTTTCAGATCGGCGATGTCGGTGTACAGCGGCACGCCGCTCTGACCGATCGAGGTCGCAGGACCTTGGTCGACCGACAGGTTCAGGTCGTAGAAGCCTGGACCGTTCTGGTTGTGATGGTACAGGTCGAGGCTGTAGTAGCCGGTTTCAGCGGGCGTGATGCTGCCGCTGAAATCGCCCGAGGTCGGGTCGATGCCTGCACCCCAATGGGCGGTGCCCAGGTCCTTGCCGCCAACGTTGATCAGCAGGCCGTCGTCGGCCTTGCCGCTGAAGGTGTAGGTCTTGCCGGCTTCGAGGAAGATCAGGCCGGTGACCTTGGTCCCGGTGCCTTGCACGATGTTGGTGTCGCCGACATCGGCGATGACCACGCCGTCAGGCCGGTTGGCGGCTTCGATGGTGGACTTAATGCGAGCAGGATCGGCGCCTTCGCCGGTCGTGCCCAGGCCCTGCAGGTCGGTGTAGGTGTACTTGATCAGACCGGTCGGAACGACGTAGCCCGGGGTCAGGCTGAGGAGCGGTGCGTCGGCCACCGGCGCGATGTCGATGGTGACGGTGCCCGGCTTGCCCACCAGGGCATCGACCGTCGGGGTAAAAGTGAAGCTGGCGTAGTCGCTGCGTTGATCACCGGTACCGGTGTTGTTGTAGGCATCGCTGCCCGACTCGTCGGCTACCGGGACAAAGCGCAGTGCGCCGTTGTCGATCTGGGCCTTGGTGAAGGTGGTGCCCACGTCGGCCTGGGTCAGATCTCTCCACTCGCCATTGTCGTTTTGGAGTTGCAGCGAACCGTTGACCGGCAGGCTGGTGAACTTGATGCCCAGGTCGAGACCGGGGTTGGCCGTCGGCTGGATGTTGAACGAGGCCCAGTTCAGCGCCACGGCGGTGTCTTCGGTGCCGCTGAGCTTGTTGCCGGCCACACCATTGTTATCGCCGTTGTCGCCGACCACCGGAGCATCGTTGTCGATGATGGCGGTATTGACGCTGGCGGCCTGCGGGTTGACGACCAGGCTTTCGAAGTTGTCGCCGGTCGGCGTGGCGATGGTCACCACGACGTTCTCGCGACCTTCGACCAGGCTGTCATCGACGATGGGCAACTGGAACTGGACGCTGGTCTGGCCCTTCGGAATGGTCACGGTGATGCTGTCCTGACCTTGGTAATCGGCACGTGTCGCGCTGCCGCCGTAGGTCAGGTTCAGGGTCACCTGGGTGTCGGTGTTGGTCGGGTTGCTCAGGGTCAGGGTGTAGACGGCCGACTGGCCTTCGGTAGCCGACGCATCGCCAGTCAGGCCGATGGTGGTCACGTCGATGCTGTCGCCGACCGGGGTCACGACCGGAGTGGTGTTCGGGGTCAGTTGCTCGTAGGTGCCGCCGGTGGCGCCAGTGATTGCAGTGCTGACGGTATCAGCGCCCTTGTAGACATCGTTGCCGATGACATAGGACACCGAACCGCTGGTGGCGCCGACGGCAATGGTGATTACCTGGCTGTTGGACAGGGTGACCACCACAGGTGCGCCGGTCACCGGCGAATCGACGGTGGCGGTGTAGACGATGGTGCCGTTCTCGACCGC
This sequence comes from Pseudomonas sp. CFBP 13719, assembly GCF_014842095.1. Classification (NCBI taxonomy): domain Bacteria; kingdom Pseudomonadati; phylum Pseudomonadota; class Gammaproteobacteria; order Pseudomonadales; family Pseudomonadaceae; genus Pseudomonas; species Pseudomonas sp. CFBP 13719. Next base: position 25,316 of record NZ_JACYVB010000017.1, on the reverse strand, counting down.
GCCGCCCGCTGGAACCTCGGCAGTGAGGACCACGTTGGTCACGTCGGTGACCGGGTCCACAATAACGTTCAATTGCTGGCTGACCGACGCCGGGTTCGCCGGGTCGGCGTTTTCAGTGGCGATGGCGGTGACGGTCAGGGCCACGGTGCCGTTGAAATCGGTCGGTGGGGTGAACGTCAGGGAGGTCAGATCCCAGTCGGTGATGTTGGCCGTGCCGTTGCCGCCAGCTTGGGCCGTGTAGGTGTGGCCAACGGCGTCACGCAGTTCTGCTCCGACCGGAATGCCGCTGATCTGCAGAACGTGCTGCTCGGAACCGTCGCGCACATCGCCGAAGGAAACAACGATGGAGCTCAGCTGGATCGCGGTGTCTTCGGCGCCGTGGTTCAGTTCGTAGCCGGCATAGTAGCCATCGCCATTGGCGTCGACGTGCGGAACCACATCGATACCTTGCTTGATGATGTCGCTGATATCGCTGTAGACCGGCACGCCGCTCTGGCCGATCGAGGTCGCAGGACCTTGGTCGACCGAGAGGTTCAGGCCGTAGAACCCTGGGCCGTTCTGGTTGTAGTGGTACAGGTCGATGCTGTAGTAGCCGGTTTCGGTCGGCGTGATGCTGCCGCTGTAGTCGCCCGAGGTCGGGTCGATACCTGCGCCCCAGTGAGCGCCGTCCAGGTCCTTGCCGCCGACATTGATCAGCAGGCCGTCATCGGCCTTGCCGCTGAAGGTGTAGACCTTGCCGGCTTCGAGGAAGATCAGGCCGGTGACCTTGGTCCCGGTGCCCTGCACGATGTTGGCGTCGCCCACATCGGAAATGATCACGCCCGGACGGCTGCCGGCCGCTTCGATGGTGGACTTGATCAGCGCAGGATCAGCGCCTTCGCCGTTGGTGCCCAGGCCCTGCAAGTCGGTGTAGGTGTACTTGATCAGACCCGAGATGCCTTGGGCCACGGACAGCACAGGGACGTCAGCCACCGGCTTGATGTCGATGACCATGGTGCCCGGCTTGCCCACCAGGGCATCGACCGTCGGGGTGAAGGTGAAGTTGGCGTAATCGCTGCGCTGGTCGCCTGTGCCACCGTTGTTGTAGGCGTCGCTGCCCGACTCGTCGGCTACCGGGACAAAACGCAGTGCGCCGGTGTCGATCTGGGCCTTGCTGAAGGTGGTGCCCAGATCGGCCTGGGTCAGGTCTCTCCAGCCCGTGCCGTCGTTGAACTGCAGCGAGCCGTTCGCCGGCAGGCTGGTGAACTTGATGCCCAGGTCGAGGCCAGGGTTGGCGGTCGGCTGGATGTTGAACGAGGCCCAGTCCAGTGCCAGTACGGTGTCTTCGGTGCCCGTCAGTTTGTTGCCTGGAACGCCGTCGTTGTCACCCACCACCGGAGCATCGTTGTCGATGATCGTGGTGTCGACGCTGGACGCCTGGGGATCGACCACCAGGCTCTCGAAGTTGTCGCCGGTCGGCGTGGCGATGGTCACCACAACGTTCTCGCGACCTTCCACCAGGCTGTCATCGAGAATCGGCAGCTGGAATTGCACGCTGGTTTGGCCGCGCGGGATGGTCACGGTGATCGTATCCGGACCTTGGAAGTCGCTGCGCGAAGCAGTGCCGCCGTAGCTCAGGTTCAGGGTGATCTGCGTGTCGACATTGGTCGGGTTGCTCAATGTCAGGGTATAGGTCGCCGACTGGCCTTCGGTGACCGACGCATCGCCGGTGAGGCCAATGGTGGTGACATCGATGATATCGCCAACCGGGGTTACGACTGGCGTGGTGATCGGGGTCAGCTGTTCGAAGTTGCCACCGGTCACGCCAGTAATGGCAGTGCTGATCGTGTCGGCGCCTATGTAGACGTCATTGCCCAGCGCGAAGGAAACAGTGCCGCTGGTTTCGCCGACGGCGATGGTGATGGTCTGGCTGTTCGACAGGGTTACGACAACCGGCGAACCGGTGACAGGCGCGCCGACGGTGGCGGTGTAGAAGATAGTGCCGTTTTCCAATGCGCCGCCCGCAGGGACGGTAGCGGTGAGCACGACGTTGGTCACGTCGATGCTGTCGCCCACTGGCGTCACGACTGGAGTGGTGATCGGGGTCAGCTGTTCGAAGTTGCCGCCGGTTACACCGGTGATCGCGGTGCTGATGGTGTCAGCGCCGTTGTAGACGTCATTACTCAGGGGGAAAGAAACCGTGCCGCTAGTTTCACCCACACCGATGGTGATGGTCTGGTTGTTCGACAGGGTCACGACGACAGGTGAACCAGTGACAGGCGCGCCCACGGTGGCGGTGTAGAGAATGGTGCCGTTTTCCAACGCGCCGCCCGCAGGGACAGTGGCGGTGAGCACGACGTTGGTGACGTCGATGCTGTCGCCGACTGGCGTCACTACCGGAGTGGTGATCGGGGTCAGCTGTTCGAAGTTACCGCCAGTCACACCGGTGATGGCTGTGGAAACAGTGTCCGCACCGTTGTAGACGTCGTTGCCCAACGGGAAGGACACCGAACCGCTGGTTTCACCGACGGCGATGGTGATGACCTGGCTGTTCGACAGGGTCACGACAACGGGCGAACCGGTAACAGGCGCGCCGACGGTGGCGGTGTAGAGAATGGTGCCGTTTTCCAGGGCGCCGCCCGCAGGGACGGTGGCGGTCAGTACAACGTTGGTGACGTCGATGCTATCGCCTACAGGCGTCACGACCGGAGTGGTGTTCGGGGTGAGCTGTTCGAAGTTGCCACCGGTTACGCCGGTGATGGCAGTGCTAACGGTGTCAGCGCCGTTGTAGACATCGTTGCCCAGAGGGAAGGAAACGGTGCCGCTGGTTTCGCCCACACCGATGGTGATGATCTGGCTGTTCGACAAGGTCACGACGACAGGCGAGCCAGTCACTGGCGCGCCGACGGTGGCGGTGTAGAGGATGGTGCCGTTTTCCAGGGCGCCGCCTGCAGGAACGGTGGCGGTCAGCACGACGTTGGTGACGTCGATGCTGTCGCCCACTGGGGTCACGACCGGAGTGGTAATCGGGGTCAGCTGTTCGAAATTACCGCCAGTCACGCCAGTAATGGCAGTGCTGATCGTGTCCGCACCGTTGTAGACGTCATTGCCCAACGCGAAAGAAACCGTGCCGCTGGTTTCACCCACACCGATGGTAATGATCTGACTGTTCGACAAGGTCACGACAACCGGCGAGCCAGTCACTGGCGCGCCGACGGTGGCGGTGTAGAGGATGGTGCCGTTTTCCAACGCGCCGCCCGCGGGGACAGTGGCGGTCAGTACAACGTTGGTGACGTCGATGCTGTCGCCGACTGGAGTCACGACCGGCGTGGTGTTCGGGGTGAGCTGTTCGAAGTCACCACCGGTTACGCCGGTGATGGCAGTGCTAACGGTGTCAGCGCCGTTGTAGACGTCGTTGCTCAGAGGGAAAGAAACCGTGCCGCTGGTTTCGCCCACACCGATGGTGATGATCTGGCTGTTCGACAAGGTCACGACGACAGGCGAGCCAGTCACTGGCGCGCCGACGGTGGCGGTGTAGAGGATGGTGCCGTTTTCCAGGGCGCCGCCTGCAGGAACGGTGGCGGTCAGCACGACGTTGGTGACGTCGATGCTGTCGCCCACTGGGGTCACGACCGGAGTGGTAATCGGGGTCAGCTGTTCGAAATTACCGCCAGTCACGCCAGTAATGGCAGTGCTGATCGTGTCCGCACCGTTGTAGACGTCATTGCCCAACGCGAAAGAAACCGTGCCGCTGGTTTCACCCACACCGATGGTGATGGTCTGGTTGTTCGACAGGGTAACTACAACCGGGGAACCAGTCACTGGCGCACCGACGGTGGCGGTGTAGACGATGGTGCCGTTTTCCAGAGCACCACCGGCAGGGACGGTAGCGGTCAGCACGACGTTGGTCACGTCGATGCTATCGCCGACTGGCGTTACTACCGGAGTGGTGTTCGGAGTCAGTTGCTCATAGTTGCCACCGGTTACGCCGGTGATCGCGGTACTGACGGTGTCAGCGCCGTTGTAGACATCGTTGCCCAGAGGGAAAGAAACCGAACCGCTGGTTTCACCCACGCCGATGGTGATGGTCTGGTTGTTCGACAGGGTCACGACGACTGGGGAACCCGTTACAGGCGCACCGATAGTGGCGGTGTAAACGATGGTGCCGCTTTCAACGGCGCCACCGGCAGGGGTGGTCGCGGTCAGCACTACGGTTGTCGTGTCGATCGAGTCGACGATGTTGACCACCGCAGGCGTCGTGCTTGGCACCAGGCTTTCGAAGTTGCCGCCGGTAGCACCGGTGATCGTGGTGTTGATGGTCGTCGGGTTGTTGTAGACGTCATTGGCCGGAGCGGCGACATCGACCGACCCCGAAGACTGACCTGCCGGGATGGTGATGGTGGAGCCGTTGGAAAGGGTCACGGTCACCGGCGTCTGCGCCGGGTTGGTGAGCACGGCGGTGTAGGTGATGGTGGTGCCTTCGGTGACCGGGTTGTTGCCCACGGTCAGGGTCACGGTGGTGACGTCGATGGTGTCGTCGACACGGGTAACGGCTGGGGTCGGGTCGGTAGTGACCACCAGATCGCCACCGCCCGTGGTGCCGGTGACCACCACGGAAATCTGCGACGGGTCGATATACGGCGTGTTGGTGTCCGGTACGGTGACGTTGACCGCGCCCGTGGTCTGGCCTGCGGGAATGAGCACCGACTGGCCGTTGGACAGGGTGACGGTCAGGTCGCTGGACGGCGCCTGGGTCAGGGTGGCGGTGTAGGTGATCACGCCGCCGGCTTCGGTGATGGCGGTTGTCGCGGTCACGGTCAGCGTAGCGGTGCGCAGGACTGGCCCGTCGGCATCGGTGTCAGCGTTGATCGGGTTGGTATCGCCCACGATCTCCCGCGCGTTGGGGCCTGCAGCACCGTTCGGGCCTTCGGTGGGATAGCCCACGGTCGGATCGACTTCGCCTGCGGTTTCACTGAGCAATACGAAACTGTGACTGCCGCCGCCATCACCGCCGGTGTCGTTGGCGCCGGGGCCTGCAGCGGTGGCTTCGAGATCCTGGGTAGGGTCGGCGCCGGCCGCGATGGCCTGCTGCAATTCCGCTACCGAAGGGGCCGCCTGGGCAGTGGCCGCGCTCAGATCAGTGCTGGAGTCCGGGGTGTTGGCGCTCCATTGCGTCTCGCGCCCCAGATCGATAGTGCGGCCGTCAGCCAGCTCCAGCGTAACGGCACCCGCCGCGCCGGTAACCACTTGCTCCCCGGCGAACAGACGATCCCCTTCGATGAGCACACGGCGAATCCCCTCTGGGGATACTGCGAACACTTGGCCAACAATGCTTTTGACGATGGCAACAACACTGCTCATGTAGGGGACTCTCCGGGGGTGACCATTCGTTGGTACGGTGCCTGAACATCACCAGAGACGGCGACGGGCATTCGGTACATTTTTATGCTGTAATATTGACGCCAACTAATTGTCTAAAAGCCGCAGAAATGAACTTTCTGACAATGTATTGACCTATTTGGCGCCATCCTAAACAATCCATTGTGTAATGTCACATTGATATTTCTCGGCTATGCAAAACGCTTCAACAGGGTGAGTTCATTGACGTCAAGACGACTGCGACTGACGTTTTTTGCAGATGGATGTGACAAAAAAAGTCGCTTGTGAGATATCGCAGGCAATGGCACGAGAGATGTTCTCGCGACCAGATCCAGTCAGAGGCTGCACGTAGCACGAATCCTGCCAGGCACAGAGCGGGCGCCGCGTAGCTTGTGCATGCGCACGCTGATAAGCCTGAGCCTATGGTGCAAGTCGTGGATGTGAAACGCATTTGGGCAAGTCATCGATAAATGCCGCACTGATAGTGCCGACCGATGGACAAACATCGTATTGGAAAGTTCGTAATACTTAGTGTGCAAGTAATAACGGTTAACTCTTTGTGTTTGTTGAAGAAAATCTCTGAATGACACTCGGAGTAGCGAATGCTGACCGACCGTTGCTTGGCGAAGCAGGCTGCAAAGGGGGTGGATTGACTCAGTGGTGAAACACCCCGACGGCCAATCGTCAAACCCGCCCATGCGAAGCCAGTCACCCCCGTGTACGCTGGCATCCGTTGTGCAAATACAACCCAAACCGCTACAAGACCAGGCGGGATGAAATGATCCCGATGGGACCAAGGTGTTCAATGAGCGATAAGAGAGTGTCAGCGTGGATTCGGAATTAAGTTCGGTACTACTCAGCCAGGATCCACGCAGCCAGCACGACGACCCGTTGCTCGATGGCCTGCTGACCCTGTGTTCGCTGCACCACAAGCCCGCCAGCCGGGCCATGCTGACCACAGGCCTGCCGCTGCCTTCGCAGCGCCTGACCGCCGACCTGTTGCCGCGCGCCGCCGCGCGTGCGGGTCTGCAGGGCCGCGTGTTGCAGCGCAAGCTGGAGCAGATTCCTTCCATCGCACTGCCGGCCATGCTGATGCTCAAGGACGCACGGTGCGCCGTGCTGCTGGGCTGGGAAGGCGATACCGCGCGCTTGCTGCTCAGCGAAAGCGATGGCGGTGAGGTGCGCGTGGCGCGCGAGGTGCTGACTCAAGACTTCACTGGCCGGGTGTTTTTCGCCCAGCCGCAGCACAAGTTCGACGTGACCAACGGCTCGCTGATCCCCCGCGCCCATTCCTGGTTCCGTGACACCCTCAAGCGCTCGCGTTGGCTGTATGCCGATGCCATTGCCGCCAGCCTGGTGATCAACATCATCGCTCTGGCTGCACCCTTGTTCGTGATGAACGTGTACGACCGAGTCGTGCCCAACCAGGCCACTGCGACCCTGTGGGTGCTGGCGGTGGGCATCTGTGGTGCCTACCTGTTCGACCTCTTGCTCAAGGGCCTGCGCAGTCTGTGCCTGGATCTGGCCGGCAAGAAGACCGACCTGATCATCTCGGCCACGCTGTTCGAGCGCATCGTCGGCATGTCGATGAAAAGCCGCCCGGCTCGGGTAGGCAGTTATGCGCAGAACATCCACGAATTCCAGGGCATGCGCGACTTTCTGACGTCGCTGACCCTGACCAGCCTGATCGACCTGCCGTTCACCATTCTCATCTTGCTGGTCATTGCACTGCTGGGTGGGCACCTGGTATGGATTCCGATCATCGCGTTCCCGCTGGCGCTGGGCATCGGCCATTTCCTGCAGAAGCCGCTGACCAAGACCCTGGAGCGGACCATGGCCCTGGCCGCCGAGCGTCAGTCGAGCCTGATCGAGACCCTGGGCGGCCTCGATGCGGTCAAGGTCAACAACGCCGAAAGCGAGCGCCAGTACCAGTGGGAACAGACCATCGGTACGCTCAGCCGCCTGGAATTGCGGGTCAAGACCCTGTCCAGCCTGGCCATGAACATCACCCTGCTGATCCAGCAACTGGCCGGTGTGGCGATCATCATTTTCGGTGTGTATCAGATCATCGAAGGCAACCTGAGCATGGGCGGCCTGGTGGCCTGCTACATGTTGAGCGGTCGCGCGCTGGCGCCATTGGCACAGTTGTCCGGTCTGCTGACTCGCTACCAGCAGGCCAAGGTCACCATGGTCTCGGTCGACCAGATGATGGAGCTGCCGCAGGAGCGCAACTTCGACGAGCGTCCGCTGAGCCGTCAGGTGCTGCAGGGTGCGATGGAGTTTCGCAACGTCGATTTCACCTACCCCAATCAGCAGAACCAGGCTTTGCACGGGATCAACCTGACCGTGCGCCCCGGCGAGAAGATCGGCATCATTGGCCGCAGTGGTTCGGGCAAGAGTTCGCTGGCCAAGTTGCTGGTGGGGCTGTACCAGCCTGATGCCGGTTCCTTGCTGGTCGATGGCGTGGACATTCGTCAGATCGACGTCAGCGAACTGCGCCACAACATCGGCTACGTGCCGCAGGACATTCAGCTGCTGTCCGGCACGCTGCGTGACAACCTGGTGTCCGGGGCCCGCTACGTCGATGATGAAATGGTGCTGCAGGCCGCCGAACTGGCCGGCGTGCATGAATTCGCCCGCCTGCATCCGCAGGGTTATGAACTGCAGGTCGGCGAGCGTGGACAGAACCTGTCCGGCGGCCAGCGGCAGAACGTGGCGTTGGCGCGCTCACTGTTGCTCAATCCACCGATTCTCCTGCTGGACGAACCGACCAGCGCCATGGACAACACCGGCGAGGAGCGCCTGAAGGCGCGCCTGCAAGCCGTCATCGAGAACAAGACCGTGATTCTGGTTACCCACCGCGCTTCGCTGCTGAGCCTGGTCGACCGCCTGTTGGTGATCGACCGTGGGCAGATTCTGGCTGACGGGCCGAAGGCTGCTGTCATGGAAGCGTTGAAGAAGGGGCAGATCAGTGTTGCTTAAATCCTCCTCCGGCGGCTTCAAGAATTCCCTCGTACGTTATTTCAAGGGCTCCGATTCGTTGGAAGGCCAGCCCTTGCCCGAGGTCGAGAAGGCGCTGATCGACGATGCGCCGCGCATCGTGCGCCTGACCATCTGGGGCGTCATCGCATTCTTCGTGTTCCTGCTCACCTGGGCGCACTTCGCGGTGATCGACGAGGTGACCAAGGGCGACGGCAAGGCAATCCCTTCGTCGCGCATCCAGAAAATCCAGAACCTGGAGGGCGGTATCGTCGCCCAGATCTACGTCAAGGAAGGGCAGATCGTGGAGGCGGGCGCACCGCTGATTCGTCTGGACGACACACGTTTCGCTTCCAATGTCGGCGAAACCGAAGCCGATCGTGTGGCCATGGAGCTGCGCGTGGAGCGTCTGAGTGCCGAGGTGGAAAACCGGCCGTTGAACATTACCGCCCAGGCGCGCAAGTCGGTGCCCAATCAGGCGGCCAACGAAGAGTCGCTGTACATGAGCCGTCGCCAGCAGTTGGCCGATGAAATCGGTGGCTTGCAGCAACAGCTGGTGCAGCGTCAGCAGGAATTGCGTGAGTTCAGCTCCAAGGCTGAACAATACCGCAACAGCCTGAACCTGCTGCGCCAGGAGATCAGCATGTCGGAGCCGTTGGTGGCCAGGGGTGCGATTTCGCCGGTCGAAGTGCTGCGTCTGCGGCGCTCGGAAGTGGAAACCCGTGGCATGCTCGACGGTACCACGCTGGCAGTGCCGCGTGCCCAGGCGGCCATTGGCGAGGTGCAGCGCAAGATCGACGAGACGCGCGGCAAGTTCCGCAGCGAGGCACTGACCCAGTTGAACGAGGCGCGTACTGATCTGGCCAAGACCCAGGCCACGGCCAAGGGCCTGGAAGATCGGGTGAGCCGTACCATGGTGACCTCGCCAGTACGCGGGATCGTCAAGCAGGTACTGGTCAACACCGTGGGTGGAGTGATCCAGCCCGGCAGCGACATGGCCGAGATCGTGCCGCTGGATGACAGTTTGCTGGTGGAGGCGCGCATTCGTCCGCAGGACATCGCGTTCCTGCACCCCGGGCAGAAGGCGATGATCAAGTTCACGGCCTATGACTACACCATCTATGGCGGGCTGGAAGGTACTCTCGAACAGATCGGTGCCGACACGGTGCAGGATGAAGAAAAGAAGAACACCTTCTATCTGATCAAGCTGCGGACCAACAAGAGCCACCTGGGCTCCGATGAGAAGCCGTTGCTGATCATCCCGGGGATGGTGGCGTCGGTTGACATCATTACCGGCAAGAAGAGCGTGCTGAGCTACCTGCTCAAGCCCATCATCAAGTCCCGCGCCGAAGCGTTGCACGAACGATAGGTTCGCAAGCCCTTCGCGGCCCATGACCGCTCCCACGGGTGAAATGCGATCACCTGTAGGAGCGGTCTGCGGCCGCGAAGGGTTTGTAGGGTGTGTCTGGTACACCGCGGTGCGCTTTTCGCGGCCGATGACCGCTCCCACGGGTGAAATGCGATCGCCTGTAGGAGCGGTCTGCGGCCGCGAAGGGTTTGTAGGGTGTGCCTGGTACACCGCGGTGTGCTTTTCGCGGCCGATGACCGCTCCCACGGGTGAAATGCGATCACCTGTGGGAGCGGTCGGCGGCCGCCAAGGGTTTGTAGGGTGTGTCTGGTACACCGCGGTGTGCTTTTCGCGGCCGATGACCGCTCCTACGGGTGAAATGCGATCGCCTGTGGGGGCGGTCTGCGGCCGCGAAGGGTTTGTAGGGTGTGTCTGGTACACCGCGGTGCGCTTTTCGCGGCCGATGACCGCTCCCACGGGTGAAATGCGATCACCTGTGGGAGCGGTCTGTGGCCGCGAAGGGCTTGTAGGGTGTGTCTGACACCCTGCGGCGTATTTTTCGCGGCCGATGACCGCTCCTACAAGGGATTGCATTCGGTCGGGCATTCTTGACGAAATGTTTCCGTTCCGCGAATATAGATAGTTAGCAAACTATGAATATTCGCACCCTTCCGATGAATATCGACAAGCTCCAGCTGAACATCAGCAGCGGCATGGTGGTCGCTTCGCGTCACTGGCGCCGTATCTGTCAGGCCACCCTGGCCAACTATGGCGTGTCCGAAGCCTGCGCCGTGCCGCTGTTGCTCATCGTGCGCCTGGGTGACGGCGTCCGGCAGGTTACGGTTGCCCAGGCGGCCGGCCTGGAAAGCCCCTCGCTGGTGCGGCTGCTCGACCAGCTCTGCACGGCCGGCTTCGTGGTCCGCACCGAAGACCCGACCGACCGCCGCGCCAAGGCCCTGAGCCTGACCACCAGCGGCCGCGATCTGGCCGAGTCCATCGAAGGCGAATTGGTACGCCTGCGCCGCGAAGTGCTCAAGGACATCGCCCCGGCGGATCTGGAAGCGGCATTGCGTGTGGTGCGTGCCTTCGAGGAAGCGGGACAGGGCACGCCGGGTGGCTACCCGTGAAAGGTTTTTTCAGCGACGTACCACCGGCCCGTGACTGGTTCTACGGCGTGCGAACCTTCGCTGCGTCGATGATCGCGCTGTACATCGCCATGCTCTTGCAGATGCCACGGCCCTACTGGGCGATGGCCACCGTCTACATCGTCTCCAGCCCCTTCGTCGGGCCCACCAGTTCCAAGGCGGTGTACCGTGCGGTAGGTACCTTCACCGGCGCTGCCGCTGCGGTGCTGTTCGTGCCGCTGTTCGTGCAGACGCCCTTCCTGCTGGCCACAGTCATCGCCCTGTGGACCGGCACGCTGCTGTACCTGTCGTTGCACCTGCGCACGGCCAACAGCTACGCCTTCATGCTGTCGGGCTACACCCTGCCGCTGATCGCCCTGCCGGTGGTGGACAACCCCACCGCCGTATTCGACATCGCCAGCTCGCGTTTCCAGGAAATCTGCCTGGGCATCGTCTGCGCCGCTGTGGTGGGCGCAATGTTCTGGCCGCGTCGGCTCACGCCGGTGTTCATCGGCGCCGCTGGCAAATGGTTCGAAGATGCCGCGGGCTACAGCGACCACTTTCTGGCGCGCGATGTGAAAGCCGACGAAGTAGGCCCGCTGCGTTCGGCCATGGTCGGCACGTTCAACTCGCTGGAAATGATGATCGGCCAGCTTCCCCACGAAGGCGCACGGCCGCAGTTGGTGCGCAACGCGGGGGAGCTGCGCGGGCGCATGATCCACCTGCTGCCGGTCATCGATGCGCTGGACGATGCGCTGTTTGCCATCGAACGCCGCACCCCCGAACTGGTGGCACGCCTGGCGCCGGTCATGGCCCTGGCGCGGCAGTGGCTCAAGGACAGCGTCGACGATCCCAGCCAGGCCCGATGGCAAGCCCTGCGCGATGAGCTGCAAGCCATCCGCCCGAGCCCTGCGCAACTGGACGACCGTCGCGAGCTGCTGTTTTCCAACGCGGTGTACCGACTGGGCGAATGGGTCGACCTGTGGCAGGACCTGCGCAGCCTGGAACTGGCGATCAAGACCGATAGTCGCGTGCCTTGGCGGGCGGTCTACCGGCACTGGCGCCTGGGCCGACTCAAGCCGTTCCTGGATCGCGGCCTGATGTTGTATTCGGTGTTTTCCACGGTCACGGCGATCATCGTCGCTTCGGTACTGTGGATTCTGCTGGGCTGGACCGACGGTGCCAGCGCGGTGATCCTGGCGGCGGTGGCCTGCAGTTTCTTCGCCGCCATGGACGACCCGGCGCCACAGATCTACCGGTTCTTCTTCTGGACCGTGATGTCGGTGGTGTTTGCCAGCCTCTATCTGTTTCTGGTGCTACCCAACCTGCATGACTTCCCGATGCTGGTGCTGGCCTTCTCGGTGCCCTTCATCGTCGTCGGCACGCTGACCGTGCAGCCGCGCTTCTTTCTGGGCACCTTGCTGACCATCGTCAACACCTCGTCGTTCATCAGCATCCAGGGCGCCTACGACGCGGACTTCATGAATTTTGCCAACAGCAACCTGGCAGGTCCTGTCGGGCTGCTGTTCGCGTTCATCTGGACCCTGGTGGTGCGCCCCTTCGGCGTGGAACTGGCGGCCAAGCGCCTGACCCGTTTCAGTTGGCGCGACGTGGTGCATATCACCCGTCCGGCGAGCCTGGCCGAACAGCGGGCGATGGGCGTGCAGATGCTCGACCGGTTGATGCAGCACCTGCCGCGCCTGACCATGACTGGCCAGGACACCGGTGCCGCGCTGCGCGATGTGCGCGTGGCGCTGAACCTGCTCGACATGCAGGCCTACAGCCCGCGGGTGCCCGCTGCCGTACGGCCGTTGCTGCATCAGGTGATAGAAGAGGTGGGCGGGTATTTCCAGGCCTGTCGCAAGGCCAGTGAACGCCTGCCTGCCCCCATGGGTCTGCTCATGACCATGGACCGCGCGCGCCGTGGCCTGACCGTGCAAGCCATGGGCGAGGCCGAAGAAGCCCGCGAGCATTTGCTGCACGCGCTGAGCGGTCTGCGCCTGGCGCTGCTGCCAGGTGCCGAAGTGGTCACCGAGGCGGGCGATGCCGCCGAACACCTGCCGCATGGCATCGATGGAGCACCGCTGTGATTGGTGAACTGGATATCAGCGGGATTTTCCTGCCCACCGTGCTGGTGATGATGGTGTTCACCTACGGCCTGTTTCTGCTACTGCATGGCGTGCTCAACCGCCTGCATTTCTACCGCCTGGTCTGGCACCGGGCTCTTTTCAACGTCGCTCTCTACGCTGTGCTGCTCGGCGCGGTAGACGCCATCTGTCGAAGCCTGATGCTATGAAAAAACCGATCCTCACCTTTGGCCGTCTGGTCCTGACCCTGCTGTTCGTGTGCCTGGCTGCGTTCATCGTCTGGCGCATGGTGATGTACTACATGTATGCACCCTGGACCCGTGACGGGCACGTGCGCGCCGACATCATCCAGATCGCGCCGGATGTGTCCGGCCTGATCGAACACATCAACGTGCACGACAACCAATCGATCAAGGCTGGCGATGTGCTGTTCACCATCGACCAGGACCGCTTTCGCCTGGCCCTGCGCCAGGCCCAGGCGAGCATGGCCGAGCGCAAGGAAACTCTGGCCCAGGCCGAGCGCGAACTGCGGCGCAACCGCAGCCTCGGCAACCTGGTGGCCCGCGAGCAGCTCGAAGAGAGCCAGTCGCGCCAGCTGCGTGCCCAGGCCGCCTTGTCCGAGGCCCAGGTCGCGGTGGACGCCGCGCAACTGAACCTCGATCGTTCGGTGATCCGCAGCCCGGTGGATGGCTTCATCAATGATCGCGCGCCCCGTCCACACGAATTTGTCACCGCAGGCCGCGCCGTAATGGCCGTGGTGGATGGCACCTCGTTTCATATCGATGGCTATTTCGAAGAGACCAAACTGGGCGTGATCCATGTTGGCCAGGCGGTAGACATTCGCATGATGGGCGACAACACCCGCTTGCAGGGCCGGGTGCAGAGTATCTCGGCCGGCATCGAAGACCGCGATCGGAGCAGCGGCAGCAACCTGCTGCCCAACGTCAACCCCGCCTTCAGCTGGGTGCGCCTGGCGCAGCGAATCCCCGTGCGCATCGCCTTCGAAAACCTGCCCGATGGCTATCGCCTGATTGCCGGCCGCACCGCCACGGTGTCCATCATCGAAGACGGTGCGGTGGCGGGAGCGACACCATGAGCAAGGCCCTGCGTCTGTCCAGCCTCGCTGCCGCGCTGTTGCTGTCGGCCTGCCAGATGGTCGGGCCCGACTACCAGACCCCACCGGAAGCTGCACTCAACCGCGCCGATCTGCAGGGTGCGCTGGCCCAAGGTGACAGCAACGTGGTCTCGGCACCGGTGCCGCAGGACTGGTGGAAGCTGTACCACGACCCGCGCCTGGATGCGCTGGTGCGTCAGGCCATGGCGTCCAACACCGACCTGCGTGTGGCGGCCGCCAACATTGCCCGTTCGCGGGCGCAGATCGAGCAGGCCCAGGCCGAAGGCGGTTTCGACTTCAACGCCAAGGCCGAGGCGCAGCGGTTACAGGAGTCGGGCGAGGCGTTCCTGATGACGGAAAAGCTGCCGGTGGATAACCTGGGCAGCGCTTCGCTCAACCTGTCCTACCAGTTCGACCTGTGGGGCACGCTCAAGCGTGGCATCGAAGCGGCGCGCGCCAATGCCGATGCCACCCAGGCGGCTGCCGATACGGCGCGTATCACCGTAGTGGCGGATGTGGTGCGCGCCTATACCCAGGTGTGCGCAGCCAACGAGGAATACGAGATCGCCCGGCATTCGCTGCAGTTGCAGCAAGAAGGCGTGCAGCTGACCCAGCGCCTGCGCGATGCCGGCCGGGGCGACGAGACCCAGGTCACCCGCTCCGAAACCCAGTACAAGTCCCTGGGCGCAGAGCTGCCGCGCTATCAGGCGTCACGCCAGGCGGGGCTGTACAAACTGTCGATGCTGCTGGCGACACCGGTGGCACAGCTTCCGGCCGATGTGGTCGGGTGTGCGGAGCTGCCCCACATCAACCAGCTGATGCCGGTCGGCGACGGTGCCGCATTGCTCAAGCGCCGTCCCGACATCCGCCAGGCCGAACGCCGGCTGGCGGCAGCCACCGCCAACATCGGTGTGGCGACCGGGCAGTTGTATCCAGACATCAGCATTGGCGCCACGGTTGGCACGGTCGGTATTCTCGACGACCTTGGGCACCCGGCGACCAACCGCTGGGGCATCGGCCCGTTGATCAACTGGAACGTTCCCACCAACGGGGCGCGTGCGCGGATTCGCGAAACCGAAGCGTCGACCCAGGCCGCCTTGGCCAATTTCGACGGTGTGGTACTCAACGCCATTCGCGAAACCCAAACGGGCCTGGCGCAATACGCCGCCTTGCTGCAGCGCCGCGATGCCCTGGCCGACGCCGAGCAGTCAGCGAAGCAGGCAGCGGATCAGACGCATCAGTTCTTCACAGCCGGCCGTGCATCGTTCCTGGCGGATCTGCAGGCAACGCGCACCTACACCGACGTGCGTGGCCAACTGGCGGCGGCCAACACCCAGGTGGCCATGGAGCAGATCAACCTGTTCCTGGCCTTGGGCGGCGGTTGGGAAAGCGCCCGGCAGGCGCCGGGCGCGCGTTGAGTCGGGCCACGTTGGTCGGGCCACGTTGACCGGGCTGGTTGAGGGGCTTAGAAGCCTTCCAGAACGATCTTGCCCTTGGCCGTGCCGCTTTCGATCAGCTCGTGAGCGCGGATCAGGTTGGCGGCATTGATCGCGCCGTAGTGCTCACCCAGGGTGGTACGCAGCACGCCGCTGTCGACCAGTTCGGCCACTCGCTCGAGCAGCTCGTGCTGCTTGATCATGTCCGGGGTCTGGAACAATGAGCGAGTGAACATCAGTTCCCAGTGCAGCGACAGCGCCTTGCGCTTCATCGGCATCACGTCGAGGCTCTTCGGATCATCGATCAGGGCTAGCTGACCCTGGGGGCGCAGGGCCTCGATCAATTGCGCGAAGTGCGTGTCGGTGTGGGTCAGGCTGGCGACATGGTCGACCTGGCCGACGCCGATGGCCTCCAGCTGCGCCACCAACGGCTTGCTGTGATCGATGACATGATGGGCGCCCAGGTCGGTCACCCACTGGCGTGTTTCGTCCCGCGAGGCAGTGCCGATCACGGTCAGATTGGTGAGCTTGCGCGCCAGTTGGGTGAGGATCGAGCCGACGCCACCTGCCGCGCCGATGATCAACAGGCTCTGGCCTTCGCCACCGCCCTCGGGCACGCCCAGGCGGTCGAACAGCAACTCCCACGCGGTGATCGAAGTCAGCGGCAGGGCGGCGGCATGGGCGTTGTCCAAGCTTTGCGGCTTGTGCCCGACGATCCGCTCATCCACCAGATGCAGCTCGCTGTTGCTGCCCGGGCGGTCGATGGCGCCGGCGTAGAACACGCTGTCGCCGACCTTGAACAGGCTGACCTGATCACCTACCTGCTGCACCACGCCGACCGCATCCCAGCCCAGCACGCGCGGCTCGGTGACGGCGGCGCCGCTGCGCACCTTGGTGTCGACCGGGTTGACCGAAATAGCCTGGACCTGCACCAGCAGATCACGCGGGCCCGGGGTGGGCGCGGGCAGTTGCAGGTCGGTGAGCACGGACGCCGTGCCGTTCTGGGTATACGCAATGGCTTTCATAAGGGGTTCCCAAGTGGGTGCTATGGGTCCGCGCGCCCTTCGCAAAGGGCGCTCGCGGGTCACGAAAAGGGCAGAGGACTAGGCGGAGCGCATTTCCTGAGTATCTCGCTGCATCGACTGCAGGTTGCGTTCGATGTTCTCACACAGCGAATCCATCTGGATCTGATGTTCGCTGACCTTGAACGGACTCTGCAAGTCGGTGCCGATCCGCTCGATGGCCAGCAGCATGAAACCGACCACGGTAGACGCCAGCGGTGTGAACCATTCCAGCGAATCCACCAGGCCGATCGGTACGATCAGGCAGAACACGGTGATGAACAGGCGCGGAAAATAGACATACGGGTAGGGCAACGGCGTGTTGGCGATTCGCTCCATGCCGCCCTGACAGTTGGAGATGTCCACCAGCGTCGACTCCAGGCGCGCCAGGCGGATGCTGTCCAGGCGCCCGGCCTTGTACTCGCGGGCAAGCAGAGTCGCCGAGCCGGTGAGCAGGTCGTTGGAAAAGTTATTGGTGCTGTCGCGTCGTTCGAATTCTTCGGCGCTGATGAAGGCTGCCACTTCCGGTGGGCAGGGTATGTGCCGTACGTGCGCTGCCAGGCAGTTTACATAGGCCACATGGCGCCGCAGCAAGGTGGCCTTGACCGGATTCACGTCATCGCCCGCGTCGTCGATCAAGGTCAGCACCTGGCGCGCATAACTGCGCGACGCATTGACCAGCAACCCCCACAGCGTTCGCGCTTCCCACCAACGGTTGTACGCACTGCTGTTGCGAAAGCTGATCAGCACGATCAGCGCCGAACCCAGCAGCGTCAGCGGCATGATCGGCAGGCTCAGCTTGGTGTTGAGAAACAGCATGAAGTCGACGGTCACTGCGATATCCCACAGCAGCAGCCAGAACAGCGACCAGCCGACGTAGCCCATGGTCTTGATGATCAGACGGTATTTCTTGGCGATGGCTTCTTTCATAAGCGGACCCTAGGCGATGAGCGTGCCTAGGTCGGACGCCGGCTTTGCCACAAGGTTCGTTGCACGCTAACGAATGGACGTTACCAGTTGCTACCGGCCAATACTGGCACTTCAGGCATGCCCGCGGCGGGCGAACAGCAGGCCAACGCCTGCCAGCCCCAGCAAGCCACCACAGACGCGATTGAAGCGACGTTTGGCCTGCACTGTATTCAGCCAGCGCTTGAGGTTTACGCCCAGGTACGCATACAGCCCAACCGCGACCCATTCCAAAACCAGAAACAGCGCGCCGAGCACCGCAAACTGGGCACCAACGGGTTGTTGCGGATCGACGAACTGCGGCAGGAACGCGGTAAATATCAGGATCGCCTTGGGGTTACCCGCGGCGATCAGGAACTCGCGGCGCAGCATCCGCCACAGGTTGGTACCGCCGGCCGTGGAGTCCGCTGCCATGTCGACGGGCTCGCTGGTCCACAGGCTCCACGCCAGCCACAGCAGGTAGAGCGCGCCCACCGTCTTGATGGCCAGAAACAACCATTCGGATGCAAACAACACCGCCGCCAGCCCCATGGCCGCCAGCGCGATCATCGCGCTGAATGCTACCAGCCGCCCGAACCCGGCCAGGCACGCGGCCCTGTAGCCATGGTGGGCGGCGTTGTTGATGGACAACAGGTTGTTTGGCCCTGGGGCCATGTTCAGGGCAAAGCAGGCGGGGATGAAAAGCAGGAGGGTGGTGAGGTCCATGGGGCTTTCCATTGACAGTGATTGGAAGGAATGAGCCGGCCAAGCCGCTCGCATTGGCTTATAGGTAGTCAAAGTAGTCGACGTTCTCTATAAAGTTGCCGAAAAAATAGAAAATGGTCCACCAGTTCTTGACCTGACTCGTTATTTGCCACCCATAAAAAAGCCCCGAGCTTTCACTTGAGGCTTTGATATTGAGTCCGCGGTCCTTGCTGCTGACTTAGTTAAAGCACGAACTTACTCATCAGCCCCTGCAAATGCACACCCAGTCGCGCCAGTTCAACACTGGACGATGCGGTTTCTTCGCTAGCCGACGCTGTCTGCTCGGAGATGTCCCGGACATTGATCACGCTGCGGTTGATTTCTTCAGCCACTGCGCTCTGCTCCTCGGCAGAGGCGGCTATCTGCTGGTTCATTGATTCGATGGTTGCAATGGAGCGGCTGATGTTGCCTATCGAAGTGCCTGCATCGCGGGTCAGCGCCACGCTGTCATCGGTCAACAGACGGCTGTTCTCCAGGGTGGTCGCCACTTGGGCAGTTCGGCTGTGCAGGCCGTCGATCAGGGTGGCAATTTCTTCGGTGGAAGTCTGAGTACGTTGGGCGAGGCTTCGGACTTCATCGGCAACCACGGCAAAACCACGTCCGGCCTCGCCAGCGCGGGCGGCTTCGATGGCGGCGTTGAGTGCCAGCAAGTTGGTCTGCTCGGCAACCGCCTTGATCACGTCGAGCACGCCACCGATCTTGTTGCTTTCTTGTTTCAACTCATCCATGGCCACTTTGGACCGACCGACTTCAGCCGCAAGCGTTTCGATTTGAAGTACCGCCTTGGACACCACGGCATCGCCTTCGCGCACTTCCTTGGAAGCGCTGACTGCCGTATCTGAAGCCTGCTCTGCATTTTTCGCCACTTCCTGAACGGTCGCCGCCATTTGATTCATGGCAGTCGCTACCTGATCGGTTTCGCTGCGCTGGCTATTGACCCCGGCACTGGTTTGCTCGGTGACGGCTGAGAGCTGTTCGGCCGCGCCTGCGATCTGAGTGACGCCATCACGCAAGCCGCCTATCAACTGGCGCAGGTTCAAGGTCATCTGGTACATGCTGGTCTGCAGCATGCCGATTTCGTCCTTGCGCGTGCTCGGCTCATTGTGGGTCAGATCACCGCGGGCCACACGGTCAGCCAACTGCAGTGTCTCGCGCAGTGGAACGACTATGAGGCGAGTGATGATCCACGCCGCCAGGGCGCTCATGACGAGTGCTGCGGTGAGCCACAACACCAACATCCGGTTGGCCTGATTGACGTCTGCAAGACGCAGGTCGACCTGGTTCTGCGCCAGTTGGTTGGCCGAACCGAGCAGGGCTTCGATGTTCTTCGAGATCCCAGCCTGCCCTTGGTTGATGGTGGCTTGCGAAGACGAGAATCCATTGATGGCGGATCCATAGGCGTTCATCGAGTCCACCAGGCTGGCAACAGCGGAGGTATCCAGGCCGGAGCTTGTCAGGCTTTTCATGTAGTCGGAGGCTGCGGCAATCGAGGCGACGGCCAGCTGTTGAGCCTCGGGTTTAAGGGTGTAGGTATACCCACGAACATCGAAGCGCATCTTTTGAAACAGCATGATTGCCCGTAGCACTGCATCACGTTGCTCGGCGTCGCCATCCATAGAATTGGCCCGCCCATTCAGCTGTCGCAACTTGGCGTCTGCGGTATCGGCCGCGGTGCCGAAGACATCTCTGCTGGCTTCACGCGCGCGGGTGGCAGCAATGATGCTGTTGTAATGGTCCTTGTATTCCTTCATGGCCGCCATGGCTGCTTTCACATGAGGAATATTAAGCTCGGAGTTCAATACGCTGTTGAGGTAGGCGAGATGGTTATCGAGATTTTCGTAGGCTTTCAGCCAAGTCGTGGCATTGGCGTCGTCAGAGTTCTGGCCATAGACCAGCCGTGCTATGCGCATGTCTCGCGTCAGTGTGCTGAGCTTTGCGATGTCCGTGATACGCTCGCTTCGCTCGCTCAATGAAGCGATGCCCCGCCAGCCGGTCAAAGCGATCAATACTGTGAGTATGATAACTAAGGTAAAACCAAGTATTAACTTTGATCTGACCGTTAAGTTGGTTAAAGCACTTTTCAACATGTGAGCCTCTCGAAATCGCTGTTTTAGTTTCTCCGGTCGGCTACTCCATGCCAGTGCTGCGTTCATCCAATCGGCCGCGCACAGGGAATCTTTAGCGAAGATTTTCACGAAAATAAGGTTTTCTTAAATGCTGCTTGAACCATTAAAAGTTCAATATATTTAGAGATAAATATTGAGCGGGTCGAAGCGCCAGCGAGCTACTGCTCGCCTGCAAAAATGGCAGCAAGAGCGTCACCTTTGAGTGGCCTTGACGCCATAGACGCGAATACTGACGTTGTCTGCAACGTGCATGCGGAACTCTTGGGTGCGAAGACGATTTGAAAGGCTGCGAGGGGTTGAGGCAATCAAGCTAAGATCGTGCAGCACAAGGGCGTGCTGGACGGAAAGGAGAAGATGGTGCACCAGACGGGATTCGAACCCATGACCCCTGCCTTCGGAGGGCAGTACTCTATCCAGCTGAGCTACTGGTGCGACGCGGGCGCCATGATACCCATGTCGGGGGTGGTCGTCCATTACGATAACCTGCACATCGTTTGTAATCTGCTACGGTGACACTCGCGCAAGCCGGCCATACCCAGGCTTGCAAGGCGCATCGTTCTTTTTTTCGAACGGCTATTGTCCTTTGCCGCCATAGATCCTAGGATTCGTTTGAGATTTCAAACGCTCTTGTCTGGTTGCCGATGCGCATGCGTTCATCCATGCGGTATTTCACCTCAGCCCGGGCGCCTTTTCATCCCTCCATTCGTGCCGTCACGTACGGCGCCATCAAGGAAGCCGACATGCAGCTCAAAGACACCTCGTTGTTCCGCCAGCAAGCCTATATAGATGGTGCGTGGCTTGGCGCCGACAGCGGGCAGGCCATCAAGGTCAGCAACCCTGCTACCAACGAAATTCTCGGCACCGTGCCGAAGATGGGCGCCGCGGAAACTCGCCGCGCCATCGAGGCTGCCGACAAGGCGCTGCCGGCCTGGCGTGCGCTGACCGCCAAGGAGCGGTCGAACAAGCTGCGCCGCTGGTTCGAACTGATGATCGAAAACCAGGATGACCTCGCGCGCTTGATGACGCTTGAGCAAGGCAAGCCATTGGCCGAAGCCAAGGGCGAGATCGTCTATGCCGCTTCGTTCATCGAGTGGTTTGCCGAAGAAGCCAAGCGCGTCTACGGCGACACCATTCCCGGCCACCAGCCAGACAAGCGTCTGATCGTGATCAAGCAGCCAATCGGTGTGACCGCCGCCATCACCCCGTGGAATTTCCCGGCCGCGATGATCACCCGCAAAGCGGGCCCGGCGCTGGCTGCGGGCTGCACCATGGTGCTCAAGCCTGCCTCGCAGACGCCGTTTTCGGCACTGGCACTGGCTGAGCTGGCCGAACGCGCGGGCATTCCCAAGGGTGTGTTCAGCGTCGTGACCGGCAGCGCCGGCGACATCGGCAGTGAGCTGACCAGCAACCCGATCGTGCGCAAGCTGAGCTTCACTGGCTCGACCGAGATCGGTCGCCAGTTGATGGCCGAATGCGCCAAGGACATCAAGAAAGTGTCCCTGGAATTGGGCGGCAACGCGCCTTTCATCGTGTTCGACGACGCTGATCTGGACAAGGCGGTCGAGGGCGCGATCATTTCCAAATACCGCAACAATGGCCAGACCTGCGTCTGCGCCAACCGCATCTATGTGCAGGACGGCGTTTACGACGCGTTCGCCGAGAAGCTGAAGGTTGCGGTGAGCAAGCTCAAGATCGGCAACGGTCTGGAAGAAGGCACCACTACCGGGCCACTGATCGACGACAAGGCCGTGGCCAAGGTCAAGGAACACATCGCCGACGCGGTCAGCAAGGGCGCAACCGTACTCACCGGTGGCAACGCGCTGCAGGGCAACTTCTTCGAGCCGACCGTGCTGGTCAACGTCTCCAAGGACGCCGCCGTGGCCAAGGAAGAAACCTTTGGTCCGCTGGCGCCGCTGTTCCGCTTCCAGGACGAGGCCGAAGTGATTGCCATGTCCAACGACACCGAGTTCGGCCTGGCGTCGTACTTCTATGCCCGCGACATGAGCCGTGTGTTCCGTGTGGCCGAGGCGCTGGAATACGGCATGGTCGGTATCAACACCGGCCTGATCAGCAACGAAGTGGCGCCGTTCGGCGGCATCAAGGCCTCGGGCCTGGGCCGCGAAGGCTCCAAGTACGGCATCGAAGATTACCTGGAAATAAAATACCTCTGCATTTCGGTGTAACCCACCGCGCAGAACCCTTGGCGGCCGGCGGCCGCAGCAGTCGATCATCGTATGCTGCTGCGGTACTTACCGGCCGCTTTATCCTTGAATCACGCCGACCGATGAGCGGCGAATGAGGAATGTCATGAGCAAGACCAACGAATCCCTGATGCAACGCCGCCAGGCTGCCGTGCCACGCGGTGTGGGCCAGATTCATCCGATCTTTGCCGAGTCGGCGCAGAACGCCACGGTTACCGACGTCGAAGGTCGCGAATTCATCGACTTTGCCGGCGGCATCGCGGTGCTCAACACCGGTCACGTTCATCCGAAGGTGATCGCCGCTGTGCAAGCGCAATTGCACAAGCTGACCCACACCTGCTTCCAGGTGCTGGCGTACGAGCCGTACGTTGAGGTCTGCGAGAAGATCAACGCCAAGGTACCCGGCGATTTCGACAAGAAGACCTTGCTGGTCACCACTGGCTCCGAAGCGGTCGAAAACGCCATCAAGATCGCCCGCGCTGCCACTGGCCGTGCCGGGGTGATCGCCTTCACCGGCGCCTACCACGGCCGTACCATGATGACCCTGGGCCTGACCGGTAAGGTCGTGCCGTACTCGGCTGGCATGGGCCTGATGCCCGGCGGTGTGTTCCGCGCGCTGTACCCTTGCGAACTGCACGGCGTCAGCGTCGACGATTCGATTGCCAGCATCGAGCGCATCTTCAAGAACGACGCCGAGCCGCGTGACATTGCAGCGATCATTCTCGAGCCGGTGCAGGGTGAGGGCGGCTTCTATGTCGCGCCGAAAGCCTTCATGCAGCGTCTGCGCGCTCTGTGCGACCAGCACGACATCCTGCTGATCGCCGATGAAGTGCAGACCGGCGCAGGCCGTACCGGTACCTTCTTCGCCATGGAGCAAATGGGTGTTGCGCCCGACCTGACCACCTTCGCCAAATCCATCGCTGGCGGTTTCCCTCTGGCGGGCGTGTGCGGTAAAGCCGAGTACATGGACGCCATCGCTCCAGGTGGCCTGGGCGGCACCTACGCGGGCAGCCCGATCGCCTGCGCGGCGGCACTGGCCGTGATGGAAGTGTTCGAGGAAGAGAACCTGCTCGATCGCAGCAAGGCAGTCGGCGAGCATCTGGTGGCAGGTTTGCGCGCCATCCAGGCCAAGTACCCTGTGATCGGTGATGTGCGCGCACTGGGCGCGATGATTGCCATCGAGCTGTTCGAAGGCGGCGACACCCACAAGCCGAACGCCGCAGCCGTGGCCCAGGTCGTAGCCAAGGCGCGCGACAAGGGTTTGATTCTGTTGTCGTGCGGTACTTACGGAAACGTCCTGCGCATCCTGGTTCCACTGACGGCGCCTGACGAGTTGTTGGACCAAGGCTTGGCCATCATCGAAGAGTGTTTTGCTGAACTGGCTTGAGTGATGTGATCGTTTGATAGAAAAACCCGCTTCGGCGGGTTTTTTTTATGGGGTGGTTTTAGTTTGCACCTCGTTTGCAGCCAGGCGCGTCATGCGCTAAAACCCTCTGCTGAATTCGTTTTTTTGCAGTACCGTTCATACTCACCACCGATTGTCATGCTGTCATCCCTGGCCCATGGAGTGCGCCTATGAATACCGCTACCAGCATGCCCCCTCGTGTGTTGATTGCCGAATCCGACCCTTGGATGCGTGATCTGTTGTCGCAGATGCTGCTCGGTGTACGTTGCGATGCGCGCCTGCAGGCGTGCGCCACGGGACCTGAGGCGCTGGAGCATCTGCGCGAGCCACCGGACTTGGTGATTGCAGCGCGCGAGTTGCTGGGCATCAGCGGTCTGGACTTGCTGCGCGGAGTGCGCAAGAGCCCTCGCCTGTCGGCCTTGCCGTTCATCTTGTTGAGCGAGCGCAGCGACAGCGCGAGCGTGCGCGAGGTGCTGCCACTGGCGCCGACGGCCTATCTGACCAAACCCTTGAATATGACCAGTTTGAAGGCGCGCCTGCAGACCCTGTTGTCTGGCTCCGCAGAGGCGGTGGTTTGCCGGATTCCGCAGATCGCTGCCGGTACTACTTTGGAACAGTATCTGACGCGCCGCCGCGCGGACTGCGACGGTGGGCCGCTGCTGTGCGACGTGCAGGCGGCGGTGCAGCGGGCGCTGGGGCCAGAGGGCTTGAACCTGAAGGTGCTGGAAGCCAACGTGCGCAGCGACCCGCAAGTCACCGGGGTGCTGGTGAGCGCGGCCAACAGTGCGGCGAAACAGGGCGCAGCGCCGGTGTTGACGCTGATGCAGGCCTTGCAAGCGCTGGGCCCTACGCAGAGCATGAATCTGCTGCTGGGCATGACCACCCGGCCCAGTGCCTACCTAAGTGACCCGCTGCTGCTCGCACAAGCCGAAATTTGCTGGAACCGCTCGACCCACACAGCCGAATTCGCTCGCAACATTGCCCGCCAACAGAATGTGGACGAGTGGCGCTGCTATTGCGCAGGCGTGTTGCACTGCCTGGGCGATCTGGCGCTGCTGCGCGTTTTGCAGGAATGGCGTCTGGCAGGCGGTGAGCTTGACCAGACGAAGCTGACTTACGCGCTACGAACGTTTGGTGCGCCTTATGGCTCGGAATTGCGCCGACGCTGGCGATTGCCGCTCGAGCTGCGCGAGATGATCGCCGCGGCCTACCAGTTGGGCGGCGGGGTGTACTCAAGGGAAAAACTGATCGTGAATATTGCTGCGCAGATGGCATCACTGGGCGCCGACGAAGACGTCACCCAGATAGCCCAAGGCAAACCAGCACGGTTGCTCAAGATAGGCGTGTCGCAGCTGAACTGGTGGCGG
>NZ_JACYVB010000016.1:0-52879 GCF_014842095.1 Pseudomonas sp. CFBP 13719 | reverse complement strand
CCCCTGTTACCGCCGTGAAAGGGCGGTGTCCTAGGCCACTAGACGAAGGGGACATACCTTCTACCAAGATCAGTCTGGAACTGATCGGCTTGCTGTCAGCGCGTGACATCAAGCCTGGAATTTGGTGGAGCTAAACGGGATCGAACCGTTGACCTCTTGCATGCCATGCAAGCGCTCTCCCAGCTGAGCTATAGCCCCGAATTTATCGCCCTGCGGCGGAATGCCGACTTCACCCGGCATTTCTGTACAACTGGCGTCCCCTAGGGGACTCGAACCCCTGTTACCGCCGTGAAAGGGCGGTGTCCTAGGCCACTAGACGAAGGGGACGCAAAACCTTCAGTCAAGCCCGCTGATGCGGGCTCCGGCAAATTGGTGGAGCTAAACGGGATCGAACCGTTGACCTCTTGCATGCCATGCAAGCGCTCTCCCAGCTGAGCTATAGCCCCAAACAGTGTGTTGCTGTGTGGACGGGGCGCATATTAAGACGACCTCGCCAGGGTGTCAAACTTATTTTCAGAATTATTTGGAAGTTTTTTATCGCTATTACAGGGACTTACCGGATATGCGCGGTTTGAGCGAAGGGCGACGCGGCTTGCGCCGCTGCTACAGGGGGCGTGGGGTGTCTGATGGACGGGTGGTGTGGCCGGACGCGGCTTGCGCCGCTGCTACAGGGGTGTGATGTAGCAGCGCCGTTGGGGTGGCGGATAGCTGCGGTCAGGCGATTGCAGCCAGGAGCTTTTCCCATTCCTTGTTTTCTTTCTTGGAGACGCCGCCGAGCAGGTCGAGGGCTTGGCGCAGACGGAAGCGGGTCAGGTCCGGGCCGAGGATTTCCATCGCATCGAGGACGGACACCGAGCTGGCTTGCCCGGTGATCGCGGCGAACATCAGCGGCATGGCGTCGCGCAGTTTCAAGCCGAGCGACTCGACCACCGCTTGAATGGTTGCGGTGATGCGTTCCTTGTCCCACTGCCGCAGGCTTTCCAGCTTCCACAGGATCAACTGCATCAGTTGCCGCACCTGGTCCGCTGAGAGCTTCTTGCTTTCGAACAGGCGCGCATCCAATTGCAGGCCACCGGCGAAGAAGAAGCCGCCCAGCGGAACGATCTGACTGAAGGTTTCCACCCTGCCCTGCACATGCGGCGCGATCTTCATCATGTAGTCAGGGTTGAACGCCCACTGCTGCACCCGTGCGGCAAACTCCTGCACCGGCAATTCGCGCAGCCACTGGCCGTTGAGCCACGAGAGCTTCTCGATATCGAAGATCGGACCGCCCAGGGATACGCGGGAAAGATCGAAGTGCTCGACCATTTCAGCCAGGGAGAATTTTTCGCGCTCGTCGGGCATCGACCAGCCCATGCGCCCCAGGTAATTGAGCATGGCTTCCGGCATGAAGCCCATGCGCTCGTAGAAGGTGACCGAGGTCGGATTCTTGCGCTTGGACAGCTTGCTCTTGTCCGGATTGCGCAGCAGGGGCATGTAGCACAGTGCTGGTTGCTCCCAGCCGAAGTATTCGTAGAGCTTCATCAGCTTGGGCGCCGAGGGCAGCCATTCTTCACCGCGCAGCACGTGGGTGATGCCCATCAGGTGGTCATCGACCACGTTGGCCAGAAAGTAGGTGGGCAGACCGTCGGTTTTCATCAGGACCTGCATGTCCATGCGGTCCCACGGGATTTCGACGTCGCCGCGCAGCATGTCGGGGACCACGCAGACGCCTTCGGTGGGGACCTTCATGCGGATGACGTGGGGCTCGCCTGCCGCCAGGCGACGCTGGACTTCCTCGGCCGGCAGCAACAGGGCGCGACCGTCGTAGCGCGGGGTTTCGCCGCGAGCGGTTTGTTCGGCGCGCATCTGGTCGAGTTCTTCGGCCGTGCAGAAACAGGGGAATGCATGACCCATGTCGACCAGTTGCTGGGCGTACCGCTTGTAGATCTCGCCCCGCTCGCTCTGCCGGTACGGGCCGTGGGGCCCGCCTACGTCCGGGCCTTCGCTCCACTCGATGCCCAGCCAGCGCAGGGCGTCGAAGATCTGCTGCTCGGATTCGCGGGTCGAGCGCAACTGGTCGGTGTCTTCGATGCGCAGGATGAATTCGCCGCCATGCTGTTTGGCAAAGCAATAGTTGAACAGGGCGATGTAGGCCGTGCCGACATGAGGGTCGCCGGTGGGCGATGGGGCGATACGCGTACGAACGGTCATGGAGGGTCTCGAGCAGGTTGAATCGAAACGCCGATGTTAGCAGGGCTTGGGGGCAAGGCTCCAGAATCGTGTGGCGGTGGGGGTGAGTGCATGGCTTGAGGTCTGCGGTGCGGCCTTCGCGGCCGCCGACCGCTCCCACAGATCGCGTGGGTGCAGATCTGTTGTGGGAGTGGTCAGCGGCCGCGAAGGGAGCGACGCGGTGTCAGACCTTGAGCAGGCGTTCACGCAGCTTGCCGATTTCGTCGCGCATCTGTGCTGCCGCTTCGAACTCCAGGTCCCGCGCCAGCTGGTACATCTTCTCTTCCAGCTGCTTGATACGCTTGGTGATCTCGCTCGGCGAGCGCAGCTCGTTCTCGTAGCGTGCGTTCTCCTCGGCAGCCTTGGCCATGCCCTTGCGCTTCTTGCTGCGCGAACCCGGCACGGTGGCGCCTTCCATGATGTCGGCGACATCCTTGATCACGCCCTTGGGCACGATGCCATTGGCCTCGTTGAAGGCGATCTGCTTCTCGCGACGGCGCTCGGTTTCGCCGATGGCACGCTCCATCGAACCGGTCATGCGGTCGGCATACAAAATGGCACGCCCATTGAGATTTCGCGCGGCACGGCCAATGGTCTGGATCAGCGAGCGGTCGGAGCGCAGGAAACCTTCCTTGTCGGCATCCAGAATCGCCACCAGCGAGACCTCGGGCATGTCCAGGCCCTCGCGCAGCAGGTTGATCCCCACGATCACGTCGAACGCGCCCAGGCGCAAGTCGCGGATGATCTCGACCCGCTCCACGGTGTCGATGTCCGAGTGCAGGTAGCGCACCCGTACGTCATGGTCCGCCAGATAGTCGGTCAGATCCTCGGCCATGCGCTTGGTCAGCACGGTGACCAGAATGCGGTCGTCAGTGGCCACACGCTTGCGGATCTCGGACAGCAGGTCGTCGACCTGGGTCAGCGCGGGCCGCACTTCCACCTGGGGGTCGACCAGACCGGTCGGGCGCACCACCTGCTCGATGATGCGGCCCGCGTGCTCGGCCTCGTAGTTGCCGGGGGTAGCGGAGACGAAGATGGTCTGCGGGCTCACCCCTTCCCACTCGTCGAAACGCATGGGTCGGTTGTCCAGCGCCGACGGCAGACGAAAGCCGTACTCGACCAGGGTTTCCTTGCGCGAGCGGTCGCCCTTGTACATCGCACCCACCTGCGGGACGCTGACGTGGGACTCGTCGATGACCAGCAAGGCGTCGGCTGGCAAATAGTCGTACAACGTGGGCGGCGCGGCGCCTGAAGGGCGTCCGGAGAGGTAGCGCGAATAGTTTTCGATGCCGTTGCAATAGCCCAGCTCGAGGATCATTTCGAGATCGAAGCGGGTGCGTTGCTCCAGCCGCTGGGCTTCTACCAGCTTGTTCTTGTCGCGAAAGTAGTCAAGGCGCTCCTTGAGCTCCTCCTTGATGCCCTCCACGGCGCCGAGCAGGGTTTCGCGCGGGGTCACGTAGTGGCTCTTGGGATAAAAGGTGAAGCGCGGCAGTTTGCGCGTGACCTCGCCGGTCAGCGGGTCGAAGGCAGCAATGTTCTCGACTTCGTCATCGAACAGCTCGATACGGATGGCTTCAAGATCGGATTCGGCAGGGAACACGTCGATCACGTCGCCGCGTACACGGAACGTGGCGCGGGCGAAGTCCATCTCGTTGCGGGTGTATTGCAGGTCGGCCAGGCGACGCAGCAGTGCGCGCTGGTCGAGCTTGTCGCCACGGTCCACGTGCAGGACCATTTTCAGATAGGTTTCAGGGCTGCCCAGGCCGTAGATGCACGACACCGTGGTAACGATGATGGCGTCCTTGCGCTCGAGCAGCGCCTTGGTGGCGGACAGGCGCATCTGCTCGATGTGATCGTTGATCGAGGAATCCTTCTCGATGAAGGTGTCCGACGACGGCACATAGGCTTCGGGCTGATAGTAATCGTAATAGGAGACGAAATACTCGACGGCGTTGTTTGGAAAGAACGCCTTGAACTCGCCGTACAGCTGAGCTGCCAGGGTCTTGTTGGGCGCCAGCACCAGTGTCGGACGCTGCACCTGGGCAATCACGTTGGCAATGCTGAACGTCTTGCCCGACCCGGTTACCCCCAGCAATGTCTGGTGCGCCAGGCCCGCCTCGATACCCTCCACCATCAAGCGAATGGCTTCTGGCTGATCGCCAGCAGGTTCGAAACGGGTAACGAGTTGAAACTCGGACATGCCACACCTCATGAGTCGCGCCAGCCGGACATTTCCGACTGTATTTATAGACAGTACTTAACCCTAGTTTGCGCCTGTTCCTACGAGTTTCAAGGGCAAGGCCCAAGCCCCCCAGTAATCGCAGGACCAATTGTCAAAAATAAATCGGCAAAAACAGGTAAAACCAGGTGCAACCTGTCGCCCCGTCAGTCAAGCGTCTTTATACTGACTTCCCACTCGTGCACCGCTTCGCGCAGCATGGATGAAGCGTGCATCCTTTCTCACTCCCGATCAGAGCTACGGTAAAAATGAGCCTGTTTTCCGCTGTCGAATTGGCACCCCGCGATCCTATCCTGGGCCTCAACGAAGCATTCAACGCCGACACCCGCACCGACAAGGTGAACCTGGGCGTGGGCGTGTACTGCAACGAAGAGGGGCGAATTCCCCTGCTGCGCGCGGTGATCGAAGCCGAGACCCAGCGCGTTGCACAGCACGCCGCGCGTGGCTATCTGCCTATCGACGGCATCGCCGCCTACGACAAGGCCGTACAGACCCTGATGTTCGGTGCCCACTCGCCGCTGCTAACCGCAGGCCGCGTGGTCACCACGCAGGCCGTTGGCGGTACCGGCGCCCTGAAGATCGGTGCAGATTTCCTCAAGCAGCTGTCGCCCGATGCGGTCGTCGCGATCAGCGATCCGAGCTGGGAAAACCACCGTGCGCTGTTCGAAGCCGCAGGCTTCGGCGTCCGCAACTACCGTTACTATGATGCGACCAGCAACGACGTTAACCGTTCAGGCATGCTCGAAGACCTCGACGCCCTGCCCACTGGCTCCATCGTCGTGCTGCACGCGTGCTGCCACAACCCCACCGGGGTCGACCTCAACGCGGCGGACTGGGTCAACGTGCTGGATGTGGTCAAGCGCAAGGGCCATGTGCCGTTCCTCGACATGGCCTATCAGGGCTTCGGCGACGGCATCCAGGAAGACGCAGCGGCGGTGCGCCTGTTCGCCGAGTCGGGCTTGAGCTTCTTCGTCTCCAGTTCGTTTTCCAAGTCGTTCTCGCTGTATGGCGAGCGGGTCGGTGCGCTGTCGATCGTCACCCAGTCCAGCGATGAGAGCGCGCGCGTGCTGTCGCAGCTCAAGCGGGTCATTCGTACCAACTACTCGAACCCGCCGACCCATGGCGCAATGATCGTCGCCAACGTGCTCAACAGTCCCGAACTGCGAGCCATGTGGGAAGCCGAGCTGGGCGAGATGCGCCAGCGCATTCGCGGCATGCGCCTGCAAATGGTCGAAGGCCTGGCTGCACAGGGTGCCAACCGTGACTTCGCCTTCGTCGCCCGCCAGGCTGGCATGTTCTCGTATTCCGGGTTGAGCGCCGAGCAGGTCGGTCGCCTGCGCAGCGAGTTCGGCATTTACGCGCTGGATACCGGGCGCATCTGCGTAGCCGCCTTGAACCAGAGCAACATCGACGGCGTGATCAAGGCCATCGTCAAGGTGCTGTAGCATCCTTGCTAAGGGGAAGGCTTGACTTCCCCTTAGCAATCAGTAACATACGCAGCAGATTCCGCGATAGCTCAGTTGGTAGAGCAAATGACTGTTAATCATTGGGTCCCTGGTTCGAGTCCAGGTCGTGGAGCCAGACACTGAAAAACAAGCCCCTCATCGCAGGGGCTTTTTTTCGCCCGGACGCTGGCCTTCTCGCAGCAGTCGTCGAGGCGTTTGCCTTCGAACTTTCCCCCGCCCTACCCCCTCATAACAACACACCCATCACCTGGCCGACCTGCCATGGATCTTGTCGTCGCTCGTCCCGAAGGTCTGTATTGCACCGCCGGGGATTTCTATATCGATCCGTGGAAGCCCGTCGAGCGCGCGGTGATCACCCATGGTCACGGCGACCACGCGCACACGGGCAACGAACACTATCTGGCCGCAGCACCCGGCGAAGGCATCCTGCGCACCCGCCTAGGCCAGGACATAAATCTGCAATTGCTCGAGTACGGCGAAGTCCTGCAGCACAACGGGGTGACCTTGAGTTTCCATCCGGCCGGGCACGTACTGGGCTCGGCCCAGGTTCGCCTGGAATACAAAGGTGAGGTGTGGGTAGCCTCGGGCGACTACAAGGTCGAGCCAGACGGTACGTGCGCGCCCTTCGAGCCGGTGCGCTGTCACACCTTCATCACCGAATCGACCTTCGGCCTGCCGATCTATCGCTGGCAGCCGCAGGCCGAGATCTTCGCGGAAGTGAACCAGTGGTGGCGAGCCAACGCCGAGCAAGGCAAGGCCAGCGTGTTGTTCGCCTACGCCTTCGGCAAGGCCCAGCGCTTGCTGCATGGGATCGACGCGAGCATCGGACCGATTCTGGCCCACGGTTCGGTGGAGCCATTGAACCGGGTGTACCGAGATGCTGGCGTGTATATCCCGGAAACCCAATACGCCGGGGACTTCAAGAAAACCGACCCGGCGTTGCGCAATGCGTTGATCATCGCCCCGCCCTCGGCTGGGGGCAGCACTTGGATGCGCCGCTTTGGTGAGTACAGCGATGCCTTCGCCAGTGGCTGGATGCGCCTGCGCGGCACCCGCCGCCGGCGCGGTGTGGACCGTGGCTTCGTGCTGTCCGACCACGCCGACTGGCCCGGCCTGCTGTGGGCCATCGAGCAGACCGGGGCCGAGCGGGTCATGGTCACCCACGGCTCGGTAGAGGTGCTGGTGCGTTATCTGCGCGACATCGGTCTGGACGCTCAGGGGTTCACCACCGAGTACGGCAACGAAGAGGAACCCCAGGAGGCCGCGTCTTGAAAGCTTTCGCGCAGTTGTATGCCAATCTCGATGAAACCACCTCGACCAATGCCAAGCGCCAGTTCCTGGAGGATTACTTCCGTCAGGCGCAACCGGCAGATGCCGCCTGGGCAGTGTACTTTCTGTCCGGCGGCCGTCCTCGGCAACTGGTGCCGACCAAGATCCTGCGCGAGCTGGCGATCAAACTGGCGAACGTGCCCGAATGGCTGTTCGCAGAGAGCTATCAGGCCGTCGGTGACCTGGCCGAGACCTTCTCGCTGTTGTTGCCCGAAGCCGAGCAAAGCAGTGACGAAGGCCTGGCCTGGTGGCTGGAAAACGCCCTGTTGCCCCTGCGCGGGCTGCCACCCGAAGAGCTCCACACGCGCTTGCCGCCGTTGTGGGCGCAGTTGGATCGGGCCAGCCTGATGCTCTGCCTGAAGCTGATCACCGGCAGCTTTCGCGTCGGTGTGTCGAAGCTGTTGGTCACCCGCGCGCTGGCGCAGATGGCCGGTATCGACAGCAAGCGCGTGGCCCAGCGCCTGGTGGGCTACACCGATCTGTCGCACCGTCCGGTCGCCGAAAGCTACCTCAAGCTCATCGCCCAGGAATCGGCTGACGAACATGCCCAAAGGGGTGGCCAGCCCTACCCGTTTTTCCTCGCCCACTCTTTGCAGCAGCCGGTCGATCAGTTCGACACCTTGTTGGGCCCCAGCAGCGGTTGGCAGGTGGAATGGAAGTGGGATGGGATCCGCGCCCAGCTGGTCAAGCGCGACGGGCGTCTGTGGATCTGGTCGCGCGGCGAGGAACTGGTGTCGGATCGCTTCCCGGAACTGCACTCGCTGACCGCGAGCCTGCCCGATGGCACGGTCATCGACGGCGAGATCGTGGTCTGGAAGACGCCGCCACCGGCCGATGTGGCACCGGAAGATTTCAGCCTGGACGACGCATCGAGCGCGTCGGCCGATGCGCCCGCCGTGCAGCCGTTCGCCCTGCTGCAGCAGCGCATCGGCCGCAAAACCTTGAGCAAGAAGATCCTTGAAGAGATTCCGGTGGTGGTGCTCGCCTATGACCTGCTCGAATGGGCAGGGGAAGACTGGCGCAACCGCCCGCAGCACGAACGTCGCACCCAGATGGAACAGGTCATCGCGCAGGCCGCCGACCCCGTATTGCGTCCGTCGCCAGTCTTGACCGGCGACGATTGGCAAGACCTGGGTCGACAGCGTGAAGCGTCGCGTGCGCTGGGTGTGGAAGGCATGATGCTCAAGGCCCGCGACTCGCTGTACGGCGTTGGCCGCACCAAGGACATGGGCACTTGGTGGAAATGGAAGGTGGATCCGTTCAGCGTCGACGCGGTGTTGATCTATGCCCAGGCCGGCCATGGGCGTCGGGCGAGCCTGTACAGCGACTACACGTTCGCCGTGTGGGATGGCCCACCCGAAGCGTCCGAGCGAACGCTGGTGCCGTTCGCCAAGGCCTATTCCGGATTGACCGACGAAGAGATGCGCAAGGTCGACGCGATCGTTCGCAAGACCACCGTGGAAAAATTCGGCCCGGTACGCAGCGTGACCCCGACGCTGGTCTTCGAGTTGGGCTTCGAGGGCATTGCCCTGTCCAAGCGCCACAAAAGCGGTATTGCGGTGCGCTTCCCGCGCATGTTGCGCTGGCGTCACGACAAACCGGTGGCTGAAGCCGACAGCCTGGCGACCCTCCAGGACCTGTTGGCCTGACCGTTCTGAATGCACCGCCGAGGTGCATTTTTTTGCCGTGGATTATTTCAGGGCATTGCTGTACCAATGACGCGCGGCACGGACATCCACCCGGAGTCAGGCCCTGGCGAAACTTGCTGCCACGCGACACAACCTTGCTCAGAGCGGTCTGCACTGGGACTATGGTGCGGAAATTGCTATCAAAATGATGTCTGGCACTCGCCGGTAACGCACATCGCCCTCACCAACGCATTCAACTGGTTTTAAGGACTGCACGATGAAAAAAGCATTGCTGACCCTTTCTGCTCTGGCCCTGGCGTTTTCGGCCGGCAGCGCAATGGCCAAGGAATACAAGGAGTTGCGCTTCGGGGTCGATCCTTCCTACGCACCGTTCGAATCCAAGGCCGCCGACGGCAGTCTGGTGGGTTTCGACATCGATCTGGGCAATGCCATCTGCAAGGAACTGAAAGTGACCTGCAAGTGGGTCGAAAGCGATTTCGACGGCATGATTCCGGGCCTCAAGGCGAAGAAATTCGATGGCGTGATTTCCTCGATGACCGTCACCCCGGCGCGGGAAAAAGTCATCGACTTCTCCAACGAATTGTTCTCGGGCCCGACTTCGTTGGTGTTCAAGAAAGGTGCAGGCCTGAGCACAGACCTGGCCTCGCTCAAGGGCAAGACCGTGGGCTACGAGCAAGGCACCATTCAGGAAGCCTACGCCAAGGCCGTGCTCGACAAGGCTGGCGTTAAGACCCAGGCCTATCAGAATCAGGACCAGGTCTACGCCGACCTGATTTCAGGTCGTCTCGACGCGTCCATCCAGGACATGCTGCAGGCCGAGCTGGGCTTTCTGAAATCGCCACAAGGTGCTGGCTATGAAGTCAGCGAGCCGATCGACAGCGAATTGTTGCCGGCCAAGACGGCCGTGGGTATCGCCAAAGGTAACAAGGAACTCAAGGCGTTGATCGATAAAGGTATCAAAGCGTTACACGATGATGGCACCTACAGCGAAATCCAGAAGAAACACTTCGGTGAGCTGAACCTGTACAGCGGCAAGTAAACCGCCGCGGTGACAGCGCCCATTCCCACTCGGGGATGGGCGTTTTTTTGATCGGCAAAGGCCAGATTCATGTTCGATGACCTTTTGCAGTACCTCGGGTTGTCTGCGTTCAGCTTGAAGGGCTTCGGCCCGTTGCTGCTCGAGGGCACCTGGATGACCATCAAGCTGTCCCTGCTCTCGCTGCTGGTCAGCGTGGTGCTTGGCCTGATCGGCGCCAGCGCCAAGCTGTCCGGCGCGGCGGCGCTGCGCGTGCCGGCGCAGCTCTACACCACCCTGATCCGCGGCGTGCCCGACCTGGTGCTGATGCTGCTGATTTTCTACAGCCTGCAGACCTGGCTGACCGGTATTACCGAAGCGCTGGAATGGGACTACATCGAAATCGATCCTTTCGCCGCCGGGGTCATCACCCTGGGCTTCATCTACGGCGCCTATTTCACCGAAACCTTTCGCGGCGCCATGCTGGCAGTACCGCGCGGGCAACTCGAAGCGGCTACGGCCTATGGTCTCAAGCGCTCGCAGCGCTTTCGCTATGTGGTGTTTCCGCAGATGATGCGCTATGCCCTGCCCGGTATCGGCAATAACTGGATGGTCATGCTCAAGGCCACTGCGCTGGTGTCCATCATCGGCCTGGCCGATCTGGTCAAGGCCGCCCAGGACGCCGGCAAGAGCACCTATCAACTGTTCTACTTCCTGGTGCTCGCCGCGCTCATCTATCTGCTGATCACCAGTGCCTCCAATATCGCCCTGCGCTGGCTTGAACGACGCTACAGCGCGGGCACCCGAGAGGCCCTGCGATGATCGAGCTTCTTCAAGAATACTGGCGACCGTTCCTCTACTCCGACGGGCAGAACATCACCGGCCTGGCGATGACTCTGTGGCTGCTCACTGCCGCCCTGGTGATCGGCTTCGTGTTCTCGGTGCCGCTGTCGATCGCCCGGGTCTCGAATCGGCGCTGGGTACGCTGGCCGGTGCAGTTCTACACGTACCTGTTCCGCGGCACCCCGCTCTATATCCAGCTGCTGATCTGCTACACCGGCATCTACAGCCTGGAGGCGGTGCGCGGGCAGCCCCTGCTCAACGACTTCTTCCGCGACGCGATGAACTGCACGGTGCTGGCATTCGCGCTGAACACCTGCGCGTACACCACGGAAATCTTCGCCGGGGCCATCCGCAGCATGAACCATGGCGAGGTCGAGGCGGCCAAGGCCTACGGCCTCAGCGGCTGGAAGCTGTACGCCTATGTGATCATGCCGTCGGCCTTGCGCCGGTCGTTACCCTACTACAGCAACGAAGTGATCCTCATGCTGCACTCGACCACGGTGGCTTTCACTGCCACCATTCCGGACATTCTCAAGGTCGCGCGTGATGCCAATTCGGCGACCTTCCTGACCTTCCAATCCTTCGGCATCGCCGCGCTGATCTACCTGACCGTCACCTTCGCTCTGGTCGGACTGTTTCGCCTGGCCGAACGCCGCTGGCTGGCCTTTCTCGGCCCGACGCACTAGGACCTGAACATGCAACACGACATTCATGAACTGCTGGCCCCGCTGCCGGGCACCGCGCGCCAGATCCACAGCTTCAGCTACGGCCCGACCGGTGCCGGCAAGGTCTACATCCAGGCCTCGCTGCATGCCGACGAGCTGCCGGGCATGCTCGTCGCCTGGCACCTGCGCCAGCGTCTGGCGGAACTGGAAAGCGCCGGGCAACTGCGCTGGCAGGTCGTGGTGGTGCCCATCGCCAACCCGGCCGGGCTCGACCAGATCGTCATGGACACCCCCATGGGCCGCTACGAGCTGGAAACCGGCGAGAACTTCAATCGTCGTTTCGTCGACTTGGCCGATCAGGTCGGTTGCGCCGTCGAGAGCCTGCTGGGCGATGACGTTGCGCGCAATACCGCGCTGATCCGCACGCACCTGCGCGATGGGTTGAACCGGCTGCAGCCTGCCACCGCCCTGCAGTCGCAGCGCCTGACCCTGCAGCGCCTGGCGTGCGACGCCGACATGGTGCTGGACCTGCACTGCGACTTCGAAGCAGTGCAGCATCTGTACACCACGCCCGAGGCCTGGCCGCAGGTGGAGCCGCTGGCGCGCTATCTGGGCGCCCAGGCCAGCCTGTTGGCCACCGATTCGGGCGGGCAGTCGTTCGACGAGTGCTTCAGCCTGTTGTGGTGGCAGTTGCAGCAACGCTTTGGCGAGCGTTTCCCGATCGCCATGGGCAGCTTTTCGGTCACTGTCGAGTTGCGCGGCCAGGGCGACGTCAACCATCCGATGGCCAGCGGCGACTGCCAGGCCATCCTCGACTACCTGGCCAGCGTCGGTGCCATCGACCGCCAGCCGGCCGCGCTGCCGACGTTGCTCGCCGCGGCAACGCCGCTGGCTGCCGTAGAACCAGTTACAGCGCCAGTGGGTGGGCTGCTGGTGTACAGCGCGGTGCCCGGACAGTACCTGGAAGCCGACCAGTTGATCGCCGAGATTATCGATCCGCTGACCAATACGGTCACCCCGGTGCGCAACCGTCAGCCGGGCCTGATGTACGCCCGCTCGCTGCGCCGCATGGCCACCACCGGCATGCTGGTGGCCCATGTCGCGGGTACCCAGGCCTGCCGCAGCGGCTATCTACTCCAACCTTGAGGACGTGTTGCGCATGTACAAACTGACCATCGACGGCCTGCACAAGAGCTATGGCGACAACAAGGTACTCAAGGGCGTCTCGCTCAAGGCCAGCACGGGTGACGTGATCAGCCTGATCGGCGCCAGTGGCTCGGGCAAGAGCACCTTCCTGCGCTGCATCAATTTTCTCGAGCAGCCCGACGACGGCGCCATGAGCCTGGATGGCAAGCCGATCCAGATGATCAGCGACCACGGCGGCATGCGGGTCGCCGACGCCGACGAATTGCAGCGCCTGCGCACGCGTCTGGCGATGGTGTTCCAGCACTTCAACCTGTGGAGCCACATGACCGTGCTCGACAACATCACCATGGCGCCGCGCCGGGTGCTGGGCATCGACAAGGACGAAGCGCGGGCGCGGGCGTTGCGCTACCTGGACAAGGTCGGCTTGCCCGAGCGGGTTGCCAGCCAGTATCCAGCCTTCCTCTCCGGTGGCCAGCAGCAACGCGTGGCCATCGCCCGCGCCCTGGCCATGGAACCGGAAGTGATGCTGTTCGATGAACCGACCTCGGCCCTGGACCCGGAGCTGGTGGGTGAGGTGTTGAAGGTGATCAAGGGCCTGGCCGAGGAAGGCCGTACCATGATCATGGTCACTCACGAAATGAGCTTCGCCCGCGAAGTCTCGAGCCAGGTGCTGTTCCTGCATCAGGGGCTGGTCGAGGAAGAAGGCCCGCCTGCACAAGTGCTGGGAAGCCCGAAAAGCGAGCGCCTGCGGCAGTTTCTCAGCGGAAATCTGAAGTAGTTGCTGTGCATTGCATTCATATGGGAGCGGGTTCTACCCGCGACTGCGTCTTCGGACACATCTCCTCCTTATAACCGATCGTTCTAAAACTCTCGCTACCCGCTCCGGTCAGTTTCATACCTGGCCGAACTTAACTCGGCCGTTCCCCAACGGAAAAACCGGTAAGGACTTATGTGCGGATTAGCTGGTGAGTTGCGCTTCGACTTTCAACCTGCGGACCTTGCGGCCGTGGAACGCATTACCCATGAACTGGCCCCACGCGGGCCGGACGCCTGGGGTTTTCAGGCGCAAGGGCCGATTGCCCTGGGCCATCGCCGCCTGAAGATCATGGACTTGTCGGACGGCTCCGCGCAGCCGATGACCGACGCCCAGCTGGGCCTGAGCCTGGCGTTCAACGGTGCCATCTACAACTTTCCCGAACTGCGCAGCGAGCTGGAGGCCCTGGGCTACAGCTTCTATTCCGGTGGCGACACCGAGGTGCTGCTCAAGGGCTACCATGCCTGGGGCGAAAAACTGCTGCCTAAGCTCAACGGCATGTTCGCCTTCGCCATCTGGGAGCGCGACACGCAACGTCTGTTCATTGCCCGTGACCGTCTGGGCGTCAAGCCTTTGTACCTGTCGCGCACCGACAAGCGCCTGCGCTTCGCTTCGTCCTTGCCGGCGCTGCTCAAGGGTGGCGACATCAGCCCGATGCTCGACCCCGTGGCGTTGAACCACTACCTGAACTTCCACGCCGTGGTGCCTGCGCCACGGACGTTGATCGCGGGCATCGAAAAGCTGCCGCCAGCGACCTGGATGCGCATCGATGCCAACGGCAAGACCGAACAGCAGACGTGGTGGACCTTGCCCTACGGGCCGCATGCCGACGAAGCCAACCTGACCCTGGAAGACTGGCGCGACCGTGTGCTGGAAAGCACCCGCGAAGCGGTTGCCATTCGCCAGCGCGCCGCCGTGGATGTGGGCGTGCTGCTGTCCGGTGGCGTCGATTCGAGCATGCTGGTAGGTCTGTTGCGCGAAGTGGGCGTGAAGGATCTGTCGACCTTCTCCATCGGCTTCCAGGACGCGGGCGGCGAACGTGGCGACGAGTTTCAGTATTCCGACCTGATCGCCAAGCATTACGGCACGCAGCATCACCAGTTGCGCATCCAGGAGCGGGAGATCATCGAGCAACTGCCCGCCGCGTTCCGCGCGATGAGCGAGCCAATGGTCAGCCACGACTGCATCGCTTTCTACCTGCTGTCGCGGGAAGTTGCCAAGCATTGCAAGGTGGTGCAGAGCGGCCAGGGCGCCGACGAACTGTTCGCCGGGTACCACTGGTACCCACAAGTGGACGGCGCCAGCGATCCCTATCAGGCCTATCGCGATGCGTTCTTCGACCGCAGCTACGACGACTACGCC
This sequence comes from Pseudomonas sp. CFBP 13719, assembly GCF_014842095.1. Classification (NCBI taxonomy): domain Bacteria; kingdom Pseudomonadati; phylum Pseudomonadota; class Gammaproteobacteria; order Pseudomonadales; family Pseudomonadaceae; genus Pseudomonas; species Pseudomonas sp. CFBP 13719. Next base: position 38,140 of record NZ_JACYVB010000016.1, on the reverse strand, counting down.
GCAACCGTCGCGCCCAAGTGGTTGACCGCCAACGATGCGGCGGGTGACTTCGTGCGCGAGCACTTCGCCATGCCTGGCGCCGATGCAGCGGTGGACAAGGCCTTGCGTCTGGACAGCACGGTGATGCTGGTCGACGACCCGGTCAAACGCGTCGACAACATGACCATGGCCTGGGGCCTGGAAGCGCGCACGCCGTTCCTGGACTATCGCCTGGTCGAGCTCTCCGCGCGGGTTCCGGGCAAGTTCAAGCTGCCCGATGGTGGCAAGCAAGTGCTCAAGGAAGCGGCGCGCCTGGTGATTCCGAGCGAAGTCATCGACCGCAAGAAAGGCTATTTCCCAGTGCCCGGCCTCAAGCATCTCGAAGGCGACACACTCAACTGGGTGCGCGACTTGCTGCTGGACCCCAGCCAGGACCGCGGCCTGTTCAACCCGACCATGCTCGACCGTCTGCTGACCGATCCGCAAGGCCAGCTCACGCCGCTGCGCGGCTCCAAGCTCTGGCAGCTGGCGGCGTTGAACCTGTGGCTCAGCGAACAAGGACTCTGATCGATGAAAGCTCATGCCACGGCATTCAACCAGCGCTTGCAGCGCGGCCAGTCGCCGTCCTACGAGCGCTTGCAGGCGCGGCTCGCCGAAGAAGGCCATAGCGACGACCTGCAACAACGACCGTTGCACTGCGGCTGGGGCCGTGTGCTGATCGGGCATACCTACCCCGATCCGCAAGCGCTGGCCGCCGAACTGCTCAACGAACAACCGGGTGAGCGCGACATTGCCCTGTACGTTGCCGCGCCGCAGCAGGTCTTGGCCCATGCGCCGCAGCAGCTGTTTCTCGATCCGTCCGATACGCTGCGGCTGTGGTTCAGCGATTACCGACCCGCGCAGCGGGTGTTCCGCGGGTTCCGGATTCGCCGGGCGCAAAGCGATGGCGATTGGCAGGCCATCAACCAGCTTTACCTCAAGCGCAAGATGCTGCCCATCGACCAGAGTCTGCTGACCCCGCGTCACCAGGGCGGGCCGGTGTACTGGCTTGCCGAAGACGAAGACACCGGCCAGGTGATTGGCAGTGTCATGGGCCTCAACCATGCCAAGGCCTTTCGCGATCCGGAAAAAGGCAGCAGCTTGTGGTGCCTGGCCGTCGACCCACGTTGCACACGCCCAGGTGTGGGCGAAGTGCTGGTGCGTCATCTGGTCGAGCACTTCATGAGCCGTGGCTTGGCCTACCTTGATCTGTCCGTGATGCACGACAACCGTCTGGCCAAGAACCTCTACGCCAAGCTGGGCTTTCGCAACCTGCCCACCTTCGCCATCAAGCGCAAGAACGGCATCAACCAGAAACTGTTCCTGGGCCCCGGTCCGCAGGCCGATTTCAATCCCTACGCGCGGATCATCGTCGACGAAGCGTTTCGCCGAGGTATCGATGTGCAGGTGGACGATGCCGAGGCCGGTCTGTTCACCCTGGTGCACGGTGGCAGGCGCATTCGTTGCCGCGAATCACTGTGCGACCTGACCAGCTCGGTGAGCATGACCCTTTGCCAGGACAAGAGCCTGACCCACAAGGTGCTCAGGGCCGCTGGCCTGAGCCTGCCGGCGCAACAGCTGGCGGGCAGTGCCGACGACAATCAGGATTTCCTCGACGAACATGGCCGAGTGGTGGTCAAGCCGCTCGACGGTGAGCAAGGCAACGGTGTGGCCGTGGACCTGAGCACACTCGACGAGGTGCAGCAGGCCATCGAGCACGCTCGCCAGTTCGACAGCCGGGTTTTGCTCGAAAGCTTCCATGAAGGGGTTGACCTGCGCATCGTGGTCATCGGCTACGAAGTGGTTGCGGCAGCGATTCGCCGGCCGGCGCAGATCATTGGTGACGGGCACACCGACATCGGCACGCTGATCGATGTGCAGAGCCGCCGTCGCCAGGCAGCGACTGGCGGAGAGAGCCGGATTCCGCTGGACCAGGAAACCCTGCGCACCGTGCAGGCCGCCGGTTTCGACATGCACAGCATTCTGCCCAGCGGCCAGACGCTGACGGTGCGCAAGGCGGCCAACCTGCACACCGGCGGGCATCTGGAGGACGTCACGCAGATTCTCCACCCGGTACTGGCCGACGCAGCGGTACGTGCCGCTCGCGCGCTGGACATACCGGTGGTGGGGCTGGACCTGCTGGTGCCGGCCGCCGACCAGCCGGAGTACGTGTTCATCGAAGCCAACGAGCGCGTGGGCTTGGCCAACCACGAACCGCAACCGACGGCAGAGCGCTTCGTCGATCTGCTGTTCCCCCACAGCCGCCCCAGGTAAAAGCCTGCATGAAGCCTGCCGGGGTGACCTGTGCAGGCTCGGCGCTGAAACGCTACCGGGATCGTGACGAAGCGGTCCCCATATCCCTATCCACCTCAGGAGTTTCCATGACAGCCAAAATTCCCGAACCGGATATCCAGTACTTGCAGAAAGTGCTGCTGGAAATGCTCGCCATTCCCAGCCCTACCGGGTTCACCGATACCATCGTGCGCTACGTCGCCGAACGTCTCGAAGAGCTGGGCATTCCCTTTGAAATGACACGCCGCGGTACCATTCGCGCGACTCTCAAAGGTAAGCAGAATTCACCGGACCGCGCCGTGTCTGCGCACTTGGACACCATTGGCGCCAGCGTACGGGCGGTGCAGGACAACGGTCGCCTGTCGCTCGCACCTGTGGGCTGCTGGTCGAGCCGCTTTGCCGAGGGCAGCCGGGTGAGCGTTTTCACCGACAGCGGCGTGATCCGCGGCAGCGTGCTGCCACTGATGGCCTCCGGGCATGCCTTCAATACCGCCGTCGACCAGATGCCGGTGACCTGGGACCATGTCGAGTTGCGCCTGGATGCCTATTGCGCGACGCGTGCCGACTGCGAATCGCTGGGGGTGAACATCGGCGACTATGTGGCGTTCGATCCCCTGCCTGAATTCACCGACAGTGGCCACATCAGTGCCCGCCATCTGGACGACAAGGCAGGTGTTGCCGCACTGCTGGCATCGCTCAAGGCCATCGTCGAGAGTGACTACGAGCCTCTGATCGATTGCCATCCATTGTTCACCATCACCGAGGAGACCGGCTCTGGTGCCGCGGCGGCTTTGCCGTGGGACGTCAGCGAGTTCGTCGGCATCGACATCGCACCCGTTGCACCCGGCCAGCACTCGAGCGAGCACGCCGTGAGCGTGGCCATGATGGACTCCGGTGGGCCCTACGATTATCACCTGTCGCGGCATCTGTTGCGGCTGGCCGATGAAAACGAACTGCCGGTGCGGCGTGACCTGTTTCGTTATTACTTCAGTGACGCCCACTCGGCCGTCACGGCCGGACACGACATCCGCACCGCGCTACTGGCGTTCGGCTGCGACGCGACCCATGGCTATGAACGCACCCACATCGACAGCCTGAGCGCGCTGAGCCGCATTCTCACGGCCTACATGTTGAGCCCGCCGGTGTTCGCCAGCGATGCCAAGCCGAACAACGGCTCGCTCGAGCGTTTCAGTCATCAGCTGGAGCACGACGCGCAGATGGAATCGGATACCCGCGTTCCGGCGGTCGAAGACGTGCTGGGACAGAAATCCAGTCACTGACCGGCCTGATACAACCAGAGCACGGCCGCCCTGCCCCTTGCCACTACAGGCTCGGGGCCTTGGGCACGCGCGACGCTGTTACAATGCCGGCCTACCCTGCGAGCGCCGAACATGCTGATTCCCTACGACCACCTCGAAGCCGACACCCTGACCCGCCTCATCGAAGATTTCGTGACCCGCGACGGAACCGACAACGGCGATGAAACACCGTTGCAGACGCGGGTCGAACGCGTGCGTCATGCGCTGGGCAAGAAACAGGCGTTCATCGTTTTCGATCCGGAAAACCAGCAGTGCACGCTGATGCTCAAGCACGACATAGCCCCCGAGCTGTTCGACTGAGCATCACACCACCGGCACCTCCTTGGCATGCTTGCCATGTTTCTCCTGGATTCGCCGATAGACCTCGGCACGGTGCACTTCCACGTCCTTGGGCGCCTGGATGCCGAAGCGCACGGTGTTGCCCCGCACGTCCAGCACCTTGATCCAGACGTCATCGCCGATCGAGATCAGCTCGCCTACATGTCGCGTCAATACCAGCATGGCTTTGTTCCCTCAAATGAATGCTTCTTGAGGGTGGACCCTGTTTTCGAGCATCACAAGGCAAGCGGAGCAATACAGTTTAGGCCTACGAAAGTTAGTAAATTCCCTGTCAGATATTTCGCACTTGTAGTGGGCAAGCCGTCAGTTAGTTGTACCGATCCATACACTTTCATCCATCGTTGTATGGATATTTACATGCTTGTCCACATTGACCAGCCCTATCCCTGCTGCAGCTTCGGCCCCCACAGAATGAGGCTCGCCCCCAGCACGCACAACGTTGCGCCGAGCCAGTCGAAGGTCTGCGGCCGAACTTTCTCGACCACAGCCAGCCATCCCAGCGAAGCGACGATGTAGATGCCACCGTAGGCCGCATACGCACGGCCGGCATAGGCGGCTTCCACGCGCGTGAGCAGCAGCGCGAAACAGGTCAGGCTCAGCACGCCTGCCAATGCCCACAGCGCGCTCTTGCCCATTCGCAGCCAGAGGTAGAAGGCATAGCAACCGGCGATTTCAAACAGGGCGGCCAGCAGGAACCACGCATAATTGAGCACTTGAACTCTCCAGAGCCAATATCAGCCCGCGAGAATACGCCAGCCCAGACCCAGCTCGGAAACATTTTTAAATCTTTGGGACTTTTTACGGCAGGTCATAGTCCGAGCTATTAGGCGGACGAGTGCTACTGGCTCGCTGACGAATCATCTCATTGTCCAAATAAGGAAATCGCCATGGGCACCATACTGATCATCGTTCTGATTCTGCTGTTGATTGGCGGATTGCCAGTATTCCCGCACTCCAGAAGTTGGGGCTATGGCCCGTCGGGTATCATCGGTACTGTACTGGTCATCCTGCTGATTCTGGTATTGCTCGGCAAGATATAGTCCTGCAGGTGCGCAGCCTGCACCGGGCCGCGCAGCAGAAATGAAAAAATCCGATGCCCTTGCGGGCATCGGATTTTTTTTGCTTGCAGCGTGGTGCAGGTATCAGTGGGAGACTGCCCCACTGGAACCCAGACCGGTTTGCGAACGGACGAACTGCGGGTAGAACAGCGCACGCTCTTCGTCAGCCGCCGCCGACTTGTCGGTGATCGAGAAGAACCAGATACCGATGAAGGCGATGGCCATCGAGAACAGTGCTGGGTACTCGTATGGATAGATCGGTTTGTCGTGATGCAGAATCTGCACCCAGATGGTCGGGCCGAGGATCATCAGCGTCACTGCGCTGATCAAGCCCATCCAGCCACCGATCATGGCGCCGCGGGTGGTCAGGTTCTTCCAGTACATCGAGAGCAACAGGACCGGGAAGTTGCAGCTGGCCGCGATCGAGAACGCCAGGCCCACCATGAAGGCGATGTTCTGGCTTTCGAACGCGATACCCAGGCCGATCGCCAGGACACCGAGGCAGACGGTGGTGATCTTGGAAACGCGGATCTCGTCCTTGTCGTTGGTCTTGCCTTTCTTGATGACGCTGGCGTACAGGTCGTGGGACACCGCCGAAGCACCGGCCAGGGTCAGGCCGGCCACCACAGCCAGGATGGTGGCGAACGCCACGGCCGAGATGAAGCCGAGGAAGATGCTGCCACCGACCGCATCGGCAAGGTGCACCGCGGCCATGTTGTTACCGCCGAGCAAGGCACCGGCTGCGTCCTTGAACGCCGGATTGGTGCTGACCAGCAGAATCGCGCCGAAGCCGATGATGAAGGTCAGGATGTAGAAGTAGCCGATGAAACCCGTTGCGTAGAGCACCGACTTGCGGGCTTCCTTGGCATCGGAAACGGTGAAGAAGCGCATGAGAATGTGCGGCAGGCCGGCCGTACCGAACATCAGCGCCAGGCCCAGCGAGAAGGCCGAGATCGGATCCTTCACCAGCCCACCGGGACGCATGATGGCCTCGCCCTTGGCATGCACCTTGATGGCTTCGGAGAACAGCACGTTGAAGTCGAAGTTGACGTGTTTCATGACCATCAGGGCCATGAAGGATGCACCGGACAACAGCAGGACCGCCTTGATGATCTGTACCCAGGTGGTCGCCAGCATGCCGCCGAAAAGCACGTACAAGCACATCAGGATACCCACCAGAACCACGGCGACGGCGTAGTCGAGGCCGAACAGCAGCTGGATCAGCTTGCCGGCACCTACCATCTGCGCGATCAGGTAGAACGCCACCACCACCAGCGAACCACAGGCCGACAGGGTGCGAATTTCCTTCTGTTTCAAGCGGTAGGACGCCACGTCGGCAAAGGTGTACTTGCCCAGGTTGCGCAGACGCTCGGCGATCAGGAACAGGATGATCGGCCAGCCCACGAGGAAGCCGATGGAGTAGATCAGGCCATCATAGCCGGAGGTGAACACCAGCGCGGAAATACCCAGGAAGGACGCCGCCGACATGTAGTCGCCGGCAATTGCCAGGCCGTTCTGGAAACCGGTGATCTTGCCGCCGGCAGCGTAGTAGTCCGCCGCCGACTTGTTGCGCTTGGACGCCCAGTAAGTGATGCACAGGGTAGCGCCCACGAACAGCACGAACATGATGATCGCCGCCACGTTGAGCGGCTGCTTCTGCACCGCGCCGGTCAGTGCGTCGGCCGCCATCACGCTTGGAGCCAGGGCGAATGCGCCCACTGTTGCCAATAGACGCCGCATCATTGCTTGGCCTCCTGCAGAATCAGGCGATTCAGGTCATCGAACTCGCCATTGGCGCGCTTGACGTAGATACCGGTCAACACGAAGGCGGAGAGAATCAGGCCGACACCGATGGGAATGCCCCAGGTGATCGACGATTCAGGGCTGAGCTTGGCGCCCAGGATGTGCGGGCCGTAGGCAATCAAGAGGATGAAGGCCGAATACAGTCCAAGCATGATCGCCGAAAGTATCCAGGCAAACTTCTCCCTTTTTCTCACCAGCTCCTTGAAGCGTGGGCTGTTTTGAATCGAGAGGTAAATGCTGTCGTTCATTGTTTTTGTCCTCGCAGCATAGATGGATAGAACGTATTCCACTTTAGGCTGCTCTGGGACGCACTCCAGACGACCTTAGTAGTAGATCGGGGCGCGGAAATGAAAAAAGGTCGCCCATGGGCGACCTTTTCACAATTCGACGTAGGAGCGGTCCGTGGCCGCGAAGGCTGTACCGCGGTGCACCGCAGCGCTGGATTCGCGGCCGATGACCGCTCCTACGGGCGGCCCGCGTGCAAGGCAGCCCCTTTGGGGTTATTTGCCAACCCACTCGGCGACACGGTCAGGGTGTTTGGCGACCCAGGCCTTGGCAGCGGCATCAGGCTTGGCACCGTCCTGGATGGCCAGCATGACTTCGCCGATCTCGTCCTTGGACGACCACTGGAATTTCTTCAGGAAGGCAGCCACCTCGGGCGCTTTCTTGTCCAGGCCCTTGCTGCCGATGCTGTTGACGGTTTCGGCCGCGCCGTACACACCTTTCGGGTCTTCCAGGAAGCGCAGTTTCCACTTGGCGAACATCCAGTGCGGCACCCAACCGGTCACGGCAATGGATTGCTGGGCGTTTTCGGCCCGGGTCAGTTCCGCGATCATGCCGGCACCGGAACTGGCCTGCAGTTTGTAGTTCGACAGCCCGTAGTCCTTGATCGCCTGTTCGGTCTTGAGCATCACGCCCGAGCCCGCGTCGATGCCCACGATGCGGTTCTTGAAGGTGTCGTCGGTCTTGAGGTCGTCGATGGTCTTGGCCTTGACGTATTCAGGCACGATCAGGCCGATCTTGGCGTCCTTGAAGTTGGGGCCGTAGTCGACCACCTTGTCGTTGTTCTTGGCCCAGTACTCGCCGTGGGTCACCGGCAGCCAGGCAGAAAGCATTGCATCGAGTTTGCCGGTGGCCACACCTTGCCACATGATCCCGGTGGCCACTGCCTGCAGCTTCACGTCATAGCCCAGTTTCTGCTTGATGACTTCGGCGGCGACATGGGTGGTGGCGACGCTGTCCGACCATCCGTCGACGTAGCCGATGGTGACTTCCTTGGCGGCAGCGCTGGCCCAGCTACATCCCATGGCCAGAACCAGAGCAGCACTGGCTCCGAGAACTTTCTTCATGTTCATTCTGCTTCCCCGATAAGGCTGCGCGCGACGAATGCCGCACGGCATATGTTGGCGTCCTGATCATCGACTTCGCCCGCCGATGATCATGCTCCACCTACGACCTTGAACCGTCGAGAAACGACATGGCCGGGCCTTGCGGTCCGGCCGGGGGAACTCAGCTGCGCATGCCGCGACCACTGACCAGCAATTTCACGCAGGCGAAGTACAGCACCACCGTGGCCACCAGCATGAATGCCACCGCTACGCCGATGCTGATGTCCGAGACGCCAAGGATGCCGTAGCGGAAGGCGTTGACCATGTGCAGCACCGGATTGGCCAGGGATACGGTCTGCCAGAACGGCGGCAACAGGCTGATCGAATAGAACACCCCACCCAGGTAGGTCAAAGGCGTAAGGACGAATGTCGGTACGATGGAGATGTCGTCGAAGTTGCGCGCGAACACCGCGTTGATGAAACCCAGCATGGAAAAGATCGTGGCGGTCAGCAGCACCACCAGCACTGTGATGCCCAGGTGATGCACCTGCAGATCGGTGAAGAACAGCGACAGCGCGGTGACGATGACCCCTACCATCAAGCCCCGCAACACCCCACCTGCAACATAGCCGATCAGAATGGTGTGCGGTGACAATGGCGAGACCATCAGTTCCTCGATGGAGCGCTGGAACTTGGCGCCGAAGAAACTCGAGACCACGTTGCCGTAGGAGTTGGTGATCACCGACATCATGATCAGCCCCGGCACGATGTACTCCATGTAGCTGAAGCCACCCATGCCACCGATCTGCTTGCCGATCAGGTTACCGAAGATGACGAAGTACAGCACCATGGTGATGGCTGGCGGCAGCAGGGTCTGCGGCCAGATCCGCGTGAAGCGCCGCACTTCGCGGTAGACGATGGTGTTGAGAGCGACCACATTGGCCTGGAATTCGGAACTCATACCGCGACCTTCCTCAGATTTTTCTCCACCAGAGACACGAACAGCTCCTCCAGGCGATTGGTCTTGTTGCGCAGGCTCAACACCGGAATGTTCAACAGCGCCAGCTGGCCGAACAGCGAGGTGATGCCGATTTCCTTGTCGACCTGCACTTCCAGCGTCTGCGGATTGACCAGCGTGCAGGGGTAGCCTTGCAGCTGCGGCGCTGCGTTCAGCGGCTGGCCCAGATCGAGCAGAAAGGTCTCCACGTGCAGGGTGCCGAGCAGTTCACGCATGCTGGTGTTCTGGACGATGGTGCCGTGGTCGATGATGCCGATGTTGCGGCACAGCTGTTCGGCCTCTTCCAGGTAATGGGTGGTGAGGATGATGGTGATGCCTTTTTCGTTCAGCTCGGTGAGGAAGCCCCACATCGAGCGCCGCAGTTCGATATCGACGCCGGCGGTGGGCTCGTCGAGAATCAGCAGGCGTGGCTCGTGGATCAGCGCCCGTGCGATCATCAGGCGCCGCTTCATGCCCCCCGACAGCGACCGCGACGGCGTATCGCGCTTGTCCCACAAACCCAGTTGGGTCAGATACTGTTCGGCACGCTGCTTGGCGATCTTCGCTGGAATGCCGTAATAGCCGGCCTGGGTCACGACGATGTCGAAGGTCTTTTCGAACTGGTTGAAGTTGAACTCCTGAGGCACTACGCCGATGCTGCGCTTGAGCGCAGCCGGCTGGCGGTCCAGGTCGTTGCCGAAGATGTTGACGGTGCCGCTGGTCTTGTTGACCAGCGTGGAAAGAATCCCGATGGTGGTCGATTTGCCTGCGCCGTTGGGGCCCAGCAGTGCGAAGAAGTCGCCTTCCGCTACGTCGAGATCAATGCCGCTGAGGGCCTGAAACCCGTTGCCGTAGGTCTTGGTCAACTGTCGAATGGACAGAGCAGAACTCATAAGGGGTCTATACGCCGTGTTGAGAGTGGTGATGAAGTAAGGGCGACTGCGATGATTTGCAACCAGATGTGTAACAACTGACACCATGATGGGCGCGGTGACCGCCCTCGTAAAGTGACTGCTGTCGATAGTGGACATCAGTCCCACGCGTGCCGCGACCGCCCATGCAGATAGGGCCACAGTGGCCAGCGAACGTTCCGGGCAACTGCCTCTGGCACTCGGCGCCGCGAACTCCCCTACCCTGCAACGGTCACTATCCAGGCAAGTCCCGGATCTGTCCCACACCGAAGCTTACGTGCCTGGCCACCGTTTTCCCGTCTGCCGCCGCTGTATCGACGGCAACCGCAGGTGGTTCGTCCCGCCTGGCTTTCACGGAGAAAACCCTATGCTGTTGTTGTGGATCGTCGCCCTCGTGGTCGGCATCGCCTGGCTGGCCCATCGCCGCATCGCCGCCCTGCCCGCCATGGGTATCGTCGCCGTGTTTCTTGTGATCATGGGCGCGGCCAGTCACGCGCCTGGCTGGCTGCTGACGCTGTTCTGGCTGTTGCTGATTGCCAGTGCGCTGCCATTGCTGCTGCCGGAGCTGCGCCGCAAGCATTTCAGCGCACCCTTGTTTCGCTGGTTCAAGAAGACCCTGCCGCCAATGTCCGACACCGAGCGCGATGCCATCGACGCCGGCACGGTCTGGTGGGACGGCGAGTTGTTCAGCGGCCGGCCCGACTGGAACACGTTGCTCGCCTACCCCAAGGTGCAGTTGAGCGCAGAAGAACAAGCGTTCATTGACGGCCCGACCGAGCAGCTCTGCGCCATGGTCAGTGACTGGCAGATTGGCCAGGACATGGACCTCCCTCCAGCAGCCTGGACTCACATAAAAGAACACGGCTTTTTCGCCCTGATCATTCCAAAGGAATATGGCGGCAAGGGTTTTTCCGCCTATGCCCACTCCCAGGTGGCGATGAAACTGGCCACCCGCAGCGGCGACCTGGCCTCCACGGTCATGGTGCCAAACTCACTGGGCCCCGCCGAACTGCTGCTGCACTACGGCACCGACGAACAGCGCAATCACTACCTGCCTCGCCTGGCACGCGGCGACGACATTCCCTGCTTCGCCCTGACCGGCCCCCTGGCAGGCTCGGATGCCGGCGCGATGCCTGATGTCGGTGTCATCTGCAAAGGCCAGTGGCAAGGTGAGGAAGTCATCGGCATCCGCCTGACCTGGGAAAAGCGCTACATCACCCTGGGTCCGATCGCGACCCTGCTTGGTCTGGCCTTCAAGGCCCACGACCCCGAGCACTTGCTGGGCGACAAGGAAAACCTGGGCATCAGCCTCGCGCTGATTCCAACCGACACGCCGGGCGTGGAAATCGGTCGTCGCCATTTGCCACTCGGCGCTGCGTTCATGAACGGGCCGAACTCGGGCAAGGACGTGTTCATCCCCCTCGACTACCTCATCGGCGGCCAGCCGATGCTGGGCAAGGGCTGGATGATGCTGATGAATTGCCTGTCGGTGGGTCGCTCGATCTCCTTGCCGGCAGTCGGTACCGGTGCCGCCAAGTACACCAGCTTGGTCACAGGCCAATACGCGCAGATTCGCGAGCAGTTCAACGTCCCGCTGGCGGCTTTCGAAGGTATCCAGGAATCCCTCGCCAGGATTGGTGGCAACGCCTGGCTGATGGACAGCGCTCGCATGTTGACGGCCAATGCGGTGGACCTGGGGGAAAAACCCTCGGTGCTTTCGGCCATCCTCAAGTATCACCTGACCGAGCGTGGCCGCGATTGCATCACTCATGCCATGGATGTCCACGGTGGCAAGGGCATCATCATGGGCCCCAACAACTACCTGGGGCGCAACTGGCAGGGTGCACCGATCTTCATCACCGTGGAGGGCGCGAACATCCTGTCGCGCAACTTGATGATCTTCGGCCAGGGTGCCATCCGCTGCCATCCGTTCGTGCTCAAGGAGATGGCCCTGGCTGGCCGCGAAGACCAGGCTCAGGCACTGCTGGAGTTCGATGCGCTGCTGCTCAAGCACATCGGCTTCGCCGTCGGAAACGCGGCCAGTACCTTTGTCTTGAACCTGGGCCTTGGCCACTTCGAACAAGCGCCGGGCGACCGTCTTGCCCAAGGCTATTTCCGGGCCTTGAACCGGCAGGCAGCCGCGTTTGCCCTGCTGGCGGACCTGAGCATGATGCTGCTCGGTGGCGAGCTGAAGCGTCGCGAGCGGCTGTCGGCGCGCCTGGGCGATGTGCTCAGCTACCTGTACCTGAGTTCTGCAGCGCTCAAGCGCTATCACGACCAGAACTCGCCCGAGCACCTGCGGCCCCTGCTGTGCTGGGCCATGGAAGAAAGCCTGGGCCAGGCCGAGCACGCGCTGGATGGAATCCTGAAGAACTTCCCCAGCAAGGCACTCGGGTATCTGTTGCGTGGCATAGTCTTCCCGTTCGGTCGTCGACACACCGGGCCTTGCGACAAGCTGGAAGCCGAAGTGGCTGCCATCACCGGCCGCCACAAGGGTGACCCAGCACTGGAAGAGCTGCTCGCTGGCTGCTACCGCCCACAAGGCGCGGACGATCCGGTCGGCGCGCTGCAGGTTGCCTTCGACCTGCTGCGTGACAGCCAGCCGCTGCACAGGAAGCTGCAACAGGCCTACAAGGCGCGCCAGTTCAGCGCCACGCCCGGGCAATCGCTGATCGACGCAGCCTTGGAAGCTGGCGTCTTGCAACCCGCCGAGGCGCAGACGTTGCAACAGGCTGAAGCGGCGCGACGCAAGGTGATCGACGTCGACGACTTCGGCAAGGAAGAGCTGCTGCCCACCGCGGACAAGGTCCGCTGAGCATCTGCGAAAAGACAGCGGGCGCGCGGAGCTTTATACTCCCGCGCCCGTTTCGCTCAAGAGGACCCCACCATGGCCATTAACCATCTCGAACACCACCTTGTCCTGCTCGACCATCTGCGCAGCATCCTCGTGGCTCTGGGCGAGGCGGAGCAGGTCCCTGAGGAAAGCCACGCGCTGTTTCTGGAGCGTTTCGATGAGCTGCGGGCGCAACTGCCGAACGACCCGGTAGAAAGCCAGTACCTGGGTCAGGACATCATGTGCCAGGTCATCACCCGCTACCCGCAGATCGCCCACCTGGTGCCGCGCGACCTGCTGTGGTTCTTTGCCGGCGACTGCCTGCACTACATGCCCGACGAAGAGATCGCGCTGTATCAGGCGCTTGAAGAGCGCCGTTTCGAAGCCGAGGAGAACGACGAACCGTTCGACTGGAATCAGGAGAAGCAGTTGATGGCGATGTCAGGGCAGGAAGCTCGCCACTGACTGGACGCCGGATGCATAACGACAAAGGGGTCGCTCATCGAGCGACCCCTTTGTCGTTTCAGCCAGGTAGGATCAGATCACATCTGATCCAGCAGACCCTCCACTTGACTGGCGAACCCTAGCCCACCATCCACTGCGGTGTAGCGCAGGTTGACAATGATGTCAGTCAAGGTATCGAGCATTTCGCTTTGAGGCGCACGATTGTGGCGAGGGAATTTCAGCTGCCAGCTGGAAACCGCACCCGTCCCCTCGAACGGCAGGTAGCGCTCGTCATTGAAGTCGAGCATGAACAGGCCATCATCGTCCATGCCACTGGACAGCGCGATGCTTTGGCTGGCACGGGGGTTGAACAGGATATGCTGGGTGTTCGCATCCGGCAGGCCGTACAGCGAATTCATCGCCCGCAGGTCGGCCTTGGTCACGGTCTTGCTGGACACTTGGGTCAACACGCCATGGATCTGCTGATAGGGCCCGACCACAACCGGCAGTGATACCGAGACGCTGACCAACTGCCGCAGGTAATGCCCCGGGTAATCGCCATCGAACAACGAGCAGTGAAGGTCGAACGTCAGTTCCCCGCGCTCCTTGAGCTGGGTCAGCGCCATCTCCCAGCGCTCTTCGCTGCCTATCTTCTCGAACAGAGACTTGAGGGAAACGGTCTTGGTCAGCTCCAGACGCCGTTCATTGCGTTTCAGGTAGGCCGCCTCCATGCGCAGCAGTTGCAGCTTCAGCGCGTCGCCGGCGGTGAGGCCGAAGTAGTTTTCGAACCACACGTTGGGCTGGATGAATCGAGTCTGGAAATCACCCAGCTCATACTGCCAGCAGGCTTCCAGATTCAGGCTCAGCGCGACAACCGCATCGTACGCCTGGAAGTAAAAGGTCGACAGCTGACTGAGCAGCCATTGGTACAGGCCGGCATTGGTGCTGCGGGTTTTCAGAAATGCATAGTAGTCCTGCGACTGCTGTTCGCTGCGTACGGCATGGGCCAGTTGCTCACGAGCGGATTCTATCTGCAGCTTCTGGGCATTGATCTGCTTGTCCACCGCCGACAGCTCAGCCGACGCCTGGTCGCGCTGAAACTCCCACTCGACCAGGCGGCGCCGGTATTGCTCGTTGATGGCAAGCATCTCGCCATCGATACGCATGGAATCGGCCGCAATTCCGGCGATCACGGCCACCGCCTGAACGGCGGAACCTGCGCGGGTGTGTCCACCGCCCACAGCCGTGACGATCACCGAGCCCATATTCACCGCGCCGGCGACACGTTCCAGGGCCTGAGTGCCTGCGCTGGCGATGGCGGACTTCAAGTTCAGGTCCTTGGCCCGCTCCTCTGCCGACGAAACGTTCTCTTCGGCCAGCTTTGAGTAGTAGTCGAAGCGCTGCCTGATGACCTGGCGACTGCTGGTCAATGCCACCAGACCTGCGTCAGCTTGGTCGATCGCCAATTCCTGCAGCTTGATCCCGAACTGCGACAGCTCCAGGACGTGGGACTGTTGCAGTTCTTCCTGCTCGGCACGATCCTTGAGCTCACGGTAAGTGCGTACCTGCTCGCCGAAACGAATCAGGGTCTCCACCGCATTCTGCACCCGCGGCAGCAGCGCGCGGAAGCGATACGGCGGAATCGGCGCCATGCCACCGACACTGCGCTGTACCAGCCCACTGGCGCTGTTCTGCGCGCGCAGCAGCATTTTCGGGTCCACCGGCGGAGCATAGAGCGGCAACAGCAGCGGCTTGCCGTCGATGGTCAGATTGTTGCGCAGGTTCTCGAGTCGCCGCGCAATGTCGTCCCAGATATCCAGCAGCTGGGTGTTGACCGGCAGGCGGAAACGTTCGGAGTCGAGCAGTTCGAACCACGGCCGATCCTCACCCTGTATGGCGGGTAGCGAGCGTGCGCTCAGTGGATGTTCGTACCGTGCGAACGTTTGCCCGTTCATTTCAGCAGCCACGCCCAGGCTGACAGGTTCCCAGCGACCGACCATGCGGTTGTCCGGTTTGTTACCCATCAACGACAGCGCGCGCACGTACATCAGCTTCGCCTCGTTCAAACTGTCGCGGGTCAAGCGACGGTACTGGGAATCGCCATATGCCATGAGGTTGCGCACATACAAGGTAAAGATCGCCTTGCGGTAGTGCTCTGGATGCGAATAGCAGATCGCGTCGGGATCGCTGATACCGACCACTTCATAATCACCGCTGCTGACCTCCTCCAGCGGGCGCACCGACCAGTACAAGGGGCTGGGCGGTTGGGTGGGCTTGATCTTGGCTTGCGGGTTGAAAATGTAGTGGAGCCACTCTTCGGCACCGAAGAAATCGAACTCGTTGTGCAGACGGTGGGCGACCGCATGGGGCACATGGAAAAACAGCTCCCAGAAATATCGCCCGTTGGCGCCATGGAAGTCCATGTATCGCACCTCAGTGCTGCCAGGAAGCGGCGGTTCCTGCATATGCTGGGTGGACCAGTTGAGTACGGCATCTACCGACACGCTTGCCTTGGCAACCAGGTCTCTGGCAAACAGCGTATTGAGGCGGACGTATTGCAGTCCATTCAGCCGCAGCGCGGTCAAGTCGAGAAACTGCCCTCCAGTCGCCTCGTAACGCAGTTTGGGACGAGCCTCGGGCAAAGCATCGAGCGTGACCACATAATGGTCCCGCGAAGGTGCGCTCGCTATGTCGCCAAAGCTGATGTCGATGGTGGACGGAATGTCCCCGGGTTGTGCGCCAAACACACACATGACATCCGGCGTCCAGGCATTACCGTTCAGAGCGATGTTGCTGAAGTCTGCCCCTGCCTTTCGTACCCCGTTGACATAACAGTTCAAAATCAAATGGCCATTGTGCGGGCGTCCTGTCGTGGAGTTGATGACGGTCTTGGTAACTTGACCACGAACCCGCAGGCAGTAGCGCCCTTGATTGTCGATGCAGAACCACACCACCAACCGCATCCATCCACTCAGTGCACCAACGCTGTGATAAGCCTCTTCATAGCCTTGAGTCACTGCAGGGTGGGTCCAGCGGTCGCTGGCCAGTGGATGTTGCAATGAATTGTCTGCGTTGGAGAAATGCTGCAGGGCATTGAGCATTTTTCCCAGATAACCGCTGACGCCAGTGTGATCCACGACATCGTGAAACAGCACATTGAACCGGGCATCGAAAATCAACCCTTCATAATCCGGCTTGTCTGCATTGGTAACGCCATAGGCAAAGACAATCTTCTTGTCGTCCGGATCGGCTTCGCTGACGAAGGCCACGAAATAGTCGGCGTCTGGATTGTATTTACGCTTATCCTTGAGCACCGTGACCATGGCCGGCGACCAACTGTCATCGATCATTCGGTAGGCAATGTTCAGGCTGTAACTTGGCACGGACTCGTGGGTACCTACCACGTCGTCGCCATCGGGGCGTTCGCGCATCTTTTCCTGCTGACTGATCCACGCGACATACAAACGGCCGTCCAGCAGTAGCGGCCTGATGTGCAGGATTTCGCTGCCCGAGGGGATGTTAACCGGCAACCACTCGCTCCAGGCAGTGGGGCTCAGGTAATCGTCACCTTCGGCCTGGCCGGTGGCCTCGCCAAAACGTACCTGGGCCTTGCGCCAGAAATACTGATAGGGCTCGACGTTCTGCCGCCCCAGAAAGTAGTAATCGGCATTACGAAAGTCCACCCCATCAATATAGCCGGACACTACGTTCAGATTGCTCAGGTGTTCGAATTTGTTCAAATAGTGCCGCAGAGCATTCTGCACGGACTCTTTGGACGGGCGACTCTGATTGATGTCGTTGGTGAACTCCGTGAATGCCTGCGTCTGATTCAGACGTAGTGTGGGTTCGATGTAGTTCTCGGGGTAATCCTGCAACATCTGATTACCCGCCCAGATAGCGTACTCACTCTTGCTTTCGCGCCAGAGTTGCTGCGCCTGCTTGTCGAAAATTCCACGATAGCCAGGCTCCATCCCATTGTAGATGGCATGAATATATTGCTGCAGACTGGCCATACCCATGGCGATACGACTGGTATCGACAGCGGCATTGACCTGGTTATCGATAAGCAGGTATTCGTACAAGTCCTCAGGGGTTTCCAGACGGCGAGCGCCGGGCACAGGGTGTTCAGGAACAATTTGACCCAAGTAGTAACCGACCAGGGCGTCGCGGTGGGATAATAGTAATTCAGGTGTATAGACAGTCATGATAAAGCCTTCAGCTATAATTACAGGAACAGCAGATTAGTTAATTCGGTCAACATCAGTCACATTGAACAGATGACTACCAGTACGATGCTTATCACCGATAGCTCCTGATTGCCTGTTGCCAATGTTGACGATCACCGTCATCCGGCCGTTATCGTCGGTTCTTTCCCGCGCCTTACGGATGACTTGTAACCTGCTATCGCCTATGCATTCCAGCCCCGCAACGGGTACCTCTCCATACAGCACCCTGTACCCCAACGTAATATCTTCCATGGCAGGTATCCAAACGCTCCGCCCCTCGATACGCACTCGGCTGTCGGGGCTAGTGACGATTGTCCTGAAATCCGGACGCCGGTCTTTTTCGTCAAGTGGGATGTGATGGATTAGCGTATCGACGGCACTCATACCGTTCTCAAACATTATCAACGTATCTGGATGCGCTGTAATCGTCACAGTTCCAGCGTCATTTCTGATGTAGTCACCGCTGCTGCTAGCGCCCTGTTCATTAAGTGAAAGCGGCGATTCTGAACCTCCTCCTATCATCACGTTCCCGTCCACAAGTGGGCGCCCACTTCGAGCGTAGAACTGGCATGTTAATACGTCTTTTCCTACCGGAGACCAACTCTGCAGCTTTGCCTCAACCAACTCTCTTACACATAAGCTGATAGACGCTGTCACACTCAGGTTCGTCGTGACGTCCAGTCTGAATGAATTGCTATCTGCACCGCCGGCCAGGAATTCAGCCGCCAGCCCATCTAGATGCAGTTGAATGCAGCCGTGCTCATCGGCATATATTTTTTGACCACGTGCCGGCGTTATAGAAATGCCGTGCAGGTCAGCTTTATCTTCAGCTATCGACCATTGCATCCAGGCAGCGTCATCGCCGATATCTCCGCGCACCGCGCGGATATTTAGGGTTCCCTGCCCACCGCGCGGGATGACGAACGAACTGCCATCAAAATGTTTCAACAGGTCGCTCGTTTCAACTTGCAAAGATTCATGAGCACGCATTACCGCAACAGAGAAATGAGCCTCATTGCCCTGCCCTACTCCCCGCGCGGTCACTATTTTATCGCCATGATCACTGCCCACAAAACGATGCTCGAATATGGCCCATCCTTGACTGTCGGTGTAGCTGGTTCCGAGCTCTCGATCGTCTTGATGCCATGTCACCGGTTGGCGGCTCAATGCTGGCTCCAGGCGTACACGGAACTGCGCTGGGCGTGACTGGCCGATGCCGAAAATCTGCTCCAATGGCGCATGTTCGACCAGACTTGGCAGCTCGAAGATAGGCGTCGCGGCACTGGCGAGGGGGCGCAATTGGGTGTCCGACACAGTGGCATCAACGCTCACTATCACGGACCCTGCCTGGGCTGCGGTGAAATTGATGCGGGCAATACCCTGCCCATCGGTGATGCTCGTAGCTTGCTGATCAAAGCCGCCGACGGTGCAACCCCAAGTCACTGTGGCGCCGATTACAGGCGTTTCATCCAGGTTGATAATGCGGCAAGTGACCTCTACCGGCTGGGTCGCCGCGATGGCGCTCGCGAAGCGTATGTATTGAAAGTAAGGCTGTTCCAGGAACCTGACGGGTTGAAACGCGTGCTCGTTACCGTTGAACTCGAACACCGCTAACACGCTGGCCGGACCCGACGGCTGGCTGTGCAACGTCGCATACGCCAGGCCTTCGCTATCGGTGCGCGTCTGCGGACGCAGGAATTGACCCAGGTCCGTCTCCCACTGCACCACACGATCGCGACCCACGTTGCCATGCATATCCACGAGTTCCACCGCAAACTCGATTTCTTCACGGTCGCCCGCCAGCGCCTCGGCAGGATTGGGGTAATGGGGTACCTCGATGAAGTCAAGGGTGCTTTCATCGCAATCGATCCGCACCAGCGGCGCCTGGATCTGCCGGTCCAGACCGTAGGTGGCGGTGACCTGAGCGGTGCCCATCTCATCGCCAGCCATCAGGGTCACGGTCATTTCGCCATTGGCGTCGGTTTCCGTCATCGCGGGTAATTGCAGTTCGCCCAGGCTGGTACGCCAGGCGACTCGAATACCACCCATCGGCTGGCCCAGGAAGTTTCTGACGGTAATGGTGAAGCGTGCGACCTCGTCGGTCCTGGCCACCAACAGCTCACGGTCGACAATGATCCATGAAGACTCGCTTTGCCCCAGTTCACCTTCCACTTGTTTGCCTTCACCTGACAGGCTGGCGGTCAAGCTGGCCAAGGCACCCTCGCCAGCGGCCCGGTAGTCGTTGCGCGAACTGTCGCTGCGCAGCCGACTCAAGTCGACCACTGCCGTGGTGCCCAATTGCAGCTCGTTACAGAACTCGCGAATACGGATCAGGTGATCCAGTTCCAGCACCGTCAGCAGAATCCCGTTGTCAGTCAACAGCGCGGCTGTTTGCAGAATGTCGCGAGTGCCGAAGCCGATAAATCCGGCGATCTTGCCCGCAGCATCTTCGCGTACAAGTTCGGCATCGGCATCGCTGAGCTCTTCGGGCAGGCTGTTCACCAGCTGTAGGTAGTCGAGCAACTCCTGCTCACCGCGACGGCTGAATTTCACCACTCGCTGGTACTGCACCAGGCTGTAGAGGTCTGCAAAGCCGATGTCGTCGATCAACCAGGTGGCGGATCTTGTTCGGCGAACTTGCGCCGGGCGGCCGAACCACTCAGGGTTACGCACAAAACTGCGCAAGGCCATGGCGCTGACGTTCAGCTGTTGCGCGATCGCTGCCCGGCGGGCCAGACGTGCCAGGATGGTCAGCACTTCATCGCCCACGGGCACCGCTACACCGGCGCCCCCCTCGATGGCGAACACCCGCAGTACTTCGGCAAGCAACTGATAGGTCGTGCCACGCGCCCACAGCAGCAGCTCGCGGCACTGCTCGGCAGTCACCTTCAAGGTGCTGGCCAGGCATTCCCAAACCAGGCTCTGCTGAGCGGCACGTGCGTCCATCACCACACTGAACAGTTTGATGCGCAGGTCGGAGATCGCTGTGACGCCATGGCGGCTCATCACGCGATCGATCAGCTCCAGCAGCCGCTCGGTATAGTAGGCTTCGTCCTCGTACTCGGGGGCCATGATGCTGCGATCAATGATCAGGCCGTCACCGGAAACGAACGCTTCGAATTCAGCCAGCCAGTCAATCGCAGTTGGCGCATCACCCGCTGAATACTGCGGTGCACCTGCTTCGACGAAGGTCGCCTGGCTGACCAATACCGCTCCCATACGTGATTGAATCTGCTTGAGCAGATCGATCTCGTGCTCGGTCGCTGCCGCAACGGGAGTCAGTGGCATGACTTGCTGATACAGCCAGTTGACAGACAACTGATGCGTGTTGCACCACTTGATCACATCGCCCAACGACTGAATCACGCTCAAGGTGTCAGTCATTTCCGAGTGCTGATACACGGCGAGTCGAGGCTGCGCCAGTCGGCTCACGTACTGGTTGGCGCTCTGGTTGATCAATTGCAGCAAGGCAATCGCCTCGATACTGGAGATGCCCAGGCAGCGTGGCAGCTTCACCAAACGGTAGAACGCCGAGACCACAGCGTGGGACCAGCGCAAGCTGTTGACGTCAGCGTCGGCCTGGCTTTCGCTGTTTTGGCGGTGAAGCCCTTGGGCGATGTAGCGAGCAACGTAAACGTAGGTTTCGAAACTGATACCCAGCGCGCTGCAGAGATGATCGACCTTGCGGTACTGATTGTCCGTCGCCGGGACGATTGGAAATACGCTGTCGTCCAGACACAGCGGCGTTTCAAACAGACCGCTGGCGTTGAAAATGCGGTCGAACTGCGGAATATCGCTGCCGCACGCATACAGGCCTACGCCATGAACCAGCGCCGCGAAGTCTTCCGCGGTCACCTTGAAATCGCGTTGCAGTTGTCGAAACAGCCCCAGCATGCGCAGGGTGTTTTCAGTGATTTGAAAACCATGCGGGTTCTCCCCGCACTCGCTCTTGAAGGCCGCCGACAACAGCAGGTCGGTGTCGGCAAAGCTCAGCTCCATCCACCGCGACAGGCGGATGACGCGTTGCAGGCGGTCGAAATGGCCGTCAGTGTGGCCGGTGAAACGGTGCATCGACCCACCTTCACTGACCACGCCCAAGGTCGGCGCGATGCCCGCGTTGACGTAGCTGGAACCGAACACCGCGGGCGATGCCGGCGCCAAGCCGGCCACATTGGGCGAGGCTACCGGTGCACGCGTTTCGATGGACAACAGGTCTTCCAGTTGCGTCTGGTTGATGCCTGTGCGCTTGCAGAAGGTAACAATATCCACCAGGGGCTCAGCATCGGCAACACCGTAGTGACGGTTGTAGAAGCCGGCCTGAGCCACGGCCATGGCTGCCTGGCGCTGGAGGCCTGGGGCCTTGCGGGCGAGGTTGGTCAGCTGAAAATAAGGCGCCTCCATCAGCAGTGCACGCTGCTCGGGGCCGAACGCGGCGTCCAGTTGCAGGGCATCGTCGGAGGCCGCCGAATGCAGGCCTTGCTCTTTGAAATAGGGAAACTTGGGGTCGAGTTGTCGAACCGCATCGCCCAACTGGTAGCGCTTGCGCTGCAGCACATGATTGATCTGCGCCTGATACCGCTCATATGGCAACTGGAACGGATAGCGAGTGGTCAGCAGTGCATCGTCTACCGCCTCATCGCTGCGGTTACGGCTGTCGAGAAACTCGCGCGCGGCGCGCTCGAGAATCTCGTTGACCACGACTACGGTGGGCTCGACGCGCTCCAGGCTCACCGGATCCAAAGTCAGGTCAACCAGATCGGGACGACGCTGGGCCAGCGTGATGGCTTCGCCTTCGATGGCCAGAGGCTCGACTGTCTGGGTAGCCAAACGGTACAGGCTGGTCAGATAAGCCGCAGGCGAGGTGGTTGCCTCGATAGCACCAGGCATGCAGTTGCTGGACCAACTGGGGGTGAACTGGCTTTCGAAGCTGGGGCCGTCGACCAGCGCACGGACACCGCTGCGGGCCATGGCAGCCGAAGCCGGCTCGCTGGCCTTGAGGCGTTGTTCGCGCATCTGTCGCGCTGCGAGCACGGCCACCGAGCTTGCGCGCTGATGCAAGGTCTGCGCTTGATCTACGTCAAAACCCTTGCCGAGCTCGATCAGGTCCTCGACGCTGCCTTGAGCGATCTGCATTGCCGTGCAGTCTTGAACCTTGGACAGGATGTCGAGCTGTTCGGCATTGACGGCGATATGCTTCATATGTGCGGACAGGGTGTTTTCCGCCGGTGTTTCATCTTTCATGGCTGTCTACCTTTGCTGTTCGGCGCAGGCCCGCGAACGGACTGCGCAGTAAAGCCGCCACACTAGGTAATGTTTCCCTAGGCGTCGCCTGACAGAAGTGATAGGTAGATCCATGTTTTGAAAGAAGAAATGTGTATATTCGTAGATGACACGCTTCGACCGAGAGCCTTTCGCATCGATGAGAGTCCGGCGGATGAAGTGCAGTGCGAATCAGTGTCTCCGATCAGGCTGCATAAGCTGATAACCAAACGCCATTACCCTCCCCCCTTGTCGTTCTTCTATAGTCGCCTCACCGGATCACCGGGCATGCCCTTCCCTGTTCTCTTCGGGCCGACCGCGCCAAGCGGATGCGTCGAAGACGAGACTCACATCATGTCCACCCTCTTCACCTCACCACACCTGCTCGCCGCCAGCCTCAGCGTTGCGCTCGGCTTGTCTTTCAGCGTCGCGGCCCACGCCGAAACCCAGCTGCGCATCGGTTACCAGAAGTCCTCGACGCTGATGGTGCTGCTCAAGCAGCAAGGTACGCTGGAGAAACAACTGGCCGGTAAAGGCGTGCGCGTCAGCTGGCACGAGTTCGCCAGTGGCCAGCCGCTGCTCGAAGCGCTCAACGTCGGCAACGTCGACCTGTCGGCAGATGTCGCCGACACGGTGCCGGTGTTCGCTCAAGCTGCCGGCGGCAAGCTCACCTACTACGCGTCCGAATCGGCTTCGCCGCAGGCCCAGGCGATTCTGGTTCGGCAGGACTCGCCGCTCAAATCCTTGGCAGACCTGCGTGGCCATACCGTTGCGGTCACCAAGGCGGCCGGGGCTCACTACCTGCTGCTGGCGGCCTTACGCAAGGGTGATCTGAACTTCACTGACATCAAGCCGGCCTACCTGACCATCGCCGACGGCCGCGCCGCTTTCGAAAACCAGAAGGTGGATGCCTGGGTGGCGTGGGAACCGTTCCTCAGTGCCGCGCAGCAGCACCAACCTACCCGCGTACTGGCGGGCAGCGAAGGCCTGGCGGCGTACAAGCGCTATTACCTGGCAGGCACGCCTTATGCGAAGGCCAACCCGGCGATCCTGAAAACGGTGTTCGACGACTTGGCCGAAACTGGCAAATGGGTCAAGGCGAACCCGGCCGACGCCGCCGCGATTCTGGGTCCGCTCTGGGGCAATCTCGACCCGGCAGTGGTGCAGCAGGCGAACGCCCGCCGCAGCTACGATGTGCAGCACGTCACCCGCGAAGGATTGGCCGAGCAGCAGAAGATCGCCGATGCTTTTCATGAAGAAAAGCTGATCCCCAAGCGGATCGATGCAGTGAACGTGGAGGTGTGGGCGCCGGGCAGGTAGCGGGAGTGGTCAGGTTAGCTCCAAGCTCAATAAGCTTGATTGAAATACCTTGATAGATCGTATCGTCGGGTGGACCGGTGCACATACCCGACGGTCCGCCCGGCTCGACTTATTTCAAATGGACGCTTCTGATTGCACATGCGCTCTGGCAGTCAAATCAACGCCCAGCGCGCGCATCACTACCAGCATGGTTTTCAAAGTAGGATTCCCTCGCTCGCTAAACGACTTATAAAGCTGCTCTCTGGCCAATCCCGTTTCCTTGGCCAGTTCGGTCATTCCTTTCGCACGGGCAACCACACCCATGGCCTTGGCAATATAGGCAGCGTCTCCAGTGTCAAACGCGTCCGCCATGAACACCGCTATCGCCTCTGGGCCGTCAAGCGCCTGCGCAGGATCGTAGTCATAGATTGGCTCGGTCATTGTGGACTCCACTCGTTCGCCAGGCGTTTTGCCGTTTCAATGTCTTTGGTCTGGCTGCTCTTGTCTCCACCACACAGCAGGATGACGATTTCATTCCCACGCTGCTGGAAGTAAACCCGATAACCTGGGCCATGATGAATTCTCAGCTCGCTGACACCTTGGCCGACGGGTGATACGTCACCCGCCAGACCATTCGCCAGCCGAAAGATGCGAGCGGCAATTGCAGCTTTTGCTCGCTGATCTTTCAGCTTGCTTTCCCAAATCATGAACGTGGCAGTCTGCTTGATTTCAACCATGGCTTGATTGTAGTTTATAGATCACAGTCAATCAATGAGGTTCATTACGGCGGGCAACCTTGGGAAAGGATCCGCCATTGCAGAACCTCTCCCCCCGATTACGCCGCAGACAGATGCTCGTAGAGAATCACCGCACCGACCAACATCAACACGATGCCGCCGACGATTTCCGCACGTTTGCCGACGACGACGCCCAGTACCCGACCCAGCATCACGCCGATCGTGACCATGACCGTGGTCGCCACGCCGATGGCGGCGGCGGCGATCCAGATGTTCACGTCGACGAACGCCAACCCTACGCCGACCGCCAGGGCATCGATGCTGGTGGCAAAGGCAGTGACGGCCAGAATAGCGAAGGAATGCTGTTGGGGCTTGTCTTCTTCCGGGGCTTCAGCTTTGACGCCGTTGTAGATCATGTGCAGCCCAAGTCCCACCAACAGCACGAAGGCGATCCAATGGTCGAAGTCCTGAACGTACTGTGTAGCCGCCTGACCTATGAACCACCCTATCAACGGGGTAATGGTTTCTATCGCGCCAAAGATGACACCGGTACGAAGTGCCTCGGCGAATCGCGGCTTGTGAAGGGTAGCGCCTTTGCCGATGGCCGCTGCGAAGGCGTCGGTGGACATGGCCAAAGCGACGAAAATAATGGAGATGGGGTTCACGGTCGAACATCCAGCCGGGCTATGAGTCAACGACGCAAACACACGCCCGGCTTTAGGCATGGATGCATCGTTGGTCTCACCAACCCGAAGGTGTTCGTGCCACGGCTGACCGCCGAGAATGTTGACACGAACGCGCTGAACCGAGGTCCAGAGCAGGCTACTCCCCAACAAGGGACGCCACTGTAAGCAGCGGCACATGAAAATTTCGTGAGCCCGTCTATAGGGGTCAGAGCGACAGCGCCTGACGGCCTATTGCGACCAGTGCGCTGTCATCCTGAGGCGTGTGAATGCGCGCGCAAAGCACGTTGCGGTAGTGCCGTTCCAGCGCGTTGCGACGGTCCAGTGCCGGGTTGCCGCCGGCTTCGATGGCCAGGGTCACGGCGCGGATGGCCTGATTGCACACCAGGTACTTGATGGCGGGCCAGCGCTCGGCGGGCAGGCGGCCTTCGGCGGCCGATTGCAACAGGGCCTGGTTGGCCAGCAGCAGGCTGTCGATCTCGCCGACCCGCTCCTGAAAGCGCGGCAGCGTCGCCAGGGCGGCACCGAGATTGGCCGGCACGCGGTGCTGCAGCCAAGCAATGAACGAATCCCGAGCGGCTTGGGCGACACCGTCGTAGACACTGGACATCAGCACCGCCATCCACAGCAGGCCTTCGCCGTCCAGTTCCGCCTGCGGCGTGCTGGCCGGACTCACGATGACCGCTTGGTCGAACGGTACCAGCACGTCTTCGAAGACCACGTCGTGGCTGCACGTGGCACGCATGCCCAAATGGTCCCAAGTGTCTTCGATGGTGATTCCAGGAGTGTCTCGATGCACCAGCCAGGAACCCACCAACGGATCGTCATCGTCGCTGCGCGCCCACACCAGCAGCCAGGTCAGGCCGTGGCTGCCGGTGGAATAGATCTTGCGGCCGCCCAGTCGCCAGCCCTCGGCGGTACGTCGCGCCACGGTATTGGGCAGGCCGCCGCGGGCCGGCGTGCCCAGTTCGGGCTCGACCCGCAGCGAGTTGATCAGCGCCCCGCTTTCCACGGCGTCCAGCGCCAGGCGCTGCTTCCACCCCTGAGGCCAACGCTCGCTTTGATGCAAGCGGGCTTGCTGCAGGTACTGCATGACCAGAATCAACGCCGTGGCCGGCTCGCCCTTGGCGACTGCGGTCACCACTTTCTGCGCCGTGGCCAGGTCGGCCCCGCCGCCACCATAGGCCGTGGGCACAGTCAGCGCGAGCAGGCCGAGGCTGTGCAGGTGGTCGATGTTGTCATGGGGAAACTCGCCACTGCGGTCGTAGCGCTCGGCGTGCAGAGCCATCCGCTCGGTAAGCGCGGCCAGGGCGATGGGGTCGAGTGGGGTCATGGGAAAACTCCGTCGTGCAGTTCGATAACGGCAGGCCGCCGACGGCACGACTCACCGCACGGCAGATTGATTCGGGCCAATCTACCTAATCGCCGTTACATGAGTAAAGCTCATTTTAGGCATATCCTAATATGCGAACAGCGCACATAGCTCGCCACATCAGTCCGTGTTCATCCCGCGCGCCACGGTTTCCCCGAACAAGCGAATCGCGCCTTGCAGGTTGCCAACGAAAGCCGCATGCACCAGCCACAGATCGACCATGGGTTTGAAATCCGACACCTGCAGAACCTGCAGTTCGTCGCGGTGGCGGCTGTGCTGCAACAGCGGTGCCGGGACCAGACCCAGGCCCATGCCGCTGGCCGCCAGCCCCAGTTGCAGGTCGGTGCCGAAAGTCTCCAGATTGAGTTTCAGGCTCAGGCCTTGCTCGGCCAAGGCGTGCGAGAGGCCAGCGCGAAAGCCGCAGCCATCGGGATTGAGCACCCAACCCTCGCCTTGGCAGTCGGCCAGCCTGCAGCGTTTGCCGAAGTCCAGGCCCTTGGCCCCGACCACCAGCAGCGGCATGCGTGCCAGCGAGTGGCCCACCACGCCGTCGGGGAACACCTTGCCTGCCGGGAACAACGCCGCCGCCGCGTCCAGCTCACGGTGCTGGATACGCTGGACCAGCTGTCCACCCCAGCCGTGGGCGACCTGCACGTGCAAATCGACGAAGCGCTGCTTCAAGGCGTGCAGAGCATCGAGCAGCACGGCGTCGCCGACCGTCTGCGGTACGCCCAGGCGCAGAGTGCCGGAGGGCGCTGCGTCTTCGGCCACCAGCTCGTGCAGCGAATCGACCTCGCGCATCACGCCCTGGCAGCGTTCGTACACGCGCAAGCCGATAGCGGTGGGTTTCATCGGCTTGGTGTGCCGGTCGAGCAGAATCGCGCCCAGCGACTCTTCAAGACTTTGCAGACGCCGGGTGACGGCGGACTGGGTCAGCTGCAGAGATTCGGCGGCCACGCTCAGTGACTGCAGGCGCACCACTGCCAGGAACGCTTGGATGTCATCTATCTTCATTCGCTTTTCGCATATTAGCTTATGAACAAATTGAATTTCGGGAAGCTTAATCCCTTTGCTAGGGTAATAACGAATCTGTTCGAGGGCTACTGAAATGACTCATCCACTGCGCTATGACCGCTTTCGCCAGTTCGTCGGCGACCTGGCCGAGCTGCTCGATCGCGACTCGAGCGAGCCTGCGGTGCTGGAACAGGGCGCGGTGTTGCTGCAGCAACTGGTCAGCCACGACGACTGGCTGCCGGCCATCGCGGCCCAGCCCGATCCGCAGCGCTATCAACAATTCCTGCTGCACGCCGATGCGCGCCAGCGCTTTTCGGTGGTGAGCTTCATCTGGGGCCCAGGCCAGAGCACACCGATCCACGACCATCGCGTCTGGGGATTGATCGGCATGTTGCGCGGCGCCGAATACTCCCAGGGGTTCAGCCGTGCCAGCGATGGTCGCCTGTTGCCCGACGGCGCGCCGATCCGCCTGGGGCCAGGCCAGGTCGAAGCGGTATCGCCCAGCATCGGCGACATCCATCAGGTGAGCAATGCCTTCGACGACCGTGTGTCCATCAGCATTCATGTCTACGGCGCCAATATCGGCGCCGTAGCGCGCGCCGTGTACAGCGAAAGCGGCGAAGAAAAGCCCTTCATTTCCGGTTATTCCAATGCGGGCATTCCCAACTTCTGGGACTTGTCCAAAGAGAGCCCGCCAAAAGAGAGTTCACCCGCATGAGCCAGATTGCCGTACGCCCCTACTCCACCCTGCGCCAGGCACTGCTGGACGGTCAGGAAGTGGCATTGATCGATGTACGCGAAGAGGCGCCTTTCGCCGAGGCTCACCCACTGTTCGCCGCCAACATCCCGCTGTCCCGGCTGGAACTGGACATCTACGCGCGGGTACCGCGCCGCGATACGGCCATCACCGTCTATGACGACGGCGAGGGCCTTGCCGCCGTGGCCGCGCAACGCTTGCAAGCGCTCGGCTATACCGACGTGGCGCTGCTGCAAGGCGGGCTTGGCGGTTGGCGCGATGCGGGCGGCGAGCTGTTTCGCGACGTCAACGTGCCGAGCAAGGCTTTCGGCGAACTGGTCGAAAGCCTGCGACATACGCCTTCACTGACCGCCGAGCAAGTACAGGCACTGCTCGATAGCCGGGCCGATGTGGTGGTGGTCGACGCACGCCGTTTCGACGAATACCAGACCATGAGCATTCCGGGCGGCATCAGTGTGCCGGGCGCCGAGCTGGTGCTGCGCATCCGCGAACTGGCGCCCGATCCGCAAACCCGGGTAATCGTCAACTGCGCCGGTCGCACCCGTAGCATCATCGGCACGCAGTCGCTGGTCAATGCGGGCATTCCCAACCCGGTGTCGGCGCTGCGCAACGGCACCATCGGCTGGACACTGGCAGGTCAGACACTGGAGCACGGCCAACAGCGTCGCTTCGGCGAAGTGGCCGAGCACACCCGCGCGGCAGCGGCGCAGTCAGCACGCCTCGTGGCAGACAGGGCCGGCGTGCAACGCGCGACGCTTGCCGTGCTGGCCAGTTGGCAGGCCGAACAGGGCCGCACCACCTACGTGTTCGACGTGCGCACCCCGGAAGAATACGCGGCCGGGCACCTGCCCGCGGCGCGCTCCACACCGGGCGGTCAGCTGGTGCAGGAGACCGATCATTTCGCCAGCGTGCGCGGTGCACGGCTGGTGCTGGTGGACGACGACGGCGTGCGCGCCAACATGAGCGCCTCGTGGCTGGCCCAGATGGGCTGGGACGTCTACGTGCTGGACGATGCGCAATCCAGCGATTTCACGGCCACCGGCGCCTGGCAACCACCGCTGCCGACCCTGCCCGATGCCGAGACGGTCAGCCCGGCAACACTTGCCCAGTGGCAAGCTGAAGGTGATACCCAGGTATTCGATTTCACCAGCAGCGCCAACCATGTGCAGCGCCATATTGCCGGTGCCCACTGGGCCCTGCGCGCGCAGTTGCCCCAGGCCCTGGAAAACGTGCCTGTGGCCGAACGCTACGTGGTGACCTGCGGCAGCGGGCTGCTGGCGCGCTTCGCCGTGGCCGATCTGCAGGCGTTGACCGGCAAGCCGGTATT
This sequence comes from Pseudomonas sp. CFBP 13719, assembly GCF_014842095.1. Lineage (NCBI taxonomy): Bacteria > Pseudomonadati > Pseudomonadota > Gammaproteobacteria > Pseudomonadales > Pseudomonadaceae > Pseudomonas > Pseudomonas sp. CFBP 13719. Next base: position 8,124 of record NZ_JACYVB010000016.1, on the reverse strand, counting down.
TCTTCTCGAAGGTGGCAATGCCGCCTGGGTGGAGCAAGGCCTGCCGGTGGAAACAGGCGAGCGCCATCTGGCCGTGCCCCGCAGCGACCGCTACCGGCGGCCCTACGAGGGCACCGACAACCCCCGCCAGGCCATGCAAGGCTATTTGGATTGGGAGTTCGGTCTGGTCGAACAACTGGCCAACGACGGCACCCACGGTTTCAAGGTGATCTGACACCGCCGTACCCCTTACCTCACTGGCTGCTCGGGACCTGATGAAACCGGACCGAGCGGCGATCGCACTCATGTGCCGTCGCCGCCGGTCTGCACGTTTTTCAGGAGAGACCCGATGACTTCGTTGTCCGTTCTGCACGATTCCACGCCCACGCTGCGCCAGCGTGTCACGCCGCAGGAATGGGAGGTGCGCGTCAAGCTTGCGGCTGCCTATCGCATCGCCGCGCAGTTGCGCTGGACCGATCATATCTATACGCATTTCTCGGCCCGCGTGCCGGGCGATCAGGAACACTTCCTGATCAACGCCTTCGGCCTGCTGTTCGATGAAATCACCGCATCCAATCTGGTCAAGGTGGATATCGACGGTGAGCTGATCGACGATCCGCTGGGTCTGGGCATCAACCACGCAGGCTACGTGATCCACAGCGCCATCCACCGCGCACGTCCCGACCTCAAAGCGGTGCTGCACACCCATACCCGCGATGGTGCGGCAGTGTCGGCCCAGCGCAACGGCTTGCTGCCACTGTCCCAGCACGCGCTGCTCTACTACAGCCGCGTGGCCTACCACGGTTATGAAGGCATAGCGCTGGATCTGGACGAACAGACGCGCCTGGTCCGCAACCTGGGCAACAGCAACATCCTCATCCTGCGCAACCACGGCCTGCTGACCGGAGGCGTCAGTGTCGAGCACGCCTTCCGCGAACTGCATGGGCTGGAACGCGCCTGCAACATCCAGATCGCCGCCCAGGCCGGCGGCAATGCCGACCTGCTGCTGGCGCCGCAGGCGGCCATCGACAAGGTGCACCAGCAGTCCGCCAGTGCAGCCAGCGGCGACAACCCCAAGATCCAACTGCACTGGGACGCCTTGATCCGTCAACTGGACCGCGAGGGCCAAGACTATGCCACCTGAAATCGCCTCCGGGCCGATCGCCAGAGCGCCCATCCACATGCTCGAAGTCACCCCCAGCGCACCCCGCCGCGGCGTGCGCGTGCCGGGCTTCGTGCTCAGGCTGCTGAGCCCGCTGGCGATCCTGGTGCTGTGGGAGCTGGCTTCCCGGGCCGGGCTGATTCCACCGCGCATCATCGCCGCGCCTTCGAGCATTGCCGTGACCTTCTGGGCCCTGACGGTCAGCGGCGAACTGCCCATGCACCTGCTGATCTCCCTGCAGCGGGCGGTGTCGGGGCTGGCCATCGGGGTGGTCATCGGCACCGTCGCCGCGCTGTTCACCGGGTTGTCGCGACGTGGCGAAGTGCTGCTCGATTCGCCCATGCAGATGCTGCGCACCGTACCGTCGCTGGCGCTGGTGCCACTGTTCATTCTGTGGTTCGGCATCGGCGAATTCACCAAGGTCGCGCTGATCGTCATGGGCACCACCTTTCCGGTGTACCTGAACCTGTTCGCCGGCATCCGCAGCATCGACCCCAAGCTGATCGAAGCCGGCAACACCCTGGGGCTGAACCGTCGCGAACTGGTGTGGCACGTGATACTGCCCGGCGCGCTGCCTTCGTTCTTCGTCGGCCTGCGCTATTCGCTGGCGATCTCCTGGCTGGCGTTGGTGTTCGTCGAGCAGATCAACGCCACCTCCGGCATCGGCTTCCTGGCCAGCGACGCACGCGACTTCATGCGCACCGACATCATCGTCATCTGCCTGCTGGTGTACAGCCTGCTGGGGCTGGTGATCGACGGCATCATCCGCGCCCTGGAGCACTATGCCCTGGCCTGGCGCCCCTCCTTCGTGAAGAGCTGACCCCATGACCGCACACACCCTGACCCGCCCATTGCACCCTCAACCCGCCGTCAGCCTGCAGAACGTGGTGCGCCAGTTCGGCACCAACCGTGTCATCGACGGCCTGGACCTGGACATCGCACCCGGCGAGTTCGTTGCCCTGCTGGGCGCCAGCGGCTCGGGCAAGACTACCCTGCTGCGCTCGCTGGCCGGGCTCGACCCGATCGAGGGCGGCCGCCTGCTGGTGCCCGCGGCACGCTCGGCGGTGTTTCAAGAACCGCGCCTGATGCCGTGGAAGCGCGTGTGGAAGAACGTGACCCTCGGCGTGCGCGACCCCCAGGCTCGCGAGCGTGCGGTCAAGGCGCTGACCGAAGTGGGCCTGGCGCACCGGTTGGACGCCTTTCCCGCCACCTTGTCCGGCGGTGAAGCCCAGCGCGTGGCATTGGCCCGCAGCCTGGTGCGCGAGCCTCGCCTGCTGTTGCTCGACGAACCCTTCGCGGCCCTCGATGCCCTTACCCGCATTCGCATGCATCAGCTGATCATCGATCTGTGGCGTGCCCACGGGCCTGCGGTGCTGCTGGTCACCCACGATGTCGAGGAAGCGATCCTGCTGGCCGATCGCATCATCGTGCTCAAGCAGGGACGGATTGCCGAAGCACTGCCCATTGGGCTGGATCGCCCTCGAGAAAAAGGTACCCCGGCCTTCAATGCCATTCGCCGACGCCTGCTGGGGCTGCTGGGCGTGGAAGCCGGCCCGCCTCAGGTGGCCGATGGGCCCTTGCCGCTGGCCAGCAGACCAAGAGCGCTCGCGACCTGAATCGGGGTGAGCCCTCTGCCCGCGAAGGCCCCCACCCCAAACCCAAGCCGATCACAGCACTGAAAAGGACCCTCACCCATGCACCACCCAGCCCCCTCATCGGCTTCGAACCCACCTACACGCCCCCGCCTGCTGGCGCTCGGCGTACTGCTCGCAACGCTTGTGGGCTGCTCGCCCTCGGCCCCCGAGCAGGCCGACAAGACCCTGAAGATCGCCTTCTTCGGCGACAACACCACCCTGGTCAGCGTCGACCCGTTCCAGGTCTATTGGCTCGAACATCGCGTGCTGCTGCGCAACGTCGCCGAATCCCTGACCGACCAGGACCCGGACAGCGGCAAGATCATTCCCTGGTTGGCCAAGAGCTGGGACATCAGCGACGACGCCCTGAGCTACACCTTCCAGCTGCGTGACGACGTCACCTTCAGCAATGGCGAGCGCTTCGACGCCCACGCCGTGAAGGCCGCCTTCGACAGCGACAAGGCATTCGCCAAGGAGCTGCCGGCGACCTTCGGTGCGACCTACCTGGCGGGCTACGACCACGCCGAAGTGCTCGACGACTTCACCGTCAAACTGGTGCTGTCGCGACCCAACGCCGGTTTCCTGCAGGCCACCTCTACCACCAACCTGGCGATCCTCGCGCCGGCCTCCTACCAGTTGACGGCCAAGCAGCGCTCGCTTGGCCAGATCATCGGTACCGGTCCGTTCGTGCTCGATCACTACACGCCGGAGAGCGGCGCCCGACTGACCCGTCGACCGGGCTACCACTGGGCGTCGGCGAACATGAAGAACAAGACCGAGGCCCATCTGGATGCCGTGGAAATCAGCTACATCGCCGAGGAAAGCGTGCGCAATGGTCTGTTCCTGCAAGGCAAGGTCGATGTGCTGTGGCCGCGCAATCCGTTCTCCGAAGTCGACCTCAAGCTCTACCAGAGCAAGGGCGCGACCATCCAGAGCCGCGCCTTGCCCGGCCCCGCGCTGAACCTGTACCCCAACACCCGCAACGGCCGTGTACTGGCCGACAGGAAAGTGCGCCAGGCGCTGCTCAAGGCCATCGACCGCAAGAGCTACGCCAGCACCGTGTACAACGCCGATTTCCCCGTCGTCAACGGTGTGTACGACAGCACCACGCCGTACTTCAAGGCCCAGGGCGCCAAGCTTGGCTACGACGCTGTCGGCGCCACACGCCTGCTGGACGAGGCAGGCTGGGCACCGGCTGCCGATGGCTATCGACACAAGGACGGCAAGCGCCTGAGCCTGGCCTACAACATCAACGGCAGTGAGACGGCCGGCGATGTGCTGGTGCAGGATCAACTGCGCAAGGTCGGTATTGACCTGAAACTCAACGTGGTGACCCGCGCCGAATGGACCGCCGCCAATGCCCAGGGCAACTACGACCTGACGTCCACCTACATGACCCGCGCCGACCCGATCATCCTGCAGACCATTCTCGATCCGCGCAGCGCCAACAGCTCGACCCTGGCCACCAATACCTACGAGCCGGCGACCCTGAACCGGGCCACCGCGCTGTTCGACGCTGGCATCACTGCGACTGCGGCCGAGCAGCGGGCCAAGGCGTACGGCGACCTGCAGGACTTGCTGGTAGACGAGGCCTCGGCCATCCCGATCTACGAGCGTGTCTGGCAGGCGGCCACGGCTGCTCGGGTGAAGAACTTCCACTGGACTGCAGAGGGCTTCGCCTTCCTCGGTGACATCGAGGTCGGCACGCCATGAACCGTTACCTGCTGGGGCGTGTCGGCCAGGCGCTGCTAGTGCTGTGGGGCGCCTATACCATCACCTACTTCATCCTCTACCTGCTGCCCGGCGACACGCTGTCGATCATGCTCAGCGCCTCGGGCCTGGAAGTCGATGCGCTGTCATCGGCGGACCTGGCCAAGGCGCGTGCCTACTACGGGCTGGATCGTGGGCTGTTCGAGCAGTACGTGCATCTGCTCTGGCAGGCCCTGCACGGTGACTTCGGCCAGTCGCTGTCGCTCAACCGCCCGGTGACTGCGCTGCTGGCCGAGCGCCTGCCACAGACTCTGACCCTGGCGGGCACCGCCATCGTGCTGTCGTTGATCGGCGGCATCGGCCTGGCCTACCTGACCGCCTACGTGCGCTGGCAACCCCTCCAATCAGCCATGGCGCGCCTGCCGTCGCTGGGGTTCTCGGTGCCGGTGTTCTGGCTGGGCCTGCTGCTGATCCAGGTGTTCGCCTTCGGCCTGGGCTGGTTCCCCGCCACCGGCAGTCAGGGCCTGGACAGCCTGGTGCTGCCGGCCATCACCCTGGCGATCCCCAGCGCAGCGGTGTATGCCCAGGTGCTGCAACGCGGATTTCAGCACGTGTGGCGCGAGCCCTACATCACCACGGCCTACGCCAAAGGTCTGAGCCGCGCCCAGGTGCAGTACCGCCACGGCCTGAAGAACGCGGCGCTGCCGATTCTCACGCTGTTCGGCCTGCAGGTCGGCAACACCGTGTCGGGTGCGGTGCTGGTGGAAACCATCTTCAGCCGCAACGGTGTCGGGCGCCTGGCCCAGGAAGCCGTACTGCGCCAGGACATTCCAGTGGTGCTGGCAATCGTCGCGATCTCGGCGGCCGCTTTCGTGGTGGTGAACCTGCTGGTAGACCTGCTCTACCCGCTGCTCGACCCCCGTATCACCCACGCGCCCCGTGCGCCCAGTGCGGCCTAGGCCTGCAAAGGATTCCGCTCATGCCTTCATCCAACGCCGTGCGCAACCTCGACCGTCGGTTCAGCTCGCCGTCGATACAACGCATACCGGCTACCACGCCAACCGCGCCATCCGCCCCATTGCCAGCCGCGACCGCGACCGCGACGCCATGGCGACGGCGCAATCGCTGGTCACGCCTGCTCAGCGCTTCACGTCCTCTGTTGCGCCGGCCCGGCTTCATGCTGGCCGCACTGCTAGTCGCGTTCGCCTTGCTGGCTGCGCTGGCACCAGGTGTGCTGAGCGGGTTCGATCCCAATGCCACGGCGCCGCTGGCCAAGCTCACCGCGCCCAACGCCACCCATTGGTTCGGCACCGACGAACTGGGCCGCGACCTCTATACCCGCGTGATCCACGGCGCCAGCCTGTCGATTCAGGCAGCGCTGCTGGCGGTTGGCCTGGCCCTGCTCGGCGGCCTGAGCCTGGGCGTGCTGTCGGGGTTCGCCGGGGGCCATGTGGATGCGCTGATCATGCGAGTCATCGACGTACTGCTGGCCCTGCCCGGCTTGCTGCTGGCACTGGCCATCGTCACCGCCATCGGCTTCGGCACCTTGCCGGTAGCCCTTGCCGTGGGTGTGGGGATCATTCCCGGTTTTGCCCGGACCACCCGCGCCGAGGTGCTGCGCGTGAAGACCTTGCCCTACGTGGAAGCCGCCCGCTTGGGCGGCGCGAGCTGGTTGCAGACGTTGTGGCGGCACATCCTGCCCAACGCCTGGGGGCCAGTCGCCGTGCTCGCCACGCTGGACTTCGGCGCGGCCATTCTGGCCACCGCAGGCCTCAGTTTCCTGGGTTTCGGCGCCGCGCCACCGGCGCCGGAATGGGGCACGCTGATCGCCACCGGCCGGCATTTTCTGATCACCGCGCCGTGGGTAGCGCTGTTGCCCGGCGCCTTTGTCGTGGCGGTGGTGTTCAGCCTCAATCACCTGGCCCGCACCCTTGAAGAGATCAAGCGATGAACGCGCTCATTGAAGTCCACAACCTGGGCATCGCCTACCGCCAGGGTGCGCAGCAAACCCAAGCGGTGACCGATGTATCGTTCAGCCTGGCCCAGGGCGAGACCCTGGCCATCGTCGGAGAATCAGGCTCGGGCAAGACCACTGTGGCCAACGCTATCCTCGGCTTGCTGCCCGACAGCGCCGTGCTGACCGCCGGTCGGCTGGTGGTGGCCGGTCAGGATCTGAGCCAGGCCAGCGAACGTGCCAAACGCCAACTGCGCGGCCGCACCATCGGTCTGGTACCACAAGACCCGATGGTCAGCCTCAACCCCACCCAACGCATCGGCGGGCAGATCGCCGAAGCACTGGTGCTGGCCAGAGGTGGGCGCTACCGGGGGGTAGACAACGATGTCAGCGAGCTGCTCGCCCAGGTCGGTCTGGACAACCCGACGCTGCGCGCCCGGCAGTACCCTCACGAGCTGTCCGGCGGCATGCGCCAGCGCGTGCTGATCGCCATCGCACTGGCCGGCAACCCGCGACTGATCATCGCCGATGAGCCGACCAGTGCGCTGGATGTGACCGTGCAGCAGCGGATTCTCGATCATCTCGAGGGGCTGGTGCGCGAGCGTGGCATCTCGTTGCTGATCATCACCCATGACCTGGGTGTTGCCGCCGACCGCGCCGACCGGGTGCTGGTGATGAAGTCCGGGAAGCTGGTCGAGCACGGCACGCCACACCAGGTGCTGGCCAATCCGACCCAGCCTTACACCCGCGCTTTGATCGCCGCCGCGCCGGCCTTCGCCGAGCCCCGCGCACCGCGGACTGCGGCTGCGCCAGGGCAACCGCCGCTGCTGGCGCTGACTGCGGTGAACAAGCATTACCGGCTGCCGCGGATGCGTGGCCAGGCCGACAGCTTCCAGGCGCTGGCCGATGTCAGCTTCAAGGTCTGCGCCGGGCAGACCCTGGGCATCGTCGGCGAATCGGGCTCGGGCAAGAGCACGGCGTTGCGTATTGCCTTGGGGTTGGAGAAGGCCGACAGCGGCCGCATCGAGTTTGCCGAGCAAGACGTGACCGACTTCGGCTGGCGTCAATTCCGACCGTTGCGTCGGCGTATGCAACTGGTGCAGCAGAACCCGTTCGCAGCGCTGGACCCGCGCCTGTCGATCTTCGACAGCATCGTCGAACCTCTGGTGTCGTTCGGCCTGGCCCGAGGGGCGGAGCTCGATCGGGCTGCGCGTGAATTGATCGAACGAGTGCATCTGCCGGCCCACTTCCTCGACCGCTTGCCCAGGGAGCTGTCCGGCGGCCAGCGCCAGCGGGTGGCCATCGCCCGGGCCTTGGCGCTGCAGCCCGATCTTCTGCTGCTGGACGAGCCGGTGTCGGCGCTGGACGTCTCGGTGCAGCGGCAGATCCTCGATCTGCTCGACGAGCTGCAACGCGAGCTGGGCATCGCCTACGTCATCGTCTCCCATGACCTGGCAGTGATCGCCAATGTGGCCGATGAGGTGCTGGTGATGCGCCAGGGCCGCATCGTCGACCAAGGCCCCACTGCGCAGCTGTTCAATCATCCGGGGAATGCCTACACCCAAGCGCTGCTGGACGCCGTCCCCGGCAAGCGTCAACGCGCCCTGGCCTGACCCACGCATCTCAGTCCCCGTAGGAGCGGTCATCGGCCGCGAAGAAGACATCGCGGTCTGCCTGACTCACCA
>NZ_JACYVB010000015.1:0-53071 GCF_014842095.1 Pseudomonas sp. CFBP 13719 | reverse complement strand
GTCAAGATTGAATTCCGAAACCCCTATCTGCGTAAGCAGGTAGGGGTTTTGTCTTTTTCGGCTTGATATTGCTCGCCTCGATCTAGAAAAGGCTCTTGCTTAACGGGGGCGGTAACCCATGGCGTGGGCGATGCCATTCCAGTATTGCTCGGTCAGCGTCATGAAGTCATAGAACCCATCTGCCAACGCCACGAATTCATCGTCGTTGCGGCATTCGAGTGTTGCAGCATGGATGGCCTGTATCTTGTGTTCCTTTTCGGCATTGCCGATGTGGACGTAAAAGTACTCGCAGTGTTCGTGGAACTCGTCGTTTGAAGCGTATAGATGCTGGTAGTGCCGCACGCCTTCGTACAAGCGCGTGAGCATGGAAAAGGCCAGCCACTCCTGAGCCAACAGTGTCCCCAGTATGCGCTGACAGCCATGCTCGTCAGGGCGGCGGGTATACAGGGTTTGCTGTTCCTCGAGGAATTGCCGGGTACTGGGCAGTATCAGCTCGTCACTCAGCTTGGTCACCGGCTTGTAGGCAACAGCCACTCGACTGAGTAGATCAGTGAGGAAGTTCTCCAGCAGATGAATGTGTGCTTTTTGCGGCTGGCCGTAGCCATATTCTGAGTACAGGTTCTTGGCGATTTCGACACGCGCACATAGGTTGTCGGTGTGCAGCAGTGAAAATGCAATCATCGTCGGCGTCTGCGAAGTTCTTACCAAATAATTCTTGGCAAACAGGGCCAGCTCGTCAAAAGGCAAGGGTGCGCTCATCCAACGTTCATAGAACGCGTTGTTCAGCGCCCCGTGATGCTGCACAGAGGTTGCAAGTTTCGTGATCTCTTCATAATAACCGGACATTCGCAGCTCCTTATTTGTAACCTGGTGCTTCGAAGTTGCCGTTTGGTTTTTGGTATCAGCTTGGCATTAGCAGTAGAATCCACGGGCAAGGGGACTCGCACAACCAATAAAAAATGAATCAATGATTCACTCGAGGTGTATATGGATATTTCGCAATTGCGCATGCTCACTGCTATCTACAAAGCCGGAAGCATCGTCAAAGCCGCCAAGTCCGTGCACTGCGTACCGTCCAATGTCACTGCCCGCATGAAGGCTCTGGAAGCCGAAGTTGGATGTTGTTTGTTGAATAGAGGAGACAAGGGCGTTGAACTAAGTGCGGCAGGCAAACACCTGCTCGCCCATGCAGAGAAAGTGCTGGAGGCATTTGGCGAGGCACAGTCTTGTTTCAATGATACTAAAAAGCTCGGCGGTACTTTGAAGGTGGGAAGCACAGACTCCTTCGTCAGCACTCAGTTGGCGAGCATTGCTGCAGCATTCGAACGTGAGTATCCGGAGGTTGTATTGGAAGTCGCTACGGCTACCTCGCTAGAACTTTTAGAACAAGTTATCGAAGGAAAGCTGGATATAGCTGTGGTGGCAGTGAATACGACCAACCCAAAGATCATTAGTCAAAGGTTGCCCGGCGAGCGACCGGTATTGGTCTATCCACAACGGTGGTTGCACGACGGGCCTTTGAATCTGAACAACAGAAAACTTCTGGCGTGGCCCAAAGGTTGTCCATTTCAAGCTGTGGCGCAGGTTTGGTGTGACGACTCATTGAAGGGCGTTGAGTGGAGGGTATGTGCGAGTTGGGGAGGCATTTTGACCTGTGTGGAACAAGGTCTGGGCATGGCGGTGGTTCCCAGAGGCGTCTACGACAACTACAGCGCACTAGACGGCCTGGCTGTCTGTGACGCGCTCGAGTTCGACAGGGTTGATCACTATCTGCTGACCCACAAGCGCACTGGCGGTCATCCGGTCAGAGACGGATTCGAACGGATACTATGCGGTACATCCGTACATTCGGGTTGAATGTACGGATGTGTTGCTTCAAGCGAGCGAGGCTATCGTTCCAAAGTCGCAGTGAGGTATTTGCGTTTGCTCAGGCAATGAAGTCGACCGCTGTGGTTTCCTGTGCCTGGATGGGTACACCGAAGCTCTTGATGCTCGGCAGCGTGGCTGTATGGTGCGCGATGATCTGCGCCGCATCGGCATGCGCCTTGGATTGCGTGGTATGGGCGTCGCTTACCAATGTGATCTCATAACCCAGGCCTGCCCCACGACGGACCGTCGTGTCCACACAAAACTCGGTCGCATAGCCGCACACTACCAGGTGTGAAATCTCAGCTTGCTGCAACAGCGGCTGAAGATCGGTCCTGAGGAAAGAGTCTGGCGTGGTCTTGCTGACGTAGTGATCAGTGTCGGCTGTCACGAGCCGGTTGTCGACTTTCCAGCTTTCACTGCCGCGCACCAGAAACTCGCCACTGGCAAGTTCATGCTGAACGAAAATTACCGGAACGTTTTCAGCTCTGGCACGTGCCGTCAGTGTGTTGATGCGTTCAATGACTTCAGCGGCGAAGGCCGGCGCTGGGTTCGCTTGGAACAGGCCTTGTTGTACATCGATGACGATTAGTGCTTTCACGGATTTCAAGTCCTTTGAATGAGATGAGAAGCATCGAACCCACCCCGGCCAACGTGCCGGGCTGAGCACGGGTCAGCCTAAGCGCTTGCGCCTGATGGGTCCATATGCAAAACGTTGACTGCGAGAAACTTCATCCATGCGCAGCTTGATCCAAACGGTGCTACGAGCGCTGCATCTGGATGACCACTTTCCCCTTTGCGCGGCCGCCTTGAACATGGGCCAGGGCATCTGCAGTGGCCTCGAAGTCATAGACCTTGTCGACCACGGGCGTGATGACGCCGGCTTCAATGAGTGAAGCTATCTTCCTGAGCTGACCGCCGTCCGCACGCATGAACACGAAATCATAGGACATGCCCCGTTGCCTGACCTGGCTGCGAATGCGGTAGCTCAATGCACGCATTACTTGTATCAAGGGCCAGCCAAGACCTTGTCTGGCGCCAAATTCCGCAGTCGGTGGGCCTGAAATCGAGATCAGTCGACCGCCACGCTTCAACACCTTCACTGACTTGCCCAATACGTCTGGTCCCAAGCTATTGAGCACAACGTCGTAATCGTGAAGCTGCTCTACGAAGTGCTGAGTCGTGTAGTCGATCACCTGGTCGGCGCCGAGGGCCTTCACCCACTCGAGATTGGCCGTACTGGTGGTAGCGGCGACATAAGCACCCAGGTGTTTGGCGAGTTGTATCGCCACCGTGCCTACACCGCCGGATCCTGCGTGGATCAGAACCTTCTGGCCGGGCGTGACTTGTGCGGTTTCAACCAGGACTTGCCAGGCAGTCAATGCGACCAAGGGCAGCGATGCTGCCTGGACCATGGTCAAGTTCGCAGGTTTTTTAGCCACACAGGATTGATCGATGGCAATGCGTTCGGCGAACGTGCCGATACGTGCTTGATGGGCTCGGGCGAACACATCGTCGCCCGGTTTGAAGCGGGTGACGTTCGTACCCACTTCGAGCACTGTGCCTGCCACATCATTACCCAGTATCAGCGGCAGGGTATAAGGCAGGATGAGCCTGAACTCGCCGTTGCGAATCTTGACATCCAGCGCATTGACGCCCGCCGCGTGTACGTGCACCAGGACATCGTCGGCCGCCAGGGTGGGCTCTGGCATGTCAGCTATCCGGCCGATGACACGTTTGCCGTAACGATCGATTACAAAGGCTTTCATGGGTCATTGCCCGACAGGGGCAGATGTCAGGTAGCGCTCGGCTGGACTCGCCTGGCGTAGATCCGAAAGCAGAAAGCGACGGGCACCTTCCAACGCTTCCCAACGCTCGGCCACGTGCAGCGGTGGGATGGTCACAAGCTCGCGACGGTCGTAGCCCACCAAGGCGGCGTTCACCAGATCCTCCACCTCCATGATTTCCGGCAAGGTTGCAATATCGATCCCGGAGTGCTGCCAGATCTCGGTGCGCGTGGTTGCGGGCAGCACCGCTTGCACGTAGACGCCCTTGGGACCCAGTTCCGCCTGCAGGCCCTGGGACAGGAACAATACGAAGGCTTTGGTGGCGCCGTAGACGGTCATTTGCATTTCCGGGGCGAGCCCTACGACCGAGCCGATGTTGACGATGCTGCCAGCACCCGCTTGAATCAGGCGCGGAGCGATGGCTGCCGCCAAGCGCGTCACTGCGGTGACGTTCAGCGCCAGCAGGCTGTCGAGAGCAGTGACACGCTGTTGCAAAAAACCGCCTGACTGGCCTATGCCGGCATTGTTGATCAAGACCCCGATGCGGGCATCTTCGGTCAAGCGTCGTTCTACTTGCGCAAGGTCTTCAGCGCGGGTGAGGTCAGCCTGGATGACATCGACGTTCACGCCGCTCTCTTCGCGTAACTGTGCAGCCAAGGCGTCCAGCCGTTCGCGATTGCGCGCCACCAGTACCAGTGCGTGGCCACGACTGGCGAAGCGTCGTGCGTAGGTAGCGCCGATGCCGCTGGAGGCGCCGGTGATCAGTACTGTAGGGAGATTGCTCATGGGGATTCATTCCTGGGAGAGACGCGCGGCAAGGATGGGCAGTGACGGCTTTATGATGATGATCGAAATCTAAACGGTCAAGCATTTTGATGTTGATCAACATCAATGTATGCTTGTCACTGGCTCTATTTCATAGGCACCGGCATGAAAGTCACCAAGGCACAGGCGCAGGCCAACCGTGCGCACATCGTTGAAACCGCCTCCACCTTGTTTCGCGAACGGGGTTACGACGGCGTGAGCGTGGCTGATCTGATGGCAGCCGCTGGCTTTACCCACGGCGGTTTCTACAAGCATTTTCGCTCCAAGGCAGACCTCATGAGCGAAGCGGCGGTGTGTGGTTTCGCGCAGATGGAGGCCAGTACCGGTGAGGCGGAACGTGCAACGCTGATCGAGCGCTACCTGTCGCGCGAGCACCGCGACGCACCTGGTGATGGCTGTACCCTTGCCGCATTGTCGGCCGATGCCGCACGGCAGCCCGAAGAGATCAAAGCGGTGTTCGCGCAGGGAATGGAACGGCTTTTGGCCAAAGCGACGCCCGGTGAGCCGGATGCAGACGAGGTTACGCAGCAGACCGCCCGGGCCGAACGCATCAATGCACTGGCGCATCTGGTCGGCGCATTGATGCTCTCCAGAGCCTGTCCGGATGACTCCGCGCTGGCTGACGAGATACTGAAAAGCTGCCGGGTACATGCGTTGGCGCGGGTGGAGGGTTGAGGGGACTGTCTTAACTTTGCGTCTTATGTTCCGTATGAGAAACGTGCTGCGAGGCGCCGTGCTACGCGTATGCCCGACGGCAACTCGAATCTACTTACGTGAGTGTTCACCATGACTTACCCGAACCCCACCACACTGTTCGTAGGCTGGGACGTGGGCGGCTGGAATTGCGATCGAAACCCGGCGAGCCGCGATGCCTTGGTCGTGTTGGACGCTGAGCGTCGACTCGTGGGCAAGCCGTGGCGGGGTAATCTGCGGCAGACGATCAACCAAGCAAGTTCGACAGAGCAATTCGTTGATGGGCTGTTCAGGCTGTGTGAAATAGACCCAGCAGTTCACCAGGCGCCACGCGTGCTTATGGGCATCGACACTCCGCTTGGCTTCTCCAGGCCTTTCATAGACCTCATTACCCGCGGCATCGCCGTGCCCACCGTTGGCGAATCATCCAGCAATCCCTACCTGCACCGCCGCACCGAGCATTTTCTGTTCGAACGCGGGCTTTATCCGTTGTCGCCGATCAAAGACATGATCGGAAGCCAGGCGACCAAGGGCATGCATGTGCTGGGGCGATTTGCGCCCATTCGCGAAGCCTGTGGCGTATGGACGGACGGGCAGATGCTGCGGGCGATCGAAGCCTATCCCTCGGCATGCAAACGGTCGGCGTGTATCGAGGCTTTGCGGGTGCCTTTCCATGTCGAGGGGGCGAGTGTGCCGCGAAGTTTCGTGCCGGGTTTTGAACTTGTCGATGCACAGGATGCGCTGACCTGCGCGCTGCTGGCGTGGGCGTTCGAGCACAGGCCGCAGTGGCTGGCTCAGCCGAGGGCGGATGTCGATCCGGTGGAGGGGTGGATATTTGTGCCGGAGGATGGGTTACGAGCGTAGGCGGTACCGGATCAGAGGTACGAATCCATCCGATAATACCGGCAGGCATCTTTGCCTATCGGGCCGATAGGCTCTTCCAATTTAGCCACGCTGGTGGCTGCCGTTACCCTCAAGGTTTCTTCATAACATAAGAAGCGTGAGGGATTCACTATGAAAATCAGAACCTTATCAGGGTATGCGGTCACGGCGTTGGCCATCGGCATATTTTCGTCATCTGCTTTTGCCGACACCTTGACCCGCGACAACGGTGCCGCCGTTGGTGACAATCAGAATTCACAGACGGCCGGACCCAACGGGCCGGCGTTGCTTCAAGACGTACAGCTATTGCAGAAACTGCAGCGCTTCGACCGCGAACGCATTCCGGAGCGCGTAGTGCATGCCCGTGGTACCGGCGTGCATGGCGAGTTCGTCGCGTCCAGCAACATCAGTGAGTTGACCAAGGCCAAGGTGTTCACGCCAGGAACTCACACACCGGTGTTCGTGCGCTTCTCGTCGGTCGTTCACGGCAACCACTCGCCGGAAACGCTGCGTGACCCACGTGGTTTCGCGACCAAGTTCTATACGGCGGACGGCAACTGGGATCTGGTCGGTAATAACTTCCCGACCTTCTTCATTCGTGATGCCATCAAGTTTCCCGACATGGTGCACGCGTTCAAACCCGATCCGCGTACCAACCTCGACGATGACTCCCGCCGTTTCGACTTCTTCTCCCACGTTCCGGAAGCGACGCGTACGCTCACGCTGCTGTATTCCAATGAGGGCACGCCTGCTGGCTATCGCTTCATGGACGGCAATGGCGTGCACGCCTACAAGTTCGTCAACGACAAGGGCGAAGTGCACTACGTGAAGTTTCACTGGAAGAGCCTGCAAGGTCTGAAGAATCTTGACCCGGAACAGGTCGTGCAAACCCAGGGCAAAGACTACGCGCACATGACTCATGACCTGGTCACCGCAATCAACAAGGGTGATTTCCCCAAGTGGGACTTGTACATCCAGGTGCTCAAGCCTGAGGACCTGGCCAAGTTCGCCTTCGACCCGCTCGACGCGACCAAGATCTGGCCAGAGGTGCCGGAGCAGAAGATCGGGCAGATGGTGCTGAACAAGAACGTCGACAACTTCTTCCAGGAAACCGAACAGGTTGCGATGGCACCGTCCAACGTGGTGCCGGGTATCGAACCGTCTGAAGACCGTCTGCTGCAAGGCCGTGTGTTCTCGTACGCCGATACCCAGATGTACCGCTTGGGCGCCAACGGCATGAGCCTGCCGATCAACCGTCCTCGCGTGACCGTCAATAATGGTAACCAGGATGGTGCCTTGAACAGCGGCCATACCACCGGTGGGGTGAACTACGAGCCGAGCCGTCTTGCGCCGCGCCCCAGTGACGATAGTGCGCGTTATAGCCAAACGGCTTTGAGCGGTACTACCCAACAGGCGAAGATTCAGCGCGAGCAGAATTTCAAACAAGCGGGTGACTTGTACCGCTCCTATTCGCCCAAGGAGCAGCAGGACCTGATCAACAGCTTCGGCGGTTCCCTGGCTGACACTGATACCGAGAGCAAAAACATCATGCTGTCGTATCTGTACAAAGCCGATCCGGCCTATGGCACAGGCGTAACCAAAGTTGCCAACGGCGACTTGGAAAAGGTCAAGCAGTTGGCCGCCAAGCTGCAGGACTGATGCATCCGATCACCGGCCGTGCAACAACGGTCGGTGATCTTCAGGAGCAAAACCTAATGCGCTATTTCATTCCCTGGATCTGCTCGGCGATGATGCTTTCAACGGCGGCCTTCGGCGATGCCGCACCGCCCCCCGATACCCGCCAGCAACTTCGTGAACTGTACTTCGACGCCGCACGTACCGGCAGCACCGACCGTTTGGGCGCGTTCATCGAGGCTCACTATGATTTGGACACCCGCGATGAAAGCGGCTACACCGCACTGATTCTGGCGGCTTATCACGGCCATAAAGATGCCGTGGAACAGTTGCTCGCAGCGGGCGCCAACTCGTGTAGCCAGGACAAGCGCGGCAACACTGCGTTGATGGGGGCGATCTTCAAAGGCGAAGTCAGCATCGCCCATCGGCTACTCGGCGCAGACTGTGCGCCGGACGAGCGTAATAACTCAGGGCAGACGGCGGCGATGTATGCGGCGCTGTTTCAGCGCAAGGATATTCTTGAGGCGTTGGCGGCGAGGGGCGCGGATTTGGATGCGCGGGATGATAGGGGGAATGATGCACGGTCGTTGGGGGAGGGGCGGTTTAGTTCGGCGCCAATACGCTGAGCTGTAGCGCTGGTTTAAGCCGGGCCACATACGCTGCAATCCATCGTCCGTAGAGGGATGCCAACTGCGTACGGGGCAATCGTCGTAAATCTTGACACAAACTTATTGGCCAAACAGTTGCGACCCTCCTGATCTGTCAGTAAGTTCGACCTCCCCACACCAAGGACGGTGTGAATCAAACCGCAAGACTGCCTTGGGCAATTCACGCCTAACTCGATGGCGAAGCCTGCGTTCCATACTTTGACGTTCAGGGAGAACCGATCAATGCCAAAAATCCCAAGCCCGCTGCGGTCCATCATTACCAATCGCTCCAAGCTCGCCGGCCTGTTGATGATCCTTCTGCCCGTATTGCTCGTAACCCTCGACAACACCATCCTCAATTTTGCTCTTCCCAAGATAGCCGTCGCCCTTGGCCCCTCGGCCGCCGAACAGCTATGGGTAATTGATGCCTACTCATTAGTGCTGGCTGGCCTTTTGATTACCATGGGCAGCGTGGGCGATCGCGTCGGCTATCGCCGCTTGCTATGTGTGGGATGTACAGGTTTCGCGGTTATCTCGGCTGCCATTGTGTTCGCCCAACAGGCTTGGCATTTGATCGCAGGGCGCGCGGTACTGGGTTTGTTCGGCGCAATGATTCTACCCGCCACGCTTGCGTTGATCCGGACCGCCTTCGATGACCGAGAAGAAAGGCGTCTTGCCGTCGCGGCATGGGCGACCTGCCTGACATTGGGGGCGGCCGCAGGACCGCTGCTCGGTGGCGTGCTGCTCCAGTTCTTCAGTTGGCAGTCGGTGTTTCTGGTGGCAGTGCCATTCCTGCTGCCGGTCCTGCTGCTATCACCCATGATTGAAGAGTCTCCACGGCAGGCCGGGTTGTCGATCGACTATCCAAGCATCCTACTGAGCCTAGGTGCCATGACAGGAGTGATGCTGTCTCTCAAGCACGTAGCCACGGTGGGTCTGGATACCTACGCAATTGTGGGCATGCTGACAGGCCTTTTGATGGGCATCGCTTTTGTCCGACGCCAACGGGCGCTGGAGGATCCGTTGCTCGACCTGGGGCTGTTCGATTCGAGCGCCTTCAGCATGTCGATCACAGTCAATCTCGTCAGCCTAGGCGCGCTGATCGGGTTCCTCTTTTTCGCTACCCAGCTGTTGCAACTGGTTCTGGGTCTGTCACCCATTGCTGCCAGCTTAGTACTGGTGCCCGGTCAAGTCTGTGCCGTGGCCGCGGGCCTCGCCATTGTGCCGATTGCGCAACGGGTAGCGCCGAATGTCGTGATACCCGCTTGTTTATGTGTGGCAGCTGTGGCGTTTGCAGTCGTGGCGTTGTTCACTGCGACCGCAATGATCGTGGCAGTGGCTTTCGTGTTGCTGAATGCTGCAGTTGCGGCGATTACCAGCGTTTCCAACGACCTTGTACTGAGCGCTGTGCCGGCTGAGAAGGCAGGCAGTGCGTCGTCTGTAAGTGAGACGGCGTATGAGGTCGGGGTGGTGTTGGGGACGACAGTGGTGGGAGGCGCCGTGGCAGCATTGTATCGGTTAAGTCTGGTGTTGCCCGAGGGGGTTGGGGATGAGGCGGACGCTCTTACGGCGACGCTGGGAGGTGCTCATTCACTTGCACAGGATTTACCTGCTGAAGTAGGGAAGGAGTTGGCTCAAGCGGCAAATGCTGCTTTCAGTGAAGGGGTCACAGTGGCGAGTGGTTTGGTCGCTGGATTGATCGTGGTGTTTGCCTTGTATGCATGTCGGGGTTTGCGACGGGGATGACTGGCCTGGATCAGCTTCTGGTTTCGATTTCGATCGGTTTATGGTGACCACTCGAAGGCTTCATCCCCGTTCACCATGTCGTACCTATTGTCCCTCGATGAACTGAAAAGCATCTTGCGCGGCCGATGGGTCA
The DNA here is from genome assembly GCF_014842095.1 of Pseudomonas sp. CFBP 13719. Classification (NCBI taxonomy): domain Bacteria; kingdom Pseudomonadati; phylum Pseudomonadota; class Gammaproteobacteria; order Pseudomonadales; family Pseudomonadaceae; genus Pseudomonas; species Pseudomonas sp. CFBP 13719. The sequence continues at coordinate 42,857 of NZ_JACYVB010000015.1, read as the reverse complement.
AAAACCCCTGAATTCCCGGCACAAAAAAGGCCGCCCAACGGCGGCCTCTTTCCAGTAAAGCTAGGCGGGACCAACCATCAATCCCAGCTCAAAGCCCCACCCGTCTGATACTCAATAACCCGAGTCTCAAAGAAGTTCTTCTCCTTCTTCAAGTCCATGATCTCGCTCATCCAAGGGAACGGATTGGTAGTCCCTGGATACTCTTCCTTCAACCCAATCTGCGACAACCGACGGTTGGCGATGAACTTGAGGTAGTCCTCCATCATCGCTGCGTTCATGCCCAGCACGCCGCGAGGCATGGTATCGCGGGCGTATTCGATCTCGAGCTGAGTGCCTTGCAGAATCATCTGCGAAGCTTCTTCCTTCAGTTCGGCGTCCCACAGGTGCGGGTTTTCGATCTTGATCTGGTTGATCACGTCGATGCCGAAGTTCAGGTGCATGGATTCGTCGCGCAGGATGTATTGGAACTGCTCCGCGACGCCGGTCATCTTGTTGCGGCGGCCCATGGAGAGGATCTGGGTGAAGCCACAGTAGAAGAAGATGCCTTCGAGTACGCAGTAGTAGCCGATCAGGTTGCGCAGCAGCTCTTTGTCGGTTTCGACGGTGCCGGTGTTGAATTCCGGGTCGGAGATGGCGCGGGTGTACTTGAGGCCCCAGGCGGCTTTTTTAGCGACCGATGGGATCTCGTGGTACATGTTGAAGATTTCGCCTTCGTCCATGCCCAAGGATTCGATGCAGTACTGGTAGGCGTGGGTGTGGATGGCTTCTTCGAAGGCCTGGCGCAGGATGTACTGGCGGCACTCCGGGTTGGTGATCAGGCGGTACACGGCCAGGGCCAGGTTGTTGGCGACCAGGGAGTCGGCGGTGCTGAAGAAGCCCAGGTTGCGCATGACGATGCGGCGTTCGTCGTCGGTCAGGCCTTCCGGATTTTTCCAGAGGGCGATGTCGGCGTTCATGTTGACTTCTTGCGGCATCCAGTGGTTTGCGCAACCGTCCAGGTACTTCTGCCAGGCCCAGTCGTACTTGAAGGGTACGAGTTGGTTGAGGTCGGCGCGGCAGTTGATCATGCGCTTTTCGTCGACGGCGACGCGGGCGGCGGAGCCTTCGAGCTCGGCCAGGCCTTCGGCGATGTCGAGTTTGTTCAGGGCGGCCTTGGCGCGGGCTACGGCAGCGGAGTCGCTGGCGCTGGCGGCGCGGGCTTCTTGGGCGGCGGCACCGCCGGCGCTGTCAAGCTTGTCCATCGCAGCTTCGCTGGCGTGGCCGGCGTTGGCGCCTTTGGCGGGTTCGGCTGCGTCTTCTTTGTCGAATTCGTCCCAGCTCAGCATGGGGGAGGCTCCTGCTCGAGGCCGCTGTGGGCGGCTGATGAATTTAGAAATCTGATTGCCGAGGTTGCGTGGCGCAAGCTGGCTTTGTGTGCGTGTTGCGTCGCCGGGTCCAGGCTTTTTCAGCGTGGTGCCCTGGCGGGGGCTATCAACGATCCGGTTGGAGCGCGCTGAGACGCTGACTTCGCGGGCAAGCTTCGGTCGAGGTGCTCGTGCCGGCTTCGATGTCGCGATGGGTCATGTCTCAGGTCCTTGAAGTGGGCGGCGATTATAGGGTTTTTTGCCTGCTCGTGTTCACGCCAGGACACAAAAAAACCGCTGAAACCGGTATTTCTTACAACCTTGGTGCCAGTCGTCCGGCCTAGGACCTATAAGCCCCGACTCGGACCCAAAATCGCCTATGTGGTGGTTTTGGTAAGAAGTGGACACAGGATATAGGCTTGAGTTCGGGTTGCAAACCCAATGAGCTGGTTAGAAATCAGCCAGAGTTTCGCTGTGCTGGGCGCAAAACCTTGCCCTGCTTGGCTTGCAGCAAATGCAACCGTTTCAAGTTTTTTTATGGTTCTGTGAAGGAGTCGATGAGCGGCAAGAAGGCAAGTGCGACGGCGTTTATTTCGCCGTCGATTCGCTCATTCCTGACTTACGGCTTATTTTCTGCCTGTAATCACCGCGCGCATCGGCGCCGGCAGGCCTTCGACGGTTTTGCTGTGGTCGTCGGGATCGAGGAAGTCGCTCAGCGACTGGAACTTCATCCATTCGGTGCCGCGTTGCTCGGCCATGGTGGTGATGCTCACGTCCACGCATTTCACGTCGGTGAAGCCCGCGCGGCGCACCCACCTTTCCAGGGCTGGGACGGAAGGCAGGAACCAGACGTTGCGCATCTGCGCGTAGCGGTCTTCGGGGACCAGCACCTGGTGCTCGTCGCCGGGTACCACCAGTGTTTCGAGGACCAGTTCGCCGCCTTTGACCAGGCAGTCCTTGAGCGCCAACAGGTGCTCGATGGGTGAGCGACGGTGGTAGAACACGCCCATGGAAAACACCGTGTCGAAGCCTTCCAGGCCGGCGGGCAGGTCTTCCAGGGCGAAGGGCAGGTGCCAGGCGGGGAGGTCGGGCAGGTAGCGTTGCACGGCCTGAAACTGGCAGAAGAACAGCCAGTTGGGGTCGACGCCAATGACGCTGTCGGCACCGGCGCCGAGCATGCGCCACTGGTAGTAACCGTTGCCGCAGCCGACGTCGAGCACGCGTTTGCCGCGCAGGTCGAGGTGGGGGGCGACGCGGTCCCATTTCCAGTCCGAGCGCCATTCGGTGTCGACGTGGACGCCGAACAGGTCGAAGGGGCCTTTGCGCCACGGGGACAGGCCCATCAGGGCGGCGCGCATTTGATCGCGGGTAGCCGCGTTGTCGGCGCAGTCCAGGCGTAGGCCGTTGACCAGGTCGATGTCGCAGGCGGTTACCGCGGGCAGAGCGTCGAGTGCGCTCTGCCAGCGCTGGAGGTCGCCGTGGCCTTTTTCCATCTTGGTGTCGAGCTGGGCCTGCAGGCCATTGGCCCAGTTGGCCAGCGGGGTGTTGGCCTGGCGGCGAACGAGCGGGGACAGGTCAATCATGGCAGGGCGATCATCGAGGCGAAGTTGAGGCATTGGAACCAGGGCACGACCTTGCTGAAGCCGGCGGCGAGCAGGCGATCGCGGTTTTCTTCGAGGCTGTCGGGCTTCATGACGTTTTCAATGGCGCTGCGTTTCTGCGCGATTTCCAGGTCGCTGTAGCCGTTGGCGCGTTTGAAGGCGATGTGCAGGTCGGTGAGCAGGTCGTGTTGTTGGTCGTCTTCGAAGCGCAGTTTTTCCGAGAGGATCAGTGCGCCGCCGGGGACCAGGGCCTGATGGATGCGGGTGAGCAGTTCCAGGCGCTGGGCCGGGGGGATGAACTGCAGGGTGAAATTGAGCGCGATGACTGATGCGGGCTTGAAGTCCAGGGCCAGGATGTCGCCCTCGATGACGTCGACCGGGAGCAGTTCCTGAAACATGGAGTTCTGCGCGTTGAGGTATTCGCGGCAGCGCTCGACCATGGCCTGGGAGTTGTCGATGGCGATCACCTGGCAGCCTTCGGCGCGCACGTGGCGGCGCAAGGCTTGGGTGACGGCGCCCAGGGAGCTGCCCAGATCGTAGAGTGTGGTGTTGGGCTGGGCGAATTGCGCCGCGAGCACGCCGATGTTTTCGACGATGGTGGGGTAGCCTGGGACCGAGCGTTTGATCATGTCCGGGAACACGCGCACCACGTCTTCGTTGAAGGCGAAGTCGGGGACCTGGCTCAGGGGCTGGGCGAATAGGCGGTCGGGCTCTTTGCTCACGGGGCGATCCAGGCGGGTTGCGGGAAATCGGGGCGGCATTTTAGCGGATGTAGGGCGGGGGTGCATTTTTTGTGGGATGTGCGGTGTGTCAGTTGAACCGCGGCGCCTGTTTCGCGGCCGATGACCGCTCCTACGGGGGGATGACGATTCCTGTAGGAGCGGTCTGTGGCCGCGAAGGGCCCCGCGGTGTGTCAGCTGAACCGCGGTGCCTGTTTCGCGGCCGATGACCGCTCCTACGGGGGGGATGACGATTCCTGTAGGAGCGGTNCAGGTGAACCGCGGTGCCTGGTTCGCGGCCGATGACCGCTCCTACGGATTATTTTACGGTGATGTCGCAGCTGAAGGTTTGGGCTGGGGGGATTTCCGGGGCCCAGGGTTGCTGTAGCACTAGCATCAGGTGACCTTTGCCAGGGGTGCGCGCCTGAAAGCGCCAGGTGGATTGCCCGGCGGCTCCGACCACACCGGCCTCTTCGGGATGGCTGTAGACCTCTGGCCCAAGGCCGCGCAAAACGCTCGCGCCCGGATTCTGAACCAACCAGCGGTAGCCGGTGCTGGGGTTGGTGGGCAATTGCAGGGTGATGGTCTGGTCGACGCTGAGGAAAACCGGGCACTGGCTCTGACTTTCCAGCACGACGCTGTGAAGCGGTTGCTGGGCGCAGGCCGTGAGCGCGGCAAGGCTGGCGGGCAGTATCAGGCGGACGACGGACATGGTGGCTCCGAACGGACGAGGATCTGGAAAGCATAACCCAGTTCGTCGAATGTGCAGGGGTGAGGCACCTGAGCCGCGTTTGGGGAGATTGTGGTGAGTCTGGTAGGGCGGTGGTGGGGCCGGACGCGGCTCGCGCCGCTGCTACAGGGGATTGTGTTGTTTGGAGGTGTTGTAGCCACCGCGCGCGCCGCGTTAGGACGCGAGAGGTGTGGAGGATGAGGCCGTTGTAGCAGCGGCGCGAGCCGCGTCAGGGCGCAAGGGTGTGGCGGATGAGGCCGTTGTAGCAGCGGCGCGAGCCGCGTCAGTGCGCAAGGGGTGTGGCGGATGGGGCCGTCGTAGCAGCGGCGCGAGCCGCGTCAGGGCGCAAGGGGTGTGGCGGATGGGGCCGTCGTAGCAGCGGCGCGAGCCGCGTCAAGGCGCAAGGGTGTGGCGGATGAGGCCGTTGTAGCAGCGGCGCGAGCCGCGTCGGCGGTAGATGAGGTGTGTCTGAGCAGACGCGATGCCCCCTGACGCGGCTTGCGCCGCTGCTACAGGGGGTGGATGGGTCAGAAGAGGATCTTGGCGACGTCGGCAAAACGTTTGGCGAAGTGCACGGTGATGCCCTGCTTGAGGTAGTCCGGCAGCTCTTCGAAATTGCCCCGGTTTGGCTCGGGCAAAATCAACTCCATGATCTTCTGCCGCCGTGCGGCGATGACTTTTTCGCGCACGCCACCGATCGGCAGCACGTGCCCGGTCAAGGTCAGCTCGCCGGTCATGGCCACGCCTTTCTTCGGCGCCTGGTCGCGGGCCAGGGACAGCAGCGCGCTGGCCATGGTCACACCCGCGCTCGGGCCGTCCTTGGGCGTGGCGCCTTCAGGTACGTGCAAGTGCACGAAGGCCTCGTCGAAGAATTTGGAGTCCGCGCCGAACTGCGCAAGGTTGGAGCTGACGTAGCTGTAGGCAATTTCTGCCGACTCCTTCATCACCTCGCCCAATTGCCCGGTCAGCTTGAAGCCCCGGTTCAGGGTATGGATACGTGTCGCCTCGATCGGCAAGGTGGCGCCACCCATGCTGGTCCAGGCCAGGCCGGTGATCACGCCCTTGCCCGACAGCACCTGCTCGCTGCGGAACACCGGCATGCCCAGGGAGGCTTCAAGGTCCTTGGGTACCAGCTTGATCGGCACGTCGGGCTTGTCGATCAACTGCACCACTGCTTTGCGCACCAGTTTGCCCAGCTGTTTTTCCAGCTGGCGCACACCGGCCTCGCGGGCATAGCCTTCGATCACCGTGCGCAGCGCACTGTCGCTGATGGTCAGGCGGTTCTTGTCGACACCGGCCTTGGCCAGTTGCTTGGGCCACAGATGGCGCTTGGCAATGGCCATTTTCTCTTCGGTGATGTAGCCGGACAGGCGGATCACTTCCATACGGTCGAGCAGCGGGCCGGGGATGGAGTCCAGGGTGTTGGCAGTACATACGAACAGCACCTTGGACAGGTCCAGGCGCAGATCCAGGTAGTGGTCGAGGAAGTCGACGTTCTGTTCCGGGTCCAACGTCTCCAGCAGCGCCGACGCCGGGTCGCCCTGGAAGCTTTGGCCCATCTTGTCGATCTCGTCGAGCATGATCACCGGGTTCATCACCTCGACGTCCTTGAGCGCCTGCACCAGCTTGCCCGGCTGGGCGCCGATGTAGGTGCGGCGATGGCCCTTGATCTCGGCTTCGTCACGCATGCCGCCGACGCTGAAGCGATAGAAAGGACGACCCAGCGATTCGGCGATGGACTTGCCGACGCTGGTCTTGCCCACGCCCGGCGGGCCCACCAGCAGCACGATGGAGCCGCTGATCTCACCTTTGTAGGCGCCCACGGCGAGAAATTCGATGATGCGCGTCTTGATGTCGTCGAGGCCGGCATGGTGCTGGTCGAGCACCTTGCGCGCATGCTTCAGATCGAGCTTGTCCTTGCCGTACACACCCCATGGCAGGGCAGTGGCCCAATCCAGATAGTTGCGCGTGACGGCGTATTCCGGCGAGCCGGTTTCCAGGATCGACAGCTTCTGCATTTCCTCGTCGATGCGCTTCTGCGCGGCGGGCGGCAAGGTCTTGTCCTGCAGACGCTGCTGGAACTGCTCGACGTCGGCGCTGCGATCGTCCTTGGTCAGGCCCAGCTCCTGCTGGATGACCTTGAGTTGTTCCTTGAGGAAGAACTCGCGCTGGTGCTCGCCGATCTTCTTGTTCACTTCGGCGGAGATTTCTTTCTGCAGCCGCGCGACTTCGACTTCCTTGCGCAGCATCGGCAGGACTTTTTCCATGCGCCGCAGCATCGGCACGCAGTCGAGTACGCCCTGCAGCTCGTTGCCCGTGGCCGAGGTGAGCGCGGCGGCGAAGTCGGTCAGCGGCGACGGGTCGTTGGGGCTGAAGCGATTGAGATAATTCTTCAGCTCTTCGCTGTACAGCGGGTTGAGCGGCAGCAGCTCCTTGATGGCATTGATCAGCGCCATGCCGTAGGCCTTGACCTCGTCGGTGGGCTCGATGGGCTGCTGCGGGTATTCGACTTCCACCAGATACGGCGGGCGATGGTGCTTGAGCCAGGTGCGGATTCGCACGCGCGACAGCCCCTGCGCGACGAACTGCAGCTTGCCGTTTTCGCGGCTGGCGTGGTGGATTTTCACCAAAGTGCCGTACAGCGGCAGGCTGGAGGTATCGAAATGACGGTGATCGTCGGGCGGGGTGTCCATGAAGAACAGCGCCAGCGAGTGGTGCTCGGTGTTGGAGACCAGGTCCAGGGTTTCTGCCCAAGGCTCTTCGTTGACGATGACCGGCAGCACCTGCGCGGGGAAGAACGGGCGGTTGTGGATCGGGATGACGTAGACCTTGTCCGGCAGGTTCTGCCCAGGCAGGGCCAGCTCGGTGCTGGAGTGGGTCGAGTGCTCGATGTGCTCGTTGTCCAGATCTTCGGACGGATTCTCGTTGGATTCCTGCTGGTCGCTCATGGGGCACCTGCGTCAATGACTATGCTGCTTAGATGGGGCGGGGTGCGACTGGTTTCAATGGTTGCACTGAAGCTTTGCAGCCGGCTGCCGATAAGGTTGTAACCGGGCTTGTGGCCCAAGCGGGCCGCGGCAGGCCACACTTCCATCCGTCAGGTAAATTTCATGATCAGGTTTGGCGCCTTGCTCGGCAGTTTCGTCCTCAGCACGTGGGTCAGCGCGGCCTCCTTCGAGGCACGTATCACCCAGGCCGACGGCAAGCCGCTGGCCGACGCGGTGCTCAGCCTGTCCGGGGGGCCGGCGGCCGCCGGATCCAGGCAGGCCACGGCGATCATGGACCAGCGCGCGCAGAAGTACCTGCCGCACGTGCTGGCAGTGGCCACCGGTACCTCGGTTTCATTCCCCAACAGCGACAATATCCGCCATCAGGTGTATTCCTTTTCGCCCGCCAAGCGCTTCGAGCTGCGGCTTTATGAAGGCACGCCGAGCCAGCCGGAGCTGTTCGACAAGGCCGGCGTCGTGGTCCTGGGTTGCAATATTCACGACTGGATGCTTGGCTATATCTATGTCACCGATGACCCCTGGTTCGCCGTCAGCGACGAGCAAGGGCGCGTGCGTTTCGATCAATTACCCGCGGGCCGCTACCAAGTGAGCCTGTGGCATCCGCGCAGCGTGGATGCGCAAGTACAGCCAGGAGGCGAGATCGACATGACGGCTACGGCCATGACGCAGAACTACACGCTGAAGGTCGAGGCGACGGCGGACGATGCTGCGCAGGAGCCGGCGACCGGCGCTTTCAGCGATGCATTCAAAAAGGCTGCCGGTGAAGCTGCGCAATAGTTTCCAGGCGCGCATCGCCTGCGTACTCATTCTGCTGCTGTCAGTGGTAGTGGGGGCGTTGACCGTGGCCGTGAAAGTGGCCACCAACGATGCCGTGCGCGCCCAGGCCCGCGAGCAGCTGCAAGTGGGCACGCGAGTGTTCGAGCGTCTGCTGGATGTGCGCGGTCGGCGCCTGCGCGACGGCGTGCAGTTGCTGGCTGCCGACTTCGGTTTCCGCGATGCGGTGTCCAGCGGCGACTCGCCGACCATCCGTTCGGCGCTGCAGAATCAGGGCGCGCGCATCGGCGCCACCGACATGTTCGTGTTGGGCATGGACGGTCGGGTACTGGCCAGCACCGTGGATCAGGTCCCCACCGGCAGCGTGTTTCCCTACGACACGGCGCTGCGCGAAGCGCGTCGAACCAGCCAGTCGATGCTGTTCGTGCCGTTGCAGGGGTTACCGCATTTGCTGGTGGAAGCGCCGGTGCTGGCACCGCTGCCGATCGCGCGGGTGGTGATGGGTTTCAGCATGGATGTGACCCTTGCCCAGGAATTGCACTCGCTGACCAACTTGCAGGTGTCCTTCCTGACCACCGAGGCCGGCAAGGTCGGCACGCTGGTGAGCACCCAGCCGACCGAATTGTCCGCCAGCATCAGTCAATGGATGCAGGTCAATGAATCGGCGGCGCAACACATTTCCCTTTCCGAACACAACGATCGTACCTACCTCAGCCAGCCCTTGTTGCTGGCCAGCAGCAGTGGCCCGGAGGGCGGAAAGGTCATGGCGCTGCTGCAGAGCCCGCTGGACGAGGCGATGCGCGCGTTCGTCGCCCTGGATCGCAATATCTTCGGCATTGCCTTCGCTGCATTGCTGGCCTCCCTGGTGGGTGCCTTGCTGCTGGCGCGCAGTGTCTCGCTGCCGGTGCAGAGCCTGGCGCGGGCCGCCGGGCGCATTGGCCATGGCGACTACCAGACCGACGTACCGCTGGACCGCACCGACGAACTGGGCGTGCTGGCCCAGGCCATCAGTCGCATGCAGGCCGGGATTGCCGAGCGCGAGCTGCAACTGGCCCACAATGCCTTGCACGATGCCCTGACCGGCTTGCCCAACCGCACGCTGGCGATGGAGCGACTGGGCAGCGCCATTGCCGCCGACCGCCCGATCGGCCTGCTGTACATCGGGATCGACAATTTGCGTGAACTCAGTGAAAGCGGCGGACCGACCTTCGTCGACAAACTGCTCCAGCAAGTCGCGCAGACCCTGCTGGAACTGGTGCGACCCGGCGACACGGTGGCGCACCTGATCACCGACGAATTCCTCCTGCTGCTGGAAAACCTCGACAGCGACAGCGCCGTGGCAGTAGCCGACAAACTGCAACAGGTGCTGCTGCAACCCCACCGTTTCGGTGGCCACGACGTTGCCATCGACTGCCGTATCGGCATCGCGGCCTTTCCCTCCGACGGCCTGAGTGCCGAGGAGCTGCTGGCGCGCTCGGCAATCGCGATGAAAGACGCCGCCGACATGCCGGGTCGCCTGCAGGTGTATCAGCACGGTCGTGACCTCGCGCATCAGCGTCAGGTGCGGCTGATCCGCGACCTGCGTCGGGCCGCCGCGAACAACGAGTTGTCCCTGCACTACCAGCCCAAGCTGGACCTGCGAGACAAGCAGGTACGCCAGGCCGAAGCCTTGCTGCGTTGGCAGCATCCACAGTTGGGCAATGTCTCGCCTGGTGAATTCATCGAGCTGGCCGAGCGCACCGGCAGTATCCAGACGCTGACCCGGTGGGTCATCGAGGAAGGCATTCGACAGTTGAGCGAATGGAGCACGCGCGGCCTGGTCGTGCAGTTGTCGCTGAACATCTCGGCGGACGACCTGCTGGGTTCGGACCTGCCTGAGCGGGTCGTGCGCCTCCTGGGTCTGCACCAGGTGCCGGCCGAGCAGTTGATTTTCGAGATCACCGAAAGCGCGATCATGCGCGAGCCCGAGAAGGCATTGAAGGTGCTCAACAGCTTGCGCGACTGCGGTATCAGCTTGTCTGTCGACGACTTCGGCACCGGTTATTCGTCGCTGGCCCACCTCAAGCGTCTGCCGGTGCAGGAGCTCAAGATCGACCAGTCGTTCGTGCGCAACCTCGACGAGACCAGCGAGGATGCGGTGATCGTGCGGTCCACCATCGAAATGAGCCACAACCTGGGCCTCAAAGTGGTGGCCGAGGGCGTCGAATACGAACACAGCCTGCGCTTGCTCGAACGTTGGAACTGCGACACCGCCCAGGGCTATCTGATCAGCCGGCCGCTGACCGCTGTCGCGTTCGAAGCCTGGATGCAGCAATCCTCGTCCATTTCAATTGCCGTGGTTCATTGATGTCATGATGCGAAAAGCCATGTTGTTGTGCTCGCTGGCTTTGTGCTGGCAACCGTCGCTCCAGGCCAACGAGGGCCGTCTGTTGGCCACCGGCGGTGCCAGCAGTATCGACGGCGCCGCCGGTGGGGGGATCACGCCCTGGGCGGTGCTTTCCGGCTATGGCGAGCAGGGCGAATGGGGCGCGACGGCATTTGCCACCCGCGTGGACCTGCCGGACTACCGGCTCGACGTGGCAGGCATGGCCGCCAGCTACGACAATCGCATCGAATTCTCCTACGCCCGACAACGCTTCGACCTGGGGTCGCTGGTGCACAAGCTGGGGCTGCCCGAAGACAGCCTCAGCCAGGATGTTTTCGGGGTGAAGGTGCGTCTGTTCGGTGACCTGATCTACGACCACCTGCCACAGGTGGCGCTGGGCCTGGCGTACAAGCGGCAGAAGGATTTCCTCATTCCCAACCTGGTCGGTGCCAAGCGTGACGAAGATGTCGAGGGTTACCTGACGGCCAGTCGCCTGTTCATGGGCGCAGCGTTTGGCTACAACCTGCTGGTCAATGGCGGAGTGCGCTACAGCCGCGCCAACGAACTGGGCCTGTTGGGCTTCGGCGGTGATCGCCGCGACAGCCGCAGCCTGCTCAAGGAGGGCTCGCTGGCCGTGCTGTTCAACCCGCGCTGGGCGTTGGGCGTGGAGTACCGCGAGAAGCCGGACAACCTGTCGTTCGCCGGCGAAAGCGACTGGGCGGATGTGTTCCTGGGGTATTTCCCCAACAAGCATCTGGCGATCGTGCTGGCTTACGCGAGGCTGGGCGAGATCGCCACGCTGGACAATCAGAACGGCACCTACCTGTCCGTGCAAGGGAGTTTTTGACATGCGTATGTGTGTGCTGGGCATGGCCCTGCTGCTGGGTGCCTGCACGGGTCACCAGCAGCCGGCCAAGGACGACAGCCTGTACCAGGCGCTGGGTGGCAAACCAGGGATCAGCCGGATCGTGGAGGGGATGTTGTTGAACGTAGCCCGGGATGAGCGGATCGTGGCGCACTTTCGCAACGTCAACATCGAGTTGCTGCGTGTGCAGTTGATCGACAAGTTCTGTGTCGAGGCGGGCGGGCCGTGCAAGTACACCGGGGATGACATGGTGGAAGCGCACAAGGGCCAGCAGATCAGCCGCAGCGAGTTCAACGCGCTGGTGGAGGATCTGATCAAGGCCATGGAAGCCCAGGGTGTTCCGGTGCCGGCGCAGAATCGGCTGTTGGCCCGGTTGGCGGCGCAGCGCGGAGAGGTGATCGAGAAGTAGGGGGGTGAATGGTAGTCACTGACACACTCAAAAAAAACGGCTCCCGAGGGAGCCGTTTTTCATTACATCGACATCACTTGTTTTCAGGCAGTGCAAACGCCATCACGTAGTCACCTTGCTTGGTGCCCAGCGAGCCATGCCCGCCAGCGACCACCAGCACGTACTGACGGCCGTCCTTGCCGGTGTAGGTCATCGGCGTGGTCTGTGCGCCTGCAGGCAGGCGACCTTCCCACAGCTGCTTGCCGTTACGGATATCGTAGGCACGCAGGTACTGGTCAAGCGTACCGCTGAGGAACGACACGCCGCTGGCTGTGGTGAAAGCACCACCCAGGCTTGGCACGCCCATGGTCAAGGGGATTGGCACAGGCGAGCTGTCGCGCACGGTCCCGTTCTTGTGTTTCCAGATGGTCTGGTGGGTGGTCAAGTCGACCGCAGCCACGTAGCCCCAGGCTGGCGCCTGGCAAGGCAGGCCCATCGGCGACAGCAGCGCCTCCAGGATCACCCCGTACGGCGCGCCCTTGTTGGGCTGCACACCTTCGGTTTCGCTCTTGCGACCAGGGCCGCCGGCCACTTCTGCAGCAGGCACCAGCTTGGAGCGGAAAGCCATGTAGCTTGGGTTGACGAACGCCACCTGACGCACCGGGTCGACCGACAGGCCGCCCCAGTCGAACACGCCGAAGTTGCCTGGGTACACCAAGGTGCCCTGCAGCGAAGGTGGCGTGAACGGACCTTCATAGCGCAGCGACTTGAAGTCGATCCGGCACAGCATCTGGTCGAATGGCGTCACACCCCACATGTCGCGCTCTTGCATGACCGGTGGCATGAAGTTGAGGTCGGATTTTGGTTGAGTGGGCGAGGTGTGGTCGCCTTCCACCGCGCCCTGGGGCACCGGCACTTCGTGGATCGGCACGATCGGCTCGCCGGTCAAGCGGTTCAGCACGTAGATGCTGCCCTGCTTGGTCGAGGCCAGCACGGCCGGCTTAACGCCATCGGCGGTCTTGAGGTCCATCAGGGTAGGCTGGCCGCCTACGTCCATGTCCCACAGGTCGTGATGGGTGAACTGGTAGGTCCACTTCACATGGCCGGTGTCGATGTCCAGCGCGGTCAGGCCAGCGCTGTACTTCTCCGACTCGGGAGTGCGGTTGCCGCCCCACTGGTCGGGCATCTGGTTGCCCATGGGCAGGTACAGCATGCCGTTCTTTTCGTCGACGCTGAACATGGACCACATGTTCGGCGAATTGCGGGTATAGGTCTGGCCCGCGGCGATCGGCGTGGTGTCGTCGGGGTTGCCGCTGTCCCAGTTCCATACCAGGTGACCGTCGTGCACGTCATAGGCGCGGATCACGCCCGAAGGCTCGTCCACCGAAACGTTATCGGTCACGTGGCCGCCGATCACCACCAGGTTCTTGGTCACGGCCGGTGGCGAAGTGGAGTAGTAACCCCCCGCAGCGAACTCGCCGATGTTGGCGCGCAGGTCGATCTGGCCCTTGTCGCCGAAGTCTTCGCACATCTTGCCAGTGTCGGCATTCAGGGCAATCAGACGGGTGTCGGCAGTCGGCACGAAGATGCGCTTCGGGCAGGCAGTCGGCGCAGCCGCAGGTGCGCTGGCGTCGGTGACCGGGCTGGCAGCAGCGTAGGCTGTGTCATCGTGATACGACACGCCACGGCAGGTCATGTGCGCCCAACCCTTGAAGTTCGGCGCGTTCTGCGTGCTGATCTTCGGGTCGAAACGCCAGATTTCCTTGCCGGTGTCCGGGTCCAGAGCGATGACCTGGCTGTGCGGCGTGCACACGTAGAGCATGCCGTTGACCTTGAGCGGGGTGTTCTCCGCAGTGGTCTCGCCCGGATCGTTCGGGCCAGGGATGTCGCCGGTGCGGTAGGTCCAGGCCGGGGTCAGCTTGCTGACGTTTTCCGGGGTGATCTGCGCCAGTGGCGAGTAGCGATCGCCATGGGCACTGCGACCGTACGAATTCCAGTCACCGTCGGGCATCGCCGGCGCGGTGTTCGGCATGTTGGCGGTTTCGCGGTCCAGCTCGCCTTTGATTTCACCAGGGTTGGTGAACTGGCTAGCCAGTGCGCAGAGACCCGCCAGAACCACGGCGATGCTCAGCGCAGCCGTGGCCTTGGGCGCAGGCTGGCGCAGCAGTGGCTTGCGGAACCAGGGCAGCAGCAGGACCACGCCCAGGGCAAACCACAAGGCCAGGCGTGGCACCAGTTGCCACCAGTCCAGACCCACTTCGTACAGCGACCAGACGGTGCTGGCGAACAATACCGCTGCATACAGGCCGATGGCCGAGCGACGACCCTGCAGCAGCAGTACGCCGGTGAAGCCTACGCCGATACCGGCGATCAGGTAGTACAGCGAGCCACCTAGGGTGGCCAGTTTGATACCGCCGGCCAGCAAGGCCAGACCCATCAGCAGCATCACGATACCCAGAAGTTTGGGCAGCAGGCGCGACCGACGCAAAGCACCGTCAGTGCTCATAGTGAGTTTTCTCCGTCATGTCAAATGGTTCAGCAGAGTTCAAGTTTTTCTGAGCTCGTGTGTGTAAGGGTATTTCAGCGCCGTTTAGTTTCAGAACGATGCTTGAATCTTCAAGCCGCCAATCAATGCGTCGTCGATGTGGCTGACGCCGCCCGGGTGGCGGATGTATTGCAGGTTCGGCCGCAGCACCAGCCAGTTGGCCATGTGAACCCCGTAGTAGAGCTCGGCGCTGTATTCGGTGTCCTGGATCGGCAGGTACGCGGCATCGTTGTAATCGCTGAGCGTGAGGGTACGGTTGTGCCACTCGGCGTTCTTGCGATACGCCGGGTTGACGTGGACCCTGGCCACGGCGAAACCGATGTCATCGCGCGCGCGCGCATCGAACAGACCCTTGTAGACGACGCCGGCCTGGACGTAGTTGTCGATGGCGTTGGTTTTCTTGTCATGCAGGGTGGCGTTGGCGAACACGCTCAGGCCTCGCGAGTTGTCGCTGGCGACGCTGGTCAACTGCTGCTGAGCGCCCAGCCAGAAACCGTGGCGGCTGGATGCGCTGCGGTAGTCCTGGCCGGTGAGGGCGGCAGGCTGGCCGCTGCGGTCCTTGTAGACGTCGTCGGCGTCCGCCGTGCTGTAGTAGTAGCCAGCGCGGTACTCGCCCGGCAGCCCGGCGAGGGTCGGCTTCCAGATCAGCTCGACCGGCAGCATGGCGCCTTCGGTACCGCTACCGCTGAGTTTGAAGCCGTTGTCGTTTTCCAGGTTCGAAGGGTTTTGCTCGAAGATGCCGACCTGGGCGTACAACTGCGGTGTGATGTTGTACTTGATGCGCAACGCCCACTGGCTCACCGGCCAGTTGTACCAGACGCTGCCGACCCAGTTGCCCACCTGCGAGCCACAGAACGCCAGGTTCTGGAAGTCGCACGGGAAGCTGTTGAATTCTTCGCCTTCACCGAAGCGACCGGCCTTGATGTCCAGGCGCTGGTCGAAGAACTTCTGCTGGTACCACAGCTGGGTGATCCGCGTAATGTTGCCGCGCCCCCAGACTTCCTGCGCCGATGTGAAACCGCCGACACGCGGATCGTTGATCCGGTCGTTGCTGATGTTGTCGCCGTTGCGGTCGGTCAGGGTGAGCTGGAACTCGGCGTCGTGCCAACCGAGGATCTTCTCCAGGTCCATGTGCACGCCCAACGCAAACTGGTCGCTGTAGCGCGTGGCATGGTCGTGGTTGTAACCGCCGTGCAGGTTGCTGCCGACTTCGCCGGTGTAGTCGAGCTTGAAATCGTAGCCTTTGGCGGAAAGATCTCCGCGGGTGCCGTTCCAGTCGCCGAACATGAACGGAGACTGCGAATCGAAGGCGGGCAGGGCAACAGCGCTTTGGCTGGTGCCCAGGGTACCCAGCGCAAGTAACGCGGTGAACGGCAAAAACGCCATGGGGCGTGAGGGGGCAGTAAGAGGCATTGGCAGAGGGTTCTTCTGGTGGGTCCGAAGCTGTTCGAGAAGCGCTTCGTTATTTTTCAAAAGTGAAACGTTTCAGTTTGTTGCGGCGGAAGGATATAGCTCGAGGCCCCGCTTTTAAAGCCGGGTTTGAAAGAGGGTCAGTTGCCGAAACTGCAACAGTGCGGCGACCTGCCGCAGGGGACGGGCACGCGCAGCGCCCGCTTCGACAGCCTTTGCGCCTCACGGCGCTCGCCCAATAAAAGCTTTGCGCGACCGTGCGCGTTGGTTAAGGTGCGCACCTTCTGCCCCGCCGTTTCTGGAGCCTGGCATGCATGAGCCTACACACAACCCCCTGCACGGCGTAACGCTGGAGCAGATCCTCATTGCGCTCGTGGCGCATTACCAATGGGAAGGACTGGCGCAACGGATCGACATCCGCTGCTTCAAGAGCGACCCGAGCATCAAGTCGAGCCTGACCTTCCTGCGCAAGACGCCTTGGGCGCGGGAGAAAGTCGAGCGGCTCTATGTGCAATTGCAGCGCGGCAAGCGTTGATCCCCGCCGAACGCCGGTTGATTGCGCTGGCGGCGGCCGGCACCTGGTTTGCCTTGGCATTGCAGCTGTACCTTGTGCTGTGGTCGCGCTGGCAGATCGAAGCGAGCCTGCTGGGTGGGCTGGTGCATTTCTTCAGCTTTTTCACCATCCTCACCAATACGGCAGTGGCTGGTGTGTTGACTGCCCATGTGTCGAAGCGCGACTCGCTGTGGCGTCGGCTATGCCTGCGGCCGGCTGTGAGCGGCGGGGTGCTGGTCAGCATCGTGGTGGTGGGCGTCGCCTATAGCTTGTTGCTGCGCAACCTGTGGCACCCTCAGGGCTGGCAATGGCTGGCCAACGAGTTGCTCCACGATGTGCTGCCCGTGGCGTTCGTGGTGTATTGGGCGTGCTGCGTGCCTAAAGGCACGCTGCGCCTGTGGCACATGGCGGCCTGGGCGGTCTACCCTGTGGTCTACTTCGCCTACCTGTTGCTGCGCGGGCACAGCATCGGTGTGTATCCCTATCCGTTTCTGGACGTCTCGAAACTGGGTATGGGCCAGGTGTGGCTGAACGCACTGGGGGTGCTGGTGGCCTTCATTGGCTGCTCCGCACTCGTGCTGGTGATAGACCGCTGCTGGGGACGCGCAGGTGCGCGCTAGGCGCTCCCGCAAGTACCCCGGCGGGCTGCCTCACTCGCTGTCGTCGCCCTCATGACGCCAGTATCCGGCGGCCTTGATCTGCTCCTCGCTCAGCTTGTGGTCGTCCAGCAGCACGCGCCGCAACTTGCGTGACAGCCCGGCCTCGGTCGCGATCCAGCCATAGACCACGCCGTCGGGCAGGCGTATATCCTTGACGGCCTGCAGCAGGTCGCCCTGGTGCCGGTCGACCCAAATCACGTCGAAGGCCGCCGCGCTGTCGAACGACTGCTGTTCCTGAGCGTTCTCCACTTCGATGACCAAAAGCGCGCGGCGGTTGCCCGGCAACTCTTCCAGGCGCCTGGCCATGGCCGGAATGGCGGTTTCGTCACCGATCAGCAGGTAGGCATCGAACACATCCGGTACATGCATCGAGCTGCGTGGGCCGCCGATATGCAGGAATTGACCTGGCTCGGCCTGGGCGGCCCAGGTCGCGGCAGGGCCGTCGCCGTGCAGAACGAAGTCGATGTCCAGCTCGCCGGCCGCGAGGTCGAAGCGGCGAGGCGTGTAGTCGCGCATGTCGGGCTTGGCACCGTCGGGCGTCGGCGCCCCCAGCACCATGGTGTCGAGCGCCGCTTGTTGCTCCGGGGTGGTGGCGAACATCAGCTTGATGTGGTCATCGCAGCCTTCGCTGACGAAACCGGCCAGCTCGGGGCCGCCGAGGGTGATGCGGCGCATGCGCGGAGTGAGCTGTGCAACACGCAGCACCTGCAGGCGGCGACGTTTGATCTCGTGCATGACGCGCTGAATACCGAACGGATTGTCTGCCTTCATTGCGAGGGGCTCCTGGGCCGATAGGGGGCTATCGATATAGCTTATTACGCGGCCACACGCGAGTCGATGAAATCGCAGTCCCGTTCAACGCGCCGCCTGCAAGGGCGCATTGCACTGGGTATGCGCACCCGGCTGCAGGTAGGGTGTGAGAATCGGAGCCATGCCCTTGAGCACCTGCACCGGAAGCGCCGATGTGAAGCGAAAGCCCTCCGCCGCCTTGCCCGGCACGAACGCGGTCAAGGTACCGAAGTGATTCTCGCCTATGAAAAACACGAATGTGGCGGTACGGTTGATGGCCTTCGAACTGATGACCCGGCCACCGGCGCCGAAGCTGGAAATACGGTTGTCACCGGTGCCGGTCTTGCCGCCCATCACCAGCGCCGTGCCATCATCGGTCTTGAAGCTGCCCGATACCCTCCGCGCGGTGCCGGCGTCCACCACCTGCGACAACGCCTCGCGCATGGCCGCCGCAACCTCGGCGGGCAGGACCCGCTTGCCCCGGTCCGGATCGCTGATCAGCCGCGTGTCGTAGGGCGTGTCGGCAGCAAAATGCAGGGTGTCGATGCGCACGGTAGGCAGCTTGATGCCGTCGTTCTGAATGATGCCGATCAGCTCGGCCAATGCTGCAGGGCGGTCACCCGAGCTGCCGATGGCGGTTGCCAGCGACGGCACCAGGTGATCGAACGGATAACCCACGCGCTGCCAGCGCTGATGGATATCGGTAAACGCTTCGATCTCCAGCATGGTGCGGATACGGTTGTCGCGGGCGCGCTTGTGGCGACTGTTGAACAACCAGCTGTAAACCTCCTGCCGTTCGAACCGACTGGCCGCGCCCGCCTCGCCGAACTTGGCGTCCGGGTGATTGAGCAGGTAGCCCAGCAGCCACAGGTCCAGCGGGTGGACGCGCGCGATGTAGCCCTGATCCGGCAGGTTGTAGCGGCCCGGGCCATAGCCGATGTACATCTCGTTCAGGCGCTTGTCGGTGACGTTGTCGCTCTTGCTGTGCTCGCGCACGAAACGATCGAATTGCGCTTGGGGCGCATTGGGGTACAGGTAGCGATGCACGGCCGCCAGCCGCTGCGGGGTAGGGCGCATACCGTCGAGAAAGGTTTCCAGGCGCTGCTCGGTGGTCTTGCGCTGGTACTTCTTCCAGAAGCGCTGAAGGAACTCCGTGCCTTCGCGGTCGGCGAAGCGTGCCAGGTATTCCTGGCGACGCGGATCGTCGTCGTCCTTGAGCAACTGCCCGCTGTTGCTCGGGGCGGAGTAGGTGCTGTAACGCACCAGGTCGCGCATCAGGCGGATGAAGGGCAGGTTGATGGATTCCTGCAACGCTTCCTTGAGGGTGGGAATGCGGCCGTTGTCCTCGCGGCGAAAGTTGCCGAAGGTGTGGATCCCGCCGCCGGTGAAGAAACTTTCGGCAGGGCTTGCCGAGTACTTGCGCTCCAGGGCGGCGCCGAGCAGTGCCCGCGCGTCCACGCCGGGGTTCTGGATCATGTAGTCGAGCACCCAGCGCGACAGCCGATCGGCTTCTTCGATCTTCACCTGGCGAAGTTGCGCGGGTGTCTGCCCGGCATAGCGCTCATGCAGTTCATGAATGATCTCGAGGTAGGTGGTGAGCACGCGCATCTTGGCCGTCGATCCCAGCTCAAGCTTGCTGCCTTCGTTGATGTCGAACGGCTGGTCGGTGTTATCGGTCTGCACTCGTACACGCGAGCCATCGGCCGTACGTTCGAACAGGGTGAAGCTGTAGCTGACTTCGCGGGTGCTCGCCGAGGTCAGCAGGCGCTCGCCGATCAGGCCGATCTGCTGGGCGAAGGCCGGGTCGGCGAGGTGGCGCAGGTAATCGCTGGCCTGTTTCTGCAGATCGGCATGCAGCGTGGTGGTGGCCGAAAGGTCCAGCCGGTCCAGGTCGTACAGTGGCCGGTCGAGCATGGACGAGAGGCGGTTGCGCGCCACGCTGATGCCCTTGTTCGACTCGTTGGGCTGCCAGGTCGGCTCCTGCACCCAGTCGCGGTACATGACCTGGCTGGCCAGGGCTGCGGTGGCCAGGGTCGGGTCGACGATACCGTTGGCGGCCAGCAGGCGAATATGGCTATCGGTCAGCTCGACGAGGTCGTCATGGCCCTTGTTGAGGAAGTACGAAGGGCGGCGCTGGGCGATCATCAGCGACAGAACCTGGCGCAGGGCGAGCCCACGCGCGGCTTCGCTGGCGGGGTCGGTGGTGGTGCTGGCGAGGGCGCGGTTGACCTGCTCGAAATCGGCGCCGTACCAGACCCGCAAGCCTTCGGCCATGCCGTGCACTTCACCATGGCCAGGCACGGCCGACAGCGGCACGCTGTTGAGGTAGTCGCGCACGATGCGCTGGCGCGCCTCCAGGGTCTGCGGGCCGTCCTGATAGGCACGCACGCTGGCCGAGATCATCTGGCGAATCTTCTCCGACCCCGAACCGGTCAGGCCGTCGGGCGAATGCCGATACTTCTCCAGTTGCGTGGCCAGGGTGCTGCCACCGGCCGACTGGCCGGGGAGGGCGAACATCTTGGCCACCTGCGACCACGCGGCCTTGGCAAAGCGCGGCCAATCCACGGCCGGGTTGAGCAGGGGTTCGGGGCTGTCGAGCAGGCCGCGGTTCTCGACGAACAGCAGGCTGTTGACCATGACTGGCGGAATCTGGGCGAACTCGGTGTAAAGCTGCTGCGGGTAGCGATACAGGTACAACGGGTCGCCCCGGCAATCGGTGATCACCAGCCCGGCCTGGGGTTTTTCCTGATAGGGCACGAACAGGTCATGACCGGCGTAGCGCATCAACGCTGGCGAGAAATGGGTCTGTCGTTCGACCACGTAATTGCGCTTGAGCAGGCGTGGAATGAAATCGCCCAGGGCGCTGTAGCCCAGGCGTTTGTCAAACGGACCTTCGCCGGGATAGACAATGGCCTCGCTCGGCCCGGGCTGCACGTCATAGGTCAGCGATGTTGCCCAGCGGCTGAACTCGCGCGCCTGCAGTCGCGATGTGCGCGTCTCCGCATACATCGCATACGCCAGCGCCGCAGCAGTGATCAGTACCAACAGCCAGAACAGACGCCGCCACAAGTGACGTTGACGTGGGCTATCTGGCAATGGAGACGGGTCAGGACTGCCAGCCGGGGTTGCAGTCTTGTCAGGTTCGGTTTGCCACAAAACGCCCATAGATATTCACACCGGTCACGGAAAATTCATCGCACCTGGAGCAAGTCTAGACGCTAGAGCAGTTGCGTGAAAAAAATGTGAAAATCAATGTGTCGGATACGTCGGTTCATTGCGATCGACCGTGCGGGCCCGATTCGGCCCGCCTGGGCTTCAGCGCAGCATTTCCTTGACCAACCGATCCTGCTCGATCAACTCGCGTTGCCGTGCATCGATTCGCGAGGCGAGCTGGAAGTTGTCCGCAGCCCGGCGCTTGGCCAGGTCCAATTGCTGGATGGCCTGGTCGAACTCGCCGACCAGGGCGAAAAACTCGGCGCGCGCCTGATGCAGCCCGATGATGTTGCCGTTCTGTCCGCGCGTTTCGGCCACCAGGTACCAGACGTCCGGGTCATCCGAGCGGCTCTTGAGCAGGTTTTCCAGCGCTTTCTCTGCATCCGCCATGCGGTTCTGCTTGAGCAGCACATCGACCCGCTTCTGGTTGATCGGGTAGTTGCCGGGGTACTGCGTCACCAGCCGATCGATGCGCTGCTGCGCATCGGGGATTCGGTTGTTGGTGATGTCCAGATCGACCTGCGCCAGGTTGAAAGTGATGTCGTCCGGCTGCTTGGCCAGCAGCTGCTTGAGGTTCTCCCGTGCTTCGTTGAGTTGGCCAGCCTTGACCTGAGCCAGTGCCAAGCCATAGCGCGCGGGCAGCGCATTGGGGTTCTCATCCAGCTGCGCGCGGAAGCGCTTGGCTGCCAGCCCTGGGGTTTCCTCGTAGTACAGCTGAACGCGCGCGCGCATCAGTTGGTACCACAGGCTGTCTTCCTTGCCCCCTTTGGCCGCTTGTTCGGCGCGGTTGCGCGTGTCGGCGATACGCGATTCGCTGACCGGGTGAGTCAGGAGGAATTCCGGCGGCCGTGCATCGAATCGGTACTGGCGCATCAGCCGTTCGAACATGGTCGGCATATTGCGCGGGTCATAGCCGGCCTTTTCCATGTTGATGATGCCGATGCGGTCGGCCTCCTCCTCATTCTGCCGGGAGAAGCGTCGCTGTTCCTGGATCGCGGCCGCCTGGCTGCCGGCGATTGCCGCAATGCCGGCGTCACCGGCACCGGAGGCGGCGATCACGATGCCCGCCAGCAGCGCCGCCATCATCGGCAGCTGCATGCGCTGCTGAGCCTCGACCCCGCGAGCGAAGTGGCGCTGCGACAAGTGCGCCAGTTCGTGGGCCAGCACACCGATGTACTCGCCCTCGGTCTGGGCATTGAAGAACAACCCGCCGTTGACCCCGACGATGCCTCCTGGCGCGGCGAAGGCATTGAGCTCTTTGCTGTCGATCAGGATGAACTCAAGGCGCCGGTCGTTCAGCTGGCTGGTTTCGGAAAGTCGATACACGCTGGTTTCGACGAAATTCTTCAGCTGCGGGTCATTTAGCTGTTTGACCTGACCGCGCAGCAGGCTCAGCCAGGCGCGACCCAACTGATGCTCCTGCTGGGGCGAGACGATCGCGGAACTGGCGTCGCCAAGGGACGGCAGATCGCTGGCGTGGCCCGGCAGTGCCAGCAGGCAGGCAAGTGTCAGCAGGGTAGGGCGCAGAAAGGGCATGCACTGAGCTCGGCAGATGAAAGGCCCTACTGTAGCCGCCCCATCCGATGACCACCAGAGGCGCCGGCCTTGGGTTATCCTGTCGCGCCGCTGGCTGCCGGGATCGAGGCAGCATCACGGCATCCTTGGCCTGGAGAAGATATTGATGAGCGATGCGCCCGAATGTGACGTCGAGCTGGACACCAGCGGTCTTAATTGCCCGTTGCCACTGCTCAAGGCCAAGCTGGAGCTGAATCGGATGGCCACCGGCGCGGTATTGAAGGTGATCGCCACGGACGCCGGCTCGCAGCGCGACTTCCGTTCGTTCGCCACGTTGGCAGGTCACGCGCTGTTACATGAACAGGCGCTGGACGGGGTCTACTCGTATTGGTTGCGCAAGGCCTGAGCCACCACCTTCGGTAGCTGGGCCATTCAAGGGAATTTCAATGTTCAAAGTGTTACGCAACTGGATCCAGCGCTACTTCTCCGACGAAGAGGCCGTCGTCCTGGCGGTGTTGCTGGTGCTGGCGTTCACCGCCGTGCTGACATTGGGTGGCATGCTGGCGCCGGTGCTGGCAGGGATGGTGCTGGCGTTTCTCATGCAGGGCCTGGTCAATTTCCTGGAACGCTTGCGGGTGCCTTCGGGCGTGGCCGTGGGAGCGGTGTTCGCGCTGTTCATGGGTGCGCTGGCGCTGTTCATGCTGGTGCTCGTGCCGCTGCTCTGGCACCAGTTGATCACGCTGTTCAACGAGCTGCCCGGGATGCTGGGCAAGTGGCAGTCACTGCTGTTGCTGCTGCCCGAACGCTATCCGCACCTGGTCAGCGACGAACAGGTGCTGCAGGCCATCGAAGCGGCGCGCGGCGAGATCGGCAAGTTCGGCCAGTGGGCACTGACCTTTTCGCTGTCCAGCCTGCCGCTGCTGGTCAACATCATGATCTATTTCGTGCTGGTGCCGATTCTGGTGTTCTTCTTTCTCAAGGACCGAGTGATGATCGGCCGCTGGGTCAGCGGTTACCTGCCTCGCGAGCGGGCGCTGCTGACCCGGGTGGCACAGGAGATGAACCGGCAGATCGCCAATTACATCCGTGGCAAGGTCATCGAGATCTTCATCTGCGGTGTGGTGACCTACATCGCGTTCGTCGCGCTGGGCTTGAACTACGCGGCGCTGTTGGCCCTGCTGGTAGGCTTGTCGGTGGTGGTGCCCTATGTGGGCGCCGTGGTGGTGACCGTACCGGTGACCCTGATCGCGCTGTTCCAATGGGGGTGGGGCGACCAGTTCATCTACCTGATGGTGGTGTACGGCATCATCCAGACGCTGGACGGCAATGTGTTGGTGCCGCTGCTGTTCTCCGAGGCGGTGAACCTGCATCCGGTGGCGATCATCTGCGCGGTGTTGCTGTTCGGCGGGCTGTGGGGGTTCTGGGGCATCTTCTTCGCCATTCCCCTGGCGACCCTGTTCAAGGCCGTGCTCGATGCCTGGCCGCGGCAGGAGCCCACCGTGGCGCCGATGCTCTGAGGCTGCGGCGCATCATTCGCGGCCGCTGACCGCTCCTGCACACGATCGTCGTAGGAGCGGGCAGCGGCCGCGAAAAATCCAACCCCCTCTCAACCCTTGCTCAACGCCTGTGCCGCCTCCAGCACACTCTGCACATGCCCCGGCACCTTCACGCCACGCCATTCATGGCGCAACACACCGTCCCGGTCGATCAGGAAAGTGCTGCGATCCACGCCCAGGTATTCCTTGCCATACAGCTTCTTCAACTTGATCACGTCGAACAGCTGGCACAACGCCTCGTCCTGATCGCTGATCAGCTCGAAGGTGAAGCCCTGCTTGGCCTTGAAATTCTCGTGGGACTTGAGCCCGTCGCGCGACACCCCGAACACTTCGGTGTCGGCGGCCTTGAACTGCTCGAGCAGGTCACGGAAATCCTGACCCTGGGTGGTGCAGCCCGGCGTGCTGTCCTTGGGGTAGAAGTAGACCACCACCTGGCGACCCTTGAGCTCGGTCAGGCGGACGGTCTGGCCGCTGGTGGCCTGGGCTTGAAAATCGGCAACAGGTTCATTGAGAGCGACAGCCATCGGTCAGTCCTTACATGGGGTTCTGTGGGCGCCAGGGTTCGATCAGCGCATCGAGGTTCAAGGCATCGGCGAAGTCCAGGAACTGGTCGCGCAACCAGCTGATCTGCACGCCGGCGGGCAGTGTCACGGTAAACGTGGCGTTGAGCATGGTGCCACCGGTCTGCGGCGCCTGATAGGTGTCGCACGTCAGGTTCTCCAGTTCGACGTTGTGGTCGATGAAGAACTGGCACAACTCGTTGATGATGTCCGAGCGGTATGCCGAACTGACGTAGGCCACGTACGGCAGCGCCTGCGGGCGGCTGTCGAGGGTGGCGCTGCGCACCAGGCTGACCGTGAAGTCATGCTTCTTGGCCAGCGAGGCCAGGCTGGTTTCCAGGCGCGCCAGGGCGTCCCAGTTGCCTGCCACCTGCAGCACCAGGGCGCTGTATTCGCCGTGGCGGGTCAGGCGCGAGGTGGACACCGAGCAGCGGGCGTCGTGGGCCGCGCGGCACAGTACATTGGTCAGCTCCATGGGATTACGGCCCAGGGCGCTGATGACGAGGAATTGTTCGCGAACTGTGGGGGTGGACATGCAGCATTCCTAAAGCGATGAGCGGTCGGCGGCGTCAAGGGGCCGAATGACTGGTTCAAGGCCTGCGCCGTACCTCGTGCGTACCTCGGCCGACCGCCCGGCAACGCCCGCAAATACGGGGTGAAGCCAGGTGGCAAGGCTCAGGGACGGGGTTCGAAGCGCCGTTACGGCAGGCGATGACCAGGCAAGAAAGGCAACCCCTGCCGATCAAAGTCTGAAAGGGTATAGAAAACCGGCGCCAAGGGGAATGCTCGCGGCGTGGTACTTCGCTTGTGCAAGGTGGATAGCGCCAGTACCATTACCGCTCTCTTTTTCCGGCAGGAGCGGTTGCATGATTGCGGGCAGTATGGTGGCACTGGTCACACCCATGGATGCCCAAGGGCGTCTGGACTGGGACAGCCTGAGCAAACTGGTGGACTTCCATCTGAAGGAGGGCACCCATGCCATCGTCGCGGTCGGCACCACCGGCGAATCGGCGACGCTCGACTACGAAGAGCACATCAAGGTCATCGAGCACGTGGTCAAGCAGGTGAACGGGCGTATCCCGGTCATCGCCGGCACCGGCGCCAATTCCACCCGCGAGGCCGTCGAGCTGACCCGCAATGCCAAGAAGGCCGGCGCCGATGCCTGCCTGCTGGTCACGCCGTACTACAACAAGCCGACCCAGGAAGGCCTGTACCAGCATTTCAAGCACATCGCCGAAGCCGTCGACATTCCGCAGATCCTCTACAACGTTCCCGGCCGCACCGCCTGCGACATGCTGGCCGACACCGTCGTGCGCCTTTCCAGCGTGCCGAACATCATCGGCATCAAGGAAGCCACCGGCGACCTGGCCCGTGCCAAGGACATCATCAGCCGTGTCGACAGCGACTTCCTGGTGCTGTCCGGCGATGATCCCACTGCGGTCGAGCTCATCCTGCTGGGTGGCAAGGGCAATATTTCGGTCACCGCCAACGTCGCCCCGCGCGCCATGGCCGACCTGTGCAATGCGGCGTTGAAGGGCGAGGCCGAACTGGCCCGCGCCATCAACGACAAGCTGATGCCGCTGCACAAAAACCTGTTCCTGGAAGCCAACCCGATTCCGGTCAAATGGGCGTTGCATGAAATGGGCTTGATGCCCGAAGGCATTCGCCTGCCGCTCACCTGGTTGAGCGCCACCTGTCATGAACCGCTGCGGCAGGCCCTGCGCCAGTCCGGCGTCCTGGTTTAATTGAGGAAGTAAGACGCATGAAGCGATTGGCTGGCCTTTCTGCCCTTGCCTTGGTCATTTCGAGCACCAGCGGTTGCGGGTGGCTCTGGGGCGAAAACGGTTACTTCCGCGATCGTGGCAATGATTACCTCGAGGCGACCCAAACCGCCCCGATGCAACTGCCGCCCGGCGTGCAAACCGACAAGCGTCTGGATCCGCTGCTGCCGATCCCGCGCAACGTCGCCGACGATAACGCCAAGGCTTCCGAATTCGAAGTGCCGCGCCCACTGCCTTTGCAGGTGGCTGCGCAGGCCAGTGATTTCTCGCTGCAGCGCAGCGGCGAAAACCGTTGGATCATGGCCCAGCGTGCGCCTGCCGAAGTCTGGCCGATCGCTCACCAGTTCTTCGAGGACAACGGTTTCCGCATCGCCGAAGACCGTCCGCAAACCGGTGAATTCACCACCACCTGGCAGCGCTTCGACGAGCTCTCCGCCTCTATGGCACAGCGCCTGAGCGGTGCCACCACCTCCAGTGCAAGCGAAACCCGCGTGCGCGTGCGCATCGAACCTGGCGTACAGCGCAACAGCAGCGAAATCTACGTGGTCAGCGTCGAGCGTCCAGCCGGCAGCAGCACCGAACCCGATTTCCCGGCGCGCTCGGTGAACACCGGCCTGGACTCGATCCTGGTCGACCAGATGCTCGCCAGCATGACCCGCGACTCGGAGCGCGGTGGCTCGGTGTCTCTGGTTGCCGCGCGTGATTTCGACGCGCCCAGCCGTGTAGCCATGAGCGAAGACGGCAGCGGCAACCCGGTGCTCAACGTCGGCGCCGACCTGGACCGTGCCTGGTCCAGCGTGGGCCGTGCCCTGGAGCAGGGTCAGTGGCGCATCGAAGACATCAACCGCAGCCTGGGCCTGTACTACATCAACCTCGCCGAGTCCGCCCAGCGCGCCGACGACAAGCCCGGCTTCTTCAGCCGCGTGTTCGGCAATGCGCCGAGCAAGGAAGAAATCGAAGCCCGCGCCGAGCGTTATCAGGTGCGCCTGAGCAAGGTGGGCGACAGCGTCCAGGTCACCGTCGAGAAGAACATCAACACCGTGGCCCCGGCAGATGTTGCCCGCCGCGTGTTGGGTGTGATTCAAGACAACCTGGGTTAAGCGATGCGTTTTGCCGTTCTCGGCAGCGGTAGCCAAGGGAATGGCACGCTGATCAGCAGCGAAGACACCCATGTGCTGGTCGATTGCGGTTTCTCCCTGCGCGAAACCGAACGTCGGCTGGCCCGCCTGGGCCTGAGCGCCGCGCAATTGAGCGCCGTGCTGGTGACCCACGAACATGCCGACCATGTGCATGGCGTGGAGCTGCTGGCGCGCCGCCATGGCGTGCCTGTCTACATGAGCCTCGGCACCGAGCGCGGCCTGCGCAAGCCGGTGCCGGTACGCACCCATGTGCGCTGCGGCGACGTGCTGGAAATCGGTGCGTTGCGTGTCGAAGTGGTTGCCGTGGCTCACGACGCCCTGGAGCCTACCCAGTACGTGTTCAGCGACGGCAAGCGGCGCTTCGGCCTGCTGACCGACCTGGGCTCGCACTGCGCCAGGGTGCGTGACCACTACCAGGGCCTGGATGCCCTGATGATCGAAAGCAACCACTGCCGCGACATGCTTGCCCGTGGGCACTACCCTTATTTTCTCAAGCAGCGCGTTGGCGGTGACTGGGGCCATTTGAACAATCACCAGGCAGCCGGCCTGGTGGCGCAGTTGGGCTGGCAGAACCTGCAACACCTGGTGCTGGCCCACCTGAGCAGCAAGAACAACCTGCCGCAGCTGGCCCGGCAATGCTTCGTCGACACCCTGGGGTGCGACCCGGACTGGCTGCAACTGGCCGACCAAGATTCAGGGCTCGACTGGCGCCACATCGCCTAGCGTCCCAAAGGGGCGCCTAGCCCATACTTTTAGCAAGCGGAGCCCATCATGGAAAAACGTGAAGAACTCTACCGCGGCAAAGCCAAGTCGGTGTACAAGACCGACGACGCCGACCGCTTGATCCTGCTGTTTCGCAACGACACTTCGGCGTTCGACGGCAAGCGCATCGAACAGCTCGACCGCAAGGGCATGGTGAACAACAAGTTCAACGCCTTCATCATGCAGAAACTGGAAGCCGCCGGTATCCCGACCCAATTCGACAAGCTGTTGGCCGACAACGAAGTGCTGGTCAAGAAGCTCGACATGATTCCGGTCGAATGCGTGGTGCGCAACTACGCTGCCGGCAGCCTGGTCAAGCGCCTGGGCGTCGAAGAGGGCATGAAGCTGAACCCGTACACCTTCGAGCTGTTCCTCAAGGA
Source organism: Pseudomonas sp. CFBP 13719 (assembly GCF_014842095.1). Lineage (NCBI taxonomy): Bacteria > Pseudomonadati > Pseudomonadota > Gammaproteobacteria > Pseudomonadales > Pseudomonadaceae > Pseudomonas > Pseudomonas sp. CFBP 13719. The sequence goes on along the minus strand of NZ_JACYVB010000015.1, from coordinate 14,202 downwards.
CGACGCCAAGGGTGACCCGTTCATCAACGAATCCCACGTGGTGGCATTCGGCTGGGGCACCGCCGAGCAACTGGCGAAAATGAAAGAGCTGTCGCTCAAGGTCAACGACGTACTGACCAAGCTCTTCGACGACGCCGGCCTGCTGCTGGTCGACTTCAAGCTCGAGTTCGGCGTTTTCAGCGACGGCTCCATCGTCCTGGGCGACGAATTCAGCCCCGACGGCTGCCGCCTGTGGGACAAGGACACCCGCAAGAAAATGGACAAGGACCGCTTCCGCCAGGGTCTGGGCGACGTCATCGAGGCGTACGAAGAAGTGGCCAACCGCCTGGGCGTGCCGCTGTAACACCGCTGTAGACGCGCAAGCGCCTGAATTCGCAAATTATTTTGCATCAGGGGCTTCGCGTTTGGCGCAGACGCTGGTATGATTCGCGCCGTTGGAGAGATGCCAGAGTGGCCGAATGGGACGGATTCGAAATCCGTTGTACCTTCACCGGTACCTAGGGTTCGAATCCCTATCTCTCCGCCATTATTTGAAAAGCCCCGAGTGCTTATAGCCTCGGGGCTTTTTTTGTTTCAGGGATTTAAGTAATGGGTGCCTGTGCGTCCGCAGCCGGCCATCCCTTGACGCTTGAGTCCATGGCTTTCAGCGCAATGCTGCCCTCTGCGATTCCTGTTTGGCGCCTACAATAACGACACAGCAGCTTTCAAAAAATCAGACGCGTTTCACATCGGACCGAGTAAAGTTCCAGCGGCCAAACGAAAACCCAACGACAGGGTTGCCCGCTATTCAAAGGAAGGAACAAATGTGCTCGTTCAGAATGATCGTAACAACTGCATGCTGTGTTTTTATGATGGGCTGCGAAAAACGGCAGATAGAGCCTTGTCCTCAGGCAGGAAGAGACTTTCTAGAGAGATCGGTGCGGGCCTACTTTGATAGGTTCAAGCCGAATCAAGGGGGCAATTCCGTCCAGATATTTCATGACGAAGAATATAACCCCTCGACCAAAGGCTGGATAGTTTCGGTAGACAGCCCTGGCAAAGATTACTTCGCGCTTGTGTCGTGCGCGGGCAGTGTGGAACTGTCGGTCAGGGAGCTCGGTAGTGTGGCTCCGAAAAAATCCCTATAGGGATTTTTCTCAGGGTTTCCAGCAGGGAATGATTTTGCCCGTGTGATGCAGGCTTTATGGGATAAATTGGACAAGCTTTTAGTCAGCATTGATCGCTATAGATTCGTGCTGGAGTACGAGAGATATGCGTAGCCGGTTGGGTTGCATCAATATTGAGACTATCACCGCGAACCGTTAGCGGCAGATGACTGGAAAAACAAGATTAATTGGTTCGCGATTATGCCGTAAGTTATGAATCAAGTTAACTCGGTACCCATACAGGTCACTACCCATACCCATCATTACCCATACCTACCAGCACTCCATACCCAGTGGATACCTGCTACCTACGTACGATAAGCCTGCCAATACCACCACCGCTACCTGGCCCTGCAAGGCATGTGGTCGGTTAAAAAAGACATCGTCCGTATCCGGTATGACTAAACCAGCCAGCTACATCACCATGAGCAAGCGCACCACCTACACCAGCCTGTCCCAATCCTGTATCGCCATTCAGATTGAACGTCTCGTACAGGCTATTGAGGACACGACCATCCCGGCGTTCAGGGTCACTCAGCTCAGGCCCGTCCAAGAGCGTGTACAAAAAATCAGGCTTTCCAAGTACTTCAACCACATTCAGCAGATGGTAGGTTTGTTCGACGACCGTTACCCCTACGATTACAGCGAGCACCTCCACGTGTTCAGGCAAGCGTGTCAGGACATTGGTCTGGAGCTGAGCCCGATGGGACTGACGTGCCTTGATGAAGGCGAGAGCCGCTACCTAAGCACTGATGAGACGCTCAATACACTGACTGACCGTATCCGCCAACTGACAAGTGGAAAACGGTATCAGCGTGGGAAGGTAGACCGTCGTTACCAAGCCAGGGATAAACAAACCAAGATCACTGAATACGTTGATCGAGTACTTGACCGTTACTCACGTACTGTTGTGGTCCGAGTAGATCTGCATTACCTATCTGTGGTGCAAGCTAGGCTGCGTGTTGAAGACGCCTTTGGAGATCAGAAAAGGCTGGTCAGGGAAATTGAACGCAATTCAATCTTTGGCCATTTGATCGGATATATCTGCAGTGTCGAGCACTTGGTATCGGTGTCATCAGGCGCGATGATCTCGATATTCGGCCGAAGATCCATTATGCGATGCGTTACCTAGGCAAAGACACTCAGTATCTACGGCTAAAGCCTGTGGGGGCTCGTTGCTTGCGTAAAGGTCAGGCAAAGAAAAGTTCCTGGGTGACTAATCAGCCCATCGCTCGACAAGAGTTGGATGCTGAGTAAGTTCAGATGACCAGTAGGTGTTTGGGCGCGGATAGTCATCCGAACCCTTCAAACGCCCTAACCAACCAGATATCTTGCAGGCAACCATTTCGCAGCGTTGCCTGCTACCGCTTTGTTTCAGACGATTGAATCAATATCAAGCGTGTGTGGAGTGCCGATTGGGCGACCTAATATTGACGCGAATAACTCACGGTCGCTTTCGACAGCGCGGCGCCATGGCCAATTGTTCCGCTACCCTGTTTTCTGGATGGGCTTGCCAGCGAAGCAGGCTGTCTGCCAGTATTTCAGTGTGTTGTGAAAGCAAGCCGTAGACCTTCGCTCCGTCAACCTTATCCTTATGCACGGTCGCTAATCGGTCTCGGGTCTCTTGCACTTTATCAACCTCTCGGTTGAATGAGCTGATTGAGGCCTTCCCCGACGAATTGCTAAAGATCTTCGACTCAAAGTAGCAACCTGGAGGCCCACCTACTCCAGATCTTCAGCGGCTGTCGGCGCGTCATCGGCCCTACCATGACAATGCTTGCGCAATCTGATTCGCCTCAGCCGTGGTTTGACCGCCGTCCATGATTGGTGCCCGCAGCAACGATCGTTCCCCCTCGCGATCGACGATCCAGAACGCCATCTTTATAGGTGTTTCCTGAAGGACACCAGTTGCTGGGGCCTCATCCGGCAGCTTCGTCACATCGAACTCCCATTTACGGCCGGTTGCCTGCGGCTCTCCATGCTCGGCCGGCTTGGGCGAAAACTTCGTTATGTGCATTTTTCCGGCTTGCAACCCTAGTTTTTTCGTCATGAAGGCACGCAGCAACGATTCAAGCTTCTCGTCGGATGACTGAGCTAAGCCCACCGTGAGACCAAGTTGTGCCCCCGTTTGCAAGTTTTCATAGTAAAAACGATTGGCATCACCCAATCTCAGGCGGTAAGTACCCACACGCAAGGGCAACCGCATGGCTCCCCAGAGGTTAACAAAGGCATTTTCGCCCTTCGGTATTCCCCAGCCCATCGACGCGTCGCTTTTCTGCCACTCAATGAGCCTCCGGTTCAGGGCAATAGCCTCATTACCTCTCCTCTGGCGGTAGGCGATATCCGCAGCATAATCTAGCGCTGTCCTAAAAAGTTCCGCATCTTGGGCAGAGCCATTCCTCCAGGCAAGTACGGCCAAATCTAGCGAGCGTCGGGCGGCGCCTAGCGAGCCACGCCGGTACTGCGATACGCCGATATATGTTTGTAATCGTGCAATTTCCTCGGAAAAAAAGGCATCGGGCTTAGCCTGCTCCGCCAGTTCAGCGGCCTTGGACCAGCCGCCAGGAGCATTCCAATGTGAGTCCATATCTTGGTTCTGCTCGGCCATCGTGTGCTCACGAAACAGCTGTGGTGCACTTTGCCATTTCAGCGCTGCGAACAACTTTCGCACTTGCTCAACTGCTTGGGTCTCGTCTCGCGATCTGAAAATCACATCGATCTCCATACGCCAGTCGCCACGTAGTGCCGTCCAATAAAAGCTAGTGCACGGCTCGCCGTCACAGGGCTCTGGCCTCCTTAGTTTGACGGTGGTTAGTCCGTCGAAGGGTAGATCGGGCATCGCCGATGCATGCGCTTTTTGCTCACGCAGCTCGTCGTAGGATTTGAGCCATTCCTGCCGTTGTGACGATGTCTTCTTACGTTGTAATTCGTCATAAGACAGCGAAATCTCGGCGCTCAGGTGGCTGTCTGCCGATTCCTGCGTGTAGAGGACCCTAGTGGGGGATTCCCGATTTTCAGCGGGCTCAAACGTCGTCAGTTTCCACTGCCCCAGCAGCATTGGCATCGAGAAGTCAGCCAGCTCATATCGTAAACGCGGCTCGTCCAGTGATAAGCGCCATAGACCGGGATAGGGGCTGACGACCGCGAATAGCTTTTCCTGCAAGCGTGCGACCTCTGCTCTTTCACCCGCCATCATGCTTGCCTCTATTGCCCGCCCAAGCATGCGCGAGATACGAATGTCGCGTTTGTCCCTCGACCCGTTAGAGGCTGTTTGCTGCTCCCAATACGCAATTTGCTCTTCGGCGGCGATCCGAGCCTCGTCGTATCTCTTCTGCTGTTGCAGTAGGTTGACGAGCAAGGCGCCCGCTTCGAGGTCCGTGTATTCTCCGGCCCCGCCCTTACGGCCAGCCTCCATAGCAGCCTGGGCCATAATCGTGGCCTCTACCAATGATTTCGCGCTGCTCAAGCGTTGTGCCTCACGCATCAGCCCAGCAGCGTCTGGCGCTTGGGGCCTCGCCTCAACCGTCGGCGCCGCCCAAGCAGCGGTACAGGCTGAAAACAGAACTGCGGCCAGGAGGGAGCCGTACCGGCTTGGTAGTAAACGCTTCATATTCGTCCCTCTGGCACGGGTCTAATGGGCGAACTACACAAACTTGTACCCAACAGCAAGGCAAGGTGTGAACGAGGCGCGGAGCTTGGGGATAGGCACTGTAGCGATGGATGCATAAATACTTCCTTGTGGCTTTGGTTGAAGCGGCTTACTAAACAGAGATTCCCTTTCGGGAATGTTTGGAGGGAACGGCAAAGCGGCGATTTGAATCAGTTTAGTAACGAGAGTCAGCGACCGCCTCCAATTGCCCACCGTCACGCACAAATAACTCACCTCTTTGACTCGGCGACTGCGTAGCCAGGTAATCTATTGGGCTAGATCGGTGTGCCCCTGCTGTTGCTTGGCTGTGGGGCTAGCCAGGTGGAGTATGAGTATCGGTCATTGAGCTTGAGTTTTTCATAGAGAATCTGGTCAGTTATCCGGTGAGCCCAGAGACGCGGACTCACCGGTAGACACTCCAACTAGACAATAGAGTCGATGTCCAACGTATGAGGCGCACCGATGCGAGTGGAAAGCATCAAATCGCCAGCATCCTGTTGAGGGATCATGGCTATCTGCACCTTCAGGTTGTTCTCCCGCTGGCCCTTCCAGCGATGCAGGGCGGCTTCCAAGTTGGGAGACTGCGCAGCGCTGCCATAGACATCGAAAAGCGTCAGTTGGCGCCCCTTTTGTATTTTAAGTCGTTGTAGCGAATCGAGAAGATTTCGCGACTCTTTGTTCAAGTCAGTTACCGTTTGTAGGTACGCAGGGTCATTATTGGCATAACGCAGAGTGTCTCTAGTTCGCTGGCTTTGATCCTGCACCTTGCCATGCATCGTCTTCAATGCCGCCGCCACCAAATCGTATTCACTCTTAGTGACCACCGTTCCCTTCGTTTCCTGAGTTTGCTGCCAACGTCGTAACGTCGCCCAGGAAAACGGGATATAAGACCCCGGTGCACTGTGATCACCGAAATTCATGGCCTGATCGATAAAGCCGCCACGAAACGGCAGGTCGCCATCTTTGGCGAGCGCCCGAGTGCAAGCGGCCTCTTCGATGGAGGCACAACCCGGGTCCCAGAGAATCGCCGACTTTTCCTTGCCGGTAAAATTCACCGGCATGAAGTGATGCAATGTGCCGTGATGCTCATAAGGATCGCCACCAACACGCACAAGACCTGCGACGAAGATCAAGATGCCTAAAATAGGATTGGTTATAAAAAGGGTCGCAAGCCCAGGAATCCAGATGGTTCGTCGTGCGTTCATCCAGGTAGCAGGGACACCGGGAACCATGTCGTTGTTGTTCACCATCCGGTGGTGCGTCAGCGCCTCGGCAGCCGCGACGAACGTGGCATCACCCGCACGTGGCGCCCCATAGGTGTAGAGGAGCACGTCGTATTTCTGAGTTTCATCACATCGCAATGCTTCCGCCAGCAGCAATGCAATCGCGCCACCCAGACTATGGCCACTGATTATGATTTTTTGACCGACATAAAATCGGAATAAATAGTCCTGAACAAACTTCTTCAACGCCTGATAGGCATCGTAAAAACCATGATGGACCTTCCCTTTACCCTCTTTGAAGGGTACTTGTGCCGCATCCGCGTCACGCCACCAATCTGACAATTCCAGTGTTCCACGGATAGCGATCAGTATGATCTCATCATGATGCGTAATGAACGCCTGGGTGCTCTTATCGCTAACCCAACACTCATTGATGTCATCAAAAAAATGCAGATTGGCAGGGTGCTCCTGAGTGTCGCTAGGCTTATTCTGCTCATACACCGTTGGGTCGAACGGCAAAATTTTAAAGCGCTTCGAGTAAGGAACTTCTTCGTACAGTGGAAAGTAACGGTGAACCGATGACTGTGAACTGTCTACCTTCCAGCTTTCTCGATAGTTCGAAAGGGCATCACCAAAAAAATTACCGACGCTGGGATCCAGCGGAAAACTCACAGAGTCCACAGGTTCTTTGGCGGGATTCTGGCCAAAGTTGGAATAACTCAAATTCGCCATGATCGCGAGCTGATACAGGTTCAGTGCACTGAAGGCATCATCGGTTGAGAGCATGGGTCTAAACGCACGCAGCGGGCGCACCTGTAGTAGCGTGTGTCGGTTTGACAACAGCCCAACACCACGCTGAGATAAAGGCTCTGGACCAAACGTCAGCTCATCAAGCGCTCGTACCAAGATGTCATCCGGCGGGTATTTACGGTCAACGGGCGGAGGTAAATGCGCACGATGCTTGACCAGGTCCCGCACCTCTACCTGGATGAATTTATCTCCCGCCTTTAGCGCAGGGTTGTTGTCGACAGGGAAACCGTCTTGGTGAAAGAAGCGGGTTTGTTCGGCACGAACTTGGAGTTCGGTAATCGGAAGTGGATATGACTCGCGTTTCATCAAAAGACGATACAAATCTTCGCTGCCGGCATACTCAGTGTCTAAACGGAGTACAACGGGCCCACGATAGCAGTCTTCAATCTTGGCAAACCCTTCGGCGTCCAATGCTCCGGTATACTGCTGTTCTGCACTGTCCTGAAGGGTATAGGCAAGACCAGCATACGGTTTGCCTTCACCGAACTCGTCCACCAACTGAAAACTAATCCAGTGCCCTTTGTTTGGGCAGGCAAACATCTTGCCGCTGAAAGCCGGCTTATCCCCATCTTCCATAGGTTTATACGAACTCATCCTTTGATATCCTTATTCGGTGCAGTTGGGGTAGACGGTGCAGTCACGTCCATCAGGCATTTTGAAGGGTTTGAAGTCCGTAGTATTTCCACGGCAAAATCCGTACAAATCGTCTAGTCCTTTCCCCATACAACGCTTCCAACCAGCAGGAAACTTAACCCAATTATCACCAATTGCTGGCAGCTCCTCTTTCGCCTCCGTCAGTACCAATTTCACGGTCTTGCCCGCTAACTGATCGCGCTGCAACGCTGCGCCCGCCAGGCTTTTCTGCACGACGCCATTCGCGTCGAGTCCCCGGCACTGTAGGATTTTGACGATGTAACGATACGGACCCATCGTGCGAAACAACCACTGACACTGGCCCTGAAAGACCAGAGGTGCCGACGTGGGAAAAGGGCGAACCGTTTCCGATGGCTCATCGCGGATTGATAAACCGGCAGTCTGGAGACTCATGTCCAGCTCACGCTTGCCCCACTGTCCTTCGATATGCAGCACCACCTTTGTCAAAACCATTGAGCAACCCTTCGCCGTGTCCGTCAGTGGCAGCTTGAACTCAACCGGACGCACTCCCTTGGGCTGCTCGCTTTGGATAAGGTTATGCCCCGAACACGACTCGCCGGAGGCCGACGCGTAATATGCCATCGGACTAATGGTGAAGTTTTCCGGCATGTCGGCCTGGAAGGTAAAACTCTCTGTCTGCGCCATAGAGCAGCCCGAAGCGACCAAGGCCATTGCGCTCACAAATAAGACCCGCAGGAGTTGGGGAGTAAAGCGTCGTACATGCATCATGCAGAGTGTTCTCCTGACCAGAATTTCGCTTCATCAAAAAGTCGCTCGAAGTGCACCTGCGGCGCAACGCCGGCATGAGGCAAACAATTTTTTATGATGGGCAGCTCAGTTTCATTGAGTTTGTTGATGATCAAAAAATGCACTTGCTCAGGGGCAGACCATCCCCATTGCTGAGCCTGCGACAGTTGTTCTGCGAGCCAAGTGCTTGGTTCTTGGCGCTGGCTGAGTCGCATCAGATCGTCACCCGGCGGGTATTTACGGTCAACGGGCGGAGGTAAATGCGCGCGGTGCTTGACCAAGTCCCGCACCTCTACCTGGATGAATTTATCTCCCGCTTTTTGCGCGGGGTTGTGGTCGACAGGAAAGCCGTCCTTGTGAAAGAAGCGGGTTTGTTCGGCACGAACTTGGAGCTCGGTAATCGGAAGTGGATAAGGTTTTCTATCCACGATCTTTTCATACCAAACATCAACGCCTCCTTGATACTCACTATCGACTGTTAATACGACAGGCCCACGATAGCAGTCTTCAATCTTGGCAAACCCTTCGGCGTCTAATACCCCGGTATACTGCTGTTCTGCACTGTCCTGAAGGGTATAGGCAAGACCGGCATACGGTTTGCCTTCACCGAACTCGTCTACCAACTGAAAACTGATCCAGTGCCCTTTGTTTGGGCAGGCAAACATCTTGCCGCTGAATGCCGGCTTATCCCCATCTTCCATGGGTTTATAGGAACTCATTTTTGGATGTCCTTATTCGGTGCAGTTGGGGTAGACGGTGCAGTCACGTCCATCAGGCATTTTGAAATCGGTGAAAGTCGGCGGAGTTTGGCAGCGGAACGTTTCCTTCGTTTCGATACAGGGCTTCCAGCCCCTAGGTGTTTCTAGCCATGAGCGCCCAAAATACGGCAGCTCCTCTTTCGCCTCCATCAGTACCAACTTCACGGTTTTGCCCGCTAATTGATCGCGCTGCAACGCTGCGCCCGCCAGGCTTTTCTGCACGACGCCATTCGCGTCGAGTCCCCGGCACTGTAGGATTTTCCTGATAAATCGTTTCGATCCCATCGTGCGAAACAACCACTGACACTGGCCCTGAAAGACCAGAGGTCCCGACGTGGGGAAAGGGCGAACCTTTTCTGATGGTTCATCACGGATTGATAAACCTGCAGTCTGCAGACTCATGTCCAAGTCACGCTTGCCCCACTGTCCTTCGATATGCAGCACCACCTTTGTCAAAACCATTGAACAACCCTTCGCTGTGTCCGTCAGTGGCAGCTTGAACTCAACCGGACGCACTCCTTTGGGCTGCTCGCTTTGGATAAGGTTATGCCCGGAACACGACTCGCCGGAGGCCGACGCGTAATACGCCATCGGACTAATGGTGAAGTTTTCCGGCATGTCGGCCTGGAAGGTAAAAGTCTCTGTCTGCGCCATAGAGCAGCCCGAAGCGACCAAGGCCATTGCGCTCACAAATAAGACCCGCAGGAGTTGGGGAGTAAAGCGTCGTACATGCATCATGCAGAGTGTTCTCCTGACCAGAATTTCGCTTCATCAAAAAGTCGCTCGAAGTGCACCTGCGGCGCAACGCCGGCTAGAGGCAACCAATTTTTTATGATGGGCAGCTCAGTTTCATTGAGTTTGTTGACGATCAAAAAATGCACTTGCTCAGGGGCAGACCATCCCCATTGCTGAGCCTGCGACAGTTGTTCTGCGAGCCAAGTGCTTGGTTCTTGGCGCTGGCTGAGTCGCATCAGATCGTCACCCGGCGGGTATTTACGGTCAACGGGCGGAGGTAAATGCGCGCGGTGCTTGACCAAGTCCCGCACCTCTACCTGGATGAATTTATCTCCCGCTTTTTGCGCGGGGTTGTGGTCGACAGGAAAGCCGTCCTTGTGAAAGAAACGGGTTTGTTCGGCGCGGACTTGGAGCTCGGTAATCGGAAGTGGATAAGATTTTCTATCCACGATCTTTTCATACCAAATATCAACGCCTCCTTGATACTCACTATCGACCGTTAATACGACAGGCCCACGATAGCAGTCTTCAATCTTGGCAAACCCTTCGGCGTCCAACACTCCCGTGTACTGTTGCTCTGCGCTGTCCTGAAGGGTATAGGCAAGACCAGCATACGGTTTGCCTTCACCGAACTCGTCTACCAACTGAAAACTGATCCAGTGAACTTTTAATGGGCAGGCAAACATCTTGCCGCTGAATGCCGGCTTATCACCATCTTCCATGGGTTTATAGGAACTCATTTTTGGATGTCCTTATTCGGTGCAGTTGGGGTAGACGGTGCAGTCACGTCCATCAGGCATTTTGAAGGGTTTGAATTGAGGGGGGGTTACACACAGCTCCTCGATGTCGCGCCCCCAGTTCCCCTTGCACGGTTTCCATCCACTAGTTGTTTTAATCCAATAGCGATCAAAGTAAGGCAGTTCCTCTTTCGCCTCCGTCAGTACCAATTTCACGGTCTTGCCCGCTAACTGATCGCGCTGCAACGCTGCGCCCGCCAGGCTTTTCTGCACGACGCCATTCGCGTCGAGTCCCCGGCACTGTAGGATTTTCCTGATAAATCGTTTCGATCCCATCGTGCGAAACAACCACTGACACTGGCCCTGAAAGACCAGAGGTCCCGACGTGGGGAAAGGGCGAACCTTTTCTGATGGTTCATCACGGATTGATAAACCTGCAGTCTGCAGACTCATGTCCAAGTCACGCTTGCCCCACTGTCCTTCGATATGCAGCACCACCTTTGTCAAAACCATTGAACAACCCTTCGCTGTGTCCGTCAGTGGCAGCTTGAACTCAACCGGACGCACTCCTTTGGGCTGCTCGCTTTGGATAAGGTTATGCCCGGAACACGACTCGCCGGAGGCCGACGCGTAATACGCCATCGGACTAATGGTAAAGTTTTCCGGCATGTCGGCTTGGAAGGTAAAGCTTTCTGTTTGCGCGATTGAGCAACCCGAAGCGACCAAGGCCATTGCGCTCACAAATAAGACCTGCAGGAGTTGGGGAGTAAAGCGTCGTACATGCATCATTCGGAGTGTTCTCTTGACCAGAATTTCGCTTCATCAAAAAGTCGCTCGAAGTGCACCTGCGGCGCTTCGCCGGCATGAGGCAAACAATTTTTTATGATGGGCAGCTCAGTTTCATTGAGTTTGTTGATGATCAAAAAATGTACTTGCTCAGGGGCAGACCATCCCCATTGCTGAGCCTGCGAGAGTTGTTTTGCGAGCCAAGTGCTTGGGTCTTGGCGCTGGCTGAGTCGCATCAGATCGTCACTGTGTTCTGCCCACAGATACCGGTAGATATTGGACTGAAGCATCTCCATCGACTGACTAGTCGGTGCTGGGACGTTCAGCCACAACGGATCAGCAGGACGCGGGTGTTCGCCGGGAACTGGATTGTGGGTGACTTCCCAGTCTGCGCCCTGCCAATAACACACACTGATCACGGGCCCCAGGTACTCAGGGCGGGCCTCTTCAGGGATATGCCCCAAGGCACGGGTGAGGACCTGATTATCGTGAAAACGATACAGCGCCTGATTGGGCCGTGTGCCGATAATCAGGCGTTCACGCCAGTGCTGGGTCAGCGCAGACAGGTCATCTTTGCGAATACTCGCAAGCCAGCCCCAATTGCGCTCAGGCGCCTTGAGTAGGTCTCTGATGCGTTCATTGTCAGGATTGTCGATGAGGAATATGAAAGGCCCCGCATCAGCTAAAGCGGATACCTGAGTCTCGCTGTACACACTGCGATGCTGATCTGGTTCGCTAGTGTTCAACAAGGCTTGGCGGACGTCGACTTCGCCTTCTGAGTCTAGAATCAGGCACAGAGTATGGTCGAGTTTTAGCTGATCGAGCATCCATTGCCGAGGACAGGCAGCCGTCATGATTTCATTCCTTTGGGCAGGCAAAGACCGTTTTTACAAGCCTCACAAAGCGGGCAGAAGTCAGCGCCTTTAACTTTACTGGCCGCCATCAGCGCGTTTTGTGTCGGGGCCATGATAGGCAGTGCGGGCGGGGTCGCCAGGGGCGCTAGTACACCCGGCAACAACGGATTGGCAGCCGTTCCTGCAGCAGGCGCACCGCCGATTTGAATCTCGGTACTGCTGAAAATACCGCCAGGGCCAATCACGATATGCTGACCACCGCCTTTTAAGGTGATGCTGGCTCCAGCGTCCAGGATCAGATGGGCACCGGCCTTGAGGTGGACTTGTTGACCCGCCTCAATCACCACCGTTTGCCCTACACGAGTGTGGCTGCTGCTAGCGACCTGCAAGTAGTCATTGGCGTTGAGCTGGACTTTGCGGTCAGCGGTGACGGTGCGCTGCTCTTCAGCTTCCAGCACCGCAATGCTATTGCCCTTGATGGTTTCCCGGCGCTCATTACCCACTTCCAGTCGGCTGTCATTTTCGACCTTCTGCTCCATGTCACGCTGAGCACGCAGGTAGATCAGCTCTTGGCCGCTGCGGTCTTCAATCGACAGCTCGTTGTAGCCGCCACTGGCGGGCGAGCTGTGGCTGCGCAGGACAGTTTTGGTTTTATTCGCGGGTAAGGGGTATGGAACAGAGGTGACCTTGTTAGGCACGCAGCCCGTAATTAACGGATTGTCGGGATTACCTTCCAGGTAGGTCACCACTACTTCCATGCCGATACGCGGGACGGTCACCGCACCGAAACTGTCCCCCGCCCAGCTAGATGAAACTCGTAACCAGCAACTGCTTTTGTCGGTGCCCAGTTCGGCTCGATCCCAATGAAACTCGACCTTAACCCGCCCGTACTCATCGCAAAAGATCTCTTCCCCCGCTGGGCCGGTGACGCGGGCAGTCTGGCTGACCAACACTGTCTTACGCGTGACACGCGGCGGACGGTAGAACACATCCCAGGGAATCGCACTGAACCTGTTGCAGTAACCTTGAGTGAAACCGTCTTCTGGATTCACATCGCTGGTGATCGCCTCCTCAAGTGCCTGGGGCTGCTTGCCTGAATGCGTCACACTGAGCAACAACCACAAATCGTTGCACTGCTGACGCGGATGTTCCGTCAGATCGAAAAAGTGGCCGCTGCGTAGGACCGGTTGATCGCTCTTACCCTCGGCCAACTGGTAGTCGCTACGGTGCCGCTCCAGGGCCTGCCGGGCAAGCTGTTTGCCGAGCTTTTCATTTTCGATCAGCACCGGGTAGCGGTAGTCTTCAAGCGCAGGACTGAACTCGGCGGTAAATTGGCTTTCCAGCAACAAGCTTGGGCGTTTTAAATCATAGCCTCGGCGCGTGCTCGTGCTGGTTCGGGTGTTGAAACGCATGGAGAATTGGCTGACGACCGGGTGATCCGCCGCCAGGCCGGAGCCTTGCTGATACGGTGTTTCCCCCAGCTTGGGGAAATAGGTCTGATCGTCGGTGAATACGAGCTGGTGGCCATCCTGGCTGTGTTGGTGGTGCCACGAGATCCCATCTTCACTGCACAACCTCTGCAGGAACTCGAAGTCGTTTTCCCCATATTGAGTGCAGTATTCGCGCTCAGGGCTGGTGCTGACATTAAAGGTAAACGCATCGGCCTGGATGCCATGTCCGTTGAGTACCTGGGCGATGATTTGCGGCACTGTCAGGTGCTGGAAGATCCGCTGGTTATGGTTGAACTGCAAATAGTGCAGCGCCGGCACCAAGGTCAGGTGATAACGTGTCAGGCGTTTACCGGCTTCCCCCACAAAAACATCTTCGATACGGCCATGAATACCTTCACCGTTCAGGCCGAACTGGAGAAACGCTGGCTGACTGAGCACGCTCTCCAGATCGAAATCTGGGGATTCACTGACGAGTTCAACCTGAATCGCATACAAACTGCTGATGGATTCGGTGCCCTTGAAGGCCAGCACTTTGAAATCGTTGCGAACAGAGGGGATCAGTAACGTGAAGTGTGCAATATTGGCCGCCGCGAACATAGGCTTATCCTTAGCTGAGAGAGGAGGCAAAACGCGACGCCCACCTTAGACGTAAT
>NZ_JACYVB010000014.1:0-74701 GCF_014842095.1 Pseudomonas sp. CFBP 13719 | reverse complement strand
AAGATAGGCGTGTCGCAGCTGAACTGGTGGCGGGGCGCGCCAATGATTCGCTGACGCGCTGGACTACGCCGGGACATGAATAAAGGCCTCTATCTGATCACTGGCCTCAGCGGTGATCGAGAGAGGTCGGGATCAACCACCCCAGCAATGGTCGAATATTGTCTGGGCGATCCAGGGCAGGTCGCGCTGATATTCTGGAAATACCTCGAAGCGGCCGAGCATGCGGTCGGTGCAGATGAATACCTTTTGGCCAGAGCCTGCGATGGTGCAGATACCGCCAAAGCTGACATTACCTTCGCGCGATGTGGTAACCGGCAAGGTATAGAGGCTTTCGCATGACTGAATTTCAGTGGTGTCTTGATTCCAGAGGGCGTTGTCTCTGAATTCTTTTGTGACAGACTTCCAGTCCTCCAAATCAACTTTAGTTAACGTGGAATAAGCAGGCGGAAAGCTTAAGCGAACTTCGCTGTCATAATTAGCAGCAGCCGATAGCGGGACAAGCGTGACAAGCGTGACAATTATAATTAATTGTTTCATGTGCAACTCCTTGAGTGGTAATTCTCCGTAGCTCCATGGAAAAGTAAACCATGACCTAACGTATGGCTCAAGGAAACGAATATGTCTTTCTAATAGAGAATGATGAAGTTGGCTAGCATACCCTCAACCCAATGGGCTTTGATCTAGGTAGATAATTCTGCAAATCGATACAACATGGTTGAATTCCCTAAGGGGCCAGACGCGATCAATCCAGCACGGTTGCATAAAATAGGCGTGTCGCAATTGAACGGGTGGCGGAGGACACCAATGGTTCGCTGATTAGGCCGGCACGATCTGGTTCTTGCCCTGGCGCTTGGCCTGGTACATGGCGGCGTCGGAACGCGAGAAAAGGGAGTCGAGCATTTCGTCTTGCGGCTGAATACTGGTCAGGCCCTGGCTTACCGTCACGCCGTAGTTCTTGCCGTTGTGGTGGAAGCTCAGGCGCTGGATCTCGCGCTGCAGGCGCTCGGCGATCTGCATGGCCATGTCGGGCGCGCAGCCCGGAAACACGGCGGCGAATTCTTCACCACCGATGCGCCCGAACAAGTCGCCGCGGCGCAGGACCGCGCGGCCGGTTTCGGCGATGCGTTGCAGCACATGGTCACCTTCCTGGTGGCCATAGGTATCGTTGATCATCTTGAAGTCGTCGATGTCCAGCAGCAGGAAGGCCATGGGCGTGTCGTTGAGGCGGGACTGTTCGAACTCGCGGTGGGCGCATTCGAAGAAGTGTCGACGGTTGCTGCTCTGGGTCAGGACGTCGGTGGTGGCGAGGCGTTGGAGCTCGCCTTCAAGGTGCTTCTTTTCGGTAATGTCCTCGGCGATACCCACCACGATCACGCGCTGCCCTGCATCCACCTGATGGCTGACGAAGCACTTGTCGCTGAGCCAGCGGATTTGGCCGTCGGCGCTGATGATGCGGTATTCGCGGTCTTCGACGGCGCCTTTGTCGAGCACTTCGGCCAGGCTGCGATCGGCGTAGTCCAGGTCATCTGGATAGATGCTGTCACGCCATTCGTTGTAGTCGGCCAGCAGCAAACCCACCGAGCGGCCAAAAATCCGTTCGTAGGCGGGGCTGACGTAGATCATCTGCTGGGTTTCCCAATCGAACGCCCAGAGTACCGCGTTGACGCTGACCAACAGCGAGCTGAACAGCTGCTCGCGCTCCTTGAGCCGCGCGACCTCACCCTGGGCATGCATCAAGGCCAATAGGGTTTCAGCGGCTTCGGGTAGAGGTTTGACGGGTGTAGAAGGTAATTTTTTATTGACCATCATCACGGCATCTCAGAGGCGTTGGGATTACTGCGAACGGATGCGCGAAAAGGCGCGGCCAAGGCATGATCCCAGGCGGTAGCGCTATGAGTCTGAGAGCGGAAAATTGTAACGAAGTTCCGAACGGCGCGCCTTGGGGCCAAGGCGCACCGATAAACGGCTCAGGCTGCAGCAGGCCTCAGCGAGTACGTCTTGAGCTGGGTCGCGAAGTCGCGCAGCGAGTGAATGCCACTGGCTTCGGCCTCTTGGATCCAATCCTTGATGGCGGCGAGCATATCATGACCGTTGGAGCTGGTGCGCGCCCAGATCTGTTGCAGTGCCAGACGTTTTTCGTAGATGACGCGCAACGCGTGGCTGTGTTCCAGCATCGTCTGGATATGCAGGTGGTGACCTTCGTCCAGCAGGCTGGTTTCCCGCGACAGCAGGCGTTTGGCCCGACGGAATTTTTGACGCACCGACTCGTCGACCCTGCTCAGCTCCTGCTGCACCAGCGGTGCGATCACCAGCTTGCGGTACTGCGCCATGATCTGGAAGCGGTTGTTGAGGATCGCCATGGCGGTGTCCATGTCGAGCTGGCCTTTGCCTTCCACGCGGTGGGCAATCGGTGCCACGCGCTGGACCTTGGCCAGGCGCAGCCAGGTGAACAGCTTGATCCAGGCCCAACCCATGTCGAACTCCCATTTCTTGACCGACAGCTTGGCTGAATTGGGGTAGGTGTGATGGTTGTTGTGCAGTTCTTCGCCGCCGACGATGATGCCCCAGGGCACCAGGTTGGTGGCCGCGTCGCGGCATT
Organism: Pseudomonas sp. CFBP 13719; assembly: GCF_014842095.1. Lineage (NCBI taxonomy): Bacteria > Pseudomonadati > Pseudomonadota > Gammaproteobacteria > Pseudomonadales > Pseudomonadaceae > Pseudomonas > Pseudomonas sp. CFBP 13719. The sequence continues at coordinate 72,102 of NZ_JACYVB010000014.1, read as the reverse complement.
CGAAGTTGCGGTAGCCCACGGCATGGCCGAGGCCGTTGATGACGCCGGCGGCCCAGAAGGGAATCCACATCATCTGCACGGCCCACACGGTCAGGCCCAAGGCGCCGAACAACAGCAGGTCGATGACCAGCATCAGGACCACGCCTGTATGGCGGAAGCGCGAGTACAGGTTGCGCTCGATCCAGTCTTCGGGGCAGTTCTTGCCATAGATGCGCAAGGTGTCGGGGTTTTCCGCCTCTTTGCGATAGAGCTCGGCGCCGGTACGCATCACGGTGCCCAGGCCCTTGATCACCGGGCTGTGCGGATCGTCGACGGTTTCGCATTTGGCGTGGTGCTTGCGGTGGATGGCGGTCCACTCGCGGGTGTTCTGGGCAGTGGTGAGCCAGAGCCAGAAACGGAAGAAATGCTTGAGCCCGGCGTTGAGTTCCAGCGAGCGGTGGGCGGAATAGCGGTGCAGATAGACAGTGACGCTGATGATGGTCACATGGGTCAGCAACAACGTGACTGCCACCACTTGCCAGGCGGACAGATCGAGAAAACCGTTGTACCACATAGGCGGGAAGGCCCTCGGTTGGGTGGGTAATGCGTGCAGCGCATTATCGACTAGCTATCAGATAAAGCCAGTCGCTCTTTTAGATAAGAGTCGCTGAATGTTTCTATTCTATAATTGGTACACATTTTGTGTGGCCGATTGACCCTATGTCTGTTTTATCTCGGGTTACAGCGCGCGGCGTTGTGATTTACCTGATTGTCTGCGTTGTGTGGTTTCTGTTGTGCGGTCGTGTGGCAAATGGCCTTTTCGGTGCCTCGCCGGCCGGATGGGGGTTCCACCTGGCCGGTTGCGGTGTGTGGCTGCTGGGCAGTGCGTTCGCTTTTGCCTGGCTGCGCGCGCGGCAGGCCAACCGCGAAAGCCGGCGCTTGTCGGCAGCGGTTTTCGACTGCACCGCTGACGGCGTGCTGGTGACCGACACTGCAGGGCGCATCCTGCAGGTCAACCGGGCCTTCATGGCGATCACCGGGTACGCAGAGGACGAAGTGCTCGGGCAGAACCCGAATACCTTTAAATCCGGTCAGCATCCGCCGATTTTCTATCAAGAGATGTTTCGCACATTGGCCGAGCACGACCAGTGGAGCGGCGAGATCTGGAACCGGCGCAAGGGCGGCGACAGCTACCCGCAGTGGCAGACCATTCGCGCCATCCGCGATGATCGGGGCCAGCTGAGCCACTATGTGGCGGTGTTCTCCGACATCAGCGCGATCAGGCATTCGCAGCGCGAGCTGGCCCATCTGGCACACCATGATCCGCTGACCGGGCTGCCCAATCGCCTGCTGTTCAGCCACCGTACCGAACACGCCCTGAGTACGGCCCGGCTTGCGCAACGCTGCTGCGCGTTGTTGCTGATCGACCTCGACCACTTTCAGAACGTCAACGACAGCTTCGGGCATGGCGTGGGTGATCGGTTGCTGATGGCCGTGGTCGAGCGTCTGCAGTGCGGATTGGGCGAGGAAGTGACCCTGGCGCGGCTGGGGGGCGACGAGTTCGCCGTATTGATGGAAGGCGAGTTGCGCACCGGGCAAGCGACGGCGCTGGGGCAGGTGTTGCTCGAAGGCCTGCGTGCGCCCTTCGCCATCGACGGGCACACCTTGTTCATCAGCGCCAGCATGGGCATCAGTCTGTTTCCCGACGACGCGCAGGGTGCCGAGCAGCTGTTGCGCAACGCCGACTCGGCGCTGTTTCAGGCCAAGGCACGGGGCCGTTCGAGCTATGCCCTGTATACCGAAGAGTTGACCGCCCGCGCCCAGCAGCAGATCGAAGTGACCGCAGAACTGCGCCAGGCCCTGGCCGACGGCCAGCTGCGCGTGCACTACCAACCGGTGCATGCGCTGCGCGACAAGGCCCTGGTCGGGGTGGAGGCGCTGGTGCGCTGGCAACACCCGGAGCGCGGCCTGGTACCGCCGGGGCAGTTCATACCGATCGCCGAGCGCAGTGGCTTGATCGCCGAGATCGACACCTGGGTGCTGGCCACCGCGTGCCGACAGATGCGTCAGTGGCAGGTCGAGGGCAAGGCACTGGATTTCGTCGCGGTGAACATCTCCAGCCGTCTGTTCAGCCACCATGATCTCTACCGGCAGGTCGAGAGGGTTCTGGCCGAGACGGAACTGGCACCTGCGCATCTGGAACTGGAGGTGACCGAGAGTGCGGTGATGGATGATCCGGACCGCGCACTGGAGCAATTGCATCACCTGCGCGATCTGGGTTTGCGACTGGCGATCGACGATTTCGGTACCGGTTATTCATCCCTGCTCAGGCTCAAGCGCCTGCCGGTCCACAAACTCAAGATCGACCAGGGTTTCGTCGCCGGCCTGCCTGCCGACGAGGACGATGTGGCGATCACCACGGCGATCATCGCGCTGGCGCATAGCATGGGCATGCAGGTGCATGCCGAGGGCATCGAACAGGCGAATCAGGCGCAGTTCCTGCTGGAGCACGGTTGCGGACTGGGTCAGGGCTATTGGTTCGGCCGTCCGGTGCAAGCCAGCTCGCTGCAATGGCCGGTCCAATAAGAGCAGATAAAGACTTCTGGTTATATGAAAATTCTTAAACAGTATTTTTAAGAATAATAAGACCCCTCTACTATCGCGCTCACGCCACCTTGGCACCCCTTACTCAGGAGCATGATCATGAGCGCATCGCTACGCAGCGTCGAAGGACAGGACGAAGCCACCATTCTGCGGGAAATTCAGAGTGCGCTGCGCGACCTGCGTTTCGGTGCGGTGGAGATCACCGTACACAACGCTCAAGTCGTGCAGATCGAACGCAAGGAAAAATTCCGTTTGCAGAACCCGGGCAACAAGCCCAGCTGAGTACGCGTCCTGCGTAGCAGCCATAAGAAAAATACCCGCCATTCCAGGAGCTTCGTCCATGTCTATCCGCCGTTATGCCTTGGCAGCCCTCGCCAGTGCCGTATTTGCCGGCTCCGCCGTCGCCAAGGACTACGAGCTGCTCAACGTGTCCTACGATCCGACCCGTGAGCTGTATCAGGAATACAACGCCGAGTTCGTCAACTTCTGGAAAAAGGAACACGCTGGCGACACCGTGTCGATCAAGCAATCCCACGGTGGCTCGGGCAAGCAGGGCCGGGCGGTGATCGACGGCCTGCCCGCCGATGTGGTGACCCTGGCGCTGGCCGGTGACATCGACGAGATCAGCCGCTTGGGCAAGTCCATCCCGGCAAACTGGCAGACCCGTCTGCCGGACGCCAGCACGCCCTACACCTCGACCATCGTGTTTCTGGTGCGCAAGGGCAACCCCAAGGGCATCAAGGACTGGGGCGACCTGATCAAGAATGATGTCTCGGTGATCACGCCGAATCCGAAGACGTCCGGCGGCGCCCGCTGGAATTTCCTGGCAGCCTGGGCCTACGGCCTGAAAGCCGGCGGGGGCGACGAAGGCAAGGCCAAAGAGTACGTACAGACGCTGTTCAAGCACGTGCCGATTCTGGACACCGGTGCCCGTGGCTCGACCATTACCTTCGTCAACAACGGGCAGGGCGATGTGTTGCTGGCCTGGGAAAACGAAGCGTTCCTGGCGCTGAAGGAAGACGGTGGCGAGGACAAGTTCGATATCGTCGTGCCTTCGCTGTCGATTTTGGCTGAGCCGCCAGTGGCCGTGGTCGACAAGAACGTGAAGAAGAAGGGCAACGAGGAAATCGCCGAAGCCTACCTCAAGCACCTGTACAGCCCGGCTGGCCAGGAAATCGCTGCGAAGAACTTCTATCGTCCGCGCGACAAGGATGTGGCAGCCAAGTATGCGAAGCAATTTCCAGCGCTGAATCTGGTTACTATCGACAAGGATTTCGGCGGGTGGAAAACCGCACAGCCTAAATTCTTCAATGATGGTGGGGTGTTCGACCAGATTTATCAGGCTCAATAAGATTCGTTGAGGCGACTGGCCTCTTCGCGGGCAGAGCCCCGCTCCCACAGGTCACCGTAAAGCCTGTGGGAGCGGGGCTCTGCCCGCGAAGAGGCCCGATTGTGTAAACCGTATTCATCAAGGACCTCTATGTCGCGTCGTATCTCCCCCGTCATACCCGGCTTCGGGCTGACGCTGGGCTACACCGTCGTGTACCTCAGCCTGATCGTGCTGATCCCACTGGCCGCCATGTTCGTGCATGCCGCGCAGCTGACCTGGGAACAGTTCTGGACCATCGTCACCGCTCCACGCGTACTCGCCGCGCTGAAACTCAGTTTCGGCACGGCGTTGTGTGCGGCGATCATCAACGGCGTGATCGGCACCCTGCTGGCCTGGGTGCTGGTGCGCTATACCTTTCCCGGACGCAAGATCATCGATGCGATGATCGACCTGCCGTTCGCCCTGCCCACCGCCGTGGCAGGCATTGCCCTGACGGCGCTGTATGCACCCAACGGCCTGGTTGGGCAGTTCGCCGCTGACCTGGGTTTCAAGATCGCCTACACCCCGTTGGGCATCACCCTAGCCCTGACCTTTGTCACCCTGCCGTTCGTGGTGCGCACGGTGCAGCCGGTGCTCGCCGACATTCCGCGCGAAGTCGAGGAAGCCGCGGCCTGCCTGGGCGCCAGGCCGCTGCAGGTGTTCCGCTTCATCCTGGCGCCGGCGCTGTTGCCTGCCTGGCTGACCGGTTTCGCCTTGGCGTTCGCCCGCGGCGTGGGTGAGTACGGATCGGTGATTTTCATTGCCGGCAACATGCCGATGAAGACCGAAATCCTGCCGCTGCTGATCATGGTCAAGCTGGACCAATACGACTACACCGGCGCCACGGCCATCGGCGTGATGATGCTGGTGGTTTCCTTCATTCTGCTGCTGCTGATCAATCTGTTGCAGCGGCGCATCGAAACCCCTTGAAGGAGGCTCCGCACATGTCTGCATCTTCCATTGCTGCCTCCACCAATGCGGCCCGACGTGGCAGCGCGACCTCGCGGCGGGTGCTGATCGCCCTGGGCTGGCTGGTCTTCGCCGTGTTTCTGTTGCTGCCGTTGCTGATCGTCGTGTCCCAAGGCTTGAAGCAGGGCCTGGGGACCTTTTTCGCGGCGATCTTCGAGCCCGATGCGCTGTCGGCGCTCAAACTGACGGTGTTCGCCGTGCTCATTTCGGTGCCGCTGAACCTGGTGTTCGGCGTCAGCGCCGCCTGGTGCGTGAGCAAGTATTCGTTTCGCGGCAAGAGCATTCTGGTCACCCTGATCGACCTGCCGTTTTCGGTGTCGCCGGTCATTGCCGGCCTGGTCTATGTGCTGATGTTCGGCGCCCAGGGCCTGTTCGGGCCGTGGCTGCAGGACCACGACATCCAGATCGTGTTCGCCTTGCCGGGTATCGTGCTGGCCACCATCTTCGTGACCGTGCCGTTCGTGGCTCGCGAGCTGATCCCGCTGATGCAGGAGCAGGGCACGCAGGAAGAGGAAGCGGCGCGCCTGCTGGGCGCGAATGGCTGGCAGATGTTCTGGTACGTCACCGTGCCGAACATCAAGTGGGGGCTGATCTACGGCGTGGTGCTGTGTACCGCGCGGGCCATGGGCGAGTTCGGTGCCGTGTCGGTGGTGTCCGGGCACATTCGCGGCGTGACCAATACCCTGCCGCTGCACGTGGAAATTCTCTACAACGAATACAACCATGTCGCTGCCTTTGCCGTTGCGAGCCTGTTGCTGATCCTGGCGCTCTTCATCCTGCTGCTCAAGCAGTGGAGCGAGTCCCGTATTGACCGCCTGCGCAACAGCGCCGCGGAGGAATGATTAATGTCTATCGAAGTTCGTAACGTCAGCAAGCGCTTCAATGCCTTCCAGGCCCTGGACTCCATCAATCTGGACATCCAGAGTGGCGAGCTGGTGGCTCTGCTGGGCCCTTCCGGCTGCGGCAAGACCACTTTGCTGCGCATCATTGCCGGCCTGGAAACGCCCGACCAGGGCAGCATCGTGTTCCACGGCGAGGACGTTTCCGGCCACGATGTGCGGGATCGTAACGTCGGTTTCGTGTTCCAGCACTACGCGCTGTTTCGACACATGACGGTGTTCGACAACGTTGCCTTCGGCTTGCGCATGAAACCCAAGCGCGAACGGCCCACCGAAACGGTGATTGCGCAGAAAGTGCATGAGCTGTTGAACATGGTGCAGTTGGACTGGTTGCACGATCGCTACCCCGAGCAGTTGTCCGGTGGCCAGCGCCAGCGTATTGCGCTGGCCCGTGCCCTGGCGGTGGAGCCCAAGGTGTTGCTGCTCGACGAACCCTTCGGCGCCCTCGACGCCAAGGTGCGCAAGGAGCTGCGTCGCTGGCTGGCGCGCTTGCACGAGGACATCAACCTGACGTCGGTCTTCGTGACCCACGACCAGGAAGAAGCGATGGAAGTAGCGGATCGCATCGTGGTCATGAACAAGGGTGTCATCGAGCAGATCGGTTCGCCAGGCGAGGTGTACGAGAACCCGGCCAGCGACTTCGTCTATCACTTTCTGGGCGACTCCAACCGCTTGCAGTTGGGTGGCGAGGAGCATGTGCTGTTTCGTCCGCACGAAGTGTCGCTGTCGCGCCACGAGCTGGACGACCATCATGCCGCCGAGGTGCGTGACATTCGTCCGTTGGGCGCAACCACGCGGGTGACGCTGAAGGTCGAGGGGCAGAGCGAGCTGATCGAGGCCGAGGTGGTCAAGGATCATGACAGCCTCAGTGGCCTGGCACGGGGTGAGACGTTGTNTTCATTCATAGACACCGCGTGCACCGCCGACGCGGCTCGCGCCGCTGCTACAGAAAATCACCCGTACCTTGTAGCAGCGGCGCAAGCCGCGTCCGGGTCGATGCGGTAAAAGAGGCATGCCGGGTGACCCGATAATTCGGATTTTTGGTTATTAATAAATAGCTTCTTATTCCTTAACGGATATAAATCCTTTCCCTATACTGGCCTCCAACGCAACGTTTGCAGGAGGCGCATCCCATGCGCAATGAGTCGATCCGCTATCTGATCGTGCCAGGCTGGCAGGGCTCGTCCGATGATCATTGGCAAAGCCATTGGCAACGAACCCTGCCCAACAGCGCGCGGGTCGAGCAGGATGACTGGCTCACGCCACGGCGTGAAGACTGGGTCGCGGCGCTGGACCGCGCGGTGAATGCCAGCGCCGATCCGGTGATTCTCATTGCTCACAGCCTGGGATGCGTGACCGTCGCCCACTGGTCGGCGCATGCCTCGCTGGTGTCGTTGCGCAAGGTTCGCGGAGCCCTGCTGGTGGCGCCTGCAGATGTAGAGCGACCAGCCTGCTCGCCGGCCTTGCGCAACTTCGCGCCCATCCCCAAACACCTGCTGCCATTCCCCAGCCAAGTGGTGGGCTCGGACAACGACCCTGCGGCCAGCGCCCCGCGAGCCTTGCAACTGGCCCGCGACTGGGGCGCCGAAGCGGGCATTCTGGCCGGTGCCGGGCATATCAACGTCAAGTCCGGGCATCAACGCTGGGAACAGGGGTTTGCCTACCTCTATCGCCTGCAGAGTCGCATGGACCAGCACATCCAGCTGCGTGCCTGAATGCCCGACAACCGAGTACGCCGCCTGCACCCAGGCCGGTGGGAGCTTTGCCCATGACCGCATACAACGACACCTTCGGCCAGCCGCTGCTGACCTTTCCCGACGCCGACAAGAGCCCGCTGAGCATACGCGCCAAGGCGCTGGTGTTCGTCGATCCGCGCTCGCGGCGTTTGCGCGAGGAGCTCGAACGGCTGGCGCCCAAGGCACTGCCCGTGCTGATCCAGGGTGAAAGCGGCACCGGCAAGGAACTGCTCGCCCGGCACATTCATCGCGGCAGTGATCGTGGCGGCCTTTTTGTCTCGGTCAATTGCGGCGCGATCAGCCCGACCTACGCCGATGCCGAGCTGTTCGGCTACAGCGCTGGCGCCCACAGCGGCACGGCCAGCAGCCGGGCGGGCTGGTTCGGCTCGGCCAACGGCGGCACGCTGTACCTGGACGAGATCGCCGACCTGCCGCTGGCCATTCAGACCAAGCTGCTCGCGGCGTTGGAAACCCGTGAAGTGACCCGCGTCGGCGCGGCCCAGCCCAATCCGGTGGACGTGCGCCTGGTGGCGGCGTCGAGCATCGATCTGGGCCAGGCCGTGGCCGCGGGGAAATTCAACGGACGGTTGCATGCCTATCTAGGCGAAGGCCGCCTGACGTTGCCGCCCTTGCGCGAGCGGACCGGCGATATCCTCGCCCTGGCCGAGTATTTCCTGGGCATCTACAGCCATCGTTTGAACCTGACGGTGCCGCTGATCAGCGCCGATGCGCAGCGAGCGCTGGAACGCCACGATTGGCCCGGCAATACCCGCGAGCTGGAAAACGTCATCCATTTTGCCTTGTTGGTCAGCCGCGGCGACGAAATCCTGCCCGAGCATCTCAATCTGCCAGCGGCCGCGAACACGGACTTGCTCGTGCATCTCGAGCAGCTGTTGACGCAGGCCGCCGAGCACGCCGACCCGACTGCCTTGGCCGCGCTGCTGAACCGCAGCCTGGAATATCTGGGCAAAAAGGCATAAGCAGCAAACTAAAAGGTATTTGTAGGAATATTAATTCCGGGTATTGTCCGCGCAAGGCTGGCCGATCGCTGCCGCCGCCACCCAATTTCAAGGACTTAGCATGAAAAAGGCTTTGCTGTTCACCGCCCTGGCGGCCTCCCTGTCTTTCGGCCTGGCCAACGCGGCAGATAAACTCGTGATCGCCGCCACGCCGGTTCCGCACGCCGAGATCCTCGAGCTGATCAAGCCGACCCTGGCCAAGGAAGGCGTCGAGCTGGACATCAAGGTGTTCACCGACTACGTGCAACCCAACGTGCAAGTAGGCGAAAAGCGTCTGGACGGCAACTACTTCCAGACCCTGCCGTACCTGGAAAGCTTCAACAAGGGCAAGGGCACCAACCTGGTCACCGTGATCGGCGTGCACGTCGAGCCCTTCGGTGGTTACTCGAAGAAGATCAAGTCGCTGAGCGAACTCAAGGACGGCGCGACCGTCGCCATCCCCAACGAGGGCAGCAACAGCGGCCGCGCGTTGATCCTGCTGCAGAAAGCCGGCCTGATCACCCTGAAGGACCCGAGCAACGCCCTGGCTACCCCCAAGGACATCGCCAGCAACCCCAAGAACCTCAAGTTCAAGGAGCTGGAATCGGCCATGCTGCCGCGCGTGCTGGATCAGGTCGACTTGGACATGATCAACACCAACTACGCACTTGAAGCCGGCCTGAACCCGGCCAAGGATGCCTTGGTTATCGAAGGCTCGGATTCGCCTTACGTGAATTTCCTGGTGGCCCGTCCCGACAACAAGGACAGCCTGGCCATGCAGAAACTGGCCAAGGCGCTGACCAGCCCCGAAGTCAAAGCCTTCATCGAGAAGAAGTACAGCGGCGCGGTATTGCCGGCGTTCTGATTCCCGAGTGTGACAACGGTTCACCTGAGCGCCGACAGCTTGTACAGTGTCGGCGTTTTGCTTTGTCCGGGCAGGGCCATTCCCGGCAAATGAACCTCGCACCACGGCCACAGTCGCATACACACCTGGCATCACAGCGCACGCAAAGGAGCCTGCATGGCTGGTCCTCGTTGGAAGGTTGTAGGGGTTTCCCTTTTGTTGGTTGCGCTGGCGGGATGTGGTGAAGACAAGCCCATCGAGCCGACGCATCCGCGTGTGCGCGTAGAGAATGTGCAGAGCGGCGAGTTCGCCGCTGCGGTCAATCTCACCGGCGATGTGCAGGCGCGCATCCAGACCCAGTTGTCGTTCCGCGTCGGTGGCAAGATCATCCAGCGTTTGGTTGACGTGGGCGATCATGTCAGCGCGCGGCAAGTGCTGGCGCGCCTGGATCCCAAGGACCTGCAGACCAACGTCGATTCGGCCAAGGCTGCGGTGGCCGCCGAGCAGGCCCGTGTGAAGCAGACATCGGCGGCCTTCGTGCGCCAGCAGAAGCTGCTGCCCAAGGGCTACACCAGCCAGAGTGAATACGACTCCGCCCAGGCGGCGCTGCGCGGTGCGCAGAGTTCGTTGGCGGCGGCCAGCGCCCAGTTGGCCAATGCCCGTGAACAACTGAGCTACACCGACCTGGTGGCCGACGCCCCAGGCGTGATCACCGCTCGCCAGGCCGAGGTTGGTCAGGTGGTACAGGCCACCGCGCCGATCTTCGGTCTGGCCCGCGATGGCGACCGCGATGCGGTATTCGACGTGTACGAGTCGCTGTTTGCCCAACCCGGCGGGCAGCAACCGATTACTGTCAGCCTGCTCGACGATCCGGCGATCAAGACCACCGGTACCGTGCGCGAAGTCACCCCGGCGGTGTCCGCGCAGACCGGTACAGTACGCGTGAAGATCGCTCTGCAAGGCCTGCCCAAGGGCATGGACCTGGGCTCGGTGGTCAACGCATCGCTCAACGGCCCGGGCAAGACCAGCGTCGAGCTGCCCTGGTCGGCGTTGACCAAGGACATTGCCGAGCCTGCCGTGTGGGTGGTGGGGGAAGGTGACAAGGTCAATCTGCGCAAGGTCGACGTCGGCCGTTACCTGACCGGCAAGGTGGTGATCGCCAATGGCTTGAACAATGGCGACCGCGTGGTCGTCGCCGGCGGGCAGTTGCTGCACCCGGACATGCAGGTGGAAATCGCCGAGGAGCGTCAGCCATGAAAGCGGTGATCGCGTTGTTCGCCGCCGTGCTGTCGCTGGCAGGCTGCTCGAAGGAAGAGCAAGCCCCCGAGCCGATTCGTCCGGTGCTGTCGGTCGAGGTCAAGGGCCTGGATCAGCAGAGCCTGGGACGTTTTGCCGGCAATATCCAGGCGCGCTACGAGAGCACGCTGGGTTTTCGGGTGTCGGGACGCATTGCCCGGCGTGCGGTGGATGTCGGCAGCCAGGTGGAGAAAAACCAGCTGCTGGCCACCCTCGATCCGACCGACCAACAGAACCAGTTGCGCTCGAACCAGGGTGATCTGGCCCGCGTGCAGGCGCAGTTCATCAATGCCCAGGCCAACGCGCGGCGCCAGCAGGAGCTGTTCGACCGCGGCGTGGGTGCGCAGGCAGGGTTGGACATCGCCCAGACCGACCTGAAGACCGCCCAGGCATCGCTCGATCAGGCCAAGGCCGCCGTCAGCCAGGCCAAGGACCAATTGGGCTACAGCGAATTGCGCGCCGATCACGCCGCCGTGGTCAACCAATGGAAGGTGGAAGTCGGGCAAGTGGTCAGCGCTGGTGAAGAGGTGGTGGTCCTGGCCCGCCCCGACGTCAAGGAGGCGGTCATCGACCTGCCCGCCGGGCTTGCCGAAACCCTGCCCGAGGGCGTGGAGTTTCGTGTGCAGTCCCAACTTGATCCAAGCGTTGCTACCACCGGCACCCTGCGTGAGCTTGAGCCGCGGCCCGACAGTGCCACGCGCACCCGTCGCGCACGCCTGACCCTGCGCGAGAGCCCTGCCGGCCTGCGCCTGGGTACTGCAATCAGCGTGACCTTGAGTTCAAGCATCGCGCAGCGCCTGGAATTGCCCGAGACCGCAGTGCAGGAAGTCGATGGCAAGACCCAGGTGTGGCTGGTGGACGTCCAGAACAAGACCGTCAACCCGCGTCCGATCACCGTGCTCAGCCGCGACCGTGGCGTCGTGGTGGTCGGCAGCGGTGTGCAGGCAGGCGAGCGCGTGGTCAGCGCCGGCGTCAACAGCCTGAAACCTGGGCAGAAAATCAAACTGGACGAGGCGAGCCGGCAATGAAGGGAAGTTTCAACCTGTCCGACTGGGCGCTCAAGCACCAGTCCTTCGTCTGGTACCTGATGTTCGTCGGCCTGCTGATGGGCGTGTTTTCCTATTTCAACCTGGGCCGTGAAGAAGACCCGGCGTTCGCCATCAAGACCATGGTCATCCAGAGCCGGTGGCCAGGGGCGACTCAGGAGGAGACGCTCAAGCAGGTCACTGACCGCATCGAGAAGAAGCTCGAAGAGCTGGACTCTCTGGACTACGTGAAAAGCTACACGCGGCCCGGCGAGTCCACGGTGTTCGTGTATCTGCGTGACACCACCAGCGCCAAGGCGATTCCGCAGATCTGGTACCAGGTGCGCAAGAAGGTCGACGACATTCGCGGCACCTTCCCCCAAGGCTTGCAGGGGCCGTCGTTCAACGACGAATTCGGCGACGTGTTCGGCTCCATCTATGCTTTCACCGCCGACGGCCTGAGCATGCGGCAGCTGCGCGACTATGTGGAACAGGTGCGTGCCGAGATCCGTCAGGTCGACAACCTGGGCAAGGTCCAACTGGTGGGCCAGCAGGACGAAGTCATCTACCTGAACTTCTCCACGCGCAAACTCGCCGCGCTCGGCCTGGATCAACAACAGGTGGTCGGCGCGTTGCAGGCGCAGAACGCGGTGACGCCGGCCGGTGTGATCGAGGCGGGCCCCGAGCGCATTTCGGTGCGAACCTCGGGGCAGTTCAAGTCTGAGAAAGACCTGGAAACGATCAACCTCAGGCTCAACGACCGTTTCTATCGGCTGACCGACATTGCCGACATCGAACGTGGCTACAAAGACCCGGCTGCGCCGATGTTCCGCTACAACGGCCAGCCCGCCATCGGGCTGGCCATTGCCATGAAGGACGGCGGCAACATTCAGGAGTTCGGCACCGCGCTGCATGCGCGCATGAACGCGTTGACCGCGCAGTTGCCGGTGGGCGTGGGGGTGCACAAGGTTTCGGACCAGGCCGAGGTGGTCGAGAAGGCCGTCGGCGGTTTTACCAGCGCTTTGTTCGAGGCCGTGGTCATCGTGTTGATCGTCAGCTTCATCAGCCTGGGCGTGCGCGCTGGCCTGGTGGTGGCCTGCTCGATTCCGCTGGTGCTGGCCATGGTCTTCGTGTTCATGGAGTACAGCGGCATCACCATGCAGCGTATTTCCCTGGGAGCGTTGATCATCGCCCTCGGCCTGCTGGTGGACGATGCAATGATCACCGTGGAAATGATGGTCACCCGCCTGGAAGCAGGTGACAGCAAGGAGGAGGCGGCTACCTTCGCTTACACCTCTACCGCATTCCCGATGCTCACCGGCACTTTGGTCACCGTGGCCGGTTTCGTGCCGATCGGCTTGAACGCCAGCTCGGCCGGTGAGTACACCTTTACCCTGTTTGCCGTGATCGCGGTGGCCATGCTGGTGTCCTGGGTGGTGGCGGTGCTGTTCGCACCGGTCATCGGCGTGCATATCCTGAGCAAGAACGTCAAACCCAAGCCGGAGCAGCCGGGGCGTGTCGCGCGCTGGTTCCACAGTGGCCTGCTGGGCTGCATGCGTCACCGTTGGCTGACCATCATCGGCACGTTGCTGCTGTTTGCCGCAGCGCTGTTCTGCATGCGTTTCGTGCAGAACCAGTTCTTTCCCTCGTCCGACCGCCCGGAAATCCTGGTGGACCTGAACCTGCCGCAGAACGCTTCGATCAACGAGACGCGCAAGGCAGTCGACCGCCTCGAGGCCACGCTCAAGGATGATCCGGACATCGCGCGCTGGAGCACTTACATCGGTCAGGGCGCGATCCGTTTCTATCTGCCGCTGGACCAGCAGTTGGAGAACCCTTACTACGCTCAGTTGGTGATCGTCAGCAAAGGCCTGGAGCAGCGTGGCGCGCTGACCGAGCGCTTGAAGAAGCGCCTGCGCGAAGACTTCGTCGGCATCGGCACCTATGTTCAGGCGTTGGAGATGGGGCCGCCGGTGGGCCGGCCGATCCAGTACCGGGTCAGCGGCAAGGACATCGACCAGGTGCGCAAGCACGCCATCGAGTTGGCAACCTTGCTGGACCACAACGCGCACATCGGCGAGATGATCTACGACTGGAACGAGCCGGGCAAAGTGCTGCGCATCGACATCGCTCAGGACAAGGCGCGGCAGTTGGGCTTGTCGTCCGAAGACGTGGCGAAGCTGATGAACACCATCGTCAGCGGCTCGGCGGTGACTCAGGTCAACGACGATATCTATCTGGTCAACGTGGTCGGCCGTGCCAACGATGCCGAGCGGGGTTCGCCGGAAACCTTGCAGAACCTGCAGATCGTCACGCCCAGCGGGACGTCGATTCCGCTGCTGGCCTTCGCCACCGTCCGCTACGAGCTGGAGCAGCCGCTGGTGTGGCGGCGTGATCGCTTGCCGACCATCACCTTGAAGGCGGCGGTCAGCGACGATATCCAGCCGACCGATCTGGTGGCCCAGCTCAAGCCCGAAATCGAGAAATTCGCCGAAGGCTTGCCGGTGGGCTATAAGGTAGCCACCGGTGGTACGGTCGAGGAAAGCGGCAAGGCGCAGGGGCCGATTGCCAAGGTGGTGCCGTTGATGCTGTTCCTCATGGCGACCTTCCTGATGATCCAGCTGCACAGTGTGCAGAAGATGTTCCTGGTGGCCAGTGTTGCGCCGCTGGGCATCATCGGTGTGGTGCTGGCGCTGGTGCCGACCGGGACGCCCATGGGTTTCGTGGCGATTCTCGGGATACTGGCGCTGATCGGTATCATCATCCGCAACTCGGTAATTCTGGTGACCCAGATCGACGCCTACGAGCGCGATGGCTACAAGCCGTGGGATGCCGTGCTGGAGGCAACCGAGCATCGACGCCGGCCGATCCTGCTCACGGCGGCAGCCGCCAGTCTGGGCATGATCCCGATTGCCCGCGAGGTGTTCTGGGGCCCGATGGCCTATGCGATGATCGGCGGGATCGTGGTGGCAACCTTGCTGACCCTGTTGTTCCTGCCGGCGCTGTATGTGGCCTGGTACCGGATCAAGGAAGACGAGGGCGAGGGTAAGCAGGCTTGATTCAGGTTGGGCAAAAGAAGGTAGGGTGCTCCGCCTGAGATACCGCAGCGTGGCTTTCGCGGCCACGGACCGCTCCTACGCAGGACATTATCGCCCGTAGGAGCGGTCGTTGGCCGCGAAACCCCGCCACGAATCCCCCGTAGGAGCGGTCAGCGGCCGCGAAACTCCGCCACGAATCCTCCGTAGGAGCGGTCAGTGGCCGCGAAGGGGCGCTGCGGTCTGACGACTAGCGCTTGTTGAGCACCCGCGCCAGCCGGTCGCCGCCGAACTGGATCAGGGTCACCAGGGCCACCAGCAGCACGATCACCGTGAGCATGATCTGGCTGTCGAAACGCTGGTAGCCGTAGCGGTAGGCGATGTCGCCCAGCCCGCCGGCACCGATCGCGCCGGCCATGGCCGATGAATTGATCATGGTCACCACGGTGATGGTGAAGCCGGCCACGATGCCCGGTCGCGCTTCAGGCAGCAGTACGTGCCAGACGATGTGCCAGCGTCGGCAGCCCATGGCCTGCGCGGCTTCGACCAAGCCATGATCGACCTCCCGCAGGCTGACCTCGGCAATGCGCGCGAAGAACGGCGTCGCAGCGATGGTCAACGGCACCACGGCCGCCCACACGCCATAGGTCGTACCGACGATCAGCCGGGTGAACGGGATCAGCGCCACCATCAGAATGAGAAACGGCACCGAACGGAACAGGTTGACGAACGCGCCCAGCACCCGGTTCAGCGCCGGCGCCTGGTAGATACCGCCCCGGTCGCTGGTGACCAGCACCACGGCCATCACCACACCCACCGGCAGCGCGATCAACGAGGAAACGCCCACCATCAGCAAAGTGTCCAGGGCGCCCTGCAGCAGACGATCAAACCACATAGCCCAGCTCCTCTACCTGTTGTGCCCATTGCCCGGCGCGTTGCAGCAGATGCTCGCGGTCATGGGGCGAATTGCTCACCGCCACGACCAGACTGCCCAGCGCGCGGCCCTGAATCCGTTCGATACCGCCCTGCAACAGGCTGACCTGGCCTCCCAGCAGATTGAACAGCGACGACAGATCCGCCTCGCCGGCCTGTGCCCCGGTCACGCGCAGTCGCAATACCAGCGCTGCGCCAGGCGTCGCAGGCGTGCTGCGCAGACGGGCGCGCAATTCTTCGGGCAGGCCGTGTTGCAGCGGTGCCAGCAAGGTCCGACTGACCTCATGCCGGGGGTTGCCGAACACCTGCCACACCGGGCCCTGCTCCACCACCTGGCCGCCTTCGAGCACCACTACGCGGTCGCAGATGGCGCGGATCACGGCCATTTCGTGGGTGATCAGGATGATCGTCAGCCCCAGGCGCTGATTGATGTCGCGCAGCAGGGCAAGGATCGACTCGGTGGTTTCCGGGTCCAGCGCCGAGGTGGCTTCGTCGCAGAGCAGAATCTGCGGGTCGTGCACCAGCGCCCGGGCGATGCCGACACGCTGCTTCTGCCCGCCGGACAACTGCGCCGGATAGGCATCGCGCTTGCCTTGCAGACCGACCAGTTCGAGCAGCTCACCGACCTTGCGCCAGCGCTCGGCCTGGGGCACACCGGCGACCTTGAGTGGCAATTCGACGTTCTGCCACACGGTTTTTGCCGACATCAGATTGAAGTGCTGGAAGATCATGCCGATGCGCCGTCGCAGGGCCACCAGGCGGTCCTCGTCGAACTCGCCGATGTCCACCTGATCGACCAGCACGCGCCCGCTGCTGGGCTGTTCCAGCCGGTTGATGGTGCGGATCAGCGACGACTTGCCGGCGCCGCTGCGGCCGATGATGCCGAACACTTCGCCACGCTCGATGTTCAGGTCGATGCCTTGCAGCGCCTGCACGGGGCCCTGGGCGCCCTGGTAGGTCTTGCCGACGCCGATGAAGCGCACCAGCGCATTGGCCAGCTGTGGGTGCAGCTCCAGGGGCTCGGCAGGAGGCCGGGCAAGGCCGGCAGTAGCAGCCAGCCTGCGTTGCACATTGGTGGTGGGCATGTTCACTCCTTCCAGCCGACTTGGTAGAGCTTGCCGTTGACCTTGTCGAGCGAGGCGCGCACCACTGGCGAATGCTGGTAGATGTCGATGAACTTGGCCAGGCGTGGATCGTCCTTGCGCTCGGGCTTGATCACGAACTGGATGACGTATTCAGGATGATCCAGACCATCGAACAGCAGCGCCGAGCCTGCGTCGAAGGTCTTGGACAGGCGAATGTAGGCCGGGTAGCCCTGCACCAGATCGGCGTCGTCGTAGGCACGCACCAGCTGCACCGCCTCGACCTGGAGAATCTTCAGGTTTTTCGGGTTGGTAAGAATGTCCTCTTCGGTGGCCTTGTAGCCCACGCCCGGCTTGAGGGTGATCAATCCGGCCTTGGCCAGCAGTTGCAGGCCTCGGCCGCTGTTGATCGGGTCATTGGCAATGGCGACGGTCGCGCCCTTGGGCAGTTCGTCGAAGCTTTTATAGCGTTTGGCATACAGGCCGACGTTGTTGATGATGCCCGGCGCATAGGGCACAAGGTCAGTGCCGGCCTGGGTGTTGGCGTTTTCCAGGAACGGCATGTGCTGGAAGTAGTTCACGTCGATGTCGCCGGCGGCCAGGCTGACGTTGGGCGCGATCCAGTCGGTGAATTCCACCAGCTTGACGGTCAGGCCCTGTTTCTTGGCTTCCTCCACGGCGCTTTCCAGGGGGATGGCGAAGGCGGCGGTGGTGCCGACGATGAGAGGCTTGTCATCGGCGGCATGGGCTGCGCCGGTGAGGAGGGTGAGGGCGAGCAGCAAGGTGTGTTTGAGCATGTTGGATTTCCAGTGATTTTTTGTGTTGTTTGGGGTGGCCTCTTCGCGGGTAGAACCCGCTCCCACATGAGCGTGCGCTCGTTGATTGTGGAAGCGGGCTTCCCGCGAAGAGGCCCGATCAGGCACCGCGCTTGTAACTGAATCCGGCATGCCCTTCAGGCAGCCCGGGGCCTTGGCCGAAGACCTTTTCGCGCAGCGTGCCCTGGGCATAGGCGGTCTTGTAGGAACCGCGCGCCTGCAGCACGGGAATCACCAGGTCGATGAAGTCGGCGTAGCTTTCCGGGGTTACCGTGCGGGTCAGGTTGAAACCGTCCAGGCCGGTCTCGGCGATCCAGGCTTCAAGTTCGTCGGCGACCTGTTCCGGGTCACCGACCAAGGTGATGTAGCGCCCGCCCAAGGCGTGTTGGTCGAGCAGCTTGCGCCGGGTCCAGTCGTGGTTCTGCAGGGTCTTGGTGGCCGACTCGATGGCATTGCCCTTGATGTACTGAATGGGCTCGTCGAGTTCATAGCGGGCGAAGTCGATTGCCGTGGAGGCGGCGAAGTGGGCGACACCGGCCTCGGCGCTGGCGTAGCTGCGGTACTCGTCATGCTTGGCCCGGGCCTGCGCCTGGGTGGCGGCGACGATGACCGTGATGCCCATGAAGACCTTCACGGCCTGAGGATCGCGGCCGGCCGCGCGGGCTGCGTCGCGGACCTTGTCCACCTGGGCGCGGGTGGCCTGCTTGTTCTGTCCGCTGATGAACACGCATTCGGCATGCTGACCGGCGAACTGCAGGCCGCGTGCCGAACTGCCGGCCTGGAACAATAGCGGCGTGCGCTGCGGTGAGGGTTCGCACAGGTGGTAACCCTGAACCCGGTAGAACTCGCCTTCATGCTCTACCTTGTGGACCTTTTCCGGCTGGGCGTAGATACGCCGTTCGCGGTCCTCGATCACGGCATCGTCTTCCCAGCTGCCTTCCCAGAGTTTGTAGAGCACTTCCAGGTATTCGTCGGCCTGATCGTAGCGGCGGTCGTGCTCCACCTGCTGGGTCAGGCCCATGGCTTTGGCGGCGCTGTCCAGGTAGCCAGTGACGATGTTCCAGCCCACCCGGCCACGGGTCAGGTGATCGAGCGTGGACAGGCGCCGGGCGAACAGGTACGGCGCCTCGTAGGTCAGGTTGGCGGTCAGGCCGAAACCCAGGTGGCGGGTAACCGCGGCCATGGCCGAGACCAGCAGCAACGGGTCGTTGACCGGCAGCTGGATCGACTCCTTGAGCGTCACGTCGACCGAGTCCTGATAGATGTCGTAGACCCCGACGATGTCGGCGATGAACAGGCCGTCGAACAGGCCGCGCTCCAGCAGCTGGGCGAATTCGGTCCAGTATTCCAGCGTCTTGTACTGGCTCGAGGTGTCTCGTGGATGAGTCCACAGGCCGTGGTTGATGTGGCCCACGCAGTTCATGTTGAAGGCGTTGAGCAGGATCTGCTTCTTGCTCATCAGATCGTCCCCCGGCGCGGTGGCAGCTGGTCGTTGAGGTAGTAGTTGCCGATGGCGTGGTACTTCCAGCGCACAGGGTCGTGCAGGGTGTGTACGCGGGCATTGCGCCAATGCCGGTCGAGGCCGTGCTCGGCCAGGGTGGCCTGGCTGCCGGCCAGCTCGAACAGGGTGCTGCCGGCGGCCAGGGAAATTTCGGTACTGAGCGCGCGGGCTTCGGCCACGGCGATCGAGGCGGCGCCGACGGTTTCGGCGGTGGGCTCGGCCTGCGCCTTGTCCAGCACCTCGCCGGCACGCTCGAGCAAGGCTTCGGCAGCATGCAGACGGATTGCCAGATGACCGAAGCTCTTGAGTGACAGCGGATCCTCTACAGCCTTGTCACTGGTAGCGTCGATCCATGGCCGAGTGCGGGTGCGGACGAACTGCAAGGCGTCCTCGAACGCCCCGCGCGCGATGCCGGTGTCGATCGCGGCATGCAGGATCTGCGCGAACGGGCCGATCGTTGTGGGCCGTTCGAACGCGCTTTGAAACGGCACGATGGCGTCGGCGCTGACCCAGACATTGTCGAACACCACCGAGCCGCTGCCCGTGGTGCGCTGGCCGAAGCCGCTCCAGTCATCGATGACCTCGACCCCGGCACTGTCGGCGGGCACGAAGGCCAGTTGCTGTACGCCCTGTTCATCGATCACCGACGTAGGAATGCACTGGGCATACAGCGCGCCGGTGGCGTAGAACTTGCGGCCATGAATGCGGTAACCGTCGCCGTCGCGGGTCAGGCGCGTGGTGCGGTCGTGGGCGGTTCGCGTGCCCAGTTCCGCCAGGGCGTTGCCCAGCCGCTGGCCTGCCAGCACGTCGGCGTACAGGCGCTGTTGCTGCGCCGGGCTGCCGTTGATGCGCAGCACTTCCAGGGCATAGAAATGATTCTGTGGGATCTGGCCCAGCGAGCCGTCGGCGGCGGCCAGCAGGGCGATGACCTGGGCCAGGGTCACGTTGGACACGCCGGCACCGCCGAATGCCTTGGGTACGCTGATGCCGCCCAGGCCGGAGCGCGAGAACAGCGCCAGTTCGCTATGGGGCAGCAGCCGTTCGCGGTCGCGCAGGGCGCTGTCGTGCTGCAACCGCGGGGCCAGCTGCCGGGCAACGTCGAGGGCCTGCTGGTCGTTGGCGATACGTGCGACGCCGTCGAGGGGGTGGGGCAATGAGCTCATGCTGATCTCCAGCGGTCTGGTCAAATCCAGGAATGGCGCGCAGGCAGGCTGCCGTTCAGGTGGTAGGCGCCGACGGCGTGGTATTTCCAGCGCACGGGATCGTGCAGGGTGTGCACGCGGGCGTTGCGCCAGTGACGGTCGAGGTTGAACTCGGCGAGGCTGGCGCGGCTGCCGGCCAGTTCGAAGAGCTTTTCGCTGGCGTGCAGGGCGATTTCGGTGGTGATCACCTTGGCCTCGGCTACGGCGATCGAGGCTTGCCCGGCAAGGGCGGCGTCCAGCGGCGCCTGGCCGAGCTGGTCGAGCACGCGCGCGGCCTTGCGCAGCAGTGCCTGGGCCGCGTGCAGCTCCAGCTTCAGGCGACCGATGTCGGCGATCACGAAAGGATCGTCGCTGGCGCGCTCGACCCCGGCATCGATCCACGGGCGGGATTTCTCGCGGACGAAAGCGATGGTGTCGTCGATTGCCGCAGCGGCAATGCCGGCGTCGATGGCCGCTTGCATCAATTGCGATACGGCGCCTTGGATGTTCGGTTGTTGCGCCTGGCGCCAGATCTCCACGACATGGGTGTCGGGCACCTGCACGTGTTCCAGCACCACAGTGCCGCTGGCGGTGGTGCGCTGGCCGAAGCCGGACCAGTCGTCGATGATGCGCAGGCCGGGCGTGCCGCGCCGCACGAAGGCCATGACCAGGCGCTGGTGCTCATCCACGGCCTTGACCGCCACCCAGTGGGCGAACAGCGCGCCGGTGGAGTAGAACTTCTGTCCGCTGATCTGCCAGTCGTCTCCGTCGCGGACGATGCGAGTCTTGATCTCCAGGGTGTTGCGAGTGCCGCGTTCGGGGCCGCCATTGCCGATGCGTGCGCCTTGCAGCACGGCGCTGAACAGCGTCTGCTGCTGGTGCGCGGTGGCAGTGCCGCGAAGCATCTGCAGGATGCCGAAATGGTTCTGCGGAATCTGCCCCAGGGCCGGATCGGCGGCGCTGATCAGGCGAAATACTTCGGCCAGGGTCTCGAAACTGACGTCCGGGCCGCCGAAGGCGCGTGGCACGGTGATGCTGCCCAGGCCGCTTGCGCTGAATTGCTCGATCAGTTGCCAGGGCAGTTCGCGTCGCTGGTCGCGCCCGGCGGCATGGGTACGGGCACTGGCAGCGAGGGCTCGCGCGGCGTCGAGCGCGTCGAGGTCACTGCGCAGTATCTGCGCAGGCACGAGTGCCGGGCCGTTGTCGGCCGGGGTGGGTTGAGAGTGTTCGAGGGAAATCGAGTGGGTGACCATACCGTCCTCACGTCATGCACGGCGTATGTCGCCTTGCTTTGGTGTACGCAGGTCCGGTGGTCCGGTGTATATACCCTAATCGTTTGTTAAATTTAAATGAACTAACGATTGGGAATATGGATAGATGTGTTTTTTACCGCAGTCATGTCATGTAGGAGCGGCCTGTGGCCGCGAAGGGGGCGCTGCGGTGTGTCAGGCACACCGCAGTGTATTTTTCGCGGCCGATGACCGCTCCTACGGGGGGGCATGCGGTGATTCCCGTAGGAGCGGTCCGTGGCCGCGAAGGGCGCGCTGCGGTGTGTCAGGTGTACCGCAGTGTGTTTTTCGCGGCCGATGACCGCTCCTACGGGGGGGCATGCGGTGATTCCCGTAGGAGCGGTCCGTGGCCGCGAAGGGCGCGCTGCGGTGTATCAGGTGTACCGCAGTGTATTTTTCGCGGGCAGAGGGCTCGCCGCCCGCCCCGCTCCCGTAATCGAGGATCAGGCGGGGCGGGTGAGGGTCTTGACGCCTTCGGCGGTGCCCAGCAGCAGCACATCGGCCGGGCGGGCGGCGAACAGGCCGTTGGTGACCACGCCGACGATGGCATTGATCTGCGTTTCCAGCGCCACCGGGTCGGTGATCTGCATGTTGTACACATCAATGATGATGTTGCCGTTGTCGGTCACCACACCCTCGCGATAGACCGGGTCGCCGCCCAGCTTCACCAACTGGCGGGCGACGTGGCTGCGGGCCATGGGAATGACCTCCACCGGCAATGGAAACTCGCCCAATACCGGCACCAGCTTGCTGCCGTCGGCGATGCAGATGAAGGTGGTGGCCACGGCCGCAACGATTTTCTCGCGGGTCAGCGCGGCGCCGCCGCCCTTGATCAGGTTCAGGTGCTCATCGCTTTCATCGGCGCCGTCGACATAGAACTCCAGGTCACCGACGCCGTTGAGTTCGTACACCGGGATGCCATGGCCCTTGAGCCGCGCAGCGGTTGCCTCGGAGCTGGCCACGGCGCCGTCGAATGCGCTCTTGTGCTGGGCCAGCGCATCGATGAAGCAATTGGCGGTGGAACCGGTGCCGACACCGACAACGCTCTTTTCACCCAGCTTGGGCAGAATGAAATCCACGGCAGCCTGGGCGACGGCCTGTTTGAGTTGGTCCTGGGTCATGCGAGCTCCGCAGCGGCAGTTGGGGCTCTGATGATTGCGGCCCCGAAGGCGCGCATTATAAGGGCAAAACCTTGGTTTTGCGGTGGGCGTTGGCTTAGACTCGTCGGTCCCGCCCGTTATCGTCAGTGATGTCTGCCATGCTCGAACAGTACGTAAAGATGATCCTCACCTCGCGCGTCTACGACGTCGCGGTGGAAACCCCTTTGCAGCCCGCCGGGCAGCTGTCCGAGCGCCTGAACAACAAGATTCTGCTCAAGCGCGAAGACCTGCAGCCGGTGTTCTCGTTCAAGATTCGCGGCGCGTACAACAAGCTGTCGCAGCTCACCGCGCAGGAAGCAGCGTGCGGCGTGGTCACCGCGTCGGCCGGCAACCATGCCCAGGGCCTGGCGCTGGCGGCGCGCGAGTTGGGCATCAAAGCCACCATCGTGATGCCCAACACCACGCCCGAAATCAAGATCGCGGGTGTGCGCTCGCGCGGCGGCATCGTGGTGCTGCATGGCGATTCGTTCGCCGAGGCCCTGGCGCATTCGCTCAAGCTGGTAGAAGAGCAGGGCATGGTCTACATCCATCCCTACGACGACCCCTATACCATTGCCGGGCAGGGCACGGTGGCCATGGAGATTCTGCGCCAGCATCCGGGTGACCTCGACGCGATCTTCGTACCGGTGGGCGGCGGCGGGCTGATCGCCGGCATTGCCGCGTACGTCAAATACCTGCGGCCGGGCATCAAGGTCATCGGCGTCGAGCCGGACGATTCCAACTGCCTGCAGCAGGCGATGCGCGCTGGGGAGCGCGTGGTGCTGCCGCAGGTCGGGCTGTTCGCCGATGGCGTGGCGGTGGCGCAGATCGGTCACTACACCTTCGAGATCTGCAAGGACCATGTGGACGAGGTGATCACCGTCAGCACCGACGAGATCTGCGCGGCGATCAAGGACATCTACGACGACACCCGTTCGATCACCGAGCCTGCGGGTGCTCTCGGGGTCGCCGGGATCAAGAAGTACGTCGAGGCCCGAGGCGTGTCGGGGCAGACCCTGGTGGCGATCGATTCGGGCGCCAACGTCAACTTCGATCGGTTGCGCCACGTGGCCGAGCGAGCCGAGCTGGGCGAGGGCCGCGAAGCCATCATTGCGGTGACCATCCCCGAGCGTCCGGGCAGCTTCAAGGCGTTCTGCGAGGCCGTCGGCAAACGCCAGATCACCGAATTCAACTACCGCTACCACACCGGCCATGAAGCGCACATTTTCGTCGGGGTGCAGACCCATCCCGAGCGGGACCCGCGCGCGGTGCTGCTGCAGACCCTCGAGGCGCATGGCTTCCCGGTGCTGGACCTGACCGACAACGAACTGGCCAAGCTGCACATTCGCCATATGGTCGGCGGCCATGCGGTCAGGGTCAGTGACGAGATGGTGCTGCGCTTCGAATTTCCCGAGCGTCCGGGCGCGCTGTTCAACTTTCTCGACAAGCTGGGCGGGCGCTGGAACATCTCGATGTTCCACTACCGCAACCATGGCGCCGCCGATGGGCGTGTGGTGGCTGGGTTGCAGGTGCCCGAGGATGAACGCCATCTGGTGGCCGGCGCGCTGGCCGAGATCGGCTACCCGTTCTGGGATGAAACGGATAATCCGGCGTACCAGTTGTTCCTGGGGTAGTGATGCGGTGCACCGGCTTGGGTCTGCGGGGTGTCATTCGCGGGCAGAGCCCGCTCCCATAAGGTAAGTGGGTGTATCAGTTGTTTCAGGGTCAGGTCTCGCTGTGCTGAACTCGATGGCTGCTACGCTTGTCGATGATGCATCGTAATGGCCCACGAGGATCACGCGTCATGGAAAGCCTGGCGGTTCTGAAAATATTCCACGTCGCCGCCACCGTTGTGCTGCTGGGCAGCGTGGCGGCCGTCATCTACCGAGCCTGGCGCAGCTGGAAGGGCGGCGACCGGCTACCGTTCGCCAGCACCCTGCAACGGCCCTGGGTGTATGCCTGGCTGGTCATGGCCCTGAGCCTGGTGAGCTTTCCCGTCACGGGATGGTGGCTGGTACACAGAGTGGGCTGGCCTTTGGGGCAAACCTGGATTCTCACCGCCGCGGTGCTGTATGTGATCGGCGGTGGGGTCTGGTTGCTGCTGATCAACCGGGTTAACCGCCTGCGTTTCGCGACTGGGTTGAACGAAGGCGTGATCGCGGCCAAGCGCCGCAATGTGCTGATCATCGCGGCGGTGGCCGTAGTGGTGTTGCTGTCGATCATCGGCTTGATGGTGACCAAGCCTGCCTGAGACCCGCTGCGGAGCGATCCTGTGGGAGCGGTCCGTGGCCGCGAAGGGGCGCTGCGGTTTGTCAGGTACAGCGCGGTGTGGCTTTCGCGGCCGATGACCGCTCCCACAGGAGATGGCCGTTCCAGCGGGTATCAGCGCAGGGAGATTTCTTTCCAGCCGCGGCGTTTGGCTTCTTCGTGCAGGCGCGGGTCCGGGTCGACTACCACCGGGTGGGCGACTTGCTCCAGCAGGGGCAGGTCGTTCATCGAATCACTGTAGAAATAACTGTCCTGCAAGTCGTAGCCGTTCTCTTCCATCCAGCGATTCAAACGCGTGACCTTGCCTTCCTTGAAGCAGGGCACGTCGAAGCTGTGCCCGGTGTAGCGGCCGTCAACCATTTCGACTTCGGTTGCCAGCAAGGTTTCGACACCCAGCCGCGCGGCGATCGGGCCAGTGACGAAGCGGTTGGTAGCAGTGATGATCACCAGCTTGTCACCTGCATCGCGATGCCGTTGCAGCAGGGCCGCGGCCTTGGGCAGCATGATGGGCTCGATGCAATCGCGCATGAACTCCCGATGCCATTCATCCAACTGCGCCACATCGGTCGCCGCGAGGATTTCCAGGGTGAAATCCAGGTACGCGTTCAGGTCCAGGCGGCCTGCCAGGTAATCCTCGTAGAACTCATCGTTGCGTGCCTTGTACGTGTCGGCATCGAGAATGCCGCGCGTGCACAGATAATCACCCCAGGCATGGTCGCTGTCGCCGCCGAGCAGCGTGTTGTCGAGGTCGAAGAGGGCCAGGCGCATGAAATGACTCGCATGAAGTAAGGAAAAGGCCCACAGAATACGGACTTTTCACATGCGTGCACATAAGCTACGCGGCGTCGTTGCTGCCTTCACAGGCTTTGTGGAACAATGCCAGAACATGCGTTTACGAGGTTGTTGCCGTGATCGACCCCGATGGTTTTCGCCCTAACGTTGGCATCATTCTCACCAATGACGCCGGTCAGGTGCTATGGGCTCGGCGTATCAATCAGGACGCCTGGCAATTCCCGCAAGGGGGTATCAACCCTCAGGAAACGCCGGAAGAGGCCTTGTACCGCGAGCTGAATGAAGAAGTCGGGCTGGAACGCCAGGATGTTGAAATACTTGCCTGCACCCGCGGCTGGTTGCGTTATCGTCTACCCCAACGCCTGGTGCGTACGCACAGCCAACCGTTGTGCATCGGCCAGAAACAGAAGTGGTTCCTGCTGCGCCTGGTGTCCAATGAGCAGCGCGTGCGCATGGACCTGACCGGCAAGCCCGAGTTCGACGGCTGGCGCTGGGTCAGCTATTGGTATCCGCTGGGCCAGGTGGTGACATTCAAGCGCGAGGTCTACAGACGCGCGCTCAAAGAGCTAGCCCCGCGCCTTCTCTCGCGCGACTGACGACGGAGTTCGACCCCGAGCCATGCTCAATACGCTGCGCAAGATCGTCCAGGAAGTCAACTCCGCCAAGGATCTCAAGTCGGCGCTGGGGATCATCGTGCAACGCGTCAAGGAAGCCATGGGCAGCCAGGTCTGCTCGGTGTACCTGCTGGATCTGGAAACCAACCGCTTCGTCCTCATGGCCACCGAAGGCCTCAACAAGCGTTCCATCGGCAAGGTCAGCATGGCCCCCAACGAAGGCCTGGTGGGCCTGGTGGGCACGCGCGAAGAACCGCTCAACCTGGAAAATGCCGCCGGCCACCCGCGCTATCGCTACTTCGCCGAAACCGGTGAAGAGCGCTACGCATCGTTCCTCGGCACGCCGATCATCCACCACCGGCGTGTGGTGGGGGTACTCGTGATCCAGCAAAAGGAGCGGCGTCAGTTCGACGAGGGCGAAGAAGCCTTCCTGGTCACCATGAGCGCGCAACTGGCGGGCGTCATCGCCCATGCCGAAGCCACCGGCTCGATCCGTGGTCTGGGACGTCAGGGCAAGGGCATCCAGGAAGCGCGTTTCGTCGGCGTGCCCGGCTCGCCCGGTGCGGCGGTCGGGACCGCGGTGGTGATGCTGCCGCCGGCCGATCTGGACGTGGTGCCCGACAAGAGCGTCAGCGACATCGATGCCGAGTTGGCGTTGTTCCAGAACGCGCTCGAAGGCGTGCGCAACGACATGCGCACCCTGTCGGCGAAACTCGCCACGCAGCTGCGCCCTGAAGAGCGGGCCCTGTTCGACGTCTACCTGATGATGCTCGACGACGCCTCGCTGGGTAGCGAAGTGACCAACGTGATCAAGACCGGGCAGTGGGCCCAGGGTGCGCTGCGCCACGTCGTGACCGAGCACGTCAACCGCTTCGAATTGATGGACGACGCGTATCTGCGCGAGCGCGCCTCTGACGTCAAGGACCTGGGGCGACGCCTGCTCGCCTATCTGCAGGAGGCGCGTCAGCAGACCCTGGTCTACCCCGACAACACCATCCTGATCAGCGAGGAACTGTCGCCGGCGATGCTCGGCGAGGTGCCGGAAGGCAAGCTGGTGGGCCTGGTGTCGGTATTGGGCTCGGGCAACTCCCACGTCGCCATTCTGGCGCGCGCCATGGGCATCCCGACGGTGATGGGCCTGGTCGACCTGCCGTATTCCAAGGTCGACGGCATCAAGATGATCGTCGATGGCTACCACGGCGAGGTCTATACCAACCCCAGCGACATTCTCAGCAAGCAGTTCGCCGATGTGGTCGAGGAAGAGCGGCAACTGGCGCTTGGCCTCGACGCCTTGCGCGAGCTGCCCTGCATTACCCTGGATGGCCACCGCATGCCGTTGTGGGTCAACACCGGCCTGCTGGCCGATGTGGCCCGTGCGCAGCAACGCGGTGCCGAAGGTGTGGGGCTGTACCGCACCGAAGTGCCGTTCATGATCAACCAGCGCTTCCCCAGCGAGAAGGAACAACTGGCGATCTACCGTGAGCAGTTGGCGGCCTTTCACCCGCTGCCGGTGACCATGCGCAGCCTGGACATCGGTGGCGACAAGTCGCTGTCGTACTTCCCCATCAAGGAAGAAAACCCGTTCCTGGGCTGGCGCGGGATCCGCGTGACCCTTGACCATCCGGAAATCTTTCTGGTGCAGACCCGCGCCATGCTCAAGGCCAGCGAGGGCCTGAACAACCTGCGCATTCTGCTGCCGATGATTTCCGGCACCCACGAGCTGGAAGAAGCCCTGCACCTGATTCACCGGGCCTGGGGCGAAGTGCGCGACGAAGGCACCGACGTGCCGATGCCGCCGGTGGGGGTGATGATCGAAATTCCCGCAGCGGTGTACCTGACCAAGGAATTGGCGCGGCAGGTCGATTTCCTCTCGGTCGGCTCGAACGACCTGACCCAGTACCTGCTGGCCGTGGACCGCAACAACCCGCGCGTGGCCGATCTCTACGACTACCTGCACCCGGCCGTGTTGCAGGCCTTGCAGCATGTGGTCACCGAGGCGCATGCCGAAGGCAAGCCGGTGAGTATCTGTGGCGAGATGGCTGGCGATCCGGCGGCGGCGATCTTGTTGATGGCCATGGGGTTCGACAGCCTGTCGATGAACGCCACCAACCTGCCGAAGGTGAAGTGGATGCTGCGCCAGGTGAACCTGAGCAAGGCCAAGGAGCTGCTGGCGCAGTTGAGCAAGATCGACAACCCGCAAGTTATCCACAGCTCGCTGCAGCTGGCCCTGAAGAACCTGGGCCTGTCGCGGATGATCAATCCGAGCACGCCGAAGAAGCACTGAGGCGTGCCTCGAGAATTCCGAAAGCAGAGCGGTCAAGTGGCCGAAGACCGCTCCTACAGATAACTTTGTATCCGTGGGAGCGGTCTGCGGCCGCGAAAGGCCTCCGGCGACTCAACTGGCACACTGCGGTGCTCATTTCGCGGCCGAAGACCGCTCCTACAGTTGATCCTGTCCTCCTGCGCTCGCCGCTAATACCCGGCGCCTGGCTCGACCAGGCCTACCATGGGTTCCCCTCGCTGATGCCGGCGGATGTTCTCTAGCAGCACCTCGAACGCCGTGTGCGGATCGGTCATGGCGCCGATGTGCGGCGTCAGCCAGATTTTCGGGTGGCTGAGGAAGGGGTGGTCGCTGCGCGGTGGTTCCTCTTCCAGCACATCGACGATTGCATGGCCCAGATGGCCTGAATCCAGCGCGGCCAGCAGGTCGGCTTCCACCAGATGACCGCCGCGGCCCAGATTGATCAGACTGGCGCCGGTCGGCAGCGCGGCGAAAGTCTGCGCATCGAGGATGCCGGCGGTGTCGGCGGTCAAGGGCAACAGGCACAGCAGGATGTCACAGCTGCCGAGAAAGGCCGGCAACTGCTCGCGGCCGCCATGGCACTGTACACCGGGCAGGGTTTTGAGCGTCCGCGACCAGCCACTCAGGGCAAAGCCGAACGGCCGCAGCGCATTCAAGGCCGCCTGGCCCAGATTGCCCAGGCCCATGACGCCCACGCGGCGCTTGCCAGCAGCCAGCAGCGGGTGAGTTTTCCACGTGCTCTGGCGCTGTTGCTGCAAATAGGTCGGCATCTGTCGATGCAGGGCGAGCACGGCGAAGCCGGTGTACTCGATGATGCCTTGGGCAATGCCAGGGTCGAGCATGCGCACTACGCTGACCGACTCGGGAACGTGCGCAAGGTCGAACTGATCAACCCCTGCGGATGTGGCGAAGACCACCTGCAGTTGGGGGAATCGGTCATACAGGTCCGCTGGCGGCTGCCAGGCGGCGAAGTAGCGTACCTGCGCCGGGTCGCCGATGTCCGGCCAGAAACGCACGGGGATATCCGGTGCATGTGCGGCGAACAAGGCTTTCCAGGCCGATGCACGCTCGTCGGGGACTTTGAACAGCAGCGTCATAAGGTGGGCTCTCATAGACCATCGGGGGTTTACACCGACGATGCCAGATCGCGACGCAACATTCCCCCGAATCGAGCGGGTGAAACAGAACAAGTTGACCGTAGCAGCGGTGCTGTGTGGGAGCGGGGCTCTGCCCGCGAAAGGGGCGGTGCGGTGTGTCAGGGGTAGCGCGGCGCCTGGTTCGCGGCCGATGACCGCTCCTACGGGCTGCTCGATCCCTGTAGGAGCGGTCCGTGGCCGCGAAGGGCGCGGTGCGGTGTGTCAGGTACACCGCGGCGTCTGGTTCGCGGCCGATGACCGCTCCTACGGGGTTATCTCAACAGGCGGCGGCGATGGCTTCGCCCAGGGCACGGGTGGTGCCGGTGCCGCCGATGTCGGCAGTCAGCGGCGCCTGTTCAGGGCCCATGGCCAGGACTTTTTCGATGGCCGCGAGTACCGCCGCGCCAGCCTCCGGATGGCCAAGGTGTTCGAGCATCATGGCCCCACACCAGATCTGCCCGATGGGATTGGCCACGCCCTTGCCGGCGATGTCCGGCGCCGAGCCGTGTACCGGTTCGAACAGGCTGGGGAAGTTGCGTTCCGGGTTGATGTTGGCCGACGGCGCGATGCCGATGGTGCCAGTACAGGCCGGGCCAAGGTCGGAGAGGATGTCGCCGAACAGGTTGCTCGCCACCACCACGTCGAACCAGTCCGGATGCAGCACGAAGTTGGCCGTGAGAATGTCGATGTGGTACTTGTCGACGTTCACTTCCGGGTACTTCTTGCCCATCTCGACCACGCGCTCGTCCCAGTACGGCATGGTGATGGCAATGCCGTTGGACTTGGTGGCCGACGTCAGGTGCTTCTTGGGACGGCTCTGCGCCAGCTCGTAGGCAAACTTGAGAATGCGATCCACGCCGACACGGGTCATCACCGTTTCCTGCAGGACGATCTCGCGGTCGGTGCCGGGAAACATCTTGCCGCCCACACTGGAATATTCGCCTTCGGTGTTCTCGCGCACGACCCAGAAGTCGATGTCGCCAGGCTTGCGGTTGGCCAGCGGCGCCTTCACCCCCGGCATCAGCCGGCAAGGGCGCAGGTTGACGTACTGGTCGAACTCGCGGCGGAACTGCAACAGCGAATCCCACAGCGACACATGGTCGGGCACCACGTCGGGCCAGCCCACGGCGCCGAAGTAGATCGCGTCGTAGCCCTTGAGCGTTTCGAACCAGTCGTCCGGCATCATCTTGCCGTGAGCCAGGTAGTAATCGGCGCTGGCGAAGTCGAACCAGTCCCACTGCAAGTTCAGGTCGTGGCGGGCCGCCACGGCGTCGAGCACGCGAACCCCTTCGGGCATGACTTCCTTGCCGATGCCGTCACCGGGGATCACTGCGATCTTGTAATTGGACTTGCTCATGGTGCTACTCCACGGGTTGATGAACTTGCCGACTCAGTGTAATCAAGGTGTGGGGATTAATAATTGGCCTGTTGGTTAAGCCATTCTTAGATTCAGGTAAACAATCCATGAGCATGATCGATGACCTGAGCTTCTTTCAGCAGGTGGCCACCCGCGCCAGCCTGACCGAGGTGGCGCGCCATCTTGGCCTGTCGCTGCCAGCGGTGAGCAAACGGCTGAGCCAACTGGAACAGCGCCTGGGCGTGCAGTTGCTGCAACGCACCACGCGACGCTTGTCGCTGACGCCCGAAGGTGTGCTGTATCTGGAAGGCGGGCGGCCGATCCTGCGTCAGCTCGATGAACTGGAAAGCGCACTGGGCACGCGTCAACCGACCCTGCACGGGCGACTGCGGATCAACGCCACCCTGGGCTTCGGCCGACGGCATCTGGCTCAGGTGGTCTCGGCGTTCGCGCGCCTGCATCCCGAACTGGAAGTATCCCTGGAGCTGAGCAGCCAGCCCATGAGCCTGCTCGATGATCAGTTCGACCTCGGCGTGTTCATGGGCGAGCCGCCCGATTCGCGGCTCATCGCCGTGCGCCTGCTGGAAAATCCGCGCGTGCTGTGCGCATCACCGAGATACCTTGAAGACATGCCTGCGCCCATCCGGGTGGCCGATCTGGCCGCCCACAACTGCATCGTGCTGCGTCAGTTCGGTAGTGATTACGCCATCTGGCGCTTTCGCAAGGATGGCCAGGACTACGCGCACAAGGTGACCGGGACGCTGTCGAGCAATGATGGCGAGGTGGCGCTGGGGTGGGCACTGGACGGCCACGGTTTGATTTTGAGGTCGCGCTGGGACGTGCAGGCCCATTTGCAGAGTGGCCGGCTGCAGGCACTGCTGACCGATCATCAGGCGCCGCAGGCCGACGTGTTTGCGATGTACCAGCAACGGCACCATACGCCCCAGCGCATCACCGCATTCGTGAATCACCTGCGCGATGCGCTGGGCCAACGATTGCCGTTTGCGGTCGGTGACCTGTAGCAGCGGCGCGAGCCGCGTCCGGCCTCGACGCGGTGGGGCAGATGCACCGCGGCGTTGGTGACGCGGCTCGCGCCGCTGCTACAGGGTAGGCGTGCCGGGGTGGGTATAGATAACCTGAAATCATGGTGGTACTGACTAATGGTGCATTGTCGCGCAGGCTTCGCCTCTTGTACCTTCCAGCGGTCCCGCTCGGTCAAACAAAAATACAGAACCGGTGCAAACATGGGCTACCCGTCGAGGTTTTTGTCGCTGCCGAATTAATCTACCCCCAGGATGATTTGCCATGAAAACCTTGTCTTTCGGTTCTGTCCTATCCCTGTTGTACGTGGCCATGGCGTGTTCCACCAGCGCCCAGGCCGAGCAGATTACCTTCGTTTCCCAAGGTGGCGTGTATCAGGAGGCGCAGACCAAGGCCATCCTCGACCCCGCCGCCAAGTTGCTTGGCATCACCATCAAGCAGGACAGCGTTCCGGACGCCTGGCCCATGGTCAAAGCCCAGGGTGAAACCGGCAAGCCGGTGTGGGATGTGATCGACACCCCGCCTTCGAACTGTATCCGTGGCGGCCGCGAAGGCCTGATCGAACCGCTGGACCTGGCGAAAATGCCCAACGTCAAGGGCATGCCCGAGGCCTATCGCACGCCTTACTCGGTGGCCTACGAGTTCTATTCCTCGGTCCTGGGCTACAACACCAAGAGCCTGAAGAAGGTCCCGCAAAGCTGGGCCGACTTCTGGAACGTCAAGGACTTCCCCGGCACCCGCGCATTGCGCAACGACCCCATGGGTACCCTGGAAGCGGCGCTGATTTCCGATGGCGTGCCGCGCGACAAACTCTACCCGCTGGACGTCGACCGCGCTTACAAGCGCCTGGCCCAGATCAAGCCGGACATTGCCGTGTGGTGGAGTTCGGGCGGGCAATCGGCGCAGCTGCTCAACGACGGCGAAGTGGACATGCTGATGATCTGGAATGGTCGCGTGGGTGCAGTGAAGAAAGACAACGCCGATGTCGACTTCACCTACAACGACGGCATCCTGCAGAACACTCAGCTGTGCATCCTCAAGAACGCGCCGAACCTGGCCCAGGCGGTCAGGTTCGTCGACACCGCAGTGTCGCCCGATCTGCAGGCCGATCTGCCCAAGTACATCGATTACGGCCCTGGCAACCCCGCCGCGTTCGCCACTGGCAAGCTCAGTGCCGAACGGGGCAAGGAACTCCCAAGCTCGCCGGAGAACGCCGCCAAGCAGGCGCTGATGTCCGAAGAATGGTGGTCGTCGGCCGACGGTATTGCCGCCAAGGACCGCTGGTTGAAATTCGTCCAGTAAGGCGGCCGCAAGCGTGATCGACTATCTGATTCTCGGCGGCGGCAGCGCGGGGTGTGTGCTGGCCGCGCGGCTGTCCGAAGACCCCAGCAAGCGCGTGTGCCTGGTGGAGGCCGGGCGTGACATTGCGCCAGGCAAGATGCCCGCGGCCATTGCCAGTCGCTACCCCGGCCGCGCCTATCTGGACGGGCGCAATATCTGGCAGCGCCTGACCGCTCGCATGGCCGCTCAGGGCAGTCGTCGCTATGAACAGGCGCGCCTGCTCGGCGGCGGATCGGCGATCAATGCGCTGATGACCAACCGCGGGGCGCCGGATGACTACGATGAGTGGGGACGGCTCGGCGCCGAAGGCTGGAGTTGGGAAAACTGCCTGCCGTACTTTCGCAAACTGGAAACCGACTGCGATTTCAGCGGGCCGCTGCACGGCAGCGACGGACCGGTACGGATCCGGCGTACTGCACCGGCTTTTCTATCGCCCTTCGTGAAAGCGGTGATGGGGATATTGGCGACTCGTGGCCTGCCCACCCGCCCGGACCAGAATGGTGAGTGGCTGGATGGCGTCTACGTGGGTGCCATCGGTGTCAGCGAGCAGGGTGAACGGATCCCGGTGTCGGTGTGCTATCTCACCGACGAGGTGCGTGCCCGCCCCAACCTGACCCTGCGCACCGAATGTGTGGTGGACCGCGTGCTGTTCCGCGGCACCCAGGCGGTGGGCGCGCGTTTGCTGGACCAGGCCGGCGTGGCCGAGGACGTGTTTGCCGGGGAGGTGATTGTCTGCGCCGGGGCGATCCACAGCCCTGCGCTGTTGATCCGCAGTGGGGTTGGGCCGCTGGACCAACTGCTGGATCTGGGCGTGCCGTTGGTGGTCGACCGGCCGGGCGTGGGCGGCAATCTCATGGAGCATCCGTCGATTGCCGTGTCGGCGCTGCTGACGGCGCAGGGACGGACGCCCCACGTCGACGAGCATCACGAACAGGCCATTGTGCGCTTTTCGTCCGGGTTGCCGGGCACGATGCCGGGTGACATGCACGGTGCGATCCTGTCGCGTTCCGGCTGGCACTCGGTGGGCTACCGGCTGGGCACGATGTTTTTCTGGGTCAACAAGTCCTACTCGCGAGGGCGGGTGCAGGTGACGTCGCTGGATCCGTTGCAGGAGCCCGAGGTCAGTTTCTCGATGCTGTCCGAAGCCCGCGACCTGCAGCGGTTGAAGCAGGCCCTGCGCATGGGTGCCGAGACGCTGTCGGCACCGGGGCTGGGGGCTCTGCGCAGTGTGGTGTTTCCATCCAGCTACTCGCCGCGGGTGGCCAAGGTAGCGATGCCTGGCCGTTTCAATGCCCTGCAGCGTGGGCTGTTGAGCGTGCTGCTGGACGTCGCCGGTCCCTTGCGCGGGCTGTTGGTGCGAGGCCTGGTGACCCAAGGTGTGACCCTGGAGAAATTGCTGGCCGACGACAAGGCACTGACGGCGTTCGTGCGCGCCAATGTGGGCGGCACCTGGCATCCGTCAGGCACATGCCGCATGGGCCGCGCGGAGGATCCCCAGGCAGTGACCTCGAGTGACGGGCGGGTGATCGGGGTAACGGGATTGCGGGTGTGCGATGCGTCGTTGATGCCGTCGATTCCATGCGCCAACACCAATGTGCCGACCATCATGATGGCCGAGCGCATCGCCGATCTGATCAAGGCGGGGTGAGACCGCGTTCCTCCAGGCAGACCGCGGCGCCTGGTTCGCGGCCGATGACCGCTCCCACGGGTGGCCGGTCAACGGTAGGAGCGGTCCTTGGCCGCGAAGGGTGGGCTGAGGTGTTTCAGGCAGACCGCGGCGCCTGGTTCGCGGCCGATGACCGCTCCCACGGGTGGCCGGTCAACGGTAGGAGCGGTCCTTGGCCGCGAAGGGCGCGCTGCGGTGTGTCAGGTATCCCAGCCAACGATGCCTTTCACCTCGAGAAACGCTTCCAACCCCCATTCGGCATATTCGCGGCCATTGCCCGATTGCTTGTAGCCACCGAACGGCGCCGCTGCGTCCCAGCTGGGATAGTTGATGTAGACGCTGCCGGCGCGCATCTGCAGGGCCACCTGGCGTGCCCGTGCAAGGCTGGCCGACTGCACGTACGCCGCCAGGCCGAACACACTGTCGTTGGCCATGCGTACCGCGTCCTGCTCATCGGTATAGGGCTGGATCACCAGCACCGGGCCGAAGATCTCTTCGCGGGCAATCGTCATCTGTGCATCCACCCCGGCGAAGATCGTTGGCTGCACGTAATACCCGAGGTCCAGCCCGGCCGGCCGGCCCAGACCGCCACACACCAACTGCGCGCCTTCCTCGATGCCGATGGCGATCATCCGCTGGATCGCCTGGTATTGCCGGTCACTGATCACCGGGCCCAGGGTCGTGGACGGGTCGTCGGGCGCGCCGACTCGATGGGCCGATGCCGCCGCGCGAGCGATCGCCACTGCCTGGTCGTGCAGCGCGGCGGGTACCAGCATCCGTGTGGGCGCGTTGCAGGACTGGCCACTGTTGCCGAAACACCCGTTGACCCCTGCGGTCACCGCTGCGTGCAGGTCTACATCGTCGAGCAGGATATTGGCCGACTTGCCGCCCAGTTCCTGGTGCACCCGCTTGACCGTCGGTGCGGCCAGCCGCGCCACTTCCACGCCGGCTCTGGTGGAGCCGGTGAACGACACCATGTCCACGTCGGGGTGGCTGGCCAACGCTGCGCCAACGCCAGGCCCGTCGCCATTGATCAGATTGAACACGCCCGCCGGTACTCCGGCGCTGTGCAGCACTTCGGCAAAAATGATGGCGTTGATCGGCGCGATTTCGCTCGGCTTGAGCACCAGCGTGCACCCGGCGGCCAGTGCCGGTGCCACCTTGCAGGCGATCTGGTTGATCGGCCAGTTCCAAGGCGTGATCAACGCCACCACGCCGACCGGCTCCTGATTGATCAGCGTGGTGCCGCGCCGGGTGCGGAACTCGAAGCTGTCCAGGGTGCGCAGCATCTGCTCCAGGTGACGCTTGCCGATACCGGCCTGCCAGTCGTGGGCCAGGGCTTTGGGCGCGCCGACTTCCTGCATGATGGCAGCGGCGATGTCGTCGTAGCGGGCCATGAAGGACTCGAGAATTCGCTCGAGCAGCGCCTTGCGTTCGGCCGGAGTGGTAAACGCGAAATCGGCAAAGGCACGCCGCGCCGCCGCGACGGCCGCATCGACGTCGGCCTGCTCACCCAAGGCGATTTCGGCAAAGGCCTGTTCGCTCGCCGGGTTGATCACGGCCAATCGGCGCACGCCTGAAGGCTCGACCCATTGACCGTCTATATAGAACTTCAACGCGTTGTCCAAAAGTCGCTCTCCACCAGTGATTAAAAAGGCCGATGCGCCCAAGTACCCGTAGCAGCGGCGCAAGCCGCGTCCGGGTTCGCCGCGGTCGGTCAGGCGTACCGCGTATACCGCCGACGCGGCTCGCGCCGCTGCTACAGGCACCGCGCAATCCCTTGTAGCAGCGGCGCAAGCCGCGTCCGGGTTCGCTGCGGTCGATCAGGTACACCGCATATGCCGCCGACGCGGCTCGCGCCGCTGCTACAGGCACTCCGCAATCCCTTGTAGCAGCGGCGCAAGCCGCGTCCGGCTTTGCCGCCAGCGCCGCAGGGAAAAAGGGTTACGCGCCGTCAGAATAGGAACGGTTTTCCTGTCGGGGCAATTTACTAATAGTTTTCCCAGGCATAAACTCAGGTCATGTCCAATCTTCGCAGAAAACTGCCCAGCTCCGGCTCCTTGTTCGTTTTCGAGGCAGCTGCCCGTTGCGGCAGTTTTACCCGTGCGGCCGACGAACTCTGCGTCAGCCAGCCCGCCGTGAGTCGCATGCTCTCGCGCCTGGAAGAACACCTCGGGGTGCAGCTGTTCGAACGCGTTCGCGGCGGTGCGCGGCTCACCGAAAGCGGGACCCTTCTTTACCGGCGGGTCCAGGAAGGTTTCGACACCATCGAGTCGGCCATCGGCGAAATCTCGGCTCGCGCCACCGGCATGGAAACCATCACCCTGTCGGTGTCCACCGCGTTCACCACGCACTGGCTGATGCCGCGCATGAGCCGTTTCAGCGAGCGCTTTCCTGCGGTGGACATGCGTTATCAACTGATGTCCGGGCGCATCGGCGGGCCGTTGATGGATGTCGACCTGGGCATGCGCTACCTCGACGCCGGCAGCGTCAAAGCCGCAGACAGCCTGGTTCTGCCGGAGATCACCCTGCCTGTGTGCAGCCCGCAATACCGCGCCGGCGTGCCGAGCGGCAAGGGCAAGAATGCAATGCCCGCGCTGATCCACATGGACAACCAGGACCGTACCTGGGCGGCGCCTTTCGACCAGGGTGGACGCGCAGACAATGCCCTGGTGTTCTCCGATTATGCGGTGGTGGTGCAGGCCGCCCTGCTTGGCCAGGGCATGGCCCTGGGCTGGCTCAACGTGGTCTCGCACTGCCTGGCCAACGGGCAATTGCTGCCGGTGGGCGACGAGGTCACGGTCAGTGCCCGGCACTGTTGCCTGGTGACGCCGGCCAACCGTCCGAGCCGCCCTATCGTGGAAAGCGTGCGTCAGTGGATCATCGAAGAAATGCAGGCCGACATCGTGCGCGTCGACGCGCTTTACCCACAGTTAGGCCTGGCTCGGAAGATCGCGGAGGCGTCATGAACACAGGTATGCCGCCATCGCGGGAAAAACGGTAGGTTATGCCCTGAGGTAAGGACAAAACAGAACATATGGCGATTCACCCGGCTGATAATTGAACCACACCTTGCACCTTCCCCTGGTTCATCATGCGGAGCGCCCTATGTCATTCAAGCAGTTCAAAGCCCTGACGTTCGATGTCGTCGGCACCCTGATCGATTTCGAGGCCGGCATTCTCAACCATGTGCGCGAAGTGGCTGGCGAAGCGGGCAAGGCGTGCAGCGACGACGACATCCTCAAGGCCTACCGCGATGCCCGCGCGATGCCCGATTCGGGCTGGTGGCCGGATGACCTGGAGCGCTGCTATCACTTGATCGCCCGGCAGCTCGGCTTGCCCGACAGCGACGAATACGCCCGCGGCCTGGCCCTGGCGGTGGAAAACTTCCCGGCCTTCCCCGACTCGGTCGAGGCGCTCAAGCGTCTGCACAAGCACTTCAAGCTGGTGGCCACCACCAACTCGCAGATCTGGGCCTTGAAGCACATGGCCAAGACCCTCGACGAGCCCTTCGATGTGCGCGTGACGGTCGATGACGTGCGCTTCGAGAAGCCCGATCCGCAGTTCTTCGCCTACACCCGTGGGGTGCTGGCCACGCAGGGTATCGTCTTCGAAGAGATTCTCCACGTTGCGCAGAGCCAGTACCACGACATTGGCGTAGCCATGCGCCTGGGCTACCAGACTTGCTGGATCGAACGCCGCCATGCGCAGAAAGGCAGCGGCGGCACCCTGGAATCCGAGCACACCAAGCCGCACTACCATTTCACTTCGCTGGCGCAACTGGCCGACGCAGTCGAACAGGAACTGGGCTGACAACAGCGGCGCTTGCTCCGAGCGCCGCCTTCTGGTGGAAACCGGCTATGACTGCGAAGAGTTTATGGGCGGCCACCGCCCGACCCGCCCCGGCACTGCAAGCATTGCAGGGCGAGCGGCAGTGCGACGTGGTGATCGTCGGTGCTGGCTACACCGGGCTGTCTGCGGCTCACCACATTGCCCTGAGCGGCCGCGAGCCGTTGATTCTGGAAGCCAATACCTTGGCCTGGGGCGCCAGTGGCCGTAACGGCGGCGTGGTGTCACCCAAGTTTCGCGTCGGCTTTCCTGCCCTGATGCAGCGCTTCGATCGCGACACCGCTCTGCACATGTACCGCACCGGTTATGCCGCCGTGGACAGCCTGGTGGAAATGATCGACAGCCTGTGCATCGAGGGCGCGCAGTTGCACATGGGTGGGCACATTGCTGCGGCCCACAACGAGCTTGCCCTGACCGGGCTGCGCACTACCGCTGACTGGATCAAGCGCGAAACCGGCGGCGAGTCGTCGCGCATGATCGACGCGGGCCAGGTGCGGGAAATGACCGGCTCGACCCTTTTTCATGGCGGCCTGCTGACGCCGAAGGCAGGCGGTATCCATCCGCTCAACTATGCCCGGGGCATGGCTCACAGCCTGAACGAGCGCAGCGTGAAGATGTTCATCAACAGCCCGGCGTTGCAGGTCCGCCGGGAAGGCGACCGGGTCATCGTGCAAACGCCTCAGGGTCGGGTCACTGCCAAACAGGTGGTGTATGCCACCAACGGCTATTCCGACCAGAGCGCCGCGACCGATACTCTGCACCGGCGGCTGATTCCCTTTCGCAGCGCCATCATCGCCACCGCGCCACTGCCTGCCGATGTACTGGCCAAACTCATGCCCGGCGGTCAGGTCTGTGGCGACACCAAACGCATGCTGCGCTGGTTCCGTGTGGTCGGCGACCGGCTGATCTTCGGCGGCCGCGGGGCGTTCGGCAAGGACGATTCGGACAGCGCCTTCGCCACCCTGCAACGCAGCATGGGCGAGGTGTTTCCGGTCCTGCGCGACCAACCCGTGGCGTTTCGCTGGTCTGGGCTGGTGGCCATGACCCTCGATTACCTGCCCCACGCGGGTCAACTGGACGCGCGCAGCTTCTATGCCATCGGCTACAACGGCGGTGGTGTGGCGATGTCCACCTACATGGGCAAGCAACTGGCGGCCATGACTGCGGGCGAGCCGGTGCAACTGGGCCTGCTGGCGGGCGATACGTTCAACCCCATTCCCCTGCATGCCTTTCGTGCGCCGGGTGTACGCTTGGCCGCAGGTTGGCAACAACTGCTGGACGCCATCGGCCGCTGAGCCGCGAACTTCTTCATTGCCAAGACGAGACCTATGCCCCCGATCCTGCATTATTCACAGCCCCCCCTCGAACGCCGTCTACCCGTCGCCGCCTTCGCTTTGCAGGACGACCCCCTGGCGGCCGGCCGGACCGTGCATTTCCATGACCCCCAAACGGGCTACGCGGTGGGCGCCTCGACCAGCGTTGGCGCCAATTTGTCGATCGACGATTTTCCCTGGGTCGAACTGGGGATCGTGGAGGCCGGCGAGCTGACTCTGCAGGGCGAGGGTTTCGACCTGCGCCTGAAGGCTGGGGATTGTTTCGTGGTGCCTCGTGGTGTGGCGGTGCGCTGGCAGCATCGCGGGCAGCTGCGTCGCCTGTTCATGGCTTTCCCCGGCTTGCCGCCGAGCAATGACATGCCTCGCACGCCGCTGAAGATCGACTTCGCTCAGTCACTGCCGCCCAGCGAGCCGCCGTCGGCGACGGTGCTGCTGACTCCGGCTCCGAAAGCCTGGAGCGAAACGCTGTTCAGCGCGGCCAACTTGCGCATCGGTCTGTGGCAGTGCGAGCCCTATGCACGCAAGCAGGTGCAGCCAGGCTACAGCGAGCTGATGTTCATTCTGGAAGGCGCAGTGACCTTGACGCCCGAGCAGGGCGACGCCTGCACGGTAAGCGCAGGCGAGGTCGTGGTGGTGCCGGCGGGGGCGACCAACGCCTGGGCGAGCGAGCAGACGGTGCGCAAGGTGTTTTGCATATTGAGTTGAGACCGCGTAACGGCCGGACGCGGCGTGGGATGTGGGGTGGGCGGATGTGTACACCGGCCCTGTAGCAGCGGCGCAAGCCGCGTCCGGGGTCACCGCGGTGCGTGAATCAAACCGCGCGCACCAGGCTGCGCAACGGCACAGCGCTCTTGAGCACCGGGCTCTTGATGACGATGTAGCTGAAATACTTGTCGATACCGATGTTCTTGTCGAGGATCGACTCCATCAGCTCCTGGTAGTGCTGGATGCTGCTGCACAGGAACCGCACCAGGTAGTCATACCCGCCGCTGATCAAATGGCATTCGAGCACCTCGTCGATGTTGCGGATGCTCGATTCGAACTTCACGAAATCGGCACGTTTGTGGTCCGACAGGGTTACCTCGGTGAACACCGTGACGGAGCTGGCGAACTTGGCCAGATTGACGTGCGCTTCATAACCACTGATGTAGCCCGCCGACTCCAGGCGTTTGACCCGTTGCAGGCAGGGGCTGGGTGACAGGCCAACGGCTTCGGCGAGGCTGACGTTGGTCATGCGCCCATCCTTCTGCAACTGCACCAGGATATTGATGTCGATGCGATCCAGTTTCGTTGCAGCATCCATGGGGTGGACCTCGTCAAGTCAAAGCATGAACGTGGGCCTCAGGCGTGCAATGCCGTTTGATGGGCATGGGCGAGGTCCGCAAGGCTGGCGTATTCACAGCGCTTGCCGTCCAGAGCCTGGGGCGAAAGATTCCATGGCTGGCGGTGGTCACGGTGCAGGGTACACACCGGAAAATCCACACGCAGGTTCCAGGGGTCATCCGTTTCGGTACTGCGCACCGGCAGCAACTGCGAGCGCTCCAGGCCCAGGCGCTGCAGCTCGATGGCGAGGCTGCTGTGCCAGTCATCGTTGCAAGGCTCGATGACCGCATCGAATGCCACAGGCAAGCGTTGGGTCAGGGCGCCGACATCGATGCCGTGGGGTGGGGCGATCAGTATCAACCGGTAGAACTTGCTCAGGTACTGCAGGGCGCCGGGGGCGTCTTCGAAGATCGGCCAATGGGCCGACGAGCTACCGAAGGCAACACTTTCATCCCAGCCGGGAATCACATGCAATCGGTGCGCCATACGCTGGTACAGCTGGCCGTGGAACGCGCTGGCACTGGGGTTGCCGCCTGCCTGGCCAAGCTCCTGGGCGATCGCCCGGTAGGCCGTCAGCAGTTGCGCGTCGCTGCCGGGCATTTCGCTCTGCACCGACAAGGGTCGCAGACCTTCGAGAATGCCCCGTTCACGGTCGACCAAGGTGGCATAGGAGAACCCCAGGGCCTTGTACTGTGTGACTCTCATGCATTGCTCCTGAGCGACGGTATGAATGGCTTCCCTGCAGACTCCTACAGCTTTTCCACCGTAGGAGCGGTCCGTGGCCGCGAAGAGCGCGCCGCAGTGTGCCAGGTGTACCGCGGCGCATTCTTCGCGGCCGATGACCGCTCCTACGTGTGGCCCTGATCCCTTTAGGAGCGGTCCGTGGCCGCGAACAGCGCGCGGCAGTGTGCCAGGTGTACCGCGGCGCATTCTTCGCGGCCGGTGACCGCTCCTACGTGTGGCCCTGATCCCTGTAGGAGCGGTCCGTGGCCGCGAAGAGCGCGCCGCCCGCCCTGCTCCCACAGTCAGGCCCCGGCTTTTGCCAATGCCTTGTCGAGCATCTGCAAGGCTTCTGCCACCTGTTCGGCGCTGGTCACCAGCGGCGCGAGGAAGCGCACCACGTTGCGATACAACCCACACTTGATCACCAGCAACCCCGCCTGGCGCGCTTCGTCGATGACGCGCTGGGCGAGATCGGCATCGGCGCTGTGCGCGGCGTCGTCCTTGACCATCTCGATGGCCAGCATGAAGCCCAGGCCCCGCACATCGCCGATGCGCGGATAGCGTTGCTGCAGCCCCAGCAAGCCCTCGCGCAACTGCAGCGCGCGCTGCTCGCCCTGCGCCAGCAGGTCTTCGTGCTCGAATAGGTCCAGCACCGCCAGTGCCGCCGCACAGGCCACGGCGTTGCCACCGTAGGTGCCGCCCAACCCACCGGGCGTCGGCGCATCCATGATCTCGGCCCGGCCCACCACGCCCGACAGTGGCATGCCACCGGCCAGAGACTTGGCCACCGTGACCAGATCCGGCTGGATACCCGCATGCTGGAAACCGAACATTTTCCCGGTACGGCCGAATCCGGCCTGGATTTCATCGGCGATCAACACGATGCCATGCTGCGTGCACAGCGCGCGCAGCGCCTGGAGAAACTCGACCGGTGCGGCCAGGAAACCGCCGTCGCCCTGCACCGGCTCGATCAGGATCGCCGCCACCCGATCCGGCGCCACGTCACTGGCGAACAGCTCGTGCAACTGCGCCAGGGCGTCGTCGCTGCTGATGCCGCGATAGGCGTTGGGGTAGCTGGCGTGATAGATCTCCGCCGGGAACGGGCCGAAATTCTGTTTGTAGGGCTGGCTCATGCCGGTCAAGGTCACACCCAACAGGGTGCGTCCATGGAAGCCCCCGCGAAACGAAATCACCGCTGGCCGGTTGGTATGGCTGCGGGCGATCTTGATCGCGTTTTCCACCGCTTCGGCGCCGGAAGTGAACAGCACCGTTTTGTAATGCTCTTCCCCGCCGATCAGGGCATTGAGCCGCGCCGCCACGTCGATGTAAGTCTCGTAGGCCGCCACCTGGAAGCTGACATGGGACACCTTGCCCACCTGCTGACGCACCGCCTCAACCACGGCCGGGTGATTATGGCCAACGTTGAGCACGCCGATGCCACCGACGAAATCCAGATAGCGCTTGTTGTCCACGTCCCACAACTCGGCGCCCTGGGCGCGCGCGGCGACGACCGGGTGGGCGGTGGCGATGCCACGGGGCACGTGTTGTTCGCGCAGGGCAAGCAGGCGTTGATTTTCGG
Organism: Pseudomonas sp. CFBP 13719; assembly: GCF_014842095.1. Lineage (NCBI taxonomy): Bacteria > Pseudomonadati > Pseudomonadota > Gammaproteobacteria > Pseudomonadales > Pseudomonadaceae > Pseudomonas > Pseudomonas sp. CFBP 13719. Next base: position 28,083 of record NZ_JACYVB010000014.1, on the reverse strand, counting down.
TCAGTGCAGAATTCATCTCGATCTCCGTGTGCGCCGAGCGTGGCGGGTGATGTGATCAGGATAAGGAGTGGCGCAAATCACAAGCACCGAAGTTGCGGGTCGCGCTGGAGTGTTTGCGTTTTTTTTGCGGGTGGGGCGGTAGATTCGGTTGTTTGGGTGGTGGGGTGTCAGTGCTGGCCTCTTCGCGGGCGGCGGGCCTTCTGCCTGCGAAGGGGCCTGCACTGACCGCCTCAAACCCCGGCGCGTGGTACCACGATGGTGTCTTCCGGATGCAGGCGCATCAGCATCGGCGAGCCGATCGGCGGCAGGCTCAGGTTGCCTTCGTGGTGGCTGGGCTGGCGCAGGCTCACCGTGGGCCCACCGTCCAGATCGACGAAGACCTTCAAGCTTTCGCCCTGAAAGACGATATCGGCGACGCGCCCGCTCAGACGGTTCCATTCAGGCCCGGCGCTGGCGCTGTCAAGCAACAGCTTTTCCGCTTGCAGTGCCAGGAATACATCGCCCGTAGCGGGCACCGGGCGCGTGGTGCGCAGGGCCGTGGTGCCCAGGGTCAAACCGTTGTTCGCGCTGCGTTGCAGCGGCACCAGGGTGCTTTCGCCGATGAAGCTGGCGACGAAGTCGTCCGAAGGGTGGTCGTGCAGGCGGCGCGGCGTGTCGACCTGGACCAGTTGCCCGCCGCGCATGATGGCGATGCGGTCGCTCATGGTCAGCGCTTCACGCTGGTCGTGGGTGACGTAGATCATGGTCGCGCCCAGGCGCTTGTGCAGGGCGCGCAGCTCGATCTGCATGGTCTCGCGCAGCTGCTTGTCCAGCGCCGACAGCGGCTCGTCCATCAAGATCAGCTTGGGTTCGAAAACGATGGCCCGGGCCAGTGCCACGCGCTGGCGCTGGCCGCCGGAAAGCGCGGCAATCGAGCGCTCTTCGTAGCCACTGAGTTCCACCGTGGCCAGGGCCTGTTTGACCCGCTCCCGGCTCTTGCCCGCGCTTTCGCCGCGGGCACGCAATGGGAAGGCCACGTTCTCGCCCACGGTCATGTGCGGAAACAGCGCGTAATTCTGGAACACCACGCCGATTTCGCGCTTGTGCGGCGGCATCAGGGTGACGTTGCGCTCGCCGAACAGGATGTTGCCGGAGCTCACCCGAATGAAGCCACCCAGAATGCTCAGCAGGGTGGTCTTGCCCGAACCCGAAGGGCCCAGCAGCGACATGAACTCGCCGGCTTCGACCTTGAGGTTGACGTTGTCCAGCGCCTTGAGGCTGCCGTAGTGCTTGCTGACCTGGTTGACGCTGACCGATTCGAAACCTTCAGTGAAATTCATCTGTGGTGCTCCAGAAAATGCTGAATAGGTGGTCATGGGTTACCTGACAATCCGCGCTGCCCGCCGACGCGGCTCGCGCCGCTGCTACAGGAGAATGCGATCGACAAGGGAATGCGATCTTCTGTAGCAGCGGCGCGAGCCGCGTCAGGGCCGTCATGCGATGCCGATGCCCGACACAGATCAACCCAACCCACCGATGTGCCAGGCCTTCACTTCAAGGAATTCATCCAGGCCATACTTGGACCCCTCGCGGCCGGTGCCCGATTGCTTCATGCCGCCGAAGGGCGCCACTTCCATGGAAATGATCCCGGTGTTCAGGCCGACCATGCCGAACTCCAGGCGCTCGCCCACGCGCCAGGCGCGGCGCATGTCCTGGGTAAAGTAATAGGCCCCCAGGCCATAGGGCGTGGCATTGGCCAGGGCCAGCGCCTCGTCCTCGGTATGGAAACGGAACAGCGGCGCCACCGGGCCGAAGGTCTCCTCGCTGGCCAGCAGCATGTCGGCGTTGGCGTCCAGCAACACCGTGGGCTGCACGTACAGGCCATCGTTTTGCGGCAACCCACCGATGGCGACGGTAGCGCCTTTCTCCACGGCATCGCTGATGTGGCGGGCCACCTTGTCCACTGCTGCGGCGTTGATCAACGGGCCGATGGTCACACCCTCGGCCAGACCGTCGCCGACTTTCAGCTCGGCCACCGCCGCCTTCAGGCGTTCGGCGAAACGTTGATAGATGCCGTCCTGCACCAGAATGCGGTTGGCACACACGCAGGTCTGCCCGGCGTTGCGGAATTTGCTCTGCATGACCCCGGTAATGGCCAGGTCCAGGTCGGCGTCGTCGAACACGATGAACGGCGCGTTGCCGCCCAGCTCCAGGCTCAGGCGCTTGATGGTCGTGGCGCACTGGCTCATCAACAGCTGGCCGACGCGGGTGGAACCGGTGAACGACAGTTTGCGCACGGCCGGGTTGCTGGTCATCTCGCCGCCCACGCCTGCCGGCAGGCCGGTGAGCACGTTGAACACCCCGGCCGGAATGCCTGCGCGTTCGGCCAACACCGCCAGGGCCAGGGCCGACAGCGGGGTCATCTCCGACGGCTTGACCAGCACTGGGCAACCGGCGGCCAGGGCCGGTGCGCACTTGCGGGTGATCATGGCGTTGGGGAAATTCCACGGCGTGATCGCCGCGACCACGCCGATCGGCTGCTTGAGTACCAGGATGCGGCGGTCGGCAGCAGGCGAGGGGATGGTGTCGCCATAGATGCGCCGCGCTTCCTCGGCGAACCATTTGACGAAGCTCGCGCCGTAGGCGATTTCGCCGCGCGACTCGCCCAAGGGTTTACCCTGTTCGGCGGTCATGATCAAAGCCAGGTCTTCCTGGTTGTCCATGATCAGTTGGTACCACTTCTCCAGCAGCTTGGCGCGCTCGGCCGCAGGCACTTCGCGCCAGGTAACGAAACAGGCTTCGGCGGCGGCAATGGCGCGCCGGGTTTCGGCCGCCTGCAAGGCCGGTACGTTGGCGATCACGCTGCCATCGGCGGGGTTGGTCACGGCAAGGGTGGCGCCGTCATCGGCGCTGATCCACTGGCCATTGGCGTAGGCGCGCTCGACGAGCAGGGAAGGGTCACGCAGTGAGTGCTTCAACATGATCAGGGTGCCTTTGCAGTCCGAACGATGGCCTAGTGTAGAAATGTCCACGCAGCGGGCGATGCCGAGATGGGCCGCGCGGCGCGGCGTGGATGCTGAATTGCGGTGGGGTGGCGGCAGGCTGTGCTGGGGGGTGTTACCCCTGCTTGTTCCGCCCAGCCACCACCACCAGAATCAGCGACGCCAGAATCAGGATCGAACTGATCGCCGCAATCGTCGGGTCGATTTCGTCGCGCAGTGCGGTGAACATCCGCTTGGTCAGGGTCTGGTTGTCACCCCCGGAAATGAACAGCGCTACTACCGTTTCATCCAGCGAAGTGATGAACGCGAACAGGGTTGCCGAGACCACGCTGGGCTTGATCTGCGGCAAGGTCACCGCCATGAACGCGCGAAAGCGGTTCATGCCCAGGCTGCGCGCAACCATCTCCTGCGACATGTCGAAATTGCGCAGCCCGGCGAGCAGGGCAATGATCACGTAGGGCAGGGCCAGCATGATGTGCGCAAGTACCAGGCCGGTCAGCGAGCTGATCAGCCCCACCCGCGCGTAGACGAAGAACACCCCCGCCGCGATCAGGATGATCGGCACCATCATGGGCAGCAGCAGCACGATCTGCAGGGTACGGATGACTTTCAGGCTCGAGTTGTTGATGGCGTAGGCCGCAGCCATGCCGATGGGCAGGCTGACCGCAGTGGTCACTACGGCAGTGATCAGGCTGACCCGCGCCGCCGACATCCATTCGGCGCTGTGGAAAAAGGCTTCATACCAACGCAGCGACCACTCCTTGGGCGGGAACTGCAGGAAGCGCGCCTCGGAGAACGACATCGGCACCACGATCAGCACCGGGATGATCAGGTACAGCAGAATCGCCGCGACCAGCACGGTGAACAGCACATGCGACAGGCGTAGCTGGCGCAGGTAGGCAAGCGTATTCATCAGCGTGCTCCCAGGATGCGTTCGATGGGGATGAAGCGGTTGATGCCCCAGAAGATCAGGAACACCACGAACAGCAGCACCAGGCCCACCGCACTGGCGGCGCCCCAGGCGTGATAGAGCTCGACGTTGCGCTGCACCAGCATCGACACCAGGATGGTACGGCCGCCGCCCAGTAGTTCAGGGGTGATGAAGAAGCCCAGGCAGATCACGAAAACCAGGATGGAACCGGCCATCACACCCGGCGCCGCCATCGGCAGGAACACCCGGCGAAAGGTGTAGAAGGGTTTGGCACCCAGGCTTTCGGAGGCCTGCATCAGGTCCTGGGGAATCTTCTTCATTACTGAATACAGCGGCAGCACCATGAACGGCAGCATCACGTGCAGGGTACCGATCACCGTGCCGGTGGTGTTGTGCATCATGTTCAGCGGCTGGTCGATAATGCCCATGTCCAGCAGCGTCTGATTGACCACCCCGCGCCGTTGCAGCAACACCAGCCAGGCGTAGGAGCGCACCAGCACGCTGGTCCAGAATGGCAGGATCACGCAGATCAGAATCAGGTTGGCCCAGAAACCCTGCAGGCGCGAGGCGGCGTAGGCAATCGGGAAGCCCATGACGATGGACAGCAGGGTCACGATCAGGCTGATCTTGAACGTCAGGTAGAAGGTGTCCCAGTAGATGCGTTCTTCGAAGATGCGCGCGTAGTTGGCCAGCGAAAAGCCGTCTTCGGTCTGCACCGACTGGAACGCCAGCCAGCACATCGGCAGGATCAGCAGCACCACCACCATAAACAGCGCCGGGGCGAGCAGCAGCAACATCGAAGTGTTCTCCCGACGCTCCTCGCGCGCCAGGGCATCGGCATTGCCTGCAGGCGGCTCGCTGTGGGCGTCAGGCATGGATTTGGCGAGATAGGCGTTGGACATGGAACGATTCCTCACGGCCGAGCGCCGGTGGACCAGCGCAAGCAGCTTGTTGTCGGTCGGTCAGGGTGACCCTCAGGGTTAAATGTACCGACAAGCCAAAGAACGAAGCGGGCTTAAACAGCCTGCGCGCAAGTGGTTTGTTTCGTATTGAGGGTGGGCGACAGCAGCAACTGCGTCGGCCCCTTCGCGGGCAGAGACCCGTTCTCACACGGCAGCGCTCAAGTGCTCCATTACAGGAGCAGGCTTCAGGCATACCTCTGTGGGAGCGGGGCTCTGCCCGCGAAGAGGCCCGCCCCGGCACCCCTACTTTTTCTGCACAAAGGCCAGCCAGCGCTCTTCTGCCTTCACCCCGTCCTGGGAAGCCCACCACTTGGCCGACAGCAGCGCCTGGCGCGAGATGTTTTCGGGCGAGGACGGCAGCTTGGCCCCGCGCTCGGCGGGAATCGTGCCGGTCTTGAAGGCTTCCGGGTTCAGCGGGCCGTAGTCGATGATCATCGGCAGCGCTGCCTGCAGCTTGGCATCGATGGCCTCGTTGACGAACTTCATCGCTGCCGTTTTGTGCGCCGTGCCCTTGAGCACGCACAGCGAGTTGGTTTCCAGCACGCCCTGGTTGTAATCGAAGGCCACCGGCGCACCGTCGGCCTGCACCGCCGTGATGCGGCCGTTCCAGGCCTGGATCATGTCCACTTCACCGTCACTGATCAGCTGCGCCGACTGCCCGCCGGACGTCCACCAGGTAGCAATGTGCGGCTTGATTTCCTCGAGCTTCTTGAAGGCCCGCTCCACGTCCAGCGGGTACAACTTGTCGGGCGCCACGCCGTCGGCCATCAGGGCGATCTCGAGGGTGGGGCGCGGCAGGTTGCGCAGTGAGCGCTGCCCGGGGAATTTCTTCGTGTTCCAGAAATCCGCCCAGGTCTTGGGTACGTTCTCGCCCTTGAAGGCGTCGGTGCGGTAGGCCAGCACGGTGGAGTAGCTGATGTAGCCGACGGTGTAGTCGTCTTTCAGCGCTGCCGGCAGCTGCGCTGCGTTCGGCACCAGCGCGGGGTCGAGCTTTTCGAACAGGCCTTCGGCCTCACCGCGCAGGCAATCGCCGGTGGGAAGGTCGACCACGTCCCAACTGACCTTGCCGCTTTCCACCTGGGTCTTGATGATCGGGTAGGCCTTGGGCGAGCTGTCCTGCTTGAGGGTCAGGCCCAGCTTCTTGGCCGCCGGCTCCAGGATGGCCTTGCTCTGTGCCTCCTGGTAGGCACCGCCCTGCGAAACGAACGTGATGTCCTCGGCCCAGGCCTGCCCGAAGGCGCCGACCAGCAGGGCGAGGCCGGTCAGTTTGAATGCGCGCAGCGTCATCGATGTCATGTACAGGACTCCCGAAAGTTGGCAGGTTGGAGGCGAGCTGGTTGTTGTCACTCGGTCGTTCTGCTGGACCGCTGCTGTCCAATCTACCGCCAGGGGCTGCGCGCAAGCGGCCACAAATCGCCGCCGCCAAAGCGTTTTATTGCAAAAAAACGGGGTGGCGCAGCAGGAACTGTTTTGCCTGCGCAAAGCTATCGAGATGGGTGGAGGAGTACGCGCTCCGCGTAGGGATTTTTTGCACTCTGCAGATCAGGCCGGGTCTGCTCTTAACCTGCCCCTACAGAAGGTCTTCGTCATGATCACCGTTCACCACCTGAACAACTCACGCTCGCAACGCATCATCTGGCTGCTCGAAGAGTTGAACGTACCCTACGAGATCAAGCGCTATGAGCGTGACGCGAAAACCAACCTGGCGCCGGCCGAGCTCAAGCAGGTCCATCCGCTGGGCAAGTCGCCGATGATTCAGGACGGCCCACACACGATCATCGAGTCCGGCGCCATCGTCGATTACCTGATCCGTCGTCACGGCCAAGGCGCCCTGCAACCCGACCCTGCCAGCGCCACCTACGACGAATACGTGCAGTGGCTGCACTTCGCCGAAGGCTCGGCCATGCTGCCGCTGATGCTCAACCTGTACGTGGGCCGTCTGGGTGAAGCCGGCGCGCCGCTGCATCCGCGCATCGAATCCGAACTGGAGAACTACCTGGGCTACTTGAACACCGCCCTCAGCCTGACGCCTTATCTGGTGGGTGAAGAACTGACCGGCGCCGACGTGCAGATGAGCTTCGTCGGCGAGTTGGCCAAAGCCCAGGGCAAGCTGGACGCCTACCCGCATCTGGCTGCCTGGGTCGAGCGCCTGCAGGCGCGTCCGGCGTATCAGAAAGCGCTGGAACAGGGCGGCGAGTACAAGTTCGCCAAGTGAGCGTGACGCGCGTGGCGTGTGGATGAGTGCACGGTAGATCAGCCTCCCGGCGTGGCTCCCTGGGAGGCTGACGCGGCACAGGTCCAGCTTGTGTATGCAGCTGACCGTCTTCTTTCAGCCAACATCCGGGCATCAATTCCTGTGAATATGGTTATTCGTTAATCGTATTTAAAGTAAATTTCTTATACCCCTATAGTCGGCTCCAGCCCCCCTTGATTCTGTCGCTTGGAGCCTCTATGTCTCGACCCACGTTCAATCGCCTGGCCGCCGCAATCGGCCTGGGTTTCAGCCTGCTCGCCGGTGCCGTGGTTGCACCCGCGCAGGCCCATGCCGAGGGCGAAATCCGTATCGCCGAGCAGTTCGGTATCGTTTATCTGCTGCTCAATGTGGTGCGCGATCAGCATCTGATCGAGAAGCACGGCAAGGAAGCGGGCATTGACATCAAGGTCGATTGGACCCAGCTGTCCGGCGGCTCTGCGGTGAACGACGCGTTGTTGTCCGGCGCGATCGACATTGCCGGGGCAGGCGTGGGTCCGCTGTTGACCATCTGGGATCGCACCCATGGAAGACAGAACGTGAAGGCGGTCGCTTCACTGGGCAACTTCCCTTACTACCTGCTCAGCAACAACCCCAAGGTCAAGACCATCGCCGACTTCACCGAGCAGGATCGTATCGCCGTGCCCGCCGTGGGCGTGTCGGTGCAATCGCGGTTCCTGCAATACGCGGCGGCCAAGCAATGGGGGGACAAGGAATTCAACCGCCTGGACAAGTACACCATCGCCGTCCCGCACCCCGATGCAACGGCGGCGTTGATTGCCGGCGGTACCGAACTCAGCGGGCACTTTTCCAATCCGCCGTTCCAAGATCAAGCCCTGACCAACCCCAATGTGCACGTGGTACTCAACACGTACGACCTGCTGGGCCCCAACTCACCCACCGTGCTGTTCGCCACCGAGAAATTCCGCGAGGAAAATCCCAAGACCTACCACGCGTTCGTCGAGGCCCTGGCCGAAGCGGCCGACTTCGCCCAGAAAGACAAGGGCGCGGCCGCCGATACCTACATTCGCGTGACCGGCGCGAAAATCGACCGGGCCGCGTTGCTGAAGATCATCGACAACCCCCAGTTCGAATTCTCGATCACACCGAAGAACACCTACCCCTTGGCGGAATTCATGCACCGCGTCGGCGCGATCAAGAACAAGCCGGCTTCCTGGCAGGATTACTTCTTCGAGGATGCCAAGCCGCTGCAGGGCAGTTGAGGGTTGGACAGTCAGTAGATACGAGCTGCAAACGGCTCGATCAACGGTTGCTCGCGGTGCTCTGCCTGCCAAAGATCCCAGTCAGCCTGAACGGCCAGCCAGGTGCGTGCTTTGCCGATTCCAGCACGCTCCAGGCGAACGGCGAGGTCCGGGCTGATGGGGGCATGACCGTGCAAGATCCGTGAAAGGGTTTCCCGGGCATAGCCCAAGCGCCGGGCGAACTCCGCGATCTTGATGTTCAGGGCCGGAAGTACATCTTCCAGCAACGCTTCGCCGGGATGAGGAGGGTTGTGCATAGGCATGGCGCAGTAATCCTTAGTGATAGTCGAGGTAATCAAGCAGTTCGACGTCGCCGTCATTGAAGCGAAAGATCAACCGCCAATTACCGCTCACTGTCACCGACCAATATGTCACGAGATCGCCCTTGAGTGGATGCAGCCTCCACCCCGGCATGTCGACATCGCCAGCATCAATGGCGCGCTCCAGAATCGGCAAGATGCGAGCAAGGCGTTTGGCATGATCAGCGCGAATACCCTTGGTTGATCCGGTTTCGAAGAAAGCCTTGATGCCCTTGTGTCGAAAGCTTTTTATCATGCTTATTCCGTGATGTAAACGATCACGCTTCCTGCGTATCGGCATCTCAGAGTAACGACATTGTGAGAGGTCTTCGAACACCCGGCTGTTTCCAAATGTGGTTCGAAGCCGGATGCCCAGGCATAAAAAAGCCCCGTCCATCACTGGCGGGGCCTGGGTCGATCGCGATCGAATTACTTCTTCTCGGGCGCCTTGATCTCGTCCGGCACGTCCGAGGACAGCGCCTGGTGGCGGTCTTCGGTCACGCGCTTCTCGCGGGCCTTGTCGTGTTCTTCGGCGGCTTCGGCTTTTTCCTCGGCGGCTTGCGCAGGCTTGCCTTCGGCTTGCTTCTGGGCGGCGGCTTCGGTGTGCTCGTTGGCTTTCTGCACGTGGTCTTCGGACGTCTTGTCACAGGCCGCCAGGCCCAGGGCGGAGATCATCAGCAGAGCGAGGGAAAGTTTTTTAGGCATGAAGGTGCAACCATTGTTCGGGGTGAACCTCTTTGAAACCGGCGCACGGCGATTGGTTCACCGCCAATCCCGTGCGCGACGCTCTGCCGCAGGCGCTCAGCTCACGTTCAAACGGTCGAGCAGGCTGTACCAGGCCACGCCTGCGCCGATGTAAAAGCGTTGCAGGCCATGCATCGGCAGCTTCTGCAGAGGGCTGACCGGATAAGCAAAATCGGCACGGCTGTCGCACAGGCTGGCAGCCAGTTGTTGCCCCAGGCTGGTACACAGGGCGATGCCGCGGCCGTTGCAACCCAGTGCCAGGGTCAGGCCCGGCGCAGGTTGGTGCACGTGGGGCATGAAGTCTCGGGTGATGGCGATGCGTCCGGCCCAGCGGTACTCGAAATCCAGCTTGCCCAGCTGCGGGAAGAGCAGCGCCAGCGAGCGTTCCAGATGGCTGAAATCCTGCGGCGCGCTGGGGTCGCTGAAGGTGCCGCGGCCGCCCATCAGTAACCGCCCGTGGCTGTCCTTGCGAAAGTACAACAGCAACCGTTGCGCCGTGGACACGGTCTCCTGTCCGGGCAGAATGCTCTGTGCCGCCGCGCCCTGCAGCGGCCGGGTCGCAACGATGAAACTGTTCGCCGCCAGGACGCTCTGCGCCATGCCCGGCCACAGGCCATCGCTGTAACCGTTGGTGGCGAGCACCACCTGGGCTGCGCTGACCATGTGGCCGCTGGCGGTCTGCACCTGCCAGCCCGACGCGACTGGCTGCAGCCCAGTTACTGGGCTCTGCCCATGAATGCTGGCGCCAGCCGCTTGCGCTGCAGTGACCAGCCCGCGAGCATAGGCCAAGGGCTGGAGGGCGCCAGCGCGGCCATCCAGCCAACCGCCGGCGAACGCCTGGCTGCCCATGCGCGCGGCGACATCGCCAGCATCCAGGCGCTGCACCGGTACCCCGCGTTTCTCCCACTGCGCGGCGCGAGCGTGCAGGCCAGCCACGCCCTTGTGCGAATAGGACACCTGCATCCAGCCCTTGCGCACCGCTGCACACTCGATGCCGTGGCGATTGATCAGGCTGAACACCAGGTCGGCCGAGCGCGACACGGTGTCGATCAACGGTTCCGCCACGGCCGCGCCGTACAGCCGCACCAATTCGTCCGGGTCATGCTTCAAGGTCGGGTTGACCTGCCCGCCGTTGCGCCCCGACGCGCCCCAGCCCGGTTCCCGCGCCTCCAGCACACATACGCTGACGCCACGCTCGGCCAGGTGCAGCGCTGTGGACAGGCCGGTGTACCCGGCGCCGACGATCACCACATCGTAGGTGCCCGACTCGCGCAGTGGCGGGGTGACCCGCGCAGGCGGCGCGGTCGCCGCCCACAGTGAAGGCACATCGATCATGGCTGGCTCCGGGTGCTGGTGGTCGGGTGCAGGACCCGGCGCAGGAAATCCTGGGTGCGCGGGTGCTGCGGATTGCCCAGCACCTCGTCGGCCGGTCCGGTCTCCACCAGATAACCGCCGTGCAGGAAGCACACGCGGTCGGCGACCTCGCGGGCAAAGCCCATTTCGTGAGTGACGACGATCATGGTCATGCCCTCGTCGGCCAGGGTGCGCATCACCTGCAGCACATCGCCCACCAACTCCGGGTCCAGCGCCGACGTCGGTTCATCGAACAGCATGGCCTCAGGCTTCATCGCCAGTGCGCGGGCGATGGCCACGCGCTGCTGCTGGCCACCGGACAACTGCTCCGGGTAGGCATCGGCCTTTTCCGCTAGGCCGACCTTGTCGAGCAACGCCAGCGCCTCGCTGCGCACCTGCGCGGCCGGTTCGCCCTTCACGTACAGCGGCCCCTCCATCACGTTCTCAAGCACCGTGCGATGGGGGAACAGATTGAAGCGCTGGAACACCATGCCCATGCGGCTGCGCAGGGTGTGCACCGTCTTGCTGCCGCGCTGCACGGTCTCACCGAAGGCCTGGATCGAGCCGCCTTCATAGGTTTCCAGCGCATTGATGCAGCGCAGCAACGTCGATTTGCCCGAACCCGACGGGCCGATCAGGCACACCACTTCGCCTTTCTGCACCTCGAGATCGACCCCGTGCAACACGCGGTGGTCACCATAGTTCTTCTGCAACTGGCTGATCTTGATCATGCCTTCTTCCTCCGGCTCAGACGCTGCTCCATGCGCCGCAACCCGTACACCAGCGGCAGGCTCATCAGCAGGTACAGCAAGGCCACCAAGGTGTAGACGGTCATGTTCTGGAAGGTCGACGAGGCAATCAGCTGGCCCTGGCGGGTCATCTCGGCCACGGTGATGGTCGACACCAGCGAGGAGTCCTTGAGCATCATCACCAACGTATTGCCGTAGGGCGGCAGCGCGATACGAAACGCCTGTGGCAGGATCACCCGGCGCATCATCATGAACGAACGCATGCCCAGCGCTTCCGACGCTTCGCGCTGGCCCTGGTCGACGGCAATGATGCCGGTCCGAAAGTTCTCCGCCTGGTAGGCCGAGTAGGCGATGCCCATGCCGATCACGCCGGCCTGGAAGGCGGTCAGATGAATGCCCATCTCCGGCAGCACGAAATAGATATAGAACAGCTGCACGATGATCGGCAGCCCGCGGATCACGTTGATCACCGTGCTCGCCGCCCACGACAGCGCGCGGATCGGCGACAGCTTGAGCAGCGCGAGCACCAGCCCGAGCACGCTGCTGAGCAGAAACGACAGCACCGTGATCTGGATGGTCACCCACGCACCCTGAAGCAGAATCGGCAGGAAGTCCTGCGCGTTCTGCAAGAATTCAGCAAGCTTCATGGTCGCTCCTCAGCCTACACGCCCCACTTCTGCACGATGCCCTGCAGCGTGCCGTTGGCCTTGATGGTGTCGATGGCCTTGTTCAGGCGCTCCAGGGTTTCGCTGTCTCCCTTGCGCACCACGAAGCACACATCGCCTACTTTGGCCGGCGTGTAATCCGCAGCCAGCTTCACCCCTTTGAAGGTGTTCTGACGAATCTGGTAGGCCACTATCGGCTGGTCGGCCACGGCGGCCTTGATGCGACCCAGGGACAGGTCACGGACCATCTCGGCAATCGAATCGTAGGTGCGCACTTCCTTGAAGATGCCCAGCTTGTTGACCAGGTCGTAGAAGGCGGTGCCCGCCTGGGCGCCGATCACTTCACCCTTCAACGCATTGAGGTCGGGGTAGGCGGTGTTGTCGTCGGCACTGACGATCAGGCCTTCGCCGTAGGAATAGACCGGCGTGCTGAAGTCCACCACCTTGGCGCGCTCTTCGGTCTTGAGCATGCCCGCCGAAATGAAGTCCAGCTTGCCCGACGTCAGCGACGGGATCAGCGCCGCGAAATTGGTCTGCTCCATCTGCGTGCCGAAGCCACCGGCCTCGCCGACCGCTTTGGCGATGTCGACCATCATCCCCTGAATGCTGTTGCTCTTGATGTCCAGAAAGGTAAAGGGCGAACCCGTGGCGGTTGCACCAACCTTGTACATCGGTGCCTCGGCAGCGTGCACCAGGGAGGCACCGAGCGTCATGCAGATACCGAGCGCGAAACGGCGAAACAGAGGGGAAAGGCTGTTCATCGGGTCACTCCAGAAGGAATCGGAAGGTGGTCACCGCCATGCGGTCCTGAGGAAGGTCGCAAGCTCTATGCCATTACAGGTCTTTGCTATCAATTTACGCCGCTAAAAAATCGTTTAACGAAGGTTTCGTATCGCTATACGATTTTCAGGCCCGGTATTTGCTGTCTGGTAGCTGTCGTCCGGGTTCAATCGCTGCTCATTTCCTTGAGGCCCTCATGTCCGAAGATCGCAACAGCCTGTTCAACCAGTCCCTGGAAAAAGGCTTGGCCGTACTGCGTACATTCAGCGCCAAGCGCCGCAGCATGAGCCTTGCAGAGATCGCCGAAGCCGCCCACATGACCAAAAGCTCGGCCCAACGCATGGTGTTCACCCTGGAAAGCCTGGGTTACCTTCGGAAACACTCGCGCACTCGGCATTACCAGTTGACCCCACATGTGCTGGAACTGGGCTTCAGCTACCTTGATGCTCATTCACTGATCGAGGTGGGCAATCCGTTTCTCGCCGAACTCACTCGGCTGACCGGCGAGACCGCCTGCCTGACCGAGCCCACCGGTGTGGAAATGACCTACATCGCGCGCTTCGTCAGCGCTCGCTTCGTGCCCGTGCACATGCCCATCGGCAGCCGCGTGCCGATGTACTGCACCGGCTCCGGCCGTGCCTACCTCAGCGCCCTGCCACCCGCCGAGGCCCTGGCCCTGGTGCAAAGCAGCGTACGCGTCGCGCACACCCCGCACACCCACACCGACGTGGACGAGATCATGGCCTCGCTGCAAACCGTGCGCGAATGCGGCTACGCGGTGAACACCCAGGAACTGTTCCTCGGCGACATGACCATCGCCGCCCCCGTCATCGGCGGCAACGGCCGCCCCGTGGCCGCCGTCCACGTGGTCGCCCCCACCAGCCGCTGGACCCGCGCCGACGCCGAAAGCCAGCTGGTGCCGGCCTTGATGCAGTGTGTGCAGGTGTTGAGCAATTCGGCGCGGAGTTTGGGGTAGGGAGCGAGGGTAAACGTGGCACGCAGACTTACCGTGCTGCGACGATCCGATAGCGCGTACTCCTACCCCCACCTGGCAACCGTTGCAGCAGGCCCTTTTCCAATAGATCGGCGAGGTGGCGGGTGGCGGTTGCCTTGCTGACCTTCGCTACCGCTTGATACTGCGCGGCGCTGATCCCCTCTTCGAATCCCTTGGCGCCGCCATCGAGCAGGCGATTGATCACTTTCAGCTGCTCCTTCGACAACGGCAGCGCACGGTGCGCCTGCCAGAAGCGCGCCTTGTTCAGCACTCGATCAATGTTCGAGATCGCTGCGGTAATTGCTGCGAGCAATGTCTGAAGAAACCACACCAGCCACGGCGTGACGTCCATGTCGGCTTTCTGCGTTTGTTCCAGAACCGAGTAGTAACCCCCCCGGTTGTCCAGAATGCTTGCTGACATGGCGTAGAAACGCACCGCTTGGTGGTCACCCTGGGCAAGCGCCAGGTCGGTGAGCGCGCGGGTCAAACGACCGTTGCCATCGTCGAAGGGGTGCAGAGTGACGAACCAGAGGTGAGCGAGACCCGCGCGCAACAGGGGATCCAGCGTGGTCGACGCCACGTTGAACCAGTCAACGAACGTTTCAAGCTGCTGTTCCAGCCCGTGCCTAGATGGGGCTTCGAAGTGCACCGTTGGCCGATCCAGCCGGCCCGACACTACCTGCATCGGCTCATTGCCACGCAACTCACCCACACGCACCGGCGTGTGCAGCTGACTCGAATCGTCCGCTGGAAACAGCAGCGAATGCCACTGCAGCAAGCGCTCTATGCTCAAAGGTTGAGCGTGATTGCACGTTGCATCGACCATCAATTGCGCCAGACCCTCGCTGCGCGAAGTTCTCTGCGCCTCTTTGGGCTCGTGTACACCCAAGCGGCGAGCCAGGGAAGATCGAACCGAACCGGCATTGAGTGCCTCACCCTCGATTGCCGAGGACGTGATGATATTCTGCAGCAGCGTATCGAGCATGCCCTGTCGGCTGCTCTCAGCACCAACGGCGCCAAGCCTGCCCAACAGCCGTCCTTGCTCACTTGTGCATTGACGCAGCAGGTCAGCTAGCTCTTCGGGTTGCCAGGAGAATAAAGGCCATTGAGGTTGCTGCCAGATCCACTGGGGCATGAGCATTCTCGCCTTGATGAGCCGATTGGGGATCTTATTCGGCTCATATTGTGAGCCGAATGTTGAGTCTATTCGGCTCACGCGGAATATCAAGGACACACGCGGCCATTTTGGTAGAGTCCGCTGCTTTCAGGTCACACTGCGCATCGACTCGGCTAATCGTCCTCGCAGTTGGTTTCACCCGCATGAATCCTATAGTTGAAAGCGCGCCGTAGAGTCGGTCAACGTCCTGCTTGAAGTGACCACAGCGTTCACGTCCTTGTTGGCGATGCTGACCGATTCTGCAGACGCATTGACCATGTTGGCGATCAGCTCCACGTTTCGTGCAACACTGCTGCTCGCCTCGCTCTGTTCCGAAGTCGCCGCGGCCATTTCCCGTACTTGCGCCAACGTGGCCGCTGACTCCGTGCTGATATCGCGCAAGGCCACCGTCGCCTGGTCTGCCAGTGACGCCGCCGTTTCCATTTTTGGCTTGACGGCCGCCATGCCTTTTACGGCATCGGAAGTATCATTCTGGATGTCGGCAATCATGGTGGTGATTTCTTCCGTCGCCTGGGCGGTCCGTTGTGCCAGGTGCCGGACTTCATCGGCCACCACTGCAAACCCACGACCTTGTTCACCTGCGCGCGCGGCTTCGATGGCCGCATTGAGCGCCAACAAGTTGGTCTGGCTGGCGATGTTTCTGATCACGCTGGTGATGCCGTTGATTTCATCTGCGCGGGTAACCAATCCGGCTATCTGTTCGGAAGAACGCGCCACCTGTTCTGACACATCGGCAATGGCAAAAGTGACCTCCGACACCAGGCGTTCGCCCTCTACGGCAAGGGCCGCAGAGCGTTCCGAGTTGACTTGGGTCATGCGCGCATTGCTGGAAATATGGTCGATGGTGACGGACATCTCCTCTACTGCAGCAGCCGTCATCGTTGTGGCTTCGGATGTATGTTGCGAAGCTTCATCGATGTTCTGCATCTGCTCGCCCAGGCTCGAAGAACTGCCTTTGAGTTCTTCGGCCACATGTTTGATGTCAGTGATCATGCTCCTCAGCCCAGTCTGCATTTGAGCCACGGCGGCCATCAGGCTGGCAGGCGGATACTTATCCTGCATCACGTGGCGCAAGTCGCCGTTGGCAATGTTGCTGGTCACACCGGCCACTTCCCTCGGCTCACCGCCCAGGGCGTTGTAGATACTGCGAGACATGCGGTAGGCCACTGCGATCACGACTACCAGAACAAACAGGCCGGCCCACATGAACTTGAGCGCCAACTGCCAATAGGCCTCGGTGATGTCATCGGCGTATACGCCGAAGCCCATGATCCAGTTCCAGCCAGGCACCTTGGTGACGCCGTTGATCTTGGCCACCGGAACGGTGTCCCCGGATCGGGCCACCATGTCATCGAAAAACGCGAAACGCTCGCTGCTCAAGCGGTCCAGGTAATTCTGCCAAGTGGTCTTGCCATTGGGCAGTCTCGCGCCAAAATCGATTTTGCCAATCAAGGCTTGGTTGGGGTGAACCAGGCTCAGCGCGCCTTCGGTACGCGTCCAGATATACGCGTTCTTGCCGTCGCGCAATGCGGCCAACGTTTCGATGGCGCGGGCCTGGGCCTGTTCGGTACTCAAACGCCCAGCCTTTTCTTCGTTCTGAAAGTACTCGACCTGCTTGGCGGCCAGATTCAGCACGGTATGAATTTCGCGCCGCCGGTCGTCTAGCATGGTGTTGTGCAACGTGCTCAGTGCAAACACTGCGATCGCGACAAGCCCCGCACAGGCGCAGGCGGAAATAACGAACAAACGATGGGAGACTTTCATCTGACTGATCCAAGGAGTGGTTGACGCCCGCCCCTGATGGAGCTGGTTCGTACAGCACGCCCGAGAATCCTGTCTTGCGAAGAGTGCCGCCTGCGCTATCGGCAGCGGGTTGCCGAGCTTGAGCAACGAGCGGTAGAGCCGGATCGCTGGTCGATAAACGGCAGCGGGGACGTCTGGTGCCCGTGTAATGAGTGCTTTGGCAGAGCGCCAGCTCAACGGCCCAGCTTTTCCAAAGCCGCATCGGTCAAGAAAGAAGAACGACTTTTCACATTGTGCTCACGAACGAACCGGTCGATCTGCGAAATCACGAAACCCGGCAGCGTGACATTGACCTTTTCAGTCTTGCCTAGGTAAGGGGTTATATCGACATCAAGCATTCCCCAGCCCATGTCCGCGTATTGAGGGTCGCTTCGAAGGCTGAACGTTGCGCTGGGAAGAGGAACGCTTGCTCCCCGAGTTGCGATGTCTTGCAACATGATATGAGCGATCTCGATCGCTGCGCTGTAGGCTTCTTCGAACGTGTCTCCAGCGGTGATAGCGCCAGGAATGTCAGGTACTTGAATACCGACGGCTGTATTTTCATCACCCCATTCGATGCAGATTGGGTAGCGCATGGATATCTCCTCATGAGTCCGCCGTAGCCTAGGTCAACCCGGCAAGTTTTCGAATGGCTCTGACCGTGCCAACCGGCAGATCCTTCTTGGGATGTGGAACCGGAACTGTTTGAGCACGCCTCGGGTGCTTGAACATGTGATGACTTCCGGCGATACGATCAAGTACCCAGCCGGCCTGCTCCAGCTCGCGTATTAGCTGTCTGCTCTGCACTCAGCACTCCTTGTGCATGAGGATTTTATAACCCTAGGGGCATGTATTTTCAACCCCGAGAAGACTGAGCAGAATATCGAAGCCGACAGCTCGACTAAAACCCTCAAAGTTTCTGAAAATTTCGGTCAGCACTCCCCCCATAAACCCGACCACCTGCTTCAAGTCCCCCTTCCCAAGGCCGATAGGAGAACCAATGCAAGCCACGCCCCGCGTGCGCTGTGCCCCCTTCTAGCGAGCCCAGTGATGAACCTTTTCAAACGCTTCAACAACGCCCGCGCAAACAGCCAGGGCGCCGTGAGCCTGAGTTGCACGGCCGGTGAGCTGGACCGCGCCCTGGCCGGTTTGCGCGCGGATCCCGTGCTGGTGACAGGCTTCGTCTCGCCCCACCTGGACATCGACAAAGTTGCGGCCAGCGTCAGGCAGCGCTTTCCCAACGGCACCATCAGCCTGTGCACCACCTCGGGTGAGCTGTGCAACAGCGCCGATGGCTTGTACTGCGCCGCGGGCGAGCATTGGGACCGCATCGTCCTGCAATGCTTCGAGCGCAGCGTGATTGCCTCGGCGGAAGTGGTCATGGTGCCGCTGGAGTGCGAAGACATCCGCAAGGGCGGCAAACGCATGGAGATGCGCGAGCGAATCGAAAAGCTGGTCAACAACATCAAGCGCGTGCAGGTCAGCACGCCCATCGACCACCGCGACACCCTGGCCTATGTGGTGTTCGACGGGCTGTCGGCGTCCGAATCGTTCTTCATGGAGGCGCTCTACGAATCCGGTCGCTTCCCGTGCCTGTTCGTCGGCGGTTCCGCCGGCGGCAAATCGGACTTCCAGAAAACCCTGATCCACGACGGCAAACGCAGCTACCAGAACCACGCCCAGATCGTTTTCCTGAAGACGGCTCCGGATATCCGGTTCGGTGTGTTCAAAAGTCAGAACTTCGAACCGGTCGGGCTGACGTTCAGCGTGCTCACCGCCTCCGTCGAAGACCGCACCATCGACCAGGTGATCGACAGCAACGGCAACATCATGAGCATGGTGCAGGCCCTGTGCAACGCCTTCAAATGCGACAGCCACTCCCTGGAAAAGAACCTGGCCGAGTACTCGTTCGCCATCCGTGTCGGCAGCGAATTGTTCGTGCGCTCCATTGCCCGCATCGACCACGCCCAGCAGATCATCCAACTGTTCTGCGACGTTGCGCCGGGCGAGGAACTGGTCATGGTCAAGCGCACGCCGTTACGTCAGGCCACGGAAAAAGACTACCGACAGTTCCTGCAAGGCAAGGGCGGCCAGCCGGTCGCCGCCATTCTCAACGACTGCATCTTGCGCAGGCTCAACAACGCCAATGACCTGGGCAGCATGCGCGGGCTCTTTGGCGATATGCCGGTGGTGGGCTTCTCGACCTTCGGCGAAATCCTCGGCCTGAACCTCAACCAGACCCTGACCGCGATCTTCTTCTTCCACGTCGCCAAGGGTGCTTCGTTCACCGACGAATACGTGGACCGCTTCATCGCCCACTACGGCGAGTTCAAAGCGTTCTTTCTGCGCCGCCAACTGAAGAAGATGGTTGGCTTGAATCACGTGGTGGTCAAACAGATCGAAGCCTTCAAGCGCAACGACTTCACCAGCGCGCTCGACACCCGCGGCCTGGACAACGGCATCCTTCCCGTCTTCAAAGGCCTCGCGGCCTTGGGCCAGGTGCTCGCCGACGCGGGCGAACAACAGGAGCAGATGGCCACCCAGATCAAGCATTACTCCGGCGAACTGCACCTTTCCATGGACGACCTGGCGGCCACCATCGACCGCCAGAACACCGTTTCCAGCCAAGCCGGCAGCACCGTCGAAGACCTTGCCCGGCAGGCGGACGAAGCGGTAGTGGGCGCACGTGCGCTGGCCAGCTCGAGCCTGCAGATTCAGTCCATCGTGCAGGTGATCCAGCAGATTGCCGGGCAGACCAATTTGCTTGCGCTGAACGCTGCTATCGAAGCAGCCCGCGCTGGCGAGCTGGGTAGAGGGTTTGCAGTGGTGGCCGACGAGGTGCGCAAGTTGGCGGAGATCACACGCAAAAATGCGGCGGATATCGGCGTGGATGTCGACTTGCTGTCGAGCGAGATTCAGCGAGTGGCTCAGCAGATCGAAGACCAGTCCACCGGGGTGGGCGCGCTGAGGGAGATGCTGGATACCTTGGAGGCATCGAGCCAGGCCACAGAAGGCACGGCGAGGCGCACCAAGGGTATTGCGGATACGTTGACCGGGTTGACGCGGGGGTAGGGGAGCTTTGCGCAGGTTGGGGATCGGTCATGACGTCGAGTCTGGCTCGGTACTCAAAGCCTGAACCCCTCGACGATATGCTCAGCCAATGCATCCATCATCGGCGAGCGGGTATCAGGGTTGCGCAGCAACATGATGCTCGCGATGGGCAACAAGGGCATGCCTTCGGCTTCGCCAATGATCCGCATCCCTGGCGTGACCAGGCTCTGCAACTGTGCGGTGACCGCCAGGCCCACGCCGACCGCCGCCATTATCGCCGCGAGGCTAGGGCTGGAGTAGGCGATCCGGTAGGGCTTCTGCGCGGCGTCCAGGGCATTGCACGCCCATATCCGGCAAAAACAATCGGTATTGAACATCGCCAGTGGCACGGGCGTTTGTTCATGGAGAAAAAAGCCTTCGGCTTCAGCCCACACGAAGCGCTCCTGGCGCAGCAACTGGCCCACTTCGCGCCCGGGCTCACGGGTGACGATCGTCAGATCCAAATCCTTGCGTTGCATCAATTGCCGGGAGCTCTCGCAATGGACCTCCACCTGCACCAGCGGAAACGCCTGGGCGAAGCCGGACAAGATCCCCGGCAGAAAGCGCATGGCGTAGTCATCCGGAGTGCCGATGCGCACGGTGCCGACCATGTGCGGCTCGCGCAGGGTGGTGAACACTTCGCTGTGCAATTTGAGAATGCGGCGCGCGTAACCCAACAGAATCTGCCCTTCAGCCGTCAGCTTCACCTGCCGGCCATCACGTTCGAACAATTGCCGACACAGCACGTCCTCCTCGAGCCGCTTCATCTGCATGCTCACTGCCGATTGAGTGCGGTTAACCCGCTCGCCGGCCTTGGTGAAACCGCCTTCATCGGCGATGGCCACGAAAGTACGCAGGACTTCCGAATCGATGCTCTGGTAATGGGACATTGATCAATCTCTGAGATGCACAGCATTCAAAACATTCGTTGGATTGATGTTAAACCTGAACCGAGAATCAAGCCATCAACCCGGAGGATGAGCAGATGAAAGGTCAAACAGTGAATGCCTGTGTTTCGAACGACGGCTGCACCCAGCATAAGTCGTTAGGGCCTCTAGCCAATCTCTGGAAGCGCATCACGCGCTGGTATGAACTAGCTCGGCAACGGCATCAATTGGAGCAGATGAGTGACGCCGGGCTCAAGGACCTGGGCTTGAGCCGTGCGGATATCTATAAAGAGATCGAGCGCCCGTTCTGGGACGATCCGTTCTGCAAGTGATGCAATACCCATCGGTCGTGGGTTGCTCAAACGTAGTTTTTGCTTCAATGTAATGACCAGTGTCATTACAGGAGAACGTCCCATGGCATCCATCAACATACGTATCGACGACGACCTGAAAGCGCGCGCTTACCACGAGCTGGAAAAACTCGGCGTCACTCCATCTGAGCTAATGCGCCAAACCCTGCAGTACGTGGCGGAGCGAGGTCAGCTGCCCTTCAAATCCGTCTTGATGACCGAGGATGATGAAGCTTTGCTCGAAAAGGTGCGGGAACGGCTGGCGAATCCTCAGCGAGTCAAGGTTTCGCTAGATGACCTATAGCCTCGAGTTCGACGCTCGGGCGCTAAAGGAATGGCACAAGTTGGGGGATACCGTACGCCAGCAACTCAAGAAGAAACTGGTCGCGATTCTGCTTAATCCGCGCAATGAAGCCAACCGTCTACATGGCTTGCCCGACTGCTACAAAATCAAACTGCGCAGCAGTGGGTACCGGCTGGTTTACCAAGTTATCGACCAAGAGGTAGTAGTGTTTGTCGTGGCCGTTGATAAGCGTGAGCGGGAGGCCGTATATCGCAAGGCGGCTGAGCGGCTGAGCTAGCCGAGCCGGAAACGGGGTAATCCGCTTTGCTACAGCCAGAGCAAGACAAACGACGCCGTCATCCGTCTTATGGGCATGCGAGAGCACTCTCCACCGCGCAGGTGTGCCGGTCGGCTTCTTTGACGTCGACGACATCCGCTTGCGGGCCTGCCCAACGAGGACCGTCTGAAATCATGATTCGTAAAGTAATAGCAGTGTTCACCGCCTGGCTCCTTGGTGCAGCGATGGCGGCTCATGCTCAGCCGGTCACGCTGGACGGTACCGAGCAATGGACGATGCAAAGCGAAGGCGGGCTGGAATACCGCATCATGATCAGCCTTCCCGAGGGTGACGTGCCCTATACCGGCGGTTATCCAGTCATCTATTTGTTGGACGGCAATGCCTATTTCCCGGCGTTTCATGCCGCCAAGCGTGCCCAGGCCAAATTGCGCGGATCCATCCTGGTGGCCATCGGTTATCCGAGTGACACGCCACTGGACTTTGCCCGGCGCGCGTTCGACCTGACACCGCCCGCGCCCGCCGATCGCAATACACCTCCACAGGGCGGCCAGGATCTGTTTCTCGATTTTATCCAGACGCGCCTGATGCCCAAAGTGTCCGAGCATTTCAAAGTCGACGAAGACCAGCGCAGCCTGGTCGGGCACTCGTTCGGCGGCATGCTGGGCGTGTACGCGATGTTCACTCGGCCCACTCTGTTTCAACACGTTGTAGCGGTCAGCCCCAGCCTGTGGTGGCGTGACCAATTCCTGCTGGCACCTGAACGCGCCTTCACCGAACGCGTCCGCGCCGGGCAACTCGACATGACGCAGACCAGCCTGAGCATCGTGATGGCCGAGCGTGATTCGGTCCAGGGCATCCAGGATGCCAGGGCGTTGTACTCGCGCCTGCAGGAGTTGTCCGGTACCGGGCTGCGCACCGGCTTTGTGGTCGAACCTGGCGAGGACCACGCCTCCATACCCTTTCGCATCCCCAATCAGGTCCTGGGTGAGTTGATTGGCGCAAGACGTTATTGAGCAGGCAGGGAAAGGCAGGCAACAACGCCTTTGCAAGCGCAAATGATTCTCTTTGTGATATTTTCCTGCCCTTGCCACTCCGCCTTTCAAGGTTCCTTCATGTCCGGCCCAGATCTCAAGGCGCTGTACCTCGCCCACCGCAGCGAAATTCAGGATTACCTGGACCGTCGTTTGCGTTGCAAAGAGACCGCCGCCGATCTGACTCAGGACACGTTCATTCGCCTCTCCGAACAGATGGGTCGAACGCCGATTGCGAATTTCCGCGCTTATCTGTTCTCCAGCGCACGCAATCTGTTCATCGATCACACCCGGCGCCAGGAGCACCGCAAAGGCGAGACCCTCGATCCACAGACGACTGTCAGCTTCGAGCCGTCCACGCCGACGCTTGAACAAGCGGCGATCGCTCATCAGCAACTGAGCACCTTGAACACGGTGATTCAGAACATGCCCGCGCCTTGTCGCGAGGTGTTCCTGATGGTGCGCGTGGAAGGCCTGACCTATGTGGAAATAGGCCAGCGCCTGGGTATTCCTGCCAAAACCGCGTATAGCCGCATGGTGCGCGCCCTGGATCTGCTCAAGATCGGTATGTCCGAATGAGCGCCGAACCACCACCAGCGTCCCCTGTGGCGCACGTTGACGACATAAGCCATCGAGCGAGCACCTGGTTTGCGTTGATGCACGGCGGGTCTCCCACAGCAGCCGAACAGGCGGAGTTGGCCGCGTGGCTGGATGCCGACCCCCGACATGCCGAGGCCTATGCCCAGCTCGAGCACCTGTGGGCCGCGTCCGCGCAGTTGCCTTCGCTCAACGCGGCACCGGCGGCTGGGCAACTGTCTCGACGGCGTTTCGTCGGCATGGGCATCGCCGCCAGTGCCGTGGCCGTCAGCGCATGCGCCTCCGTGCTATGGCTCAACGATATGGGCCTGCCGTTCGCCGATGTCCGCAGCGCCGTGGGCGAGCGGCGGACGGTCAGCTTGCCCGATGGGTCCACCGTCGACCTTGCCGGCCACACCGCACTGAATGTGGATTTTTCACCGACCCGGCGCGCCGTGGAACTGCTTCACGGCGAGGCCTACTTCAATGTGCTGCCCGCAGCCGCCGGTGAGTTCACGGTCAACAGCCGATCCGGGCAGGTGGTGGCCGCCGAAGGCGAGTTCTGCTTGTCATGCGATGACGCATCGACACTGCTGACGGTAAGCCGCAAGACGGTCCGTGTGGTAACGGCCAACCAGCAGATCGATCTGGCGGAGGGCTTGTCGCTGCGTTTCAGCAGTGATCGGACCGGCCCCATCCAGCACGCCGAACTGGCTCAGGTACTCGCCTGGCGCAGCGGGCGATTGGTGTTCTTCGACAAGCCGTTATTTACGGTCATCGATGAGCTGCAACGCTGGCGCGAAGGCCGAATCTTCATCATGGACAAACAACTCGCCAGCCGCCGAGTCAGTTTGATCCTCAATCTGAACAAGCCCGAGCAGATGCTCGACGCCATCACCAAAGCCTTGGCGGTCCGTGTGGATCGCTACACCGACCTGATCACTCTGATCTATCCCGCCTGATCCCACAGAAAAATCTTTTACGCACCCTCAGGGAATCGCGTGCGCTCATGCGTCTTAGCCTGACTGATTGGTATTCGCATTTTCGAGCACTTTCTAGGGAACGACCGCAATGGCAACGCAACTCAACCATGGCTTCAGAATCGACAGCCGCTGGCAGCGCAACGCGCTGGGCACTGCATTGGCCTGCACACTGTTCGTCGGCGCGCTTCAGGCTCATGGGGCGCAGGTCCATTCGGCGGGTACGTCCGTAGAGCGGCTGTCACTCAATATTTCCGCGCAGCCCCTGCGTCAGGCCTTGCTGCAGTTCAGCCAGCAGTCCGGCCAGAACGTGCTGCTGGACGGCAACCTGGACAGCGCCCTGCGCAGCACTGCCGTAAAAGGCAGCTACTCGTCGGAAGAGGCACTGGCGAAACTGCTGCAGGGCAGTGGCTACACCTTCGCCCGAACCGATGCCATGACCGTTTACCTGGTCCCGGTGCAGAACACGCAGGCCAGCAGCGAAATCCTCCTGGCGCCCACGCAGATCCAGTATCAAACCTCCGGCGACGTCAGCCCAACCCGCGGTTACCGGGCAAACCCCGTGTCCAGCACCACTCGCCTGGGCCTGAGCGACAAGGAAACCCCGCAAGCGATCACCGTGATTACGCGTGAGCAGATGGACGACTTCCAGCTCAACAGCGTGAAGGATGCGCTGCGTAACGCACCGTCGGTGACCGTGGAACAGTTCGAAACCGATCGCACCGCCTTCACTTCACGTGGTTTCAAGATCGAAAACTTCGAGTTCGACGGCATGAGCCTGCCGTTCTCTGGCGGCGTATTGGTCGGCGATCAGGACATGACCGAGTTCGAGCAGGTCGACGTGCTGCACGGCGCCAACGGCTTGATGAGCGGCACCGGCGATCCGTCTGCCACGGTCAACCTGGTGCGCAAGCGCCCCACGGACACGTTCCAGGCGCGGGTCGACAGCAGCGTGGGCTCGTGGGACAACCGCCGCTTGAGCTTTGACGTGTCGGGACCACTCAGCCAAAGCGGAAACGTTCGCGGACGCTTCATCACCTCCCATGACAAAGGCAACTCCTACCTCGATCAGTACGGCCATGAAGTCAACGTAGCGGCCGGCCTGCTGGCTTTCGACCTGTCCGATGCCGACACCCTCACCGTAGGCTTCACCCAGCAGAACAGCTACTCCAATGGCAGCACCTGGGGCGCCTTGCCCATCGCCGACTACCAGGGCAACCGCATTCACTACAGCAGCCGCAGCTCCAGTGTCGGCCAGCCTTGGACTTACTGGGACGTGCACACCCAGCGCGCCTTCGCCGAGCTGACCCACGCGTTCGACAATGGCTGGACCAGCACCCTGACCCTGGCCGGAATGAAGCAGGATTCCGACACCAAGATGTTCTACGCCATCCCCGCCACCGCGGACCAGGTGTACGGCTACATCAACCGTACCACCAGCAAGGAAGAGCAAGTCACCGCCGAAGCGAAACTGTCTGGCCCCTTCGCGCTGTTCGGCAGGGAACATGAACTGACCCTGGGCGCCAACTACGGCCGCACCCACCACGACGAGGTCGGGCATTACAAAGATGCATCCGGCAACCAAATGGTAAGCCTGGCCGACGCGCTGTCCGGCAATGTCGTGCAACCGCCGCTGAACTACACCGACGACCTCAATACCCAGCTGTTCACCGACCGACAAAAGAGCCTGTTCGCCGGCGCGCGCTTCAGCGTCATCGATGACCTGCACTGGATTGCCGGCGCGCGCATGCTCAGCGCCGACGGCGATGGCGCCGGCTACGGATCGCCCCACGACACACGGGTGCACGGCAAAGTGACCCCGTACACCGGCCTGGTCTACGACCTCACCCCACAGTGGAGCCTGTACACCAGCTGGACGAAAATCTTCAAACCGCAATACCTGCGCAGCACCAGCGGCGGCTTGATCCTTCCGCTCGAAGGCAAAAGCCTGGAAGTGGGTGTGAAAGGCCTCGTGCTCGATGAGCGACTCACCCTCACCGCTGCCGCGTTCAAAACCGATCAGCAAAACGTCGCCGAGCTCACCGGCGAAATCGTCGGTGGCCAGTACCTGTACCGCGGCACCAACGTCAAAAGCCATGGCTTCGAACTGGGCGCGTCGGGCGAAGCACTACCTGGCCTGGACATCGCGGGCGGTTACACCTTCGTGCAGATCGAAGACGACAACGGCGACGACACCCGCAAATACATTCCCACCCACACCCTGCGCGGCAGCCTGACCTATCGCCTGCCCGAGATGCCCAGCGTCAAGGTGGGCACCCGTTTCCAATGGCAGAGTGCAACCGAAGTCGACACCAACAGCAACGTGAGCCAAGAGGCCTACGCGCTGGTGGACTTGATGGCCAGCTATGATATCGACGACAACTGGAGCACCTCGCTCAACCTCAACAACGTCACCGATCGCAAGTACTTGCTGTCGCTGTATCAGTCGTCAGGGTCGACCAACTACGGCGCGCCGCGGAATTTGACGGCTTCGGTGACGTGGAAGTATTGAGCGGGCTTGTTCCGGCCGGATGGGCGCAGGTTAGCGTGAGGTGATAGTGAGTTGTCGATCATGAATGCTTGAAAAATATGCGGAGCTCAGTGCGGTTGGTCGAAAGTGAGGTAGCTTTCCTGAGGCACCCAACAAGATACTAGGGTGCGTAAGAAATTCTCGTCCACCGACTGAGTGAGCTTTCATGAATCGCCGCAATTTCATCCTGGGCGCCGGCTCTGCCATGCTGATGTTGAAACTGGCCGCCGCTCAGGCCAATGATCCACCGGCCAACAGCGAAACAGTCGAGCTGTGGAGCGGCGTACCGCCAGGCGGAGGCGGACCCTCGGGAGACAACACCCTCACATCCCATGGCTCTCTAAGCAACGTCACCCGCCCTTACCTGCAGATCTTCAAACCCGCCACACCCAATGGAAAAGCCGTGATCGTCGCTGCCGGTGGGGGCTACAAACGAATCGAACTCGGCATCGAGGGATGGCCCTTGGCGCAGTGGCTGAACGAGCGCGGGTATACCGCCTATGTGCTGGCCTACCGCTTGCCGAGTGAAGGCTGGAACGCCGGCAACATTGTCGCACTGCAAGACGCGCAGCGCGCACTCCGCATTGTCCGCAGCCGGGAAAAGCATGTGACCCTGCTGGGCTTTTCAGCGGGTGGGCACCTGATGGGCATGACCGCGACGCTGGGCGATTCTCAGACGTATGCCGCGCAGGACAGCATCGATTCGATACCCGCCGTCGCTGAGGGGGCGGCGTTGATCTATCCACCGATTACGTTGGAGCGGCCTTATACATATACCTCGACCCACAAGGTATTGGTCGGGCCAGATGCGTCGGCGCAAGAAGAGGCTAAGTGGTCTGTGCAGAACCGCGTAACTGGCAGCACACCGCCCGAGTTCTTGGTGCAGGCGGAGGATGACTCGGTGGTTGATCCGCACAATACGCTGATCATGGCTGCGGCGTGTGAGCAGCGTGGAGTGGCTGTGGAGATGCATCGGTATGCGACAGGCGGGCATGGGTTTGGGTTGGGGAGGAGGGGGACGGCGAGTGGGGAGTGGCCGGGGAGGTATGAGGCGTGGTTGGGGAGGTTGGGGGTGGGGTGAGGACGGGTACTTGAAGTAAGCCTCAAGTTTACTCATTTCATCGCTGC
>NZ_JACYVB010000013.1:0-97019 GCF_014842095.1 Pseudomonas sp. CFBP 13719 | reverse complement strand
TGTCAGATGAACCGCGGTTTGCCCTTCGCGGCCACGGACCGCTCCTACGGGGGACAGGCCATGGTGCTACTTGAGCAGGGCTTTGTTGAGCTCGGCCAAGGGGAAGCAGGCGGTCAGTTTCTCGCGCTCCAGATACCGGGCGAAATGCTCCAGGTTGCGCTTGATCAAGCGCTTCGACAAAGGCCCGCGGGTGAAGCTCATGTCGGCCATGTCGATCAGGCCCAATTCCCCTTCGGGGGTGACGATGACATTGCCCAGGTGCAGCGAGCGGAAATACACCCCTGAGCGATGCAACCGGCGAATCATGGCGATCAGCGGTTCCAGGCTCTGTTGCCAGGTGAAGTCGGCGGTGTCCATCAACTGGCGCAGATTCCTGCCTGGCAGCGGTTCGTACAACACCGCCGTCATCCCGGGCTTGTCCAAGCGGTAATGCTGCAGCACCTTCAAGGTCGGCACGCCCAGTTGCTGCAGGCGTTGGGCGTTGGCGATGAAACGGGCCGAATACGGGCGCAGCAGGGCCGAGGAAAACAGGCGTTTGCGGCGGAAGAGTTTCAAGATCTTGCCGTCTGCGAGCAGGTACACTTTCGCGCCATGGCTGTCGGCCTCCAACACCTTGGCGCCGGTGATCAGCGTGTCAAAAGCGGCCAGAGGAAGGCGGGTGCATTGCATCGTGATAAGGCCTTGATTGAAGAGGGCGGGTGGCATGATGCCCAAAAGCGCCGGCATGTTCTACCGCCAGGCCGAACCGCGGTGCGCCCTTCGCGGCCACGGACCGCTCCTACAGGGGGTCGCAGTGTACCTGTGGGAGCGGGCTCTGCCCGCGAAACAGGCGCTGCGGTGTGGCAGACGAACTGCGGTGCGGCTTTCGCGGCCACGGACCGCTCCTACAGGGGGGCGCAGTGTACCTGTGGGAGCGGGCTCTGCCCGCGAAGGGCGCGACTGGGTCTTGCTGAGGCACTGCAATCCCCCATCCGCCCCCTGTGATAAAATTCCCGTTCTACGCCAACAGTGAGTTAGACGATGAGTGATTCACCGCGCCCAGCGGAACAGGATTCAAGCCTGAAAATCTATTTGCGACTGCTCGGCTACGTTCGCCCCTACGTGGGCATGTTCCTGATCAGTATCATAGGTTTCGTGATCTTCGCCTCGACCCAGCCCATGCTGGCCGGCATCCTCAAGTATTTCGTCGACGGCCTGAGCAATCCCGAGGCGGTCCTGTTCCCCAACGTGCCCTACCTGCGCGACCTGCAGTTGCTGCAGGCGGTGCCGATCCTGATCGTGCTGATTGCCGCCTGGCAGGGTCTGGGCTCCTACCTGGGCAACTACTTCCTGGCCAAGGTATCGCTGGGCCTGGTTCACGACCTGCGGGTGGAGCTGTTCAACAAGTTGCTGGTGTTGCCCAACCGCTACTTCGACACGCACAACTCCGGCCACCTGATCTCACGCATCACTTTCAACGTGACCATGGTGACCGGCGCCGCGACCGATGCCATCAAGGTGGTGATCCGCGAAGGCCTGACGGTGGTGTTCCTGTTCATCTACCTGATCTGGATGAACTGGCAACTGACCCTGGTGATGCTCGCCATTCTGCCGCTGATCGCAGTCATGGTCGGTAGCACCAGCAAGAAATTTCGCAAGCAAAGCAAGAAGATTCAGGTCGCCATGGGCGACGTGACCCACGTGGCGTCCGAGACCATCCAGGGCTACCGGGTGGTGCGCAGCTTCGGCGGTGAAGGCTACGAGCAGACCCGTTTCGCCAAGGCCAGCCAGGGCAACACCGACAAGCAACTGCGCATGACCAAGACCGGCGCGATCTACACGCCGATGTTGCAGCTGGTGATCTACACCGCCATGGCCGTGCTGATGTTCCTGGTGCTGTACATGCGTGGCGATGCCACGGCCGGTGATCTGGTGGCCTACATCACCGCAGCCGGTTTGCTGCCCAAGCCGATCCGCCAGCTGTCGGAAGTCAGCTCCACGGTGCAGAAGGGCGTGGCCGGCGCCGAAAGCATCTTCGAGCAGCTGGACGTCGCCCCCGAGCTGGACACCGGCACGGTGGAGCGCGAGCGCGTTGGCGGTTCGCTGGAAGTGCGCAACCTGAACTTCACCTACCCCGGCACCGATCGCCAGGTGCTCAGCGACATCAACTTCACCGCCAAGCCTGGGCAGATGATCGCTTTGGTAGGGCGCTCGGGCAGCGGCAAGTCGACCCTGGCCGGTTTGATTCCGCGCTTCTATCACCACAACCAGGGCGAAGTGTTGCTCGATGGCGTGGAGATTGCCGACTATCAATTGCGCAACCTGCGTCGGCACATCGCGCTGGTGACTCAGAGCGTGACACTGTTCAACGACAGTGTGGCCAATAACATTGCCTACGGTGACCTCGCCGGCGCGCCGCGCGAAGACGTGGTGGCGGCGGCAGCCGATGCCTATGCCAAGGAGTTCATCGACCGTCTGCCCGAAGGTTTCGACACGCAGGTGGGCGAGAACGGCGTGCTGTTGTCCGGTGGCCAGCGCCAGCGCCTGGCGATTGCCCGGGCATTGCTCAAGAATGCCCCGGTGCTGATTCTGGATGAGGCGACGTCGGCGCTGGATACCGAGTCGGAGCGGCATATCCAGGCTGCGCTGGACCATGTGATGAAAGGACGGACCACCTTGGTGATCGCCCACCGACTGTCGACCATCGAGAAGGCCGACCAGATTCTGGTGATGGACCAGGGCCGCATCGTCGAGCGCGGCACCCACGCGCAGTTGCTTGCGCAGAACGGCTATTACGCCAGGCTGCACGCCATGGGCCTGGACGAACCTGCGAAAACCGACATCACCTGAGTGCCCCGTAATTCCGGCCCCCTGTGGGAGCGGTCATCGGCCGCGAATGGGCGGCGCGGTGTATCGGGTGAACCGCGGCGGGCCCTTCGCGGCCACTGACCGCTCCCACAGGGGATCGCCGCTCGCACATGGTGATCCGCGGCGCACCCTTCGCGGCCATTGGCCGCTCCTACGGGGGATCACCGCTCGCTTGTAGGAGCGGTCATCGGCCGCGAATGGGCGGCGCGGTGTATCGGGTGAACCGCGGCGTTCCCTTCGCGGCCACTGGCCGCTCCTACGGGGGATCATTGCTCCCGAGGTGGGGTGGGGGGCCTATCGGGTGCTTGCGTGTTAATATCGCCGCCCTGTTCATTTTGTATGTGGGTTGCCCATGAAGTTATCCATGCCGCGATTCGAGTCGGCCCCTGTATTGGTGGTCGGCGATGTCATGCTCGACCGTTACTGGCATGGCGGTACTTCGCGCATCTCTCCAGAAGCACCGGTGCCGGTGGTCAAGGTCGAACAGATCGAGGATCGGCCCGGTGGTGCCGCCAACGTTGCGTTGAACATTGCCGCGCTGGGTGCGCCGGCTTCCCTGGTGGGCGTGACCGGTACCGACGAGGCCGCCGACAGCCTGGGCAACAGCCTGCAGGCTGCTGGCGTCACGGCGGTGTTCCAGCGCATTGCCCACCAGCCGACCATCGTCAAGCTGCGGGTCATGAGCCGCCATCAACAACTGTTGCGCATCGACTTCGAAGAAGCGTTCGCAACCGACCCGGTAGCGCTGGGCAACGAAGTCGAAGCGCTGCTCGAAGGCGTCAAGGTGCTGGTGCTGTCGGACTATGGCAAGGGCGCGCTGAAGAACCACCAGGCGCTGATTCAGGCGGCGCGGGCGCGCAATATTCCCGTGCTGGCCGATCCCAAGGGCAAGGATTTCTCGATCTATCGAGGCGCGAGCCTGATCACGCCCAACCTCAGCGAATTCGAAACCATCGTCGGCGGTTGCGCCGATGAGGCAGACCTGGTGGCCAAAGGCGCCGCGCTGATGAGCGAGCTGGATCTGGGCGCACTGCTGGTGACCCGTGGCGAGCACGGCATGACCCTGTTGCGCCCTGATCATCCAGCCCTGCACTTGCCTGCGCGGGCCCGTGAAGTGTTCGACGTGACCGGCGCTGGCGATACGGTGATCTCCACCCTGGCGGCGGCCATTGCTGCGGGTGAAGAGTTGCCCCATGCGGTGGCCCTGGCCAACCTGGCGGCGGGCATCGTGGTCGGCAAGCTGGGTACGGCGGCGATCAGCGCGCCCGAGCTACGCCGCGCCATCCAGCGTGAGGAAGGTTCGGAACGCGGCGTGTTGAGCCTCGAGCAGTTGCTGCTGGCGATCGACGATGCGCGGGCGCACAACGAGCGCATCGTGTTCACCAATGGTTGTTTCGATATCCTCCATGCGGGCCACGTGACGTATCTGGAGCAGGCTCGAGCTCAGGGCGACCGGCTGATCGTGGCGGTCAACGACGACGCTTCGGTGAGCCGTCTGAAAGGGCCTGGGCGCCCCATCAATAGTGTCGACCGGCGCATGGCGGTGTTGGCCGGGCTGGGGGCAGTAGATTGGGTGATCAGCTTTGCCGAAGGTACACCGGAAAACCTGCTGACCCATGTACGCCCGGACGTGCTGGTGAAAGGGGGTGATTATTCGGTGGAGCAAGTGGTGGGCGCCGATATCGTGGCCGCCTATGGCGGCACGGTAAAGGTACTGGGGCTGGTGGAAAACAGCTCGACCACCGCAATCGTGGAAAAAATCCGCAGCCGCTGATTATCCGTGTGTAACCGATGGTCCGCAGCGTGGCGTTCGCGGCCACGGACCGCTCCTACGGGAGTGTGCAAATCTTGCGTAGGAGCGGTCATCGGCCGCGAAGCATTCGTTGCGGTGCATCAGGCGGACCGTGGCGTGGCGTTCGCGGCCACGGACCGCTCCTACGGGAGTGTGCAAATCTTGCGTAGGAGCGGTCATCGGCCGCGAAGCATTCGTTGCGGTGCATCAGGCGGACCGTGGCGTGGCTTTCGCGGCCACGGACCGCTCCTACGGGTGTGTGCAAATCCTGCGTAGGAGCGGTCATCGGCCGCGAAGCATTCGTTGCGGTGCATCAGGCGGACCGTGGCGTGGCGTTCGCGGCCACGGACCGCTCCTACGGGAGTGTGCAAATCTTGCGTAGGAGCGGTCATCGGCCGCGAATTGGCAGCGCGGTGTGTCAGGAGAACCGCAGCGCGGATTTCGCGGCCACGGACCGCTCCTACGGGTGTGTGCAAATCTTGCGTAGGAGCGGTCATCGGCCGCGAAGCAGGCGCTGCGGTGCATCAGGCGGACTGAAGGTTATTTGTGCAAGCCGCTGCGCACCTTGCGCACCAGCACCCGGGCCTTGACCTTGAACTTCTGCAAGCTGGTACGGGGCTTCTTCGGGATGGCCAGGCCTTTTTCCGCTACCCAGTCGCGCCAGCGCACGCGTTCCTCGCGCACCAGCCAACCTTCTTGCGCAGCGAAACTCTCGGCCAGGTAAACCCCCCGTGTGCCTGCAGCGTGCAGCTTGTCCTTCTTCAAGGTGTACAACTCGGCGACCGGCTGACCGTCCTTCAGCGGGATCAGGTACAGGTCGGGCTTGCTCCGACTCAAACGGGTGATCAGCTCACCTTTTTCCAGGCGTTCCTCCACATGGAACAGACTCAGCCCCTTGGCCTGGGGCGGTACCTCCAGACGCAGGTCGTAGACCAACTGCAACGAGGCCGTCGGCACATGCACGTACGCTCGCGGCCGCTCGATCAGGTTCAGGCTGCCACAACGCACCGGGCGCGCCGCGCCGGAACGGGTGCTCAAGCGAAAGGGCAGGGGCTCGTGATAGCGCAGCACCTGGTCATACGGCGTCGGCAGCCAGGTGTCGTTGAAACGCCCGCCCAACCAGCCTTCCGAAGTCTCCAGCAGACACTCCTCGGCAATTTCCTGAATGGCCGTGTGCAACGGCAGGTTCACCTCATGGGCCGGCACATAGCCGGAGATCAGCTTGAGCACGACATCGCCGCGGTCTTCGCGGCGTTGACGCACCAGCACCCAATAGTCGCGGCCACGCCAGTTCAAGGTCAGGCGTACCGACACGCCGAGGTTGGCCAGTTCCACGCGAAAGCGTTCGCTGTCACTCACCTCGACCGGTTTGCGCCTTTCCAGGGTCTGAGCGAAATTCAGGGGCATGCCCACGGCTTCATAACTCAGGGCTTCGGGCGTGGCGTCGACGACAAGGGGCAGGGTCTTGAAATTGCCAGGGTTCTTTCGTGTCAGGGTACGCGGCATTACGGCTCCTTCTTGCGTCGGGGTCGGCCGCGTCGGCGGCGTCAATTCCTGAGTAGCACGGCAGCGGCTGTCGCTACGTTGTGGGACAGGTGCAGCGGATTTATCGTTCCGACAATAGCACTGGCGACCCCAGGGTGGGCGAACAGCAACTCGAAGCTGGCGCGCACCGGATCGACCCCCGGTGCCAGGCAGGCATGACCGCTGGCCAAGGCCTTTTTCACCAGGATGGCCTTGCCGTGGGCAGCGGCGTAGTCGAGCACCGGGCGCTCGGACTGCTCGCTCAGGTTGTAGGTGACCATGGCGCAGTCCCCGGTTTCCAAGGCCTTCAGCCCGCCCTGCACGGTTTTTCCGGAAAAGCCGAAGCCGCGAATCTTGCCCTCGGCTTTCAGCGCCGCCAACGTCTGGTACACCTCACAGCCCTCGAGAATCTCCAGGTCGTTGCCGTCCGAATGCACCAGTACCAGGTCGATGAAGTCTGTTTCCAGGCGTTTCAGGCTGCGTTCCACCGAGAACCGTGTGTGCTCGGCGCTGAAATCGAAGCGTGACTGCCCGGCCTCGAATTCTTCACCGACCTTGCTGACGATGACCCACTCCTGACGCTGGCCACGCAGCAATGGGCCCAGGCGTTCCTCGCTGATGCCATAGGCCGGCGCGGTGTCGATCAGGTTGATGCCCAGCTGGCGCGCCTGGTCGAGCAACATGCGCGCCGCACTGTCGTCCGGAATGGTGAAGCCGCTGGGGTATTTCACCCCTTGGTCGCGGCCCAGCTTCACCGTGCCCAGGCCCAGGGGGGAGACCCGCAGGCCGGTGTCGCCCAGCGGGCGGTGCAGATCGTGCAAGGTCGGCAGGCTCATGGCAGCAGTTCATCCCAGACAGGTGTGGCCAGGGCCGGCTTGGGCAACTCGGGCAGAGGGGCATGCGTGCGCGGTGAAATGCCATCGCGCTGCAAAGCGCCAATGACCCGGTCGGCGAAGTCGGGTGCCAGCGCCAGCTTGGTCGGCCAGCCCACCAGCAAACCAGGTTGGTCGGCCAGGAAGGCATTGTCCGGGCGAACCAGCCCTGACTGCGCAGGCTCGGCGCGATTGACCCGCAACGTGGCCCAGCGCATCTGGCTTTGGTCGACCCACGGCAACAGGTGAGCGATTTCCTTCTGCGCCGCGGCGATCTGCTGCGCCGGCTCGCGGGCCACGCCGTCAGCCTCGGCGATCTCGCCACCCATGTACCAGACCCATTGACCATCGGCCCCCGGATGGGTGGTGACGGTGATGCGCGGCTTCGGCCCACCCCCCAGGCAGTGGGCATACAACGGTTTCAGGTTGGCGCCCTTGGCCAGCACCATGTGCAGCGGCCGACGCTGCATGGTGGGTTGTTCGACGCCCAGCGCGGTCAACAGCGCCTGGGTGCCTTCGCCGGCACTGAGCACCACGCGCTGGGCACGAATCACCCGGCCATCGACGATCAGGCCCGCCAGGCGGCCCTGGTCATACAAAGGCTCGATGCGCTCGCCGGCCAGCAGCCCATCACCAGCCAGTTCGGCCAGCCGCGCGACCAGGCTGGGCACGTCGACCACCAGTTCGGCCAGGCGGTAGACCTTGCCCTTGAAGGCGCGGTCCTGCAACGCCGGCGGCAACTGCTCGCCCTTGACCTGATCGACCCGGCCGCGCACGGCCTTGCTGGCGAAGAAGCTGGTGAGGTTGCCCGCCAGGGTGCCCGGCGACCACAGGTAGTGCGCCTCGGACAGCAGCCGCACACCGGAAAGATCGAGTTCGCCATCACCGGCCAGCGCTTCACGCCAGCGCCGCGGCATGTCGGCAATCGCTTCGGACGCCCCGGTCAGCGCGCCGTGCAGGGCGTATTTGGCGCCGCCGTGAATGATCCCCTGGGCCTTGAACGTCTGCCCGCCGCCCAGGCGCGCGTTCTCCACCAGCACCGTCGAATAGCCCAGGGCGCGCAGCCGCGCGTTGAGCCAGAGCCCGGCGACACCGGCGCCGACGATGACGATATCAGTGGACAGTTCAGACGGCATTGCAGACCTCGCAGGCTTGGACAGGCGGGGGAGTATACAGCCTCAGTGCCCGGTGGTTTTCGAGAACAGCTGGATCACCACCACGCCCAGCACGATCAGTGCCATGCCGAGCATGGCCGGCAGGTCGAGCTTCTGCCCGTAGATGAACAGCGCGGCGACGCTGACCAGCACGATGCCCATGCCGGCCCAGATGGCGTAGGCGATGCCCACCGGCACGGTGCGCACCACCAGCGTCAGCATCCAGAAGGCGATGCCATAGCCGACCACCACCAGGATCAGCGGCAGCGGCGTGCTCAGGCCCTTGACCGCTTTCATGGACACGGTGGCGATCACTTCGGCGCAGATGGCGACGGCAAGAAAAACATAGGCGTTCATGATGGAGCTCCTTTTCGATGCAGGCATTCTAGGCGATGCGCGGCCACTGAGGGCTGGTCCCTTTCGAACCGTCAGCGGGCAATCGGTTCGCGCGGCGTTTGCCGACGCTTGGTCAAGCACGACGACCTGAGTACACTTCGCCGCCATGAACAGAACTCTCTACACCTTGCTGTTTCACCTGGGGCTGCCGTTGCTGGCCGTGCGTCTATGGTTGCGCGCGCGCAAGGCGCCGGCCTACGGGCAGCGCCTCGGCGAGCGTTTCGCCTACCGGCTGCCGGCGATGCAGCCGGGCGGCATCTGGGTGCACGCGGTGTCGGTGGGCGAGAGCATTGCCGCAGCGCCGATGATCCGCCAGTTGCTGCTGCGCCACCCCGAGCTGCCGATCACCGTCACCTGCATGACCCCGACCGGGTCGGAGCGCATCCAGGCACTGTTTGCCGGCGAGCCACGCATCCAGCACTGCTACCTGCCGTACGATCTGCCCTGGGCGTCCGGGCGTTTTCTCGACCACGTGCGACCGCGCCTGGCGGTGATCATGGAAACCGAGCTGTGGCCCAATCATATTCACCAGTGCGCCCGCCGCGGCATCCCGGTGGCGTTGGCCAATGGGCGGCTTTCCGCGCGTTCGGCCAAGGGTTACGCACGCTTCAAAGGCCTGACTGCGCCGATGCTGGCCGAGATGAGCTTGCTGGCGGTGCAGACCGCAACCGAGGCGCAACGCTACCTGGACTTGGGCGCACGCCCGGAATGCGTGCAGGTGACGGGCTCGATCAAGTTCGACCTCAGCGTCGATCCAGCCGTGCCCGTGCGCGCAGCCCGGTTGCGCGAGCAGTGGCAGGCACAGGAACGTCC
The DNA here is from genome assembly GCF_014842095.1 of Pseudomonas sp. CFBP 13719. Classification (NCBI taxonomy): domain Bacteria; kingdom Pseudomonadati; phylum Pseudomonadota; class Gammaproteobacteria; order Pseudomonadales; family Pseudomonadaceae; genus Pseudomonas; species Pseudomonas sp. CFBP 13719. Next base: position 87,621 of record NZ_JACYVB010000013.1, on the reverse strand, counting down.
GGTGTGGATCGCTGCCAGCACCCACGACGGTGAGGATGCGGTGATATTGGCCGCCCATCGGCAACTGCTGGCCAGCCATGCCGATGCCTTGCTGATTCTGGTGCCGCGGCATCAGGAGCGTTTCGCTTCGGTCCGTGGTCTGTGCCAGGCGCAGGGTTTCAGCACGGTGCAGCGTTCGCTCGATCAACCGGTCACGGCGACCACCCAGGTGTTGCTGGGCGATACCATGGGCGAGTTGCTGTTCCTCTATGCACTGGCAGACGTTGCCTTCGTTGGCGGCAGCCTGGTGGAGAACGGTGGGCACAACCCGCTGGAACCGGCAGCACTGGCCAAGCCGGTGTTGAGTGGGCCGCACATGTTCAACTTTCTCGAAATAGGCGCGATGCTGCGCGAGGCCGGGGCGCTGGTCGAAGTCGACGACGCGCAAGGCTTGGCAACGGCGCTGCGGCGGTGGCTGGAGCTACCTCGCGAAGCCGTGCGCAGCGGGCAGGCTGGGCTGGACGTGATGCGAGCCAACCAGGGCGCATTGAAGCGGCTGCTCGATGGCCTCGACGCCCGGCTCTAGGGCCTCGGTGATGCAGGCGCGTGTGGAACGCCAGGGATTGCCCGAGGTCTGTTATGCATCGACCTCAAGGAGCTGCACCATGGACATCATTCGTATCATTTTCGCCATTCTTCTGCCGCCAGTCGGCGTCTTCATGCAAGTCGGATTCGCCGGCGCTTTCTGGCTGAACATCCTGCTGACCCTGCTGGGCTACATTCCCGGCATCATCCACGCGGTGTACATCATCGCCAGCAGAAGGTAATGCCGCTGCCGGTGCGTTCGTCTGCCTGACGACCGCACCGGTGCAGACTCAAAGCAGATCGACCAGCCCGCGGTCGTCCTCCTGCATGACTTTCAGGTAGAAGCGCCATTCATGCTCCAGAGCATGGGCCAGGTTGGCTGCATTGCGAAAGCCGTGCCGCTCCTCGCCATAGTAGTGCGCTTCCACTGGCACACCTCCCGCCTGCAATGCGGCGACCATGTCACGGGTCTGCTGCGGCACCACTACTACGTCCAACTCCCCCTGAAAGAAAATCACCGGTGCCGTGATTCGGTCGGCGTGCAGCAGCGGCGTGCGCTCTTCGTAGCGCTGTCGGTCGCTGTCCGGGTTGCCGATCAGCCAGTCCAGGTAGTCGTTTTCGAACTTGTGGGTGACGCGCCCCAAGGCCGCAGGATCACTCACGCCGTACAGGCTGGCGCCGGCCCGGAACACATTGGCGAACGCCAGTGCGCACAACACCGTATAGCCGCCCGCACTGCCACCGCGCACGAACGCGCGTTGCGCATCGATGCGGCCCAGCTTGGCCAGGTAGTCGACCACGGCGCAGGCGTCCCGCACGTCGGTTACGCCCCAGCGCAGATGCAGGGCATCGCGATAGGTGCGACCGTAGTTGCTGCTGCCGCGATAGTTGAGGTCAGCCACGGCGAAACCGCGCTGGGTCCAGTATTGGATGCGTGGGTCGAAGACCGGGTAGCACGCCGAGGTCGGACCGCCGTGGATGAACACCACCAGTGGCGGATGGCGCTCGTCACTCTGCGCGGCATAGAAGAAGCCATGAGCCTGTTCACCGCCGCTGGGGTAGCTCAGCGGCTGCGGCAGACTGACCTGCTCGGCCGGCAGCGGCGAATAACCGCCCGCCAGGATGCGCAGGCTGTGATCATGCCGGCCGACGGCAATCACGGCCGAAGGCTGCAAGGGTGAACCGGCGATGGCGTAGAGGTGGTCGGCATCCATGGCCAACGCACGAAACCGCGTGAACTCACCACTGTAATCCAGGCAATGGCCCTGCCCATCGCTCAGGCCCAGGCGGCCGAAACCGTCGTCGAACCAACTCGCCAGATAACCCTGATCGGCAGCCGGGAGCCAGGTGCAGGCACCCAGTTGCCAAGGCGCTGCGGCATGGTCGGCCGGCGCCGCGGGCAGAGGCGCCCACTTGCCGTCGACTTCTGCCCACGGTTGCCAAAAGCCGTTCGCATCGGACAGGCAATACAACCGCCCTTGTTCATCGAAGCGCGGCTGCTGCAGGCTGAAACCGCTGGCCACGCATTCCGCCACGGCCGCCAGTTCGCTGCACATCAGCCGCGTCTGGGTCCAGGGCTGATGCGGACGGTCCCACTCGATCCAGGCCAGACGGGTGCCGTCCGGGCTCAACACCGGCGAGGCGTAGAAGTCGGCGCCTTCGGCCAGCACCCGATGGCGCTCGCTGGCCAGGTCGATCGCCACCAGGCGATGAATGTCGCCGTCTTCCTCGACCGCCAGCACCTGGCCTGCGGCATATTCCAACCCACCGTAACGCATCTGGCCAAAGCTCAAAGGCTGCGGCAGGCCACCGGTGGCCGGCTGCCGATACAGCTGCTGGTCGGCCTCGTTGACGAACACCAGTTCGTCGTTCGCCAGGCAGAACGAACCCCCACCGTATTCGTAGACCCGGCTGCGCGCGCTGTAACCGTCGGGCGTTAGGCAAACCACCACACCGTCCTGCTCGGTCCACAGGCGGCAGGCGCCATCCTGGGGACGGAACTCGTTCCAGAACACGCCAGCTGGGCCGACCCGTAGTTCGGCGAAATCGGTCCCGGCAGCTACGGCCTGGGAGGCGCTGAAGCGGTCATGCTTTGGCGATGAGGCGTGAGTTTCGGTCATTGCGAAAGGCCAATTGTTCGATCGTCTGGGTGGCGTGTTCCGCTTCTTCACGAGCCCGCAGGATCACGCCATGGTGGGGTGACTTGCTGCACACCGGATCGGCGTTGGCAGCATCGCCGGTCAGCATGAAAGCCTGGCAGCGACAGCCACCGAAGTCCTTCTCTTTCTCGTCGCACGAGCGGCATGGCTCCGGCATCCAGGCATAGCCGCGAAAGCGGTTGAAACCGAACGAGTCATACCAGATGTGCTGCAGGCTGTGATCGCGAACGTTGGGAAACTCCACCGGCAGCTGACGCGCACCGTGGCACGGCAGCGCGGTGCCGTCGGGCGTTACGGTGAGGAAAATGCTGCCCCAGCCGTTCATGCAGCCCTTGGGGCGCTCTTCGTAGTAGTCGGGCGTGACGAAAATCAGCTTGCAGGCGCTGCCGGCTGCTTCCAGCTTGGCGCGGTATTCATTGGTAATGCGCTCGGCACGCACCAGTTGTTCACGGGTGGGCAACAGGCCGGCACGGTTGAGTTCGGCCCAGCCGTAGAACTGGCACGTGGCGAGTTCGACGAAGTCGGCCTCCAGGGCCACGCACAGCTCGATGATGCGGTCGATCTTGTCGATGTTGTGCCGATGGGTGACGAAGTTCAGCACCATCGGATAGCCGTGGGCTTTCACTGCACGGGCCATTTCCAGCTTCTGCGCGAAGGCTTTTTTCGAGCCGGCCAGCAGATTGTTGACCTGCTCGTCGCTGGCCTGAAAGCTGATCTGGATATGATCCAGGCCGGCGGTCTTGAAGTCGGCGATCTTCTGTTCGGTCAGGCCGATGCCCGAGGTGATCAGGTTGGTGTAGAACCCAAGGCGCCGGGCCTCGCCGATCAACTGCGCAAGGTCCTGGCGCACCAGCGGCTCGCCGCCGGAGAAACCGATCTGCGCGGCGCCCATTTCGCGGGCTTCGGCCATCACCTTGAACCACTGCTCGGTGCTCAGTTCCTTGCCCTGGGCGGCGAAGTCCAGGGGGTTGGAGCAGTACGGGCATTGCAGCGGGCAGCGGTAGGTCAGCTCCGCCAGCAGCCACAACGGCAGTCCGACTTCAGGCGTGGGTGGCAGGCTGGGCAAGTTCGATCCAGTGCTGTGCACGGGCGACCTCCATGAATTGCTCGATATCGATGGCCAACTCGGGCACACCGGGGAACTGCGCGTCGAGCTCGGCGATGATCGCGGCCACGCTGCGTTGACCGTCGATCAGGCCACCGATGGCACTGGCACTTTCGTTGAGCTTGATCATGCCCTCGGGGTACAGCAGCACGTGGCCTTTCTGCGCCGGCTCGTACTGGAACCGGTAGCCCTGGCGCCAGCGCGGGGTTTGTAGACGATCGAAGCTCATAGGGCGATCCCCTTGTGCCAGACACGCTGGTCGGTAACGCTGTGATAGGGCGGACGGTTCAGCTCGTAGGCCATGCTCATGGCATCGAGCATGCTCCACAGGATGTCGAGCTTGAACTGCAGGATTTCCAGCATACGCTGCTGGCCTTCGACCGTCGTGTAGTGCTGCAGGGTGATGTGCAGGCCGTGCTCCACGTCGCGCCGGGCCTGGCCCAGGCGCGTGCGGAAGTATTCGTAGCCGGCCGGGTCGATCCACGGGTAGTGGGCTGGCCAGCTGTCGAGGCGCGACTGATGGATCTGCGGCGCGAACAGCTCGGTCAGCGAACTGCTGGCCGCTTCCTGCCAGTTGGCCCGGCGGGCGAAGTTGACGTAGGCGTCCACGGCGAAACGTACGCCGGGCAACACCAGCTCCTGGGAGCGCAACTGGTCGGGATCAAGGCCCACGGCCTGGCCCAGGCGCAACCAGGCTTCGATGCCGCCGTCTTCTCCGGGTGCGCCGTCGTGATCGAGCAGGCGCTGGATCCACTCGCGACGGATCTCGCGATCCGGGCAGTTGGCCAGGATGGCGGCATCCTTGAGCGGGATGTTGACCTGATAGTAGAAACGGTTGGCCACCCAGCCCTGGATCTGCTCGCGGCTGGCGCGGCCCTCGTACATGGCCACGTGATAGGGGTGGTGGATGTGGTAATACGCACCCTTGGCACGCAAGGCCTGCTCGAATTCGGCGGGGGTCATGGGGGTGTCGGACATTGCGGTTCTCCTGGGGAATGGGGCGCCACTACAACTCGATGCTCATCCCATCGAACGCCACTTCGACACCGCGCTTGGCCAGTTCGGCGCGCTGTGGCGAGTCTTCGTCCAGGATCGGGTTGGTGTTGTTGATGTGGATCAGCACCTTGCGCTGGCGCGGCAGGCCTTCCAGCACTTCCAGCATGCCGCCAGGGCCGCTCTGCGCCAGGTGACCCATCTCACGTCCGGTACGGGTGCCAACGCCGCGTCGCTGCATTTCATCGTCGTCCCACAGGGTGCCGTCTACCAACAGACAATCCGCGCCGGCCATGCGTTCGAGCAGTGCATCGTCGACCTGGCCCAGGCCCGGCGCATAGAACAGCGTGCCACCGGTACGCGTGTCTTCCACGATCAAACCCAGGTTGTCGCCTGGGTGGGGGTCGAAGCGGTGGGGCGAGTAGGGCGGGGCGGCACTGCGCAGCGGCAGCGGAGTGAAACGCAGGTGCGGGCACGCCGGAATCACGAAGCTGCCTTCAAGCGCGATGCGCTGCCAGTCCAGCCCGCCATTCCAGTGGCTGAGCATGGTGAACAGCGGAAAGCCGGTGCTCAGGTCTTGATGCACCATGTCGGTACACCAGACCTGATGCGGACACCCTTCGCGCAGGCTGAGCAGCCCGGTGGTGTGGTCGATCTGGCTGTCGAGCAGCACGATGGCTTGGATACCGGTGTCGCGCAGGGCCCGGCCTGGCTGCATCGGCGCAAAATTCTGCAGTTGCGCGCGAATGTCTGGCGAGGCATTGCACAGCACCCAGTTGACCCCGTCGTCGGACAGAGCAATGGACGACTGCGTGCGCGCATGGGCGCGCAGGCTGCCGTCGCGAAAGCCACTGCAATTGGCGCAATTGCAGTTCCACTGGGGAAAGCCGCCGCCGGCGGCGGAGCCAAGAATCTGGATATACATGGAGAACTCGCAGCATCAAGCCTGGAAATGAAAACGCCTCGGTCAGTGACTGGCCGAGGCGTTGCGTTGCAACTGAAGCTTAGCGGCTTGCGAAGTACATGGTGACTTCGAAGCCGATGCGCAGATCAGTGTAAGCAGGTTTGGTCCACATAAGAGATCTCCTTCTAGGTTGATGGGCTTGTAGCATTAGTCCGCCCCGACCGTAGGACGTTCAATGCTCCTTGGGCGACTATGTTACTAAATAAGATAGGCGCCTACGGTTAATTATTCGATAAAGTCCGTTACCTGCCTGGTAACGATCGCTGCGCCGGCAGCCACGCGGGCTCCACCGCAGGGCCTGTGGCCAGGCATAGCCAGCCACCGGTGCCGCTGGCCAGTTGCTGCGCCGCCTGTTGCAGATCGCTCGGGCGCAGCTCGCGTACCGCCCGCTGCAGGGCAGCCAGATAGTCGGCGCCATGGCCGGCCTGGCAAGCCTGCCAGAGCAGATCGGCCAGGGGCAGCAGGTCCATTTGCGCGCGCTCGTGACGACTGGCCAATTCTTCGCGCAGGGTTTCCAACGCCGCAGGCTTGCAGGCCTCGACCAGCGTCGGCAGGGTTTCGATGAAGGTCTGCACATGGCCGAGAATATCGGCCAGCGGTGCATGAGGCGACTGAACGCCGAACACCAGGCCCGTGCGCCCCGCCACCTGGCGCAGGCCGCTGAACACGGCGTAGCCCAGTTGCAGCTCGCCCCGCAGGCGCTGGTAGAACGGCGTCTGGCACAGCTGCGCGAGCAGGCGCCAGGCCGCTTCGTCGGCAATGCTCTGGCTGGGCACCGGGCAAAACAGCAGCAATGCATGTTCGCTCGATTGACACGGCACGTGGCTCCAGCTGCGCCCCGAATGGGCCGGGTGCGGCTGAGCCAGGTGCGGGCTGGCAGTGCCGGGCATCTTGCGCAACGCATTGTTCAGCGCGCTGCGTTCGCCGTCGTCCATGCCGACCGCCAGGCCATCCCAGCGCGCCGCGCCCCACAGTTTCTGCAGCGCCAGGGGGCGCAGGTCTTCATCGGAGGTCCGGCTGTGGAAAAAACCCAGACTGTGGTCGGGCAGCCGCTTGAGCAGTTCCTTGATGGGGGTCAGGGTTGCGCTCGGCGGTTCCTGCCCGGCCTGATGCCAGACCTCCGGAGCGGGGATGGCGAGCAGTTCCAGGGCCTGTTCGAGCAGCGCCGGAATCGGCGCCTGCACACCACTGAGCTTGAGCTGCCAGTCGTCGCCCAGGCTGCTGAAGACCATTTGCACACCGGCCTGGCGGGCTTCTTCGGTGAGTTTGCGCAAGCTGTCCTGCAAGGTGCGGAACAATCCCTGGTGGCGCGAGGCATTGACCCGCCAGCGCAGGTGCAGCGCCGCTTCGTGGCTGTGCGCCGAAGCGCCGTGCCAGTACGCCAGGCCTTGCGGGTCGGCCACAGGATGATCCGGGCGTCGGCTCGGACGCAGGAAGCGGTTGCGTGGCGGCAGCCGCCAGCGGCCGGCGAGGTCGCGCTCCGGACCGGCCTCCATCGGATGCAGCAGGTGTTCCGGACGCAGTTGTTCGAGCACCTCGCGCAGCGCCTGCACGGCTTGTCGGCTCAACTCGCACGGAGTTTCGTCACTGTGATGGCGGGCCAGTTCCAGGGCGCTGGCCACCTGCAGCCGGCGCTCGTTGAGCAGGCGGAATTCTTCACGCAGGCCCTGCCAGTCGTCGTGGGCCTGGAAGAACTCCAGCCAGTCGAAGCACAGCTGGCTGATCAGCGCCGTGGCTGTTTCGCCCGCCGGGGTGAGCTTGAATTCGATATTGATCAATGCCTGATCGGCGAAGCTGTAGAAGGTGCTCAGTTCCAGGCTTTGCACCAGCTGCCGGCGGCGCAGCTCGGCGAGCAACCCGCCGTGCTGACTGGCGCCCAGCCAGGTGCCGAGGAACTCCAGTGCCTGGGTCGCGCCGCGGGGCAGGTTTTCGCAGGCGAACAGCAGGTTGAAACGGCTGGTATCCGCGCGCTCGACCGCCTCTCCCAGCGTGCCCACCAGCGGCGGTGGGGCGAGCTGTTCGGCGGTATCGCCGGGGCGCAGCGCACCGGCCACTTTTTCCGCCATGGCGCGCAGCTGTTCCAGCGGTTGCGGGCCCACCAGGCACAAGGTCATCTGCCCGGTCTGGTAGAAGCGTCGGTAGAAGCTGCGCAGGTCCTGCTGGAACGAGTCGCGCGGCACCGGCAGGCTGTAGCGGTTGCCGGCGTGGAAGGCGCGCAACGGATGCTCGGCATCCAGCGCACTGGTCAGCCATTGCTGATGGCGTGCCTCGGGGTCGCGCGACCAGGCGACGAACTCGGCATGCAGCACTTCGCGCTCGCGCAATTGCTCGGCCTGGGTCATGCGCGGATGGCCGAGCATGTCGCACAGGCGCTCCAGGGCGCCGGCGAAGGCGCTCACCGGCACCTCGAAGAAATAGTCGGTGCAGCGCTCGCGCGTGCTGGCGTTGATCTGCCCGCCGTGGTTCTGCACGAAGGCCATCAGGCCGTGGTCGCCACTGTGGCGTTCGGTGCCGAGAAAGAACAGGTGTTCAAGGAAATGTGCCAGGCCCGGCCAGGCGGCGGGTACGTCATGGCTGCCTGCAGCGACGCGCATGAAGGCGGCGGCACGCTTGAGACGCGGCTCATGATGCAGGCGCACGTGCAGGCCGTTGTCGAGCACCACGTGTTCTGCGGCCGGCAGTGAAGGATGAGGCATGTCAATTCCCTTTGAGCGGTAAGGCTGTAAGGAAACATCGTAGCGGATTTGCGGGTAGGCGGGGGAGCCGTTCGCGTGGGGATTGCCCAGACAAAACAGGCTTTTGCGCGGATTGCGAGGAAATTCGCATCCTGGCAGGCGATCTGGCGGTCACCGACGTGGGTCAGCGCCGCCAGAGGCAGGCTTCAGCTCAGGTCAGCGCCTGACTCAGGCCTTGTCGTCCTGCTCGTCCTGCGCCTCATCATCGTGCTTGAGCGCCGGCTTCATGCCTGGCTGTGGCGCGTGTTCGGCGTTGGGTGCGATCTCTTCGCCGTTGTTCTTCTTTTCCTGCTGGACTTTCTTGTCGTGGGCAACGTTGCGTGGGTCAGTCATGGGAATTCCTGAAGTGGGCAGATGATGCGAAAACCCATCGGCGCGAAACGCTGACACTGAGCGCCTGGGCAAGACTTGGAGTCAAGCGCTTGCCAAAGCGTTCAGTGGCGCTTCTGTTGTCAGATCACTGACCCAGTGCATTACCGGTGGCAACCACGGTGGCCGACGGCAGCAACTGGCTGATGAAGCGGTTCCAGCGGGTGATGTCCGAAGGACCGACGAAGACCACGTCCGAGGCCTGCAGGTCGAACTGGCGGGCAAGCAGGAAGGCGGTCGGCTTCTTGGCGTTGAGGTAGAACACCGTGGCCGGTTGCTTGGAGCGGTCCTGAGCGCCACGGATCACGTAGATGGCCTCGGCGTTGGCGGTTTCCTGGGACAGGCCACCGGCATTGCCCAGCGCTTCGAGCAGGGTGAAGGTGCTGGTGCCGTAGGTCATCACCTGGGGCGAGTTGACTTCGCCGAGCACGTAGACCTTGTTTGCCCGGTTGTTGCCCAGGTGCAGCTGGTCGCCGTTCTTCAGGTAGATGCCGTTGAGCTTGGAGTCCTTGCGGTTCAGGGTGTCGATGTCCAGCAGGTACTCGTGCCCGTCGCGCTTGAGGATCAGCCCGGCCAGGTTGCCGCTGCCATCGTCGCCACCGGCGCGGCTGACCGCTTCGATCAGCGACAGCGGCACGTTGTTCAGAACCTGCGGGCCCGCGTTCTTGAACGAACCGGAGAACACCACGCGCTGGCTGGCGTAGTTCTGCACGTTGACGTCCACCTGGGTGTCGGTGAGGAAGCGCGACAAGGCGCGCTGCAGGTCATTGCGCAGTTCGCTGACCGTCTTGCCCTCGGCCTGGATGGAGTTGATGAACGGGTAGTACACGGTACCGTCGTTGCGCACGATCTGCGTGCCCTGGGCACGCGGCTCCTGGTTGGTCGGCGAATTCAGCTCGACGTGGTCCCAGACCGTGATCTGCAGACCGTCGCCGGCGCCGATGCGGTAGTCGCCCGGCGTGTAGCCATACAGCGCTGCCGGTACCGGTTCGGGCCGGTACAGGCTCTGATGCTGCGCGACCGTCTGCGCGTTGATCGGCAGGACCGTTACCGGTCCGGTTGTGCCGATGTCGTCGGCGGCATCCTCGGGCGTCATGTGTTGCCCTGGGGAAAACACACATCCTTGCAGCAGCACGGCGAACAACGCGACTACGAATACAGTTCGTTTCATTGCAATCTTCCTTGGAGAATCAGACTTCTCGCACGGTATTTGGGAGGTTCAGAACAGCGGTGTGACGGTGAAATCCTTGCGTGCGCGGCCTAGAGCTTCTGGGCCGTGGCGAGCAGCAGGCCGGTGTCGGCCAGGCCCAATACCGGGTTGCAGTCGAAGGCGTCACCCAGACGCGCTTCGTTCCAGCGTTTCTCGACGAACTGGCGCATTTCCCGTTCGAAACGCTTTTCCGCGAACTGCAGGGCATTTTCCCGGCAGGTGCGCGCATTGAAGCGCGACGCCTGGCTTTCGAACGTTTCGATGGCGGCCGTCAAGGCAGCCACCGTCTGCTGGTAATAGAACACACCGGTGGGGTTGTCGTCGTTGAGCCCGCGTACGGTTTCGAGGGTGCCGCCACGGCCGAAGGCAATCACCGGCGTACCACAGGCCTGGGCCTCGACCGGGCTGATGCCGAAATCCTCTTCGGCGGCAAAGACGAAGCCTCGGGCGTTCTGCATGTGCTCGCGCAATACCTCGAACGACTGGTAGCCCATCAGCGTGACGTTGGGGCCGCACACGGCGCGGCATTTTTCCATTTCCGGGCCGTCGCCGATGACGATCAGGCGCTTGTCGGGCATGGCGCTGAACGCCTCCACCATCATCGGCACCTTCTTGTACGGCACCATGCGCTGGGCGGTCAGATAAAAGTCCTGCTTCTCGGTCTGCAGGTTGAAGCCCGTGGTGTCCACCGGTGGGTAGATCACCGTCGATGGGCGGCGATAGGCCTTGTCGATGCGTCGACCAATGAACTGCGAGTTGCTGATGAACTCGTCGACACCGGCGGCGGTGCGTTGGTCCCACATGCGCATGTAGTGCAGGATCATCCGCGCCACTTTGCTCTTAAGGCCAGCCAGCAGATTGGCCTCGCGCAGGTACTGGTGCTGCAGGTCCCAGGCGTAGCGAATGGGCGAATGCACATAGCTGATGTGCAACTGGTTGGGGCCGGTGAGCACACCCTTGGCCACCGCGTGGCTGCTCGACAGGATCAGGTCGTATCCGGACAGGTCCAGTTGCTCGATCGCCATGGGCATCAGCGGCAGGTATTTCTGGTAGCGCGTGCGAGCCTTGGGCAGGCGCTGGATGAAGGTCGTGGTGGCGCGCTTGCCCCCCAGGTGCTTGCGGTCTTCGTCACTGAGAAAGTCGATGACCGAGAACAGGTCCGCGTCGGGCCAGATCTTGAGCATCGAAGCCAGCACCTTTTCGGCACCGGCATAGGTGACGAGCCAATCATGGACGATTGCTATTTTCATAGGGCACCTGCAGTTCGGGAATGAGGGGCGCGCTCGGACGAGCACGGGCGTTGAGTCGTTTGCTCAACTTGATGAAAGGCAGTTCGACGAAGCGATAGCTCACGTGCGCAGCCAACAGCGACAGCGCGGTGGCAAGCAAGGTCACCGACAACGAACGACCGGGAACGCCCAGCAGGTAACGGCACAACAGCTCCATGCTCGGATGCAGCAGGTACAGCGAGTAACTGATGGTGCCCAGCCACAGCAACAACGGTTGATGCAGGCGGATGCGCTGGGTCAGCAACATGAAGCTACTGATGGCCAACAGATAGGTGAAGCAGTAGCGGAACCAGTACTCGCCATTGCCGGCATCGAAGCCGTAGGCGGCGAAGAAAGTGGGTGGCAGGGCCACGGCATAGGCCAGCAGCAGGCCCTTCACGCAGCGGCGTACCTGGGCATCGGCCTGGCCGAGCAGGCAGTCGCGCCAGATCGAGCCGAACAGCATCAGCGACAACCCCAGTGGCAACGCCACCGGCAGCTTGCGCTCGAGCAGCATGCGCATCAGGCCCATGCCCACTGCGGCGGCCAGCAGGGCCAGCGCGCAGGCGGCGCGAAAGCCGGTGCTGCGCAGTCGGCCGATCAGCATCAGGCCCAGGCAGAGGGCGTAGAACAGCCACTCGATGAACAGCGTCCAGTACAGCCCCATCACGTCTTCGACGCCCATGGCGGCCTGCAGCATGGTCAGGTTGGCCACCACCTGCTGCCAGCTCGGCAGGGTTTCGCCGGTCAGCGCCAGCATGCTGATGTACAGCGCCAGCGACAGCCAGTAGGCCGGGTACAGGCGCAGCACCCGCGAGACGATGAAGCGCCGTGCGCCGCCGGGCCCCGGTTGCAGGCTGAACGGAATCACCACGCCGCTGAGCAGGAAGAACCAGATGACGCCCAGCTTGCCGATGTCCAGCCAGAAGTACGGCAGCGCACCGGGGCCCAGCAAGGGCTGCCACAGATGACAGACCACGACCAACAGGGCGGCGATGCCGCGCAAGGCATCCAGATACCCCAGGCGAGTCATGAGTGCTCCTTGCCGCTGGACGGCTGGTTCAGGGTGGCACCGCGTGGACGCCGTGCCAGGACGCTGTCGATGCGATCGCTGATCAGCCGTGCCGACGCGTCCCAGCTGAACCGCGCCACGTTCTGCAGGCCCAGGGTGCGCAAATGCTGGCGGATGGTCAGGCTGTTCAAGGCCAGGGCCATGGCCCGGCTGATGTGCTCGACATCCAGCGGGTCGAAGTACAAGGCACTGGACTGCAGCACCTCGGGGATCGAGGCGGCATTGGCCGCCAGCACCGGGCAGCCACAGGCCTGCGCTTCGAGCGGCGGAATGCCGAAGCCTTCATACAGCGACGGAAACACGAAGGCCGCCGCGCCCTGGTATTGCTCGATCAACTCGGCGTCGCTCAAGCGCCCGAGAAAGCGTACCCGGGAATCGCGCTTGGCCAGGGCTTCCAGGTCCGGGTCAGAGAACACTGCACCGCCGCCACCGACGATGCGCAACTGCACCTGATCGAAACCCTTGAGCTGCAGGAACGCCTGGATCATGCGGCTGAAATTCTTGTGCGCGCTGGGCGAGGACACTGCCAACAGATAACGCGGGCCGCCGGCTTGCAGCGGTTCGCGGGGCTGAAACTCATCACCCACGGCATTCGGCACCACCAGAATCTTCTGCGCCGGAAAGTTGTAGAACTCGCCGATCTCGCGCTTGGAAAACTGGCTGACCGTGATCAATGTCTTCAAGCGCTTGAGCAGCAGGGGCGTCATCAGGCGATAGGCCGTGCGGAACTGCCAGGTGTAGCTCTGTGGATGGCGCACGTAGGTGATGTCGTGGTGCGTGGCGATCTGGTTGCCATAGAACAGCGGCGCGGTGGCGCACAGCGACAGCAGCAATGGATTGCCCTGGCTGCGCAGGTAGCGCGGCAGGTCGAGCTGTTCCCACAGGTGACCGGTACGAGTGCCCACGACCTGAGCATCCAGCAGCCGAGCGGTTTCATGCATGCGCACGCCCGGCGAGGTGACGAACACCAGGTCGTCACGTTGACGCTTGAGGGCCAGGCAGGTCTGCTCGGCGAACCGTTGCACCCCGCGTAGCTCCTGGGTCAGAAAACGTGCATTGATGACAATCATCGGAACATCCTTGGCTCACGCGCTTGCTAGAGGTAGTGCCGCGTCCAACAGGCGCGGTCGATGGCGGCGCACGATGCGCTGCGGTTGAGGCCCACTGCCGCGGGCATCGCGTTTTCTACTGCGTGAACAACCAATTGGCCTTGCCCAGGCTGATGATCTTGGGAAACTCGGAGGCGGTTACCACGGTGGTGCAGTAGTGCTCGCCGCAATCCCACGGGTTCTCGCTCTCGCGCATGCCCACGCCGGCCTGGCGGGTGTCGACCAGGCGCGCACCGCCCTTGAGCAACGCACTCGACTCGATCCTGACCTGCCGCGACTGGCCCACGGCCCAGATCACCAGCACCTGCTCGTCGCCCTTGGCGAAGCGCAATTGGTACAGGGAGTCGCTGATCACGCTGTGCCTGGGGTCGTAGCTGTATTGCGACAGGTACGGTGCAATGGCCTTGAGCGTGGTGTACGCCGGCTTGGGGTTGAGATCGTTGTCCAGCAGGCCGAAATTGTGCTCGCGCTCCTTGGGGTCGCGCCCGTCGTTGTACAGGTCGTACCACCACATGCCCTGGATGGCGGGATGGATGCGGGCCAGAAAGAACCCGCGCGCCAGGTACGCCGCCTGGGTGGTTTCACTGACTCCGCACGGTTCGTCGGCGCTGGGCCAGCTCATTTCCGTGAGGTACAACGGCACCGGGCGCCGGGCCAGGGCGTCGAGCCGAGTGGAAATGTCGCTGAGCCATTTGATCCAGCTTTCCGGCGTGTTGCCGCCATGGTCCTTGCGGCAGTGCACGTACGGATGCAGCGACAAGCCATCCAGATCATCCATGACCCCGGCCTGCACCAGGCGGTCGGCGAAACCTTCCTGCAAGCCCTGGGTAGTGACTGCACCGGCTATCAGGCGCACGTTCGGATCGTTGCTGCGCAACAGTTCGCTGGTCTCCTTGATCAGCGCGGCATAGTCGCGGCTGAAGGCGTCGCTGGTCGGGTCTTCCAGGTCCCATTCGTTCCAGATCTCGTAGAAGTCCACCTGGCCACGCAAACGTCGGCTGACGAAGTTCACGTAGTTGGCGAAGGCATCGCGCACGAACGGGCTGCGTGGCTTGGCGTCGCGTTCGTACCACTGATTGCCGTAGCCCAGGATCAGCATGTTGCCGATCTGCCGGTCACGCAGGGCCTGCAGATAACGCTGCCAGCCCAGTGGGAAATTCAAGCGCTTGGGCTCAAGCTCCACCGTGGACCAGAACAGGTCATCGCGTGCCGATACGATGCCGGCTTCCTTCATGAGCAAGGTCGGCCGTGCCACCGGCCCGGTCGAGTGGAGCAGGTGGGTACCCACACCCACGATGAAATTGTCGGCGGCCTTGGCATGCCCGTGGGTGAACAACCCCAGCAGTAACCAAACCAAACGTTGCAGCAATCTGGGCATAGAAAGGTTCATGTCAGTTGGAGGCCATCAGGGTAATCATCGCGGTTGCTGCGACGTCGTTCGGCAATCAGCCAATGGCTGGGCATGGCCTTGCGGCGCAGGGCATGGGCGACGGCCATACCCAGGAAAAGTCCGCAGACCGGCACTTCGAGGACGTCGGTCGTCCAGCCCACCACCACCACGCACAGGGAAATGCTCAGCAGCCCGCGGCCCATCCAGCTGTTCTTGCTGCGCAGCGTCATCAGCAGCGGCAGCAGCAGCGCATACAGCACCGGGCCCATGAGGCCGAAACAGGCCCACAGGTACATGAACAGGCTGTCGGCGACGGCCGGGTACTTGACGTTGTCCACCGGGAACATGTTCACCGCACTGCCGACCATGCCGAAGCCGCCGCCGGTCCAGTTCCAGTCGCGGCGCAACACTTCATCGGCCAGGCGCGGCCAGGTGTTGATCATGCGGTCGTACAGCGACACCAGGCTGCCTTCGGCGCCACTGGCGGCCAGGCTCGGGTCCAGCGGTGTCCACAGACCGATCAGCGGCAGCGCGGCGCCGACACCGACCAGCACCGCGAACAACACGCGGCAGAGCAGGCGCTGGTTGTACAGCGGCATCACCAGTAGGGTCACCAGGAACGCCGCGGCGGTCGACTTGTTGGTGGTCACCAGAATGGTCGCGAAGGCCAGCGCGAGCAGGCCCAGCATCAACACCTTGGAGCGCATGAAAGCGCTCAGGTACAGGGTGAAGATCGCGGTCAGCGTTGCCGCAGTGGTCGACATCCGGGCGAAGCCCGCAGGCCGGTCGACGCCGTCCGCTGCCCAGGTCATGTTGCCGGTCAGCTCCTGGTCGCCCAGGTTGTAGCTGTAGCCCTTCCACGGCACCGAGAACATGCTGTCCACGTACACACCGGTGATGGTCGCTGCCAGGCACAGGCCGACCGCCCAGCCCAGCAACACGCGGCGCTGCTCCAGATGCTCGCCGCAGACCAGGCCGAACAGCAGCGGGATGTACACGAAAATGCTGAACAGCGGGTTCGCCAGCGCTGCGCCGTGCAGCAGGCCAAGGCCGGCCGACAGTATCAGTCCCAGCAGCAGTATCCAGAACAGGCGGTGCGCCTTGAAGCTGGTCAGTTCCAGCGCGAACAGCACCACACACAGCACTTTGGGCAAGTACAGCAGGGCCGAGATGCCGGCTTGGTCGAAGTAATAGCGCAGGGCGCCGGAAAACGTTTCGGCCAGCAGCAGGCCGATCGCGGTCCAGACCACCAGCGTCGACTTGTTCACCGCAAGTCGCGCTGCCGGCGCCTCAAAGTGACTGAGTGACAGGGCTGATTTCATGATGGACATTTCTTCTTTGCAGAACATCGAGGAACAGCTGTTGGTAACTGTCGAGCATCCGTTCCTGGTCGAGCAGATGCTCGACGCTGTCACGCGCCTGGGCGGCCAGGCGTTCACGCAGTTCGGGGTCGCGGTACAGCTGCAACATCGCAAGGCCCAGGGTCTGCGGCTCGTCGGGGTTGCACAGCAGGCCGTTGACGCCGTCCTGGATGATCTCCGGCAAGCCGCCGCGGGCACTGGCGATCACCGGCACCGAGTGCGCGCAGGCTTCTACCGCCACCAAGCCGAACGGCTCGTTCCAGATCGACGGCACGATGGCCACGTCGATCTGCCGATAGAAGGTTTCCGGCGACTGGTAGCCGACGAAGTGGATGTTCTCGCCGCCGGCTTCCTGCTTGAGCAGTTGCTCGTAGTCCAGTTGCCCGCGCCCGGCGATCTGCAAGGTGGCGTTGAACGGCAACCGCTTGAACTGGTCGATCAGCCAGCGCAGACCCTTGGGTTCGGACAGCGTGCCCAGGTAGCCGAAACGCAGCGGCTCGGCCTGATCCAGGCGGGCGAAACGCGACGGTGCGTGGTCGATTTTCGGGCTGGCGTTGTAGATCACCTGTTGCGAAGCATTGCGGAAGAAACGTGCGTCGGTGAGCTTGCCCAGCAGGTGCTGGCTGACCCCAACCACCGCGTCGACCTGGGCCGAACGTTCGGCATGGCCCTGACGGAAATGCTTGCACAGGGTGCAGGGCGTCTTGCAGGCGGCGTTCTTCTTGAACATGTTGCTGCTCGGGCACATCAGGTACATGTCGTGCAGCACCTGCACCAGCGGCAGTCCGGACTTGGAGATCTCGTCCCATGCCGACACCGACCAGCCACTGAGGTTGTGGCACACCACCAGGTCAACCTTCTCGGCTGCCAGCACGTCGCGCAGGTAGGTGCGCATGCCCATGTTGTACTTGTCGCGCAGATGCCAGCCCAGGCGTGCCAGCGCGCCGGGGCGCTGTTCGCTGAAGTGCCAGTAGGTGTTGAGCAGCCCGGCGCGATAGACCTTCACGCCTTTCACGTATTCATGCTTGAGGCCCGCGTCGGGACCGGTGCTCAGCACGCACACTTCGTGGCCACGCTGGTGCATGCCCTCGACCGTGCGCTGCAGGACGATTTCAGCACCGCCGCCGATGTGCGGCGAGTACAGGCTGCTCAGGAACAGTATCTTCATAGTGGGTATGATTCGTGAATGCCCAGACGACCCGATTCCCCGTCACGCATGGCTTGCTGGAGCAAGCCCAGGCGTCGGTCCGAACCGCTCCTTTTTGCGAAATAGCGCAGCAACAGCAGAAACACCGACCGATTGAGCCGGTACAGCAGGGTCGAGCCGGCCCACACGTGCTTGTCGAACCAGGCCTGGTTGCGCGCGGTGTAGTAGGCGCGCAGGTCCGAGTTGCCGAGCAGGAAGCTCTCGAAGATGTTGTTGGTACGCGCCTTGGCGTTCCACGATTCTTCCAGGTCGTCGAGCAGCGCTTCGGTCACCAGAAAGATCTGCCCACCACTGGCAGTGATGCGCCAGGTGTACTCGGTGTCGTCGGCATACAGCAGCAGGTCTTCGAGCGGCAGGCCGATCTTCTGGAACACGCTGCGGTGTGCCAGCAGGCCGCCGTAGGTGGTGAATGGCAACTGCACCAGCGGCTTGCTGGTTGCCTTGCGCCCAGCAGGCTTGCCCCAGGGCGTACGGCGCCAGAGCTTGTAGGGCAGTTGCGCGACATGGAAACCGAAGCAGCTGGAGCGCAGCTGGATCGCGTAGCGATGCGGCACGCCGGAGGCGATGTCGGCCTGATGATTGGGGCGGAAGCCGATCACGGCCGCCTTGTCCACGCCGACGATGCGCTCGCACTCGTGCAGCCGCTGGTGCAGGGTCTCGACCGCGCCCAGGGTGGGTGCATTGTCGTCGTCCATCAGCCAGAGGTATTCGGCACCCAGTTGCAGCGCCGCTTCGATACCGACCTTGTAGCCATTGGCCGAACCGGTGTTGCTGGGCAACTCGATCACGGTGATCTGGGTTGGCCACTGCGTACGCAGCGAGTTCAGGTCGGCGCGCGACGCGTTGCTCACCACCACCACCCGTTCGATGTGTGCAGAGGCCAGCGAACGCTCGATCAGCGCTTCCAGGTAACACAAGCGATCGCCGTACGTCAGTGTCACCAGCGTGGTCTTGGCATTCATCGAACAGCTCTCCTAAAGCATCGTATGTCTGTGCGCCGCTCAGCAGGCGTGCGCGGTAAGCCGCTGCAGGCTGCTGCGGGGCAGGCTTATGCGCTGTTCGCGCTGCAGCATGTTGAGCAGGATCACGGCGCGTTCATCGCCGTCCTCGCAGAGGAAAATGGCCTGTACGTCACTGTCGCCGTTACGCACACGCACCGCTTCGCCTTCGGTGAAACGCACCGCGTTCGCCGAACTGCTCTGCGCGCGCTGGCGGATGCTGGCGATCAGGCTGTCCGGCACCGGGCACGGCATGCCGCCGAAGGCAACGATGCGGCACACGCCACGGGTCGAGCGGATCGGGTACCAGTTGTCGTTGCAGTCCAGGCGAATGAACAGGTAGCCGGGGAACAAGTCCTCATCGGCCACGCGGCGGCTGCGGGTCAGCACAGGGGCGGCGCGCAACGGGCGAAAGCAGTCGTAGTGCTGACGCAGCAGATGTTCTTCGGCACGGGCTTCCTGCCGCGGCTTGGTCTGGATCAGGTACCAGTTGGCGTTGCTGTCGAAGTCGTTCATGAGCGCATCTCGATGGCGTGGGCGGAAGGACTGGTGACCACCTTGAAGGTGTCCTGCGCAGCGCTCGGCTTGAGCGTGCTGTAGCAGGGCAGCCACTGGCGGATCCTTGATACCGGGTTGAACATCAGCACGTCGATGATCGAAAGGTTGGCCACGAACGGGTCCTTGAACTGCGTGTAGCAAAGCTCGTCCATGCGGTGGAAACGCAGCTCCAGGTCGTGACGAGCGAAATATTCCTCGTCGTACAGGGCCGTGCCGCCGATGGGGTTGAGGTAGCGCTGCGCATCGAAGTGCCGCGCCAGCTTGACCACACGGTCCTGTTTGTCCTGCACCTGGCGCTGATCCACCGGCAGGGTGGACATGACGTGGATCGGCGTGTCGATCTGCAGGTACTCGCAGACCTTGCGCAGCGAGTACTCCAGGTACAGCGCCAGGTTGCGTTCCGGGTAGGTCAGCAGCGGCTTGAGCAGCGCCAGCACCTCGTCGCGGTAGGGCGCGCGGGAGTAACTCATGGCGATGCTCTTGAGCAGCTTGTCCAGCACCTGCGGAGCGTTGTCACTGAGCTCGCGCTGATTGATCGCCAGGTCCGAACGGTCTTTCTTCAACGGCACGGTGAACAGCGTTGCAGCGCCCGAGCTGAGCAGCCTGTTGCGGTTGACCCAACCGGGGTGTACGTACTGCAGGCTGTCGCCGAGCACAAAGGCATCGGCGCCGGCGATCAGCTGGAAATAGCCGAAATAGGGAAACCAGTAAGGCTGCATCATTGCTACGGTTCTGGACATCGGGAGACTCCTGCCTTGCTAGGCGATTACTTCTTGCTCGGCGAATAGTCGTAGCCGTAGGCGGCGCAGTCGTACTCGGCGGTGGACGCCTTGCGGATCACGCCGTTGAATATCGCGCCCTTGACCAGCACGCCGTTCTGCGCGAGGCGCCGCTTGCTGACCTCGATTTCCTTGACCGAGCTTTGGCCAAAGCGGGCCACGAGCAGGGTGGTCCCTGCCTGGCGGCCGATCAGGCTGGCATCGGTCACGGCGATCACTGGCGGGGTGTCGATGATCACCAGGTCGTAATGCGGCGACAGCTCGCGCAGCAGCTTGCTGAAGTTGTCATGCATCAACAGCTCCGAAGGGTTGGGTGCAGCGAAACCGCAGGCGATCAGGTGCAGGTTGTCCACCTCGGTGGCGTTGATCACCTCGGTGTTGCCCAGGCGTGCAGCCAGGGCATCGGACAGGCCGTGCTTGGGTTGCAGGCCGAACACGCGGTGCAGGTAGCCCTTGCGCATGTCGCCGTCGATCAGCAATACGCGCTTGCCGGCCTGGGCAATGATCACCGCCAGGTTGGCGCTGACGAACGACTTGCCCACGCCCGGCATGGGGCTGCTGATCATCAGCACGTTGTTGCGCGCTTCCATCATCGCGAAGTGCAGGCTGGTGCGCAGGCTGCGCAGCGACTCGATAGCCAGCTCGCTGGGTGCGGCCACGCTGAGCAGGCGCGATTCGCGATTGGTCACGCCCTTGTCGCGTTTTTTCTGCAGGCGTTCCTGCTGGCGCGACAGCGGCAGCGAGGCGTACACCGGCATGCCCAGGTTCTCGATCACTTCCGGGTTTTCCACGCCGCGGTAGAACGCCTGGCGGATGAAGATGATCGCCACGGCGACCAGGGCACCGAGCAGCATCGCCACCAGCACGATGACGGCGCGCATGGGCTTGACCGGTTCTTCGATGTTGCTGTCGGCCTTGTCGATGATCCGGACGTTGCCGATGTTGCCGGCGCGGATGATGTCCTGCTCCTGGCTCTTGTTCAGTACCAGGGTGTAGGTCTGGGTGGTCACCTGCATGTCGCGGGTCAGGCGCAGCAGTTCCTGCTGGGTCTCGGGCAGGCCCTTGATCTGCGCCTGCAGGGAGGTCTTCTGCGACTCGATCTGGCTGATCTGCTGGCTCAGTGCGGCTGATGCAGGGTGCTGACGGGTGTACAGGCGATCAAGGTCGGTGCGCTTGAGGCGCAGCTCGGACAGTTGCGCGTCGTAGGCAACCATCTGGTCCAGCAGTGCCTTGGTCTCCAGGGTGATGTCCACCGACTTGGTGCGCATCTGGAAGGCGTGCAGGGCTTCTTCGGATTTCTCCAGTTCCTTGCGCACCACCGGCAATTGCGAACGCAGGAAGTCCAGGCGCTGGGCCGCTTCGGCCGAACTGCGTTCCACGTTCTGACGTACGTACAGGCGGCTCACTTCATCCAACACGCGATTGGCCTGTACCGGGTCGGTATCATTGATGCTCAGGTAGACGATGCCCGAGTCCTTGCCCGATTCGGCCACGCGCAGACGCTGCTGGTAGTCCAGCGAGGTGTTGAGCAGGCGATTCTTCACCAGGCGGAATTCGGTGCCGGGGCGGGCAGTCAGTTCAGCCAGTTGCAGGGTGATGCCGTTGCCCTGGCTGATCTCGCCCACCCGACCACTGAGCAGCGGCGCGCCAGCGGCGTCCACCAGTCGATAAGTCGCATTGGGCCCGGCGACCAACGTCATGCGCTCGCCCAGCAGGTTGGCCGGCACGTCCAGGTTGAACACGTCGATCTTCTCGCCGCCCCAGGCGAACGCATCCAGACCGAATAGCGGGGCGGCCAGTTTCTGGCTGCCGGTGGGGGTGAATTCGCGGGCCATGTAGCGGCCGATCGCCGGGAAGTAGCGCGGCGTGGCCACCACGTCCAGCTTGAGGTCGCTGACCACCTGGCCGAGCACGGTGCGCGACTTGATCAGTTCGATCTCGGTCACCGCTTCCGATACCGAGGCCGGCTTGGTATTGAGCTGCGGGGTGGCATCCAGACCGACCTTCTTCGGCTCGATCTGGATCATGGCGTTGGCCTGGTACACCGGCGTGGCAATTACGGCGTAGAAACCGCCGAGCAGGGTGAACAGCGCCACCACCACGACAATCAGTTTCTTGTGATCGAACAAGGTCCGTAGAATCGTCGCGAGATCGATCTGGGTGTCCTTGTAATACTCCAGGTTTGTACGGTTCATCGCGGTCATCTTTGTCGATCCTCAGATCTCAGGTAGGGCAACCAGCCTTCGATACACCGAGTCAATTCGGTGTAGGTCCGTTGAAAGGCGGCAATGGGGCGGCGATAGGGATCGTCGATTTCGAAGTCGTCGCGCCACTTGCCGATCAGGAACGTCTTGCCTCGCGTGTGCGGGGCCTTGCTGGTGATGCTGCGCAACTGGCGCTGGTCCATGACCAGGATCAGATCGGCCCAGCGCACCAGCTCGTCGGTGAGCTGGGTGGCAGCGTGCGCCGGCTGTGGCACCTGGTTATCGGCCAATACCTGCGCGGTAAGACTGTCCATGTCGTTGCCCACGCATGCGGCCAATCCGGCCGACTCGACCTGCAGGTGCGGCGCGTGCTTGCGCAACAGGGCCACTGCCATGGGGCTGCGGCAGATGTTGCCGATGCAGATCACCAGAACCTTGTTGATCATGTCGTCTTCAGCCCCTCGCCGCAGCGGGCGTCAGGCGTCGCAGCAGGTTGCGGCTGACGTTGCCCGACACGTGCAGTACGGCCTTGAGCTTCTGTACCGGCCTGATTGCCGCGATGCACATGCCCGACACCTGGACCAGAAAGTGCTCGTAGAGCACCCGGTCGCCCTGACGGAAGTAGTAGTTGGCCAGGCACGCATAGGTGTGCAGGGTCATCTGCAATTTGCTCTGGTTCGGGCGCTGGGAAAAGATCCCACCAGGGTGCAGGCGGTAGCGCGCCGGTGCGATGTCGGCCAGGTACTTGCCCTTGCCGTGGGCACCGAGCATCGACCACCAGCACAGGTCCAGCACGGGTGCCTGTTCCAGCTCCCGGGGCAGCTCGTGCAGCACGTTGCGAAAGCAGGTGGTGAGCGTCGAGATCGGCCGGGTCTTGAGCAGGTCCATGGCGGTGGCATCGGCCTGGTACTTGCCGGTCAGCTGGATCCCCTTGTCACCCTCGCTGTCGAAGGCCATGGCGTCGTGGTAGGTCAGCACGTAGTCGCGGTTGGCTTCGAGGAAATTCACCTGCTTCTGCAGCTTGAGCGGATCGATCCAGTAGTCGTCGCCCTCGCAGTAGGCGATGTACTTGCCCAGCGCCCGGTTGAACAAGGCCGGGAAACACCAGCGGCCCAGTTGGTACTGGTTGTGCTCGTGGAACACCGGCTTGATGATGTTCGGGTACTGCTCGGCGTAGCGGCTGATCACCTGCGTGGTGCCATCGGTGGAAGCGTCGTCGTTGATCAGAATCTCGAAGGCGAACGTGGTGCGTTGCGCCAGGAAACTGTTCAAGGTCTGCTCGATGTACTCGACCTGGTTGTAGGCCGGGCACGTGATCGACAGCAGCGGTTCCTGACCCTCGGGCCAGGTGTGCATGATCTGTTGTTCGGTCCGGTTCATCGTTCGACGCTCGCTCTGCTCAACTTCAGGAAAACCCGCTGGGCCAGTGGTTTGTAGGTCGCTGCCACCAGGGCCAGCGTCAACACGCCGCACAAAGCCAGGGCGGCGAAGATCACCAGGCGGTTGTTGGACCCGCCGGCAATTGCCGTGAACAGCGGATGGGTCAGCAGCACGCCGAGCACGGTGCTCAGGCTGATGCGCAGAATGTCGTGCAGCCATGGCCGGTGCAGGCCGGGCGCCAGGCGCCGATGCACCACTTGCGGCCACAGTGCGAACGACACCAGGCGCAGCAGGAACCAGGTCACGGCCGCGCCCAGGGCGCCAAAGCCGTACACCGCGATGATCATCGCCGGCACACTGATCGCGGCCGAAATCACGCTGTACCAGATGTGCAGGCGCATTTCGCCGTAGGCGTATTGCAGGTGGTACTGGAAAGCACTGACCGCCAGGATGGCGCTGCCCAGGGCGTACCAGAACAGGATCGGTGCGCCCCACTGGGCAGCCTGCGTGTCACCGCTCCAGGCGAACAGCAAGGGTTCGGCATAGAACGCGATGATCGCCGCCAGGGGAAACAGAAAGGTGCTGACGAAGCGGCTGGCACCCAGATACAGGGCATGCATGTCGCTTTCACGGCCTTCGGCGACCTGTACCGTCATGCGTGGCAGCAGGGTCTGCACCAGCGGGTTGATCATCATCATGATGCCGGTGGTCAGCAACGCGACCAGCGAGAAATACCCGTATTCGGCCAGCGGC
Source organism: Pseudomonas sp. CFBP 13719 (assembly GCF_014842095.1). NCBI lineage: Bacteria > Pseudomonadati > Pseudomonadota > Gammaproteobacteria > Pseudomonadales > Pseudomonadaceae > Pseudomonas > Pseudomonas sp. CFBP 13719. The sequence goes on along the minus strand of NZ_JACYVB010000013.1, from coordinate 63,443 downwards.
AGTACCTTGGACAACAGCACCTTGTCCAGCTGGGTCAGAACGATCCACACCACGGCGGTCAGCGAGACACTGGCAGCGAACGGCAGGATCGGTTTCACCAGTGCCCAGTTGAACCCGCTCAAGGGGGTCGGTGCGGGCAGATGGCGGTAGGCCTTGGCGGCGAAGATCAACGTCTCCACCAGCGCCACGAACAGTTGGAATTCGAAGAACACCTGCGCGTCCTGCGACACCCAGGTCACCAGCACCAGGCCGCCGAAGTAGCGCAGGGTGGCGATCACCACGTTGGCGTTGTTCAACCAGGCGTGCATCTCCAGGCCTTGCAGGCCGCTCTTGTACAGGGTGGCGAACAGGCGCAGGCCCACCATCACACCCATCAGGATCACGCAGTTGACGATGGTGCGCGGGTCCAGGGCCTGGGCCTGCAGCCAGTGCGTGGCCATCCAGTCGCTGGCCAGGTAGACGGCCAGCGCGCACACCACGGCCATGGGCAGGAACACCAGCTCGAAGGAGCGCATCAACCAGCCGCCGATGCGCTTGGCCGCAGCGCTGTCGCTGCTGCCCTGGTGATGCGCGATCTGGCGCACCAGCGACGGCGAGACGCCGGCGTCGAGCAGCAGCAGCCAGGCCTGCATCACCGCGTAGAAACCGATCAGGCCGTACGCCTCGGCGCCCAGATGGCTGAGGTAGAACGGCATGATCAAGATGCCGATCACCAGCGCATAGGCCTGGCCCAGGTAGCTGAGGGCGGTGTTGTGGATGACCGAAAGCTTCTTCATCGACGATTGCCCTGGTTGCACGCTTTCAGGCTTTGGTTACGGCGGTTCATACGGCGGCGGCCCATGCAACGGGTTGTGGATAATGCAGCTCGTGGCCGCGCAGCAGGGTATCGATGACCTGATCCTGAGTGGCGCGTGCCAGCCCAGGGTAGATGGGCAGGCACAGCACACGGTCGCTCAAGCTGCGCGACTGGTACTGGACCGCTTGCGGTTGCAGATAGTCCAGGGTATCGAGCGAGGGGTAAAAATAACGTCGTGGGTTGATGCCGTCGGCCTGCAGCGCGGTGCGCATGGCCAGCACCTGGGTTTCGTTCTGCAACGCCACTGGAAAGTAGCTGTAGTTGATCTGGCTGTCGTCGGCCTGACGTTGCAGGTCCAGGTAGCCACCCAGGCGCTGGGTGTAGTAATGACCCATCTCGGCGCGGCGCTCGAGAATGTTGTCGATGTCGTCGAGCACGCTCAGGCCCATGGCTGCGCAGAACTCGTTGAGCTTGGCGTTGGTGCCCAGGCCTTCGATCTTGTCGACGTCGGTGATGCCGAAGTTGCACAGCTTGCGCACACGGGCAGCCACATCGTCGTCGTTGGTGACGATCGCGCCACCCTCGATGGTGTGGAACAGCTTGGTCGCATGAAAGCTCAAGGTGCTGGCATCGCCCCAGTTGAAGACCGATTGGCCGGCCTGTTTCACGGCGAAGGCGTGGGCGCCGTCATACACCACCTTGAGGCGGTACTGGCGGGCAATGGCTTCGATGCGTTCCACCGCGCAAGGGTTGCCGAACACATGAGTGGCAACGATGGCGCTGGTGTCGGGCTGCAGGCTGGCTGGAATCTGCTCGGGGTCGATGTTCCAGGTGTGCGGGTCGATGTCGGCGAACACCGGGCGAATGCCTTCCCAGTGCAGCGAGCTGCTGGTGGCCACGAAGCTGAACGGGGTGGTCACGGCGCTGCCGGACAGGCCCAGGGCGCGGTAGGCGACTTGCAGTGCCAGGGTGCCGTTGTTGGTCAGGATCAGGTGGCGCACGCCCAGGTAATCCTTGAGGCGCTCCTCCAGCTCGCAGCACAGCGGACCGTGGTTGGTCAGCCAGTGGGACTCGTAGATACGGTCCACATAGGCCTTGAACTTGTCGATGTCGCCCAGATAGGACTTGGTTACGTTGATCATTTGCTGCTCCCTGGCTGCTCGCCATTCCCCGAAGTGTCCAACACGGTGTTGTCCGCTCAGGACGCCTGACTTTTGCTGCGAGCGACTGCGCGGCGAGCGCGGTGCTGATTGAGCCGCAGGATCATCCGCGTCGTCAGACTGCCGGCATGCGGGTCACCGTAGTGGAACAGCGCGGTGGCGCGACGGTGCGCCGGATCGCATGGCTGGTTGGCATGCAGCGAGCGATAGCCCCAGAAGAAATACACATTGCCTGGCTTCATGCGCAGCAACAGCGGCTTGAGCCAGCCACGCTCAATGCACCAGCCCATCAGGCGGCGGCACAGCGGGTTCTGATACACGACCTTCTCGACGGCGTTGAACAGCACGCTGCCACGCACGCGGCGCAGGTTGGGAAACAGCACCAGATCCCCGCGGTCCTTGCCCTGGTCGGGAATGAAGATCGGCACCAACATGGTCAGCAGGGTGGCGTCGAAGTGAAACGCGTTGGATTCTTTCAAGCCACTGTGGCCCTGCACGCACCGCAGCACCGGGAACACCTGGTCGCTGGGGGCCGCATGGCCCTGGCCCTGCTCGTGAAGGCGCGCCAGGTGCTGGCGGAATTCGCTCGACACCGCCGTGGCGGCCAATCGGCTGCCCACGAGTGGCGCATTGCCATGATACGCGAAATATTGGTTGTTATGGCGCGCAGCCTGGTCATCCACATAGGCACGAAGTTCTTCCAGCACGTAGGGCGCCAAGGCGTTTTCCAGTACGGCATAGCCCTGTTCGTTCATATCGGCCGCCAGGCGGCGCGACGTGCTTTCATCCAGGTTGAACAAATGTGGCATGAGGAAGAACCCTCCTTGGACACGCGATTGATTGAACGCCATAACTAACGTTCTATATGTTTGGGCAAAGCTACCGCCCGGTTCGTACTCGACGATCCCTTGAACTTGCGACTTCCAACTTCGTTTGCACGCAACGACCGCGTACTGCAATGAACCTGGCTGACTGCACACGCCAGAACACGCAGCGCGGACCGGTCATCAAAGTCAGCGCCTGCGAGGCAATACGGGGTAGTGGGTCGAATGTGCGCGGCGCTCTTTGGCACCACTGCAACTGCTGTGTTGGCGGCAGATGGGTGATATATCGGCTTTGGCAGGGGGACTGTCAATCGCTTTCGTCAAAAATAGTGCACTGGCTAGAATGTGTTCGTAAGAATTACTTAACCGTATGATTTGCATCAGAATTTATTTCTGGCGCTGGCATATTGCTGCTTAATTGCGGGTTTCTGACGTTTTCCGCACGCCAATCCACTGCACGGCTCGCGAACCCGCACAGCGCCTGGGCTCAGCCGTTCCGCAAGCGCGGAGGAACCTCGAAATCCCTACGGAAGCCGACTATTTAATGTCGTCAAAAAAAAACCATCATGGAGGTAGGAGCACCTCTATGATGGTTTATTGACATCACTGGCCAAGCGCCATTTCTTCCGCACAAACACCTGGAACTCCGTAGGAGCGGTCAGCGGCCGCGAAAAAACCCCGCGGTGTATCAGATACGCTCCGGTATGCCTCTCGCGGCCAATCACCGCTCCCAAGGCTGATTCAATAAAGCTCCGGCCGCCTGTCGTTCAAATAGGTAAAGGCAGTGCGCGCCGATGCCAGCGTGGCTTTGTCCAACGTACCCACGATCAACGCTTCGTCTCGGCTGGCCTTGGCAATCTGCTGCCCATCCGCCCCGGCAATGCTGCTCAACCCGCAGTACTCGAATTCCGCCTCCTTGCCGCAGTAGTTGGCATACGCCACGTAACACTGGTTCTCGAAAGCCCGGCTGCGCACGGTCACCTCGGCAATGAAACCGTAGGGCACCATGTTGGCCGTGGGCACCAGAATCAGTTCGGCCCCGGCGGCCGCCAGCCGGCGGGCATTCTCCGGAAACTCCAGGTCGTAGCAGATCAACAGGCCCAGCTTCCAGCCATTGAACTCGAGCAGCGCGGGCGCCTGTGCGCCTGCGCTGAACATGGCGCGATCGGCGTCGCCGAACAGGTGTGTCTTGCGGTAGTTGCCCAGGCGCGCACCGGTGCGGTCAATCAATTGCACCGCGTTGTACACGTTGCCCTGTTCATCCAGTTCGGGGTAGCCGTACAAAATGGCCAGGCCGAATTGCCGGGCGATCTGCGCGACCTGCTCGGCGTTGGCGCCGTCACTGGCCTGCGCCAGGGTGCGCGCCGCCTCCGCGCCGATGTTGTAGCCGCTCAGGAACATCTCCGGCAGTACCAGCAGTTCGACTTCCCACTGTGCGGCCTCGCGGGCGCGCGCCTGCAGACGGGCAAGGTTGCCCTCGACGTCGAGCGGTTGGGACTGGCATTGGTACAAGGCTATGCGCATGCGGGCTCCTTTTGTGATCAAGTCTGCTGATCAAGTGTGGCGATCAAGGGCACGGTCAATCCGACAGGGCAATGGGCCCCAGTTCGTCGAAAACATCCCCCGGCCCAGGGTTCTCCGGGTGAGTGTAGCCATCGAAGTGGGTCATGATGCCCCACACCGCATTCAGTGACGTCTGAACCGCGCCTTCGACCCAGGCAGGCGTCCACGACACGTCGTCACCGGCGATGAAGATACCGCGTTGTGCATCTGGCAGCGCGCTTTGCATAAAGTGCGCATACATGCGCTGGTTGTAACGGTAGTGACCCGGCAGCGCGCCCTTGAACGCGCCAAGGAAGTAAGGGTCCGCTTCCCACGACACGGTGATCGGATCGCCGATGATGCGCGCGGCGATATCCACCTTCGGATAGATCTTCTTCAAGGCGTCCAGCGCCAGCTTGACGCGCTTCTCCACGGGGTGAGGCAGCATCTTCAAGGCATCGCTCATCCACGCATACGACAGGCAGATCACCCCTGGCTTGTCGTCGCCATGGTCGAACAGGTAGGTGCCGCGGGTCAGGCGGTCGGTGAGGGTCATGCTCATCAGGTCGCGGCCGGTCTCCGGGTCCTTGTCCTTCCAGAAGGGCCGGTCGACCATGACGAAGGTCTTCGAAGACTGCATGTAGCGGGTACGGTCCAGCGCCATCCACATCTTCTGTGAGAACAGCGTCTCCTCGCATTCGATCTGGGTGGTCAGCAGCCAGCTCTGGCAGGTGGTCAGCACAGCGGCGTAGTGGCGGGTGTCGTCCCAGTGATCGGTCACCGCAAAGCGGCCATCGGCGGCGCGGGCGATCTTCTTCACCCCGCCGCGCGGCGCGCCCCGGTGCAGTGAAGCCAGGCTGGTGCCGGCCGGCCAGTGAGCACAGCGTTCGGGCGCATGCTTCCACAAGCCCAGCGGCACCTGCTCCACGCCGCCGATCACCAGATGCTGGTGATCGTCGCAGTTGGTCATCACCACGCGGAAGATTTCCAGCATCGAGTTGGGAAAGTCCGAATCCCAGCCGCCGGTGCCGAAACCGACCTGGCCAAACACCTCGCGGTGGTGGAATGACAACTGCGCAAAGGCCTTGGACGTGGCCACGAAATCATAGAAGGTGCGGTCGTCCCACAACGGCACCAGGGTGTTCCACAGTTCCTTGAGGCGCGGCACGTCGCGATCGCGGATCGCCTGCTGGATATCACCGAAACGTGCGCCTTCCTCCAGTGCATCGGCCCAGGCGTCGGCCACTTCCTGAAACAGCGCCGGCAGGTCGGCCAGGGTCTGGGCGTAGTAGGTCTCGCCCTCCAGATCGATCACGGTACTGCCCGACGCCGGCGTCAGCGGGTTGGGAAAGGGCTTGGTCTTCAGGCCGAGCTTGTCGACGTAGTGGTAGAACGCCGTGGACGAAACCGGAAAGCGCATCCCGCCCAGCTCGGCAACGATCTCCTCGGTGCCCTCGAACTTCTGCGAGCGCAGGCGCCCGCCCATTTTCGAGGCTTCATAGACCACCGGCCGCAGGCCCAGCTTCATCAGCTCGTAGGCCGCCACCAGCCCGGCGATACCGGCGCCGACGATGGCCACCTCGGCCCCATGATGATGCTCGGGAATCACGCCCAGCCCGGCCGGATGCTCGATCCAGTCGTCGAAAGCAAAGGGAAAGTCCGGGCCGAAAACGGTGACGGGCTTCTTGCCGTCGGCGGGGTGACGCGAAGTTGGGCTCATGGGGGGACCTTGGCTGAGGCTGAACGAGGAAAAGGCACGTTCATTCTAGGCAAGGGCGCTGTGGTAAATAAGACGCAAAGTGTCGTCGATATGACGTTTTATCGGTCGAATGGATGTGTCTACGCTGCATTGTGCCTGCTTGCGCTCAACCCCGGCGGTCTACCTTGTTGCTGAGGATGATCGAGGTCGTGGTTTTCTCCACCCCGTCGACGCTGCCGATCTGGTCCAGCAACTCATCCAGCTGTTCCGGCGAATCGGTACGCAGCCAGGCCACGTAATCGAACTCGCCACTGACGGCGCACAGTTGCTGCACCTGCGCCATGCCACTCAGGCGCCGTACCACTTCCTTGCCGGAGCGCGGCTGCACGGTGATGCCGACGTAGGCCTGCAGGCCGCCATCCAGTGCGTGCTGCCCCAGCCGTACCCCGTACCCGCTGATGACCCCGCAGCTTTCCAGCCGCGCCAGCCGCGCGGTGACCGTGGTACGTGCGATGCCCAGGCCGCGAGCGAGCATCGCCACGCTTTCGCGGGCATTGATCTGCAGGGCGGCGATCAGTTGGCGGTCTATGGCATCCAGGGCAAACGAGTGGCGGTCGGACAAAACAGGCTCCATCAGTGAGTGGGCATGCGTCGATTAGGCCATTGATCGGCGCCGTGCTCAAAGCAATGTTGCCAATGACGCTTTTTCAAATGATTCAGAGCCTTTTGTTCCGCACTCTGCAGTTGAACGGAAAGTTTGACGCGACTTGTCGAAAGTGTGCGCAAACTTGTTGTTTCTGGCGTCAGGCGAACGGCAGGCCGAGTGCGGTGGATTGATTAAATTGAAGTGGCAAAACTATTAATCTCTCTATAGTTCGCCTCGCGATAGTTCACGCATCAACTCTATTTCCATTCATACCCTCACCGAACGACTCGCTGCTCGTGGCCCCCACGGAGCAAGGAACAGGAGAACAAGGAGCATGAGTTCAACCCGTGGCACGCACAGGCCGACCGTCGTGGCCGGCCTGATGCTGGCGTGCGCCGTGATCGCCAGCTTCCTGGCCGCCAGCGGTCCGGTGCAGTGGATGGACAACGGCCTGATGTTGGCCGACGCCGCGCAAGGCCCGTTCTTCAGCGAGTCCCTGGGACCGGTGAGCCACCCGCTCTACGCGCTCATCGCTCGTGTCGTTCATGCGCTGCTGGGCATGCACCTGCTCAGCCTGCTCAACGCCATCCTGTTGCTGCCACTGGCCGTGGTCGTCCACGGCCTGGCGGTCAGTGTCGGCACCCCACGTCACCTGGCGCTGCTGGCGGCAACCGCCACCGTGCTGGCCCACGCTGTGTTCTGGGCCTCTACCAAAGCCGAACCCTACGTGCTGCATGCCGTGCTGATCATCGGTACCTACTGGCTGTGCTTCGCCGCACCGGTGCGACTCGGTGCCACCGGCCGCCTGCTGGCCATCGGCGCGCTCAGCGGCCTCGCCTTGGCGATTCATCCGCTAACACTGGTGGTGCTGCTGCCGTTGTATGTGCAACTGGCCGTGCAACACAAGCTGCGCCTGCTGCTGGTGCTGCCCGGCATCGCCCTGGGTTTTGCGCCGGCCTGGCCTGCCGTGATCAGCGACCTGGGCACTGGCATGAGCCTGTTCGACATCACCCGCCGTTACCTGGCAGGCCCCGACCAACTGGCGATCATCGCCGGCGGCCGCAACGATACGCTCTGGCGTTTCGACGACATGTGGCACGAGAAAAACGCCGTGGTGCTGCTGGCGTTGTCGCTGATCGGCCCGCAAATCCTCGGTCTCATCCTGTGGCCGAAAACCCGCGCGCTGCAGGTGCTCTGGGCAGCGCTGCTGCTCAACTTCCTGTTCGCCGTGTCCTACGGCGTATTCGACCGCTTCACCCTGTTCCTGCCGGGCATCGCCCTGGCCAGCATCCTCGGCGTGGTCCACCTGGCCAGATACCTTCCTGGCAGCCGAATCGGCACGGCCGTCGTCTACCTGTCGGTATTGGCGGGGCCGGTGGCCATGCTGTCGATGTGGGGGCTGTACGCCAACGGCTGGGTCAAGCTGCCGACCCATACCGAAGCCCTGCCGTTTCGCAACGACATCCGCTACTACCTGGTGCCCTACCTGCAAGACCGCTCCGCGCACCAGTTCGCCCGCGCCTACGAAACCCTGGTGCCGCCCGGCGCCCTGGTCGTCGCCGACACCACCCCACTGGGCGCCCTGCGCTCCGCCCAGGCCAACGGCGCGCTGCGCGGCCGGATCCTCCAAGGCTGCGAACAGAGCACCAACATCCCGCCTTACCTGAACGGCGCCGGCGCCTTCCTGCCGCGCACCAGCTTCTGCGGCAATATTGGCGAGCAGTTCACGTTGCAGGAAAATTTGCTGGGGTTTCGTTTGCAGGCCAAGTGAGGGTTTCTGGAAAACTTGAAGCGCTGCACTTTCTACAGCGCACGGCTTTATTTTCGTGCAGGTTCGGTATACGTTACATTGATCTCACTTTGTCACGTATACAAAACATGGACTACGAGCTCATCACGACTCGCCTGGGCAAGCAGATCAGGCAACGGCGTCTCAATCGTGGAATGACACAAGCCAGGCTCGCCGAGCTGGCCCGCGTCACGCGGCAGAAGGTCATTGCCATCGAGAAGGGCGATCTTTCGGTTGGGATGACCGCCTATGCGCGGGTGATCGGCGCTCTGGGCTGCGAATTGACGGTTACACCTGCCGTGTTGCCCACGCTGGATGAAATTCACGGGATATTTGATTGATGCCGACTCTACTGCAGGTTTCAACCCCGGAAGGAGAGAGCGGAAGAGTGCTACGCAGCGAAGATGACTACATCTTCCGCTATCGCGATGACGCTAGTGCCCACAGGGCGATCAGTTTGCTCATGCCCCCGCGAATGGATGAATATCGCCATCGCGAACTTCATCCCATCTTCCAGATGAATCTGCCTGAGGGTTATGTGCTGGAGCAGTTGCGCAATCGCCTGGCCAAGGTGACAAACGTCGATCCAATGCTACTCCTGGCACTTTCAGGCAGCAGTTCGCCCATCGGGCGAGTCGCAGTCAACTCGCCGGAAGTCGATGCGCTGTTGCAACGCCAACAGTTCCCCGGAGAAAGGCTGGATGAGATCCTCGCCTGGGATGGTGCAGAGGACATCTTCGCCGGCCTGGTCGATCGCTACATCCTGCGTGCCGGCATCTCAGGGGTGCAACCCAAGGTGCTGGTACCTGAGCATCAAAATCACGCGCCGCAGCGATTCACCTCGAAAACGTCCGAACTGATAATCAAGAGCGGCCGAGATGAATTCCCTGGCCTGGCGATCAACGAGTTTCTCTGCATGTCCGTGGCCAAGGCTTCTGGAATCGTCGTGCCGGAATTCTACCTGTCCGATAACACCAAACTATTCGTCATGCGCCGCTTCGATCGGGACGAGCAGCTCAACCCCATTGGCTTCGAGGACATGACAGCCCTCATGGGCCTGGCTGCCGAGCAGAAGTACAGCAAGAGCTACTCGGCCATTGCGAAAGCCATCCGCCTTTACTGCGCGCAAGACCACGTACAGCATTCCTTGGCACAGCTATTCGCTATCGTGACCCTCAGCTGCATCCTCGGCAACGGCGACGCCCACCTGAAAAACTTCGGGTTGCTTTACTCCAATCCCGCCAAAGGCGATGCACGCCTCGCACCCGCCTACGACATCGTCAACACCACGGCCTATATCCCCGACGACGTACTGGCACTGAATTTGATCGGCAACAAATCACTGTTTGCCTCACGTCAGGGGCTGCTGGATTTCGCGCAGGTCTGTGGCGTGGAGCGGCCTGAAGAGATTATTCGGGGGCAATTGCAGGCGTTGGAAGAGGTGTTGGCCTGCTCGGGTGAGGTGGCGGAGCAAGCGGGGCATATTGTCGCTGCAATACAGCGCAGTGCCGATCCATTCAGGCAAACATTTGGGTAACTCGCCGTTATTAGGTGCGGAGTTTAGGGGAGGGCAGCACCCTAGAGACTCTGCATAACTCGACACCTGGGAAAGGCCGAACACCCCCGGAATTGCTGACCGACATTGGCTCCTGTTTGAAGCTGCGCCTGGGAAACTTCTGCGTCCACTGCGCCTGTTGTTCGGTGCCGAAAATCCAGCCGCTCATGTTCTTCGTTTCCAGCACGAAAATGCCATGGACCGAGAGAAACACGTGATCGATCTGCGTGGTGCCGTCAGGCGTATTCAGGGTGACGTTGTGCAGGCGGCGATAGGTGTGTTGGTCCAGTTGCCAGCGTGCAAACAGGCGTACCAGCAGCTCACCGATATGACCCTTGGCCCACGGCGATTTGAACAGCGTGATGAGGAGCAGGAGCGGAAGCGCCCAGCTCAGCATGCCCCAGAGCTGGGCGATGACAGGTGTGAAGTCCATTTCGCAACCTTGATGACAGTACCAACGCCAGCATAGCTGGATTATTTCTGCGTTCGCGCACCACTGGCCGTGGCTGACGCTTCGGAGCCGGTTGCCGTCTTGAAGTACGCCACATGATAGGCCAGCCCGACGAAGACGGCGCCTCCCACGGCGTTACCCAAGAATACCGGAACGAAGTTATCGGCGAACTGCGCCCAGCTCAAGGCCCCGGCAAAGATCGCCGCCGGTATGACGAACATATTGGCGACCACGTGCTGGAAGCCGATCGCCACGAAGGCCATCACCGGAAACCACATGCCAACCACCTTGCCGACCACATCCTTGCTCGCGTAGCTGAGCCACACCGCCAGGCACACCAACCAATTGCAGCCAATACCGGAAATGAAAGCCTGCTCGAAGCTGGCCGACACCTTGGCATTGGCGATGGCCACGGTCTTGGCCATGAACGCACCTTCAGTCAAGCCCACCAGACGCCCAAAGAAATAGGCGACAAACAGCGCGCCGATCAGGTTGGCCACGGTCACCAACAGCCAGTTGCGCACCAGTTGACCCAGACCAATACGCCCAGCGAACAGCGCCATGGGCAGGCTCATCATGTTGCCGGTCAGCAACTCCCCGCCGGCCAGCACCACCAGAATCAGCCCGATGGGAAACACCACGGCGCCCAGCAGGTTACCCAGTGAAGCCCAATCCTTGGGGATCATCGCGCTGACATGAATATCGAGAAGAAATCCGAAAGCGATGAACGCGCCTGCCAGAAATCCCAGGATCATCAGCGATGAGGTATTCAGGTGGGCCTTCTTGACACCGCTTTCGACGGTAATTTCGGCTATTTGCTGCGGGGTATTCAAAGACATTAGGGGCTCGTGCGTGATCGTTGACTGAGCATGCGGATAAGCTCAGGCGGTGCGCGCATCTGTCGCACCGGTCGGGTACGTTACGGAGAGGGGCGGGAAATGGCCAATCGGCTGTTTTGATGGGGTGATTGAGGGAGTTGATGGGGCCCGAAAATGCGTGCCTCTGGACCACCGGGCGGAGTCCGTGATGAACCCTTTCAAAAACAAAAAAGCCGCGCAAAGCGCGGCTCTCGAATCTTGGTGGGCCCAGTAGGACTCGAACCTACGACCAAGGGATTATGAGTCCCCTGCTCTAACCAACTGAGCTATAGGCCCCAGAAGGCCGCCGATTATAGCGATGGATTGAAGGGAGTGCTATCCGAAAAATCCGAAAGGCGCATACGAAGAAAGGTCGCGGCGAAGCGCTCGGGGGGCAGGGGCAGGCTGACCAGGTAGCCCTGGATCTGCTCGCAGCCTTCGCGGGCGAGGAATGCCTGCTGCGCGGGGGTTTCCACGCCTTCGGCGATGACGGTGAGTTGCATGCTGCGGCCCAGGGCGATGATCGCCCGTACGATGGCGGCATCATGGGGGTCGTCGGGCAGGCCGCGGACGAACGACTGGTCGATCTTGAGGATGTCCAGCGGCAAGCGCTTGAGGTAGCTCAGCGACGAGTAGCCAGTGCCGAAGTCGTCGATGGCCAGCTGCACGCCCAGGTGCTTGAGCTGGTGCAGCACCACCAGGGCTTCTTCGGCCTGGCTCATGATGAAGTTTTCGGTGATCTCCAGCTGCAGCGACTGCGGGCGCAGGCCGCTGTCGGCCAGCAGTCCTTCGATGCGCTTGAGCAGGTTGGGCTGGCGCAGCTGGGCGCCGGCGAGGTTGACCGACAGCGGGCCGAACTCGTGGTACAGCCGTTTCCACTCGCACATCTGTCGGCAGGCCTGTTCCAGCACCCAATCGCCGAGCTGCAGGATCATGCCGTTCTCTTCGGCCAGTGAGATGAATTGCTCGGGTGGCACGTCGCCGAAGTTGGGGTGTTTCCAGCGGATCAGCGCTTCGGCGCCCACCAGGCTGTGGGTATCGATGCTGAACTTGGGCTGGTAGCTCAGGCTCAGCTCGTCGCGCTCGATGGCGCGGCGCAGCTCGTGCTCCAGCGCGATGCGGGTGGTGGCCTGGGTGGTGAGGTCGCGGGTGTAGCTCTCCACCCGGTTGCGGCCCTTGGCCTTGGAGCGGTACATGGCGGCATCGGCGTTCTTGACCAGCGTGGCGACGTCGCTGCCGTCCTGCGGATACAGGCTGGTGCCGATGCTCGCACTGGTGAAGAACTCGTGGTCGCCGGCCTGGAAGGGGGCAGCGAAGCAGGCCAGCACCTTGGCGGCGATGTGCTCGGCATCGCTGGCGTGGGCCAGGCCCGGCAGCAGGATGATGAACTCGTCGCCACCCAGGCGCGCCACGGTGTCGATGTCGCGCACTTGCTCCTTGAGGCGCTGGGCGATGCCCTTGAGCAACAGGTCGCCGACCGGGTGGCCGAGGCTGTCGTTGATGTGTTTGAAGCGGTCGAGGTCCAGAAACAGCACCGCGCCCTGGCCACCGGCTTCGGTCTGGCTGGCCAGGGCCGCGGCCAACCGGCTTTCGAACAGGGTGCGGTTGGGCAGGCCGGTCAGGGGGTCGTGATGGGCCTGATAGTCCAGCCGCGCCTGGGCGTGTTTGAGGCTGGAAATGTCGGCGAACACGGCCACGAAATGGGTGATCGCTTCGTCGCCGTTGCGCACCGAGCTGATGGTCAGCCAGCTGGGGTACAGCTCGCCGTTCTTGCGCCGGTTGCAGATCTCACCCTGCCAATGCCCTTCGGCGGCCAGCCGATGCCACATGGCGATGTAGAACGCGCTGTCGTGCTGGCCCGAAGCAAGCAGGCGAGGGGTCTGCCCCAGCACCTCCTGTTCGCTGAAGCCAGTGATCTCGGTGAAGGCGCGGTTGACCATGCTGATACGCTGCTGGGTGTCGGTGATCAGCACGCCCTCGGCGGTGCTCTCGAACACGGTCGCCGCCAGCGCCAGCTTGTGCTGCATCTGGTGGCGCTCGGTGATATCGCGGGCAATCGTCAGCATGCAAGCGTCGCCGCCGATCGGCAGCGGGCGCACCGACACCTCACAGAGTCGCACCTGGCCATCGATGCGCCGAATGCGGCAAGCGAAGTCGCGGACGAAGCCTTGTCGCTGCAGCTTCTCCAGCAGCCGCTTGCGCTCGTTGGGGTCGGCCCAGATGCCCAGCTCCAGGGTCGAGCGGTCCAGCGAGGTCTTGCTCTTGTGCCCGGTCATGATGCTGAAGCCTTCATTGACCTCGATCAGCAGCCCATCGCTCTGCCGGGTCAGCAGCATGCCGTCGGGCGAGGCGTGGAATGCCTTGGCGAATTTCTCTTCGGAAATCTGCAGGCGCTGCTGGGTCTGCTTGAGCTCGCTGATGTCGCGCACCACCACGACCAGGGCGGCGGTGGTTTGCAGCTCGAAGGGCTCGGCCGAGAGCAGCCCGGTGAAGCGCTGGCCGTTGTCGCGGCGAAAGGTCATCTCCAGGTTGCGCACGCTGCCGCCTTGCAAGCGCTTGAGCAAGCGCGGTGCCACGCCGTCCACGCCCCAGATGTCCAGCTCGGCGGCGCGGCGTCCGACCACCTGCGGCGCCTTCAGACCGATCTGCTCTTCGAAGGCCTCGTTGACCTCCAGCAGGCAGCCGTCGCTGAGCCGCGCGATGACCAGGATGTCGGGGCACTGGCGGAACACCGAGGCGAACTTCTGCTCGGACAGGCGCTGGGCTTCCTCGATCTTCTTGGTTTCGCTGATGTCGATCATCAGGCCGCGCATCACCGGGCGCAGGTCATGCTTGATCAGGCTGACGATGTCACGCACCCACAGGCTGCGTCCGTCGGCGGTGATCACACGGTATTCAAGGGCATGCCCGACGCCTGCGGCGGTCTGCTCCGAGCAGTAGGCGCGCGCCCGTCGAGCGTCCTCGGGGTGCAGGATGCGCTGCCAGAAGCCCGGCTCCAGCCAGCTCTGCAGAGGGTAGCCCAGCAGGGCCTCGGCATGGGGCGAGACGTAACTGTAGGTGTAGTCGGTGGTGTCGGCTTCCCAGGCAATGGCCGAAAGGCTCTCGACCAGGCCGCGATAATGGTATTCGCTGCTGCGCAGCTCATGCTCAAGAGCGATGCGCTGGCTGATCTCCGAGGTCAGCCGACGGTTGATGCGGATCACCACGCCCAGGGCAATCACCAGCATGACCAGCCCTGGCAGCCCGTAGATCAGGGTGTTGTACCAATCGCGCGCGGGCGCGGCATCGGCCGCAGTAACTTCATCCATCGCCGGCGCGCGTTCGTTCGCCAGCGCCGAGAACACAGGGCGAGCGTTTGCGCCGTCGGTGTGCAACGACGGACGTTCAAGTCGCCCAGGCGCGTAGCCAGTGGGAGGAGGGGTGTCGGCGATGGCTGGCCCGGCGAGCGAAGTCAGCAGCACAAGTGCCGGCAGTCGATGCATGGCAGCCTCGTTGGACCAGCGCAGAAAGGGCCAGTGTAGTCGGGCGCGGCGGCCAGCGGGAAGAGGGGGTGATAACAAACTTGAAGGCCATCGGTCCATGATGCAAAACCCCCGACAGGGCCGGGGGTTCTGGTGGTGCTCGTCGCAGAAGCTTATTCGTCGAGGAACGAGCGCAGGTGCTCGCTTCGGGTCGGGTGACGCAGCTTGCGCAGCGCCTTGGCTTCGATCTGGCGGATACGCTCGCGGGTAACATCGAACTGCTTGCCGACTTCCTCGAGGGTGTGGTCGGTGTTCATGTCGATGCCGAAACGCATGCGCAGCACCTTGGCTTCCCGTGCCGTAAGGCCGCCCAGCACTTCGCGCGTGGCTTCCTTGAGGCTTTCGACGGTGGCCACGTCGATCGGCGACTGCATGGTGGAGTCTTCGATGAAGTCACCCAGATGGGAGTCTTCGTCGTCACCAATCGGCGTCTCCATGGAGATAGGCTCCTTGGCGATCTTCAAGACCTTGCGGATCTTGTCCTCGGGCATCTCCATGCGCTCGCCCAGCTCTTCAGGCGTAGGCTCGCGACCCATCTCCTGCAGCATCTGCCGCGAGATGCGGTTCAGCTTGTTGATGGTCTCGATCATGTGCACCGGAATACGGATGGTGCGTGCCTGGTCGGCGATCGAGCGGGTGATGGCCTGACGGATCCACCAGGTGGCGTACGTCGAGAACTTGTACCCACGTCGGTATTCGAACTTGTCCACCGCCTTCATCAAGCCGATGTTGCCTTCCTGGATCAGATCGAGGAATTGCAGACCACGGTTGGTGTACTTCTTGGCAATCGAGATCACCAGGCGCAGGTTGGCCTCGACCATCTCTTTCTTCGCCCGACGCGCCTTGGCTTCGCCGATCGACATGCGACGGTTGATGTCCTTGATCTCGGCGATGGTCAGGCCGGTTTCCGCTTCCAGCGTGCTCAGCTTCTGCTGGCAGCGCTGGATGTCGGCCTGCAACCGACCGATGGCTTCGGCGTACTTCGCCTTGCCGTTGGCCAGGGCATCACTCCAGGTCTGGTCGACTTCGTTGCCGGGGAACTGGCGCAGGAAGTCGGCACGCGGCATGCGTGCATCACGGACGCACAGCTGCATGATGGCGCGTTCCTGCTGACGCAGACGCTCCAGGGCACCACGAACACGCTCCACCAGGCCTTCGAACTGCTTGGGTACCAACTTGATCGGCATGAACAGCTCGGCCAGCAGCAGCATCTCGGCAATGCCTTGCTTGCTGTGACGGCCATGCTTCTTCAGGGCCTTCAAGGTGACGGCGAGCTGGTCGGACACGGCGCCGAAGCGCTGCTGGGCGATGACGGGATCCGGGCCGCTTTCGACTTCGTCTTCGTCGTCGCTGTCGGCTTCCTCTTCGTCGTCATCCTTGCCATCGGCCTTGTCAGCCGATTTCTCGACCGGCGGCGGCACCTCGGCCGGCGGCGCAATGCCTTCGTCCGGGTCGATGTAGCCGCTGAGCACGTCGGACAGGCGACCGCCTTCGGTGGTCACGCGATCGTATTCGCTGAGGATGTGCTCGACCGTGCCGGGGAAGTGCGCGATTGCGCCCATCACTTCACGGATGCCCTCTTCGATACGCTTGGCGATTTCGATTTCGCCTTCACGCGTGAGCAGCTCGACCGTACCCATTTCGCGCATGTACATGCGCACTGGGTCGGTCGTGCGTCCGATGTCGGTCTCGACCGCTGCCAACGCGGCGGCGGCCTCTTCGGCCGCCGCTTCGTCGGTATCGGCTTCGGCCAACAAAAGGGCATCCGCATCCGGAGCACTCTCGAATACGTTGATCCCCATGTCGTTGATCATGCGGATGATGTCTTCCACCTGCTCCGGATCTGAAATATCCTCGGGCAGGTGATCGTTGACCTCCGCGTAAGTCAGGTAACCCTGCTCACGACCACGGGTGATCAACTCTTTGATACGAGACTGCTGTTGCGCTTTTCCGGACATAACACCCTATCCACTGAAGGTCTTGGCGGGCAAAAAACAAGCCGAGGATTATACCCGAGCTAGGACCTCACGCGCCAGTTGAGGTCGGGGTTTGTGCGTGAACATTGCGGCTGAGTAGCTCGCGCAGTTGATTCTTTTCCTCTGCGCTCAGTTCACTCTGTCTTGATTTTCTGAGCAAATGCTCGAGACAACGCTCGCGTTGGCGAGCGGACAAGCTAGTTATAGTGTCGAAAAACTGTTGTTCAAGGTTATCGGCATCGATCAGCCATTCTTTCTCGGCCAGTGCTCGCAGCAGCTTGCCCTGTTCAGTGCCGTGCCAGCGCGCGATCAATTGCAGAGAGCGTAGCTTAGGATTCTTCTGCAGGGCTTCGAGCAGTGCTACCAGCAACTGCGCATGCACCTGTTCTTCATCGGCGAAATGGCTGACGTCCTCGACCTTTTCCGCCAGTTGCGGGTAGTGCAGCAAGGTCCGCAGCGCGCTCAAGGTGGGCGGCTCGACGGTCACCGGCGTGCGCGGCTGCGGGCGCGGCTCGAAATCACGCCTGCCTTTGCCCTTCCAGGGCTTGCCTTCCCATTTCTTCCCGCCCGGCTTGGCCGATGCCCATTGTTGCTGTGGTTCGAAGGCCGGCGGCGCGTGAAAGTCACTGAAGTCGGGCGAATAACCGGGCATCGAATCGTAATCGGCCAACGGATCATGGCTGGGCATCGGCGCGGCAGGGGCGCTTTGCACCAGCTGGCTGACGGCCTCGCCGCTCAGGCCGGTGATCTGGCTGAGGCGGTTGCGCATCAACGTGCGCAGATTGGCGCCCGGCACCTTGTCGATCAACGGCGCGGCCAGTGTCGCCATGTGCGCCTTGCCCTCGAGCGAGCGTGGATCGGCTTCTTCGGTCAACTGCTGGAAAAAATAGTCGGCCAGCGGCTGTGCGTGCTGGTTGATGCGGGCGCGGAAGGCGTCGGTGCCTTCAGAGCGCACCAGGGTATCCGGGTCTTCGCCTTCGGGCAGAAACAGGAAGCGCGCCTTGCGCCCGTCCTGCAGGCTTGGCAGTGCGGCCTCCAGTGCTCGCCAGGCGGCATTGCGGCCGGCCTGGTCGCCGTCGAAGCAGAACAGCACGCTGGGCACCACGCGGAACAGGCGCTTGAGATGCTCCTCGCTGGTGGCCGTGCCCAGGGTCGCGACGGCATTGCGCAGGCCTTGCTGGGCCAGGGCAATGACGTCCATGTAGCCTTCCACGACGATGATCTCGTCGAGATTGCGGTTGTGCTTGCGTGCCTCGTACAGGCCGTACAGCTCCTGGCCCTTGTGGAACACCGGGGTTTCCGGCGAGTTCAGGTACTTGGGCTTGTCGTCACCGAGTACGCGGCCGCCGAAGGCGATGACCCGTCCGCGGCTGTCGCGGATGGGGAACATCACGCGGTCGCGAAAACGGTCGTAGCGCTTGCCCGAGTCGGCGTTTTCAACCAGCAGGCCGGCGTCGATCATGGCTTTCTGTTGCAGGCTGTCGCTGCTCAGGTGTTTGAACAGGTTGTCCCAGCCGGGCGGTGCGAAGCCCAGGCCGAAGTCGCGGGCGATCTCGCCGGACAGGCCACGACCCTTGAGATAGTCGACTGCCGCGCGACGTTGCGCATGCCCCTTGAGCGCCAGGCGGTAGAACTCCGCGGCAGCTTCAAGCAACGGGTACAGCGGTGAGTCGGTGGGCTGGCGAGGCTTGCTGTTGCGCCCGCTGTCTTCGCGCGGCACTTCCATGCCGGCGGCCTTGGCCAGTTCCTCGACGGCCTGGGGGAAGTCCAGGTTGTCGTGGTCCATGATGAAGCCAAGGGCATTGCCGCCTGCGCCGCAGCCGAAGCAGTAATAGAACTGCTTGTCGGGGCTGACACTGAAGGAAGGGGTCTTTTCCTTGTGGAACGGGCAGCAGGCCGTGTAGTTCTTGCCGGCTTTCTTCATTTGCAGGCGAGACTGCACGACATCGACGATATCGGTGCGGTTGAGCAGGTCGTCGATGAAGCCTTGGGGAATCAGCCCGGCCATGGCGTTCTCTTTATCAGCAGCCCAGGAGCGGAAGTGTACCCATTGGAAATCGGTCTGGCAGGTGTTGCAGCGCAGATTTCTGTAGCGGAAACGTCTATGCGTTCAACAGCGCCCGGAGGTAGCTGTCGAAGCGGGGCGTTGCCAAAGGAATAAGTGTGCTCGTCTGCAGCCTTGCAAGGCTCGTCAGAATGACGCGCACGATCTGGCGATGAAGCCAGTTCTGACGGTTGAGGCGGGGTACTGCTGCAACTGCCGGCAGCCCGGCTGTGAGCCGGGCAAGGCAGAAGCTTGCAACGAACGTCTGTGTATTAGTACAGACGAACGGCGCGGCGCTGTTCGCGCTGGACTTTCTTGGCGTGGCGTTTGACAGCGGCTGCTGCCTTGCGCTTACGCTCCGAAGTCGGCTTCTCGTAAAATTCGCGGCTACGAACTTCAGCCAGTACACCGGCTTTTTCGCAGGAGCGCTTGAAACGACGCAGAGCTACGTCGAAGGGTTCGTTCTCTTTAACTTTGACGGCTGGCATCCAGAGCTACCTTCATTCATTACCGGGGTCGACATCTCATGGCAAAATCGCGCATAAGTACGTCGGTTTTTAAGGGTTGCGGATGTTAACCCTTACCTGAGAGGAATGCAAAGCCTCTGATCGAAAACCGCTGGTCGGTGCCTTGTTCGACGACTATCATGCGCGCCTTCGAATAGAGCTCCACAAGGCCTGGGCCATGCTAGTACTGGGATTGGAAACGTCCTGCGACGAAACCGGTGTCGCATTATACGACAGCGAACGCGGCCTGCTGGCCGATGCGCTGTTCAGCCAGATCGACCTGCATCGCGCCTATGGCGGGGTCGTGCCCGAGCTTGCCTCGCGCGATCACGTCAAACGCATGCTGCCGCTGATCCGTCAGGTGCTGGCCGAGGCCGACTGCGCGGCAACCGAGATCGACGCCATCGCCTACACGGCCGGTCCCGGCCTGGTGGGGGCGCTGCTGGTAGGTGCCTCCTGCGCCCAGGCGCTGGCGTTCGCCTGGGACATACCGGCGTTGGGCGTGCATCACATGGAAGGCCATCTGTTGGCACCCATGCTCGAAGAGCAGCCGCCGCAGTTCCCGTTCGTCGCTCTGCTGGTGTCCGGCGGCCATACGCAATTGGTGCAGGTCGACGGCATTGGCCAGTATGCGTTGCTGGGCGAGACCCTGGATGATGCCGCTGGGGAGGCCTTCGACAAGACCGCCAAGCTGATCGGCCTCAATTACCCGGGCGGTCCGGAGATTGCCCGCCTGGCCAAGCAGGGTGTGGCGGGACGCTTCACCTTCCCCCGGCCGATGTGCGACCGCCCCGGCCTGGATTTCAGCTTCAGCGGCTTGAAGACCTTCGCTCTCAACACCTGGCAGCAGTGCCGCAGCGCCGGAGACGACGGCGAGCAGACCCGCTGCGACATCTCCCTGGCCTTCGAACAGGCGGTGGTCGATACCCTGACCTACAAATGCCGTCGCGCCTTGAAGCAGACCGGTCTCAAGCGTCTGGTGATCGCCGGCGGGGTGAGTGCCAACCAGTCGCTGCGCCAGGGGCTGGAAAAAATGCTGGGTGAGCTGGGTGGCAATGTCTACTACGCGCGTCCGCAGTTCTGTACGGATAACGGCGCAATGATCGCCTATGCTGGTTGTCAGCGTCTGTTGGCCGGGCAGCAGGAAACCCTGGCGATCAGTGTCCAGGCCCGTTGGCCAATGGAGCAGTTGCCACCACTCTGAACGTACTGCCCAGCCAGCTCAGAAGTGACGCTCGCGGCCGGCGAACAGATCGCGCAGGTTGCCGCGGTGACGCCAGATCACCAGCACCGTCAGCATGCTCATGGGCAGCAGCGCTTCCGGGCGCTGCCAGGCCAGCAGCGGCAGGGTCAGGGGCGTGGCGATCAGGGCCGCCAGCGAACTGGTGCGGGTGAGCCGAAAGGTCAGCGCCCAGGCCAGCACTGCCAGCAGCGCAGCAGGTGGATACAGCCCCAGCAGCAGGCCAGCGGAGGTGGCCACACCCTTGCCGCCCTTGAAGCGGAAATACAACGGGAACAGGTGGCCGATCACTGCGCAGAGCCCGATCCAGGCTTGCTGCCCGAGTGCCATTCCGGCCCAGGCGGCGGCCAGCACCGGCAGCAAACCCTTGCACAAGTCGCCCAGCAGAGTGAGGATGGCGAGCTTTTTACCCGCCAGGCGCAGCATGTTGGTTGCCCCGGCATTGCCCGAACCGCTCATTCGCGGGTCGGGGGTGCCCGTCGCGCGACTGAGCACGATAGCGAAAGACAGCGAGCCGAGCAGGTAGGCGCCAAGCGCCAGCAACCAGAACATGCTTACTATTTCCGGGTATGGAAACCCTTGATTCTAACGGCGCCTGGCGCCCTTGTCGTGCTGCGGAGTGAAGTGCTTGGACAGAGTGTTTATCGAAGGTCTGGAAGTCGACACGGTGATCGGCGCCTACGATTGGGAGCGTGACATTCGTCAGTGCCTGCGTCTGGACCTGGTGTTCGCCTGGGACAACCGCCCGGCTGCGGCCGGCGACGACCTCACCCTGGCCCTCGACTATGCGACGGTGTCGCAGCGCGTCCAGGCATTTGCCGCACAGGCCCGCTTCGAACTGGTCGAGACGTTCGCCGAACGTCTGGCCCAGCTGTTGATGAGCGAATTCGGCATTTCCTGGCTGCGGCTCAAGGTCACCAAACCGGGCGCCGTCGCGGCGGCGCTAGGTGTCGGCGTGGAGATCGAGCGCGGATGTCGCTGAATCGAATCTACCTGGGCCTGGGCAGCAACACCGACCGTGAACGCCATCTGTGTGCGGGGCTCGATGCGCTGGCGTCCTTGCTCGTGGACATGCGCTGTTCGCCGGTATTCGAAAGCCAGCCGGTGGGCATCAAGAGCGGCCCGTTCTTCAACCTGGTGGTGACCGGGCTGACCGACTTGCCGTTGACCGCACTGGATCGTCGGTTGAAGTTCATAGAGGCCGACAATGGCCGCTACGCGCCGGACCGCAAAGGCCTGCCGTTGGATATCGATGTGTTGCTGTACGGCGACCTGGTCGGCAACTTCGACGGACTGGTATTGCCCCGTGCCGAAATTCTGAAAAATGCATTCGTGTTGTGGCCACTGGCGCTGATCGCACCAGAGTTAGTGCATCCAGGGGCAGGGGTGAGCCTTGACCAGCTTTGGCGCGAGTCGAACATCGACCAGGTGTTGGCCCCCGTCCCATTCGAATGGCGCGGCCAACAGTTGACTCCCGCCACGCTTTGAATCATCAGCGTCTTCGTCGCAGGCAAAGCTCACTCACCTGTGGGAGCGGGTCTCTGCCCGCGAAGAGGCCCTCAAGGCCACCCTCAACCCCCCGCCTTATACGCCTTGAGTGCCTCCAACCGTGCCCGCTTCAACGCCTCACCCAACGCCTGCCCCTTGAACCCCTGGGCAACCAGCGGCTGAACCGCCACCCCCCGCGCCGCTGCAGCCGCACCCCTTAGATAATCCGCCTGGGGGTATTCCCGTGCTTCGAGCCCCAACCTGCCACGCGCGTCCATCTCGCAGGCCATGATGAAATCCTCGAAGCGCTGAGGACGTCGGTACACATCGAAGTTCTGCAGCAGTTCCAGCAAGGTCGACGGCTTGAGCTCCAGAGCGCGATGAGCATGGGTGTGATACTCACCCACCAACACCGCCAGCTCCTGACAATCCCTGGGCACCTTGAAGCGTTCATTGACCGCCTTGATCAACTTCACGCCGCGCTGCTCGTGGGCGATATGCCGCGGCCACTCACTGGGGCGCGTAGTGCCCTTACCCAGATCATGCAGTAGGCACGCCCAGCGCACGCTCAGCGGCTGGTCATGGCGCGCGGCCTGCTCCAGCACGCTCAGGGTATGCACCCCGGTGTCGATCTCCGGATGATGAGCCGGCGGCTGCGGCACGCCAAAAAGAGCGTCTACCTCGGGCAACAGTTGCTCCAGCGCGCCACAGTCGCGTAGCACCTGAATGAACACCTGGGGGTGAGCCTCCATCAATGCTCGGGAAATTTCCTTCCAGCTGCGTTCAGCGGTCAATGCCTGCAGCTCGCCCGACTCGCTCAACTCACGCATGAGCTGCAGGGTCGGTTCGGCCACACGAAAGCCCAGTCCGGCATAGCGCGCTGCGAAACGTGCGACCCGCAGCACGCGCAAGGGGTCTTCGATGAACGCTGGGGACACGTGCCTGAGCAGGCGGTCGCCCAGGTCCTGCTGGCCGCCGTACGGGTCGATGATGTGGCCATCGTCGTCCTCGGCCATGGCATTGATGGTCAGGTCGCGCCGCGACAGGTCTTGCTCGAGGGTCACGTCCGGGCTGGCGTGGAAGACGAAACCGCCATAGCCACGTCCGCTCTTGCGCTCGGTACGTGCCAGGGCATACTCCTCGCCGGTCTGCGGGTCCAGGAATACCGGGAAATCGCTGCCGACTGGACGATAGCCTTTAGAAAGCATGTACTCAGCGTCGGCACCAACCACCACTCGATCAATGTCCACAACCGGTATACCCAGCAAGCGGTCGCGCACCGCTCCACCCACTTTATAGATCTTCATTGCAACACCTCCGATGGCCCGGAAGGATAACACCAAGCCATCGGCGGTTTTGTGCACGCACCTGTCTCAGAGGTGGACGACGTTGAGGTCCATGCGCCCATGGCTGCCATCCGCGTGCTCGCTGCGCGGCGGCACGTGATGGGTCTTGACCAACTGATCACCCTGCAGCGTATCCAGATGGATATCGAACCCCCACAGGCGGTGCAGGTGCTTGAGCACCTCGTCCGTGGAGTCGCCCAGCGGCTTGCGGTCATGTTGCTGATGACGCAGGGTCAGCGAGCGGTCACCGCGGCGATCGATGCTCCAGATCTGCACGTTGGGCTCGCGGTTGCCCAGGTTGTATTGCGCCGCCAGGGTTTCGCGAATCGTGCGGTAACCGTTTTCGTCGTGGATGGCCGGCACCAGCAAGTCGTCCCGCTGATCGTCGTCCATGATGCTGAACAGCTTCAGGTCGCGAATGACCTTGGGCGACAGGTACTGCAGGATGAAGCTCTCGTCCTTGAAGCTGCTCATGGCGAACTTGATGGTCGACAACCAGTCACTGCCGGCGATGTCGGGAAACCAGTGACGATCTTCGTCGTCCGGGTGCTCGCACATGCGGCGTATGTCGCGGTACATGGCGAAGCCCAGCGCATAGGGGTTGATGCCATTGTAGTAGGGGCTGTCGAAACCGGGCTGGAACACCACGCTGGTGTGCGACTGCAGAAACTCCATCATGAAGCCATCGGTCACCAGGCCTTCGTCGTAGAGGTCGTTCATCAAGGTGTAGTGCCAGAACGTTGCCCAGCCCTCGTTCATCACCTGGGTCTGGCGCTGCGGATAGAAGTACTGCGCGATCTTGCGCACGATCCGTACGATCTCGCGCTGCCAGGGCTCGAGCAGCGGCGCATGTTTCTCGATGAAATACAGGATGTTCTCCTGCGGCTCGGCCGGGAACCGCGCGTTGTCTTCCTCGCGGTTCTTGTCGGCGCCCTTGGGAATGGTGCGCCACAGATCGTTGATCTGCCGCTGCAGGTGCTCTTCGCGATCGGCCTGGCGACGACGTTCTTCTTCCGCGGAAATCGGATAGGGGCGCTTGTAGCGGTCGACGCCGTAGTTCATCAGGGCATGGCAGGAATCGAGCAGGTCCTCCACGGCATCGATGCCATGGCGTTCCTCGCACTTCATGATGTAGGACTTGGCGAACACCAGGTAATCGATGATCGAACTGGCGTCGGTCCAGGTGCGGAACAGGTAGTTGCCCTTGAAGAAACTGTTGTGCCCATAGCAGGCATGGGCCACTACCAGCGCCTGCATGCAGATGGTGTTCTCCTCCATCAGGTAGGCGATGCACGGATCGGAGTTGATCACGATCTCGTAGGCCAGGCCCATCTGGCCGCGGGTGTAGGACTTCTCGGTGCTGAGAAAATGCTTGCCGTAGGACCAATGGTGATAACCCAGGGGCATGCCCACCGAGGCGTATGCATCCATCATCTGCTCGGCGGTGATCACCTCGATCTGGTTGGGGTAGGTGTCCAGCGCATAGCGCTCGGCGATGCGGCTGATTTCCCGGTCGTAGGTCTGGATAAGCTCGAACGTCCATTCCGAGCCCGTGGAGATGGGTTGGCGCTTCTGCTCTCTGGCGGTCATGTCGCTAACCTGCGCTGGAAGAGTTCACGGAAGACCGGATAGATATCACCGGCCGATACCAGCTGCTGCTGGGCGAACGTATCGGCGAACGACTCGCTGATGCGCTCATATTCGTACCACAGCGCCTGATGTTCGCGCGGCGTGATTTCCACATAGGTGTAGTACTGCACGAACGGCATGATCTGCTGGGTGAGGATTTCCCGGCAAATCGGTGAGTCATCGTTCCAGTTGTCGCCGTCCGAGGCCTGGGCGGCATAGATGTTCCATTCGTTGGTCGGGTAGCGTGCGGCCATGATCTCCTGCATCAGTTTCAGGGCGCTGGAAACGATGGTGCCGCCGGTCTCGCGCGAGTAGAAGAACTCCTCCTCGTCGACCTCGCGGGCGCTGGTGTGATGGCGGATAAACACCACCTCGATCTTGTCGTAGTTACGCTTGAGAAACAGATACAGCAGAATGAAGAAGCGCTTGGCAATGTCCTTGGTGGCCTGGGTCATGGAGCCGGACACGTCCATCAGGCAGAACATCACCGCCTTGGAACTGGGGTTGGGGTGCTTGACCAGCAGGTTGTACTTGAGGTCGAAGGTGTCCAGAAAAGGCACGCGATGAATGCGGGCGCTGAGCTTTTCGATTTCCCCCATCAGCGCCTGAATGTCACCGAAATTGTCCGGTTCCTCGATCTTCAAACGCTCGAGTTCAAGCTTGGCCGCCTTGAGCTTGGCGCGGCTGCTGCCTGAAAGCGCTATGCGCCGCGCGTGGGCCGAGCGCAGGGTGCGGATGATGTTGATCCGCGAAGGGTTGCCCTCGTTGCTGATACCGGCACGCACCGTCTTGTAGGTGTCGGTACCGCTGAGGTTGCGCTTCACCAGGTTGGGCAGCTCCAGGTCCTCGAACATGAATTCGAGGAATTCCTCCTGGGTGATCTGAAACACGAACTCGTCCATGCCCTCGCCGGAGTTGCCCGCCTTGCCGGGCCCCTTGCCGCCGCCTCCGCCCTGCGGACGGGCGATGTGTTCGCCCGCGGTAAACTCCTTGTTGCCGGGGTGCACCACGGTCTGCTTGCCGCCGCGGCCGTGATGCAACACCGGCTCGTCGATGTCGCGGCCGGGAATGCTGATCTGCTCGCCGTGCTCCATGTCGGTGATGGAGCGACGGCCGACGGCATCTTCCACGGCCTTCTTGATGTGGTCACGGTAACGCCGCAGGAAACGCTGGCGATTCACCGTACTCTTGTTCTTGCCATTGAGGCGTCGGTCGATCACATAGCTCATTAGGCCTCCGGGCAGCCGGGCTGCAAGCCACAAGTCGAGAGCGGCGAAAGGCCCGGGCATTGATGCCTGCCTGGGCCCGTCGCGGCCTGAAACCTACCGCGCGATCACTGCGACTTCCTGACCCGCAGATACCACTCGGACAGCAGACGGACCTGCTTGTCGGTATAGCCGCGCTCGACCATGCGAGTGACGAAGTCGTTGTGCTTCTGCTGGTCCTCCTTGCTGGCCTTGGCGTTGAAACTGATGACTGGCAACAGGTCTTCGGTGTTGGAGAACATTTTCTTCTCGATCACCACGCGCAGCTTTTCGTAGCTGAGCCAGGTCGGATTCTTGCCGTTGTTGTTGGCCCGGGCGCGCAGTACGAAGTTGACGATCTCGTTGCGGAAATCCTTCGGATTGCTGATGCCGGCAGGCTTCTCGATCTTTTCCAGCTCTTCGTTGAGAGCCACGCGGTTGAGAATCTCGCCGGTTTCCGGATCGCGGTACTCCTGGTCCTGAATCCAGAAATCGGCATACAGCACGTAGCGGTCGAAGATGTTCTGCCCGTACTCGCTGTACGACTCCAGGTAAGCGGTCTGGATCTCCTTGCCGATGAACTCGATGTAGCGCGGTGCCAGGTATTCCTTGAGGAAGCGCAGGTAACGCTCGCGCACCTCGGCCGGAAATTGCTCCTGTTCGATCTGCTGCTCCAGCACATAGAGCAAGTGCACCGGGTTGGCGGCGATCTCGTGGGGGTCGAAGTTGAACACCTTGGAGAGGATCTTGAAGGCGAAGCGCGTCGACAGGCCATTCATGCCTTCATCCACGCCCGCAGTATCGCGGTACTCCTGAATCGACTTGGCCTTGGGGTCGGTGTCCTTGAGGTTCTCGCCGTCGTACACGCGCATCTTGGAATAGATATTGGAGTTGTCCGGCTCCTTGAGCCGCGACAGCACGGTGAACTGGGCCAGCATCTTCAGGGTGTCGGGCGCGCAATGGGCCTTGGACAGCGAGCTGTTGAACAGCAGCTTGTCGTAGATCTTGATCTCGTCGCTGACACGCAGGCAGTACGGCACCTTGACGATGTAGATCCGATCGATGAACGCCTCGTTGTTCTTGTTGTTGCGGAAGCTGTGCCACTCCGATTCGTTGGAGTGCGCCAGCAGGATGCCGGAATAGGGAATCGCGCCCAGGCCCTCGGTACTGTTGTAGTTACCCTCCTGGGTGGCGGTCAGCAGCGGATGGAGCACCTTGATCGGTGCCTTGAACATCTCGACGAATTCCATCAAGCCCTGGTTGGCGCGGCACAGGGCACCCGAGTAGCTGTAGGCATCGGCATCGTTCTGCGGGTATTCCTCCAGCTTGCGGATGTCGACCTTGCCCACCAGCGCGGAAATGTCCTGGTTGTTCTCGTCGCCCGGCTCGGTCTTGGCCACGGCGATCTGGTTGAGAATGGAAGGGTAGAGCTTGACCACGCGGAACTGGCTGATGTCGCCGCCGAATTCGGCCAGGCGCTTGGTGGCCCAGGGCGACATGATGGTGCTCAGGTAGCGTTGCGGAATGCCGAAGTCTTCCTCGAGGATCGCGCCGTCCTCGGTGGCGTTGAACAGGCCCAGGGGCGACTCGAACACCGGTGAGCCCTTGATCGCGTAGAACGGGACCTTCTCGATCAGCTGCTTGAGCTTCTCGGCCAGCGACGACTTGCCGCCGCCTACCGGGCCCAGCAGGTACAGGATCTGTTTCTTTTCTTCCAGGCCCTGCGCCGCATGGCGGAAGTACGACACGATCTGGTCGATGCATTCCTCCATGCCGTGGAAGTCTTCGAACGCTGGGTAGCGACGAATCACCTTGTTGGAGAAGATGCGCGACAGCCGGGAATTGGCCGACGTGTCGAGCAATTCGGGCTCCCCTATCGCCATCAGGATCCGCTCGGCCGCAGAGGCGTAGGTTCTACGGTCCTTTTTGCACAGATCAAGGTACTCCTGTAACGAGAGCTCTTCCTGGCGTGTGGATTCGAAGCGTTGTTGGAAGTGGCTAAAGATACTCATGACGTCACCTCGCTCGATACGTGGAGCCGACGTCGGATCACTCAGTTGATGCTGGCGGTCACCCAAACCCCGTGGTGGCCGTATACCCCCCAGAACACCCTTGTAGTCTTGACCGATTGACCCGCGCGCCGGTGTACCGGCTCTCCCCTGTTATGGATGGCCTGAGCTTAAGGATAGTTGGTTATCGAGGACTTCAAGGGCGGATGCGCAATTAACTGCCGGCGGAGCTTTGCATCAATGCTGCGAAGGCCCGTGGGGCGCGGCGTAGGCGACGAAAAAAAATTCGTCGCACGGGGCTTGCGGTGGATCACTCGGCCTGGCTGGTTTCGCCCGGAAAGGTACTGCGCCACAGCTCGAAGCCGCCGTCCATGCTGTACACATCGGAAAAGCCCTGGCTCACCAGGTAGGCGGCAGCGCTCTGGCTGGAATTGCCGTGGTAGCAGACCACGACCAGCGGTTTGTCCAGGTCGGCCGCCGTGATGAAACCGTGCAGCGAGTGGTTGTCCAGATGCGTGGAGTCGGTGATATGGCCGGCCGCGAAGGTTTGCGGGTCGCGGATATCCACCACCACGGCGCCCTGTTCGCGCAGGCTCTGGACGTCTTGCGGAGGGATGCGTTTGAATTCGGTCATGGGCAGGCTCCTGGGCTGGGTGCCCATTCTAGCGTTTGTCGCTCGGGGGAGGGAAATCCGCCGCAGGGGTCGCTGCAGGCACGTGCACATCGCCCTCATCGGTGCATTTGCAGGACAGGCGTTCGCCGCTGTCGACGTCCAGCAGCGTCATCGCACCGCCCCATACGCATCCGGTATCGAGCGCGAACACGCCCGGCTCCTCGCAACGCCCTTCCAGCGCTGCCCAATGGCCGAAGATGATCTTCAGGTCGCGCGTCTTGCGCTCCTTGTGCGCGAACCAGGGCGCGTAGCCGGGCAGCGCGGTGTCAGCGCCTTCCTTGCCCTTGAGGTCGAGCTTGCCGTCGGCGGTGCAGAAACGCATGCGGGTGAAATAATTGGTGATCACCCGCAAGCGGGCAACGCCCTGCAACGCCTTGTCCCACTTGTTCGGCTCGTTGCCGTACATGCCGTCCAGAAACGGCTGTAACAGCTGGTCGTCACGCAGCGCGCTCTCGACCTCGGCGGCCAGGCGCAGGGCCTTGCGCAGCGACCATTGTGGCGGAATCCCGGCATGCACCAGCACGGCATTGCGCTGTTCGTCGTAGTGCAGCAGCTTCTGTTGGCGCAGCCAGTGGAGCAATTGCGGGCCGTCGGGTGCGTCGAGGATTTCGCGCAAGGTATCACCGCGCTTGAGCCGTTCGGCGTCGTTGGCCACCGCCAGCAGGTGCAGATCGTGATTGCCCAGCACACACACCAGCGCATCACGCATGCCATAGAGATAGCGCAGGGTCTCCAGCGAACTCGGCCCGCGGTTGACCAGATCGCCCACCAGCCACAGCGTGTCCTTCGTGGGGTCGAAAGCGACCCGCTGCAGCAGGCACTTGAGTGGCTGCAGGCAGCCTTGCAAGTCACCGACTGCGTACACTGCCATCAGTGCAGGGCGCCTGGTACGGCAAGGCGAAACGGAGCGATCACGGCTTCGAACTGCTTGCCGTCTTCGGCCTGCATCTGATAGCTGCCCTGCATGTTGCCTACCGTAGTGGCCATTACCGTGCCGCTGGAATAGGTGTGGCTTTCACCGGCGGCGATCAGCGGTTGCTGGCCAATGACACCAGCGCCCCGGACTTCCTCGACCTTGCCATCGCCATCGGTGATCACCCAGTGGCGAGACAGCAGGCGAGCGGGAATCTGTCCGTTGTTGCGCACGGTGACGGTATAGGCAAAGGCAAAACGCTGCTGTTCAGGCTGCGATTGTTCTGCCAGGAAACGGGTCACGACGCTGACGTCGATCTGATAACGGGGATCGGACATGCAAAGGGCCTTGAAAACGAGAGCTAATGTAGCCGGCGTTGGCCGGTTCAGAGTCGGTCCGGGGCAACGCGGTGGCCTGTGGACCAATCGCTTGGTCCACGTTAGAGGTCAGAGCGGGTCGCTTCGTTCGGCGAGTTGATCAGCCAGGCGCACGAAAGCCGCCAGGTCGAGCTGTTCGGGCCGCAGGCTGCCGTCGACGCCGGCCGCTTCGATCGCCTCGACGGGCAGCAGCGCCTTGAGCGTATTGCGCAGGGTCTTGCGCCGCTGGTTGAAGGCTTCGCGCACCACGCGCTCGAGCAGGCGGTGATCCTTCGCCGGGTGGGGCAGGGTGGTGTGGGGTACTAGCCGCACGATGGCCGAATCGACCTTGGGCGGCGGATTGAACGCGCCCGGTCCGACGTTGAACAGGTGCTCGACGCGGCAGTGGTACTGGACCATGATCGACAGCCGTCCCCAGTCGCCGCCGCCAGGGCCTGCTGCCATGCGTTCGACCACTTCCTTCTGCAGCATGAAATGCATGTCGCGGATCAGGTGGGCGTTGTGCAGCAAATGGAAGATCAGTGGCGTGGAGATGTTGTACGGCAAGTTACCGACCACGCGCAGGGTGCCAGGCTCGGCGCCCAGGCTGGTGAAGTCGAACTTCAATGCGTCGCCCTGGTGCAGGCGGAAATTGCCCTTGCCGGCGAACTGCTGGTTGAGGATCGGCACCAGGTCCTTGTCCAGTTCCACCACGTCCAGTTGCGCGCCGCTGCCCAGCAGGCCTTCGGTCAGGGCGCCCTGGCCCGGGCCGATTTCCAGCAGGTGCTCGCCGGGCTTGGCGTGGATGGAGCGCAGGATACGGTCGATCACGCCGGCGTCATGGAGAAAGTTCTGGCCGAAGCGCTTGCGCGCCCGGTGTTGGTATTGCTCGGTCATTAAAGTGTCTCGGCCATTCGATAGGCGGTGTCGAGGGCGACGCGCAGGCTGCCGGTATCGACCTTGCCGGTTCCGGCCAGGTCCAGGGCGGTGCCGTGGTCCACGGAGGTGCGAATGATCGGCAACCCCAGGGTCACGTTGACCGCGGCGCCAAAGCCTTTGTACTTGAGTACGGGCAGGCCCTGGTCGTGATACATCGCCAGCACCGCATCGCAATGCTGCAGGTATTTGGGAGTGAAGAGCGTATCGGCGGGCAGCGGCCCGCGCAGGTCCATGCCTTCGGCGCGCAGACGCTCCAGGGTAGGCTCGATGATGTCGATTTCCTCGCGGCCCAGGTGGCCGCTCTCGCCGGCATGCGGGTTCAGACCGCAGACCAGGATGCGCGGCCGGGCCAGGCCGAACTTGCCCTGCAGGTCGGCGTGCAGAATGCGCGTGACCCGCTCAAGGCGCTCGACGGTGATCGCATCGGCGACCTCGCGCAGGGGCAGGTGAGTGGTCACCAGTGCCACGCGCAGATCGCCGGTTGCGAGCATCATCACCACCTGTTCGGTAGCCGTGAGGTCGGCGAGGAATTCAGTGTGTCCGGAGAACGCGATGCCACCGTCGTTGATGACGCCCTTGTGCACCGGCGCGGTGATCATGCCCGCGAACAGCCCGTCGAGGCAGCCCTGCGCTGCACGCGTCAAGGTCTGCAGCACGAACGCGGCGTTGGCGGTATTCAACTGGCCGGTGAGCACGGGCGCGCCCAGGGGGGTGTTCCAAACGTAAAGGCTGCCCGCTGGCGCAGGCTGGTCGGGGAGGGCGTCGGCATCGACTTCCAGCACACTGACGGCCAGCCCCAGCTGCGCGGCCCGCTCGACGAGCAGGTCACGGCTGGTGATGGCGATCAGGGGGTGAGGCTGGGGTTGCGCGGCCAGCAGCAGGCACAGGTCTGGACCTATGCCCGCCGGCTCGCCGGGCGTCAACGCGAAACGCTTGGGGGTCACTGCGCAGCCTGGTCGGCGCCAGGCAGCTTGATTTCGACGTAGGCTTCGTCACGGATCTGGCGCATCCAGGTCTGCAGCTCTTCGTCATACTTGCGATTGCGCAACACGGTCATTGCCTGCTGGTCGCGGGCCTGTTCGGTGTTGTCGGTCGCACGGCGCCCCAGCACCTGCAGCACGTGCCAGCCGAACTGGGTCTGGAACGGACGCGAGACCGTTTCCACCGGCGTCGACGCCATGGTTTCGCGGAACTCGGGCACCAGCGACTGGGGGTTGACCCAGTTCAGGTCGCCGCCGTTGAGCGCCGAACCCGGATCTTCCGAGAAATTCTTCGCCAGGGTGGCGAAGTCCTCGCCGTTTTCGATGCGCTCGTACAGCTTGCGTGCCAGTTCTTCGGTCTGGGCCGGGCTGCGGATCTCGCTCGGCTTGAGCAGGATGTGACGTACGTGCACTTCGTCCACGGTCTGGGTGGCGCCACCGCGCTTGTCCAGCACCTTGAGGATGATAAAGCCCACGGGCGTGCGCACCGGCTGGGTGACATCGCCGACCGGCATGCTGCTGAGCATGCGGTCGAACGGTGCCGGCAGCTGAGCGGGCTTGCGCCAGCCCATGTCGCCGCCTTCCAGGGCGTTCTCGCTCGACGAGCTGGCAATCGCCAACTTGTTGAAGTCGGCACCCTGCTTGAGCTGGCGATAGATGTCCTCGGCCTTGCTCGCCGCTGCCTGGATAGCCGCCGAGCTGGCGCTTTCCGGGACCTGGATCTGGATGTTGGCCAGGTGCAGTTCTTCGGACAGCTGCATCTTGCCCAGGTCCGAGGCAAGGAAGTTCTTCACTTCCTGCTCGGATACCTGAATGCGCTCGGCCACGCGACGCTGGCGTACGCGGCTGATGATCATCTCGCGCTTCACCTGCTCGCGCGCATCGTCATACGACAGGCCGTCATGCGCCAGTGCGGCACGGAACTGCTCGGTCGACATGTTGTTGCGCTGGGCGATGGTGGCGATGGCGCCGTTCAGTTCTTCGTCGGTAATGCGAATGCCGGAACGCTCGCCGATCTGCAGCTGCAGATTCTCGACGATCAGGCGTTCCAGCACCTGCTGTTGCAGGACGCTCGCCGCAGGTACGCCACCGCCACGCTTGGCGATGGTTTGCTGCACTTCCTTGACGCGCTGGTCGAGCTGGCTTTGCATGACCACGTCGTTGTCGACGATGGCCACGACACGGTCCAGCTGTTGCACCGCGGCGTGCGCCGTGGTGCCCAGCAGCATGGCGCCCAGCACGACTGGGCGCAGCAGATCACATAGCTTGGTCTTCACGTTCACGATAACCTTGAATGCCCTTGTCGAGGAAACCCTCGACCTTATTGCCTACCACGCCACCAAGGCCCTTCAGCACGATTTGCAGGAAGATGCCGTGGTCGCCTTTTTCGTTCTGCGGGGCGGCCTGGCTGTATTCGTCGTAGTCAACCCAATAGCGGTTGATCAGACGCATCTTCCAGCAGCAGTTGTCGTATTCGAAACCACCAAAGGCTTCCAGCGTGCGATTGCGGTTGTAGTCGAACTGCCAGCGGCTGATGACGCTCCACTGCGGCACGATCGGCCACATGACCGAGAAGTCATGCTGCTGGATCTTGTAGTAGTCCTTCACGTAGTT
Source organism: Pseudomonas sp. CFBP 13719 (assembly GCF_014842095.1). NCBI lineage: Bacteria > Pseudomonadati > Pseudomonadota > Gammaproteobacteria > Pseudomonadales > Pseudomonadaceae > Pseudomonas > Pseudomonas sp. CFBP 13719. The sequence goes on along the minus strand of NZ_JACYVB010000013.1, from coordinate 29,646 downwards.
CGGATCGCCCGGCTGGCCGTAGTCGCCACCGAAGGTCCAGCGACCGGTCGCCGAATCGTAGTGCACGGTGTCGTCGCGGTAGCGATAGCCCAGGTTGACCACCTTGTTCGGGTTGTCTTCAGGCTGGTAGTGGAACATCGCGCTGCCCGAACGGGTGCTGCGGCTGTCCGGATCCCAGTTGAAGTCCGAGCTGAAGCGCCAGTCGCGGTTGAAGCGATATTCGTATTCCAGGGCGTACGGCGAAACGTTGGCCTGAGCATCGTCGCGCGTCTTGAAATCGACGCCCGGCAGCTGCACTTCACGATCCTTGAAGTACACGGCCTGGCCGACGGCCACGCGCTGACGCTCGAAACCGTTCTCCTCGATCCAGCGGCTGGTCACGCCCAGCGACAGCTTGTTCTCGTCGCCCACGCGGTCGGAACCGGTGAAGCGGTTTTCGCGGAACAGCGAACCATAGCTGAAGGTGGTTTCCGACGTGTCGAACACTGGAATGTCGGTCTGGTCTTCCTCGGGAACATAGAGGTAGAACAGGCGCGGTTCCAGGGTCTGGCGGAAGTTGGTGCCGAACATCTGGGTGTCGCGGTCGAAGTACAGGCCGCTGTCGATGCTGGCGATCGGTACGCCGCGGTTCTGCGAACTGCTGAAACGCTCGTCGGCCAGCAGGCTGTTCTTGCCCTGGCTGTCCAGATCCAGATCGTACTGGGTGTACATGTACTTGAGCGACGGACGCACGAAGCCCCAGTTCCAGTTCAGCGGCAGCGACACGCCCGGTTCCAGGTTCAGGCGGTTGCCGTTGGCACGCGCCAGGCCTGTCACGTTGTTGTCGATGCGGCGCTCGCCGAAACCGTCTTCGTTGATGAAGGTGCCAGTGCGCAGATCACGCTCGAAACGCACGATCTCGCTGTTGTAGGTGAAGTCCAGACCGCCCGGATGGTAAGGCAGCGCACCGTTGAAGGTGATCTGCGGCATGCGGTTGTACGGGGTGATGTCGGCCACGGTCGCCAGCTTGTACGCCTGGGCGTTCAAGCGCGCAGTGTAGTTGTCGCCGCGATAGGTCAGGGCACCCTGCTGGTTGATCCAGTCGGTGCGCTCGACGCCGATCTGGTCCGACTGCAGGTCCTGGAAGTAGTACGGATCGCTGATGTCGGTGTAGTCGACTTCAGTGGTCAGGCGCGAGTCCAGACCGCCCTTGTGCTGCCAGTTGACCATCCAGCGCGTCTTGTCGTAGTCGGACTGCTGGCTGCGATCGTCGTTTTCGTCGTTCAGGTACGCGCCGCCGAACTGGCCTTCGCTGGTCTTGGTCAGGTAGCGGAATTCGCCTTCCATCATCAAGCCACGCTTGGCCATATAGCGCGGGTACAACGTGGCGTCGTAGTTCGGTGCGAGGTTGAAATAGTACGGGGCAACCAGGGTGAAGCCGCTGTCGCTGTCGCTGGCGAAGGACGGTGGCAGGAAGCCGGACTGGCGACGGTCGTCGATCGGGAAGTAGATATACGGCGTGTACAGCACCGGAATATCCTTCACGCGAAGGGTGACGTTGGTCGCGGTGCCAAAGCCGGTGGCCGGGTTCAGCGTGATGTTGTTGCCCTTGAGCTGCCAGGCGTTGCTGTCCGGCTCGCAGGTGGTATAGGTACCGTCCTTGAGGCGGATGATGGCGTTCTCGGCGCGCTTGGCGTACAGCGCATTGCCGCGGATGCGCGACTTGTGCAGCACGTATTCGGCGTTGTCGACCTGGGCTTCACCGGTATCGAGCTGGATCTGGGCGTGGTCGCCCACAACCAGCGCGCCGTTGTCGCGCAGCTTGACGTTGCCGTTGAGCTCGCCGCGGTTCTCGGCCTGGTGCAGGCTGGCCTCGTCGGCCTCGATCTGCATGCTGCCCTGGCGCATCACGACGTCACCGGCCAGCGAGGCGATCTGCTCCTCGGTCTGGTAGCGCGAAGCCTTGGCGCCGATGAAGGTCGGCGCCTCGCTCTTCGGCGTGTTGTCGTTCATGCCCGGACGCACCGGCTCGATGTACGCACCGGAGCAGTACGGCCCGGTCTCGGCCAGTTGGGCGGCGGTCAGCTTGCTGCGCGGCACCCAGTCGAGATGGCTGTAGTCGGGGCTGCGCGAGCTCAGGCCACGGCCCTTGCTCTGCGTGACCGCAACCGGCCCGACGGTTTTCTCTTCGCGTGAAGAGGCACCGCTGCCGCCGCTCGCCACTGCCGCGCCGTCGTGCACGGGGCGCGGCGGCAACTGCGCGGCGTTGGCTTTGGGGTTGCAGTCCCAGGCACCAGCAGCGGAGACTTGGCAGTCGAATTGCTCTGCAGCAAAAACGAACGGGGTGGCCATGGGTTGCATCACCAGCAAACCGCCAGTGACCAGCAACGGAAATTTTTTACGAAACGCGGGGGATTTCAATGCCATCTTATTAGTCCGGGCTTCCTGCGTGCCATCTTGCCCGCGGGGGGGCCGCACGCCTCTCGATGGTCTGAAAAAGATGCTGGATAATAAAGCATGACCCGCTTGACGGCTAGCGCCGTCGGAGACCCTTGCAATGCCTGATCAAGATGTACGCCTGCAACACCTCAAAACATGGCTCGACGAGCAGCTGGAGAAGCTCTTCCAGGCTCGCCAATGGGGCGCCGTACCCCCGGCCACGTTGACCGCGGCCAGTAGCGATGCAAGTTTTCGCCGATACTTTCGCTGGCAGGGCCAGGGTCGCAGTTTTATCGTCATGGATGCGCCGCCGCCCCAGGAAAACTGTGCGCCGTTCGTGAAAATCGACGAACTGCTGGCGAGCGCTGGCCTCAATGTGCCGCAGATTCATGCACAGGACCTCGAACGCGGCTTCCTGTTGTTGAGCGATCTGGGTCATCAGACCTACCTGGACGTGATCGATGCGGACAACGCCGACGCGCTGTTTGCCGATGCCATCGACGCGCTGCTGGCACTGCAGAAACTGCCGGCCAGCGGTGACCTGCCCAGCTACGACGTGGCCCTGTTGCAGCGCGAGCTCGAGCTGTTTCCGCAATGGTATGTCGGCAAGGCTTTGGGCAAGCAGCTCGACGCCGAGCAATCGGCCGCCTGGCAACGGGTATGCACGCGGCTGATCGACAGCGCCCTGGCGCAGCCCAAGGTGCTGGTGCATCGCGACTACATGCCGCGCAACCTCATGCGCAGCGAGCCCAATCCAGGTGTGCTGGACTTTCAGGATGCGGTCTACGGCCCGGTTACCTACGACATCACCTGCCTGTTCAAGGACGCCTTCCTCAGTTGGCCCGAGGTGCGCGTGCAGGGGTGGCTGCAGCGCTACTGGGAACAGGCGGGCGAGCAAGGCGTGCCGGTGCAACTGGACTTCGCCGAGTTCTGCCGTGCCAGCGATCTGATGGGCGTGCAGCGTCATCTGAAAGTGATCGGCATTTTTGCCCGTATCTGCCATCGTGATGGCAAACCCCGTTACCTGGCCGACGCACCCCGTTTCTTCTCTTATATAGAGACGGTACTGGCGCGGCGCCCCGAGCTGGCTGAACTGGGTCAATTGTTCAAGAGCCTTGGAGTGTCCTCATGAAAGCCATGATCCTGGCGGCAGGCAAAGGCGAGCGCATGCGCCCGCTGACCCTGACCACGCCCAAGCCGTTGCTGGCCGCCGGCGGCAAGCGGTTGATCGAGTATCACCTGCTGGCCCTGGCCCGGGCCGGCTTTGCCGAGGTGGTGATCAATCACGCCTGGCTGGGCCAGCAAATCGAAGACTACCTGGGCGACGGTGCTCGCTACGGGGTGGCCATCGAGTATTCCCGCGAAACCGAGCCACTGGAAACCGGCGGTGGCATTCGCCATGCGTTGCCATTGCTCGGCGATGCACCGTTCGTGGTGGTCAACGGCGACATCTGGACCGACTACGATTTCAGTCGGTTGCGCGGTCCGTTGGCTGGCCACGCGCATCTGGTGCTGGTCGATAACCCGGTCCACCATCTCGAAGGCGACTTCAGCCTGGTCGAAGGCCAGGTGCGCGATCAGCCTGGCCTGACCTACAGCGGCATCGCCGTGCTCCACCCCGATCTGTTCGACGGCCATGGCGAGCCAGCCTTCAAGCTCGCGCCGCTGCTGCGCCGCGCAATGGACGTGGGGCAGGTCACCGGCGAGCATTACCAAGGCCAGTGGATCGACGTCGGCACTGCGCAACGCCTGACCGAACTCGACCGCCTGCTGGCCGAGCGAGGTTGATATGTTGTGGCCCGGAACGGTAGTCGGCGCGGCGGCAGGTTATGCCCTCGCCAGCATTCCAGGGGCGCTGCTGGGCATAGTGCTCGGTCAGGCGCTGGATCGACACCTCAGGTTGCAGACCTGGAGTGAATTGGTAGATAGGCTCAAGGGCAAATCGGTGCTGCGTGACGAGCAGTTGCTGTTCGTCCTGCTGGGCCGGGTGGCCAAGGCCGAAGGCCAGGTGCTGGCGGTGCATATCCAGCAGGCGCGGCGGGAGATGCGCTCTTTGAATCTCAACGAGCAGGCGCGAAAACGGGCCATCGTTGCGTTCAATCGCGGCAAGACGGGAGGCGATCAGTTGCGCAGTCACCTGTTGCGCCTCAAGCACCAACCCAACTCCGCCGAGGGGATGCTGCGTGCCTGCTGGCGGATGGTCTGGGCCGATGGCCAGGCCGGTACCGCCGAGCGCGAACTGGTAGTCAGCTGGGGCAAATGGCTGGGCTGGTCCTCGGCACGTGTGCAGGGGCTGGGTCAGGATTACGAGCCGCGCCACAGGCCGGTGACCAAGCGAGGCGGCGCCTTCGAAGAAGCACTGCGCCTGCTGGGGGTTTCCTCGACCACCGAGCCTGACCAGATCAAGCGTGCGTATCGGCGTCTGCTCAGCCGCCACCATCCCGACAAGTTGGTGGGCGGGGGCGCCACACCGGCGCAGATTCGCGAGGCAACCGACCGTACGCGCGAACTGCACAACGCCTACAGCCTGATCCGCGAGCGCCTGGACCTGCGCTGATGCGCAGGCGTGGCATCAACCGCGCAGTTGCTTACTGCGCATTCAAGGCACCCTTGACCCGCCGGAACAGCTGCTCGGCCTGCGCGGCCTTGTCCGGCAGCGACTTGAGCGAAACCTGCGAGTACACCGCACCTTTCTGCCGCTTGCTGGCCTGCAAACGCCGTTGCGCGGCGTCAGCCGCTGCTTGACGATCGCTGTAGAAGACATCCGTGGTGGCCACCTTGAGCAGCGCGGCCAGTTCGTCGATCTGCTGCGGCGCATTGTCCGGTGTGCGGGTATCCACCAACACCAGCTTCTGCACGTGCGCCGGCTGCCGTTCGGCCATGTAGCGGGTCGCCCAGTAAGCGCCGCTGCCATGCCCCAACAGCACGATCCTGCGTGAGTTGTGTTGCTGGGCGAAAGCGATACCGGCTTCGATGCGGGCAAAGATCCGCTCGGCATCTACCTGCATCGGGTCTTGCAGCTGCACCTCGGTGCTGGCCGTGTCGGCGTCCTGAGCCGTGGCTTTTTCCACCCCGGCGCCAGCGTCCGGTGGCGTCGCCTGGGTGTCGGTGGTCACCGGCAATGGCGGTTTCTCGTTTGGCCTGGCCGAAGGCATCTGGCTGACCAGGTCCGGCAGGCTCAGGCTCAGGGTGTTGAACGCCGCATCCGGCAACTTGCGCCGCAACGGCCCCACGCCCTGTGGCCAGTCCGCCGTTTCCCCGGCCCCTGGCACGATGATCACCGTACCCTGCGCATCGGCGCTATTGGCCGGACGCCACAACGACAGGAACTCGTCGCTGCCGGCCTGCAATTGTTGCTGCTCGCTGGCCGGCAACTGACGTTCCAAGGCCTGCGCATCCTCGACACTGCGCTCCGCCAGGGGCTGGCGGACTTCGGTCGCCTCCTTGGCTGGCGCGACTTCTTCTGCCGCAGCAACACCGTGCAGGGGTACCAGCAATGCCAGGCAGACGGCTCTCAACTGAACAACTTTCATCGGTACTTCCCGCCCAAATGAATGACTCGCTTGTTCGATACCGGGCCGAGTGCACGCTGCCACCAATGCAATCTGACAGGCGCTCCTTTTCTCGCGGATAATCCCGACACCGGTCGATATTCAAAGCCTATAGCTTAGTGCCATCCACGCAAAGGTCGTTCATACCGATATGTACCCACTGCTGCGTCGCCTTTCACTGCTGGGCGGGTTGTGCCTGCCGTTGCTCGTCCTTGGCGCCGCCGCCGTGCCCGCCCAGAAGCTGCCGCTGGACGCTGCGCAGAACCAGTGGCTGGATGAGCATCGCACCTTGCGTGTCGGGCTGGTACTGCAGCAGCCCTATGCGCAACTGGACCGTCGCCTGGGCCAGTTGTCCGGGGTCAACGTCGACTTGATGAACTGGCTGGCCAAGGCCATGCAGGTGGAGCTGATCTGGCGCAACTACACCGACCAGCCGGCCTTGGAGCAGGGCCTGCGAGCAGGCGAGGTGGACCTGGCGCCCGGTCTTGCGCAAACCCCTGCCGGGTTGAAACTGTGGCAGTTTTCCGATCCCTACCTGCGCGTGCCGCAGTTGTTGGTAGGCGAGCGCAATGGCGAAGTCGCCATCGATCTCGAGACGCTTTCGGCCAATGACCGGGTCGCCGTGCGCATGCCAGGGGCGGTTGCCGACTATTTGCGCAACACCTACAGCCACCTCAATCTGCAAGGTGTGCCGCTGGAACGGCAGGCCCTGCAATTACTGCTTAGCCAGCAGGCACGTTATGCGGTGGTGGACGAGGCGCAGTTGGGCCGGCTGTCCCGCGAGGCCGAGTTCGACGAGCTGGTGGTGGTCGGCGACATAGGTTATCCACAGTTGCTGCGCGTGGCGACGCGGCGCGACTGGCCGCAGTTGGCGCATATCGTCACCGTGGCCTTGGAGTCCCTGCCCGCCAGGGACCTGGAGCGGCTGCACGAGCGGTGGTTGCAGCCACAGTACCCGCGCCTGAGCGAATCCCGAGGGTTCTGGCAGAACCTGTGCCTGCTGCTGGTGCTGATCGCCGTGGCCATCATCGCCCTGCTGGTCTGGCAGCGCCGCCAGGTCCACGCGCTGGAACGGCAACTGCTGGCGGCTCGGGAAGACATTGCCCTGCGCGCGGCGAGCGAGGAAGCCCTGCGGGTCAACCAGTTCTCCATCGAACAGAGCACGGTCGGCATACTGTGGGTGAACTGGGACAGCCATGTGCGCTACGCTAACCGCGCTGCCGAGCGCATGCTCGGCTACGACACCGGCGCGGTGGTGGACAAGCCCCTGGCCGACTTCGAGCCGGGCCTGAGCATGGACCGCTGGCTGAACCTGTGGCGGCTGGCCCGGGCCAGCGAACACACAGCGCAAACCTTCGAAACCCACTGCGTGCGCGCCGACGGCAGCGTCCTGCCCACCGATGTCTCGCTGAGCTTCCTGCGCTTTCGCGAAGCCGAGTACCTGGTGGTCTACCTCACTGATGTGACCGAGCGGCGTCGGGCGCTGGCTGCCCTGCAACACAGCGAGGCGCAACTGCGCGAGCTGTCGGCGCACCTGGAAACCGTGCGCGAGGAAGAAAAGGCGCGCATTGCCCGAGAAGTGCACGACGAACTGGGGCAGATCCTCACGGTACTGAAACTGGAAACCTCGATGTGCGAGCTGGCCTACGCCGACCTCGATAGCGGGCTCCAGGAACGCCTCAACAGCATGAAGCGCTTGATCGCCCAGTTGTTCCAGCAGGTGCGCGACGTGGCCACCGCCTTGCGCCCGCCGATACTGGATGCCGGTATTGCCTCGGCCATCGAGTGGCAGGCGCACCGCTTCGAGGAGCGTACCCAGATTCCCTGCCTGGTCAGCGTTCCGGAACAGTTGCCGCCCCTGGACGACGCCAAGGCGGTGGGCCTTTTTCGCCTTCTGCAAGAGGCGCTGACCAATGTCATTCGCCACGCCCAGGCGCATACTGTGCAAATCGAGCTCAGCCAGGAAGGCAATGACTTGCGTCTGTCGATCACCGACGATGGCTGCGGCTTCGAACCCGCTCAAGTAGGCTCGCTGTCGTTTGGCCTAGTAGGTATGCGCGAGCGCGTACTGATGCTCGGTGGCCGGCTCGAACTGAGCAGCCAGCTGGGGGAGGGCACTGCCCTGACCGTCACCGTGCCGTTGAACTGAGCGCACCGTTGAATTGATTGCTGGAGGGTGACCCGTTGATCCGAGTGCTGGTGGCCGAAGACCACACCATCGTGCGTGAAGGAATCAAGCAATTGATTGCTCTGGCCAAGGACCTGGTGGTCGCAGGGGAGGCGGGCAATGGCGAGCAGTTGCTCGAGATCTTGCGCATCACCCCTTGCGACGTGGTCCTGCTGGACATCTCCATGCCGGGCGTCAATGGCCTGGAGGCCATTCCACGGATCCGCGCGCTGCCCCATCCGCCGGCTATTCTAGTGTTGTCCATGCACGACGAGGCACAGATGGCCGCGCGTGCATTGAAAGTCGGCGCGGCCGGTTACGCCACCAAGGACAGCGACCCGGCGCTGCTGCTGACCGCTATCCGTCGAGTCGCCGCGGGCGGGCGCTACATCGACCCGGCCCTGGCCGATCGCATGGTCTTCGAGGTTGGGCTCACCGATGCCCGGCCGCGGCATGCCCTGCTGTCGGAGCGCGAGTTCTCGGTGTTCGAACGCCTGGCTCGCGGCGCCAATGTCAATGACATCGCCCAGCAGCTGGCCCTGAGCAGCAAAACCATCAGCACCCACAAGGCGCGCCTGATGCACAAGCTCAATGTGGCGTCGCTGGCCGAGCTGGTGAAGTACGCGATGGAGCACAAGCTGGTCTGAAAACGACAGTGGCGCCCAGGGTTCTGCCAAGCAGCCGCTCTGGCACTTCTCGCCCATGCTCAGGGGCGACATGCCTGTAGGGCAATCCTTACCCCGAATCTTCCAACTACCCCATGGCAATCTCTCCCAGCCCCCGATTTGCAAGGGTTACGGCCTTCTCTAGGCTTGATCCCACGGCAGTCATTCAACAAAGGTGTGGGTATGAGCGAGGCAAGCGCAAGTACGGACGAGATACTGGTCAGCTTCCGTGGCGTGCAGAAAAGCTATGACGGTGAAAACCTCATCGTCAAGGATCTCAACCTGGACATCCGCAAGGGCGAGTTCCTTACGCTGCTCGGCCCCTCCGGCTCCGGCAAGACCACCAGCCTGATGATGCTGGCAGGCTTCGAAACCCCCACGGCGGGGGAAATCCAGCTGTCCGGACGCTCGATCAACCACGTGCCGCCGCACAAGCGTGACATCGGCATGGTGTTCCAGAACTACGCCCTGTTTCCGCACATGACCGTGGCGGAAAACCTGGCCTTTCCCCTGTCCGTGCGCGGCCTGAGCAAGACCGACATCAGCGAGCGGGTCAAGCGGGTGCTCGGCATGGTCCAGCTCGACGCCTTTGCCCACCGCTATCCGGCGCAACTGTCCGGCGGGCAGCAACAGCGTGTGGCCCTGGCCCGCGCCCTGGTCTTCGAACCGCAGCTGGTGCTCATGGACGAACCGCTGGGTGCCCTGGACAAACAGCTGCGCGAACACATGCAGATGGAGATCAAGCACCTGCACCAGCGCCTGGGCGTCACCGTGGTGTACGTGACCCACGATCAGGGCGAGGCGCTGACCATGTCCGACCGCGTGGCCGTGTTCCATCAGGGCGAGATCCAGCAGATCGCCCCACCCCGCGCCCTCTACGAGGAGCCAAAGAACACCTTCGTTGCCAACTTCATCGGCGAAAACAACCGTATCAACGGGCGTCTGCTCAGCCGCGAAGGCGAGCGCTGCGTCGTCGAGCTGCCGCGGGGTGAAAAAATCGAGGCGCTGGCGATCAATGTCGGCCAGATAGGGGCGCCGGTGACCCTGTCGATTCGTCCCGAACGGGTTCGCCTGAATGGCCACAGCGGCGAGTGCATCAACCGCTTCTCGGGGCGAGTCGCCGAATTCATCTACCTGGGCGACCACGTACGTGTGCGCCTGGAGGTGTGCGGCAAGACTGATTTCTTCGTCAAGCAGCCCATCGCCCAGCTCGACCCGGCATTGGCCGTGGGCGACGTGGTGCCCTTGGGCTGGCCCCTGGAACACGCCCGCGCGCTGGACCCACTGTTGGATCAGTGAGGGTTTCACCGCTGAAATCGCTGCAACCGTACCAAAACGATCAGAGGCGAACCATCGCCCCGCGCTTGACCCACCTGCACTTGGAGAGACGATTAAATGCTCAAGCACTTGAAATTGACCGGGCTGACGCTCGGCCTGTTCTGGGCCGGCCAGGCGTTGGCCGCTACCGACCTGACCGTGGTGTCTTTCGGCGGGGCCAACAAGGCCGCGCAGGTCAAGGCGTTCTACGAACCGTGGGAAAAGGCCGGCTCCGGCAAGATCGTCGCCGGTGAGTACAACGGCGAAATGGCCAAGGTCAAGGCCATGGTCGATACCAAGAGCGTGTCCTGGGACCTGGTGGAAGTGGAGTCGCCCGAGCTGTCCCGCGGCTGTGACGAAGGCATGTTCGAAGAACTCGATCCGGCGCTGTTCGGCAAGCCGGAAGACTTCGTCAAGGGTGCCGTCCAGACCTGCGGTGTAGGTTTCTTCGTCTGGTCCACGGTGCTGGCCTACAACGCCGACAAGCTCAAGACTGCGCCCACTGGCTGGACCGATTTCTGGAACACCAAGGAATTTCCCGGCAAGCGTGGCTTGCGCAAGGGTGCCAAATACACCCTGGAATTCGCCCTGATGGCCGACGGCGTGGCGCCCAAGGACGTGTATTCGGTGCTCGCCACAAAGGCCGGCCAGGACCGCGCCTTCAAGAAACTCGATGAACTCAAGCCCAGCATCCAGTGGTGGGAAGCCGGTGCCCAGCCGCCACAGTACCTGGCCTCCGGCGACGTGGTCATGAGCTCGGCCTACAACGGGCGCATCGCTGCCGTGCAGAAGGAGAGCAACCTGAAAGTGGTCTGGAACGGTGGCATCTATGACTTCGACGCCTGGGCCATTCCCAAGGGTGCGAAGAATGTCGAGGCCGCCAAGAAATTCATCGCCTGGTCGGTCGCGCCGCAGCAGCAGAAAACCTACTCGGAAAACATCGCCTACGGCCCTGCCAATACCCAGGCCGTGCCACTGCTGAACAAGGACATTCTCAAGGACATGCCGACCACGCCGGAAAACATCGTCAATCAGGTGCAGATCGACGTGAGCTTCTGGGCCGACAACGGCGAGCAACTGGAACAGCGCTTCAATGCCTGGGCTGCCAAGTAACACGCGTCGCGGCAACGCTGTCATGGGCGCGCCTGCCGGGCGCGCCTTTTTAGACCTGAATGATTCGCGGAGTTGACCATGGCCGTCGCAGTGCCTCTCAAACCGGACGCCAGCCTCACCTTGAAACAGCGCCTGTCCCGGGCCGAACGACTCAACCGCTGGAAAGCCCAGGCGTTGATTGCGCCGCTGGTGTTGTTCCTGCTGCTGGTGTTCCTGGTGCCCATCGCCGCGCTCTTGTACAAAAGCGTCGGCAACCCCGAAGTGGTCGAAGGCATGCCGCGCACCGTGGCGGCCGTGACCGCGTGGGACGGCAAGGGCCTGCCCGACGAACCGGTGTACCGGTCACTGGCCGAGGACCTCGCCGAATCGCGCAAGAATCAAAGCCTGGGCGATCTGTCCAAGCGTCTGAACATGGAGCTGGCCGGCTACCGCAGCCTGCTGGCGAAAACCGCTCGTGCCCTGCCGTTCAAGACCGAACCGGCCTCCTACAAAGAGGCGCTGCAGGCACTCGACGAGCGCTGGGGTGACCCGGCCTACTGGCAGGCGATCCGCCGCAACACCAGCGCCATCACGCCGTTCTACCTGCTGGCGGCGGTCGATCACCGCATCGACGATCTTGGCGAAGTCGCCCCCGCCACGCCGGACCAGGCGATCTACCTGGACATCTTCGCCCGCACGTTCTGGATGGGGCTGGTAATCACCGCCATCTGCCTGGCGCTGGCCTATCCCTTGGCCTATCTGCTGGCCAACCTGCCGACCCGGCAGAGCAACCTGCTGATGATCCTGGTGCTGCTGCCGTTCTGGACGTCCATCCTGGTGCGTGTCGCCGCGTGGATCGTGCTGCTGCAATCGGGCGGCCTGATCAACAGCGCGCTGATGGCCATGGGCATCATCGATAAACCGCTGGAGCTGGTGTTCAACCGCGCCGGGGTCTATATCTCCATGGTGCACATCCTCCTGCCGTTCATGATCCTGCCCATCTACAGCGTGATGAAAGGCATTTCGCCTACCTACATGCGTGCGGCAATTTCCCTGGGTTGTCATCCGTTCGCCAGCTTTTGGCGGGTGTACTTCCCGCAGACCTACGCCGGGGTTGGCGCAGGCTGCCTGCTGGTGTTCATTCTGGCCATCGGCTACTACATCACGCCGGCGCTGCTGGGCAGCCCCAACGACCAGATGGTCAGCTATTTCGTGGCTTTCTACACCAACACCAGCATCAACTGGGGAATGGCAACCGCGCTGGGCGGCCTGCTGCTTCTGGCCACCGTGGTGTTGTACTTGATCTATAGCTGGCTGGTCGGCGCCAGCCGCCTGCGTCTGAGCTGAGGAACACTGTCATGACGAGCCCTTACCTGTCGCCCATCGAACGCCTGTGGTTCTACACCCTGCGAATCCTGTGCGGCTTGATTCTGCTGTTCCTGATCCTGCCGGTACTGGTGATCATTCCGCTGTCGTTCAACTCCGGCAGTTTTCTGGTGTATCCCCTGCAGGGATTTTCGCTGCACTGGTACCAGGATTTCTTCGGTTCGGCAGAATGGATGCGCGCGTTGCGCAACAGCGTGATCATCGCCCCGGCCGCCACGGTCGTCGCGATGATCTTCGGTACCCTGGCAGCAATCGGTCTGACCCGTGGCGACTTTCCCGGCAAGTCCCTGGTGATGGCCCTGGTCATTTCGCCGATGGTGGTACCGGTGGTGATCATCGGCGTGGCCAGTTACCTGTTCTTCGCGCCGCTGGGCATGGGCAACAGCTTTCTTTCGCTGATCGTGGTGCACGCAGTGCTGGGTGTACCGTTCGTGATCATCACGGTGTCGGCGACGCTGCAGGGTTTCAACCACAACCTGGTGCGGGCGGCGGCCAGCCTTGGCGCCTCGCCGCTGACCACGTTCCGCCGGGTGACCCTGCCGTTGATTGCACCGGGGGTGATTTCCGGCGCGCTGTTCGCCTTTGCCACCTCGTTCGATGAAGTGGTGGTGACCCTGTTCCTGGCCGGGCCGGAGCAGGCCACCTTGCCCCGGCAGATGTTCAGCGGCATCCGCGAGAACCTAAGCCCGACCATCGCCGCCGCGGCCACCCTGTTGATCGTCTTCTCGGTGTTGCTGCTGCTGGTACTGGAATGGCTGCGCGGCCGCGGCGAAAAGCTGCGCACCGTCGCCGTCCAGTAGCGCACCCGATGAGCACCCCTATCATCCCGTAGGAGCGGTCATCGGCCGCGAAAGGCCCACCCTGCTGTCCCTGACAAACCGCGTCGTTCTTTTCGCGGCCACAGACCGCTCCTACGACAACCGGACAAAGGCCATGCAATGTCGTCCAGCCCGGCAAAGACCTCCGTAGGAGCGGTCATCGGCCGCGAAAGGCCTACTCCGCTGTCCCTGATAAACCGCAGCGAATCCTGATCTGCTCCAGCGCAATTCGCCCGCCCATGCCACCTGAGCTACAATGCGCGCCACCGTGATTCCAGCCTGAATAGGTGCGCCATGCAGCCCTTCGCAATTGCCCCGTCCATCCTCTCCGCGGACTTCGCCCGCCTGGGCGAGGAAGTCGATAACGTGCTCGCCGCAGGCGCCGATATCGTTCACTTCGATGTGATGGACAACCACTATGTCCCCAACCTCACCATCGGCCCGATGGTGTGTGCGGCGCTGCGCAAATACGGCGTCAGCGCGCCCATCGATGTGCACCTGATGGTCAGCCCGGTCGACCGCATCATCGGCGACTTCATCGAGGCAGGTGCCAGCTACATCACCTTCCACCCCGAGGCGACCCAGCACATCGACCGCTCGCTGCAATTGATCCGCGAGGGCGGCTGCAAGGCCGGTCTGGTATTCAACCCGGCCACGCCGCTGAACCTGCTTGAATACGTCATGGACAAGGTCGACATGATCCTCCTGATGAGCGTCAACCCCGGCTTCGGCGGCCAGAAGTTCATTCCCGGCACCCTGAACAAGCTGCGCGAAGCCCGCGCCCTGATCGACGCCAGCGGCCGCGACATCCGCCTGGAAATCGACGGTGGCGTCAACGTCGCCAACATCCGCGAGATCGCCGCAGCCGGAGCCGACACTTTCGTTGCCGGCTCGGCTATCTTCAACGCGCCAGACTACCGCGATGTGATCGAGCAAATGCGCACGGAATTGACGCTGGCTCGTTCATGAGTGCCATGGAGCGGCTGTTTCCCGGCGGCCTGCCACGGCTGGTGATGTTCGACCTGGACGGCACGCTGGTGGATTCCGTACCCGATCTGGCCGCCGCCGTCGACACCATGCTGGCCCAGCTGGGGCGTACGCCGGCGGGGCTCGAAGCTGTCCGCGAATGGGTCGGCAACGGTGCCCGCGTGCTGGTTCGCCGCGCGCTCGCCGGTGGCCTCGAGCACCAGCACGTGGGCGAGGCGGAAACCGCGCACGCCCTCGAGCTTTTCTCGGCGGCCTATGCGTCCAGCCATGCCTTGACCCAGGTCTACCCAGGCGTGCACGAAACACTTAAATGGCTGCACAAGAAACGCGTGAAGATGGCCCTGATCACCAACAAGCCGGAACGCTTCGTCGCCCCCTTGCTGGACCAGCTGGGCCTGGGCCGCTATTTCAAGTGGATCATTGGCGGCGACACGCTGCCCCAGCAGAAGCCCGATCCAGCTGCCCTGTTTTTCGTCATGAAAATGGCCAAGGTCAAGGCGCAGCATTCATTGTTCGTCGGCGATTCACGCAGCGACGTGCAGGCGGCCAAGGCTGCCGGCGTGACCTGTATCGCGCTCAGCTACGGCTACAATCATGGGCGGCCGATCGCCGAGGAATCACCAGCGCTGGTGATCGACGATCTGCGCGCGCTGATGCCCGGTTGCTTCGATCCGGCCAGTGGGATAACGTTGGCTAACGGCAAATCCCCCGCTCATAGAGATTCCATCGTGGTGGTCACTCGCAAACTCTGGATGAAAGTCATCAAGGCCCTGGCCCGCTGGCGTTGGCGCGCCTGACTTTTCCGTTCCAACGTTTGCCCACAGACCGTTCGACCCCTCCATCACGAGGCTGAATCATGACCCGCGAAGACTTCCTGCGCCTGGCTGCCGAAGGCTACAACCGCATTCCGATGGCCCACGAAACCCTGGCCGACTTCGACACCCCCCTGTCCATCTACCTGAAACTGGCCGACCAGCCCAATTCCTACCTGCTGGAATCGGTGCAGGGCGGCGAGAAGTGGGGGCGTTACTCGATCATCGGCCTGCCGTGCCGCACCGTCCTGCGCGTCCATGGCTACCACGCCAGCGTGACCTGCGACGGCGTCGAAATCGAAGCGTGTGAAGTCGAAGATCCACTGGCCTTCGTCGAAGCTTTCAAGGCCCGCTACAACGTGCCGACCATTGCCGGTCTGCCACGTTTCAACGGTGGCCTGGTTGGTTATTTCGGCTACGACTGCGTGCGCTACGTCGAAAAACGCCTGGGCCAGTGCCCCAATCCCGATCCGCTGGGGGTTCCGGACATCCTGCTGATGGTGTCCGACGCCGTGGTGGTGTTCGACAACCTGGCGGGCAAGATGCACGCCATCGTCCTCGCCGATCCGGCCCAGGCCGATGCGTACGAACAGGCCCGCAGCCAGCTCGACACCTTGATGGACCGACTGCGCCAGCCCATCGCCCCGCGTCGTGGGCTGGATTTCAACCGTCCGCAGGCCAGTGATCCGGTGTTTCGTTCAAGCTTCACCCAGTCCGACTACGAAGGCGCCGTCGACACCATCAAGGAGTACATCCTGGCGGGCGACGTCATGCAGGTGGTGCCGTCGCAGCGCATGTCCATCGACTTCAAGGCTGCGCCGATCGACCTGTACCGCGCCCTGCGTTGCTTCAATCCGACACCCTACATGTACTTCTTCAATTTCGGCGATTTCCATGTGGTCGGCAGCTCGCCCGAAGTGCTGGTGCGCGTCGAGGATGACCTGATCACCGTACGCCCGATTGCCGGAACGCGCCCACGCGGTGCTACCGAAGAAGCCGACCATGCGCTTGAAGTGGACCTGCTGTCCGACGACAAGGAGATCGCCGAGCACTTGATGTTGATCGACCTGGGCCGCAACGACGTGGGCCGGGTATCGGAGGTCGGCTCGGTGAAGCTGACAGAGAAGATGGTCATCGAGCGTTACTCCAACGTGATGCACATCGTGTCCAACGTGACCGGCCACCTCAAGCAGGGCCTGACCGCCATGGACGCCCTGCGCGCCATCCTCCCCGCAGGCACCTTGTCGGGTGCGCCGAAGATCCGTGCCATGGAAATCATCGACGAGCTGGAGCCGGTCAAGCGCGGTGTCTACGGCGGCGCGGTCGGCTACTTCGCCTGGAACGGCAACATGGACACCGCGATCGCCATTCGTACAGCGGTCATCAAGAACGGCGAACTGCACGTGCAGGCCGGCGGCGGCATTGTCGCCGACTCGGTGCCTGCGCTGGAATGGGAAGAGACGCTGAACAAGCGTCGCGCCATGTTCAAGGCCGTGGCCCTGGCCGAGCAATCGCCAGACTGATTCCGGACCCGGCAAGCCAGTGTCCACCGGTTCCAGCGAGCCGGTGGTCCGTCAGCAGATTCGAGAGGTTAAGCACCATGTTGCTCATGATCGACAATTACGACTCCTTTACCTACAACGTCGTGCAGTACCTGGGTGAACTGGGCGCCGACGTCAAAGTCATCCGCAACGATGAACTCAGCATTGCCCAGATCGAAGCCTTGGCACCTGAGCGCATCGTCGTGTCGCCCGGCCCCTGCACCCCCAACGAAGCCGGTGTCTCCCTTGACGTGATCCGGCATTTTGCCGGCAAGCTGCCCATCCTCGGCGTCTGTCTGGGCCACCAGTCCATCGGCCAGGCTTTCGGCGGCGACGTGGTCCGCGCCCGTCAGGTCATGCACGGCAAGACCAGCCCGATTACCCACACCGACCTTGGTGTGTTCGAAGGCCTCAACCATCCGCTGACCGTCACCCGCTATCACTCGTTGGTGGTGAAGGCCCAGACCTTGCCCGAGTGCCTGGAGCTGACGGCCTGGACAACCAACGAAGATGGCACGGTCGACGAAATCATGGGCCTGCGGCACAAAACCCTGAATGTCGAGGGCGTGCAGTTTCATCCCGAATCGATCCTGACCGAGCAAGGCCACGAGCTGTTCGCCAACTTTCTCAAGCAGACCGGCGGCAGCCGCCAGGGCTAAGGAATACCCATGGATATCAAAAGCGCGCTGACCCGTATCGTCAGCCAGCTGGACCTCACCACCGAGGAAATGCGCGCGGTGATGCTCGACATCATGACCGGCCAGTGCAGCGAAGCGCAGATCGGCGCCTTCATGATGGGCATGCGCATGAAAAGCGAGACCATCGACGAGATCGTCGGCGCCGTGACGGCGATGCGCGAGCTGGCCAGCAAGGTCGAACTGCGGACCCTGGACAAAGTGGTCGACATCGTCGGCACCGGTGGCGACGGCGCCAACATCTTCAACGTGTCCACCGCCTCGGCATTGGTCGTCGCGGCAGCCGGCTGCACGGTGGCCAAGCATGGCAATCGCGCGGTGTCGGGCAAGAGCGGCAGTGCCGACCTGCTCGAAGCCGCCGGCGTCTACCTCAACCTGGACGCACAGCAGGTTGCTCGCTGCATCGACAGCGTCGGCATCGGCTTCATGTTCGCCCAGGCCCATCACAGTGCCATGAAGTACGCGGCCATTCCGCGCCGCGATCTGGGCCTGCGGACCCTGTTCAACATGCTCGGCCCGCTGACCAACCCGGCCGGCGTCAAGCACCAGGTGGTGGGTGTGTTCACCCAGGACTTGTGCCGACCGCTGGCCGAAGTGCTCGCGCGCCTGGGCAGCAAGCATGTACTGGTGGTGCATTCGCGCGATGGCCTGGACGAATTCAGCCTTGCCGCACCGACCTTCGTTGCCGAGCTCAAGAATGGCGAGGTCAGCGAATATTGGGTCGAGCCCGAAGACCTCGGCATCAAGAGCCAGAGCTTGCATGGCCTGGTGGTCGACAGCCCGGCAGCCTCGCTCGAATTGATCCGCGACGCCTTGGGCCGGCGCAAGACCGAGCAGGGCGAGAAAGCGGCCGAAATGATCGTGCTCAACGCCGGCGCCGCATTGTACGCGGCCGACGTGGCGAGCAGCCTGAAAGAGGGCGTGGCCATGGCTCACGATGCGTTGCACACCGGGCTGGCCCGTGAAAAGCTCGAAGAACTGGGTGCCTTTACCGCGGTATTCAAGCAGGAGAACGAAGCATGAGCGTGCCCACCGTGCTGGAAAACATACTGGCGCGCAAGGCGCAGGAAGTGGCCGAACGGCGCGCGCGAGTCAGCCTCGCCGAGCTTGAACGTCTTGCCGCAGCAGCCGACGCGCCGCGCGGTTTTGCCCAGGCCTTGATCACCCAGGCTGCTTCGAAGCAGCCAGCCGTGATTGCCGAGGTCAAGAAAGCTTCGCCAAGCAAGGGTGTGATACGCGAACATTTCGTTCCCGCCGACATCGCCCGCAGCTATGAGAAAGGCGGGGCTACCTGCCTGTCGGTGCTGACCGACATCGACTTTTTCCAGGGCGCCGACCTGTACTTGCAACAGGCACGCGGCGCCTGTCAGTTGCCGGTGATCCGCAAGGACTTCATGATCGACCCCTATCAGGTGGTCGAAGCACGGGCACTGGGTGCCGACTGTATCCTGCTGATCGTCTCGGCACTGCAGGATGCGCAAATGGCTGAACTTGCCGCAGTGGCCAAGGGCGTCGACTTAGACGTGCTGGTCGAAGTGCACGACGGCGCTGAACTGGAGCGCGCGCTGAACACCTTGGACACACCGCTGGTCGGGGTCAACAACCGCAACCTGCACACCTTCGACGTCAACCTGGAAACCACCCTGGACCTGCTTCCACGCATCCCGCGCGATCGCCTGGTGATCACCGAGAGCGGGATCTTCAACCGCGCCGATGTCCAGTTGATGGAAATCAACGGGGTCTATTCCTTCCTGGTCGGCGAAGCATTCATGCGCGCCGAAGATCCAGGCCTGGAGCTGCAGCGGCTGTTCTTCCCCTGATCCAACGGCCGCCTTGGCCTTCACCTCATGAGTCTCAGTCAATGCTTCTGCATTTGCCTACGGAACAGGGTTTGCGCGCCGAGCAGGATCTGCTCGGCGCTGTCTGCAAAGGCGAGCAAGCCTGGGGGTTGCTGTTCTGGTGCCCGACGGATCGCACGCTGGTAATGCCGCGACGGATGAGCCGCCTCGATGGTTTCCAGGAGGCCAGCCTCGCCTCGGCCGCCAGCGGCTGGCCGGTGCTGCTGCGCGAAACCGGCGGCGAACCGGTGCCGCAGTCGTCATCCACCATCAACGTCGCGTTGGTGTATGTGGCTCCGCAGCATGAGGGCGACCAGCATCGTATCGAGACGGCTTACCGCCGCCTGTGCCAGCCTTTGCTCGATGCCCTCGAACGGCTGGGTGGCAGTGCGTCGTTGGGTGAAATAGAAGGGGCTTTTTGCGATGGCCGTTTCAACGTCAATCTCGACGGCCGCAAATGGGTCGGCACGGCGCAGCGTTGGCGCCAGGGCTTGAGTGGCACACGTCCGGTGGTGTTGGTGCATGGGGCGATGCTGATGGATGACGAGCGTGAATCCATGGCAGCAGCGGTCAATCTGTTCAATCGGCAGTGTGGTCTGGAGCAACGGGTCAAGGCCGCCAGCCATGTCGCTCTGCATGAGCGTCATCCCGCCCCTGACCTGATCGACGAGCTGCACGCCGACTATACGCGGATGCTGTCGGCGTTGGCTTGAACGCTGCCTGAGCGTGGATGCTCCGTGGCGTTCAGCGCGTGCCGAACACCACCATGGTCTTGCCTTTGACGTGGACCACGCTGCGCTCTTCCAGGTCCTTGAGCACGCGACCGACCATCTCCCGTGAACAACCCACGATGCGCCCGATTTCCTGCCGGGTGATCTTGATCTGCATGCCATCGGGGTGGGTCATGGCGTCGGGCTGCTTGCACAGGTCGAGCAGGCATCGGGCAACACGTCCGGTGACATCGAAGAACGCCAGGTCGCCGACCTTGCGGGTCGTGTCGCGCAGACGTTGCGCCATCTGCCCACCCACCGCGTAGAGCATCTCCGGCTCCTGCTGGGCCAGTTCACGAAACGCGGCATAACTGATCTGCACCACTTCGCATTCAGTCTTGGCGCGTACCCACGCGTTGTGTGCCTGCGTGCCGCTCGCAGTCTGAAACAGGCCCAGTTCGCCAAAGAAATCCCCGGCGTTGAGGTAGGCGATCACCAACTCGCGGCCTTCTTCGGCCTCGATCACCACCGTCGCCGAGCCTTTGAGAATCAGCGAAAGCGAGTCATCACGCGCACCCGCGGCGATCAAGGTGGTCTTGGCGGCGAACCGATAGCGCTGACCATGTGCGAGCAGCTTCTCGAGGTTCTTGATCTTGTGCGCGGCAGCGGTCATGACTTGGTTCCGGAATGGGCAATCTATCTTGCATGAATCACGGCGATACGCCAGTACATTGGCGTCAGCTTATCAGACACACTCTAGAGTCACACGCCATTTAGACGGCGAGACATGCGGTTTGGCCGATCCTCCCTCACCAATCGTTACAAGTGCGCTGTGGTAAGCTCGTCCGCTTTATGAGCACGGGAGTCCGGAAAGATGAAGGCGCGTATTCAATGGGCTGGCGAAGCCATGTTTCTGGGCGAGTCGGGCAGCGGCCATGTCGTGGTCATGGACGGCCCCCCCGAAAGCGGTGGTCGCAATCTGGGCGTGCGCCCCATGGAAATGTTGCTGCTGGGCCTGGGCGGCTGCAGCAACTATGACGTGGTCAGCATTCTCAAGAAATCGCGGCAACCCATCGAAAGCTGCGAGGCCTTTCTGGAAGCCGAACGCGCCAGCGAAGACCCCAAGGTCTTCACCAAGATCCACCTGCATTTCGTGGTCAAGGGCCGCGGTTTGAAAGAAGCCCAGGTCAAGCGTGCTGTGGAACTCTCGGCAGAGAAGTATTGCTCGGCATCCATCATGCTGGGACGCGCCGGCGTCGAGATCACCCATGACTACGAGATCGTCGAGCTGGGGTGAATGAAAAAGGGCGCTCACCGAGCGCCCTTTCTGCATGCCCCATGCGCATTCAGATGCGATAGGTGCTCTTGGTCATGACCTTGGCCAGCAAACTCATACCAAAGCGTATCGGTGCCGGAAACCTGGCTCCGCCGGCGTCGAGCGCCGATTCGGCGTGGGCCTGCTCATCACTGCGCATCTGCGCCAGGATCGCCCGCGATTTCACGTCCTCGGCAGGCAGTTGCAGCAGATGCTCGTCGAGGTGCTTGACCACCTGGTGCTCGGTGGCTGCCACGAAGCCCAGGCTCACACGGTCACTGATAATCCCTGCGGCTGCACCGATACCGAACGACATCCCATAGAACAACGGATTGAGCACGCTGGTATGGCTGCCCAATTGACGAATGCGCTGCTCGCACCAGGCCAGGTGATCCACTTCCTCTTCTGCTGCATGCTCCATGGCCTTGCGCACCTGGGGCAGCTTCGCGGTCAGTGCCTGGCCTTGGTACAGTGCCTGCGCGCAGACCTCACCGGTGTGATTGATGCGCATCAGTCCGGCCACGTGCCGGCTCTGTTGCTTGTCCATCGTCACCTCGGGCTGGACGACGGCCGGCGACGGTCGCGACGGATGGCCGCTGAACGGCAGCAGGGTGCGCATGGCCGTGTCGGCCTGCAGCAACAATCGGTCAATCGGCGAGTAGTGACGCTGGGTAGCCATGGGCACCTCCGTTGAAATCTTGCCTGCATGTTGGCGCACGAGCGCGCAGCACTGGGCTGCGGCTCGAATGAATGCCGGTCAGCCGGGCGGCCAGTTCATCTGGCGCTGCCCCAGCACATGCATGTGTATGTGGTAGACGGTCTGACCGCCCATTTCGTTGCAGTTCATCACCACCCGGAAACCTTCTTCGCAACCCAGCTCCTTGGCCAGGCGCTGGGCGGTGTACAGAATGTGTCCTGCCAGGCCCTTGTCGTCTTCGGTCAGGTCGTTGAGCGTACGGATGGCTTTTTTCGGGATGACCAGGAAATGCACCGGAGCCTGGGGCGCAATATCGTGGAAGGCCAACACCTGGTCGTCCTCGTAGATGATCCTGGCCGGAATCTCCCGGTTGATGATCTTGGTAAACAGAGTATCCACAATGCATCTCCATGGCGGTCGAAGGGTCAGTGTACTGAGGCTTGCGTCCAGCGCCCAGTGTTGCCTGCTTCAATGCGGGGCATAGGCCTTGTTGATCCATCCGGCCACTCTGCGCGTCAGCCAGCGCGGGAACAGGCGTGGAGCCCTTGCCAGCCAGCCATTGCGCCGTCCGGGCACGATCACCGCGCGATCGCGGGCGAGCGCGCGCACGGTCTGCAAGGCGACCTGCTCGGCATCCAGCACCAGCGAGCTGCCCGCCAGGCGCGGAATTCGCCGTTGACTTGCGCGTACGGGGCCCGGACACAGCACCGAGACCTTCACCCCGGTCTGCTTGAGTTCCTCGCGCAACCCTTCGGAAAAATGCAGGACATAGGCCTTGCTGGCCGCATAGCTGCTCATCCATGGGCCGGGTTGAAACGCGGCCAGCGAGGCCACATTGAGGATCTGCCCACCGCCCTGCACGGCCATGGCGTTGCCCAAGGCATGACAGAGCCGGGTCAGGGCAAGAATGTTCAGTTCGATCAGGTCCTGTTCCTGGCTCCAGTCCTGGGCGAGAAAATGCCCATGAGAGCGCACGGCGGCGCAATTCACCAGCAGGTCGATCTGACGTTCGCTTTCTTCCAGTTCCAGCAGGAATCCGGATAGCCGCAACGGCTCGCCGAGGTCGCAGGCACGAAACAGTACTTCCACACCAAAGCGCTGGGTCAGTTCAGCGGCAATGCTTTCCAAGGGGTCACGGTGGCGCGCCACCAGCAGCAGGCTGCGTCCGCACCTGGCCAGGGCTTCGGCCATGGCCAGGCCCAGGCCTGCCGACGCGCCTGTGATCATGGCATAACGGGTCATCGAATTCTCCATACCCGCGCCAGGCAAGCTGGCGCGATTTCATATGGACAGTCTACAGGGCGCACCGGCTTTGAGCGCGTTGCTTGTGCGTGGGCTCAGAATGGCTTGACCACCACCAGAATCACCACGGCCAGCAGCACCAGCACCGGGATTTCATTGAACCAGCGGAAAAACACATGGCTGCGCTTGTTTTCGCCCCGCGCGAAACGCTTCATCTGCGCGCCGCAGACGTGGTGATAGCCAGTCAGCAAGATGACCAAGGTCAGCTTGGCATGCATCCATCCCTGACTCATCCAGCCCGGCGACAGCGCGATCAGCCAGATGCCGAAGATGAACGTGGCGATCATCGCCGGCGTCATGATGCCGCGATACAGCTTGCGCTCCATGACGGCAAAGCGTTCGCGGCTGACGGTGTCCTCGCTCTGGGCGTGGTAGACGAACAGACGCGGCAGGTAGAACAACCCGGCAAACCAGCAGACGACGCTGACGATATGCAGGGCTTTGATCCATAGATAAAGCATTTCCAGTTCTTCCCAGGTTCACGGTAGCGTCGATAGTAGAGTCTGCCAACGCCCGCGTCATCTCAACGGTTGTTACACAGGCGCCGGGCCCCTATCATCGAAGGCTTTCCAGTCGCATCGTGAAGAGGGCAGTTTATGGTCAAGGTCGGTATCGTCGGCGGCACGGGTTATACCGGAGTCGAACTACTGCGTCTGCTGGCGCAGCATCCGCAGGCGCAGGTAGAGGTCATTACCTCCCGATCCGAGGCTGGCCTGCCCGTTGCCGACCTCTACCCCAACCTGCGAGGCCACTACGACGGCCTGGCGTTCAGCGTCCCCGACATCAAGACGTTGGGTGCTTGCGACGTGGTGTTTTTCGCCACGCCTCATGGCGTCGCCCATGCCCTGGCCGGTGAGCTGCTTGCGGCGGGAACCAGGATCATCGACCTGTCCGCCGACTTCCGTCTGCAGGATGCCGATGAATGGGCCAAATGGTACGGCCAGCCTCATGGTGCTCCCGAGCTGCTGGCCGACGCCGTCTACGGCTTGCCCGAGGTAAACCGCGAGCAGATCCGTCAGGCGCGTCTGATTGCCGTGCCGGGCTGCTATCCCACCGCCACCCAACTGGGCTTCCTGCCGCTGCTCGAAGCCGGTCTGGCCGACAACACGCGCCTGATCGCCGACTGCAAGTCGGGTGTCAGCGGTGCGGGTCGTGGTGCCAGCGTGGGCTCCTTGTTCAGCGAAGCGGGTGAAAGCATGAAGGCCTACGCGGTCAAGGGGCATCGCCACTTGCCTGAAATCACCCAGGGCCTGCGTCTCGCGGCGGGCGGCGAAGTGGGCCTGACCTTCGTTCCCCACCTCACGCCCATGATCCGTGGCATTCACTCCACGCTGTACGCTACCGTGGTCGACAGATCGGTCGATCTGCAGGCGCTGTACGAAGCACGTTATGCCGATGAGCCGTTCGTCGATGTCATGCCGGCCGGCAGCCACCCCGAAACCCGCAGCGTACGTGGCGCCAATGTCTGCCGGATCGCCGTGCATCGCCCTCAGGACGGTGATTTGGTCGTCGTGCTTTCGGTCATCGATAACCTCGTCAAAGGTGCGTCGGGCCAGGCCGTACAGAACATGAACATCCTGTTCGGCCTGGACGAGCGCTTCGGTCTGTCTCACGCAGGCATGCTGCCCTGACACGCGGCGCAGCGCTTTCCAGAGGCCCGCTTGCGGGCCTCTTTGCGTTTGCCACTGGCTAATTCTTGACCATCTTCGTAGGAGAAGCGGATAATGCCGCCATTGAGCATTATGACGGCGTACGCCGGGAGAACTTCTACATGAGCGTCGAATCCTTTACCCCCATGGCTTTGCAATTCACCCAAGGGGCCGCCATCAAGGTCAAGAACCTGGTCGATGAAGAGGGTAATGATCGCCTCAAGCTGCGCGTCTTCGTCACCGGCGGCGGCTGCTCGGGCTTCCAGTATGGCTTTACCTTCGATGAAGACGTCGCCGACGACGACACCATCGTCGAGCGCGAAGGCGTCAGCCTGGTGGTCGATCCCATGAGTTTCCAGTACCTGGCCGGTGCGCAGGTGGACTATCAGGAAGGGCTTGAAGGTTCGCGGTTCGTCATCAACAACCCGAACGCCAGCACCACGTGCGGTTGCGGTCAGTCCTTCTCGATCTGATCCAGCGCCAACGCAAAACGCCGTGCATCTGCACGGCGTTTTCGTTTCAGGTTTCAGGTTTCAGGTTTCAGGCCGGGTATATAGCGCCCAGCACTCGCAGACCCCGTGCACCCGTCACACTCGGCCGATTGGCAGCTATGCCTTGCAGGCAGCAATCTGCCAGCCAGGCGAACGCCATCGCCTCGACCCAGTCCGGGTCGACACCAGCTTTCGCCGTACTGGCTACCTGAGTGTCCGGCAACAAGGCCTGCAGGCGCGCCATCAGCGTCTGGTTGTGCGCGCCGCCGCCGCAGACCAGCAGCGCATGGGTGGTCGGCTGGGCGACACGCAGCGACTGCACGATGCTCTGCGCGGTCAGCTCGAGAAGCGTTGCCTGAACGTCGGCGTCGGCGTCGGCGAGCGCGGGCAGCGTCTCCAGGTGTCGCTGCAACCACCCCAGATTGAACACCTCGCGGCCCGTGCTCTTTGGACCGCTGCCCGCGAAGAACGGGTCACTCAGCAACGCGCCGAGCAAATGCGGCTGTCGCGTACCGGTCGCCGCCCAGGCACCACCCTGGTCATAGTCCACGCCGCGCTTGAGGTGAATCCAGGCATCCATCAGCACGTTGCCAGGTCCGCAATCGAAACCACTGACCGGCGTATTGCCACCAATCAGGCTGAGGTTGCTGAAACCACCCACGTTGAGCACCGCGCGCGCCTCGCCCTTGGCCCCGAACAGGGCCTCGTGGAAGGCCGGCACCAGCGGAGCACCTTGACCACCGGCTGCAACATCGCGGCGGCGAAAATCGCCCACCACGGTGATCTGCGTCAGTTCGGCCAGCAGGGCAGGGTTGCCAATCTGCACGGTGAAGCCACGGGCAGGCTCGTGGCGAACAGTCTGTCCGTGGCTGCCGATGGCACGGATGTCCGCAGGGGCAAGATGCTCTGCGGTCAGCAAGGCCGATATGCCATCAGCCGCCAACGCTACCCACTGGTTTTCCGCCAGCGCGGCCCGGGCAATCTCATCCGGCCCGCTGGCGCACAGTTCCAGCAGTTGCTGGCGCAGTGCTTCGGGCATAGGCACGTAGTGTGTCGCGACCAGCCGGGTCGAGCGGTCCTGTTCGATCAGGGCAATGTCCAGCCCGTCCAGACTGGTGCCGGACATCACCCCCAGGTAGTAAGTCATGACTCAGCGCTTGCTCGCCAACAGCGTCGTCCGCTCGGCGTCCATCTTCGCCATCAACGGCTGGCTTAGCTGGTTGAAACGCTGTTTTTCGGCCTTGGCAATCGGGTCGGCCATCGGCAGCTTCTGGCCCAGCGGGTCAACGTGCACACCATTGACCTGGAACTCGTAGTGCAGGTGCGGCCCCGTGGACAAACCGGTGGTGCCGATGTAGCCGATCACCTGGCCCTGCTTGACGCTGCCGCCGGTCTTGATGCCCTTGGCAAAGCCCTGCATGTGCCCGTACAGCGTGGTGTAGCTGTTGCCGTGCTGGATGATCACAGTATTGCCGTAGCCACCGCGGCGGCCGGCCAGTGTCACCTTGCCGTCGCCGGCAGCCTTGATTGGCGTGCCCCGCGGCGCTGCGTAGTCCACGCCCTTGTGCGCGCGGATCTTGTTCAGGATCGGATGCTTGCGGCCCATCGAGAAGCGTGAGCTGATGCGGGCAAAGTCCACCGGTGTACGGATGAACGCCTTGCGCATGCTGTTGCCATCGGCAGTGTAGTAATTGCTGTTGCCTTGCTTGTTGGTGTACCGGACTGCGGTATAGGTCTTGCCGCGGTTGGTAAAGCGAGCGGCCAGGATGCCGCCAGTGCCGATCACCTTGCCGTTGAGCACACGCTGCTCGTAGACGATATCGAACTCATCGCCCTGGCGAATATCCTGGGCGAAGTCCACGTCGTAGCCGAAGATGCTGGCCATGTCCATGGTCTGGCTGTGGGACAGGCCCGCGCGCGCCGCAGATTGCGAGAGGGAGTTCTTGATGACCCCATGCGCATAGGCTTCGCGCATCACTGGCTTGCTGGTTTCACGCTCGAACGCGAAACCGTTGCCGGCCTTGGTCAGGCGGATGGTATCCAGTTCGCTGACTTTGCTGTGCAGGCCCAGCAGGTCGCCTTCCGGCGACAGCTCGAACTCCAGAAGTTGCCCACGCTTGAGCTGAGTGAACTGCTTGGCCTTCTTGTCGCTGCCTACTACCTGGGCGGCGGTGGAAGCTGGCAGGCCAACCCTTTCGAACAGCGTGGAGAGCGTGTCGCCCTTGGCCACAACGACTTGACGGTGCGAAGGCTCTTTCTTGACCGCCGCGACTTCCTTGGCAGTGGTCGCTTCCTTGGTCGCGGTTACCTGGGGTGCCGACGGCGCGGCCGGCTGAGCGGCCTGCT
This sequence comes from Pseudomonas sp. CFBP 13719, assembly GCF_014842095.1. Lineage (NCBI taxonomy): Bacteria > Pseudomonadati > Pseudomonadota > Gammaproteobacteria > Pseudomonadales > Pseudomonadaceae > Pseudomonas > Pseudomonas sp. CFBP 13719. The sequence continues at coordinate 1,849 of NZ_JACYVB010000013.1, read as the reverse complement.
CGGTGTCTGTCGCAGCAGAGGGTTCGATCTGGGCGAATGGCGCGGGAGCAGCCTGCTCGGCGATCGGGGCGACCGGAGTGTCTTGTTCGGCGTCCCTGAGTTGTTCTGCGGGCGCCGGCATTTCCAGGCTCATGGTGGTGCGTTTTGCTTCTACGTCGCTGGAGGGGAACACCAGCAAGGCAAGGCTGAGGAGGGCGGCTATGCCGCTGGCAGCCACGAGGTGGCTCTTCGGATAAAGCGGCGGCGCTTTAGGCGGTTGCTTGGTCATAGGTGATTTTTTGACTTTTGAAGATGGAAAGATGAGATGAATGACATGATGAAGATGAAATAACTGTATAAAATATAACCAAAAGCCCTCTAAAGCAAGCTCGCAGACGTTTGCTTGGCGCCAATGAGTCACATCTGTGCTCGCGCCTTGTATTTGACCCGTGATCTTGTATCGTTGAGCCCTTTGAATCCGAGCGTTGTAGGACCTATATGAAGTCTGTTGAAGAGCAGCTGGCGCTGATCAAGCGCGGCACGGAAGAGGTGCTGGTCGAATCCGAACTGGTCGAGAAGCTCAAGCGCGGTCAGCCGCTGCGTATCAAGGCAGGCTTCGACCCCACCGCTCCGGATCTGCACCTGGGTCACACCGTGCTGATCAACAAGCTTCGGCAGTTCCAGGAGCTGGGTCATCAGGTCATCTTCCTTATAGGTGACTTCACCGGCTCCATCGGTGATCCCAGCGGCAAGAGCGCCACGCGTCCGCCTCTGACTCGTGAGCAGGTGCTTGAGAATGCCGAGACCTACAAGGCGCAGGTGTTCAAGATCCTCGACCCGGCCAAAACCGAGGTTGCGTTCAATTCGACCTGGATGGATGTCCTCAGTCCGGCGGACTTCATTCGTCTGGCTTCGCAGTACACCGTGGCACGCATGCTCGAGCGTGATGATTTCGACAAGCGCTACACCAGCAACCAGCCAATCGCCATCCACGAGTTCCTCTATCCGCTGGTCCAGGGCTATGACTCCGTTGCCCTGCGCGCCGACGTCGAGCTGGGCGGCACCGACCAGAAATTCAACTTGTTGATGGGGCGTGAGCTGCAGCGGGCCTATGGTCAGGATGCCCAATGCATCGTCACCCTGCCGTTGCTGGAAGGTCTGGACGGCGTCAAGAAGATGTCCAAGTCGCTGGGCAACTACGTGGGTATCCAGGAAGCGCCTGGCATCATGTATAGCAAGCTGGTCTCCATTCCCGATGCACTGATGTGGCGATACTTTGAGCTGCTCAGCTTCCGCAGCATGGATGAGATCGAAGCGTTCAAGGCTGACGTAGAGGCCGGCGCCAATCCGCGTGACATCAAGATCAAGCTCGCCGAAGAGATCGTCGCCCGTTTCCATGGCGAGGAAGCGGCCCAGAGCGCGCATAAAGCCGCGGGCAATCGCATGAAGGAAGGCGAACTGCCGGAGGATCTGCCGGAGATGGACCTCGCAGGCGCGGAAGATATGCCGATTGCCGCCATCCTTAATAAGGCAGGGATGGTCAAGAACGCCGCTGGCGCTCGCGATCTGCTCAACGCCGGAAGTGTTCGTGTCGATGGCGTCGTGGTAGACCGGGCATTCGTCTTCACAGTGGGTGCGACTCATGTAGTGCAGGCCGGCAAGAAAGCTTTTGCCCGCATCACGCTAAAAAACGAATAATCCAAAGCAAGGGCTTGACGGCAAACTTCAAGTGTCTATAATTCGCCCCACTTCCGGCGCAGCCGAAACAATAAACTCTTTGTTAATCAACGAGTTGGCAGTTTCAGAGAGCTTGGAGGGGTTTCGATCTTCAAGGTCGGAAGCGGTGAAAAAGGCAGTTGACAGCGGTTTG
>NZ_JACYVB010000012.1:0-128430 GCF_014842095.1 Pseudomonas sp. CFBP 13719 | reverse complement strand
CGGAAGTGGGGCGAATTATAGACATATTGAGAGGGGCGTCAACAGGTAATTTCAGGTCTTTTTGGCAACGGGTGGTTTTCGCCCCATTACTCGGGGAATTCGCCTGGCAATGGCAGGTACGCGAAGCAGCATGAGCAACGCACCGGCCGCGGCATAGATGGACCATTCTTCCAAGTCGGCGCGGACGATCCAGAGGAAGTGCAACAGCCCCAGGCCAAGCACCACATAGATCAGACGGTGCAGCTGTTTCCAGCGTCGACCCAGCCGACGCTGGCTGTACCGGTTGGACGTCACGGCCAACGCCAGCAGGCAAAGGAATGCAAGGCTGCCGACGATGATGTAGGGACGCTTGACCAGCTCGACCCCAAGCTGACTCCAATCCAGCCCGAGAACAAAGAACAGATAGGCCGCCAGGTGCAGGCATACGTAGGCAAAACACCACAGGCCCAATTGACGACGTACCGCTATCCAGCCCGCCCAGCCAGACAACTTCTGCAGAGGCGTCATGCACAGCGTGATCATCACCAGTATCAGAGTGCCCAAACCCAGCCGATCGACCAGCACCTTGCCTGGATCAGGGCCCAAGGCAAATATCCAGGCTTGGTACAGCCATAACAAAGGCCATACGCACGCCACCACGAACACACTCAAACGCCATAACGGATAACGCATCAGTAGTTCTTCCGCAGATCCATGCCGGTATAGAGGGAAGCAACCTCCTCTGCGTAACCGTTGAACATCGCGGTCTCACGCACGTTGGGGCTGAACAGCCCGCTGGGCAGACGCCGCTCACGCGCCTGTGTCCAGCGCGGATGGTCGACTTCCGGGTTCACGTTGGCATAGAAGCCATACTCGCTGGGCGCGATGTTTTCCCAGGTGGTCTCTGGCCGTTCGCTGACCAGGCTGATACGCACGATGGATTTGACGCTTTTGAACCCGTACTTCCACGGCACTACCAGGCGCAAGGGGGCACCGTTCTGGTTGGGAAGCTCGCGGCCGTACATGCCTACCCCAAGGATCGCCAGTGGATTCATCGCCTCGTCCAGACGCAAGCCTTCTACATACGGCCAGTTGATCAAGGCAAAGCCGGAGCGCTGGCCGGGCATGCTCTTGGGATCCTGCAAGGTTTCGAAGCGGATGTACTTGGCTTTCGACGTGGGCTCGACCTGCTTGAGCAAGGCCGAGATGGGAAAGCCGATCCAGGGGATGACCATGGACCATGCCTCGACGCAACGCAGTCGATAGATCCGCTCTTCGAGCTGATAAGGCTTCATGAAGTCTTCGAGGGCATAGCGCCCAGGCTTGGCCACTTCACCGTCTATGACCACCGACCAGGGTTCGGTCTTCAGGCTACCGGCATTGGCTGCCGGATCGCCCTTGCCTGTGCCGAACTCATAGAAGTTGTTGTAGTGAGTGGCATCCTTGAAAGGCGTGATCGCCTCGCCTTGCACGGTGACCGCGCCCAGCGGGTTTGACCCAGCTTGTCGTTCAACCAGGCAGGCGCACTGCCGGCGTCGACGCCTTCATAGCGCGATGGGTCGGCAGCGGATGCCCAGGAAGGAAGTGCCGAAACGGCCATGGCTGTTGCGGTGGCGCCCATGAGCGAGCGACGCGAGAGATAGATCGATTCGGGGGTGACTTCGGACTCTTTGCAGTCCGAAGCACGCGATAGCTTGATAAGCATGGTGCCTCCGTAGCCTTGGCTGTGTTCAACATACCAAGAGACTACGGATTATGCGTGAAATTGAATTTACTCGGCTTTTTTGTGACGACGCATGCGTAACAAATACTGTATCGGGCCGGATGCTGCATAGGCGAGGAAGATCAGCAGCAGAATACGGGGCGGATCGCTGAACACCACGGCGAACACCAGGACGACCGCCAGGATCGCTACGAAGGGCACACGGCCCTTGAGATCCAGCTCTTTGAAGCTGTTGTACTTGATGTTGCTGACCATCAACATACCTGCGGCCGCCACCAGCAGGGCCACCAGGAAGGACATCTTCGAACCCTGGATGCCGTAGTCGCTGAACGCCCACACGAGGCCTGCGACCACACCGGCAGCAGCCGGACTGGCCAGGCCGATGAAGTAGCGCTTGTCGGCAGTGCCGACCTGGGTGTTGAAGCGCGCCAGGCGCAGTGCCGCACCCGCGACGTAGATGAAGGCCACCATCCAGCCGACCTTGCCCATGTCGCCCAGCGCCCAGCCAAAGGCGAGCAGCGCGGGTGCAACACCGAATGCGACCATATCGGACAGGGAGTCGTATTCCGCACCAAAGGCGCTCTGGGTGTTGGTCATGCGCGCGACGCGACCGTCCAGGCTATCGAGCACCATGGCAACGAAGATGGCAATGGCAGCGTAGGCGAAGTACTTGCTGGCTTCGGCAGCGTTGCCGGCGCTCTGGGCACTGATCGAGTTGATGATCGAGTAGAAGCCCGCAAACAGGTTTGCCGTGGTGAACAGGTTGGGCAGGAGATAGATGCCGCGGTGCCGGACTTTACGTCCTTCGGCGTCATGCCCTTCTTCGACATGCTCATCGATCGGCAGGAGGCTTTCGGCGTCAGGAGCCTTGTTTGGCTCTTCGGGACGTTCGCTCATGGACAATACCTTGCAACGGTGTGGAAAGTTTCGACAGGCGTCTGGGTCGAGGGTTCGACCGCAAAACGTTGCCGCTTTATACCAGAAGCTTGCCACCATAACGAAAAAACGCGGCCGAGGCCGCGTTTTTGTCGCCTGGAACTGTATCAGTTCTTGGCTTTGTCGACGATCTTGTTGGCAGCGATCCAAGGCATCATGGAACGCAGCTGCTCGCCGATGACTTCGATGCCGTGGGCAGCGTTGTTGCGACGCTTGGCGGTCATCGAAGGGTAGTTGGTAGCGCCTTCGTTGATGAACATCTTGGCGTACTCGCCATCCTGGATGCGCTTGAGTGCATTGCGCATGGCCTGACGCGATTCGGCGTTGATGACTTCAGGGCCGGTCACGTACTCGCCGTATTCGGCATTGTTGGAAATCGAGTAGTTCATGTTGGCGATACCGCCTTCGTACATGAGGTCGACGATCAGCTTGAGTTCGTGCAGGCACTCGAAGTAGGCCATTTCAGGCGCATAGCCGGCTTCGACCAGGGTTTCGAAACCGGCCTTGACCAGTTCCACGGTGCCGCCACAGAGAACGGCCTGCTCGCCGAACAGGTCGGTTTCGGTCTCGTCCTTGAAGGTGGTTTCGATGATGCCGGTACGGCCGCCGCCCACGCCCGAAGCGTAGGACAGCGCGACGTTCTTGGCGTTGCCCGACGCATCCTGGTAGATGGCGATCAGGTCAGGAATACCGCCGCCCTTGACGAACTCGGTACGTACGGTGTGACCCGGCGCCTTGGGCGCGATCATGATCACGTCCAGGTCAGCGCGCGGCACGACCTGGTTGTAGTGAATGGCGAAGCCATGGGAGAAGGCCAGGGTTGCGCCCTGCTTGATGTTGGGCTCGACTTCGTTCTTGTACAGCTGGGACTGGAATTCGTCCGGGGTCAGGATCATGACCAGGTCGGCACCGGCAACGGCAGTGGCGACGTCGGCTACTTTCAAGCCATGGGCCTCGGCCTTGGCGACAGTAGCCGAGCCCTTGCGCAGGCCCACGGTGACGTCGACGCCCGAATCCTTCAGGTTGCACGCCTGGGCGTGACCCTGGGAGCCGTAGCCGATGATGGCTACTTTCTTGCCCTGGATGATCGAGAGGTCGCAATCTTTGTCGTAGTAAACTTTCATTGAATATCACCTGTTATCTAGGCCGTTTCGGCCGGTCGCTAATTGAGTTAGATGCTCAGCACTTTGTCGCCACGAGCGATACCGGTCACGCCACTGCGCACGGTTTCGAGAATCGAGGCGGTGCCGATAGACTGCAGGAAGCTATCCAGCTTGTCGCTGGTGCCCGTCAGCTGAACGGTGTAGACGCTACTGCTGACATCAACGATCTGCCCGCGGAAGATGTCCGTGGTGCGTTTGATCTCGGCGCGTTGGGCGCCAGTGGCCTTGACCTTGACCAGCATCAGCTCGCGTTCGATGTGCGCGCTTTCCGACAGGTCTACCAGCTTGACCACCTCGATCAACTTGTTGAGGTTTTTCGTGATCTGTTCGATCACTTCATCCTGCCCTACCGTGGTCAACGTCAGGCGCGACAGGGTCGGGTCTTCGGTGGGCGCCACGGTCAGGCTTTCGATGTTGTAGTTGCGCTGCGAGAACAGCCCTACCACGCGCGACAAGGCGCCGGGTTCGTTCTCGAGCAAAAGCGAAATGATGTGCCGCATGATTAAGTCCGCTCCGTCTTGCTGAGCCACATGTCGCGCATCGAGCCGTCCTTGATCTGCATCGGATAGACGTGCTCGCCGACGTCGACCTGAATGTCGAGGAACACCAGGCGGTCGGTCATGGCGAAGGCTTCTTCCATTTTCGGCTTGAGATCCTTGAGATCGGTAATGCGCATGCCGACGTGGCCATACGCTTCGACCAGCTTGACGAAGTCGGGCAGGGATTCGACGTAGGAATGCGAATGGCGACCACCGTAGCTCATGTCCTGCCACTGGCGCACCATGCCGAGCACACCGTTGTTGAGCAGGATGATCTTGACCGGCAAGCCGTACTGCAGGCAGGTGGACAGTTCCTGAATGTTCATCTGGATGCTGCCCTCCCCGGTCACGCAGGCAACGTGGGCCTCGGGGAAGCTCATCTTGACGCCCATGGCCGCCGGAAAACCGAAGCCCATGGTGCCCAAACCACCGGAGTTGATCCAGCGATTGGGCTTGTTGAACAGGTAGTACTGGGCCGCGAACATCTGGTGCTGGCCGACATCCGAAGTGACGTAGGCGTCGCCCTGGGTGACCTCGCACAGCGTCTCGATGACCTTCTGCGGCTTGATCTTGGAGCCATCGCCCTTGTCGTAGGGGAACAGGCCGTTTTCGCCACGCCACTCCTCGACCTGCTTCCACCAACTGGCAACGGTGTCCTTGTTCGGGGTTTCACCGATGTCCTTGAGGGTGGCGAGCATTTCGGTCAGAACGCTGTCGACCGGACCGACGATGGGCACGTCCGCCTTGATGGTCTTGGAGATCGAAGCCGGGTCGATGTCAATGTGGATGATCTTGGCATTGGGGCAGAATTTCGCTGCACCGTTGATCACCCGATCGTCGAAGCGCGCGCCTACGGCAAGGATCACATCGGCGTGGTGCATGGCCAGGTTGGCGGTGTAGCTGCCGTGCATGCCGAGCATGCCGACGAACTGACGATCCATGCCTGGATAGGCGCCCAACCCCATCAGCGTGTTGGTGACCGGCAGGTCGAGAATCTGTGCCAGCTCGGTCAAGGCGCCGGAGGCTCCGCCGAGGATGACACCGCCACCGGCGTACATGACCGGGCGCTTGGCCGCCAGCAACATTTCCACAGCCTTGCGAATCTGTCCGGAATGGCCACGGACCGCCGGGCTGTAGGAGCGCAGCTTGGCTTTCTTGGGATAGACGTATTCGAATTTCTCGGCCGGGTTGGTCATGTCCTTGGGGATATCGACCACGACCGGGCCTGGCCGACCGGACTGGGCCAGGTAGAAGGCCTTTTTCAGGACTTCGGGGATCTCCGAGGCGTGCTTGATCATGAAGCTGTGCTTCACGATAGGTCGGGAGATGCCGATCATGTCGGTTTCCTGGAACGCGTCGGTGCCGACCAGCGTACTGGCCACCTGACCAGACAGGATCACCATCGGAATGGAGTCCATGTAGGCAGTGGCGATACCCGTGATTGCGTTGGTGGCGCCCGGGCCGGACGTCACCAGCACGACGCCGGCCTTGCCGGTGGCACGGGCATAGCCGTCGGCCATATGAGTAGCCGCCTGCTCGTGACGGACCAGCACGTGCTCGACCGCAGGCTCCTTGAACAGGGCGTCGTATACATGCAGAAGGGCACCGCCGGGGTACCCGTAGATGTGCTTAACGCCTTCGTCGCGCAAGAAGCGGACGACCATTTCAGCGCCAGATAAAAGCTCCACGTTGTTCACCTCTAAAACGCCAGAATACCGCTCCATGGGAACGGGTCTTAATAGGTTTACTGCCAGCAGAGCATGAGCGACGGTGGTCGCCGACGTACGTCAGCACTGACTGAGCAAGTATTGGGAGTACCCAAGTGTCACGGGTTTTTCCCACCCAGCGCGAGGTAACGCGTTGCGGGTATAACGGGTCGGCGCTGGTGTGCGCCTGTGCTCTGCTGTGTGGGCCTGCTTCTGGCAGTCCCTGTACAGCGGACTTTCGATTGTTGTGATTCGTCTGCTGCAAGTCAAGCGATGCGTGCATTTTATTGCGCACCTGCACCCAAACGGCGCAATAAACCCTGCCGAGTCGTCAGGCTATGGTAGTTTCATGCGTAACCAACCCTCAGAGAAGGCGCCATGCGTTCAACCGTTGCCGCAAGTTTCCTCCTGCTTGCCCTGTCGCCACTGGTGATGGCGGGACAAATCTACAAATGGGTCGATAGCCAGGGCGTGACGCATTTTGATGCACGACCGCCCAACGGTGTCGAGGCGACTGCCGTGGAAGGTGTGAAGCCGGTGACCCCGCCCGAGCCGATCTCCAACGAAGCGGTGATGAAAGCCAGCGGCGAGGCCGAGCAACGCAGGATCGACCGCAAAGTGAAGTCGCAGGTTGCCGACGAGACAGCGCGGCGCAACGAATTCTGTACCGGCGTCAGGACCAACCTGGCGCAACTCAAGAACAATCCGCGGGTGCTTCAGCAGGTCAACGGCGAGGCCAAGCGCCTGACAGAGCAGGAGCGTCAGGCGAGGATCGAGGAAGTGCGCAAGGTGATCGACGAGCAGTGCACCTGAAGGGCTAGCGCACCTGGCCGATCAATTCGTCGAAACGCGCCAGGCTGGCGCGCAGGCCGCGGCTCTGCTCGGCGCGATCGACATAGACCGTTTCGGCCATCGCCAGGATGCCCGAAGCGCTGGGCAATGGCAGGTCCTGCTCGATGATGGTTTTCATGCGCGGCAGGAAGATCCACTGCAGCCACTGATCGAAATCCAGGGTGTCGACGCTGAACGGCTCGACACTGGAGAGCGCTTCGGCGCTGGGTGGCACGTCCTGCCACCACCCCTGCTCGCGCAGCTCGCGTTCGATCAACAGCAGATGCTCGGCAATCGCCAGGAAACGACTATCCATCAAGACGCGCTCTTGGCTTTCTGACGGGCCAGATTGGCCCCCGCGGCATCACCCTGCTTGTCGCGCGACTGGGCAATGGTGTTCCACAGGCTCGCCTGCAGATCCGGACGGCCATTGGCATAGGTCAGCGCCCGACGGGCCAGTTGCTCGGCCTGGGCTGCATCACCCTGGGCCAGGCGCACCTGAGCCAGCTTGTACAGAACCTGCGGTTCGCGCGGTGCGATCCGCTGTGCACGCTCCAGGCTCGATGACGCACCGTTCAAGTCGCCACCGCCCTGCTGTTGCTGGGCCGTGGTCAACAGGGCAAGCACCGGCCCGTCCAACTGCTCATCGGCGGACAGGCCGGCGCTGTTGCCGCTGGCACGCGGAATCCCGCTTGGAGCGCTGGCCGGCATGTTGTAGGTCGTGTTGGGCGCCGGCGGGGCATAGGCCGGGGCCGAGCTGCTCGGGCCGGGCACGATCGGGCCTGATGTGATCGGGCCGGTGCTGATCGGCGCGCTGTTGCCCGGCGCCGGAAAGCTCTGGATCGGCTGCGAGCCTGCACCCTGCGGGACCATGACCACTACGCCGGAATCTTCGGTGATCGCCTGGGCCTGCGCCTTGGGCCGGACCACGGTGGTCTGGCGGAAGCCGCCGGTACGCGACACCCGTTCGCCATTGGTGACCGCAGAGCCGGAATCGACCACTGGAATGGAGCCACGCTCCACGCTGGCGCAACCGTTGAGCAAAGCCAATGCCGTCAAGGCAGGAAACCACCACTTGTTCACTTCATTCCCCTTTGCTTAGTTCAACCAGCCTTTGACCCAATCCATCACCGAATCGTCGGCCGCCGGATTGGCACCGCCGCATGCGGTGCCTGGCGTCGGTTCGCTGCCACGAATATACGGCATCTGCACAGCGTTGGGGCAGCTGGCATCCGAGCCTTGTCCGGTCTTGGCGTCGATCCAGGCCTGTACCACGTTTTCCGGCACCGGCGTATCCAAAGGCAATGGATCGGCTTTCTTCATGAAGCTGGTCCAGACCTGCAGCGCACCGGTGGCACCGGTGAACGGGGTCTTGCCGTTGTCGTCGCGGCCCAGCCAGACGACGGCCAGCACGTCCTGGCTGAAGCCGGCGAACCAGCTGTCGCGCGAGTCGTTGCTGGTGCCGGTCTTGCCGGCCAGGTTCAGGCTGCTTGGCAGCACGTTGTAGACCGAACGTCCGGTACCTTCGCGCATCACGCGCTGCATGGCATTCTGGATCAGGTAGATGGACGCAGGATCGAAGCGCTGCTGGATCTGGAATGGGTAGCGCTTGAGCGGTTCGCCTTCGGCAGTCAGGACACTGCGAATGCCGCGCATCGGCGTATTGAAACCGCCGTTGGCCAGGGTTTGGTACATGGTCGCCACCTGCATGGGCGACAAGCCGCCGGCACCGAGCAACATCGACGGGTAGGCTGGCCAGTCGACCTGCACGCCCAGTTCGCCGAGGGTCTTGAGCACATTGGGCACGCCCAGCTCCAGACCCAATCGGGCCGTCGACAAGTTGTAGGAATGGGCCAGGCCCTGGTACAGGAACACCGTGCCATTGGAGGTACGTTCGTAGTTCTGTGGCTTCCAGATCTGGCCGTCCGCGCCCTTGACCGAGAACGGTACGTCCTGCACCCAACTGGTCAGGGTGTATTTGCTCGGCTGCTCGAGCGCGGTCAGGTACACCGCCGGTTTGATCAGCGAGCCAATCGGGCGTACGGCGTCGAGCGCCCGGTTGAAGCCGGCAAAACCCGGTACGCGGCTGCCGACCAGCGCCTGGACCTCACCGCTTTCAGGGTTGGTGACGACCATGGCCGCCTCGACCTCGTCCGACCCCTTGCGCCCGGCCAGGCGCTTGAAGGTATCGGTGACCGACGATTCGGCTTTGGTCTGCAGGATAGGGTCGAAACTGGTGAAGATCCGCAGACCTTCTTCGGTCAAGTCTTCGTCGCGGTAGTCGTCGCGCAGCTGGCGCTTGACCAGGTCGAGGAAGCCAGGGAACGAGCTGTCCGCCAAGCTGCCGCGCTTGGTCACGCCCAGCGGCATCTTCTTGGCCGCGTCGACCGCCTCCTGCGTTGCCACGCCCTGCTGGGCGAGCAGATCGAGCACCAGGTTGCGGCGTTCCATCGCCCGCTCCGGATTGCGCCGCGGGTTATAGGAAGACGGCCCCTTGACCATCCCCACCAGCAAGGCCACCTGATGCAGCTTGAGTTCGGACAAGGGTTGGCTGAAGAAGAACTGGCTGGCCAGACCGAAGCCATGCACGGCGCGCTGGCCGTCCTGACCGACGAAGACCTCGTTGAGGTAGGCCTCAAGGATTTCACCCTTGTCGTAGTGCAGTTCCAGCAGCACCGCCATCATCGCTTCGGTCAGCTTGCGGGTCAGGCTGCGCTCGTTGGTCAAGTAGAAGTTCTTGACCAGCTGCTGAGTCAGGGTACTGCCGCCCTGGCGCATGGCGCCCGAGGACGTGTTGACCCAGATGGCGCGCGCGATCGACTTGGGCGAGACGCCAAAGTGGTGGTAGAAGTCGCGATCTTCGACGGTGACCAGTGTGTCGAGCAGGTAAGGTGGTACCTGGTCGAGCTTGATCAGGATGCGGTCTTCGAGGTTTTTCGGGTACAGGCCGCCGATCAGCAACGGCTCCAGACGCACCACCGCGACCTTCTTGCCTGCGCCGCCACCCAGTTCCGAGACGTAGTCGCCGGAAAATTTCACGCGCACCGCCTGCGGCTGCTCGAGCCCTTCGTAGAACTGGAAGCCGCGGGTATTGAGGTCGACGGTGTTGCCACTGACCGAGGCGGTGCCGGGACCGTCGACGGTCGTTTGCCGACGGTAGCCGAGCGCATCGAGCTCGGTAAGGAAATCATTCTTGGCCAGTTTCTGACCGACGAACAGCTCGAGCGGGCGTGCGTAGACCTTGGCGGGAATGGTCCAGCGCTTGCCGGAGAATTTTTCCTGGACAACGGCGTCGAGGTAGACGGCAAAGCCGGCCAGGATCACCAGGCCTACCAGACCAAGCTTGAGGCCCCAGCCAAGCCAGGTGCGCAAGCCGCCGGAAGGAGGTTTTTTGGGGGTACGGGAAGATCGGGTTCGAGTCATGGCGGCGGATTATACGCACTTTGAATTGTCGCGGGCAGGGACCGTCGGCGGTTTGCATCATCGGTGGCAGTGGCCATAATGACCGCCTTGAAATCACCTCTGCCAATGAAGGATCGCCTGTGAGCCAGACCCTGATCGCCGCCCTGCAAAACCCGGCCCTGTACCCGCATCCGGTGGAAGGGTTCCAGGTCATCGAGACGCATATCTCCTGGGTGATACTGACCGGGCCTTACGCTTACAAGATCAAGAAACCGATGAATTTCGGCTTTCTGGACTTTACCGAACTGTCCGCCCGCGCCCACTTCTGCGCCGAGGAACTGCGACTGAACCAGCGCCTGACAACCGACCTGTACTTGCAGGTTCTGCCGATCACCGGCAGCGCGGAAACGCCTCGACTGGGCGGCGAAGGCGCACCCATCGAGTATGCCTTGCAGATGCGCCAATTCGAAGGCGGCAACCTGCTGAGCACCCTGCAGGCCAATGGTGAGCTGACCCAGGAGCACGTGGATTCGCTGGCGCGGCAGATTGCCGATTTCCACCGGGCCGCACCCGTGGTGCCGGAGGCACACGAGGCCGGCACGCCGAAGGCAGCAATGGCCCCGGTCGAGCAGAACTTCGAACAGATCCGGCCGTTTCTCTCCGACAAGGATGACCTGGCACAGCTCGACGCCCTGCAGGCCTGGGCACAAAGCAGTTACGTGCGACTGGAACCGCTGCTGGCGCTGCGCAAGCAGGAAGGCTTCATTCGCGAGTGCCATGGCGACATACACCTGGGCAACGCCACCGTCATTGATGGCGAAGTGGTGATCTTCGACTGCATCGAGTTCAACGAGCCTTTCCGTTTCACCGATGTGTATGCCGATATCGGCTTCCTCGCCATGGACCTCGAAGACCGGGGACTGAAAAGCCTGGCACGGCGCTTCGTCAGCCAGTACCTGGAGCTGACCGGGGATTACCAGGGGCTCGAGCTGCTCAATTTCTACAAGGCCTACCGCGCGCTGGTACGGGCCAAAGTGGCCCTGTTCAGCATGTCGCCGGATGCCAGCGGCGTGCAGCGCGCCACGACACTGCGGCAGTACCGCAACTACGCGAACCTGGCGGAAAGCTACAGTGCCATTCCTTCGCGCTTTCTTGCCGTTACCAGCGGCGTGTCGGCGGTGGGCAAGAGCCATGTCGCGCTGCGTCTGGTAGAAGCCCTGGGCGCCATCCGCCTGCGCTCGGACGTGGAGCGCAAACGTCTGTTCGGTGCCCAGACCGCCGAAACGGGCCTGTACGACGCCAGCACCAGCGAAGCGACCTACCTGCACCTGCACGCGTTGGCCGAGCACATACTGCGCGCCGGCCTGCCGGTGGTGATCGATGCGACCTACCTCAAGGCTGATCAGCGGGCGGCGGCGGCTCGAATCGCCGAATCGACTGGAGTGCCGTTCCTGATCCTGGACTGCAACGCGCCCGCAGCCGTGATCTCCAGCTGGTTGCAGCAGCGCCAGGCGCATGCCGAGGACCCTTCGGATGCGACTCAGGCGGTGATCGACGCTCAGCAGGCCGGTCGTGAACCGTTGAGCGAAGCCGAGCTGCTGCAGACCCGCCGCGTGGAAACCAACGAAAGCGGCAGCCTGGACAAACTGGTCGAACAGATCCGCCAACGCCTGCCGGGCCTGTAACACACTCCCAAGCCTTGCAAAGGCAGATCGGCCGTTCGGCAGGCCGCTCTGCCACCGCTACACTGCCAGATTGGCACCTGCTTCGTGGTCCCCCGCTCATTGCTTGGCCGAGGCCAGGAGGTTTGATGACCGATGAACTGCTGGCCCTGAAGAATCTGGGCAAGACATCCGCTCAATGGCTGCATGCTGTCGGCATCCACAGTGCTTCCGACCTACGCCGGGCAGGCGCCGTGCAGGCTTACTGCGCGGTGCGGCAGCGTGGCTTACGCGCCTCGAAAGTGCTTCTTTATGCCATCGAAGGGGCGCTGCTCAATGTGCATTGGAGTGAGCTGTCGTGCGAACAGAAAAACAGTCTCAATAGCCAGGTCGAAGCGCTATCGCCTCCGCGCAGGCTCTAGACCGACAGTCCACAGGCGGATGAAATAATTGCACATGACGCTTGACTCTCAAATGAGAATCGTTATGATTATCACATCCAGTCGCGAGACTGGTGATCTCTGGAAGGCCCTTGGTTCGGACTTTCAGATGTCTCCTCATCAGGCTAATCACGGTTATTGACCCGGCACTTTGCCGGGTCTTTTTTTGCCTCGACTTTTATGGAGGCCCGTCCACTCAGCCTTGCAGATCCACCGGCAGGCGTCGGTCGATGAAAATCTCGTGTGTATCCAGATGCACACCATAGGCCAGTACTTCAACACCGGCCTCCACTGCCTGGCGCAATGCCGATGCGTAGCCTGGGTCGATCTCGGTGGCCGGGCGTACAGCGTCCACCCCATCGAGGTTGACGCAATACAACTGCACGGCTCGCACCCCGCCCCGTGCCAATACGGCCAGCTCGCGCAGGTGCTTCGCACCGCGTTGGGTGACAGCGTCGGGAAACGCTGCGACACGACTGTCGGCAAAGCCCAGGGTCACACTCTTCACTTCAACCCACGCTTCGGTATCCGGGTAATCCAGACGAAAATCGATACGGCTCCGCTCTTGGCCGTAAGGCACTTCGCGCTTGAGCGCAACGAAGCCGGCAAGCTCCGGTATGCGACCTGCGTGCAACGCCTCCTCGACCAGAGCGTTGGCCCGCGCGGTATTGATGCATGCCAGGCGACCCTGAGGTGTTTCGCCGATCTCCCACGTGCCTGGAAGCTTGCGTTTGGGGTCGCTGGAGCGGGTGAACCACACGCGGCCACCGGGCATCATGCAGTTGAGCATCGAGCCGGTGTTGGGACAATGGATAGTCATCCGCTCACCGCTTTCAAGTTCGATGTCGGCCAGAAACCGTTTGTAGCGCTGGATCAGACGCCCCTGCTCCAAGGCCGGCGAAAAAATCATCGCGCCTGCCAGCTCTGCAGGCCACGGGCAATTCGCGCGACAGCCTGCTCCAACCGCGGGAGACTTTGGGTATAGGCGAAACGGACGTGGTGGCTGGCCTTGTAGCGGCCGAAATCCAGGCCGGGCGTGAAGGCCACGTGCTCGGTTTCCAGGAAATGCTGGCAGAACGCAAAGGCATCGTCGCTGAATGCACTGATATCGGCATACAGGTAGAACGCACCCTCAGGTTCCACCGCAATCCCAAATCCCAGGGCACGCAAGGCGGGCAACAAATAGTCACGGCGGTGACCGAAGGCTTCGCGGCGCTGCTCGAAGATCTCCAGCGTAGCCGGTTCGAAGCAGGCCAATGCTGCATGCTGCGCCATGCTCGGTGCGCTGATGTACAGATTCTGCGCCAGTTTTTCCAGCTCAGGGATGGCTTGGGGCGGCGCGACCAACCAGCCGAGCCGCCATCCGGTCATTCCGAAATACTTGGAAAAACTATTTAGAACGAAAGCATCGTCGTCCACTTCGAGCACGCTGGTAGCCGTCGTGCCATAGGTCAGGCCGTGGTAGATCTCGTCGACCACCAGATGCCCTTGCCGCGCCTTGACGGCTTGGCTCAATGCGCTAAGTTCGTCCTTGTTCAGGAGCGTGCCGGTAGGGTTGGCAGGCGATGCCACCAATGCACCGACGCTGTGCTCGTCCCAGTGCTGCTCCACCAGTTGGGCGTTGAGTTGATAGCGCTGTTCGGGGCCCACCGGCACCAGGTGCGCGGCGCCCTCGACCAAGCGCAGAAAATGCCGATTGCACGGGTAGCCGGGGTCTGCCAGGAGCCAGTGCTTGCCCGGATCGACCAGCAGGCTGGCGGCCAGCAGCAAGGCTCCAGAGCCGCCCGGCGTGATCATGATGCGCTGCGGGTCGATGTCCAGGCCGTAACGCTGCCGGTAGAAACCAGCGATGGCCTCGCGCAGCGCCGGCAGCCCTCGTGCTGCGGTGTAGCGGGTATGGCCAGCGGCCAATGCGGCCTGCCCGGCGGCAACGATAGGGGCCGCCGTGGTGAAGTCCGGTTCACCGATTTCCAGGTGGATCACGTCATGACCCTGGCTCTGCAATTCATTGGCACGGGCCAGCAGCGCCATCACGTGAAAAGGTTCGATGGCGCGACTGCGGGCGCTGTAGAGCGGAGCCATGGGTATTCCTTGCGACGAAGAAAAAGCCGATTCTACCCAACCTTTGCATCGAACGTTTCGCCGAACGTGCGATCGAAACCCACCAGATCGTGCCTGCGACGCAGGCGTTCCGGGCACGACAACCGGGAGTAGCGCGTGCTGGTTCGATCTGGTAAGTTCGCCGGCTTGCAGTCGCAGGGCCGGCGGGTGTCGGAGAGGGATCATCCTGCGCAATGGATTAGTAGAGCGAGAGGCGGTTGATTCATGCCCACCAATGAAAAGCAACAAAGTACTGGCAACTTTTCCGGCTTCGCTCCCTACGTTGCGACGAAGGGCGAGGAATACATGGGCGCGCCGATGCGTGCTCACTTCACCAAGATCCTGAACAAGTGGAAACAAGACTTGATGCAGGAAGTGGATCGCACCGTCGACCACATGAAGGATGAAGCCGCCAACTTTCCAGACCCGGCCGATCGGGCCAGCCAGGAAGAGGAATTCAGCCTCGAACTGCGCGCGCGCGATCGCGAGCGCAAGCTGATCAAGAAGATCGACAAGACGCTGCAGTTGATCGAAGACGAAGAGTACGGCTGGTGCGAATCCTGCGGCATCGAGATCGGCATTCGCCGTCTCGAGGCGCGCCCGACCGCCGATCTGTGCATCGACTGCAAGACCTTGGCGGAAATCAAGGAAAAACAGGTCGGCAAATGACCTGTCGACAAAGGGACGCCACGGCGTCCTTTTGTTTTTGTATTGCCCGTAGAATCCCGCACCCATGACTACCCTTCCTTATATAGGTCGCTTTGCTCCGACCCCGAGCGGCTACCTGCATTTCGGCTCCCTGGTGGCCGCCCTGGCCTCATGGCTGGACGCGTGCGCCGCAGGTGGTCGCTGGCTGCTGCGTATGGAGGACCTGGACCCGCCCCGGGAAGTCGCCGGTGCGCAAACGGCCATCCTCAAGACCCTGGAACGCTACGGGTTGCAGTGGGATGGCGAGGTGGTTTACCAGAGCCAGCGGCATGCGGCCTACCAACAGATAATCGACCGCCTGTTGGCACAGGGACTGGCTTATGCCTGCACCTGCTCACGCAAGCAGCTCGAACCCTATGGAGGGATCTACCCCGGCACGTGCCGCAATGCCGGACATTCCACGCAGGATGCCGCCATCCGCGTGCGCGTCCCCGAACTGCGGTATCGATTCGAGGACCGCGTACAGGGGATGTATTCACAACATTTGGGAGACGAGTCGGGGGATTTCGTCATTCGTCGTCGCGACGGCCTGTATGCCTATCAATTGGCGGTGGTGCTGGACGATGCGTGGCAGGGAGTGACCGACATCGTTCGCGGTGCCGATCTGCTCGATTCGACGCCGCGCCATCTGTATCTGCAGGAGCTGCTAGGGTTGCCGCAGCCGCGTTACCTGCATGTTCCCTTGATCATCCAACCCGATGGCAACAAGCTGGGCAAAAGCTACCGGTCGCCGCCTCTGGATGCGGACCAGGCTGCGCCACTGCTGGTGCGTGCCCTGCGGGCGTTGGGCCAGCGGCCCGAGGCGGACCTGGCGCACGGCAGTGTGGAAGATGTGTTGCGCTGGGGTGTGGAGCATTGGGACAGCGGTGCGATTCCCCGTGTGCGCACGGTGGCAGAAGCGCAGCTGGAGTAGTGATCGGCTGGTGCCCGGCTCTTCGCAGCGACACGCCGATCCGCTACCATCGCCGCACTGTTTTCGCACACTTACCCTACCCCGAGGCCAGCATGTATATCTATCGTTTGGTCCTGCTTCTGGTGGTGGGGATCTACCTGTTCTCCCCCGCCATCATGGACTGGTGGATCGAGCCCACCGGCGCGTGGTACCGACCTTACCTGCTGTGGCTGATTCTGATCGTGGTGACCTTTATCCTGCAGAGCCAGCGTGATGCCGATGAGCTTTAGCCTTACCCAGATGCTGCTGGTCAGCGCAGCCTACCTGCTGGTGCTGTTCGCCGTGGCCTGGGTCAGCGAGCGCGGCATGATCGCCCGGGCAATCATCCGTCATCCGCTGACCTACACCTTGTCGCTGGGTGTCTACGCGAGCGCCTGGGCGTTCTACGGCACCGTGGGCCTGGCTTATCAGTACGGCTATGGTTTTCTGGCCTGCTACCTGGGGGTTTCCGGCGCATTTCTGCTGGCGCCGGTGTTGCTGTATCCAATACTCAAGGTCACCCGCACCTACCAGCTGTCGTCGCTGGCGGACCTTTTCGCGTTTCGCTTTCGCAGCACCTGGGCCGGCGCGCTGACCACCGTGTTCATGCTGGTCGGCGTACTGCCCCTGCTTGCACTGCAAATCCAGGCGGTGGCCGATTCGATTGGCATCATGACTCGCGAACCGGTACAGAACCGCGTGGCGTTGAGCTTCTGCGTGCTGATCACGCTGTTCACGATCTTCTTCGGCTCGCGCCACATCGCCACCCGCGAGAAACATGAAGGCCTGGTATTTGCCATCGCCTTCGAATCCGTCATCAAGCTGATCGCCCTGGGCGGGATCGGCCTGTATGCCTTGTACGGAGTGTTCGACGGCCCGCACGATCTGGAGCAATGGTTGCTGCAGAACCAGGCTGCACTCGCTTCGCTGCATGCGCCGCTGCAGGAGGGGCCTTGGCGCACGCTGCTGCTGGTGTTCTTCGCCTCGGCGATCGTCATGCCGCACATGTATCACATGGTCTTCACCGAAAACCTCAATCCGCGTGCGCTGGTCAGTGCCAGTTGGGGGCTGCCGCTGTTCCTGCTGCTGATGAGTCTCGCCGTGCCGCTGATTCTGTGGGCCGGCCTGCGCCTGGGCGCGACGACCAGTCCGGAGTTCTTCACCCTTGGCATCGGCATTGCCGCCAACAGCAAATCGTTGGCGCTGCTGGCTTATGTAGGCGGACTTTCCGCGTCCTGCGGGCTGATCATCGTCACCACCCTGGCGCTGTCCGGCATGATGCTCAACCACCTGGTGCTGCCGCTGTATCAGCCGCCGGCCGAAGGCAACATCTACCGCTGGTTGAAATGGACACGCCGGGCGCTGATCGTCGCCATCATCATGGCCGGCTATGCCTTCTACCTGCTGCTGGGCGCCAAGCAGGATCTCGCACACCTGGGGATCGTCGCCTTTGTCGCCACGCTGCAGTTTTTGCCGGGCGTGCTGTCGGTGCTGTACTGGCCCACCGCCAACCGACGCGGATTCATCGCCGGTCTGCTGGCCGGCATGGCTGTCTGGCTGGTGACCATGCTGCTGCCGCTGATCGGCAACCTGCAAGGCTTCTACATTCCGCGCTTGAACATGATCTACGTGCTCGACGATACCAGCTGGCACATGGCAGCCATCGCTTCGCTGGCTGCCAACGTCCTGCTGTTCACGCTGATCTCGCTGTTCACTGCCGCCAGCAGCGAAGAAGTCAGTGCTGCCGAGGCGTGTGCGGTGGATAACGTGCGCCGCCCGCAGCGGCGCGAGCTGCATGCCGCCTCGCCCCAGGAGTTCGCCACGCAACTGGCCAAACCATTGGGCGCCAAGGCCGCCCAGCGCGAAGTGGAACAGGCCCTGCGCGACCTCTACCTGCCCTTCGACGAGCGCCGACCCTACGCCTTGCGGCGTCTGCGCGACCGGATCGAGGCCAACCTGTCCGGGCTCATGGGCCCCAGCGTGGCGCAAGACATGGTCGAGACGTTCCTGCCCTATAAATCGGGCAGCGAGAACTATGTCACCGAGGACATCCACTTCATCGAAAGCCGGCTGGAAGATTATCACTCGCGCCTGACCGGCCTTGCCGCCGAGCTCGATGCGCTGCGTCGCTATCATCGGCAGACCCTGCAGGAACTGCCCATGGGCGTTTGCTCGCTGGCCAAGGACCAGGAGATCCTGATGTGGAACAAGGCCATGGAAGACCTGACCGGCGTGCCCGCCCAGCATGTGGTCGGCTCGCGCCTGGTCACCATCAGCCAGCCATGGCGCAGCCTGCTGATCGACTTCATCAACGTGCCAGATGAGCACCTGCACAAGCAACGCCTGGCGCTGGATGGGCAGACCCGCTGGCTTAACCTGCACAAGGCCGCCATCGACGAGCCGCTCGCGCCGGGCAACAGTGGGCTGGTGGTGTTGGTCGAGGACCTGACCGAAACGCAGATGCTCGAAGACAAGCTGGTGCACTCCGAACGGCTGGCCAGCATCGGCAGGCTGGCGGCCGGGGTGGCCCACGAGATCGGCAACCCGATCACCGGCATCGCCTGCCTGGCGCAGAACCTGCGCGAGGAGCGCGAGGAAGACAGCGAGATCACCGAACTGAGCAGCCAGATTCTCGAGCAGACCAAGCGCGTGTCGCGCATCGTCCAGTCACTGATGAGCTTTGCCCACGCCGGCGGCCACCAGCACAGCGACGAGCCGGTCAACCTGGCCCAGGTGGCGCAAGATGCCATCGGCCTGTTGGCGCTGAACAGGCGCAACTTCGAGATCCAGTTCTACAACCTGTGCGATCCGGAACACTGGGCCGTGGGTGATCCACAACGCCTGGCGCAGGTGCTGATCAACCTGTTGTCCAACGCCCGAGATGCCTCGGTGGCAGGCGGCGCGGTGCGGGTCAAGACCGAAGCGTGCGAACACACCGTCGACCTCATCGTCGAAGACGAAGGCAGCGGCATTCCCAAGAACATCATGGATCGGTTATTCGAACCGTTCTTCACTACCAAGGACCCGGGCGAAGGAACCGGACTGGGGCTCGCTCTGGTCTATTCCATCGTTGAAGAGCATTATGGACAGATCACCATCGACAGCCCGGCCGATCCCCTGAGCCAGCGCGGTACCCGAATTCGGGTGACATTGCCGCGTCATGTCGAAGCGACGTCCGCTGTGAACTGAGACCGTCGAGAGAATTGAATCAATGCCGCATATTTTGATCGTCGAAGACGAAACCATCATTCGATCTGCCCTGCGTCGCCTGCTCGAACGCAACCAGTATCAGGTCAGTGAGGCCGGCTCCGTGCAGGAAGCGCAGGAGCGGTTCAGCATCGCATCGTTCGACCTGATCATCAGCGACCTGCGCCTGCCGGGTGCCCCAGGCACCGAACTGATCAAGCTGGGCGAGGGCACACCGGTGCTCATCATGACCAGCTATGCCAGCCTGCGCTCGGCAGTGGACTCGATGAAAATGGGCGCGGTCGACTACATCGCCAAGCCCTTCGACCACGATGAAATGCTGCAGGCCGCCGCGCGCATCCTGCGCGATCGCCACAACGCACCCGCGGCAGCGGCAGAGCGCCCGGCGAACAAGGCCGGCGCGGAAAAGCCCGCCGCGCAGAATGCCAATGGCGATATCGGTATCATCGGCTCCTGCCCGCCCATGCAGGACCTCTACAGCAAGATTCGCAAGGTCGCCCCGACCGATTCGAACGTGCTCATCCAGGGTGAGTCCGGCACCGGCAAGGAGCTGGTCGCGCGGGCACTGCACAACCTGTCCAAACGTGCGAAGGCGCCGATGATCTCGGTGAACTGTGCGGCGATCCCGGAAACATTGATCGAATCCGAACTCTTCGGTCACGAGAAAGGTGCGTTCACCGGCGCGAGCGCCGGACGCGCCGGGCTGGTCGAGGCTGCCGATGGCGGAACGCTGTTTCTCGACGAGATCGGCGAGTTGCCCCTCGAGGCCCAGGCGCGCTTGCTCCGCGTGCTGCAGGAAGGCGAGATTCGCCGCGTGGGTTCGGTGCAATCGCAGAAGGTCGACGTTCGCCTGATTGCCGCAACCCACCGGGACCTGAAAAGCCTGGCCAAGCTGGGGCAGTTTCGCGAGGACCTCTACTACCGACTGCACGTGATTGCCTTGAAGTTACCCCCCCTGCGCGAGCGCGGCGCCGATGTCGGCGAAATTGCCAAGGCGTTCCTGATTCGCCAGAGCGCCCGGATCGGACGTACCGACCTGCGTTTCGCCGCCGACGCCGAGCAGGCGATTCGTCAGTATTCGTGGCCAGGTAACGTGCGCGAACTGGAAAATGCCGTCGAGCGCTCGGTGATCCTCAGCGAGAGCACCGAGATATCGGCCGAGTTGCTGGGCATCGACATCGAACTGGCCGACCTGCAGGACACTGACGACTTCGTCGGCCTGCCTTCCCAGCAGAACGGGGCGAACAATACGGCCCACGATCCTACCGAAGATCTCTCCCTGGAAGATTACTTCCAGCACTTCGTGCTGGAGCATCAAGACCACATGACCGAGACCGAACTGGCGCGCAAATTGGGCGTCAGCCGCAAGTGCCTGTGGGAGCGTCGTCAGCGCCTGGGGATCCCACGGCGCAAGTCGAGCGTGGCCAGCGAAAGCTGATACGTTTCAGCTCTAGCCCGCGGGTTTGCGCGGGTTGACGGGTAGCCGTGACAAACTGTTACCCTAGGCTTGCGACGTAACAAGACACGGTTCCATCGGTAACGAATCCAGGGTCGATTTCAGCCCTCGATCATCGCCTTCAGACGCGCAAAGCCCCGCTCTACAAGGGTTTGCAAAAGTTGGCATGGGACCTGCTATATCTCTGGTACAAGAACAACAACAAGCAAGCAAACCCATAACAAGAACAAGACGAATCGACTCACGCATAACAAGAACAACACGGCGGAGGCGCAGCTAACTGATTCTTTTGGAGAGGCGTTGTATTCGGGGAAACCCGCAGCCAGGCAGAGAACTACAACAACTGCTTTGAAGCAGATGCCAGAACTGGTTGGATCACATTGATCATCACAGCACAGCGACCAAAGCAATCCGTTTGCTCTTGCTCCCGAATAGGGAGACACCCCCGAACCCAGGTTCGGTGGGCAGGGCACTCAACAAAAACAAAAAGCCCGACAAAAAACAAAAACAGAGCACGCAACTACTTCTTGGGGAGCTTCGGCTCCCCTTGTAGTTTCCGGCTTTTGTCCTGCCGCTTGCGCCGACCGGTGCAGCCTCCTACACCATCCCTCGACTAAATGCTAGAATCCCCGCCCATCATGCGGTCGTTCTTCGTATATGGCCGAAAATCCCTTCAAACAGTGCATCCCATGCTGAAGAAGCTGTTCAAGTCTTTGAATACTCCCGCGCGTCATCCGCAGCACCGGCGTACCACGCCCGAAGTGCTCAATGCTGGCCAACACTCGCTGCAGCGCAGCCAGTTCAGCCGCCACGCCGTGGGCATCGTCGAACGCCTGCAGACCGCTGGCTACCAGGCCTATCTGGTAGGCGGTTGCGTACGTGACCTCATGCTGGGCATCGTGCCCAAGGATTTCGACGTCGCTACCAGCGCCACGCCGGAGCAGGTACGTGCCGAGTTTCGCAACGCCCGAGTGATTGGCCGACGCTTCAAGCTCGTGCACATCCATTTCGGCCGCGAGATCATCGAAGTCGCGACTTTCCGAGCCAATCACCCGGAAGAAGACGACGAACAGGATGTCCATCGTTCCTCGAGCAGCGAGAGCGGACGCATCCTGCGCGACAATGTCTACGGCACCTTGGAAGACGACGCCCAGCGCCGCGACCTCACCATCAATGCGCTGTACTACGATCCGGTCAGCGAGCGCATTCTGGACTACGCCAATGGCGTACACGACGTGCGCAACCGTCTGATTCGCCTGATCGGTGATCCGACCCAGCGTTATCAGGAAGATCCAGTGCGCATGCTGCGCGCGGTGCGCTTCGCCGCAAAGCTGGATTTCGGCATCGAGAAGCACACGGCCACGCCGATTCGCGAGCTGGCGCCGATGCTGCGCGAAATACCCTCGGCGCGGCTGTTCGAGGAAGTGCTCAAGCTGTTTCTGTCCGGCCATGCCGCCGACACATTCGAGATGCTTGTCGACCTGCACTTGTTCGATTCGCTATTTCCAGCCACCACGCAGGCGCTGGAAGACACCCCGACCTATACCCATACGTTGATCAGCGAAGCACTGCGCAACACTGACTTGCGCATCAAGCAAGGCAAGCCGGTCACCCCAGCCTTCCTGTTCGCCGCCCTGCTCTGGCCAGCGTTGCCGGCACGCGTACTGCGCCTGCAGAGCCGCGGCATGCCGCCGATCCCGGCAATGCAGGAAGCAGCCCATGAACTGGTTGCCGAGCAATGTCAGCGCGTCGCCATTCCCAAGCGTTTCACCATCCCGATTCGCGAGATCTGGGACATGCAAGAGCGCCTGCCGCGCCGCAGCGGTAAACGTGCCGATCTGCTACTGGACAATCCGCGTTTCCGCGCCGGCTACGATTTCCTCCTGCTGCGCGAAAAGGCCGGCGAAGAGACCGAAGGCCTGGGTGAGTGGTGGACCGACTATCAGGACTGCAACGACAGTGAACGCCGCGAGATGATCGCAGACCTGGGCGGCAAGGATGAATCAGGTGCGCCACGCAAGCGTCGCCGTACCGGCACCAAACGCAAGCGCGCAGAAGGCGACGAGTAACATGCAGCGCGTGCACATCGGCCTGGGCAGCAACCTGGAAAGCCCGCAACGGCAACTGCGCGAGGCGTTGCAGGCCCTGGCTGCACTGCCGGACACCACGTTGACAGCGGTTTCTTCGTTCTATACCAGCGACTCACTGTTACCCGGCCAGCCTCGCTATACCAATGCCGTGGCAGCCCTCGACACCGAGCTGGCGCCACTGCCGCTGCTCGATGCGCTGCAGGCGATCGAGCACGAGCAGGGCCGCGAACGTATCGAGCGCTGGGGGCCGCGCACCCTGGACCTGGATATCATCACCTATGCCGACCGGGTGATCGACGAACCCCGTTTGAAGGTGCCGCACTACCATCTGCAGGCACGCGCGTTCGTGCTGTATCCGTTGGCCGAACTGGTTGACGAGGGCTTCATGCTGGCGGACGGCCGCAGCCTGCGCGCGCTTCTGGCTGCCTGCCCGTTCGCGGGGCTGGAAAGACAGTAGCGCAGGTAGGGCCTCTTCGCGGGCAGAGCCCGCTCCCACAGGGAACCTGTGGAATTGAGCTCTATGCACAAAGAGGTGGATCTCACACGGAACCTGTGTCAGCGAGCTCTGCCCACGCAGAAGCCTTCAACCCAATTGACTTCCCCGGTCGTGCTCACGACTATAGGCGGCCCGTCGCACCCCTGAGGTGCCAAACGGCGCGAAACCAACCTTTATGAGTGGGTTTCCAAACATCACGACAGATGATGTTGTGTCGATACAGCGCCAGCCCGAGGATACTTTTCATGCCCGAACTTACCCTGACCGCCCTGCAGAGCCTCAAGCTCAAGGGTGAAAAGATCACCATGCTGACCTGCTACGACGCGACGTTCGCCCACGCCGCCTGCGCGGCCGGTGTCGAAGTATTGTTGGTGGGCGATTCGCTAGGCATGGTGCTGCAGGGGCATGACAGCACGTTGCCCGTGACCGTGGCGGACATGGCCTACCATGTCGGCTGCGTGAAACGTGGCAACCAAGGCGCCTTCATCGTTGCCGACCTGCCGTTCATGGCCTATTCCACCTGCGAGCAAACTCTGGCCAACAGTGCGCTGTTGATGCAGGCCGGGGCGCACATGGTCAAGCTCGAAGGCGCTGCCTGGCTCGCCGAGTCGGTGCGCTTGCTGGCCGAGCGCGGTATTCCGGCCTGCGTTCATCTGGGGCTGACCCCGCAATCGGTGAACCTGCTGGGCGGCTACAAGGTACAGGGCCGTCAGGACATCCAGGCACGCCAGATGCGTGCCGACGCCATTGCCCTGGAGCAGGCCGGAGCGGCCATGCTGCTGCTCGAATGCGTGCCCGTGGAGCTGGCTGCCGACATCGCCCAGGCGGTGAAGATCCCGGTGATCGGCATTGGCGCCGGCAGCGCAGTCGACGGCCAGGTGCTGGTTCTGCACGACATGCTCGGGCTCTCCCTGAGCGGCCGCGTGCCGCGGTTCGTGAAAAACTTCATGAACGGGCAGAGTGATATTCACGGCGCCCTGCGCGCCTATGTCGCCGCCGTCAAGGCGGTGGATTTTCCCGCACCCGAACATGGATTCGCCTCATGAACACCGTCAAGACCGTACGAGAACTGCGCGCCGCCGTGGCCCGTGCCCGTGGCGAAGGCAAGCGTATCGGGCTGGTACCGACCATGGGCAACCTGCACAGCGGTCATGCCGCGCTGGTCGCCAAGGCCACCCAGCGTGTCGATTTCGTCGTGGCGAGCATCTTCGTCAACCCTTTGCAATTCGGCGCCGGCGAAGACCTGGACAAGTACCCGCGCACCCTGGCGGCCGATCAGGAACGGCTGGTGCAGGCAGGCTGCAGCCTGCTGTTCGCACCTTCGGCGGCGGAAATGTACCCCGACGGCATGGCCGGGCAGACCCGAGTGAGCGTTCCGCAGTTGTCCGAGGGCTTGTGCGGCAGCAGTCGTCCAGGCCATTTCGAAGGCGTGGCGACGGTGGTCAGCAAGCTGTTCAACATGGTCCAGCCGGACCTGGCCGTGTTTGGCCAGAAGGACTACCAGCAACTGGCCGTGATTCGCGCGCTGGTGCGCGACCTCAATATGCCCATCCAGATCATCGGCGAGCCGACCGTGCGCGCCGAAGACGGCCTGGCCCTGTCATCGCGCAATGGGTATCTGAGCCAGGAGCAGCGTGCTCAGGCGCCTCTGTTGTATCAGGTGCTCAGCCAGGTCGCGGCGCAGATAAGCCAAGGCCGTCGCGACTATCCGCTGCTGCTGGACAACGCCAGGCAGGTCATTGCCCAAGCCGGCTTCGCTCCGGAGTACCTGGAAGTTCGCCACGCCGTGACCTTGCGTCCAGCCACTGCCGAAGACCGCGACCTGGTGATTCTGCTCGCGGCGAATCTTGGCACTACCCGACTGATCGACAACCTGCACCTGGACCTCGATCACGACACTCAACACGGCTGAACCGCGACAGCTTGAAAGTCCCTCGCGCATCGTTCACTAGGCGCAGACAGAACGCGCGCGGCGGTTTAAGGTGGTGCAGCGTCCGAACCGTGCATTGGCAGCCGATCAGCGGCCCGCAACCACCCTGGCCGCCTGTTGGATCTTTTGATGCAGCAGGCACGCAACCGGCCGAGCGTTCCAATGTCCAAAGGCAGTTCAAGAAAAAGGAAATTTGCAGCGATGGCGTACTACCGAACCCCGCATGACGTGACCACCCTGCCCGCTTGGCAGGCGCTAACCCAACACCGCGCTGCCATGCAAGACTTCAGCATGCGCGATGCCTTCAATGCCGACCCACAGCGCTTCGAACATTTCTCCCTGAGCGCCTGCGGCCTGTTCCTCGACTATTCGAAAAACCTGATCGACGCCCAGACCCGCGACCTGCTGGTGCAACTGGCCAACGAAGTCGACCTGCAAGGCGCGATCAAGGCGATGTTTGCCGGCGAACTGCTCAACGCGTCCGAAGGCCGTCCGGCCTTGCACACCGCATTGCGCCGCCCTGTGGGCGACAAGCTCAATGTCAACGGCGTCAACGTGATGCCGGACGTGCACAAGGTGCTCAACCAGATCACCGAGCTGGTCACGCGCATCCATGACGGCCTGTGGCGTGGTTACACCGAGAAGCCGATCACCGACGTGGTGAACATCGGTATCGGTGGCTCCTTCCTCGGCCCGGAACTGGTGTCCGAAGCCTTGCTGCCGTACGCCCAGAAAGGCGTGCGCTGCCATTACCTGGCCAATATCGATGGCAGTGAGTTCCACGAGCTGTCGGCCAAGCTGCGTGCCGAGACGACCCTGTTCATAGTCTCCTCGAAGTCGTTCAGCACTCTGGAAACATTGAAGAACGCGCAGGCCGCGCGGGGCTGGTACCTGGCCCAGGGCGGCTCGGAAGCCGAGTTGTACCGCCACTTCATCGCGGTGTCGAGCAACAATGCCGCAGCCGTCGAGTTCGGCATCCGCGAAGAAAACATCTTCCCGATGTGGGACTGGGTCGGCGGGCGTTATTCGCTGTGGTCGGCCATCGGCTTGCCGATTGCCATGTCGATCGGCATGGCCAACTTCAAGGAGCTGCTGTCGGGCGCCTACACCATGGACCAGCATTTCCAGTCGGCGCCGTTCGAACAGAACATGCCGGTGCTGTTGGCCTTGCTGGGGGTCTGGTACGGTAATTTCTGGGATGCCAAGAGCCACGCGATCCTGCCGTACGACCATTATTTGCGCAACATCACCAAACACCTGCAGCAGTTGGACATGGAGTCCAACGGCAAGAGCGTGCGCCAGGACGGCACGCCGGTGAACATCGATACCGGCCCGGTGATCTGGGGTGGCGTCGGCTGCAACGGCCAGCATGCCTATCACCAGTTGCTGCACCAAGGCACCCACATGATCCCGGCCGACTTCATCGTCCCGGTGGTGAGCTTCAATCCGGTCGCCGACCATCACCAGTGGTTGTTCGCCAACTGCCTGTCGCAGAGCCAGGCGCTGATGCTGGGCAAGAGCCGCAGCGAGTCCGAAGCCGAACTGCGCGAGCGCGGTATGGCCGAAGACGAGGTGCAGAAACTGGCGCCGCACAAGGTCATTCCCGGCAACCGTCCGAGCAATACGCTGGTGGTCGAGCGCATCAGCCCGCGTCGCCTGGGCGCCCTGGTGGCCATGTATGAACACAAGGTGTTCGTGCAGAGCGTGCTGTGGGGCATCAACGCTTTCGATCAGTGGGGCGTGGAACTGGGCAAGGAGCTGGGCAAGGGTGTCTACCAGCGCCTGATCGGTGAAAACGAATCGCTGGCCGAAGATGCCTCTACCCAGGGCCTGATCAACTATTTCCGCGGTCGTCATCGCGGCTGACCCTGGATATCCCGCGGCGCTGCAAGCCAGCGTCGCGGTGGTTCGATACCCCGTTGCACCGGGCAATTGATGTAGAATTGCCTCCCTTCTTTTTGCGTCAGGCACCGTGCATGTCCGCTTTGATCCAGGCGCTGCGCGCCGCCCTCGACGTCCGCTCCTCACTGCTCGAGCAACTGCATGAACAGGGCACTGATTGCTATCGCCTGTTCCATGGCAGCCAGGAAGGTGCCGGTGGCTTGACCGTCGACCGCTACGGTCCGCAACTGCTGATCCAAAGCTTTCATCAGACGCTGACACACGAAGACCTGCTGGCCCTGCACGGCGCCGTCGAGCAACACCTGCAGACGCCGCTGCTGCTGGTGTATAACGACCGTTCACGAGGCAACTCGCGGATCGACCGGGACGACACGGTGTATCGTGCCGAAGACGCGGCGCTGGTCGACATGATCGGACACGAATGGGGTTTGAATTATCGCGTACGCGGACGGCATCCCGGACAGGACCCGTTGCTGTTTCTCGACCTGCGCAACGCGCGCGGCTGGGTCAAGCGAAACAGTGCTGGCAAAAGCGTGTTGAACCTGTTCGCCTACACCTGCGGCGTAGGCCTGAGCGCGGCAGCGGGCGGCGCCCGCGAGGTGTGCAACCTGGACTTTGCCGAAGGCAACCTGGCGGTCGGTGCGGAGAACGGCACGCTGAACCCCGATCTTGCGCCCATGCAGTTCATCCAGTCGGATTACTTTCCCGCCATTCGGCAGCTGGCCGGGTTACCCATCACTGCGCGTCGCGGGCAGAAACTGCCGGACTATCCGCGCCTGCAGCAACGTCAATACGATCTGGTCTTTCTCGACCCGCCCGCCTGGGCGAAGAGCGCGTTCGGCACGGTCGACCTGCTGCGCGATTACCAGAGCCTGCTCAAGCCCGCGATCCTTGCCACGGCCGACAACGGCGTACTGGTCTGCTGCAACAATTTGGCCAAGGTCAGCCTCGACGACTGGCGCGATCAAGTGCTGCGCTGCGCCGAAAAAGCCGGACGGCCTGTGCGTGAATACGCGGTGCTGAGCCCAGCCGCCGATTTCCCTTCCAGCGACGGCCATCCACCGTTGAAGACGCTGATCCTGAATTTCTAGTTTTCCTACAGCAACTGGTGAAAATTCCATGACTTACGCGGCCTGAGTCATAGGAACCGCATTGACGTGCCATACTCCAAGCACCTCAGATCACGTCAGATGGCCTCATTTCCATGTCCAAAGGATTGAAACGCACCGCCGCCACCCTTGTGGCGCTGGTGGCGCTGTACGCTCTGCTCGGCTTCCTGATCCTGCCCGGCATCGCGCTGCGGGTTGCCAATCAGCAGTTGGCAGACTATTCCACTGTTCCTGCCCAGTTGCAGCGCCTGGAATTCAATCCGTTCAGTCTCGAGCTGACCTTGTGGGGGCTGAAAATCGGTGAGCCTGGCGCCGAGCAGGTCGGTTTTGACCGGCTGTACGCCAATCTGCAACTGGACAGCCTGTGGACCGGCGCGCTGCATTTGGTTGCCGTGGAGCTGGAAAAGCCCCGGACCGAAGTGCTGTTCGACAAAGACGGCAAGCTCAATCTGAGCAACTTGTTCAAGCTTCCCGCCGGCGACCCTGCCACACAGGACCAGCCTTCCGAACCTTTCGCGTTGCGCATCGACAGTATCAAGCTGGTCGATGGCTATCTGCATTTCAAGGATCTGCGTCCCAGCCAGCCGATCGAGTTTCTCTACGACTCGATGAACCTGGAGCTGCAGAACCTTAGTACGCTGCCGGACGATCACGCCGATATGACCCTAGTGGCCAACAGCCCTCAAGGCGGTCGTATCGACTGGCGCGGGCGAATTGGTCTGAGCCCGGTGTCTTCCCAGGGCTCGCTGAAGGTGACCGATGCACAGATGAGCGTCTGGTGGCCGTACGTGCGTGACAGCGTGCCCCTAGTTCTGGAAAAGGGCGTACTTTCCCTCAGTGCCGACTACAACCTGAACCTGGCCAAGCAGACCGAGCTCACCCTGAACAAGGTAGCCCTCACCGTTGCGCCCTTCGCGATCGCTGCCCCCGATGGTCGCCCCCTGGCGCGGCTCGAGCACCTGGAGGTCAGCGACACATCGGTCGATCTGGTCAAGCAGTTGGTCAGGGTCGGCCAGATACGCAGTCGCGGCCTGGAAACCTGGGCCGCCCGCGAAGCGGATGGGCAGCTCGATTGGCAAAAGCTGTTCGCCAGCCCGACGACGGCGCAGGTGCAGGCACAGACGCCAGCACCCAGCAAGCCGCCAGCCGCGCCAGCCAAGCCTTGGCAGGTTCTGCTCAAGGATGTGCAGTTGCGCGACTACCGGGTGCATCTGGCAGACCGCGTGCCGACCGACAACGTAGCGGTGGAGCTTGGCCCCCTCAACCTGGATCTGCGTGACTTCGACAGCCTCAACGGCGCTCCCTTCACCCTCAAGCTGGACACCGGGCTGGGCAAGCAAGGCCACCTGCAGGCCAGCGGCGAGGTCAGCCTAGCCCCGGTTGCCGCACGCCTGAAGGTCAGCACCCAAGACATCGACCTGCGGGTCGCTCAGGCCTATATCAGCCCGCTGATTCGCCTGGAACTGCGCAGCGGCATGCTCGACAGCGATCTTGCTGTGCAACTGACCAGCACCGAACCCTTGGCGATGACAGTGTCAGGCCGCGCTGAAATCGATCAGTTGCACACGCTCGATACCCTCAAGGAACGCGATTTCGTCAAATGGCAGCACCTGACTCTCGACGGCCTCGACTATCGCCATGGCGATCGTCTGGAGATCGAGCGGGTGCAGCTGCAACAGCCTTACGCACGCTTCATGATCAACGAAGACCGTACCACCAATATCGACGACCTGCTGATTCCGCAACCCGCGCAGCCCGCCAACTCGGCCAATGCGGGGAAACCCGCAGGTGCTGAAAAACCTCTGGGTATTCGCATCGGCGCCGTGGACATCGACAATGGCTCGGCCAACTTTGCCGACTTCAGCCTCACTCCGAACTTTGCCACGGCGGTTCAGCAACTCAACGGGCGCATCGGTACGATCGACAACCGTCAGGCCAAGCCCGCACGCATCGACATCCAGGGCAAGGTCGACCGCTACGCGCCGGTGACCATCGCCGGTGCGCTGAATCCGTTCGACCCTATGGCCAGCCTGGATATCACCACCAGCTTCAAACGCGTCGAGCTCACCACCCTGACACCCTACTCAGGCAAGTTCGCCGGGTATCGCATCCGCAAGGGCCGTCTGAACCTCGACTTGCACTACTTGATCACCAAGGGCCAGCTCAAGGCAGAGAACAAGCTGCTGGTGGAACAGCTGCAACTAGGGGACAAGGTCGACAGCCCGGATGCAGTCGATCTGCCGCTGCGCCTGGCCATAGCGCTGCTCAAGGATTCCCAAGGCAGGATCGCCATCGAACTGCCGGTGAGCGGCGATCTGAACAGCCCGCAGTTCAGCGTCATGCCGATCGTCTGGCAGACCCTGCGCAACCTGATGGTGCGTGCCGCCCAGGCGCCGTTCAAGTTCATCGGTGGACTGGTCAGTGGCGGCGGCTCGGAAGACCTCAGCACGGTGTCGTTCCGTCCCGGGTCGGATGAATTGAGCGCCGAGGCCCAGGCGGCCTTGATGAAGCTGGCAGCGGCCTTGAAGGAACGCCCCACACTGCGTCTGGAAATCGAAGGCACCAGCGCTCAAGCCAGCGACGGGCCGCTGATTGCCCAACAGCGCCTGGAGCGCGAGTATCAAAGCACCTACTATAAGATGGCTCAGCGCCGCGGCGACAAAGTCCCCGCCACCGCCGCCGAGATGCAAGTACCCGAAGACGACAAGCCTGCGATGCTCGAGGCCATCTACCGCACTCGCCTCAAGGGCCAGCCGCCGGTGGAATGGCAGCAGCTGGAAAGCCGTGTCCGCACCGACCGGCTGCGCGAGGCGGTACTCAAATCATGGGCGTCGAACAATGCCCTGCTGCGTCAACTGGGGCAGGCGCGTGCAGGCAGCATCAAGGACTTTCTGGTCGACAAGGGCCAGTTGGCGGACGAGCGTGTGTACTTCATCGATGCAGCCCTGGGCCAGGCCGAAAAAGATGGGCGCATCATCACTCCCCTGCATCTGGATGCCGAATGAACAAATTGACTTGGATCACCTGCGTACCGTTGCTGCTGGCACTGTGCACCTCAGCCAGCGCCGCCTCGACGATGCGTTGTGGCAATACTCTGGTGTCGCTGAACGACCGCACGGTTCAGGTCGAACAGAAATGCGGCGCGCCTGCGAGCAAGGCTCAGACGGGCTACGAACGATCGGGGCCGATCAATCGACGCGTCGAACTGCCGATAGAAGAGTGGGTGTACGGACCTTCGAACGGTATGAGCCAATACCTGAAGTTCGTCGGCAGCAAACTGGTGCAGATCGAAAGCAGCCGCAACTGACTCATCATTGTCCGACTGCGTTAAAGACGCTCATAAAAAAAGCCCCGTCGCATGGCGCCGGGGCTCTCAGTGGCCACGTCCCTGTGGCCTTCGCATGAAACTCACTCGGCTTTCAGGCCATCGGCGGAAACTGCTTTCACGCCTTTGATTGCCTTGGTGATACGCACGGCAGTAGCTTTCTGAGCATCGGTCACAGCAACGGTCGACGACAGGGATACCACGCCTTTGTTGGTTTCTACCTTGATGTCGGTGCCTGGAATGCCTTTCTCGGTGACCAGATCGGACTTGACCTTGGTGGTGATCCAAGTGTCGGAGGTTGCTTCTTTGGCGTGAGTCACTTCACCAGCAGCAACAACCATTGGAGCCTGGGTGGACTGTTGAGCGAAAGCAGCGTTGGCCATGGTCATGGTCAGCGCGGTAGCAGCAGCGGCAGCAATAGCGAACTTCTTCATACGAGTCACTCCTGTTTTTTGAAAGGTCTGCACCATTTAATGTCTTGGTGGCAGGTGACAAGGATATTGCAGACCTCGTGCCAACCCGCCAACATCGATAAAATCCTTTATTATCAACAACTTGAAATTCTGCCAAAAAACGTCTTTCGTGCAAGTTGCACGTCTGCGGGTAATTTTGCGTGCAAGTTGCAAGTTCGCAAAAGTTCCCTGACGTTTTAGAACGCCTTGACTGAGCACTCCCAACAAAGCGCAAGCTACTGAGCAAACTCTAGTCGAAAAAAAAGAGCCCCGAAGGACTCTTTTTCTCACGCCGGCGAGTTTAGGCGCCCGAAGCCTTTGCAGCAGCAACGTCCTTGATGGACAGCTTGATACGGCCGCGGTTGTCCACGTCCAGTACCAGTACTTCCACTTCTTCGCCTTCCTTGAGGATGTCGGTCACTTTCTCGACGCGCGCATCGCTGAGCATCGAGATGTGAACCAGACCGTCCTTGCCTGGCAGGATGTTGACGAAAGCACCGAAGTCGACGATGCGCTCGACCTTGCCCACGTAGATCTTGCCGATCTCGGCTTCTGCGGTGATACCCAGAACGCGCTGACGCGCTGCTTCAGCTGCTTCCTTGGATTCGCCGAAGATCTTGATCGAGCCGTCGTCTTCGATGTCGATCGAAGCCTTGGTTTCCTCACAGATGGCGCGGATGGTGGCGCCACCCTTGCCGATCACGTCGCGGATCTTGTCGGTGTCGATCTTCATCGCGATCATGGTCGGCGCGTTTTCCGACAGCTCGGTACGCGAAGTGCCGATGATCTGGTTCATCTGACCGAGGATGTTCAGGCGCGCTTCCAGCGCCTGGCCCAAGGCGATTTCCATGATCTCTTCGGTGATACCGTTGATCTTGATGTCCATCTGCAGCGCGGTAACGCCCTTGGCGGTACCGGCCACCTTGAAATCCATGTCGCCGAGGTGGTCTTCGTCACCGAGGATGTCGGTGAGAATGGCGAACTTGTCGCCTTCCTTGACCAGGCCCATGGCGATACCGGCAACCGGTGCTTTCATCGGCACACCGGCGTCCATCAGTGCCAGGGAAGCACCGCAGACCGACGCCATGGAGCTGGAACCGTTGGACTCGGTGATTTCCGATACCACGCGGATGGTGTACGGGAACACGTCGGCGGCTGGCAGCATGGCCTGTACCGAACGACGGGCCAGACGGCCGTGGCCGATTTCACGACGACCCGCGCCGCCCATGCGACCACATTCGCCCACCGAGAACGGAGGGAAGTTGTAGTGCAGCATGAAGGGGTCTTTCTTCTCGCCTTCCAGGGTGTCCAGCAACTGAGCGTCGCGGGCAGTGCCCAGAGTCGCCACGACCAGCGCCTGGGTTTCACCGCGGGTGAACAGGGCCGAACCGTGGGTTTTCGGCAGAACACCGACTTCGATGTTCAGCGGGCGCACGGTCTTGGTGTCGCGACCGTCGATACGTGGCTTGCCGTTGACGATGTTTTCGCGAACGGTGCGGTATTCGATCTCGCCGAAGATTTCCTTCACTTCGGCTGCGGTTGGCTTGCCTTCTTCGCCGGAGAACTTGGCGATCACCTGGTCACGCAATTCGCCCAGCTTGGCGTAGCGATCGGCCTTGACGGTAATGGTGTAAGCCTGGGAAACGGCATCGCCGAATTCGCCACGGATTGCGCCCAGCAGCTCGGTGTTCCAAGCTTTCGGAGTCCAGCTCCAGGTGGGCTTGGCGGCTTCTGCAGCCAGCTCGCCGACGGCCTTGATGACCGATTGGAACTCATCGTGGGCGAACAGCACGGCGCCCAGCATCTGGTCTTCGGTCAGCTCTTTGGCTTCCGATTCAACCATCAGCACGGCGTCTTTGGTACCGGCCACGACCATGTCCAGGCTCGAAGCCTGCTGCTGCTCGTAAGTCGGGTTCAGCAGGTAGCCAGTGCTCTCGTGGAAAGCCACGCGCGCAGCGCCGATCGGGCCGTCGAACGGAATGCCGGAAATGGCCAGGGCCGCCGAGGTACCGATCATCGCAGCGATGTCCGGATCGGTTTTCTTACTGGTGGAAACGACGGTGCAGACGACCTGCACCTCGTTCATGAAGCCTTCTGGGAACAGCGGGCGGATCGGGCGATCGATCAAACGCGAGGTCAGGGTTTCTTTCTCGGAAGGACGGCCTTCACGCTTGAAGAAACCACCGGGAATCTTGCCGGCAGCGTAGGTCTTTTCCTGGTAGTGCACGGACAGCGGGAAAAAGCCTTTGCCTGGATCGGCTTGCTTGGCACCTACCACGGTGACCAGTACGGTCACGTCGTTATCGACGGTGACCAGCACGGCGCCGGAGGCTTGACGGGCAATACGGCCCGTTTCGAGGGTTACGGTCGATTGACCGAATTGAAACGTCTTGATTACCGGGTTCACGGTTTCCTACCTTCTGTTGGCTCTTGGGGGAACTGGTTTCTTGCGAAATTCTTGGGCAGAGCGGGGAATCGGCCCCGTTGACCGTCCAGATACAACTTGAGGCTGGAAACCTGCCCGCCCCCGCGGAAAACCCGCTGGGGTACGACAGACAACCAACCTCAGGATTGCGCGTGGCGCCCTCGCAGGCCCGGACTTGAGCCCAGGCCTGCGAACATGGCAAACCACGCTTGTCACCGCGTGTCGAGCCGCTATTAGCGACGCAGACCCAGACGACCGATCAGGGCGCTGTAACGGGTGACGTCCTTGCCCTTCAGGTAGTCCAGCAGCTTGCGGCGCTGGTTGACCATACGGATCAGGCCACGACGCGAGTGGTGGTCCTTGCCGTTGGCCTTGAAGTGACCCTGCAGCTTGTTGATGTTGTGCGTCAGCAGTGCAACCTGCACTTCTGGCGAACCGGTATCACCAACGGCTTGCTGGTAGTCGGCAACGATTTGAGCTTTGTCTTCAACGCTAAGAGCCATGAGGCATCTCCACTATCAAGGGCACTGCACGCAGTGTCCAACAGGCCAGGGCAAAACCCTGTTTTCATGAGAAGAGGTGCGACCGTGCCTGTTGACAGCCGTCCTCGACCAGCCGCCACGAATACCGTGGCGACCGGGATCGGTCATTCCGACCGAATCAAGCGACGTGGCGCAATGCGCCCGTCTTCGCTCACTTCACCGATACCGATGAAGCGACCATTGTGATCCTGTACCCGCACCATGCCGAACTTGGGAGCTTCGGGAGCCCTCACCGGCTGGCCGTGGAGCCAGTAGAACGCGCTGTGCTCCGAGAACTGCAGCAGAGGCCAATCCTGCAAGCCGCTGTCCGAAGGCAGCAGGAACCTGTCCACTGCCTCGTTGCCGCCCTCGGCATGCACGGCTTCGAGCTCTTCGAGCGTAACCGTCTGCGTCAGGCTGAACGGGCCCGCTTGCGTGCGACGCAGTTCTGCCACGTACGCACCGCATCCCAACGCCTCGCCGATGTCTTCGACCAGGGTCCGAATGTACGTGCCTTTGCTGCAGTCCACGGCGAACCTTGCAGTGGTCTGCTCGCAGCCAAGCAATTGCAGCCGCGCAATAGTAACAGAACGCGGCTCGCGCTCCACTACTTCACCGGCACGTGCCAGCTTGTACAACGGCTGCCCATCGCGCTTGAGCGCCGAGTACATCGGCGGTATCTGGCTGATCTGGCCGCGGAAACGAGGCAATACCGCCTCGATGTCGGAGTGACCGACGGTCACCTCGCGGGTCTGCAGAACCTCGCCCTCGGCATCCGCCGTGGTCGTGGTCTTGCCCAGCTGCGCCAGGGTCTCGTAGCCTTTGTCGGATTCGAGCAGGTACTGGGAAAACTTGGTCGCCTCGCCAAAGCACAGCGGCAGCACACCGGTCGCCAATGGATCGAGACTGCCGGTGTGACCGGCCTTCTCGGCATTGAGCAGCCAGCGCACTTTCTGCAGCGCGGCGTTGGATGTGAACCCCAGTGGCTTGTCCAGCAGGATGATGCCACTGACATTGCGACGGATACGCTTGACCTGAGCCACCGGGATTACTCCTTGGGCTCTTTGGCCGACTCGTCCACGTGATGCTGGCTGTCTTCGGCCACGGCACGCTCGATCAACGCCGACAGATGAGCGCCGCGGCTCACACTCTCGTCGTAGTGGAAGTGCAACTGCGGCACGCTGCGCAGCTTCATTTCCTTGGCCAACTGCATGCGCAGGAAACCGGCGGCCGAGTTCAGCACCTTGATGCTCTGGGCGATATCAGCAGCGCTGTCCTGGCCCATGACGGTGATGAAGATCTTGGCATGACCGACATCGCGGCTGACTTCGACCGCTGTGATGGTGACCAGGCCAACGCGCGGATCCTTGACCTCGCGACGGATCAGTTGCGCCAGCTCGCGCTGCATCTGATCGCCGATACGCTGGGTACGGCTGTATTCTTTTGCCATGTTTCATTACCTGTAACTAGAGCGGCAAACGCCCGATCAGGCTGGGCCGGATCGGGCGTTGCGTTTAGAACCGGCCCGGCACTGGCCGGACAGGTTCCTGGAGGTCGCAGCTTAGAGAGTACGAGCCACTTGGACTTTCTCGAAGACTTCGATCTTGTCACCGACCTTGACATCGTTGTAGCTCTTGACGCCGATACCGCATTCCATGCCGGCACGCACTTCGGACGCATCGTCCTTGAAGCGACGCAGCGATTCCAGCTCGCCTTCGAAGATCACGATGTCTTCGCGCAGTACACGGATCGGACGGTTGCGGAAGACCACACCCTCGATGACCATGCAGCCGGCGATCGCACCGAACTTCGGCGAACGGAACACGTCACGCACTTCGGCGATACCCAGGATGTTCTCGCGAACATCGCTGCCCAGCATACCGGTCAGCGCTTTCTTGACGTCTTCGATGATGTCGTAGATCACGTTGTAGTAACGCATATCCAGACCTTCCTGCTCGACGATCTTGCGCGCGCCAGCATCGGCCCGCACGTTGAAGCCGAACAGTACCGCTGTCGAAGCCAGCGCCAGGTTGGCATCGGATTCGGTGATACCACCGACGCCGCCACCGACCACACGCACTTGCACTTCGTCGTTGCCCAGGCCGTTCAAGGCCCCCTGCAACGCTTCCAGCGATCCACGGACGTCGGATTTGAGGACGATGTTGAGCGTCTTCTTCTCTTCCTGGCCCATGTTCTCGAAGATGTTTTCCAGCTTGCCGGCATGAGCACGGGCCAGCTTGACTTCGCGGAACTTGCCTTGACGGAACAGAGCCACTTCACGGGCTTTCTTCTCGTCGGCAACCACGCTCATCTCGTCGCCCGCATCCGGGGTACCGTCAAGGCCCAGGATCTCGACCGGAATGGCCGGACCGGCTTCCTTGATCGGCTTGCCGTTCTCGTCGAGCATGGCACGTACGCGGCCGTAGTTCGAACCGACCAGCACCATGTCGCCCTGACGCAGCGTACCGTCCTGAACCAGCACGGTGGCCACTGGGCCACGGCCCTTGTCCAGGCGCGATTCAACGACCACACCGCGGCCGGGAGCCGATGGCGTTGCGGTCAGTTCCAGTACTTCAGCCTGCAGCAACACGGCTTCGAGCAGTTCGTCGACGCCAGTACCCTGCTTGGCCGAAACCGGTACGAACGGGGTGTCGCCGCCCCACTCTTCCGAAGTCACACCGTGAACCGACAGCTCGCTGCGGATACGGTCCAGGTCGGCACCTGGCTTGTCGATCTTGTTCACTGCAACCACCAGTGGCACGCCAGCGGCTTTCGCATGCTGAACGGCTTCGATGGTTTGCGGCATCACGCCGTCGTCCGCCGCGACCACCAGGATCACGATGTCCGTCGCCTTGGCACCACGGGCACGCATCGCGGTAAACGCGGCGTGGCCCGGGGTGTCGAGGAAGGTGACCATGCCGCGTTCGGTTTCGACGTGGTAGGCACCGATGTGCTGGGTGATACCGCCGGCTTCGCCTGCAGCAACCTTGGCACGACGAATGTA
Source organism: Pseudomonas sp. CFBP 13719 (assembly GCF_014842095.1). Classification (NCBI taxonomy): domain Bacteria; kingdom Pseudomonadati; phylum Pseudomonadota; class Gammaproteobacteria; order Pseudomonadales; family Pseudomonadaceae; genus Pseudomonas; species Pseudomonas sp. CFBP 13719. The sequence continues at coordinate 90,394 of NZ_JACYVB010000012.1, read as the reverse complement.
GTCGAGCAGCGAGGTCTTGCCGTGGTCGACGTGGCCCATGACGGTCACGACCGGTGCACGAGCGAACGCCTCACCCTCGAACTTCAGCGATTCGGCCAGGGAATCTTCCAGGGCGGTGTCGCTGACCAGGGTCACCTTGTGACCCAGCTCCTCGGCAACCAGCTGGGCAGTTTCCTGATCCAGCACCTGGTTGATGGTGGCTGGCGTGCCCAGCTTGAACATGAACTTGATGATCTCGGCAGCCTTGACCGACATCTGTGCGGCCAGATCGCCAACAGAGATGGTCTCGCCGATTTTCACGTCACGTACCAGCGGCCCGGTAGGGCTCTGGAAACCGTGGGCGTTGCGCTTCTTCAGCTTGCCCTTGCCACGACCGCCACGACGGAAGCCATCGCTCTCTTCGTCGGTGGTACGCGGTGCGGCGCGCGGCGTCGGAGCCTTTTCCTTGACGGTGGCACGGTGAGGCTGGTTCTTGCGCTCGCCATCACTGTTGCCACTGCCGCTGCGACGGTCGTCGTTGCGCGGCTTGTCGGGACGACGAGGCTCTTCCTTCTTGCGCTCGGGAGCCGGTGCAGGTGCCGGGGCGACCGCAGCCACTTCGACGCTTGGCGCCGCAGGAGCTTGGGTCGCGACGGCAGGGGCGTCGGCCTGAGCGGTGCTAGGCTGCTTGCGCGTTTCTTCTTCGGTACGCGAACGCGTGTCCTGCTCAACCTTCTGACGGGCAGCATCATTCGCTGCGCGACGCTCGTCGAGCTCGCGCTTCTGCTCGGCCTGGATCTCTTCCGGGCTGCGCTGAACGAATACCTTCTTCTTGCGTACTTCTACGCTGATGCTCTTGCTACCGGCCACACGCAGGGTGCTTTGGGTCTTGCGCTGCAAGGTAATCTTGCGCGGTTCTTCCGCTTTCGCCTTGTGGCTGCTTTTCAAATGAGTCAGCAGAGCCTGCTTCTCATTGTCGGTCACAACTTGTCCGGCGTCGGTGTGCGGCAGACCTGCCTCACGCATCTGCTGAAGCAGGCGCTCTACCGGTGCGGCGACCTCTTGGGCCAATTCTTTCACCGTGACTTGCGTCATGCACTTCTCTCCTCAGGCCGCGCCAATTACTCGAACCAATGGGCTCGGGCGGCCATGATCAACTTGCCGGCACGATCTTGGTCAATGCCGTCGATGTCGAGCAGGTCGTCAATCGACTGCTCGGCCAGGTCTTCGCGGGTAACTACGCCGCGCACCGCCAGTTCCATCGCCAAATCCTTGTCCATACCCTCAAGCGAGAGCAGGTCTTCGGCCGGATGGGCGTCTGCCAGCTTTTCCTCTGTAGCGATGGCTTTGGTCAACAAACGATCCTTGGCCCGAGCGCGAAGCTCGTTGACGATGTCTTCGTCAAAGCCGTCGATGTTGAGCATCTCTTCCAACGGTACGTAGGCAATTTCTTCCAGGCTTGTGAAGCCTTCGTCGACCAGTACCTGGGCCAACTCTTCATCGACTTCCAGCTCGTCGATGAAGTTGCGCAGGATGTCACCGGTTTCCGCTTGCTGCTTGGCCTGAATGTCCGACTCGGTCATCACGTTCAGTGTCCAGCCGGTCAACTGGCTGGCCAGACGCACGTTCTGCCCGCCACGGCCAATTGCCTGGGCCAGGTTGTCGGCACCCACGGCGATGTCCATGGCATGGGCGTCTTCGTCGACGATGATGGCCGCGACTTCCGCCGGGGACATGGCATTGATGACGAACTGTGCCGGGTTATCGTCCCAGAGGACGATGTCGACGCGCTCGCCGCCCAACTCGCCGGACACAGCCTGCACACGCGATCCGCGCATGCCGATACAGGCACCTTGCGGGTCGATGCGCTTGTCCTTGGAGCGAACGGCGATCTTGGCGCGCGAACCCGGATCACGGGATGCGGCCATGACTTCGATAAGGCCTTCAGCGATTTCCGGCACCTCGATACGGAAAAGCTCGATGAGCATTTCCGGCGCGGTACGCGAAAGAATCAGTTGAGGACCTCGGTTTTCGGTACGAATTTCCTTGAGCAGCGCGCGCAAGCGCACACCGACACGGAAGGTTTCGCGCGAAATGATATCTTCCCGAGCCAGCAAGGCCTCGGCATTGTTGCCCAGATCGACGATAACGTTGTCACGGGTCACTTTCTTGACCGTGCCAGAGATGATCTCGCCCAGTCGTTCACGGTAAGCATCCACCACCTGGGCGCGCTCGGCTTCGCGAACTTTCTGCACGATCACCTGCTTGGCGGTCTGGGCAGCGATGCGACCGAACTCGATGGAGTCGATCTTCTCTTCGATGACATCACCCACTTTGGCTTCGGGGTGCGTCAGTACAACCTTGCTTGGCCAGGTTTCGATGGCCGGATCGTCCAGGTCGTCTTCTTCGACGACTGTCCAGCGACGGAAAGTTTCATAGGAGCCAGTGTGGCGATTGATTTCCACACGAAGATCCACTTCGTCTTCGAAGCGTTTCTTGGTCGCGGTCGCCAGAGCAATCTCCAGCGCTTCGAATATTACGCCTGCCGGTACACCCTTTTCATTGGATACCGACTCAACAACCAGCAGTACTTCTTTGCTCATCGTACGCCTCGCCTTTCGCAAGCCATTGGATCCGCGGGACCCGCAGTATCTGGCACGTCTCAGTCAAAACTGGGAATGATATTGGCCTTGTCGATCGAATCGATCGGCAGCAGGAACTCGTGTTCGTCTACTCGAATCACGACATCCTGGTCCTCCACACCATGGAGAAGGCCCTGAAAGTTGCGTCGTCCTTCGAAAGGGGCGCGCAGCTTTATCTTTACTTGTGCTCCGGCGTACGCGGCAAACTGTTCGATGGTGAACAGCGGGCGTTCCATGCCTGGAGAAGAAACTTCAAGGGTGTATTCGACGGTGATTGGATCTTCAACGTCCAGTACACCACTGAGCTGGCGGCTGACAATGGCGCAATCGTCCACCAGCACTCCGCCCTCTTTATCGATATAGACACGCAAAAGTGAATGGCGGCCTTGAGCCGAAAACTCAATACCCCAGCATTCATAGCCAAGGGCCACGACCACCGGGGCCAACAAGGCCTGCAACTGTTCTAGCTTGCTCGACACCTGAACCCCCTCGTGCATGCTGTGCAAATAAAAAATGGGCGAAGCGCCCATCCCGGATACGCCGTTGAATACCGGCGCTAAGAACTGTCCAGCTAACAAAAAGCCCCTTTGAAAAGGGGCTTTGCTAAAACTGGTTGCGGGAGCTGGATTTGAACCAACGACCTTCGGGTTATGAGCCCGACGAGCTACCAGACTGCTCCATCCCGCGACAAAGCTGGGGCGAAAGTATACGACCGAACCCGTTTTGGGTCAATCCAAGCTTCCACCGACAAGAAAGCCCGCAACAGCGGGCTCTCCTGATAATTGGTACCGAGAAGGGGACTCGAACCCCTACACCCTATGGGCACAACCACCTCAAGGTTGCGTGTCTACCAATTCCACCACCTCGGCAATACAACGTGTGAAACCCTTACCGCTTTTGTAACCCTGACACTCTTGCGAGTATCACTTTTGCCCTTGAGCCTGAGGAACGTCGGTAGCAGGAGCTACGTCGGTCTTTTGCTCTTGGAGCACCGGAACATCATCTGCTGCCGGCTTTTGCCTAGGTGCTTCGATGACCGCTGGATCTGGCAAACCTACTTGAGTCAGCTGTTGAGCTTTCTCTTTAGCAAAGTAACCTAAACCCAAGCTGGTTATGAAGAAACAGGCGGCAAGTATAGCAGTAAACTTACTAAGAAAGGTAGAGGAACCTTGGCTTCCGAAGACAGTATTTGATGCACCTGCCCCGAATGACGCGCCAGCGTCCGCACCTTTGCCCTGTTGCAGCAAAACCAGAGCGACAACGCTCAGTGCACCCAACAGATGAAGAACGACTACGACTGTTTCCAGCATTTTCTCAGTTTCCCGCGGCGCGACAGATCGCACCGAAATCATCTGCATTCAGGGAAGCACCACCAATGAGGCCCCCATCGATATCCGGCATGCCGAACAGTTCGGCCGCATTGGCCGCTTTGACGCTACCGCCGTACAACAGCCGCACAGCTTGTGCGACCTTGGCATCTTCTGCCGTCAACTGAGCCCGGATGGCGGCGTGCACATCCTGAGCCTGTTGCGGCGTGGCAGTCAGCCCGGTGCCAATAGCCCAGACCGGCTCGTAGGCAATCACCGCATGGGTGAAGGCTTCGATACCCAAGGCTGCAATGACGCTGCCCAGCTGACGACCTACAATTTCCAAAGTCTGACCGGCTTCGCGCTCTTCAAGGGTTTCCCCCATGCAAAGCACTGGCGTCAGGCCGGCCGCTTGTGCGGCGCGGAATTTCTCGATCAGTTGCTGCTCGCCTTCGCCGATGACCTGGCGACGCTCGGAGTGACCGATCAGAACCAGCGAACAACCGGCATCGACCAACTGGCTCGAGGCGGTTTCGCCGGTCAATGCACCTTGCTCGGCCTGAACCGCGCAGTTCTGCGCACCGACAGCGATGCGGCTGCCCTGCAGACCCTCGACCACATGGTCGACGAACAACAGGGGCGGGAACACCGCAACCTCGACAGAGTCGGGCAAGGACTGTTCGGACAGACCCTTGATCAGCTCGGCGACGCTGGCGCGGGTACCGTGCATTTTCCAGTTACCAGCTACCATGGGGCGACGCATGCTGTACCTCGTCGATCAAAGTGGGCGCAGATGTTACCCAACGCAACGTTCACTGGCAAGCCGTATTCAGGCGCAAACTTCACTCACCAGCCTGGCAAGCTCATCGGCGTAGCCACGCACGACTTTTTCGTCGTCGCCCTCGACCATTACCCGCACCAGCGGCTCGGTCCCGGACTTGCGCAACAGCACGCGCCCACGACCACCCATGGCCTCGGTCACCCGCGCGCAGGCTTCCTTGACAGAGGGGTGCTCGACCGGATTGACGTCGCCACCGGCAAAACGCACGTTGACCAATACCTGAGGGCACTTGCGCAGCCCCTGACGGGCGTGTGCAAGGGTTTCGTCACGGCGTTTGAGGGCCAGCAGCACCTGCAGCGCAGCGATGATCGCATCGCCCGTGGTGGTGTGATGGCAGCAGACGATGTGCCCGGAATTCTCGCCACCCAGCTGCCAGTCGCGCTCCTTGAGCTCGGCCATCACGTAGCGGTCGCCAACGCTGGCGCGAACGAATGGGATGGACAGGTCCTGGAAGGCCAGCTCAAGGCCAAGATTGCTCATCAGGGTACCGACCACGCCACCGTGCAGCTTGCCGCGCTCGTGGAGATCGCGGGCGATGATGAACAGCAAGTCGTCACCATCGACGATGGCGCCCGTATGGTCGACCATCAATACGCGGTCACCGTCTCCGTCGAAGGCGATGCCCAGGTCGGCATGGCCTATCAGCACGGCAGCCTGCAACGCTTCCATGTGGGTCGAGCCGCAATTGTCGTTGATGTTCAGGCCATCGGGCGCGGCAGACAGCACGGTGACCTGTGCGCCCAGCTCGCGAAAGACATTGGGTGCGACCTTGTAGGTGGCGCCATGGGCACAATCGATCACCAGCTTGAGGCCGGCGAAGTCAGTCGTGGTGGGCACGCTGCTCTTGCAGAACTCGATGTAGCGGCCGGCGGCATCGTTGATGCGCGAGACTTTGCCCAGCTTGCTGGACTCGGCCACCGTCATCGGCGCATCCATGAGCTCTTCGATCATCGACTCGACTTCGTCGGGCAGCTTGGTGCCCTGGCCGGAGAAGAACTTGATGCCGTTGTCATCGTGCGGATTGTGCGAAGCACTGATGACGATGCCGGCCTCGGCATGGAACGTACGCGTCAGGTAGGCAATGGCGGGCGTGGGCATCGGGCCCAGCAACAGGACGTCGGCGCCGGCCGCAGACAGACCGGCCTCCAGCGCCGATTCGAACATGTAGCCGGAGATCCGCGTGTCCTTGCCGACCAGCACGCGGCAGGCGCCCATCTTGCGGAACGCCATGCCGGCCGCCCAGCCCAGCTTGAGCATGAAATCAGGGGTAATCGGGTACTCGCCGACACGACCACGAATGCCGTCGGTGCCAAAATATTTCCTGCTCATAAGTACTCCGTAATTCTTATTCGGCCGCTTCAACGGCGGCGATCATCCGAACGACATCAATCGTTTCGGCCACATCGTGGACGCGCAAGATCTTCGCACCCTTGGTCATCGCCAAGGCCGCCAGGGCCAAGCTGCCATTGAGGCGCTCAGCCACCGGCTTGTTCAGGGCCAACCCGACCATGCTCTTGCGCGAAACACCTACCAGCAAGGGCCGCCCGAGCGCATGCAGCGCCTGCATATGCTTGAACAGGCTGAGATTGTGCGCATGCGACTTGGCGAAACCGAAGCCTGGGTCGAGCAGTATACGCTCTGCAGGGATGCCGACCGAAGCACAGGCGTGCATGCGTTCGGACAGAAAGCCTGCCACCTCGCCCAGCAGGTCGTCGTAGTGGGGATGGTCCTGCATGGTGCCAGGCTCGCCCACCATGTGCATCAAACACACCGGAAGGCCAGTGGCCGCAGCAGCGTCCAGTGCGCCGTCACGGCGCAGCGCGCGCACGTCGTTGATCAAACCGGCGCCGAGCCGTGCACTTTCGCGCATGACTGCCGGCGTGGAGGTGTCCACCGAAATGATCACATCCAGTTCGCGGTTGATCGCTTCGACCAAAGGCGCGACACGCTCAAGTTCTTCCACCGCAGACACAGCTCGAGCGCCTGGGCGTGTCGATTCGCCACCGATGTCGATCAAGGTTGCGCCGGCATCGACCATCGCCTGCGCATGACGCAGGGCCAGATCGCGCTGGTTGAAGCGGCCACCATCGGAAAAGGAGTCGGGGGTGATATTGAGGATGCCCATGACGTGCGTCTGGGCCAGATCGAGAACCCGGTTGCCGCAAGGCAACCGAGTGGGGTATTGCGAAGGGGTCATGTCAAACCTTAGGTATCGAGCGTTGAGGCGTCTGTATCAGACCTCGGCCGCTGGCCCACCGATGGGTGTTTCAGGACGCGGATCCGGTGCGATGGTCGTGCCCGACGAACCCGAACCACCGCCGGACCAATCGCGAGGCTCACGCGGTGTACGGCCCGCCATGATGTCATCGATCTGATCGGCATCGATCGTCTCGTACTTCATCAGCGCGTCCGCCATCGCATCCAGCTTGTCACGGTTATCCGTGAGGATCTGCCTGGCCGTGCCGTAGCACTGGTCAATGATACTGCGCACTTCGGAGTCGATCACCTTGGCAGTTTCGCCCGACACCGCAGCTGCACCACCGCCACCGCCTCGACCCAGGTAACCCTGGTCTTCGTCTTCCGCGTAGAGCAATGGCCCCAGCTTCTCGGACAAGCCCCACTTGGTAACCATGTTTCGAGCGATCTGGCTGGCGCGCATGATGTCGTTGGACGCACCGGTGGTGACGCCATCGAAGCCCAGTGTCATCTCTTCGGCTATACGACCACCGTAAAGCGAGCAGATCTGACTGATCAGTGCGCGCTTGGAGAGGCTGTAGCGATCCTCTTCGGGCAGGAACATGGTCACACCCAGCGCGCGACCGCGCGGAATGATCGAGACCTTGTAGACCGGATCGTGCTCGGGCACGACGCGACCGACGATGGCATGGCCCGCTTCGTGGTAAGCAGTGTTCTGCTTCTCTTTCTCGGACATGACCATGTTTTTGCGCTCGGCGCCCATCATGATCTTATCCTTGGCGAGCTCGAATTCCTTCATCTCGACAAGGCGCTTGCCATTGCGGGCAGCGAACAGCGACGCTTCGTTGACCAGGTTGGCCAGATCGGCACCGGAGAAACCCGGTGTACCGCGAGCGATGACCGCAGGGTTCACGTCGTCGCCCAAGGGCGCTTTCTTCATGTGAACCTTGAGGATCTGCTCGCGACCGCGGATGTCCGGCAGACCGACCACAACCTGACGGTCGAAGCGGCCTGGACGCAGCAGCGCAGCGTCGAGTACGTCTGGACGGTTGGTCGCGGCAATGACGATTATGCCGTCATTCATTTCAAAGCCGTCCATTTCGACCAGCAACTGGTTGAGTGTCTGCTCGCGCTCGTCGTGACCACCGCCCATGCCGCCGCCACGATGGCGACCCACGGCATCGATTTCGTCGATGAAGATGATGCAAGGCGCGTGCTTCTTCGCCTGCTCGAACATGTCACGTACACGGCTGGCACCGACACCGACGAACATCTCGACGAAGTCCGAACCGGAAATGGTGAAGAACGGTACCTTGGCTTCGCCGGCAATGGCCTTGGCCAGCAGCGTCTTACCAGTACCGGGCGGGCCGACCATCAGCACGCCGCGGGGAATGCGACCGCCCAGGCGCTGGAACTTGCCTGGATCGCGCAGGAATTCGACGAGTTCGCCGACTTCCTCCTTCGCTTCGTCGCAACCGGCCACGTCGGCCAGGGTGGTCTTGACCTGATCTTCGGAGAGCAGGCGCGCCTTGCTCTTGCCGAAGCTCATCGGGCCGCCCTTGCCACCCGCCCCGCCTTGCATCTGGCGCATGAAGAACATGAACACCGCGATGATCACCAGGATCGGGAAGCTGGCTACCAGTAGCTGGGTCCAGATGCTTTGCTGTTCAGGCTGCTTGCCCTCGACCACGACCTTGTTGTCCACCAGGTCGCCGATCAGGCCGTTGTCCTGTATGGCAGGCCGGATGGTCTTGAAGGCATCGCCATCGGTACGCTTGCCGGTAATGACATAGCCATCCACGGCAACGCGCTCGACCTTGCCGTCCTTCACCTGCTGGATGAAGTCGGAATAGTTGAGGGTCTGCGGCTCATTGGGGCTGGAGAAGTTGTTCATGACCGTCACCAGGACGGCGGCGATGATCAACCACAGGATCAGATTCTTTGCCATATCGTTCAATTCGCTACCCTCTGAAGCCTGCTACCCGCAACCCGCGCAGGCGTGCTTCGCATGATGTTCACCGGCCAAACTTACTACATTGCCTACGGCTCCGCAGGCGGCGTCTGTAACCTTTTGTGAAACTTTGACTGCGTAATCTTCGTTTATGCTCAGCATGCCGCGCCATTTAATAAAAGCTATCGACAGCCTCAGACCTCATGGTCCGGCTTTTCCGCACCCTTGAAACCACGGCCCAGCAGGTACTGCTCGCGCGAACGGTCACGGGACGAGGAAGGCTTGCGCATCTGGACCTTCTCGAACATCTGCCGAACGGTCTTGTGATACACGTCGAAACCTTCACCCTGGAAGACCTTGATCAGGAAATCCCCGCCCGGACGCAGCACCCGGCTGGCCAGGTCGAGCGCCAGCTCGCAGAGGAACATTGCACGCGGCATGTCGACTGCGGCCAGTCCACTCATATTGGGGGCCATATCGGAAATCACAAGGTCGACCTGCGAATTACCGACAGCTTCGAGGATCTGCGCCAGCACTGCATCCTCGGTGAAGTCGCCCTGGATGAAGGTGACATCTGGGATGCTGTCCATTTCCAGGATATCGGACGCAATGAGTCGACCCTGGCCACCAATCAGACGACTGGTCACCTGGGACCATCCGCCAGGCGCTGCGCCCAGGTCGATGACACTCATGCCGGGGCGGATCAGGCGGTCGCGCTCCTGTATTTCCAGCAGCTTGTAGCTTGCACGCGAACGATACCCGTCTTTCTGCGCCATCTTGACGTAGGGATCGTTGAAGTGTTCTTTCAGCCAATTGAGGCTTGTCTTGGAACGGGCCACGGGGCACCTCGAATAACGGGTCGTGATTAACTGGGCGGAGCCGAGGGCGCTCGGGTAAACTGGCCGCCGCTTTTTACAAGATCAGATGAAGGGTCAGATTATGCCGCTCACTCAAGAGCAGAAGAAACAGTACAAATCGATTGGTCACCATCTGAAGCCGGTTTTGATGGTTGCCGACAATGGTTTGACTGAAGGTGTTTTAGCAGAATTCGAACGCGCCTTGAGCGATCACGAGCTGATCAAGATCAAACTCAACATCCTCGACCGCGAACAGCGCCTGCAAGCCGTTGCCGAGCTGTGCAAGGTCGGCCGTGCCGATCTGGTTCAGGTCATCGGCAAGATGGCCCTGGTTTACCGCAAGAATCCGCAAGTGAACAAGCAACTGTCGAACGTGCATCGCTTTCGCTGATGCGCGTGCCGATCCTCGAGGTCGCGCCATGCGCACCCTCGAGGGCACCGGCTTCTCTACCGGCATCAGGCCGGTAACGCCCAATACCGGTAGTACCATAGCGCCCGGATGACGGCACTCACGCGCCGCCACGGTAGCCGATCAAACGTGGGCGACTTCGACGATCTCGTACTCGATCACACCGCCGGGGGTTTTCACCGTGACCACGTCGCCTTCTTCCTTGGCGATGAGGGCACGCGCGATGGGCGAGCCATGGGACAGCTTGCCGCCCTTGATATCGGCTTCGTCCTCACCAACGATCTTGTACTTCACGCGTTCGTCGGTTTCGACATTGGCGATTTCCACGGTCGTGCCGAAAATCACCTTGCCGGTTTTCGGAATCGTGGTGACGTCGATCACCACGGCGTTCTGCAAGCGCCCCTCGATGTCACGGATACGCGCCTCGACCATGCCCTGCTCCTCGCGGGCCGCATGGTATTCGGCGTTTTCCTTGAGGTCGCCCAACTCGCGCGCCTCACCGATGGCCTGGCTCAGGCGCGGACGCTCGACCTTGCTGAGTTTTTCGTGTTCTTCCTCCAGGGCACGATGGCCCTGGACGGTCATTGGGTACTTGATCATGCGTTGAGTCCTGCGTGGAGATCCTGCAAACGGCGCACGGTCTTTTCAGGACCGAACTTGAGCGCTTCACAGATCGCTTCGCCAGCGGCAATGGTCGTGGTGCAGTAGATCTTGTGCTGCAAGGCGTTGCGACGGATCGAGTAAGAATCGGCGATCGACTGACGGCCTTCGGTGGTGTTGATGATCAAGGTGACTTCGTCGTTCTTGATCATGTCGACCACGTGCGGACGACCTTCGGTCACCTTGTTGACGCGACGTACCTTCAAACCGGCGGCTTCGATGACGCGTGCGGTGCCTGCGGTGGCAACCACTTCGAAGCCCAATGCGATCAGGTCGCGGGCCACGCCAGCCACCAGCGGCTTGTCGTCGTCACGCACGCTGATGAAGGCCGTACCGCCGGTCGGCAGCACTTCGCTGGCGCCCATCTGCGCTTTGGCGAAGGCTTCGCCGAAGGTGTCACCGACACCCATCACTTCACCCGTGGATTTCATTTCCGGGCCAAGGATCGGGTCGACGCCAGGGAACTTGGCGAACGGGAACACCGCTTCCTTGACGCTGTAGAAGTTGGGAATGATTTCCTTGGTGAAGCCGATTTCCTTCAGGGTCTTGCCGGCCATGACGCGTGCGGCAATCATCGCCAGCGAAGTGCCGATGCACTTGGACACGAACGGCACGGTACGCGAGGCACGCGGGTTGACTTCGATCACGTAGATCTTGTCGCCCTGCAGGGCCAGTTGCACGTTCATCAAGCCGATGACACCCAGCTCCAGGGCCATCTTCTTGACCTGCTCGCGCACTTCGTCCTGCACGTGGGCCGGCAGCGAGTACGGTGGCAGCGAGCACGCCGAGTCACCGGAGTGAACACCGGCCTGCTCGATGTGCTGCATGATCGCGCCGATGACCACGTCGGTGCCGTCGCACACCGCATCCACGTCCATCTCGATGGCGCAGTTGAGGAAGTGGTCGAGCAGCACCGGGCTGTCGTTGGAAACCTGTACGGCTTCACGCAGGTAGCGCTTGAGCTCGTCGAGTTCGTAGACGATCTCCATGGCGCGGCCGCCGAGCACGTACGACGGGCGCACGACCAGCGGATAACCGATCACGCCAGCAGCGCGAATGGCTTCTTCTTCGCTGCGCACGGTCGCGTTCGGTGGCTGCAGCAGGTTCAGGCGCTGGACCATCTGCTGGAAGCGCTCGCGGTCTTCGGCGCGGTCGATGGAATCAGGGCTGGTGCCGATGATCGGCACGCCGGCTTCTTCCAGGGCGCGGGCCAGTTTCAGCGGGGTCTGGCCGCCGTACTGGACGATGACGCCCTTGGGCTTCTCGACGCGCACGATTTCCAGCACGTCTTCGAGCGTCAATGGCTCGAAGTACAGGCGGTCAGAGGTGTCGTAGTCGGTGGACACGGTTTCCGGGTTGCAGTTGACCATGATGGTCTCGTACCCGTCGGCGCGCAGGGCCAGGGCCGCGTGAACGCAGCAGTAGTCGAACTCGATGCCTTGGCCGATACGGTTCGGGCCACCGCCCAGGATCATGATCTTGTCGCGGTCGGTCGGGTTGGCCTCGCACTCTTCCTCGTACGTGGAGTACAGGTAGGCGGTGTCGGTGGCGAACTCGGCGGCGCAGGTGTCGACGCGCTTGTAGACCGGGAACACGTCCAGCTTGTGACGGTGACGACGCAGATTCTTGTCCGTGATGCCCAGCAGCTTGGCCAGACGCTGGTCGGAGAAACCCTTGCGCTTGAGGCGGAACATCAAGGCCTTGTCGATATCGGCCAGACCCAGGGTCTTGACCTTCTCTTCTTCCTTGATCAGGTCTTCCATCTGCACCAGGAACCAACGGTCGATCATGGTCAGGGCGAAGATGTCGTCCACGCTCATGCCGGCGCGCATGGCGTCGGCAACGTACCAGATGCGCTCGGCGCCCGGCACGGTCAGTTCACGCTTGAGGATGCCGTTGGCTTCGGGGCTGCTCAGGTCGACTTTAGGGTCCAGGCCACTGACGCCCACTTCCAGGCCGCGCAGGGCTTTCTGCAGCGATTCCTGGAAAGTCCGGCCGATGGCCATGACTTCACCCACGGATTTCATCTGGGTGGTCAGGCGCGCGTCGGCTTTCGGGAATTTCTCGAAGGCGAAGCGTGGCAGCTTGGTGACGACGTAGTCGATCGACGGCTCGAACGACGCCGGGGTCTTGCCGCCGGTGATGTCGTTCTGCAGTTCGTCGAGGGTGTAGCCGACGGCCAGCTTGGCCGCGACCTTGGCGATCGGGAAGCCGGTGGCCTTGGAAGCCAATGCCGAGGAACGCGACACGCGCGGGTTCATCTCGATCACGACCATGCGGCCGGTGTCCGGGCAGATACCGAACTGCACGTTGGAACCGCCGGTTTCCACGCCGATTTCGCGCAGCACTGCCAGCGAGGCGTTGCGCAGGATCTGGTATTCCTTGTCGGTGAGGGTCTGCGCCGGTGCGACGGTGATCGAGTCACCGGTGTGCACGCCCATCGGGTCGAAGTTCTCGATGGAACAGACGATGATGCAGTTGTCCTTTTTGTCGCGGACCACTTCCATCTCGTACTCTTTCCAACCGATCAGCGATTCGTCGATCAGCAGTTCCTTGGTTGGCGACAGGTCCAGACCACGGGCGCAGATCTCTTCGAACTCTTCACGGTTGTAGGCGATACCGCCGCCGGTACCGCCCATGGTGAACGATGGACGAATGATGCACGGGAAGCCGAGCTTCTCCAGCACGGCGTTGGCTTCTTCCATGCTGTGGGCGATGCCCGAGCGTGGACAGGCCAGGCCGATGGACTTCATCGCCTTGTCGAAGCGCGAACGGTCTTCGGCCTTGTCGATGGTGTCGGCATTGGCACCGATCATTTCCACGCCGAACTTGGCCAGAACGCCTTCGCGCTCCAGGTCCAGGGCGCAGTTCAGGGCAGTCTGGCCACCCATGGTCGGCAACACGGCGTCCGGACGCTCTTTCTCGATGATCTTGGCCACGGTCTGCCACTTGATCGGTTCGATGTAGGTGGCGTCGGCCATGTCCGGGTCGGTCATGATGGTGGCCGGGTTGGAGTTGACCAGAATGACGCGGTAACCCTCTTCGCGCAGGGCCTTGCAGGCCTGGGCGCCGGAGTAGTCGAATTCGCAGGCCTGGCCGATGACGATCGGGCCGGCGCCAAGAATCAGGATGCTTTTCAAGTCTGTACGTTTTGGCATGGTTCTCACTCAATTGCGCAGTTCAGCCGGCTGCCCGCCTGAACTTTATTGGGCGGCGCCCTGGCGGCCTGTCCGTCTTCGACGGGGCCAGCCGGGGCGCGCGTTACACACGGGTCCGACAGTGATCAGCGGCGCTTGGCCATCGATTCGATGAAGCGGTCGAACAGCGGCGAGACGTCGTTCGGACCGGGGCTGGCTTCAGGGTGACCCTGGAAGCTGAACGCGGCCTTGTCGGTCAGCTCGATACCTTGCAGGGTGCCATCGAACAGCGATTTGTGGATCGCGCGGACATTGCTCGGCAACGTCGCTTCATCTACTGCGAAACCGTGGTTCTGGCTGGTGATCATCACCACGCCGCTGTCGACATCCTGCACCGGGTGGTTGGCACCGTGGTGACCATGACCCATCTTGACGGTCTTGGCGCCGGCGGCCAGGGCCAGCAACTGGTGGCCCAGGCAGATGCCGAAGACCGGAATCTCGGTCTGCAGCACTTCCTTGATCGCCTGGATAGCGTAGTCGCAGGGCTCTGGATCGCCAGGGCCGTTGGACAGGAAGACGCCATCGGGGTTGAGCGCCAGCACGTCGGCGGCCGGGGTTTGCGCAGGTACCACGGTGAGGTGGCAGCCGCGCTCGACCAGCATGCGCAGGATGTTGACCTTGACGCCGTAGTCGTAGGCGACCACATGGTAAGGCAGCTCGCTGTTGGGCACATCGGGGTGGCTGTCGGATTTCAGCTCCCAGACACTGGAGCGCCACTGGTAGGTGTCCTTGGTGCTGACTTCCTTGGCCAGGTCCATGCCCTTGAGGCCGGGGAAGGCGCGCGCGGCGGCAATGGCGGCCTCTTCGCTGATGTCGTCACCGGCCATGATGCAGCCGTTCTGCGCGCCTTTCTCTCGCAGGATGCGGGTCAGGCGGCGGGTGTCGATGCCGGCGATGGCAACCACGTTGTTGGCTTTCAGGTAGTCGTCCAGGGCCATGGTGTTACGCCAGTTGCTGGCCACCAATGGCAGGTCGCGGATCACCAGGCCTGCGGCCCAGACGCGATCGGACTCGGCATCTTTCGGGGTGGTGCCAGTGTTGCCGATGTGGGGGTAGGTCAGGGTGACGATTTGCTGGGCATAGGAAGGATCGGTAAGGATTTCCTGATAGCCGGTCATGGCGGTGTTGAACACCACCTCTCCAACGGTTTGCCCGTCGGCTCCAATGGCTTCGCCGCGAAAGATGCTGCCATCGGCAAGGGCGAGTATGGCTGGCTTAGTCAAGAAGACCTCCCGTAAATAAAGCCTGAAAGGGCGATCGCAGGTTGTAAAAAAGCGGAATGCCGTATGGATACGTCACCCCGCTTCTTTTCATCGAATTATCTGCGCGCTTTTAGTGGACACACTAAAGCTGTAGCTTACAGAAAAGAGGGGTTTTGGTCTACCGCGAATGCGGTGCAGACTTGAGGGAATGCGACTTTGGGCCGCCTCCCCCTTGTAGGAGCGGTCATCGGCCGCGAAGAGGCACCGCGGTGTGTCAGCAAGACCGCGGCGTCTGGTTCGCAGCCGATGACCGCTCCTACGGGAGGAGCGAGCCTGGCGCAGCTGGATCAATGCAGGTCCAGCACGTCCTGCATGTCGTAGAAGCCTGGGGCGCGGCCGTCGAGCCAGAGGGCGGCGCGTACCGCTCCCTTGGCGAACGTCATGCGGCTGGACGCCTTGTGGGTGATCTCGACGCGCTCGCCGTCAGCGGCGAACAGCACGGTGTGGTCACCCACCACGTCGCCAGCACGCACAGTGGCGAAACCAATGGTCTGGCGCTCGCGCGCGCCGGTCTGGCCTTCTCGACCATACACCGCCACCTTTTTCAGATCGCGACCCAACGCGCTGGCAATCACTTCGCCCATGCGCACGGCCGTGCCCGATGGGGCATCGACCTTGTGCCGGTGATGGGCTTCCATGATCTCGATATCGACGTCGTCGCCCAACACGCGCGCAGCGGTGTCGAGCAACTTCAGGCACAGATTGACGCCGACACTGAAGTTGGCGGCGAAGACGATGGGGATATCCTTGCCCGCCTCGGCCAGCAACGCCTTTTCTTCGGCACTGAAACCGGTGGTGCCGATGACCATGGCCTTGCCCGCCTTGCGGCAGAACGCCAGGTTCTTCAGCGTTACCGTCGGATGGGTGAAGTCGATCAACACATCGAACTCCTCCGCCACCTTGGCCACGTCGCCCGACAGCGGTACGCCGATCCGCCCCAGCGCAGCCAGCTCGCCGGCATCGGCGCCCACCAACGTGCTGTCCGGCCGATCGACCGCCGCCGTCAAACCGGCGCCGGGCGCCAGTTGGACCGCTTCGATCAAGGTCTTGCCCATGCGCCCGGCGGCGCCCATCACAGCTATACGTCGCATGCTCGAATCCTTATGCCTTACAGGTCGCCGAAGAAACGCTTCACACCCTCGAACCAACCATTGGCCTTCGGCGAATGGGATTCGTTGCCCTCAAGCGAAGTGCGGAATTCTTCCAGCAACTCACGCTGACGACGGTCGAGGTTGACCGGCGTTTCTACCGCCACCCGGCACATCAGGTCGCCGGCACCGCCGCCGCGCACGGGCGCAACGCCTTTGCCACGCAGGCGGAACTGCTTGCCGGTCTGGGTGCCTTCCGGAATCTTCAGCTTGACCCGACCGTCGAGGGTCGGCACTTCCAGCTCGCCGCCCAATGCCGCATCGGTGAAGCTGATCGGCACTTCGCAATACAGGTGCTTGCCGTCGCGCTGGAAGATCGCGTGCTCGCGCACGTTGATCACCACGTAGAGGTCGCCGGTCGGGCCACCCTGCATGCCCGCCTCGCCTTCACCCGACAGGCGAATGCGATCACCGGTGTCGACGCCCGAAGGCACCTTGACCGACAGGGTCTTGTACTCTTCGACACGGCCTTCGCCATGGCACGAGTCGCACGGGTCAGAGATGATCTTGCCCTGGCCATGGCAGCGCGGGCAGGTCTGCTGCACCGAGAAGAAGCCCTGCTGCATGCGCACCTGGCCGATACCGCCACAGGTCGGGCAGGTGATCGGCGCCGAGCCTTTCTTCGCGCCACTGCCATCGCAGGGCTTGCAGTTGACCAGCGTCGGCACACGGATGCTGACCGTGGTGCCGCGCACAGCTTCTTCCAGGTTCAGTTCGAGGGTGTAGCGCAGGTCGCTGCCACGCTGGGCGCCACCGCGGCCATTGCCGCCGCGACCGCCACCGAAGAAATCGCTGAACACATCGCCGAAGATATCGGAGAAATTCTGGCCGCCGAAACCCTGGCCACCGCCCCCCATGCTCGGGTCTACGCCGGCATGACCATACTGGTCGTACGCCGCGCGCTTGCTTGCATCGGACAGCACTTCATAGGCCTCGTTGGCCTCTTTGAAGGCTTCTTCCGACTCCTTGCTGTCGGGGTTGCGATCCGGGTGATGCTTCATCGCGAGGCGGCGATAGGCCTTCTTCAGATCTGCTTCGCTGGAGCCGCGCTCCACCCCCAGAACCTCGTAATAGTCACGCTTTGCCATAAGTCTTTTTACTCTTTTGGGAGCCAGCACGCAGGGGCGCCGCTGACCGCGCCGCCAACATCCGATCGCTGTCGCATGTTGTTAAAATTCGTGTATTCCAGACACGCCAACGCGGGAGCAAGCCCCCGCGCGGCGACATCCTACCAGTCACCGTGCAAGCACAGTCAACCGGCCGACCAACAAGTGTTTACTTGTTGTCTTTGACTTCTTCGAACTCGGCATCGACAACGTCGTCGTGCTTGCCGGCTTCTTCCGCTGGCTGGGCAGCAGCACCTTCAGGCTTCTCGGCCTGGTCGGCGTACATCTTCTGCGCCACTGGAGCGGAGACCTTGGACAGCTCTTCGACCTTGGCATCGATGGCCGCCTTGTCGTCGCCCTTGACCGCAGCTTCCAGCGCCACGACGGCCGCTTCGATGGCGGTCTTCTCGTCGGCAGTGACCTTGTCACCTGCGTCGGCGACCATCTTGCGCGTCGAGTGCACCAGTGCATCACCCTGGTTGCGGGCAGCGGCCAGCTCTTCGAACTTGCGGTCTTCTTCGGCGTTGACTTCAGCGTCACGCACCATCTGCTGAATCTCGTCCTCGGACAGACCGGAGTTGGCCTTGATCACGATCGACTGGGTCTTGCCGGTAGCCTTGTCCTTCGCGCCGACATGCAGGATGCCGTTGGCGTCGATGTCGAAGGTCACTTCGATCTGCGGCACGCCACGTGGCGCTGGCGGGATCTCGGCCAGGTCGAACTTGCCCAGCGACTTGTTCTGCGCGGCTTGCTTGCGCTCGCCCTGCAGGACGTGAATGGTCACAGCGCCCTGGTTGTCGTCGGCCGTCGAGAATACCTGCGATTTCTTGGTAGGAATCGTGGTGTTCTTCTCGATCAGCGCAGTCATCACGCCACCCATGGTTTCGATACCCAGGGTCAGCGGGCTGACGTCGAGCAGCAGCACGTCTTTCACGTCACCGGCCAGTACGGCGCCCTGGATGGCAGCACCCATGGCGACGGCTTCGTCAGGGTTGACGTCCTTGCGGGCTTCTTTGCCGAAGAAGTCGGTGACCAGCTTCTGGACCAGCGGCATGCGGGTCTGACCGCCGACCAGGATCACGTCGTTGATCGCGCCGACGTCGATACCGGCGTCTTTCATGGCGATGCGGCAAGGCTCGATGGTGCGCTGAACCAGGTCTTCGACCAGCGATTCCAGCTTGGCGCGGGAGATCTTCACGTTCAAGTGCTTCGGACCGGTCGCATCTGCAGTGATGTACGGCAGGTTGACGTCGGTCGACTGGCTCGAGGACAGCTCGATCTTGGCTTTCTCAGCGGCTTCTTTCAGGCGCTGCATGGCCAGCGGGTCACCCTTGAGGTTCATGCCGCTTTCTTTCTTGAATTCGTCTACGAGGTAGTCGATCAAGCGGATGTCGAAGTCTTCGCCGCCCAGGAAGGTGTCGCCGTTGGTGGCCAACACTTCGAACTGGTGCTCGCCATCGACTTCGGCGATTTCGATCACGGACACGTCGAAGGTACCGCCACCCAGGTCATAAACGATGACGGTGTGGTCGCCCTTGGCTTTGTCCATGCCGTATGCCAGTGCAGCGGCAGTCGGCTCGTTGATGATGCGCTTGACGTCCAGACCGGCAATACGGCCGGCGTCCTTGGTGGCCTGACGCTGGCTGTCGTTGAAGTAGGCCGGCACGGTGATGACCGCTTCGGTGACTGCTTCGCCGAGGTAGTCTTCGGCGGTCTTCTTCATCTTTTTCAAGATTTCAGCCGAGATCTGCGGCGGTGCCATTTTCTGGCCGTTGACTTCGACCCAGGCGTCCTTGTTGTCGGCTTCGACAATTTTGTACGGGACCATCTGAATGTCTTTCTGCACGACGTCTTCGGCGAAACGACGGCCGATCAGGCGCTTCACTGCATACAGCGTGTTATGCGGGTTGGTGACGGCCTGACGCTTGGCCGACTGACCGACGAGAATTTCGCCGTCGTTGGCGTAAGCGATGATCGAAGGTGTGGTCCGAGCGCCTTCGGCGTTCTCGATGACCTTGGCCTTGCCGTTTTCCAGAATGGAGACGCAGGAGTTGGTTGTCCCCAGGTCGATACCGATAATCTTGCCCATGTTTCTTCTCCTGGCACTAAGGCCCGAAAATTTTGGATTTGGTTGCCGCAGCAGTGGTGGCTGTCTGCGGTAGCACTTAAACGCTTGACACTAAGATGGGGGCCACTTGGCCGATTTCAAGCCTGCTCGTCGATCGAAGGCGAAACCGGTGCGGCGGCCTTGCTGACCACGACCATGGCCGGGCGCAGCAGGCGTCCATTGAGCTGATAGCCCTTCTGGAAAACCTTCAAGACACTGTTGGGCTCGACATCCGCGCTTTCCTGCATCGCCATGGCCTGGTGATGCTCGGCGTTGAATGGCTGGCCGTGCGGGTCGATGGCTTCCAGGTTGTAGCGCTTGAGGGTGTCCTGAAACATTTTCAGGGTCAGCTCCATGCCTTCGCGCATCGGACGAATGCTTTCGTCGTCGGCGCTGGACAGCTCGATACCGCGCTCGAGGCTGTCGAGCACGGGCAGCAGGTCGCCGGCGAACTTCTCGAGGGCGAACTTGTGCGCCTTTTCCACGTCCTGATCGGCACGACGGCGAACATTCTGCAGGTCGGCTGCTACACGTAGCGACTGGTCCTGAGCAGTGGCGAGCTGCTCTTCGAGCAGCTGCACGCGTGCGGTGAGGTCTTCGGCGCCAGCGCTGGCAGCCTGATTAGCGTCTAGATTCTGATCGTCCAGATTCTGTTCATCAGCCATTGGTTCTCTCCTCTCGATAACGTCCGCGAGGTCGACTCGCGCTTCTGACCGGTATATGGGGTCGCAAATTCGCTCTTCAAGGGCTGACGACCAGCGGCTGAGTGCGGACTTTCGAACGAAGCGATAAAAAACCCAGGCATCAGGCGAAAACGAGCTAAGGACCAATATTGTCAGCCCTGTATAAAACACTGTATAAATAACCAGACATTCATGCCTGGGGGCGGTCTTATGCTGGTGCACCTGTCCGTACACAACTATGCCATCGTCGAACATCTCGACCTCGAACTCGAGCGCGGGATGAGCGTGATCACGGGCGAAACCGGCGCCGGCAAATCGATCATGCTCGATGCGCTGGGCTTGGCCCTGGGCGACCGCGCCGACAGTGGCGTGGTCCGGCCCGGAGCAGACAAGGCCGACATCCTTGCCACTTTCGATCTGGTCGATATCCCCGAGGCCAGCACGTGGCTTGCCGAGCGCGACCTGGAAACCGACGGCCCCTGCATCCTGCGCCGGGTGATCACGGCCAAGGGCGGTTCGCGCGGCTATATCAACGGCACCCCCTGCCCGCTCGGCGACCTCAAGTCGCTGGGTGAGCTGCTGATCGATATCCATAGCCAGCACGAGCATCAGTCGCTGCTCAAGACCGATACCCATCGCCGCCTGCTGGATGAATACGCCGGTGCCAGCGACCTGGCCCGGCAGGTGCACCTGGCTGCGCAGAAATGGCGCCAGACCCGCCAGGAACTCGAGCGCCTGTCGGACTCCGGTGACGAACAGCGCGCACGTCACCAGTTGCTCAGCTACCAGCTGGAAGAGCTGGAGAACCTCGGGCTGGGCGAGAACGAGCTGGAGCAGCTGGAACAGGAACACAAGAACCTGACCAACGCCGAAGCCCTGTTCGGCATTTGCCGCCAGGTCATCGACCATTGCAGTGAAAACGATTCGGGCAACGTGCTCAGCGCGCTGACCGCCAGCCTGAATCGCCTGGGCGGCGTCAGCAATGCTCCGAACGCGTTGGGCGAAGCGGCCTCGATGCTGGCAACGGCGCAGATCCAGGTCGAAGAAGCCGTGGGCGAACTCAATCGCTTCCTTGATCATTTCGAGGCCGATCCGGCGCGCTTGCAGCATATCGAGGAGCGCCTCGACACCATCTATACCCTGGCGCGCAAACACCGCGTTCACCCGACCGAAGTGGTGGCGCTACAACACCGCTTGCTCGAAGAGCTGGAAGGGTTGAACGCCAGCGACGAGTCAATCGAGCAACTGGGTGAAGAGCTGGCGGCCTATGCACGCCACTACCAGGAAAAAGCCGGTGAGCTGACCGGACTGCGCACCCACGCCGCCGCGCAACTGGCCGCCGCAGTGGAGGTGGAAATCCAGCGCCTGGGCATGCCCGGCGGACGATTCACCATCGAGCTGCGCGCCAATGCCCACGAGGACTTGCACCCCAATGGCCTGGAGCAGGTCGAGCTGTTGGTCAGCGCCAACCCTGGCCAGCCGATGAAACCCTTGGCCAAGGTGGCTTCGGGTGGCGAGCTGTCGCGGATCAGCCTGGCAATTCAGGTGATCACGGCGCAAACCTCGCGGGTTCCGACGCTGGTGTTCGACGAAGTGGACGTGGGCATCGGTGGGCCGACAGCCGAGATCGTCGGGCAGTTGCTGCGGCGCTTGGGTGAGCGCGGGCAAGTGCTGACCGTGACCCACCTGCCGCAGGTGGCGGCGCAGGGGCACCATCACCTGTTCGTGCACAAGGTGCGCGGCAGTGACGAGACGCGCACGGCGGTGTCGAACCTGGGCAAAGGTGAGCGCGTTGAAGAGGTGGCGCGGATGCTGGGCGGGATTGACCTGACCAAGGAATCGCTGGCACATGCGAAGAAGATGGTGGTGACGGCCAAGGGGTGAGGGTGGCCGGGCGGGCCTCTTCGGGGGCACTGCCCCCCTCCCACAGGAGGTGTGGCCCTACTCCTGTGGGAGCGGGTTCTGCCCGCGAAGAGGCTCTGACTGATTCACCCCAACAAAAAAGGCGACCCCAGGGTCGCCTTTTTGCATCACTCCTGAAGTTACTTGGGCTTGCGCACGTACAGCACCAGGTTGTGATCCACCAGCTCGTAACCATGCTCGCTGACGATTTCCTTCTGGCGGCGCTCGATCTCGTGGTCGGTAAACTCGATCACGTCACCCGAGTCGACATCGACCATGTGGTCGTGGTGCTCGCCGTCTGCCAATTCGAACACGGCATGGCCGCCATCGAAGTTGTGACGTGCTACCAGACCTGCCGCTTCGAATTGGGTCAGAACACGGTAAACCGTGGCCAGACCCACATCTTCGCCCGCTTCCATCAGCGCCTTGTAGACTTCCTCGGCGCTCATGTGGCGTTGCTGTGCCGACTCCAGCATTTGCAGAATCTTGACCCGTGGAAGGGTCACCTTGAGGCCGGCTTTACGCAGTTCGCTATTATCAACCATGGTCAGCTTTCTCAACGATGCGGCTTCGCAGCATCTCTTAATACGGGTATGATCGGGGTTTACGTTGTCCCAGCCAAGATAGTGGAAGTCGCCCACCGATGCAAAACACCAAGCACTTGCTAACCAGCCTCACCTTCGTGGGACTGCTCGCACTCGCCGGTTGTTCATTCCCCGGGGTTTACAAAATCGACATCCAGCAGGGCAATGTCGTCACACAGGACATGATAGACCAGTTACGGCCCGGAATGACCCGTCGGCAAGTAAGGTTTATCATGGGCAACCCCCTGTTGGTCGACACGTTTCACGCCAATCGCTGGGATTACCTGTACAGCCTGCAGCCAGGCGGCGGCGAACGCCAGCAGGAACGCATGAGCGTCATGTTCAACGGCAACGACCAACTGGTCGGCCTCTCTGGCGATTTCATGCCGGGCGTGAGCAAGGACCAGGCAATTCTGGGCAGCGACACCGACACCAACGCTACGCCCCAGCAGGGCGAGCCACAGAAGGCCGAAGAGCCACCCAAGCCTGGGTCGATGCTCGACGATATCCAGCGCGACGTGGACGGCGTGAAGACCGTTCCCGTCCCAGCGCCTCAGCCGCTGGACGTTTCGCCGCAGTAAGCAGGCGATACGAAAAAAGCCCGGTCATGCCGGGCTTTTTCATGGGCGGAGGAAAGTTATCTCAACGCGCTTTGCGCCCTTGCGCCGCTTTGGCCGCGCGCAATCGTCGCACCTCTTTCGGGTCCGCGAGCAACGGCCGGTAGAGCTCGATGCGGTCACCGGATTGCAGCACGTGCTCGGCGGGCGAATCCAGCAGCTTGGCAAAGATGCCTACCGGGCACTGACTGAAATCTACATTTGGGAAGCGCTGGACAATGCCCGACATCTCGATCGACTGGGCAACGGTTGTGCCCTCAGGCACTTGCAGCCCGATCAATGCCTGATCATCGACCGCGGCATACGCCACTTCGATGTCGATCAGGTGCTCAACCATGCAGTTGCTTGGCGCGCTGGCAGAAGGCATCCACCAAGGTGTTGGCGGCCTGATTGAACAGCGGACCCAAGGTGGCGCGAATGATCGGGCCGGCGTAGTCGAAGGAGAGGTCCAGACTGATCTTGCAGGCCTTCTCGCCCAGCGGCTTGAACACCCACACTCCGTGCAACTGGTTAAACGGACCTTCTTCCAGGTTCATTTCAATGGAGCTGCCGGGCACCAAGGTATTGCGAGTCACGAAATGTTGACTCAGCCCACCCTTGGCAATGTCCAGGTTGGCGCGCATCAGAGTGTCGGTTTCTTCGAGGATGGTGGTGGACGAACACCAAGGCAGAAACTCGGGGTAGCGGGACACGTCGTTGACCAGGTCATACAGGGCCTGAGCAGGATAAGGCAGCAGGGCCGAGCGTTGAATATGGGTAGTCATGCGGGCGTCACTTCCAAAGCTGGGCGGCGGACGCGAGAATCCGCGCCGGCCGAACGACGCCAACGGCGCCTTGAAAATAAGGTAGGCATGCCAGCAGACAGGGGGCACGCCAACGAAATCACGGGGCTTCTTTGTCGACAGCGGCAAAGCGCAGGCTATCCATAAAGATCAGGTATTGTCCGGTATTCATTGCAAGCGCTCAAGCGCATAGCAATACCGTAGCCGAGAGCGCAACGACTGCCTATAATGCGCGCCCTATGGCCAAATTAAAGAAACACCCTACAGGGACCATCGCGCAGAACAAGAAAGCGCGACACGATTACTTCATCGAACACCGTTTCGAGGCTGGCTTGGTCCTGGCCGGTTGGGAAGTAAAAAGCCTGCGTGCCGGCAAGGCGCAACTGGTGGACAGCTACGTGCTGCTCAAGGACGGCGAAGCCTGGCTGATGGGTAGCCACTTCACCCCCCTGACCACGGCCAGCACCCATGTGATCGCCGACCCGACGCGCACCCGCAAACTGCTGCTCAACCGCCGCGAGCTGGAAAAGCTGTTCGCCCAGGTTCAGCAGAAGGGCTATGCCTGCGTGGCCTTGTCGATCTACTGGAGCAAGCACTTGATCAAGTGTGAAATCGCTCTGGGCAAGGGCAAGAAGGAATACGACAAGCGCGATACCGAGCGCGAGCGCGATTCCAACCGCGAGCTGCAGCGTGCCGTGCGCAACAAGGGCAAGGAAGACTGATTCCTTCCTCCTGCAGCACTGCCTTGCCGCGTCTACCGGCCTGATTCCTGCAGGCCGCTGCGGCGCTGCGCGCGAGCGGTGCGTTGCACCGTCTGCCGTGCCTCGTCGAGCACGCCCTGCACATAAGTGATATGCAGGCTGGCCAATTCACGTGCCTGCTCCGCCTGACCGCTCACGATGGCCTGAAACAGCTGGCGATGCTGCGCGATCAACTTGTCTCGGGTTTCTCCGCTGTGCCGGTGCATGCCACCGATGTTCACCACCATGTTGCGCTTGAGCATGTCGAACAGCCCTCGCACGGTGTGCAGCAACACCGCGTTGTGACTGGCTTCGGCAATGGCCAGATGGAAGTTGGCATCGGCCACACCCTCCTCTTCCCGCGTGGCGTCCTCGACTCGGCGGTAACAGTCTTCCAAGACATCCATGGCCTGCCTCAGTCGATCGCGATCAATCTCGGTGGCGCGCTGCGCTGCATAGAAGGCGCACGACGCTTCCAGGGTATGACGAAACTCGAGCAGGTCACGCTGGCTTTCCGGATTGCTTTCCAGCAACGCCAACAGCGGATCGCTGAAGGTTGAGCCAAGCGTGTGGCAGACATAATTGCCCCCACCCTGACGGCTGACCAGCATGCCCTTGGCCACCAGTTTCTGGATGGCTTCACGCAACGAAGGCCGCGACACACCGAACTGCTCGGCCAGCGCCCGCTCGGCCGGCAAACGCTCGCCTGCCCTTAGCGTGCCTTCGAGAATCATGGCCTCCAGACGCTCGACGATGCCATCGGACAAACGCCGCTGACGGACTTGCTCAATACCCATGGGTGGCTCCAACACACGATTGCCCTGGCCGCACTCGACCAAAGTAATAGACAAGGAAATTGACAGCCCCACGGCTGCGTCCTAACCTGACCGGAACTTATTGTAAATTGGTATTACCAATTCCTGCAATACAGCGCCGTAGCGCCAAGCCTTCCAAAAAAAACAAGGGGCCTCAGTCTATGCAAACCTGGCAGCAGATATACAACCCGCTCGGCAGCCTCGGGCTATCCGCCCTGGTAGCTGTCATTCCCATCGTGTTCTTCTTCTTGGCGCTGGCCGTATTCCGCATGAAGGGGCACGTCGCCGGCAGCATCACCCTGGCGCTGTCCATCGTGCTGGCGATCTTCGCCTACGGCATGCCGGCCGACATGGCACTGGCTGCCGCTGGCTACGGCTTCATGTACGGGCTGTGGCCGATTGCCTGGATCATCGTCGCCGCCGTGTTCCTGTACAAACTCACGGTCAAGAGCGGTCAGTTCGAGATCATCCGCAGCTCGGTACTGTCGATCACCGACGACCAACGCCTGCAGGTGCTGCTGATCGGCTTCTGCTTCGGCGCGTTTCTGGAAGGCGCCGCAGGCTTTGGCGCACCGGTCGCCATCACTGCCGCCCTGCTGGTAGGCCTGGGCTTCAATCCGCTGTACGCGGCAGGCCTATGCCTGATCGCCAACACCGCACCTGTCGCTTTCGGCGCATTGGGTATCCCGATCATCGTGGCCGGCCAGGTGACCGGCATCGACCCGTTCAAAATCGGCGCCATGACCGGCCGCCAACTGCCGTTGCTGTCGTTGATCGTACCGTTCTGGCTGGTGTTTATCATGGACGGCCTGCGCGGCGTCCGGGAGACCTGGCCGGCAGCATTGGTTGCAGGCCTGAGCTTCGCCATCGTGCAGTACCTGACCTCCAACTTCATTGGCCCGGAACTGCCGGACATCACCTCGGCGCTGACCAGCATCGTCTGCCTGACCTTGTTCCTGAAAGTATGGCAGCCCAAGCGCAGCGCCAGCACTGATCAAGTGGCCGTGAGCGGTGGTGCTGCGGTAATGGGTGGCGGACCTGCGGGCAAAACCTCGGCGGTGGGCGGCTCCACACCAACGCCCTACAGCCTGGGAGAGATCCTCAAGGCGTGGTCGCCGTTCCTGATCCTGACCGTGCTGGTCACCATCTGGACTTTGAAGCCATTCAAAGCCATGTTCGCGCCGGGCGGCGCCATGTACAACTTCGTGTTCAACTTCGCCATCCCGCACCTGGACCAAATGGTGCTCAAGACCGCGCCCATCGTCGCCACCGCAACGCCAATGCCCGCCGTGTTCAAGTTCGACCCGATCTCGGCCACTGGTACAGCGATCCTGTTCGCCGCGATCATCTCGATGATGGTGCTGCGCATCGACATCAAGACCGCATTGAAGACATTCGGTGAAACCCTGTTCGAACTGCGCTGGCCGATCCTGTCCATCGGCATGGTGCTGGCGTTCGCCTTCGTCACCAACTTCTCGGGCATGTCTTCCACCATGGCGCTGATCCTGGCAGGCACTGGCTCCGCGTTCCCGTTCTTCTCGCCGTTCCTGGGCTGGCTGGGCGTGTTCCTGACCGGCTCGGACACCTCGTCCAACGCCTTGTTCGGCTCACTGCAAGCCACCACCGCGCACCAACTGGGCGTCAGCGATGTACTGATGGTGGCCGCCAACTCCAGCGGCGGCGTGACCGGCAAGATGATCTCGCCGCAGTCCATCGCCGTCGCCTGCGCCGCCACCGGCCTGGTGGGCCGCGAGTCCGACCTGCTGCGTTTCACGCTCAAGCACAGCCTGTTGTTCGCCACCATCATCGGCTTGATCACCCTGGCGCAGGCCTACTGGTTCACCGGCATGCTGGTGCACTGATTCCTGGCCGATATGCGTCCAACACACCCAACCTGGGGGCGATGTCGCCCCCTTTTGGTGCTAACTGAATTTATTTACATCCGCACACGTTTTCAACAGAACCCCTGCAAATGGGCGAAGTCCATTCATCAGGCCCGCAAGCAATCGGGCTATTTCTGACTGCGGACGCCGATCCTACCGAGGAGCGCCGAGTCCACCTTGAGTAAGGAGATTCTTATGAAGCGTACCTATCTGTCCGGCCTGATCGTAGCCTCTGCCCTGACCGCATCCCCTGTGTTCGCCGCTGACGACCTGTGCGAAGTGAACATGCAGAAGCTGAACGACGCCAAGACCACCTCGATGCAGCTCGGCGACCCAGCCAAGAGCCAATACGACGACGCGTACAAAGCCGCCATGGCCGCCCACGCTGCCAAGGACGAAAAAGCCTGCATCTCGCACTCCACCGACGCCATGAACATCCTGATGGATGCTCAGAAAAGCAAAGGCTGATCGCCAAGCCAACCATGGGGTTGGCCTGACGCCGCAAAATGACGTAGACTACGTCTCCCCTGCCTAACCGCAGGGACTGGGGCCGATTAGGATTCGACGCCGGTTGCGAAACTCTAGGTGCATGCCGACTTGGTAACAGAAGTCGTAAATCAACTGTTGCAACTTTCTATAGTTGCCAATGACGAAACCTACGAGGGCCAAGCTCTCGCTGCCTAACGGTAGCTGAGCCGCTCTTCTGGCTACTTCGGTGCCAGCGATCATCAGGGGATGCCTGTAAACCCAAAGTGATCGTCACGCAGAACAGGATCGTCGTGTAGCACGCTGTGGGCAAAGCGACTAAAACTTACACAGCTCGTCCAATGCACCCTGCCAGTCGGGCGGCTGCGGATTAACTCAGTAGACACGGCTAAGCATGTAGTACCGACAGCGGAGTACTGGCGGACGGGGGTTCAAATCCCCCCGGCTCCACCAAACAAGTACGGCAAATCAAGCACTTAGCGAAAATCGCAGGTGCTTTTTTTGTGTCCGAATGGGCTGGTTTGGCTCAGGAATGACAG
Source organism: Pseudomonas sp. CFBP 13719 (assembly GCF_014842095.1). Taxonomy (NCBI): domain Bacteria; kingdom Pseudomonadati; phylum Pseudomonadota; class Gammaproteobacteria; order Pseudomonadales; family Pseudomonadaceae; genus Pseudomonas; species Pseudomonas sp. CFBP 13719. Next base: position 61,701 of record NZ_JACYVB010000012.1, on the reverse strand, counting down.
CTTAATGACAGCACAGCGATTGGTGCCTGGCTGATCACGCGTCTGCGGGCAAAATGCGTTGTTCAAGCGCAGTTCATAGTTTTTTATCCCCTTACAGGACGTTACCGTTGGCCGGACTCATTGCTGCACTCAACATGCTTCCAGAGCGCTTAGCACTCCATGATGGCGAGCATTTGGCGCTTCCAAAGCAGTACTACAGCTCCGGCTATGTAGCAGTGTTGGCGGCTTTTTTACGGAATCAGGGCCTCGCCTCTGAGCAGTTCTCTTGCCACCACGAGTACAACGATGGGTACCTGAGAGCGATCGGCCTGTCTAAAGCGGTTTGGGGTATTGATAACTACAAGCAAAAACGCATAAATGCGGGTGCAACCTACGCACCACTTACGCATTTGGGATCAAGAGACGCAGTTGATGAAGGAACCGGTCAGATCAACGGCTGCCTCAGGGCTATGGCCAATTCTTCATCGGTAAATTACGCTCGTAGTCCGGTTTTTGCTGAACTGTTAGCTGTCGTTGGTGAACTTCACGACAACGTTTGGTCTCATGGTATGGACAGTGGGTTTTCGACGGCTCAGCGTCGGAATTGTCCGAAAGATGGACCTCTCATTGAGTTTTCTTTAGCAGACTGTGGAATGGGCTTTCGCAATGAGCTACAGCGAGCTAAAGTCAAGGACGTCGACACTGATCGCGCTGCCATTGAGTGGTGCATTCAGAAGGGAAACAGTAGCAAGCTGGCAGCGAAAATCGATCCTTGGGCACAGAGCGTCCCGGAAGGATTCGTAGGCAGTTCTCCGTTTGCTAAGGGAGTGGCCACTTATCAGAATACCGGGAATCATCACCAGGGTTTGGGACTCGCAAAGCTTTTTAGCCTTGCCAAGCAGTACGATGGGCTTCTGTATCTGGCATCCGGAAGCCACTACCTAGCACTTCAGAATGGCAATATCGCGTACCACGAGCTTGCTTATCCCTGGCAGGGTGTCGCTATCTCCTTAGCGATCAAGGAATCCAGCTTCATTGTTGGAGGCTATCCTGCCCAAGACGTTGATTCTAACGACATTTTCGAATTGATGAACGCATTACGAGGCTAATCATGGAAGCGTATACCTTTCAGCGCACCGACCTAGCGTCCCGCTCATTAGCAGCTCAGGAACGAGCAACCATCGAGACACTGCTCCAGAATAGCGATATGGTAAATGTCGATCTGGGCCGTGTGTCGTCTATCTCGGAGTCCTATGCGGATGAGTTATTCGGGGTACTCGTGCTTCAACGCGGTCTTGAGTACGTTACCAAGCATCTCCGCATCATTAATGCTGCCGACAACGTACTTCGTCCCATCGCTGTCGCCATGAAGCGCAGAACCATCGCTGCCTAATGGTTGCCGAAGAAAAAACCCCACACGACCCTGTGCTGGGGTTTTTTTATGCAAAAAATCAGAAAGCTTCTCAGTCCTCGCCGAAAGCTTAGAGCTCCTCGCCTCCTCGGCATCAAGCCACGGTAGGCGCGACAAGCAGCAAACCGTCCAAGGATCTGGACCGCATATATCGGCCTACTCAAGCGCCTGCAACGCATCACCTGGCACCTCATAATCCGATGCCATGCTGGCGTACGCTGGGGGTGACGACGCCCAATTTAAGCTGATGTTTTGCAAATAGAATCCGGCTGCAATAGGGTGGTTAGAGACCATCTATACCCTAGGAAATCGTTCATGGCTTTTTCTCCCGATGAAATTGAAAAGATACGTCAGATGCTCGCCAATGCTCCCCAGTATCCCGATCTCGCAAAGCTCATCGCAGATGGGCAGATTTCCAAAAAAGCAGGGGGCTATGAACCCATCACTCAAGCTGGATTTGACGCACTCCGCCCGTTCGCCAGGAGCGTCACTGTCAACCAAGAAACTCATAAATCAATTATTAAGCTGTACCCCAATCGGCGAAAGTAGGCGCTATAGAAGCGCCCGCCGTACGCCTTCGCTCACCACCACATCCAAGTAGCTGTAGTTGGCATTCTATTGAGCCATGATATCCCCACGAAAGCGCACTGTAGCCATTCGGCTTGGGTCGACTTCGCCGCTGGGCTTGACTCCCACCGACCGGACGTAAGCCCCAATGTCGTTCTCTACCCTCGGCGAACAGCGACCGATAATGGCCTTGACCATCTTCAGGACCTTGCTTTCGCTGGTATGTAAGCGGGGCTTGGCCGCCTACGCCGTATCAGTTGCCGTTGTAGAAGTAGTCGCGGAACGGCTGAACAGTGGCATCCTTGGTCAGGTTTAGCTTCATCAGCCTCAGCCTGCCGACGCCACCCAAGCCCTGGAATCGGGTCCAGACCTTTTTGGTATTAGCGCCGGTAGTGAACTGAAGCGACCAGCGAGTTTCCGTTGCAGCCGCCACGAATCGACTGGACGCCAGAGTGGTGCCGGGGAAAGCATGGCCGGCGCCATCGTCTGCGCCGGTGTTGATCTGCAACTGAGGGTAGTTCCCGGTGAAGCTGGCGGTTCTGGTACCGCTGACAATGTATGTCGTGGACGGCTCCACAGCCAGGCCTGAGGCAGCGTCGTTCGACGTGGTGAAGTTGTCGAAATTTCCAGATGCGCCGGTGTACTCGATAAATGGATTGCCGCCGTTGAAGCCTGCTTCGGTCTTTCGTACGTAGGCGGGGTCAGCGGACCACCCAGCGAGATCGGCCGCGAACTTGTAGTTCTGGATCAGCTGCAGACCGCGGCGATCGCCGCTGCTGGCAATGACTCCTGGAATTGAGGCTTTGATGCCTGCTCCAGCAGTTATTCCATTGCCTGCCGCGACGGTCATAGCTCGTCGATCTCATAGATGGCGTTTCCAGTCGGAGTTACACGGAATAAGCCGCGCCCTAGCCATAAGGCCTGACAGGCAGTTTCTGAAAATGTGAACGCAGGAACCCACTTATCGCCGACTGGTTTCTCCACAACAACCGTGCCGGACGTGATTGCAGCAGTTACCACAAGTGGCGAATTGGACCAGCGCCAGGCGCGGCTCTACCCGCTTAAGTACTAGCTTCATGAGTTACTCCGCGCCACGAAATGGCGGTGGTGAATTTGTGGAGCGGCCTGCATCGGCGTTCAGCGCGCGGCGTCCGCTCCGGGCCAGCACCATGTCTTGGCACCGATGGATAGCAGCGCAGAACTCGGTCTGCTCCATCGGGTGCTCAACAGGCAGCGCCAGGTAGGCGTTCCACACTTCGCCGAGCAGCCGCGCTGTGGTGGCTTCCTGATCGGTGGGCATCGGCTATTTGCTCTGGCTGCGCTTGATCTGCGCGTCGACTTGATCGGCACAGGTATCGAGCAGATTGACCGCGCGATCCTTCAGCGCCCAAAGGTCGCCGTTCAGCGCCAGGTTGTCATCGCTATCGCTGACCCGCTCGCACGGCACCATTATCGGCGCTTCCAGCCTTACCGCTGATGTCTTTACCACCGCCGGCTGCGGGCTTGCCGCGCAGGCCGTCAGGCAAAGGCTGATCAGCCCACTTGCGAACAGCCGGGCTCTTACGCTTGAGGTCTTCAAAGTCCTTCCTCGCTTGGCGGGCCTTGTCTTCGCTGGCCTTGAGGCGCTGCTGCAGATCGGCCATGTAGTTGGCGTTACGCTTGGCCTCGGCCTGGAGCGTCGTGATGGTCTTCAAGCTTTCGGTGTTGGCTTCGGTTGCATCCTTGGCCGCTCGTGTCTGCACCGTCACCTGCCCCTCTAACGCGATCACGCGGTACTGCTGGATGGCAATGAGCAGTGCAGCCACCAAAGCGATGATCAGTGCAGCGGCAATGTTTTTGAGCAGGCTCATAGGCTTTCCGCCTTGCGTCCCAGGAACTTCACGATCATTTCGCGGATGACGGTCACACCGACAAAGCCGATTGCACCGCCGGCGGCAACGGACAGGCTCGAAGGCCACTCCATCCACTCGATGACGCTGCTCGCGGACAGGCTCAGCCCGCCACAAATCAGCGACTCCAGCAGGACGCGCCGCTTGCTGGTCTCTTTGGCCTCGTACAACACCCGAAGCCCAGAAATTACCGTTGCCATGATCGCTCCTTGCCAGAGAGGGTTGGCCAGGTACAGGCGAAGGTGCAGCCATACCTGGGCCCAGAGGTCAGGGTCTTTCTCTGGCATGATTGAAATCCGAATGCCTCCCCGGGCGGGGAGCGGTTGGTGAATAGGCCGGCGGCGCCTGCATCAGCGCGCGGCGCGAAAGGCTTTGTAGATCAGTCCACCCGGCTCCAACGCTTTCCGTACGATTTCGTTCAGATGCGCCGGATTGTTCAGCCGAGCCTCCACCGCGCCGATTCTCGCAGCGATTGCATAATCCGATGCGGTGCGCTCCGACATCTCTTTGAGAACCAAGTCGACCGATTTGGGCTTGGGTATTTGCGCGGATTTAATATCGGCAACGCCAATGTTGAAGCCTGCGGCCACGTACTTTCCGTCAAGCACCTTCAATGTCACGCCCATCTTGGCATTACGAACTTCCGCCTTGGGGATGTAAGTGACGCCGTCAATGACGACGAAGGGATCTGGCTGTGGCGCTTGGGCACCTTCCGACAGCACCACACGTATTACCCCGCCGACCTCCAGTCTTCCGCCCTTGTGCATTTTCCAGCCGGAGACACCCGGCACATAGTTATGACTTTGCATCGTGTGCTCCATTTGCGAAAAAGGCCCGCCGAAATGGCGAGCCTTGGAATAGGTGCAGATGCCGGGTGCTGATCGGCCCGGTTGCTTCGTCTTGGCACTCAATGGGCGGTTCACCCTCGAAGCGCATTCCGCTCTGCGCGCATCAGCCTGCGCATTCATCTGCATAACGCGACGTCTTTCCACCAGTCCATTGAGGCCGCCTTGGAGCAAATCACGATGTTTGGGGCGCTTCAATTGTCGGTGTTCTTCGTGTCATTAACGACCGTAAATACCGTGTATAGGCTTGAACAAGCCAGGGTAGGATTTGGTGAAATTCATATTCGATTTGACACCGCTTTCTCAAAATCAAGTCTATATTTTCTCTACACCTGTTTTTTGCGGTAGGTGGCAACCGATATCGGAGCCAACCACAAGGAACGCCTAATGAAACGAAGCATCTTGATTCTTCTCGCTGCACTCCTTCCCTCGATCGCGCTGGCCAACTGCCCTGAGGGATTCGTTCGAATCGGCACCATGGAGAAAGAAAGTAATGGCCAATTCGGTAGAGAGGCAAAAGTTCCAGCCGAGCTTGCGCAAGTGAACCTTCCCCCAAGATTCGTGGTAGACACCAATTACCAGCAAGGCGACTTTCAGGCGGCGGGCGGGGACGCGAGACCGGTTATGAATGCTGGCGATATTCCACCAGGATTCTTTCTTAAGGCCAAAGGTTCTGAGTCGCCCAACTGCGCAGGCTGGTCTATACAAAAGCCTGAGACAAAAGTGCTACAGCGGAATGGAAATGTCATTCTACAGGAGGCCTTAGCTATCCGTTTGTACTGCCATTCAGGTAGCGGAGAAATCTGCAAAAGCGGCTCAGGATGCAACGTTTCGGTCGAGGTTTGCGCAAAGCAGGGCAAATAACAAGAAGCCCAGAGGGCGTATAGCGCTCTGGGCTTTCCTGTCGTGTCGCGCTGAAAGCTAAACACCGTGCCATGAAAACAGGTGTTTATCCGCCCGGAAAGAACTTTTTACGGAGCCTCACGCAAATGCTCCCGCGCTGAGTCAATCCAGGCCACCCCGGCCTTGATAATCTCCCGCGCCTTACGCTCAGCCATCCGGTTCTGTTCACCAATCCTGATGGCCGTCCACTTGGCCCCGAAGTAGAGCCAGACGAAATCGCCCATCTGCTGGTAGGGCTTGATCAGCCTGGCCACTGCGGCATCGACGACGAGTGCAGCGTCGTCGGTCAGCGTGTAGGTGATGCCCGAGGTGGCCGCAGCAGCCCCGTGCGATGGCGAGACATACCGAGGCACGCCCATGCCGTCCATGCGCCAGCTCCCCCACTGCTCGAGCAGCCACTCGGTGTCGCCCAGGGGTTTGTTAATGTAGGTACGCTTTTTCATGCAGCCCTCCGGGGCGGGTTCGGATCAGTGTCGAGGCCAAACAGTTCACGCAGCAGCGCGTTGGCGATCTTGTTCTTCGCGTTGCCGTCGGCCACCCAGCTTTCAGCGTACGCGCCGAACTTCAAGGGACCTTGATACCCGTGCCAGTCGGCCACCAGATCCATGAATGCGGCGGAGCCGATGCGGCCATTGGGCTTGTCCAACAGCAAGCGGTTGGCGCGCTTGAGGAACGTGCGTTCGCCTTCGTTGAGGGTCTTGCGCTGCACTACCGACGATAAATTACTCATGATCTTTCCTCCCCTCCCGACTGCTAAACCTGACTACTCGCCCCATCTCGACCTGCTCTTCAGTGGGCGGCTTGCCAGCGAACGGCACGAAGCGCACGTAATGCCCCTGGGCCTGCACCATGCAGGACCCCGGCGTGGCGTGACGGCATTTGCCCACGATCAGCTCGGTAGCACCGTTCTGGCCTTCCTCGCTTTCCTTGTCGCAATGCACCAGGATCACCACGTCGGCATCCTGCTCGATCTGGCCGGAATCACGCAGGTCGCTCGGGCGCGGCTTCTTGTCGGGGCGATTGGTGGGGCCTCGGTTCAGTTGCGCCAGCACGATCACGGGCACTTGCAGTTCCTTCGCCAGGTTCTTCAGTCCGGTCGAGATCTTGCCCACCTCGAGCGTGCGGTTCTGCCCACCACCCTCTGAGGCGATCAGGGTGATGTAATCCACGACAATGACGTCGAGGCCTTCATGCTTCTGGCACTGCCGCGCGATTGAGCGGATGCGCGCCAGGGTCATCCCGGCCTGATCATTGACGTAAAGCCGGGCCTTCTGCAGCTTGCCCACGGCACCGGTGATCTTTGGCCAGTCGTCATCCTGGATGGTGCTGCCTTCGTCCAGTCGACTGAGATTGACGGCGCCCATGGAGGCGATACCGCGCGTGATCAGCTCTTCCTTGGTCATCTCCATTGAGAACACCAGGCCAGCACCGCCGAGCTGGGTGGTGACGTGCTGTGCGACCTGCAGGCCGAGGATCGTTTTGCCCGACCCGGTGAGGCCGGCCACCACGATCATGTTGCCCTTGCGCAGCCCTCTCACAATCTCGTCCAGATCCGGCAGGCCAGTCGAAAGGCCGCGCGGGGCGTTGCCGTTGTACTTGGCGTCTATCAGGCTCACCACGCCCGGCAGGATGTCAGCCGCCGAGTGATAGTCAGGCTCGCCATCGTCTAGATCCCGCAGATCGGCAGTAGCTTGCTGAGCCAAAGCAATAATCTCCGCCACAGGGCGGTCATCGCTTGCGCTGTCGCGGATGACTTCGGCGGCATGTACCACGCGCCGCAGAGCTGAGCGCTCCAGCACCACACGGAGGTAGGCCTTCCAGTTCGCTGTGCTGGGCGTGTTCTTGGCGATGATCCCTGCGAAAGCCATGGTCCTTTCGCCGCTGGGCAAATACGGATGCACGTCGTCGAGGGTCAGCAATAAGACGCTGAGCAACATCCAGAGCTGCCTCCGTTCGGCTCTTAATGATGCATGCGACGAGGAGCTGATCGAGGTCAACCCGCTGGCTGGCTGGACGTATTCCCGCAAGGAGGCGCCGCCGAAAGACGATGACGTAGACCCGTTCAGCCCGGATGAACAGGCCGCAGTCCTGGGTGCTCTCAATGGCCAGACACGCAACCTAGTGCAATTCGCGCTGTGGACCGGCCTGCGCACAAGTGAACTGGTGGCCCTCGACTGGACAGACGTTGACTGGATTCGTGGTGAGGTGGTTATCAGCAAGGCCATGACCCAAGCGGCAGGCGGTGTAGCAGAAATGACAAAGACCTCTGCGGGTCGACGGAGCGTGAAGCTACTACGCCCTGCCCTGGAGGCGCTGAAAGCTCAGAAGGCTCATACCTTCCTCGCTGACCAAGAAGTGTTTCAGAACTCCCGAACTCTTGCGCGATGGGCCGGAGATCAACCGATCCGCAAGACCATGTGGATGCCAGCCATGAAAAGGTCAGGTGTTAGGTACCGCCGCCCTTACCAAACCCGACACACCTACGCCTCGATGATGCTGTCCGCCGGCGAGCATCCTATGTGGGTGGCGCAGCAGATGGGGCATACCGACTGGACGATGATCGCGCGAGTCTACGGTCGCTGGATGCCTTCAGAAAGACATGACTCTGGCGCGAAAGCGGTAGATCTGTGGGCGCCTCAAGCTTATACCTGCATAATACCGGCTTTGAATAATCGCTACGAATAGGTTGCCTCGCGCTTACGGTACGGGGGGCGGAGATAGAAATGGCAAGGAAGTTAGAAGTTGACGAGTATGTATTCGTCCCAGCATCAAGATTTAATGGCATGGAAGACTTGTCCTCTGTGGTTTGGAGGACGAAAGTCGTAGAGGCTGGGCACGGAAAAGTAAAAATCCAGATGCGCGATGGAAGCATCTCGGACTGGATTGGATCATCACTATGCCATAGGAACATAGGGGTACTGATTGTTACGCTGGGTGATCTCGCGACGGAAGATACGTTGTTGGACCCACTGGCAAAGTCGGTTCTGCAGTTTTGTCGCTTGCTTGTCCCCGACGACCAAGTCAGGGCCTACAAGATTAGATCAGTAAATGAGCTAAAGGCTATCTGGGGCAAAGACCACGCGAACTACTCCCACGTGATTTTTGTAGGGCATGGGAGCAAGAGAGGTCTCAATTTCGCCATCGATGGTTGGGCGACGCCGGAAGTATTGAATGAAGCTTTCCGGAAACGGGGCGCCGCCCCAAAAGTGTTCATTTCGTTGTGCTGCCAGACCGGATTTCAAGCAGTGGGAGGTGTGCTTTCCAAGATGCCGATCTGCTCGCAGTTTATTGCTCCGTTCCACAGCGTCCACGGAGCAATAGCTTCTCAGTTCGCGCAAACATTTTTGGCATTCCATTTGCTGCAGGGCGAGACCACGGGTGTTGCATTCAATCATGCAAGAGAGAGCACGCCTGGCAGCACTAGCTTCAGGCTGTGGAGAAATGGGCGATTGAAAGCCGGCCCTGCCGTATGACCATTTGACCTTAATGACAGCAAAATGACAGCCTTCGCGATGCAACCCGCGCAAAGTGCGCATGGGACGGGGGTTCAAATCCCCCCGGCTCCACCAAATCTGCAGAAGAAGGCGCCTTAGGGCGTCTTTTTTTGTGTCTGGAATTCAGTGAATACATAAATGTCAGCGACACCAGCGGCTGCTATTCGAGCGTCTGGCTCCTTTCGACGCTGAGCGGGTTGATTTCGTAGCGCTTCATGAGGGTTAAATATGGCGCACCTCGAACGTGGGGCCGTCGGTGATCAGCCGCTGGTGATCAAGCAACTCGACCAGAAGCTTGGCGGGATGGCGACTGCTCTTACGGGCAAATTGGGGACTGACGCGATTCAATTCACAGATACTGAAACGCGGCCAATCTTTGACCTGTAGCCATCGCAGCAACCGGTCCGCCTCTTCCTTTACCCGACACACTAGCTCCTGCTTAGTCAGACGTGGGATCTAGGTGAGGTAGTAGCCGACTAAAGCGGAGGCCCGTTGGATATGGTCGACCTCCACGACTCTGCTCTCCTCCACAGCTGAGAGGATGCCGGCGACGCGCAGCAGGTTATCGGCGACCTTTGATCCGCTGGGCCGTACGCTGGCTAGCTCGCCAAACTCTCCTAGCTGAGCTTCGATAGCATCATGCAAATCAAACCAGCGACGACGTGCCAGCGGACTAAGGCTCAGCTCTGACAGCTGCAAGGCTCCGTCAGCGGCTAGTAACCAAGGCTGATAAAACAGAGCTGAAAGGCGGTAATGATAGCGCTTGAGGGCGGCGTGTTTAGACAAGTCGACAGCCTGGTAGCTACGTTGCCCGGCTAGACTGGTGGGCCAGGTCATCAAGCAGCGCCCTAGAATGTCTTGTCCTTGTAGCAACGGGTCACTGAGTAACTGCATTGCCAAGTACGGTTGCAGCATCAGGTGCAGGCTTAGGCGTCGGCCATAGGCTCGTAGGCTTTCGCCGGCCATGGAGCGAGCGCGATCAATCGGGCTACCGTCCCAATGCGACGACAAGGTCGTGACCGCTTTTAAACGGTTGTCCCGACTCGTGGTGCTGCTGCCAAGGAACTGTCCGCCTTCGTCACAGAACAGCCCCATGCTCGGCAAATCATGGCAGAGCCCCTTGATCAAGGCCTCGATCGTCGGGTCTGTGGTGATCAGCCGAGGGGCCGAAGGCTCCGCTTCAAGCGGTATGCTGTTTGTAGGGTCGGAATCGGCAGAATTGTTACGCTGCGCCTGTCACTGTGCGGCACGGTATCGGGCAAGTTGTTCGCGATAGCGCTGCCACTGCTCACGCTCCCATTGCCGTGCCGGCAGCAATGCAAATCAATCTGCCGCTATTTTACGATCCCCTGACGCAGCCACCGTGATCAGGTACAGCGACAGGGGATAATGTCTCCCGTCGAGCTGTAAGCCCGCATGACCTTGGGTGGCCAGCGCCAAGGTGGCCAACACCGATTGCGCGGCCAGTGCTTAGGGCGCGCCGATGACCTCGGCCATGCGCTCAACCGCAGGCCCAAGAATCCCACCCAGTGCCTGCACCGGATAAGGCTTGACCTCCGGATTCGACTCAATCAGCAGTCGAGATGGTCATGGTAGTTCAAGCTTCGGATCTAACTGCTGCATGGGCCCTCTCTCGATCATTACTGGTTGTCCTTACATAGTCCCGCCACGGGCGTTGAGTGTTATCAGAGATCAAGGCCCCTGCGCCCTGTGAGGTGTTCACTGACGCGGAACGAACGGCTCCTTACGCCCGGGAGCAAGGGCAGGAACCCATTAATCTGGTCTCCTTAAACGGATCCGGAGATGCGGGCGGATGGAGGCAGCGCCGACTGACGAGTTCGGCACCTGGAGATGCTGGGTGGGAGAAGGCAACAACATCGACACCTGGCGCATGCCTGAATGTCAGTCAGGTGCGGCCCCTCCATGGCTGCGGCACCGGTGCCTGTGTCGTTGCGGATGGCGACGAACCGGATTTGTCAGGCCGATTGTTTCGGGGAGATTTGCGGCAATGCCCTTTACGACGTGGCTTGCAGCAGTGGTACGTGCGCCCATCTCTTTCCAGGAGAAAGAGACGGACGTAGTCTGGCGCAGCGAAGTGTGCCGGAAGGTGAGGTTGCTGCAACGCAGCGAGGTAGGTTCATCGTCTGCCGCAGTAGACAGATTGGTAGAGAATGCATCCGTCACTCTTGGGGAGTGACCGTGCGAGCCGCCGGACGCTAATCGCACTTCGGGAGAACCACCACGTAAGTGGCATAGCCTTGAAGGTTCTGGCTACCTGGGCAGGTGCTGTCAACGACAGCGGTCCGTGCGCCAATTTTTATACTCACTCAAAATAGCGCTCAAGCGTAATAGTCAACGCGTGCAATAAGTGGCGACTGTCGCCGATTTTGTCGCCATGCTCCAGACCACGTTCTACGTGGGTTGTCGCGGGCGTCGCCGCTGTCGCCACACATACATCCATGCTCAACGAAAAGATTCGCGCACATTGAATGGCGCTGCGCTTGATGGAAATCGCGGGCAATTACTGACGAGTGAAAGCAGGCGTGGCGTTCATGAAGTTGAACATGGAGGGGTGGAGCGCGGCGGCGGAGAGAAAAAGCGAGTGAACCCTCTGATCGGCGCGATCAAAGATCGCTTGATCGGAGGGTTTGGCGAGAAAAGCAAATCTCAAATATCAATTACAGACTCAGGCATCAAAACTGGATGATTGGGAGGTGACTGCCTCACGTCGCATGATCAGCGTCTGCTGCAACCGCAGCAAAAAACCTGCTTCAAACGCCTCTTGCGGATCACCTGGACGATGACGTTTTCGGTTCTGAGACAGCGCCCACCATAACGGTAATGATGAGCCCTCAAGCCAAGTCTATGCGTAACGAACACCCTCCTTTATTACCGGAGCGAACTCATCAAGCCGTTTTTCAGCAACCATCTGCATGTTTTGCCCCGTAGGTTGCTTGGTCCACAGTGTATTTTTCTCCAGCACTCGAGGAGAGTTGCTTAATGAGGCCTTTGCACGAGAAGCCCATCATATTGAGATACTGCTTCGCAGACCTAACCGCCTGCTGGTTCCAATCAATATTCATGCTGTCCACTGCTATCGTAGCGTCAGAAACGTCGAAACCCTGTCCAGCATCAGATGAAAGCTGATGAATAAGCCCATTCCGTGAGAAGCCCGTCATGCTGAGATACTGCTTCGCTGATCTGACTGCATTATTTTGAGGTCCAGTCAAATCTCCAGCCCATGAGGGAGCAGCAGCAAAAAAAGCGACAGCCAATATTACTTTCAAAAAATTCATCGGAATATCTCTAGAACCCATGTAGCGCCTCTAACGGCCTTAAAATTCTTGTCTTACGGCTCAACTTTACATGACACGTCCCTTTGAGGGTACTAAGCGAATTTCCTCGGCTTTCACCTGGTCAATCAGTGCCTGCAGCTGCGGAGATAGGCCAAAAATCACGTTTATTGCGAGAGTCATTTTTTCCTTGATACTGAGCTACCGGACGACGTTGAACTCAACAGACTCGTGGCTAGCTAGACAAGCCGCCTTCTTGTCGACGCCATTTAATTTTAAGTCATAGGTTAGACGTACTGAGCCGTTCGGAGCTTCGTAAAAGCCTTGGTTGGCAATTGTAGCGCCGGGAAGTTTCTCAGCCAATTGGACTGCACAACGAGGTTCAGCATACGCACGGGAAACCGGATCACTCGTAGCCGGCGTGCCCATCTCGATCTGTGTCCGAGTGTAGAAGGTGTTGTAAAGCTGGCCGCTTCTCACTTCTTTGCACTGTACATAAAACTTCGGGTCCACTGGGTCAGAGTCGGTATCGGGCATCGCATACTCAACTGAGGAGCACTTCTCCTGCCTGCGGTGCATTTCAACCAGCGGAGCGAGCAGCGGTTGCCACTTAGCAAACTTGTCCAGTTTCTTACAACCTTCCCCGCAGCCGCCGATCTTTTCGGGAATGGCGCCGGGTGTGATCGGAGCAAGGTGAAGTACAGCTGCTGGCTTGGATTCCTGACCACAGCCGGCCAAGAGCACGGTGACGCTTAAAACGATGAGATATTTCAATGCGGAGTTTCCTTTTTCCGTCAATTAGTATTTTCGAGACTTCGTTTTGCTGAGTTGACGCAATCGCCGTATCCGCTAGCGTCCTCGCTGTCATCGTAAACTTCATCGCAGATCTGCTTCGCTTGCTGGGTCGAGGATGCTGTATGTGCCGGTGGATTGCAGGCTGAAGTATTCGCCGCAATTATCGCGGCGATAATCAAACCCAAAGCTATCAGCGTATGACGGGGCTCCATGATTCGGTTTCCTCGAACAGTTTGTCAGTCGTTGTCCTTGCCTACCGTCACTCCATCCACTGTCAGGGTCAGGAAAACAGGCCAAGTCGAGCCGTTCTTGATATCCCACACATAAAAGTGCTTGCCAGGAGTGCCCATGATCTGTGAGTTGTCCTCGACCTGGCGTCTCGCCTGCTCATCCGGCGCGATTACCTGGAGGGCGTAACACGGACGGCCGGTATCTAAGTCATACGGACCAGCCTGTCGCCGCAATCGAGAGCCGGGGGGCAGAGTGATTTTGTGTTCGTTTTTACCACTGCCAATGATCTTTTCCTCGAACTCGTTGCTGCATTGATAAAGCGTTCATAAGTCCTCGGCCATAGACGCCTCAAGCTTGGCCCAAGCAAGCTTCTTGAAAGGCAATATTAAAACACCTGAAGGGCAGCAATCGGCCGATTCTGTTGAAAAAGTCGGCTTCGAATTCCACCGCAGAAAAATACGCGCCTCAGATTGAAATCTGAATTTTTCGCAGTAGGTTCAGGACTTGGATTTCTCGTAACGACGTGCAAAACAGGTGTCTTCACCCATCAGTATTCGAGCATTTCGTGCAAACCGACTTTTTCAACAGAGTCGGCCAATAGCAGTCAGTCGGATGCTCCCAGCAAAGAAGTACGATTCACGCTGTTACAAAATACCTTCTCAGTATTTTTCAGGGTACGACTACGCTCAGTGATCCTAGACCATTGAGGTTTCGTTATGACAAATGGAATTTTTCACGTTGATTTTCGCGCAAGCACTGGTGACTACGGTGATGGGTTGGTGGTTGTAAAAGATGGCACAGTAAATGGAGGTGATCCTCACTACTTATATCCAGGGAAAGTACCTACCGAATCGGGCTCGTTTGAATCTCAATTCATTGTGAGAAAGTGGCGCGATGGTAATACAAATGTGTTTGGGGTTGATAATTACACCCTTGACGCAAAGGGACACGTCAACTACGAAAATGGAACCCTTGAATTGCAAGGTAGCGTGTCCGGTGCCCCTCACCTGACCATCCAACTGAAAGGGAAAAAAATTCAAAGCGCTATCTAAGTCAGTTGAGTAGATCAGTTGAGACTGTCGCTAATAATAGCGGCAGTCTCTAGTGCGATCTGAACGGCCGAGGCTGAGCTGTGACGACCGACAAAAAGTCGGCCAGAAACCGCCGGTCAAATGCGACCCGAAACATAGCCCCCATAGTCAAATCTCGTAGTGAGTTGGCTTCCCTAGGAAAATTGTATATGATTCGACCTTGATCGCGATAAAGGCCAGCGGCCATTATTGATATAAGTACAACTGAATGATTTAAGAGCAATCCAGATAGATTTATTTGTCGCCCTCAGATTGAGCACCAATAACTCTATCGAAAACTAAACCGCAGGTGTAAAAATCGAAACATCACAATACGCTTCGTAAGTTAACTGAAAGACCTATCGCTGAATTGGAGATCACGTGAGGACTCTGGAAAGTATTTTGAATGACCTACAAACTCTCGAGGTGAGGTTTCAGGCGCACGAAAGAGAGTGGAAGTATCTTAAAAGTCATCATGAATTTCAATTCGATGCAGGTATGAACTTCAAGATTGCAAAACTTTATGAAGAAGGTTGCAGCTGTGCTCATTACTTGGCTGGTGGTTTGAACACCAATGACCTCAAAAACTCCTCGGTACTACTTGATGAATACATTTCACAGGTGATATCCGCCACGCCAGAAGAAGACTACTACAAAAATATACGCAAGCACGCAGAGGGTGAGGCAAATAGTAAGTACCCAACAAACTACACTGTCAAATACATGCTCAGGCAGTATGAGCAACAGTGGGCGGACATACAGCGAGCGCAGCAATTCATCAATGAACTTAAAGGCCTTTCAAATTATCAACCGCTGCGTATGCTTGACCCTATGCAGGTCATTCGAACACGCGTGAAGCACTGGGAGCAGAACGCCCAACTTCACGTGAATGCTAGCGAAACCAATTTAAGATCTCATCTTGTCTCAGAGCTACGAGAAAAAGGATTCAATGCCACCGCTGAAACCCATGCTTTTTTGGGGCATTGCGATATTGTAATCAGCCACCATCAAGGATCAGAGGAAATTGGAAATTTATTAGTTTCAGAGTGCAAATTCTGGGATGGTCCGATGGTACTGTTCGACGCGATATCACAGGTTTGCGGCTACACAACTCCTAATGACATACACGCTTCTGTAATAATGTTTGTTAGAACAGATTTTAAAGATGCCTGCGACAAAGCGCTGCAAACCCTTATCACGCACCCAAGCTATGGAGGTAACGCGAAAGGAAAAGACTATATAGAATTCTTATTGAAGCCCGCTCAAAATCCGGACCTTAAGATTCAAGCCTCCCTACTGCTATGTAACTTAACCATAAAAAAATATACTCGCGCGGATATCATCCCGTCCCCAGTCAGGCAATTCAACAAATATTTAGAAGATGCATTTGCAGAAGGTGAATGCAGGTGCTCCCGCTGCAAGGAAAGTGGAGGTGACGAAACTGGATATTCCCTCAAGCATACGTTTGAATTTTCTGGAGGCCCTGGCAATCGCCGGTTCTCCATAACCACCGCAGATACTGTTTTGAGCGCATTGAAAAAATCCTGGCTATCCTTCTATAAAAAAGAAATGATAACCCTTGGTGATTTCCCATTAGATTTTATCGAAAAATTTGTCGACTCAGAGCTTCAAGATCGGTTGAGACCGCTGTTTTTGGCTAGTGGGTTGGCGATCGAAAAAGACGAAAAGCTAATTTTTAACTATCACTCAAACTACTAGGCTAACGACTGCCATCGGTGAGCTACTGGTTCCGCACACAACTGTATGGGTTAGGTGCCGCACCAGCCCATGTAGCTCCATCAGGGCGACAGCTTAGGCGCTGGCCTATGCCTTCGAGCAGGAAGTAGATAGCATCCGCTTTTGTAGATGCTCGACGTCCGCTCCTGGCCGATTTCTGTCTGCCACGACAGGCGGGAGTCGGCCAAGAGCGAAAAGTGCCCACTAGATCTGTCCTCTTTCTGTATATTCCATTAGTTATAGTTTTTTGCCTTAGATGCCAACGAAGCCACCAGCAGGCCTACTGATATCAAACCAAAAAATGACATGGCTGCCCCGATCATATTAAGTGCTTCACTGGCCTGATTTATTTCCAGTATCGAGACATTCGTATAAGACTGAAAGGAAAATGTAATCGATCTTAACGCATCGCTATAGGTGCTAGAGTCTTGCTTGAAATAACCGAGTGACGAAGTTATAGAAATAATAACTATTGAAAATAGTATTATATTAAAAGGTCTCTCCCCATACCCCCAATATAATTCTTGTATAGACATCCATAAGTAACCAATCAGCGCATATAATCTGCCCCCTATTCCTGTGGCAGACTTAGCACTTGAGAAAGTTTCCCACCTGTGTTTTCGGTCTGATTTCTTCTCTGTCAAAAAATGCTTTCCAGCCAAATCAGGATACCCTAAGTGTGAAAAAATCATTTTTGCAGACTTGTGGAAGTTTTTCTTTTCATTGGGTGAGGAATTAAATATATCAGAGTATTCTAAGCGACAATCTAAAAGCTCGGTAGCAGACAGCTTCAGATCAAGTCGCCGCGACCTTATCGAAGACCTGTCAAGCTTTGAGTTGCTCAGCTCAATCTTGTGATCGCCATGCTCAAACTGACAGGAAGATAAACCGCCGTTTTTTACGGTAATTTCAACTGAACATTGATGAAACGTTATCGCGTGAATCGAACCAACAACTTTGAAGTTTCTCAATTTAGAAAATGCGATGATTTGAAAGCTGGTGATGATTGGAGAGATAAGCGTCAGGTTGTCAATGTTTGTAAATTCGAGATTCTTTTCTCCCACTACACCGTCTGCTATTTCTACTCCGCCTCCACCAAGCTTGAGCAGTTCGAGCCTCGGTGGAGCTTTTACAAAAGGCATTGATTTTAATGAGTCCGCGGTAAAGCGCGGCATGAATAATGGTATGTTGAGTTGTATGTTTGAATTACTGTTCAAATAGTCTGAGGATTTTGACGTTCTTCCTGAAGGCGTAAAGAACAGAGCGATACCCCTGATGTCTTTTAGCTTGTTAGGAAAAGCCCATTCCATCCTAGAATAGGCCCAATCAATATAGCTTACAAAAAAAACCTGTCTCAAAATCTTAAAGCGAGCTGTATTTCCAGATTCGTTTTTTCCAAAAAACTCATATCTTACAACTTCATTGGCGGGGAATTCTTTAAAAATTGAGACTCCCACGTCGTGTTCGATATACGTTGCATTTTCTCCGTAGGATTTTATGAATCTGGATGGGCCGTGAAACAACAAATCTGCTTCAGTCAATCCAACCTGTTCAGAAAGCCATAAGGAAAAATAAGGTAAACTATCAAACAAGAATGCGACAATCCTAGGGAAGTCATGCTGTCGCCTCCAATTATTAAAGTCTTCATCCTTCCAGAACAACCAGTCACTTGGCGCAAGCTCAATATTTTCTGTGTATTGCTTACTACTTGCTAACATATTATCTTTCCTTGTGGATCGAAGAAGACACGCTCGTACATTAATTTAAGCCAATAAACTTTTAATCAAAAGTTGTAGGATGTCTACTTACTATATCAACGCCAGCATTTTGGCATGACAGTCGCGCTCATAACCTTGTCTATTTTCTCCAGCCTTCTCACTGAGATCAGCAAGGATCGTTGACCGGCCGAATTGGGCACGTTGCACTTCATTGGTAAGCAATAGCTTCAGTAGTCCCCCTCGGCAGCCGCGGTTGATTCGCGATAGATCGGGGGATTTGCTTAAGAAAAAAAGGGGAAATATTGATTATGCAGACTGTCCGCTTTTGGCCGGAAGCTACAAGCGGAACTGAGTTATTAATCCACCTTCTACGTCTTGCTGATCGATATCACCTTCTCCCGCGCGGCTAAAACCCTGAAGAAAATTGTGCCAGTTTAAATCAGACGGCGTCCGCATCGATTGAAGTAATAAATTGCCGAGACACCAATGATTTATCATTATGTTTTGATGTCATTGACATACTTAAAGGGTCGAAATCATTCTGAGCTATCTCTTTTGCTAAAAATAAGTCTTTAGGTAATGGTATCTCTGCAAACGGATTGTAGTATAGGTGTAGACCATCTAGATGAGTTTCTCGGTGATTCGAGGGCTTGCATAGCGTAACGTCTGAACCACAGACTAAATGGCCGTTAAAGTATCTATGAGAAAATATATCGTGACCGGATTCAATTTCTACATGATGCTTACCTATCATGTCCAAACCCTCTTTTACCATAAACTCTACGACACCCATTTCTCGGTATCTTGTGGACTTCACAAAGCCATCAACATTCGTGCCTATTAGAGCTTTGCTAAACATCCCTACGGTTGAGAAAATTATCGCGCTAATTTCCTTGTGGCTATCGTTTGTGAATATTCCGAACTCGACTGGCTTACTATTTTCGTTTAGTGCTCGGTGAATGACCGGTCTGCCATTACCTGTTTTGCTGTCGACACCGTATAGTGCACGATTAATTGCGATATTATTTTGAGAAAATGACAAGTGAGTATCAAAAGGAGCTACCGCTAACACAAATGGATTGCCCTTGACGTGATCTAGTGACGAATATGGGTGCTTCTTTTTTCCTGCCAAGAATAATTCGCGCTTATCCCTTATTTTGCCCACCAGCTTTATTGCACTTAGATCATAGAATCGTTCACCATCCAATTTATTTTCAGCAGCTCGCCCTTTTGCACTGTGATATTCGACCGCTCCATTAGATCTATGATTAGAGGTGACCGCCTCAATATTTAAAATCCTACCCGACGAATGAATCAAACAAAAGTCCGGGCTTTCCTTTGAGTAGTCAACCTTAAACCCAAGATCACCGAAAGCTTTATTTAGATATAATTCCCAAAAGCTGGAGTTGAATGACAACTGGAATTCTTTAACAAATTTTTTCCACTCTTTTCTGCGCTGACTGAGACCGGCAGACCATTCATTTATATTATCTCTGGCCTGTGCGTAACAGGCCTGATCGATTATATTTTTGACATCTGGGTGTAAATTTCTCTCTTCAACTTCAAGCTTGAATAAATCCATTTAAATTAACTCTCTAAGGCGCGATGGTTACGTGTTTTCTGTAGGGACGCAGATCTTACCTCATAGGCGAAAAATTATTTAGAGCCTGATCGCTGACCGGCTACTATTGGCCGGGTTCTGCCGTTCACCACCTTCAGCCTCCTATCAAGCGCAACCTGTATCCCGAGAGCGGCAGGAAGATCACCCCCAAATCAAAGATGAGAAGCAAAGGCGTAAAATCGATTACAAGCGCCAGGCCAGAGCGTGGATATCTCGTGGGGTATTCCAGTTGGTATTCCAATCAAAAATAAAAAATAAAAAATAAATTTATCTTCAATAATCAATGCCATAGGATGTCAATTCAGATTACCCCGGCCACCAAACAAGCTTAACAAACCAGACACCTTGCGTAGCGCACAACGGCTTTTCTGTACCTGAATGCTCGGTTTTGGCTGCATAGCGCCCGTGTCACAACATCGCTCCATCTCCCCCTTGCAGAACCTCGCCCACAGGTCGAAACTGCACCAAACGACGAGGTACCCCATGGCACTCGACTACCCGCCCAGCCTTCTGTCCCAAGAAGAACGAGCAGCCATTGCTGAAATCGAAGCCACCACCAACATCCTGCGGTTAGTGACCAGGCTCACCAACATGCGCTTCGCCGCGATCACCAAATTTGGCGATGCTGAATTGGTAATCTGCTCCGTGCACGATTCCGCCGACCTGGGAATTAATGCGGGTGAGGCTTTTCCGCTGGAAGACACGATCTGCAGCGAGTTTCAGCGGGACCCTGTGCCCTTACTTATTCCGAAAGTCAGCCATGACCACAGCTTCGCCTCACGACTGATCGTCAAGACTTATGATCTGGACAGTTATGTAGGCGTGCCCATTTTCCTGCCTGATGGCCGGTTGTACGGAGCGCTTTGCGCGATTGATTCACGACCTGTGCTGTTCGAAGATCCTGATCTGTGCGAAACGCTCGAGATTTTTGCCCGGTTGATCGGGTGTATATTCTTTGCAAGCTTGGTGGTGAAGGTGGCGAGTTCCGCGATTGAGTTGGAGTGATTTTTGGAAGGTGACGGCAGGGTCAGTTACACATGCACACCTTCCCCTTCACACCCCTCGCATCACCTCCCCTCCTTCCACCCCAATCGCCTCACAAATCTCCAGAAACTCCACCACATCCAACCTCCTCTCCGCATTCTCCACCTTGGAGATATAAGACTGTGGCCTCCCCACCCGCCGTGCAAGCTCAGTCTGGCTCAGTCCCTTTTCTTTCCTGCACGCGATGAGTGCCCGGATCAGCGTGGAATAGCGTTCTGTATGGATGGATTTCATAAGGACTGCCGAATGACGATTCGGCTCCTTAAGTAAACCCAAAACAGGATTATCCCAAAATAGGATAGTGATGCTATGGTTAGCTTCAGCTTTCACATCAGCCAAGAAGGGGAATGGTCATGGAACGTCCATCACAATCGCTCAAGCTCGTCGGTTCGGATTTCACTGTAGGCAGCCGAGAATTCTTGCCGGCTCCGATCACCAAGGAAGAGATCCTCGAAGGCATCTGCCACTGCGTGCTGGAGCGCTGGCATCAGCTTGCTCCTGAAAACCAGACCGCGTTGGGTCTGGACACCAGCACTGCCGAATCGCCCGACGAGCAGGCAATACAGTCGGTGACTTGGCTGCTGCTGGAAGCCGCAGGTTTAGCTGCACGGAAGGCGAGGCAAGAACAGAACAAGCGATTGGACACTGCCGATTACTAACGGCGAAGCGTCCTACCCCATCGGACTAAACCCCGAACCCGCCGAACAATACCGCTCCCGCAGTGCCGGATTCCGCTCTGAACGGCACTGCTCCTTGAACCACTGCTTCGCGCCTTTCCTGCACTCGCGGTATTCAATCGATCCAGTCCGGTAACCGCTGCACACGCTACCGTAATCCACCCGGTTATCGCTGACACTCCATGAAGCGGTGTATGAATTCTTCCTGTCCCAACCGAGTATTTGGTGCGACTCAGAGCTACTGCTGCTACCAGCGCGCCGAACTGGCGTAGAACCCTGCCCCGCCTTGTACTCCGCCAGATACTGCGCCGACACCATCCCCTGCACCGCCCGTTCTTCCCGCGTAGGCCGAGGCGCATCTCCATACCGACAGCGCAACGTCTGATCAGTAATCGCGTTGTTAGCGCCCATGCACTCCTGCAGGCTTTTTGGCACAGCTGGAGCTACTGCTCGCACAACGGGCGCAGATACAGGAGCAGGTTCAACAACTGGTCGTTCCGCCCGCTCAACCAATTGAGTCGCCGGCACAGCGCGAACCGGCTCCAGATGCGCCGTAACCCGAGACCAGTTCATCCCCACTGCAACCACTGGCACCAACACCCAACACCACCACTCCGGATGCACACGTTGTTGAATACGCGGACGCGGCGCTATGGGCTCGTCGAACAGGTCGTCTTGAGGGCTCATTTGAATTCCATTTCCCAGACAAAGGTAGAAACACCATCACTGAACTACCTATCGGTAGCCCTTTGCCATTCTTTAGTCGTTGCCCCTGCGCTGCACCTTCATGGTGCCGTGTGAAAATCCCCTCAAAAAATCGTTAACGCTTTGTGAAACTCTTGTTAGGATATTCGACTGAGATTCATTCGCACCTGCCAGGAAGGCACCCTTTAACTTCTTTCATCGTCGGAATCCCTTCCATGGCCCTTCGTTTTCCTTCTCGCCCTACTCTTCTGGCGGTGTGCTGCTCTGTGAGCATCGGCGCCCACGCTGCGGATGCTCTCGTGCTCGATGCCACGTCGATCGACGCGCAAACCAACAAGACCACCAAAGGCGCTTCACCCGATGTGTTTGCCGGTGGCCAAGTCGCGCGCGGTGGGCAGATGGGTGTGCTGGGCAATCAGGACAACATGGATGTGCCGTTCACGCTGACCAGCTATACCTCGAAGCTGATCGAAGATCAGCAGGCGGAGGACGTGGGCGATGTGTTGCTCAATGATCCGTCGGTGCGTCAGTCGTTTGGTTTCGGCAACCAGGCGCAGGTGTTCGTGATTCGTGGTTTGCCGCTGTCCAGTGATGACATTTCCTACAACGGTTTGTATGGGGTGTTGCCGCGGCAGATCATTTCCACCGATGCGGTGGAACGGGTCGAGGTGTTCAAGGGGCCAAACGCTTTCATCAACGGCGTGAGCCCGACGGGGACCGGGCTGGGCGGCAGTGTGAACCTGGTGCCCAAGCGGGCAGGTGATGAGCCTATCCGTCGTTACACGCAGGACATCAGTACCGATGGCCGCGTGGGCGAGCACCTGGACCTGGGCCAGCGGTTCGGCGAGGACAACCGTTTCGGTGCGCGGGTGAACCTGGCGCAGCGCGAGGGTGATACGGCGATCGACGACGAGGCGCAGCGCACCAAGCTGTTTACGCTGGGGCTGGATTATCGGGGCGACAACTTCCGCCTGTCCGGCGATTTTGGTTATCAGAAACAGCGCATCAACAACCTGCGCAACTCGGTGCGCCTGGGCACGATCACGAGCATTCCGCGGGCGCCGGATGCCAGCCATAACTATGGCCAGGATTGGACCTACAGCCAGACCGAGGACACCTTCGGC
The DNA here is from genome assembly GCF_014842095.1 of Pseudomonas sp. CFBP 13719. Classification (NCBI taxonomy): domain Bacteria; kingdom Pseudomonadati; phylum Pseudomonadota; class Gammaproteobacteria; order Pseudomonadales; family Pseudomonadaceae; genus Pseudomonas; species Pseudomonas sp. CFBP 13719. The sequence continues at coordinate 38,598 of NZ_JACYVB010000012.1, read as the reverse complement.
ATGTTGCGTGGCGAGTGGGACCTCAACGAGGACTGGACGGCCTACGTGGCGGGTGGCGCGAAGCACACGCGTGAGAACGGTGTGTACGGCACGCCGGTACTGACGGATTCGAACACGGGCGCGGCGACCATCGGCGGATCGAAGATTCCGCACGACGAAGACAATGCCACGTTCATGACCGGGATCAACGGCAACCTGCAAACCGGGCCGGTCAGCCATCAGATCAGCCTGGGCGCGTCGAGCATCTGGACCGAGCAGCGCAATGCCTATGAGTTCTATCAGTCCACGGGTACCACCAACATCTACAACACCGCCTCCTTGGCGAAGCCGACTGCGGTGAGCTTCGCGGCCGGTGACATGAGCGACCCAGGCATCACCGGCAAGACGCGCAACCGCAGCCTGGCGGTGTCGGATACTTTGGGTTTCTTCGACGACAAGGTGCTGGTGACGGCCGGGCTACGGCGCCAGCAGTTGCTGGTGCAGAACTATGCCTATGAGTCGACCACTGGTGTCGGTGGCTCGCGCACTTCCATGTACGACGAGGCGATCACCACGCCGGTGTATGGCATCGTCTATAAGCCAGTAGAGTCGGTGTCGCTGTTTGCCAACCGTATCGAGGGGTTGTCGGCAGGGCCAACGGCGTCGGGTCAGGTCGTCAACGTGGGTGAGGCGTTTCCGCCGGGACGCACCAAGCAGGTGGAAGCCGGGATCAAGCTGGACAAGCAATCGTGGGGTGCCACGTTGGCGGCGTTTCGTATCGAGCGGCCGACTGACGGCTTCACGCAGAGCTTTGCAGCCCCCGGTGGCGGCACCGTCGATGTGTACGTACGCGATGGCAAGCAGGTCAACCGCGGGGTGGAGTTGAGTGTGTTCGGCGAGCCGGTGGAAGGCTTGCGCTTGATGGCCGGCGGTACACGCCTGCAGTCAGAACTCGAGGACACAGCGGGCGGCTTGAACGACGGCAACCACGCCATCGGCGTGCCGACGTTCCAGCTCAATGCGACGGTGGACTGGGACGTGCCGGGGCTGAACGGCCTGGCGCTCAACGCCCGTGCACTGCGCACCGGCGGCCAGTATGCGGACCAGGCGAACACATTGAGCCTGCCCACCTGGAACCGCTTCGACGCGGGCGCGCGTTACACCTTCAAGGTCGAGCGCAAGGCCGTCACCCTGCGCATGAACGTGGAGAACATCACCGACAAGAACTACTGGGCTTCGGCCAACGGCGGCTACCTGACCCAAGGTGAGCCACGGCTGGTGAAGTTTTCCGGGACGGTGGATTTCTAAAGGGTGATGGTGTGCGGGCGCGGACGCAGCAGGAGCAATTCCTGGTCCACGCCCAGCGCGTCGATGCACTGCAGTGCGTTGTATGCGCGTAATGCTTGGCCAACTACCACGTCACCCATTTCAGTTTCGAGTTATTACCTCGGCCTTTTCTTGAAAAACAGTCCTGTTAGGATGCCCCCCCTCTTGATGGCCTGGCAGGACAAAACACCTCCAGCCGCATTGGACAGGGTGGCCAACGGCTGGCCATTTCCTGTGACTCAAGCTTTATTGATCCTCCGGGTAAGGTTTCAGGTACTGATATGCAATGGTTGAAGGACAAGTACGCGGCCACTTCAGTGGCACATCGGCTTTATATGGTTTCGATAGTTCTAGTCTGCTTGGGTTTGTTACTGTCCAGAAGCTGGGGCACGGCCGCTTTGGATGTAACCAGCATGATCGCTGCTGGCTTCATGATTGCGGGCTTCATCATGTGGTGTCTGCCAGTGGCCCGCTGGATGCGTAAGAAATGGCATAAGCCGTTGTACAAAACGCCTATCGTTCTGTTGCACTTGTTAGCACTGCTGGTCGCAACCGGGTTATCGCGCTTTGCAGTTTCCGAAGCATTGGGCTTGCCGCCGCAGTCTTTCGATCTGACGGTTGGCCTGCTGGCGTTGCTGTTCTATATACCGGCGTGGATGGTGGTGGTGGCGCTTTTGCTGTTCCTTGGTGGACTGCTGCTGCTTGCAGTCACAGGTGTTGCGGTGGTTGTTTTTGCTGCTATTCAGATGGGTGCCTCATTCCTGAAGATCTTCGGCGTTAGTTACTCTCCTCAGTTCAATCCGGGTATGGCGTTGTTCCACTCCGGAGGCGCTATTGCAGCTGGCATGGTGCTGGTTGCGTGCTATTCGTTCTTCACTGACAGCTATCAGCCTTGGGTGCTGTCGGCGATCAGAACGACTGCCGTGATCGCCGACTTTCACCCCGCCCCGAATTACCCCGATGTAAGACCCGGCGAAAGAATTCACCCGTTGGATAACGGTTACACAGCCTATGCACAGGAGCAGCCTGACCACAGCATCGTGATTGGCGTCAGGACGCAGGAAGCCAACGCACATGATCAGCCGTTGGCCAATCCCATCCCCTCTCCGGGGCAGCTGATGAAACCGCTGTTTGAGCGGTTGTCTGTTCCGGTAGAGTCGGGAAAGGCGTCCTGAACGAAGCAGCAGAACCGCGCGTTCATCCGTAAGAAGCTGGGCATGGCCGCGATGTTCGCGACGAAAACCCGCCGTTAACTCTGCAGATCCGAAGGGTCATGGGTCTTGAGCCAGTCCGCCAACGCCGCATTCATACGCGTCTGCCAACCAGGTCCAGAGGCTCGGAATTCAGCAAGCACGGCAGGTTCGATGCGAATTGAAATGCGCTCTCGCACAACACCGGCCTTGGGCCTGCCGCGACGGATCGCTCGAGTACCTTCGTACTCGTCGGCGCGCTCGAAAAAGGCGTCGGTCAGCTCCGGAGCATCGTCAGGGTCGATCCAGTGGATGTCGGTAGCGGTCTTGTTCTCGCTCATTGGCTTTCCTCATGGAAATGATGCGGCGGACGGGATCCACACCTCGAGGATCACCCGCGCGTGCACAGGCCTGCGGCGCTGAAGATCATAGCTGTTTCAGGTACGCCTGCCACGCACCCCCCCATTGAACGCCCCTGTCCCTTACCGCACACTGCCCCCCATTCTTTTCCAATCAAACGGCCTTCCATGAGCGACCAGCCCAACCCCATCCCTCTCATCATCCTCGACGTGCAAGACGCCATCGACCAGCCGAAGTGGAATGGCAAGAGCAACCCCGGCTACCTGGAAACCATTCAGCGGCTGCTGCAGCTTTGGCGTTCGAATGGCTGGCCGGTGATGCACGTGAAGCACGATGAACCCACACCCACTTCGACCTACCACACCCACGGCCCATGGAATGGCATCAAGCAAGAAGTTGCCCCGCTGGACAGTGAACCGGTCATTACCAAACAGCAGAACTGCGCGTTCATCGGTACCGATCTGGATGCCGCGCTCAAGCAGATGCAGGTGACGCGTTTTGTGCTGACGGGCGTGGTTATCCACAACAGCATGGACGCCACGGTTCGGGTGGGGAAAGCCTTGGGTTACAACATCATTCTTCCATCGGATGCCACGACGGCGGTGCCGGTCACCGCAGCGGACGGCACCGTTTGGGATGCTGAAACCGTTCATGATCTGACGTTGGCGATACTCGGTAGCGAGTATGCCGAGGTGGTGCTAGCCAGCGATGTCGTCGAGGCGCTCGGGCTGGCGTGAGCGGTGAGCGGCGAAACCAACTTCAAATCATCCCGAATACACGCCACCCCATGCGCCACTCCTACCTCCCTCAACAGCGGCCGATCCTGCGCGCAGGCGGGCAGCACGTACGGGCAGCGGGTGCGAAACGCACATCCCGAAGGCGGTGAAATAGGGCTTGGGATATCGCCCTGCAGCACGATCCGCTGCCGCCGCTGCCCCGGTTCGGGCATGGGGATCGCCGACATCAGTGCTTCGGTGTACGGATGGCGCGGGTTGCTGAACAGCTCGCGGGTAGGCGCGATTTCGACGATGCGGCCCAGGTACATCACGGCCACGCGGTCGGCGATGTGACCGACCACGGCCAGGTCGTGGGTGACGAACAGCATGGTCAGGTTCATCTGCCGGCGGATGCGCGCGAACAGGTTGAGCACCTGAGCCTGGACCGATACGTCGAGGGCGGACACCGGCTCGTCGGCCATGATGAATTCGGGTTCCAGGGTCAGGGCGCGGGCGATGCCGATGCGCTGGCGCTGACCACCGGAAAATTCGTGGGGGTAGCGGTCCAGGTACTGCGCCGCAAGGCCGACGGTTTCCAGGGCCTGGCCAGCTTTTTCGCGGCGCCCGGCGCCGTCGAGTTCGGGGTTGTGGAAGCGCAGCGGCATGGCGAGGATTTCGCCGACGCTCATGCGCGGGTTGAGGGAGCCGTAGGGGTCCTGAAAGATCATCTGCATGCGCTTGCGATAGGGTTTGAGCAGGCGGTCGTTGAAGGGCGTGATTTCAGTATTGTCGAAGACGATGTGCCCGTCGGTGGGCGGGTCGAGCATCATCAGGCTGCGGCCCAGGGTGCTCTTGCCCGAGCCGCTTTCGCCTACCAGGCCGAGCACTTCGCCACGGGCGATGCTCAGGTCGACGCCATCCACGGCGCGGACCAGGTTGTCGTCGCGGTCGCGGCGGCTGGCGAGAAACGTCTTGCGCACGGGGAAGTGTTTTTTCAGGCCGACGACGTCGATCAGGGGACGTTCTTTCATCGTGCACCTCCGTGTTCGACGGGCAGTTCGCGCCAGCGCACGCAGCGCAGGTCATGGCCCAGTTCGATTTCTTCGAGATCGGGCGCCTGGCTGTCGCAGCGGCCGGCGATGCTGTAGGCGCAGCGCGGGTGGAACGCGCAGCCGCTGGGCGGCGAACTGGGGTCGGGGACAAAGCCGGCGATGGTGCCCAGTTCACCCTGCGCCAGGCCGGCCTGTTCGAAGCGCGGCACGGCGGCCAGCAGGCCGCGGGTGTAGGGCATGCGCGGCGAGGACAGCACCTGGCTGACGCTGCCCTGTTCGACGATACGCCCGGCGTACATCACCATGACCCGGTCGGCGATTTCTGCGACGACGCCGAAGTTGTGGGTGATGAACAGGATGGCCATGCCGTTCTTTTTCTGCAGGCTGCGCAGCAGGTCGAGAATCTGCGCCTGCACGGTCACGTCCAGCGCCGTGGTGGGCTCGTCGGCGATCAGCACGTCCGGCTCCATGGCCAGGGCGATGGCGATCATCACCCGCTGGCGCATGCCGCCGGACAGCTCGTGCGGATAACAGTCCAGGCGCTTGACCGGCTCGGGGATGCCGACCTGCTCCAGCAGTGCCAGCGCTCGAGCACGGGCGTCGGCCTTGCTCAGCGACTGGTGGAAGCGGATCGCTTCGGCGATCTGGTCGCCCACGCGGTGCACCGGGTTCAGCGAGGTGAGCGGTTCCTGGAAGATCATCGCCACCCGATTGCCGCGCACGTGGCGCATCTGCTGCTCGCCCATCGCCACCAGGTCGATGGGCTTGCCGTGGTGGTCGGCGACGATGGCGCTGCCGTCGATGCGGGTTTTCGGCGCCTCGGCCAGCAGCTTCATGATGGCCAGACTGGTAACGCTCTTGCCTGAACCACTTTCGCCTACCAAGGCGAGGGTTTCGCCGGCGCCGATGGTGAAGTTGATGTCGTGGACCACGGGGACGTAGCCGACACCCTTGCGGAAGGCGACGTTGAGGTGCGCCACGGCGATCTTTTCATCTGCGTTCATTTAAGGTCGCTCCTGCCGTCCAGCGCGTCGCGCAGGCCGTCGCCGATGAAGTTGAAGCTGGTCACCGCCAGGGTGATGGCCAGCCCGGGAATGATCGCCAGCCAGGGCGCCTTGCCCAGGTACTGTTGGGCGGCGTTGAGCATGTTGCCCCAGCTGGGCAACGGTGGCTGGATGCCGTAGCCGAGGAAGCTGATATAGGCCTCCAGCAGGATGGCGTTGGCGATGGTCAGGGTGGCCGCGACGATGATCGGGCCGATGGCGTTGGGCATCAGTTCGCGGAACATGATCCAGCGGTTGCTGGCGCCGATCATGCGTGCGGCCAGGGTGAAGTCGCGCTCGCGCAGCGAACGGATTTCAGCCTCGACGATGCGCGAGATTTCCATCCAGCTGGTCACGGCGATGATCAGGGTGATCATCATCGGGCTGGGCTTGGTGAACGCTGCCAGCACCAGCACCAGGAACACGCTGGGAAAGGACAGAAAGGCATCGACGAAGCGCATCAGGCCGGCGCCGACCCAGCCGCGGTAGTAACCGGCAACGACGCCGATCAGGGTGCCGATGACGATGCTGATGAGCATGGCGCAGAAACCCACCATCAGCGAGATGCGCCCGGCGTTGAGCAGGCGCGCGGCGGTGTCGCGGCCCAGGGCGTCGGTGCCCAGGTAGTGATTACCGGTGAGCGGTGGCGCGAAGCGGTTGCGGATATCGATAGTCAGGTCGTTGTAGTGCAGCAGGTAGGGGCCGAACACGCAGGCCAGCACCAGCACGGTGATCATCACCACGCCGAGCACGGCCAGTTTGCGGCGCATGAAACGGCGCAACGTCGGGTTGGCCAGCCATACCCAACGGGGCGAAGCAGGCAGGCAGCGAGTGGCAGTGGTCATCGGCAGTACTCCTTCAGGCCAGCCGCACGCGGGGGTCGGCGACGCCTATCAACAGGTCGGCGAGCAGGTTGCCCAACAGCACCAGCACCGCCGAAAACATCAGGATGCCCATGATCACCGGGTAGTCGCTGTAGCCCAGGCTGTCGAGGAACAGCCGGCCCATGCCGGGCCAGGTGAACACCGTTTCGGTGACCAGCGCGCCACCGAGAATGGTCGGGATCTGCAGCCCGGCCAGGGTGATCATCGGCAGCAGCGCGTTGCGGATGACGTGGTGGGTGAGCACCCGGCGATAGGGGACGCCCTTGGCGCGGGCGGTCCGGACGAAATCCTGGTCGATCACGTCCAGGGTGGCGGAGCGCATGTAGCGGCTCCAGATCGCCACGTTGACCAGGGCCAGCACCAGCACCGGCAGTACCAGGTGAATGGCGTAGTCACCCAGGGATTGGTCACCGATGGTGTACATGTTGCCGGCCGGCAGCCAGCCCAGGTGCAGGGAGAAAAAGAAGATCGCCACCAGGCCGAACCAGAACGTGGGAATCGACAGCGCCACCATCGCGCCCACCGTGGCCAGGGTGTCGAACACCGAATAGCGGCGCACTGCGCCGAGCACGCCGACCCAGGTGCCGATGACGATCGACAGCACGGTCGAGGTGCCCATCAGCAGCAACGTTGCGGGCAGGTGTCCGGCGATCACGCTGAGCACCGGACGGCCGTCGCGAAACGAGTGGCCCCAGTCGCCGACGAACAGGTGGCTGAACCAGTCGATGTACTGCACTAGCAGCGGCCGCTTCAGGCCCAGCTGCTCGGCGATGCGGTCCAGTTCGGCCTGGCTCATGCCGGGGTTCAGGGCGAACTGCGACATGGGCCCGCCGGGGGCCAGGTTGAGCACCATGAAGCCGATCAGCGAAACCAGCACCAGCACCACGGCGCTCTGCCCCAGGCGGTTGAGAATGTAGTTGGGCATGCGTCAGATCCTCTGCAGTACGAACGACGCCGGGCCGTGCGGCCAGGCGTGGGCGTGCATTCAGGTCCAGGACCAGGTGTTGACGTTCCAGGGTTCGATGCGCAGGTTGATGTTGCCGGTGAAGCCCTTGAGGCCCGATTTGTAGCCGCGCACGTAGGTGTACTGGAACAGCGGCAGAATCGGCAGGTCCTGACGGATGAGGTCCTGAACCTGCACGTACACCGCCTTGCGCTGGGCGACGTCCTGCATAGAGGCGCCCTGGGCCAACAGTTCGTCGACCTTGGCGTTGACGTACTGCGAGTTGTTCTGCCCGGCGCCACCCTTGGCATTGGTCGACTGCGAACCGAAGTAGTCGCGGGTGTCGGGGTCGGCCCCGGTGAGGAAGTTGTTGCCGACGATCACCGAGTCGAATTTGGACTGCACCCAGTACTCGCCCCACATCACGGCGGGCGGCAGGTTGGAGATTTTCATTTCCACGCCGATGGCCAGCCAGGTCTGCTGGATGAACTGCTGGGCCTGTTCACGGATCTGGTTGCCAGCGGTGGTGGAGTTGGTGAACGACAGGCGCACCCCGCCCTTCTCGCGAATGCCGCCCGCACCCGGTTTCCAGCCCGCGTCATCGAGCAGTTTGCTGGCCGCTTCGATGTTGAAGCTTTGCTTGGGCAGGTTGGGGTTGTAGTAAGCCGACTGCTGCGGCATGTAGGTTTCGGTGGGCAGCACCAGGCCGAAATACAGCTCGTCGATGATGGTCTTCTTGTCGATGGCCATGTACAGCGCCTGGCGCACGACGGGGTCCTTGAACTGCGGGCGCTCCATGTTCAGCGTTACCGATTCGATGGTGGCCACCGGCAGGATCACCACGGTGCGTCCGGCCAGGTCTTTGGCTTCTTCGTAATGGTCGGGGGTGATGCCCTGCATCGCGGTGACGTCGATGTCGCCGGTCTTGAACTGGGTATAGAGCACGGTGAGGTCGGGGATGTACTTGAAGATCACGCTTTCAAGCTGCGGTTTGGTGCCGTAATAGTCCGGGTTGGCCTTGAGCTGGATATGGTCGCCCGCCACCCGCGTGCCCCACCTGAACGGGCCGGTGCCGATCGGCGCATTGTTGAACGGCGCGGTGTTGACGTCGGCGGCAGCCGAGAGGATGTGCTTGGGCAGTATGAACGTGGACGACAGAATCGACGCGTAGGGCGCGTAGGACTTCTCCATGCGCCAGTGGATTTCGGTGGGCGACACCACGGTGATGTCGCGGAGCAGGTCATGCCCCGCGCGGCGGCCACTGCGGAAATTCGGCGAGACGATCAGTTCCAGGGTGTACTTCACGTCATCGGCGGTGAAAGGCCGACCGTCGTGCCACTTCGCGTCGCTGCGCAGCTTCACCTTCCATTGCAGGCCGTCGGCAGAGATACCGCCGTTGGCCACGGTCGGCACTTCGGTGGCCAGGGCCGGGACGAATTCGCCAGTGGGCGCAATGCCGAACAGCGGGTCGAACACGTTCCAATGGATGCCATCATCCACCTCGATGTGCGGCATGTGCGGGTTGAACACCGTGGGCTCCTGGGACAGGCCGATGATCACCTGCCCGGACGGCGGCGCGGCCATGGCCGCGAACGATTGGCTGCTGCGGCCCAAAGGCAGCAAGGTGCCCGCAGCACCGATGATGGCCATGGCCAGCGCCTGGCGGCGGGTTGGGTTCAACAGGCTGTTACCTTTGTTCGAGTCATCGCGTCGCGACATGCTGAAGCTCCCACTGTGAGGAAGAAAGGGCAGGTGGCAGGCGCTGGAAAGCGTCATGGACGCTGGACCCGGGCTCGTTCGGACGAGCTTCTGAAGGGGTGTTGCCGTTTGAACGGGTGGTTCTAGAATCCGGAAATGGGCCGTGGGTTGGAGCCGTCGGTAAAGCGCGAGAGACGGAACGCTTGCGGGTCGACGATCGGGGTTTCGCCGGTGACCAGGTTGGCCATCAGCCGCCCGGCCGCCGGGCCGATGCCAAAGCCATGACCGGAGAATCCGGTGGCGATGAAAAAGCCAGGTACGCCATCCACGGCCGAAATCACCGGCACGGCATCGGGCGTGACATCGATCATGCCGCCCCAGCGCTGCGCGACCCGTACGTTGGCGAACACCGGAAAGGCGCGGGTCAGGCTGGCCAGGGCGCGGTTGGATTGGCGGATCGACGGCACCGGGTCGAGCACGCGGCGGTATTCGAAGGGGCTGGCTTCGTCCAGCGCCCAACGCTTGGGCAACACCGCTTCCTGGAAGAAACGCTGGCCCAGGCGAAACGACAGGGACTTGTGCTCCTGCTGCAGAGCAGGCCAGAACTGCCGCGCGTAGCGAAAGGAGTCGGGCACGATGTCAGCAATGTTCTCGTGGCCAGAGGCAACCGTGTAGCCACCGTCCTGGCGTTTGCGCACGGCAAAATCCATCGCCCAGATGGCTGCTTCCGGACCGCCCTGCAGCGGCGTGGTGCGGATCACTGAATTGAGTACCTTGAGCTGGGGCAGGTGCACCTTCAATGGCGAGCAGAACAGGCTCGACCAGGCGCCGCCGGCCAGCACCACGGACGTGCAGGCGATCGGGCCACGCTCGGTGATGACGCCACTGACCCGGCCCGCTGCGCGCTCGATGCCGCGCACCGCGCATTCGGTGAGGATCACCGCGCCCCTGGCCCGGGCCGCTTCGGCAATCGCCGGAGCGGCCTGCTGCGGCTCGGCGCGACCGTCGTCGGGGGTGTACAGCGCGCCCTTGATCGGTAGCCGCGCGACACCAGGCAGCAAGCCGGCCAGGTCGGTGCCCGAGACCATCCGCGCACGCACCGGGTACTCGTCCAGGTTGGCCTTCCAGCGCTCATGCTCCGCGTAGCTTTGATCATCCGCGCAGGTGAAGAGAATGCCGGAGCGGGTGTAGCCGACGTCCTTGCCAATGCGCGCGGCCAGGTCGTTCCAGATGCTCAGCGCATGAGCCATCAAGGGCAACTCGCGCGGATCACGGCGCGAGATGCGTACCCAGCCCCAGTTGCGGCTCGACTGTTCGTGGCCGATGCCACCTTTTTCGCACAAGGCCACTTTCAAGCCGCGTTCGGCCAGCTCCAAGGCTGTGGATGCACCGACGATGCCGCCGCCGATCACCACCACATCGACTCGGTCCGGCAGGTGTTCATCGCCCTGTACAGGTACTACGCGAGGTCCAGGCATCGGTTGCTGTCATCCCTGTGGATCGTGGTGAGAAGGACCGTGAGGGCCCGGATATTGCACTGCACTTGCCGCGCCTGCCAGACCTGGCCTTTTGCTTGGTGCGGGTTCGGCCATTGTCGTTTCCAGGGAGAGCTACACATGCCCCAAACCGACTCATCCCCAGCTCGTCTGCCGCGCTGCACGACCCAGGGCACGCAAACGCTGGACCGCTCCTTCGACATTCTTCAGGCGATTGCCGCGCGCGGCGAGCCTGGCGCGACCATCGAAGAACTCAGCGCCGATACCCGGCTCAGCCGCGCGACCCTGTATCGGCTGCTCAAGGCAATGAAATCCTACGGCTTCGTGCGCCTGCCACGGCTGCGCGGGCCTTACTTCCTGGGTTACCAACTGCTTAGCCTGGGTGCCCAGGCCGGCAACACCGGTGGCGTGCGCGAGCTCGCCCGCCCGGCCCTGCTGCGTCTGTGCGAGACCTTTCAGGACAGCTTCTTTCTGTTCGTTCAGGATGGCTACTACGCCCTGTGCCTGGAACTGCACGAGGGCGCCAACCCCACCCAGAGCTTTGCCGATTGCGTGGGCGCGCGAGTGCTCAGCGGTGTCGGCCAAGGCTCGCTGGCCCTGCTCAGCCACCTGCCGACCGCAGCACGCGCGCAGATTCTGGAGCACAACGCGCCGCGCCTGCTGCGTGAATACGCCATCAGCGACAGCGCCCTGCGCTCGACTTTCAAGCAGGTGCGCCAACAGGGTTACGCCTGTGGCCTGGCTGATCGCGTACTGCCGCTGCACACCGGCGTGGCGGTGCCGATTCTGGACGCCAACGCTGCCCCCGTGGGCGCGCTGAGCTGCGCCCTGCCGAGCGTGCGCATGACCCCGCTTTATCAGCAACGGCTGGTGCAAGCCATGCGCCAGGAAGCGGACCGCATCGCGCAACGGCTCGGGGCTTGAATATGAGCGTGTCATCGGGCGAACCGAGCGAAACGAAACGGCGCGGGATCGACCAAAGGCGCGCTGCCGGTAATCAGGTCCGCCATCAAATGCCCAGCACCCGGACCGATACCGAAACCGTGCCCGGAGAAGCCGGTGGCCAGGTAGAAACCGGGCAGGCTCTGCACCTGGTCCATCACCGGCACGATATCGGGCGTGACGTCGATCAATCCGGCCCAGCGCTGCTCGATCCTGGCCTGGGCGAAGATCGGAAACTGCTCGGCAAGCATGCCTAGTGCCTGGTCGAGGTAGGCATCCACCGGCTTGGGGTCATACAGGCGCTGTGTCTCGAACGGTGAAGCCTGGGCATTGCTCCAGCGCTTGGGCGTGTTGAGCTCTTGCCAGCTCTGGCGGGTCAAGCGCAGGCGGTATTCATGGTGATGGGCCCTGACCATGGGCAGAAAGTCAGGCAGGTAGCGAAAGCTGTCCGGTACCAACGCCGCGACGTTGGCGTTGCGCAGGGCGACGGTGTAGCCGCCATCGGCACGCTTTCTGAAGGAGACTTTTTCGGTAGCTACCGCGCATTCCGGCCCGCCCGGTAACGGCGCCGTGCGCATCACCGAACCCAGCACGCGCAGTTGCGGCAGGCGGATACCCAGGTTGCCGCAGAACAGGCTCGACCAGGCACCGGCCGCGAGCACCACGCTGTTGCATTTGATTTCGCCCAGCTCGGTAACTACGGAGCTGATCTTGCCGCCCGAGGTTTCGACACTGCGCGCGGCGCAGCGCACGAACAGCTTCGCGCCCCGTGCTCGGGCGCCTTCGGCGATGGCCGCGGTGGCGATGTCCGGCTCGGCGCGGCCGTCGCTCTCGGTGAACAGCGCGCCGGTCCAGGAAGACGGCACCTTGGCCTGGAGGCGGGCTTGAATCTGCGCGGTGTCGAGCAACCGCGCTTCGATACCCAACGGCTTGGCCTGATCCAGCCAGGTCACCTTGGCCGCCAGCTCCGCGGCGGACTCGCAGGCATAGAGAATGCCTGAGCGGGTGAAGCCGGTGTCGTGCTGCAACTTCGCGGCCCAACTGTCCCATAGCTTGAGACTGGCAATCGCCAAAGGCACTTCAGCGACATCGCGGCCCATGGTGCGCACCCAGCCCCAGTTGCGTGAGGACTGCTCGTGGGCGATGCCACTCTTTTCCACCAGCACCACCGACACGCCCCGTTCGGCCAGGAAGAACGCGGTGCACACACCGACGATGCCGCCACCGATGATCACTACATCGGCACTGTCAGGCAGTGAGGCGTCGCTGTCGACGTGGGAAATGAGCGGGTACATGGGACTTCCTGCCAATGTCGATACCCAAGGTTTACGCTCCGACACGGCCAACGGCAACCCTTCTGGCAGGGATGCGGCCATGCTCTCACATGCTGAGACGAAGGCATGACCCGGGCTGATTCTGGTATTTTTTTTCAGTCATTTTTTGCAACACCTTAGCCGCCATGAGACGTGGCCTGCGGCCATTACCACCGGGCACGTTGTCGCAGGCAAAGCCAGTCCAAGCGGTTGCGCTGAATCGTTTCAGATGCGATAACAAATAGGCAAACGGCGCGAAAATCTCGAATAAAGCAGATCAAAGGGCCCATGCACGCCGTACATCGGCGATCCTCATGTGCCCGCCCCCGCCGTTTGTGCCATCCCTTCGTGGCGTTCTCCTGCTCCTGACCGAGCCTGCCTTTCAACCTCATCGAGGCCATTCATTCGGCGCGCCCAAGCGCCGTGCTGCACACAAGGAACGGACCATTGAGCAATCAATCCACTCCGAACACCCCCCTCTCTCGCCTGTGCGACAAGATCGGCATTCCCTATCCCCTGTTCTGGGGCTTCGTCGGGCTGCTGATTTTCATGATCGGCGACGGTGTCGAACTCGGCTACCTCTCCCCTTTTCTCAGCGACCGCGGCATGCCCGACGGTGAAATCGCCATGGTGTTCACGCTGTATGGCGTCACCGTGGGTATCTCGTCATGGCTGGCCGGTGCCCTGTCCAATATCTGGGGCCCGAAACGGGTGATGATGCTCGGGCTGTTGATCTGGAGCGTGTTCGAAGTGCTGTTCCTGATCTACGGCCTGGAAACCCTGAGCTACCAGATGATCTTGCTGACCTATGGCCTGCGCGGCTTTGGCTATCCGCTGTTCGCCTACGGATTTCTGGTGTGGATCGCCGCGGCGACGCCGTCGCGCAAGATGGGCCTGGCCGTGGGCTGGTTCTGGGTGGCCTATGCAGCCGGTCTGCCGACCCTGGGTTCATTAGTGGCGAGCGTGAGCATTCCGTTGATCGGCGCGCTGCAGACGTTCTGGCTGTCGTTCGCGCTGGTAGTGGTTGGCGGCGTGATCGGCCTGGTCGGCATGCGTGAGGCGCACGGCATGCGGCGCCTGGCACCCGAAGGTGAAAAGCCGCTGGTGTCGATGGCCAAGAACGTCACCATCATGTGGTCGCACCCCAAGGTGACCCTCGCCGGTGTGGTGCGCATCATCAATACCTCGTCGATGTTCGGCTTTCTCGTGGTGCTGCCGGGGTTCTTCATGGACACGGTGGGTTTCACCCTGGAGCAATGGCTGCAACTGCTGACCATCGTCTTCGTGTTCAACATCATCGGCAACATGGGTTCCAGCGTCATCAGCACGCGCATCGGCTACCGCAATACCATCCTCTGGCTGGGTGCGGTGGGCAGCACGATCACCACGCCGCTGTTCTTCTTCATGCCGCAAGCCTTCCCGGATAACTTCCTGCTGGCCTCGGTGTTCGGCGCGCTGTATGGCCTGACGCTCGCGTGCTTCGTGCCGCTGTCGGCACTCGCACCGGCACTGGCGCCCCACAACAAGGCAGCGGCGCTGTCGGTGCTGAGCCTGGGCGCGGGTGCTTCCACCTGGGTGGGGCCTGCGGTGGTGGCGATCTTCAACGAAAGCTTCGGCCTGGAAGGTGTGGTGTGGGCGTTTACCGGCCTGTACGCGTTGAGTGCGGTGCTGACGGTATTCCTGAAGGATCCGGAGCCGGTGCACGAGCCGTTTTTCAGCAAGGCCCAGCGCCGGATCAAGGTCCGCGCGCCACGCCTGGATTATCGCTGGGCGCATGCCACCAAGGACTGATCGGCGCTGTCAGGGCCGCTCGTAGACGCTTACGCGATTGCGGCCACCGCGCTTCGAGGCATACAGCGCCTGGTCGGCCCATTCGATCAGTTGCTGGTGCTCGTTGCTGGGGTAGCCCAGGTCGGCGACGCCCAGGCTGATGGTGAACCGCACCGGGCCGCTTTCGTGCTCCACCACCTCGGCTTCCACGGCCAGCCGCAGGCGATCAGCCAATATGGCACCGCCCGCCTTGTCAGTGTCCGGCAGCAGCACGGCGAACTCTTCGCCGCCGTAGCGTCCGGCGATGTCCGAGTCACGGACCATCGCGCGCAGCACCTGCGCCACGCGCTGGATGACCTGGTCGCCCACCTGGTGGCCATAGGTGTCGTTGACCCGTTTGAAGTGGTCGATGTCGAACATGATCAACGAGGTCGCGTGGCCATAGCGCCCGTGTCGGGCGTACTCGACCTTGAGTGCTTCCTCCCAGTGACCACGGTTGTACAGCCCGGTCAGGCGATCGGTACTGGAAAGCTTCTGCAGTTGCAGGTTCGATGCCTGCAACTGACGGCGGTTGGTGGCCACGTCGGTCACATCGTAGATGACCACGCAGATGTGCTTGATCTCGCTGTTGGTGGAGCGCAACGGCAGGATAGTGGTGTTCTGGTACATGAACGCTTCGTGCCCGGTGATCGGCTGATAGTTCTTGAAGCGCACCAGGTACGGGCGTTGTTCCCAGATGGTGAAGGCCGGCGTGCCGAGGGTGACCACGCTGCTGACCTTCTTGCGGAACCACTCGCGGTCGATCTCCGGGAACAGGCTGAAGAAAGCCTGGCCGATGGCGTCCTTGGGTTGCACGCCGGAGCGGTTTTCCATGAAGGTGTTCCAGACCTGCACCTGGTAGTCGCTGTCGAGCACCACCACGCCAACGTCGATGCTCTGCGTGATCGCCAGCAGCCAGTGAAATTCGTCCAGTTCGATAGGTCTGTTCATGGCTCAGTTCATCAGGTAGTCGAGCTTGTCGCGCAGCAATTGCACCGAGTCTTCGGTGAACAGCAACAGCAAGTCGAAATGAATGCAGTGGCCTTCCAGCGCGTAACTGATTTCGACAGTCAGGGTCTTTTTCCAGCGGTGTCTGCCAACTTCGATCAGGTCGTCGATCGCGCCGTGGTCGCCGAGGAGGTGCGGATGGCTCTGGGAGAACATCACGTCCAACTGCTGGGCCAGGCCGCTGAGACAGGCGCCGATGATGACCGACGAGAGGTCCAGAAGCATTTCCTGGTCGGAGTAGTCCAGCGCGCTGCGGTTCATCAGTCGAGCCAGGTCGGCGATGTCACAGTCGTGGAAGATCAGCATCGCTTCACCGGCGATGCCGCCGCCGATGAAGCCTTGGCAGATTGCCGTGATCGGCTGTGTACTCTGCACGTCCGCCAGGACCATGTGCAACTCGCTGGCTTCGAGCAGGTTGACGTTGGGTACGGGCAAGTGTATGAACACGCCGAGCACCTTGGCCAGCATGGCAGCAGCCTGGCCCATGGCAACGTTGATGGCCTCGCGCAGGGCGTCGATGAAGCCGATGTGGATGGTGCTGTCGCTGCCGCCGCGCAAGGGGCCGCCGGTGCTCTTTTCCAGCAGACCGGCCTGGAGAAGTACTCGGCGCAACTCGTCGGGTTCGGCCGGCTTCTTGATGAAGGCCAGCGCACCGAGTTCGCGTACCCGGCGCAGGGCCTGATCCTGCACGTCGCCGGACACGACGATGACCTTGCAGCGCAACCCGTGCTCACGCAGGGCTGCCAGGACCTGGTAGCCGTCCATGTCGGGCATGGTCAGGTCGAGCAACATGACATCACCCTTGCCCTCACGGATGGCCTCGAGCGCCTGGCGGCCGTTCACCGCTTGAGTGATGGTGGTATCCCAATCCGCCGGCAGGGCGCGCAGCAGCTGCTTGCGGGCCATGTTCGAGTCATCGCAGATCAGCAGGGGAATGGGCGGCATGTCCTCTCGTTCTCTTCCTGGGGCGACGCGCGTCATCGCCATTGATGCATCATTGCCCACCTTACCTCTAAGGCGCTGTTCGCCGCTACCTTGCGTGCTGGCTATTTGCTTTCTTTCGGCGCGAATGC
This sequence comes from Pseudomonas sp. CFBP 13719, assembly GCF_014842095.1. Taxonomy (NCBI): domain Bacteria; kingdom Pseudomonadati; phylum Pseudomonadota; class Gammaproteobacteria; order Pseudomonadales; family Pseudomonadaceae; genus Pseudomonas; species Pseudomonas sp. CFBP 13719. Next base: position 21,766 of record NZ_JACYVB010000012.1, on the reverse strand, counting down.
CGATGTGGCTTACCGCGTTCAGCCTGATTCACCGCATCAACCGCCGACGCGGCTTGCGCCGCTGCTACAGGGGTTGCGAATCGATCACGACCGGCCTCTGTAGCAGCGGTGCAAGCCGCGTCCGGGCTTACCGCGTTCAGCCTGATTCACCGCATCGACCGCCGACGCGGCTTGCGCCGCGGCTACAGGGGTTGCGAATCGATCACGACAGGCCTCTGTAGCAGCGGTGCAAGCCGCGTCCGGACGCACCGCGGTCTGCCTGATTCACCACATCTGCGGCCGAGGCGGCTACAGTAGGTGGTTCGGGGGGCAACTTGCCCGGTATATGCTCAAGTTGTATGATGTCTGTTAACAACCCGCCCACAGGACACGGAGACAACAATGCCTAACATCCTCGGTCACAACTTCATCGGCGGCAACCGCAGCGCCAGTGGCGAGCCCAAACTCAAAAGTGTCGACGCCACTACCGGCGAGGCGCTTCCTTATAGCTTCTACCAGGCCACCGATGCCGAAGTCGACGCCGCCTGCCAGGCCGCCGACGACGCTTTTCTGGAATATCGCCAGCTGAGCCCCGCTCGCCGCGCCGAATTCCTCGATGCCATCGCTGACGAACTCGATGCCCTGGGTGATGATTTCGTGGCAGTCGTCTGCCAGGAAACCGCCCTGCCTGCCGGCCGCATCCAAGGCGAACGCGGTCGCACCAGCGGCCAGATGCGTCTGTTCGCCAAAGTGCTGCGTCGTGGCGACTTCCTCGGTGCCCGGATCGACCTCGCCCTGCCCGACCGCAAGCCGCTGCCGCGCGTCGACCTGCGCCAGTACCGCATCGGCGTCGGCCCGGTTGCCGTGTTCGGCGCCAGCAACTTCCCTCTGGCGTTCTCCACTGCCGGTGGCGACACCGCCGCCGCGCTGGCCTCGGGTTGCCCGGTTGTATTCAAGGCCCACAGCGGTCACATGGCGACAGCCGACCTGGTCGGCACCGCCATCATCCGCGCGGCAGAAAAGACTGGCATGCCCAAGGGCGTGTTCAACATGATCTTCGGTGCTGGCGTCGGCGAGCCGCTGGTCAAGCATCCGGCCATTCAAGCAGTCGGCTTCACCGGCTCGCTGAACGGCGGCAATGCGCTGTGCAAAATGGCCGCCGAACGTGCCCAGCCGATCCCGGTGTTCGCTGAGATGTCCAGCATCAACCCGGTAGTCCTGCTGCCTGATGCCTTGGCCACCCGTGGCGAAACCGTGGCCAAGGAACTGGCGGCGTCCGTCGTGATGGGCGGTGGCCAGTTCTGCACCAACCCCGGTTTGGTGATCGGCGTTCGCTCGCCGGCCTTCAGCGGTTTCCTCGAGCAGCTGCAAACGCAAATGGCTGCCCAGGCGCCGCAAACCATGCTCAATGCCGGTGGTCTGCGCAGCTACAGCAAAGGCGTCGAACACCTGCTGGCCCATGAAGGCATCACGCACCTGGCTGGCAACCCACAGGAAGGCCAACAGGCTCAGGCGCAGCTGTTCAAGGCTGATGTAAGCCTGCTGCTCAATGGCGATGAACTGCTGCAGGAAGAAGTGTTCGGTCCGGCCACCGTGGTGATCGAAGTCGCCGATGATGCCGAGCTCAAAACCGCGCTGCAATCGCTGCGCGGACAGCTGACCGCCACCCTCATCGGCGAACCGGCCACCGACCTGGTCAAGTACCAATGGCTGGTGCCGGTGCTGGAACAGAAAGTCGGCCGCATTCTGGTCAACGGCTACCCGACCGGCGTGGAAGTGTCTGACGCCATGGTCCACGGCGGCCCTTACCCAGCCACCTCGGATGCGCGCGGCACCTCTGTCGGCACCCTGGCGATCGACCGCTTCCTGCGTCCGGTCTGCTACCAGAACTACCCGGACGCGCTGCTGCCCGAAGCGCTGCGCAATGCCAACCCGCTGGGCCTGCAACGCCTGGTGAACGGCGAGTGGAGTTCGCAGCCGATCGCTTGATGCAACGGCCGCAACAGCCAGACGGCGCGATCTCGATCGCGCCGTTTTTTTTTGCCTCGGTGATCCGATTTTTGTTTCAGCTCTGCGACAAGGTGCCGATACGGGGGGATCAAGAAGACCTTTTCATGGCGACCACCCATAACCACAACGACGGTCGTCCAGGTCTGACCCTTTACTGTCAGGAGCACATTTATGAACGGCTGGTTCGGCAATATCAGCGTTACCCGAAAACTCGCACTGGGCTTTGGCCTGGTGCTGGTATTGACCGCGCTGTTGGCGCTGACCGGCTGGACCAGCTTGAGCAGCCTGATCCAGCGCAGCAACTGGATGAGCGACATTTCCGAACTGAACAACAGCCTGACCAAGCTGCGTATCGTGCGCCTGCAATACATGCTGGCCAACGGCGATGATACTTCTGCGCAAACCGTACAGACCCAACTGGACGCCTTCGAGACTCAGCAGAAGAACTTGATCGACGGCTTCAAGAGCCCCGAGAACCTGCAACGCCTCAAGGCCCAGTCCGAGCAGATCGATGCGTATCAGAAGTCGCTGAACCAGATGCGCGACGGCTACAAGGCCAGCAATGTCGCGCGGCAGAACATGACCGCCACGGCGACGGCTGCCACCGAGCTGGTCAACCAGATCAATCAGGCGGTGCTTGCAGTGCCCGACGGCGACCTGCGCTTCGACGAATTCCAGGCCATCACCCGCGTCCGTGAACTGATCCAGCAGACGCGCTACGACGTGCTCGCCTATACCAGCAACGTCAATGAAAAATCCGAACAGGCCGCCTTCGCCCAGATGGACCGCGCCGTGGCCGAGCTGCAGCAGCTGTCCGCTCGCCTGCCCACCGAGCAGTCTCGCTTCCAGCAACTCAACGCCGCGCTGGGCAACTACCGCAATGCAGTCGCCGGCTTCAAGGCGGCAATCGCCAACATCGCTACGGCGCGTGCCGAGATGACCGTAGAAGGCGCCGAAATCGTTCGCCTGAGCGACGAGTTGTACAAGATCCAGATCCAGCGGCGCGATGCCGAAAGCGCCGAAGCGCGCAGCTATCAGATCGGCGCCGCACTGCTGGCCCTGATCTTCGGGATCCTTGCCGCGTGGATCATTACCCGCCAGATCACCCGCCCGCTGCAGCAGACACTTGAAGTTGTCGAGCGCATTGCCGGCGGCGACCTGAGTCAGAACCTGCAAGTCACCCGCAAGGATGAGCTGGGCGTGCTGCAACAAGGCATCCAGCGCATGGGCGCAACCCTGCGCGAGCTGATCGGCGGCATCCGCGACAGCGTCACCCAGATCGCCAGCGCTGCCGAAGAATTGTCCGCCGTCACCGAGCAGACCAGCGCCGGGGTCAACAATCAAAAGGTCGAGACCGATCAGGTCGCCACTGCCATGCACGAGATGACCGCGACCGTTCAGGAAGTGGCGCGCAACGCCGAACAGGCCTCGGTGGCCGCCACCACCGCTGACGACGAAGCGCGTGAAGGCGACAAGGTGGTGGGCGAAGCCATCGCGCAGATCGAGAAACTGGCCGACGAAGTCCGTCGTTCCACCGAAGCGATGAACGCCTTGCAGAAAGAAAGCGACAAGATCGGCAGTGTCATGGACGTAATCAAGGCAGTCGCCGAGCAGACCAACCTGCTGGCCCTCAACGCAGCCATCGAAGCAGCCCGCGCAGGCGAGGCCGGACGTGGCTTTGCCGTGGTGGCCGATGAGGTTCGCGGCCTGGCCCAGCGCACGCAGAAATCCACCGAGGAAATCGAAGGTCTGGTGGCCGGTCTGCAGATGGGCACGCAACAGGTGGCCAGTGTGATGTTGAGCAGCCGTGGCCTGACCGACAGCAGTGTCGAGCTGACCCGCCGCGCCGGCACTTCGCTTGCGAACATTACCCGCACGGTGTCCAGCATCCAGGCGATGAACCAGCAGATTGCGGCCGCGGCCGAACAGCAAAGCTCGGTTGCCGAGGAAATCAGCCGCAGCATCATCAACGTGCGCGATGTATCGGAACAGACGGCCGCTGCCAGTGAAGAAACAGCTGCCTCAAGCGTCGAGTTGGCGCGTTTGGGCAATCAGTTGCAGATGATGGTCAGCCATTTCCGCGTCTGAGCAAGCGCAGCCAAATCCTGACGCGGCTCGCGCCGCTGCTACAGAAACCGATCCCCTGTAGCAGCGGCGCAAGCCGCGTCCGGCAACGACGCAACCAAAAAGCCCCCTCACTCCACTTCCTTCAACACCCGCTCCTCGTGAAAGAACGCGTTCGGGTCCACACCCGCGCGGAAGAAATACCCGTAATCCTCCAGGTAATACAGCGTCTCCACCCGCTTGAGGTTGTCTTCCAGGTGCGCACAGCGCAGCTTCTTCGCCTGACCGCTCAAGCGGCCATTGACCTGGGTCGCAGGCAACTGCTGCTCGACACGGCAGTCGAACGCCTGCCGCGGCTTGCCGTACTCGCCGACCACGCTGTTGCTCATCTTGCCGTCGGTCACATAGCCCAGCTGCGCACCCACCGGCATGTTCTTCCAGTCCCCGCTGAACGTAATGGCATTCAAACCGACGTTGTCCACCATCGGCGCTTCGCCGCTGTACACGGTTTGCTGGGCCAATGCGACCAAGCCGCGAAAGCTCACCGCCTGCCCCTCGAAATTGCTGCCTTTGGTGCGCACCGAGAGCAGCCCCGAAGCCTTGTCCTGGCTGAACGATTTTTCCTCGGTGAACGGTGCGCTCTGCCCTTTGAGATGGGCCGTACCGGTTTCCACTACCCGTTTCAGCACTTTTGCCGGTTTCGGCAGGTTCAGCTGCTTGACCGCCGACAACGCCGGCGCCTGCACCCGTGGGGTAGCCAGCACCAACGGCGCTTTGGTCCGCGGCTTGAACGCCGGCAATCCGGCCAGGCCTTCGGGCTTGCCGCAGGCAGCGTCGAACACCCGTCGATAATCCGGGTCGCTGTCCTTCACGTTGTAAGTCTTGGGCTCAAAGAACACCCCACCATCGGTCACCGTGTTGTGCTCATCCAGGTCATACCCGGCCAGCAGGCTGAACGTCTGCTTGGCGCAGTCCAGGGCATAGCGCTCGCGTTTCTGTGCATAGGGCGCGTTGTGCGGCTGATCGTGGCCGATGGTCGGCGAGTCGTAGGCCGCCCAGAACTGCAACTGCCCGTCGACGGTAGCCAGACTGTTGCGGTCAATCAGCACCCATTGCTCATCGCCCTTGCCCAACAGCACCCGCCAATCAGGCTGGGGAGTGGCGGCGCAGGCGCGCTGGAAGGCGGGATTGGCATTCAGCGCCGCGACCTGCGCCGCCGGGATCGGACGGGCCGGCGCATACTTGCCATCGGGGCTGGCGAAATAGATGCGTTTCACCCCGTCCAGATAGATGAGGCTGGCGCTGGGGCTGGAGCACGCCGCGTCGACTTGCAGCAAAAAGCCGAACGGTGAGGTGTCGGTCTTGGGCTGCAGTAACATGAAGCTCAAGCGATCACCGTTGCGCAGCACACTCTGCGGCACGGGTGGCTGCGACATTGCCTCCTTGAACATGTCCTGCGCCTGTTCGTTGCCAAGGCTGCCGTCGTCGGGCCCCTTGCTGGAACAACTGGCCAGAGTGACGAGGGCGGCGAGCAATGCGATGCGCTTCATGATGAGTCTCGGGAATGGCGATCAGACGTCATGGTAAGCGGCGTATCGAAAGCGGCGCAATCCACCTGCCGCCGCTTCAGCAGGCGTAGGCCGCCAACTTGTCCTGGATGAAGTCCAGAAAGCACTGAATCCGCAGTGCCAGCTGTGAGTTGCGGTAGTACACCGCATTGATCGGCTGGCGGTAACCGCTGTTGGCATCGGCCAGCACCACCTGCAAGCGCCCTTGGCGAATGTCTTCGTGGGTCATGAAATGCGACAGACAGACGATTCCCTGCCCTTCCAGCGCCAGTTGCCGCAACGTTTCGCCACTGGACGCCGCCATGCGTGGCTGGATCTGCAGTCGATCGCCCTCGGCATGGCGCAACGGCCAGTGGTTGAGCGTCTCGGTCTGGGTGAAGCCCAGCAGCACGTGCTGGCTCAAGGCCTCGACCGTTTCCGGCACGCCGTGGCGCTCGAGGTAGGCAGGGCTGGCAAGGATGTTCAGCGGGCTGCAACCCAGCGACCGTGCGTGCAGGGTAGAGTCGGCCAATATCCCGATACGGATGGCGACATCGGTGCTGTGCTCGATCAGATCGATGATCAGATCATTGCTGTTGAGCTCCAGCAGAATGTCCGGGTAGCGCTGACGAAACTCCGCCACGTACGGCACGATCGCGTGCAGCATGAACGGTGACGCGGCATTGATGCGCAAGCGTCCGGCCGGCGTCTGGTGACGCAGCGCCAAGCGCTCTTCCAGCTCGTCCATGCGCGCCAGGATCTCCTTGGCCTGCGCGAAGAAAAACCGCCCCTCTTCGGTCAGGTCCATACGCCGCGTGGTGCGGTTGATCAAGGTGGTGTCCAGCTTGGCCTCGAGCCTGGACAAGGTGCGGCTGACCGCCGAAGGGGTCTGACCGAACTGCTCGGCGGCGGCAGAAATGGAGCCGCTCTGAATGACGGCGACGAAGACTTGCAGCTCATCGGATCGAGATTTCAACGCAGGCCTCATCGGATCTACCAGGACCTGCGAAACATACACCAATCCCCGCCCTGGCGAGCGTGCCGTCAGCCCAGCACCTTGGCCAGGTGCGCCTGATACCGTGCGACATCGTTGTCGATGTTCGGCATCTTCATCACGTCGACGCTGAGGAAGGTGGGCAAAGCGGTCATGTCGAGAAATTCGTTGGCTTTGTGGAACGGAAAATACACCGCGTCCACGCCTTTGCCCTCGAAGAAGTCGGCCGGATCGTCGAACGCCTGCTGCGGCGCGTTCCAGGTGGCCGAAATCATGTACTGCTTGCCCTTGAGCAAACCACCGCTGCCATATCGCTGCGACGCATCGGAACGGGTCCGGCCGTCATTGGCATACAAGCTGCCATGGCCTTCGGTGAACACCTCGTCGATGTATTTTTTCACGGTCCACGGCGCCCCCATCCACCAGCCCGGCATCTGGTAGATGACCACGTCGGCCCAGAGGTATTTCTGCACTTCCTCGGCAATGTCGTAGCCACCGTCGATGAAGGTCTGCTTCACGTCAAAGCCGGCGCGGTCCAGGTAGGCCACGGCGGCGTCATGCAGGGTCTGGTTGTAGCGACCGTCGGAGTGGGCGAACTGCTTGCCGCCGTTGAGCAGGAGAATCTTTTTCATGAATGTGGCCTCGTTGACTGTGCGAGAAATGTCGATGGCAGCAGTCTAGAGGCCTTGCCCGTGGGGAGTAAGCGGGCAGCGCGCAAATCTCTCTTGCTTGAGAGTCACGAATGAATGGCCATTGTTGCGTAGTTGTCGGCAGCAACGCGCCCTGGCCCCACCGTCGCGGAGCAAGGCTGTTCGGTTGCCGCCAACGCTGTTGCTACTCCTTGGTCAGGTCCACCAGCGGCGTCTGCCGCACTTCGGTCTGGCGCTCGCCCTGAATCGTCTCGATGGTTTTCAGCGCCTTGTCCACGGCCGGTTTGTCCGCCAGCAGGCTGTAGCTAATGCTGAAGTGCTTCTGCTGTTTGGGCTCGATGGTCGGGACCAGATTCAGAGGCCGCTGGTAACGACGGTTGTAGGAAAAGCTGGTGCCCGGCTCCAGCCCGGTCACATAGCCCTGGCCTTGCGTGTCGGTGTTCTTCCACAACGAAAACACCGGCAACTGCTGGACGTTGAAACCCACCGCCACGCCCAGGCTGCCGGCCTTGTTGTGCAGCACGGTCAACGTGTCGCCCTTGGCATCGCCATAGGGCACCACGTTGTACACCGTCTCGTCATAGTCCTTGGTGGGTGCGCGATAGCTCTGCCAATCGCCCAGATCAGCCTTGGCCTTGTCGTTGAAAGGTGACACCTGCTTCACCGCCGCCGCAAAACGCGCGCCCTCTTCCAGGAACGGCGTGCTGAAATTGCTGTGGTACAGCGCCTGGTATTCCTTGGGGTAGTCGCCATTGTTGGTCAGCGTATCGTTGAGCACGAAACGCGCCGCCCCCGGCTCGGTCACCAGCTCGGTCTGCGCGGTGAAATCGACCTTCTTGAAGGCCTGCTCCTGCAGCTCGCCGCGCACATGAATCGCATACGGCGGCGCTTCGTCGATGTGCACCGTGACCTTGCTGGCCGGGATGTTCGCAGCGCGACCGTGCAGGGTCAGCAGCTCACCGTTGTCCATGCCCGGATGGCCGACCCATTCGTAGCCGCAGCGCGTCACCAGTTCGTTGAAGCCCTCCAGCCAGCCGAGGCCTCCCCGGCCATTGAGCTCGATGAAGGCCGGATTGACCACTTCTTTCACGGGCGAATCCCAGCCCATCCGCGCGTCGCCCACCTGGGCGTAGAGCACATTCATGCCCCGTGTAGGCACCAGCGTCAGCTTCATGGTGCCGTTATCGATGTCGATCAGGCTGACACCTTCCTGGCGCCCCCCGTGCAGCGTGCGCATCGTGATGGAGAATGGCTTGTCGAGCTTGATGCCCAATTGTTCGCTGGTGATGCGCTGGTTCTGCGCAGGCTTGTCGCTGTCCAGCAACACGAAGTCCCAGGCCAGAGCGTGGGAGCTGAGGGTGAATGCGGAGATGGCACAGGCGAGGGGAAGCAGTTTCATGAGGGGGCCCTTTCTTGGAGTTATGGATCATGCGGTGAATCGATTCAGCTATCAACCGAGTCTAGTCCCCTTGCGCCCATTTGGAAATCCGCGTGTAGCAGCGGCGCAAGCCGCGTCCGCTGCACCGCGTACTCTCCCCCGGTTGCTATGTGAACGTGTTACTCAGCAGGACGCTGATACGCCTTCACGATCGCAGAAAAATCCAGCTGCCCTTCTCCCCGCAAGCTCATTGCCTGATACAGCTGTTGTGCTACGGCACCCAGAATCACCGGCTGGCGTGCCTGCTTCGCCGCTTCGGTAGCCAGCCCCAGGTCCTTCAACATCAGCTCGGCGCCGAAACCCCCACTGTACCCGCGGGCCGCTGGCGCTGTTTCAATGACCCCTGGCCATGGATTGTAGGTATCCGAACTCCAGCAACGCCCGGTAGAGCTGTTGATGATGCCTGCCAGCACCTGTGTGTCGATGCCCAAGGCATTGCCCAATGCCATGGCTTCCGACACGCCGACCATGGAGATGCCCAGCAGCAGGTTGTTGCAGATCTTGGCGATCTGCCCGGTGCCGACCTCGCCACAATGGACGATGTTGCGGCCCATCTGCGCCAGCACCGGCTGCAGCTGGCCGAACAATTGCGCCGACGCACCGACCATGAAGGTCAAGGTACCCGCCTGAGCGCCACCGGTGCCGCCCGACACAGGCGCATCGGCCAGATCAACGCCCTGCCTGGAAGCTGCAGCAGCGATATCGCGCGCAGTCTGCGGATCGATGGTGCTGCAATCCACTGCTGGCGTACCCGCACGAATGCCAGCAAGGACGCCTTCCTCACCCAGGTAGACGCTGCGCACGTGCGCCGCTGCCGGCAGCATGGTGATCACCAGTTCGCCCTGGGCAGCGGCGTTCTTGGGCGAGGCGCTGACGTGGCCACCCAATTGCGCCAATTCGGCCAGTACGTCCTGGTTCAGATCGAACACATGCAGCGTGTGGCCTGCCTTGAGCAGGTTGCGCGCCATGGGCGCGCCCATGTTGCCCAGGCCTATGAAAGCAATGTTCATGGCAATGCCCTATTTCAAGTTGATGGTGGTGTTGACGCCGTCGTTTACGCTGTCATCGTCGAACCAGCGCGCTGTGACCGTCTTGGTCTGCGTATAGAACTGCACCACCTGCTTGCCATAGGGTCCGAGGTCACCAAGCTTGGAGCCACGCGACCCGGTGAAGCTGAACGACGGCACCGGTACGGGAATCGGGATGTTGATGCCTACCTGGCCCACGTCGATCTCGCTCTGGAACTTGCGCGCCGCCGCGCCGCTCTGGGTGAACAAACCCACGCCGTTGCCGAACGGGTTGGCATTGACCAAAGCGATGGCTTCATCGAGGGTATCCACCTCCAGAGTGATCAGCACCGGCCCGAAAATCTCCTGGGTGTAGATCTGCATGTCCGTGGTGACACCGCTGAACAAGGTCGGGCCAACGAAGTTGCCCTGCTCGTATCCAGGCACCTGCACACCGCGACCATCGAGTTCCAGCGTCGCGCCTTCCTCGACACCACTGTCGATCAAGGCAGTCACACGCTCCAGCGCACGGCGGGAAATCACCGGGCCGACGTCGGTGCCCGGTTCATTGCCAGCGTTGACCTTGAGCTTCTGTGCCAGCGCCTTCATATCGGGAATCCACTCGCGCGACTTGCCTACAAGCACGGCGACCGAGGTGGCCATGCAACGCTGCCCAGCTGCACCGAAGGCGGCCCCGACCAGTGCGTTAAGCGTTTGCTCGCGGTTGGCGTCCGGCAGTATCACGGCGTGGTTCTTCGCGCCCATCATCGACTGCACGCGCTTGCCATGCCGGCCGGCCAGGTCATACACGTGAGTGCCGACAGCGGTCGAACCGACGAACGACACCGCTTTGATGTCGGCATGGGTGCACAGTGCATCGACGACGTCCTTGCCACCGTGCACCACGTTCAATACACCCGGCGGCACGCCCGCTTCCAATGCCAGCTCCACCAGCTGGACCGTGGAAAGCGGATCCTGCTCCGAAGGCTTGAGCACGAAGGTGTTGCCGCAGACGATCGCCATGGGGAACATCCACAGCGGAATCATCGCCGGGAAGTTGAACGGCGTGATTCCCGCGCACACACCGATGGGCTGACGCAACGTGTAGGTATCGACACCACCGGCGACGTTCTCGGCGAACTCGCCCATCTGCAGGCTACCGATGGAGCAGGCATGCTCGACCACTTCCAGGCCGCGGAAGATGTCGCCCTCGGCATCGGCAATGGTCTTGCCCTGCTCGGCACTCAAGGTCTGCGCAATGCGCTTGGAATGTTCCCGGATCAATGCCTGCAGCTTGAGCATGATGCGCATGCGCGCACCTAGTGGCGTCAGGCGCCAGGTCTTGAACGCACGCTGCGCGGCGGCTACTGCGGCATCGACCTCGTCGGTCGTGGCGAAGGGCACCCGCGCCAGCACTTGCTGGGTGGCGGGGTTGACGATGTCACGCCATTCCTGGGTGGTCGAGGCGACCCACTGCCCATCGATCAGCAGTTTTACATCGTCGATCTTGCTGGCATTCGGTTGAACGGACACGTTCATGGATGACCTCCGCGTATTTATTGTTGTGGCGAGACGGTTCTGCGATGGAGTATAGATGCTGCAAACATCTAACAAGAACTCACAATAAAGCCGGTCCAACATGCAAAAAGACCTTAGCAGCCTGAACTGGGACGATCTCAAGTTCTTCCTCGAAGTGGCCCGCACCCGCAAGGCCAGTATCGCGGCCAAACGCCTGGGTGTGGACTACACCACCGTATCGCGGCGCATCGGCTCGCTGGAAAATGCCTTGGGTACCCTGCTGTTCGAGAAGTCGCGGACCACAGGCTTCGTCCTCACTGCCGAAGGGCAGCGCCTGCTCGCGTCGGCCGAGTCGATTGAAAGCACCCTGCACATGGCCTGCGAGCAGGTTTCCGGGTCCGGCGTGGCGCTGTCAGGGCATATCCGCATGGGCTGCACCGAAGGCTTCGGCAGCTTTTTCATCACCCCGCAGCTGAGCCATTTCGTCGACACCTACCCGGCCATCTCGGTCGATATCCTGCCGCTGCCGCACTTCATCAGTCTGTCCAAACGCGAAGCCGATATCGTCATCGCCCTGGAGCGTCCCGAGCATGGGCCCTATGTCTGCTGCAAACTCTGTGACTATCGGCTCAAGCTGTATGCCACACGGACCTATCTGGATCGTCATCCTCCCATCGAAAGCAGCGCCCAACTCAGCGAGCACCGGTTCATCAGCTACGTCGACGACCTGGCCTTCAGCTCCGAGTTGCTGTACCTGAACAAACTGCTGCCCAACGTCAACGCCGGGCTGCGCAGCACCAGCGTGATTGCCCAGTACACCGCAGCGCTCCAGGGACATGGGCTGGTCATACTGCCGTGCTTCCTCGCCGCCCAGGACGAACGCCTGGTGGAAGTCCTGCCCGAAGAAGTCGATATCACTCGGCAGTTCTGGATGTACTGCAGGGAGGACCTGCGCAAGCTGAAACGGATTACGCTGTTGTGGGATTACATCCGCAACGTCACCGACCGCAACGCTGCGCTATTGATGGGCCAGTCCCGCACCACGCAACCCCTGTAGCAGCGGCGCAAGCCGCGTCACGCACGTCTCACGACTTCCATTCAAGCATCAACCCACTGAGTCTCTTCACCCGGCGCCGCACAGCCTCTTCGAACACACCCTTGCGGGTCTCGACCAAGGTGAACCAATGCTTGGCACGCGTGATGCCGGTGTAGATCAGCTCCTTGGTCAACACCGGATTCAAGGCGTCGGGCAGGATCAGCGCCGTGTGCGCGAACTCCGACCCTTGGGATTTGTGCACCGTCATCGCATAGACCGTTTCCACGTCATTCAAGCGACTTGGCAGCACAAAGCGGATGCCGCCCTGCCCGTCGTTGCGGGGAAAGGCCACGCGCAGCACCATTCGATCGCGCTCGCCACCCTCGGGCAGCATCAGGGCAATGCCGATGTCGCCGTTCATCAAGCCCAGGCCATAGTCGTTGCGTGTCATCAATACAGGCCTGCCCTCATACCAGGGTTGGCCACCCTCAATGAGGTGCGCTTGGGTCAGGGCCTGGGTCGCGCGGGCGTTCAGGCTTTCCACACCCCAGGGCCCCTTGCGCACGGCGCACAGCAACTGGAACTCATCGAAAGCGTTCAGCAACCCACGGGCCCAGGTGGCCCAGGCTTCATCTTCCAGGCGCGTGTCGGCCGGCGGGCGGGCGGCGTCGATCTGCTCCAGGTAACGCCGGTAGCCTTGCGGTCCGTCGGCGTTGCGACCATGCCCGTCCAGCAACAGGCGCAGCAACGCCACATCGTGTTCGCCCTTGAGCGGCAGCCAATGAACATCGGGATATTGGCCCTCCTGCAGCAAGGCACGGGCGCCGTCGGCGTCCTGCAGGTTGACCCTGGCTGCCAGTTGGCCAATGCCGCTGTCCTCGCCGAATCGGCGCGAGTGCCGCAGCATCACCACCTGCTGCGCCAGGGCGTGGTCATGCTCGTTGCCTTCGAGCAGCCCGCTGCGTGCGAGGTCCTCGCCGCTGACCTGCTCCAGCCAGGCACGCGTCGCCGGGCTGTAGTAGCCGGCCTCGGCCTGGCTGCACAGGTCGCCCAGCACCGCACCTGCCTCGACCGAGGCCAACTGGTCCTTGTCGCCCAGCAGCACCAGCCGGGCATGGGGCGGCAGCGCATCGAGCAGGTTGGCCATCATCTCGAGGTCGATCATCGAGGCTTCGTCCACCACCAGTACGTCCAGGGGCAAAGGGTTGGCCGCATCATGACGAAAATGCCGCGTGCCCGGACGGCTACCCAGCAGGCGATGAACCGTGGTCACCTCGGTCGGAATACGCGCCTTGATTGCGGCGTCTACCTGCAGGCTCTGGACCTGCAAGCTGATCGACTCGGTCAGCCGCGCCGCCGCCTTGCCGGTCGGTGCCGCCAGCCGAATACGCAACGGTTTGTCCTGCGCCACCGCGGGTCCTTGCAGGAGTGCCAGTAGACGCACCACCGTGGTGGTCTTGCCCGTTCCCGGGCCGCCCGTAACGATACTGAAAGCACCCCGCACGGCGAGCGCGCAAGCCAGTTTCTGCCAGTCGATCCGAGCCCCGTCGGTGGCCCCGAACAATTGCGTCAGACGTTGTGCCAGGTCCTCCGGTACCGGCTCCCGCGCGTCCAGCCGCTGACGCAGCGCATCACCGATACGCCGCTCGTACGCCCAGTAACGACGCAGGTACAGGCGCTGGCTTGAAAGCACCAGAGGCGAGCTGCCTGTCGGGTCATCTGCGCTCCCCACCAAGGAGCTTTTAGCCAGGCTGGCCAGCCAGGCTTCGGCACCCAGGCCTTGAAGCAACTGCGATGGCAGCAGGGCTACGCCCCCTTGCAAGTCGCCTTCGGGTGGCAGGGACAAGGCAAAATCCGGTGCCTGCAGCGTCGCCGCCAGATCCAGGCAGACATGCCCATGCCCCAGCTGGTGGCTGGCGAGGGCGGCAGCGAGCAGTACCAGAGGGTCGCCCTGCGGGTCGAGGTCGGCAAGAAACGCTACGAAGGCTTTGTCCAGCGCACGCAGCCAACCGCGCTCCACCCAGCGCTCGAGCAACGCCAACAGGTCGGCCGTATGTGTGCGGGGCTGCAATTGAGCAAGGCTGTGTGCATCCAGCGGGGTGGGCAGCAGATCGGCAAACGAGCGGGTCATGGTGCACTTTCCTCGAACAGGTCGGCCTGGACATCACGGCGTCCACCTTTGAAAAGCGCATCTAGTTCCTCGATGAGCTCACGGGGTGGCCGTGTGAAGTAAACGCCCTGGCTGGGCGCCCCCAGGCCGCGCAGAAACACGAACGCCGCACCGCCCACGTGTTCGTCGTAGTCGTACCCTGGCAGCCGCGCCTTCAATTGGCGGTGCAAGGCAAGCAGGTAAAGCACGTATTGCAGGTCGTAGCGGTTGGCCAGAATGGATTCGGTCATCGCAGCGTGGGTATAGGCGGCATCATCCGGACCCAGCCAGTTGGATTTGTAGTCGGCAACGTAATACTGCCCCTGATGCTCGAAGCACAAGTCGATGAAGCCCTTGAACATGCCGTTGAGCATGGCGCCTTCGGCTGGCATTCGAAGCACGCCGGGATGCGTGTACTGGCGCACCAGGGTATCGAGACGGCTTACGTCGACCTTGTGGCTGGCGAACCAGAACTCCATCTCGATCTGATATTGGTCAAGATCGGCCATGCGTACCGGGGCTCGTTCGGACCCAAGCTGCAATGGCTCGTCGATGAAGCGCCGCAACCAGTCGTCGAGGGTGGGGATCCAGCCGCTCCAGCCGCGTCGACTGCAACGCCGCGCGACGTTGTCGGCCAATCGTTCCGGGGCCGCGGCAACGCTGGCGAAGCCTTCGCGCCCTGCCCATTCCAGCAAGCCGTGCAGAAAAGTACCCGGCCCGGGGCCACGGGGAAAACGGTGAATGTCACCACTGGTGGCCGGCACCTCGCGCGGCACCTGCGCGTCCAGGCGCTCATCGTCCATCAGTTTCTGCTCGAGAGCGCTGTCGGGCGCCTGGTCATCATCCGCGCCCAACGTGTCGCTGATGCGCAACGCGCTGTAGGACGCTATCCACCAGCTCTCCCGCGCACTGCGCTTTGGCAGGCGCACCTTGAGCAACGCGGCGTCGCTGCGCATCGGTACATAACGGGTATCGTCCGCCTCCGGCACTGGCACGCTCACGATATCTGCGCACCCCGCACTCGACGCCTCCAACCAACTCGCAAGCTGGCTTGCGTCGGCAAGCGGCTGCCCGCCGCCAAGCAGGTAACCGATGGCCGAGCGATGGAACACCGACTCCTTGGTTGTGCCACGCTTGAGGTCGGCGATGCCGAGCCAACAGCCGTGCTGTGCCCGGGTCAAGGCCACGTAGAGCAGGCGCAAATCCTCGGCCAGACGCTCGTCATCCGCCAGCGCCACCTGTTCGGATGTAGGGCTCAGCGTCAACTGCGCGCGGTGGCTCGCGTCGTGGTAGATCAATGGCAATCGCTTGCCATCGACCGGTTTGCAACTGCAGATGAAAGGCAGGAAGACCAACGCATACTCGAGCCCCTTGGACTTGTGGATGGTCACCACCTTGACCAACTGCTCGTCGCTTTCCAGACGCAGGATGTGCTCCTCCGCCGCACTGCCGGACAGCGCCAGCTGTTCGCTCAGATGACGAATCAGCGCCTGCTCGCCGTCCAGCTCGCTGGACGCCTGCTGCAACAGTTCGCACAGGTGCAGCAGGTTGGTCAGGATACGCTCGCCATCGTCGCGGCCGATCAGCGCCAATGGCAGGTCGAAATCGTGCAGCAGGCGGCGCAGCATCGGCAGCACGCCCTGGGTGCGCCAGATATGTCGATAGCCACGAAACTGCATGACTCGCGCTTCCCACTCCAGCTCGCTCAGGTTCAACTGCTCCAATTCGTGCAACGAGCGGTTCAGCGTCACGCTCGCCAACGCGGCGCGAAGCTGCCGCTCCGAGTCAGGCTCGGCGCACGCCTTCAGCCAGGCCAGCAAATCGTGGGCCTCCTGCGCGGCAAATACCGAGTCCTTGTCGGACAGGTACACACTGCGGACTCCACGGTCGGTCAGCTCGGCACGCACGGCCTGGGCCTCCTTGCCATCGCGCACAAGAATGGCGATATCGGCCGGCAGAATACCGCTGACCCTGCGCTGTTCCACCTGAAAGCCTGCGTGCCCGGCTTGCCCCGCGTTCAACAGGCGCACGACTTCCGCCGCACAGGCGCCGGCCAGCGCCTTGCGGTAGGCGACGCCGGAAACAGGCTGGTCGCTGGGCAGATGCCAGAGCGTCAAGGCCGGTACGGCCTGCCCCTCCACGATCAACGACTCCTTGCGCCCTTGCGCCCGCACATCCAGAAACGGCACAGGGTTTTCATCCCCTTGTCGGAACAGGAATGCACCTCGCCCCTGCGCGCGCTGCTCGGCCTGCATGAACATGTGGTTGACGGCCCCGACCATGGCCTTGGTAGAGCGGAAGTTGGTACCCAACGTATGCAGCCTGCCCTCGGTCGCCCGACGTGCCTGCAGGTAGGTATGGATATCCGCACCCCGAAAGGCGTAGATCGCCTGCTTGGGGTCACCAATCAGGAACAGGCCGGTTTCCTGGTCGTTGCTCTCGATGTGATAGATACGTTCGAAGATGCGGTACTGAACCGGATCGGTATCCTGAAACTCATCGATCAGGGCTACGGGAAACTGTTCACGAATCAGCTCGGCCAACTGTTCGCCGCCGGCGCCCTGCAGGGCTCGATCCAGACGCACCAGCATGTCGTCGAAGCCCATCTCTGCACGCCGGCGTTTTTCTTCCTCGAAGCGCGCGCCGATCCACTGCGCTGCATGCTTGAGAACCGCGCTCTCAGGCGTTGGCAGAGCCGCCAGTGCCGCAGGCAACTCGACCATCGCCCGCAAGCCGGCGTGCTCCGGCGCCTCACCTTTCCAGGCCTCGGCCATGCCATCGGGGGTCAAGCGGGTAAAACCGGTACCGATATCCAGGTCGTGTTGGTTTGGATCCGTAGCCCAGGCAGTGATCTTTTCAAACCAGGGTTCGAAGTAGCGTGCCTGCATCTTGCGGCCATCGACTGCCTTGGCCGCCACCGCCTGCAGGCAAATTTCACGCAACTGGGTGGCCCACTGCGGCCAAGGTTCCTTGAGTTCGACCAAGGCTCGCTCACGCTCGGCCAGGCAGCGTTCGATCAGCTCGCCGGGCTCATCGCCCGAGACATCTCCCTGCACATGTGCGAACAACCCCCGCACCCGGCCAAGCAATGCCGCAGGCCCGCCAAGATGAGCGCGTACCCAATCCAGCGCAGCACCATGCATCGGGTAATAGAACCGCCGCCAATAGTCACGCACGACCTCGCCCAGCAGTTCGCTGTGATCGGTTTCCAGACTCTGGGTGAACAGGCTGCCGCTGTCGAACGCGTGTTCGCGCAGCATGCGCTGGCACCAACTGTGAATCGTGGAAACAGCGGCCTCATCCATCCACTGGGCAGCGATATCCAGTCGACTGGCACAGGCCGGCCACTGCGTCAGCTCTAATTCGTCGCGCAACTGCTCGACGAGTGCATCCGGTGCCGTTATTTCGTTTCGGAAAAACCGCGCGGCTTCGGCCAAACGGATCCGAATGCGCTCGCGCAGCTCCTTGGTTGCGGCATCGGTGAAGGTCACAACCAGGATCTGCGGGGGCAGCAGTTCGCGCCCGAAGCCGTTGATATCGCCACCATGGCCGAGTATCAAACGCAGATAGAGCGCGGAAATGGTGAATGTCTTGCCGGTGCCGGCGCTGGCTTCGATCAGTTGGCTGCCACGCATTGGAAAAGCCAACGCCAGTGGACGTTCGAGCGATGTCATGAGCGCGCCTCTCCATCATCAACCGAGCGCCAGGGCGCCTCCAGCATGGGCTGGTACAAGGCTTGCGCCCAGCCTTCGAATTCTTCCCCATCCATCAAGGCATCGAAATCAGCGAACTGGCGCATCAGTGCCATCGCTTCCCTACGCTCGCCATTACTGGTCACGCCATCGCCCTCGTACGCTTTGCGTGCTGCCACCAAAGCCTTCTCCTCATCGGTATTCGAAAGCCAGGCCACGGCCGTCTTCACCGCTACCGGCAGCGGCCGGGTCATTCCTGCCTGCCGGGCCAGCAGCAAATCGCTCAGGGCGTTTCGAGCCTGGTCCAGGGGCAGTGGATCGAGCAGCAGGGTATCGTCACTGGCAACTACCGCCGTGGTCAGCGGCAACCCAACGGCGCAGGACGCCAGGTGCAGCACCCACGGGCGTACCAGCCGATGCCACTTGCGCGAGCGCACGCCGCCAATGGCGTTGGCAATCGTTGAAACACTGAGGTAGTTGCCGTCTTCACGCTGGTAGACACCCGCCAGCCATCCCTCCAGCACGACGCCCTCGGCCTGGAAGGTGATCGGCAGGGCGCTGTCCAGTCGCGACGGCCACGTGACGAGCAACTGACGGTACCGCTCGAGCAGATCGGGCAGCGGTTCGATCAACTCCTCGCGCAACCGCGTGCCGAACTCCGCCATGGGCAACAGCCCGCTGCCCTGCAACTTGCGCGCGTGGTTTTCCAGCGAGTCGGCGATTTCATCGGTACTGGCCATGCCGGCTGCCAGCAGGCTGTCACTTAGCGTGTAACGCTCCAACGCATCGAGCACGAAGGGCTCAATGTCGGCTACGGGCTTTTCCGCCGATTCGAAGAAAACTTTCAGCCGTTGGCTGAAGAAATGCCTGACAGGATTGCGCAAAAAGTCCTGCAACTGAGCCACACTCAGTGGCTCATCCTGGATATGAGCCGACAGAGGCGACTGTGCATGGGGTGCGGCTACCTGCGCATGCAAGTGCTGCCACTCCCTTGCAAAGCTGAAAAGAGCTGGGTTGCCCTGATGAAAATACCGGGCGCTGAAAGGTTGGAGAGGATGCTCCAGCGTGAGCGCATGCAATAGCTTCTCCCCGCTTGCCGAGTTGTCCAGCGCCTCATCGCCCGACAGCCTCCAGCCACTGGCCAAATGATCTCGCAGTTGCCCGACCAGTACCGATGGCGGCCGTTCGCTGTTGTCTCTGATACTGCGTCCTACCCAACTGATATACAGCTGTTCGCGGGCCGAGAGCAGCGCTTCCAGCAACAGATAGCGATCATCCTCGCGCCGCGAACGGTCACCGGGGCGATAATCGCTGCCCATCAGATCGAAATCGAGCGGCGGTTGCGCCCGAGGGTAGTCGCCGTCATTCATGCCCAACAGGCACACGATCTTGAATGGAATTGCACGCATCGGCATCAAGGTGCAGAAGTTGACGGAGCCTGCCAGAAAGCGCTGGCTCAAGCGGCCCTGATCCAGGCCCGCAAGCCAGGCTTCACGCACCACTGTCAACGGCAACGCTTCGACCAGCCCTACGGCCTCGCAGGTTTGTAGCCACTCTTCACGCAGCTCTTCGAGCTGGTTGAGCAGGTACTCGTCGTGCTCGGTGTCGGCGGTGAAGAACAGCTGCAGCATTTGATGCAGGCGAACACCCCACTCTGCCGGGCTGGCCGTGCGATCAAGTTGCTGACAGGCCACTTCCAGGGCATCCAGCAGCGCTGCCAGCGGGCCAATGAGCGCTGCGTCCAAGCCGCCGATCTCGTCATAGGGCTCGATATCGCTGCAGCCCACACCGGTTCCGACAGCATAGCCAAGCAACATCCGCCGCAGGCCAAAACGCCAGGTGTTCTGTTCCAGCTCGATCGGCAAGCCTAGGTGCTGGCGGTGCGGCGCGTGGAGGCCCCAGCGAATGCCCGCGCCTTCGATCCAGCGACGTAAGGTCGGTAGATCACGCTCCTGTATCGCGAACCGACGCCGCAGGGCAGGCACGTCCAGAAGATCGAGAATCTCGCTCACCGGGAATCGGCTGTCCGGCAGCTTGAGCAGATGCTCGACCGCTATGAGCAGTGGATCTCGCCCACGCTGCCCCTGATCGGTCAGTGTGAAGGGAATGAATCGGCGGTCTTCCCGGTCCAGTTGGCCAAACACTGCGCGAATGTGCGGCGCATAGCTGTCGATATCCGGCACCATCACGATCACGTCGCGGGGACGTAGTCCCGCATCGGCACTGAACCGTGCCAACAACTGGTCGTGAAGAATCTCCACTTCGCGCTGTGCACCATGAGCGACATGGAAGCGAATGCTCTTGTCGGTCTTGATGTCCACGCTTGGCCAGGTGGACTGCGTTTCACCCAGAGGGCGCAGCTCCAGAATGTCGTCTTGCAACTGAGCTAACAGATGCTGTGGCTCGCTTTCGCTGAAGAGGTCGATGCGACCCTCTTGAAACGCCGACTGATAGCTGGCGGGATCGTCATAGCTGTCGAGCAGGTTGATGTAGTCACGGCCTTGCTTGCCCCATGCAGCGAGCAATGGATGTGCATGCTGATGAAGGCTGTCGGCGTCCAGCACCGCTGGCATCCCTTGTTTGCGAGCCTGGCGCTTGTATTGATGACGCAGGAGGTCCTTGTCCGCCACGATATCCGTCCAATGATGCCGACAGGGGTTGTGCACACACAACAACACCTGGCTGAATCGACCCAGCGCCGCCAGGGCTTCCAGGCCTTGTGCAGGCAATGAAGAGATACCGAACACGATGACCCGCGAGGGTAGCGCTGACGGCGCTCGATCCAGCGCCGCTGCCGCCTCCATGAAACGCTGATGCACGCCTGCCCGGCTTTGCGCCATGCCTTCGGAGCCGACATCCTGAAGCAGTGCCCGCCACAGTTCCGCCTGCCAGCAGTTGCCTACCGGCAGAGGCTTGCTCAGCCCCCTGCCATTGCGCAGCTGATGCTTGCCCTCCGCCCAGTCCTGCAGCCAATCCGCGCGGTAGACCTGGTATTGGTCGAACAGGTCCGCCAGACGCTCGGACAGCTGGTAGCGCTTGCGCAGGTCGTTGTCGTCGAGCAGGAAGCGCTGCAGGGGTTCGAAATGTGGCTGGTCAATCAGTTGCGGCAGAAGGCGCATCAAGCGCCAGGTGAGCGGCGCCTTGTCGAGCAGCGAGGAAGAAGGGATCTGGTCTTGCCCCAGTACGCTCCGATACAACTGCCACATGAAACTACCCGGCAACTGCACGTCTACCGCTGCGGAAATGCCTACGCCGCCCTCGTCATCCGGGCCTTCGTCCGCAGCAAGCGCGAGCTTGAGCCACTGGGCAATACCATTGCTCTGCACCAGGATGATTTCATTTTCCAGCGGACGCAGTGGATACAGGCGCATCCAGCTGACGACAAGACTGCGCAGTTCGTCCAGACGATTGCCGTGTACAACCATGAAACCGGGGGTAAGAGGCGACACAGCCGACATGGGCGAAGTCCTTGAGATAAGCGTGAATCAAGGTTCAACCTTATCAGATGTGGCTTCGCGAGTTGAGCCAGCCGGATCTGCCCTACCTGTAAGAGACAGCTGAGTGTTGAACTAATAAGTAGGAGGGGTCTTACAAAAAACGCTAAAAAGACAAAACCCCTACCTGCTGGCGCAGATAGGGGTTTCGGAATTCAATCTTGACGATGACCTACTCTCACATGGGG
>NZ_JACYVB010000011.1:0-161515 GCF_014842095.1 Pseudomonas sp. CFBP 13719 | reverse complement strand
CCGCTGTCAACTGCCTTTTTCACCGCTTCCGACCTTGAAGATCGAAACCCTTCCAACTCATCTGAAACGCTCAACTTATTGATTAACAAGGAGTTTATCGTTTCGGCTGCGCCGGAAGTGGGGCGAATTATAGACACTACAGATCTGCCGTCAACCCCCAATTCAAAAAACCGTCATAACTCCACTTACAAGCGTTCTTCTCTATAAGAAGAACGACTACACCACACCCGCGGCGTGAAGCTGGTCATAGGTAAGGGCGTCCATGTTCAGCAGCTGTTGCAGTACTTCCCTGGTGTGTTCGCCCAGCAGAGGCGGCGCATGCCGATACTCCACAGGGCTGGCACTGAGCCGCAGGGGACTGGCAACCGTCGGTACGGTGCCAGCCAGCGGATGCTGCATATGGATCGCAAGCTCCCTGGCCACTACCTGGGGGTCGGCAAATACCTGGGACAGGTCGTTTATAGGCCCGCAGGGCACACCGGCAACTTCCAGCTCGGCCACCCACTGCTCGGTGGTCCTGAACACGGTCGTTTGACGGATGAGAGGAATCAGTTGCTTGCGGTTGGCGACTCTCTGCTGATTGGAAGCGAATCGGGGGTCGCTTGCCCATTCCGGGTGACCCGCTACCCGCGCGAACTTGGCGAATTGACTATCGTTGCCCACGGTCAGGATGAAGTCGCCATCGGCCGTGGGAAAATCCTGGTAAGGCACGATGTTGGGATGGGCATTGCCCAGACGCTCAGGCGCCACCCCTGTCGTGAGGTAGTTCATGGCTTGGTTGGCCAGGCAGGCTACCTGCACATCCAGTAGGGCCATGTCGATCTGTTGTCCGCCGCCGCCCTTGTCGCGATGCGCCAGCGCGGCCAGCATGGCAACGGTTGAGTACAGGCCGGTGAGGATATCGGTCAGAGCCACGCCCACCTTGGCAGGCCCGGCTCCGGGTTCGCCGTCCGCCTTGCCGGTGAGGCTCATCAGGCCACCCATGCCTTGCACCATGAAGTCATAACCGGGGCGCGCTGCATAGGGGCCGGTCTGACCGAAACCAGTGATGGAGCAGTAGATCAGTTGCGGGTTCACAGCGCTGAGTGATGCGTAGTCCAGGCCGTAGGCGGCGAGCCCGCCTACTTTGAAGTTCTCGATGAGAATGTCGGAGCCGGCAGCGAGATCGCGCACCAACTGCTGCCCTTCGGGCCGAGTGAAGTCGATGGTGACCGAGCGCTTGTTGCGGTTGGCCGCGAGATAATAGGCCGCTTCACCCGTGCTGTTACCTGCTTGATCAGCGAGGAACGGTGGCCCCCAGGCCCGGGTGTCGTCACCGCGGCCCGGGCGTCCGACCTTGATGACCTCGGCGCCGAGGTCGGCCAGGATTTGCCCGGCCCATGGCCCGGCGAGTACCCGCGACAGGTCGAGAACACGCAGATGCGAAAGGGCGCCCATGACGACCTCCTATCAATAGAAGGCTTGGAGGCCGGTTTGCGCCCGCCCCAGGATCAAGGCATGCACGTCGTGAGTACCCTCATAGGTATTGACCACCTCCAGATTGACCAGATGACGGGCCACGCCGAATTCATCGGAAATACCGTTGCCGCCCAGCATGTCCCTGGCCATGCGCGCGATATCCAGGGATTTGCCACAGGAGTTGCGCTTCATGATCGAGGTGATCTCTACCGCCGCCGTGCCTTCATCCTTCATGCGGCCCAAACGCAGGCAGCCTTGCAGGGCCAGGGTGATCTCGGTCTGCATGTCAGCCAGCTTTTTCTGGATGAGCTGGTTGGCCGCCAGTGGCCGACCGAATTGCTGGCGATCCAGAGTGTACTGCCGGGCGGCGTGCCAACAGAACTCGGCAGCGCCGAGCGCCCCCCACGAGATGCCGTAGCGCGCCGAATTGAGGCACGTGAACGGACCTTTGAGGCCACGCACATCGGGAAACATGTTTTCTTCAGGCACGAACACGTTGTCCATGACGATCTCGCCAGTGATGGACGCGCGCAGGCCGACCTTGCCGTGGATCGCAGGTGCACTGAGCCCGGCCCAGCCTTTTTCCAGAATGAAGCCGCGGATATCTCCCGCATCGTCCTTGGCCCACACCACGAATACGTCGGCAATCGGACTGTTGGTGATCCACATCTTGCTACCGCTCATGCGGTAGCCGCCTTCGACCTTGCGCGCCCGCGTAACCATCGCGCCAGGGTCTGAGCCATGGTCGGGCTCGGTCAAGCCGAAGCAGCCGATCCACTCACCGCTGGCCAATTTGGGAAGGTATTTCTGCTTTTGCGCCTGAGTTCCGAATTCATTGATCGGCACCATGACCAACGACGACTGCACGCTCATCATCGAACGATAGCCAGAGTCCACCCGCTCGACCTCACGGGCGATAAGGCCGTAGCACACGTAGTTGAGGCCACTGCCGCCGAACTCTTCGGGGATGGTCGCGCCGAGCAGACCCATCTCGCCCATCTCGCGAAAGATGGCAGGGTCGGTGGTTTCGTGGCGAAAGGCCTCCAGTACTCGCGGCATCAGCTTGCCTTGAGCGTATTGCTCGGCAGAGTCGCGCACCATGCGCTCTTCCTGCGTGAGTTGTTGGTCCAGCAGCAGTGGGTCGATCCAGTTGAAGCTTGCCATGTGCGCGTCCTCGGGAAAGCTGTATGAGATGAGAGTAGGTGTCCACGCTGTGGCGAGCAAAGGAGGATTAAGCATGAGCTTGTGATAATTTCTCACTCCGTGAACATGCTGTGGCAAGGACAGCCGATAATGGAGTGAGGAACAGTTACATGCGCAGACGAATTCCCAGTACCGCGGCACTGATCTGCTTCGAAGCGGCGGCACGCCATGAGAGCTTTACCAAAGCAGCCACGGAGCTGTTCCTGACCCAAGGCGCAGTGTGTCGGCAGATCGCCAACCTCGAGCAATTTCTCGACGTGCGACTGTTCCGGCGTTCGAAGCGTGGCGTGAAGCTCACCGAGGCCGGGCTGTCATACAGCCGCCGGGTGGCCGCGCAGCTCGATGCCGTGGAGCGCGAGACACTGGCGGTGATGGGGCAGCAAGGTGCCAGTACCCTGGAGTTGGCCGTGGTGCCGACCTTCGGTACGCAGTGGCTGTTGCCGCGCCTGAAGGACTTCCAGCGGCATCACCCGCAGATCACGGTCAACCTGACCAACCGAACACGACCTTTCCTGTTTGCCGACACCGACTTCGACGCGGCGATCTACTTTGGCGATGGTGAGTGGCCGGGGACACAGACGAGCAGGCTGATGGAGGAGCACCCTGTGCCGGTCTGCAGCCCGGCCTTGCTGGAAGGGCAGCCGGCGCTGGCGCCGGCACGCATTGCCGAGCTTGCACTGTTGCAACAAAGCACACGTCCCTATGCATGGCGGCAATGGTTTGCGAGCCTTGAGTTGAACGTGTCCCGTGACCTCGGCGGGCCGCGCTATGAACTATTCGCCATGCTGGCACAGGCTGCGGTCCACGAGATGGGGCTTGCGCTCATTCCGCCGTTCCTTATCCAGCGTGAGTTGCGTGAGGGCAGCCTGGTCATTGCCAATACCCATGAGTTGCGCAGCCCCAAGGCTTACTACCTGGCCATACCGGAAAGGCATCGCGAGCTGGCGGCGCTGCGGATCTTTCGCGACTGGTTGATGCAGCAAGCAGAGGATTATCACCAACCCCCGCCACATCCAGTGCGTGAAAGCCGGTAGTGGTGATCCATAGGAACCTACAGATATACGTTTCTGGCGCGTTGATGAAACCTTATGAAAACGGTCTTTTTTCCTCTCGAGCCTTTGCTAGATCTGCATATGGCGTGTTTTTGACGCGCCACGGACTGCAGCCAATAAATATTTCGCAAAATATTTCTAGCTATCCTGTTCTGCCTGTAATGCCCGGGCCAGAGGGCCTGAGGCGGTGTCGGCGTGACATTCGGTCACAGCGTGACTTGTAGTGCTTTTTGCGTATCGCTCCATAACCTGTTGAAGCCGCTCGTCGGGGCCTGCAAAATGCCGCGGCCCGCCGCTCTCAGGCGGTATCGCGCTGATGGCGCTCTGGCACGATGGCCATGGCCAGGGCTTGGGTACGACCAGGAAAAAGATCCAGCAGGAGATATAACGTGCACATTGGTGTTCCTCTCGAAACGCAGCAGGGCGAAACACGTGTAGCCGCTACCCCGGAGACCATCAAGAAGCTGGTCGCTCAAGGCCATGCGGTGACGGTCGAACATGGTGCGGGGGTTCTCGCCAGCGTGACCGACGATGCCTACCAGGCCGCTGGCGCGACCATTGGCAGTGCTGCCCAGGCATTTGCCACGCAACTGGTGCTCAAGGTCAATGCGCCCAACGACGCAGAGTTGCTGCACATGCCTACCGGTACAGTACTGCTGGGCATGCTCAACCCGTTCAACAACGCGTTGATCGCCAAGATGGCCG
This sequence comes from Pseudomonas sp. CFBP 13719, assembly GCF_014842095.1. Lineage (NCBI taxonomy): Bacteria > Pseudomonadati > Pseudomonadota > Gammaproteobacteria > Pseudomonadales > Pseudomonadaceae > Pseudomonas > Pseudomonas sp. CFBP 13719. Next base: position 157,097 of record NZ_JACYVB010000011.1, on the reverse strand, counting down.
AGCGAGGCATCAGCGCCTTTGCCCTGGAAGCGGCCCCTCGCACTTCACGTGCACAGAGCCTGGACGTGCTGTCTTCGCAAGCCAACATTGCCGGCTACAAGTCGGTATTGCTGGCCGCTCATCACTATCCGCGCTTCATGCCGATGCTGATGACTGCCGCCGGTACCGTCAAAGCGGCTCGCGTGCTGATTCTGGGCGCTGGCGTGGCGGGGTTGCAGGCCATCGCCACCGCCAAGCGCCTGGGCGCGGTGATCGAGGCCTCCGACGTGCGCCCGGCAGTCAAGGAGCAGATCGAATCGCTGGGCGCGAAGTTTCTCGATGTGCCGTATGAAACCGACGAGGAGCGTGAATGCGCCGTCGGTACCGGCGGCTACGCCCGACCCATGCCTGCCAGCTGGATGCAGCGTCAGGCGCAAGCGGTTCACGAGCGCGCCAAACAGGCTGACATCGTCATCACTACCGCGCTGATTCCCGGCCGCAAGGCACCCACTCTGCTTGCTGCCGAGACAGTGGCGCAGATGAAGCCGGGCTCGGTGGTCATCGACCTGGCGGCGCTGCAAGGCGGCAACTGCCCGCTGACCGTGGCCGATCAGGTCGTGGTGCACAACGGCGTGACCATCGTCGGCCCGACCAACCTTCCGGCGCAGGTCGGCGCCGATGCTTCGGCCCTGTATGCGCGCAACCTGCTGGACTTCATGAAGCTGCTGTTCGACAAGGACGGGCAGTTCACCATCAACCTGGAAGACGACATCGTCGCGGCATGCCTGATGTGCCGCGATGGGCAGATCGTGCGCAAGAACGGCTGAGGACAACGACAATGGAAGACATGCTGATCTCCCACGGTATCTACAACCTGATCATTTTCGTGCTGGCCATCTACGTTGGCTACCACGTGGTCTGGAACGTGACACCGGCGCTGCATACTCCCCTGATGGCCGTGACCAACGCCATTTCGGCCATCGTCATCGTTGGCGCCATGCTCGCCGCAGCGCTCACCGTGACGCCCCTGGGCAAGACCATGGGCACGCTTGCGGTTGCGCTGGCAGCGGTGAACGTATTCGGTGGGTTCTTGGTGACCCGACGGATGCTGGAGATGTTTAAGAAGAAAGCACCGAAAGCGAAGGATGAGGCGTCCAAACAATGAGCATGAACCTGGTTACGCTTCTTTATCTGGTGGCATCGGTTTGCTTCATCCAGGCATTGAAGGGCCTGTCCCATCCGACCACGTCCCGCCGTGGCAATCTGTTCGGCATGCTGGGCATGACGCTCGCCGTGCTTACGACGGTCGGCCTGATCTACAAGCTGGGCGCAGAACTGGCCACCGCCGGGATCGGCTACGTGCTGGTCGGCCTGCTGGTTGGCGGTACTGCCGGGTCGATCATGGCCAAGCGCGTGGAAATGACCAAGATGCCGGAACTGGTGGCGTTCATGCACAGCATGATCGGACTGGCAGCGGTGTTCATTGCCATCGCCGCCGTGGTCGAGCCGCAATCCCTGGGCATCGTCGCGCAGCTCGGCGACCCGATCCCGACTGGCAATCGCCTGGAGCTGTTCCTCGGCGCGGCAATCGGCGCCATCACTTTTTCCGGTTCGGTGATCGCCTTCGGTAAGCTGTCCGGAAAATACAAGTTCCGCCTGTTCCAGGGTGCGCCCGTGCAGTTTTCCGGGCAGCACAAGCTGAACTTGCTGATGGGTCTGGGCACCTTGCTGTGCGGCCTGATCTTCATGTTCACCGGCAGCTATGCCGCCTTCGGCCTGATGCTGGCATTGGCGTTCGTGCTGGGCGTGCTGTTGATCATCCCGATCGGCGGGGCGGACATGCCGGTGGTGGTGTCGATGCTCAACAGCTATTCGGGCTGGGCGGCGGCGGGTATCGGTTTCTCGCTCAACAACTCGATGCTGATCATCGCCGGATCGCTGGTGGGCTCCAGCGGGGCGATTCTCTCCTACATCATGTGCAAGGCGATGAACCGCTCGTTCTTCAATGTCATCGGCGGTGGCTTCGGCGCCGTTGCAGACGCGGGCCCGGCGGGCGCCAAGGAGGCGCGGCCGGTGAGATCGGGATCGGCAGATGACGCCACGTTCCTGCTGACCAACGCCGACACCGTGATCATCGTGCCGGGCTATGGTTTGGCAGTGGCCCGCGCGCAACACGCGTTGAAGGAACTGACGGAAAAACTGACCCATGCCGGGGTGACCGTCAAGTATGCGATCCACCCGGTGGCCGGGCGCATGCCGGGACACATGAACGTGTTGTTGGCGGAGGCCGAAGTGCCTTACGACCAGGTCTTCGAGATGGACGACATCAACTCCGAATTCGGCCAGGCCGATGTGGTGCTGGTGCTGGGTGCCAACGACGTGGTCAACCCTGCGGCCAAGAACGATCCGAAGTCGCCCATTGCCGGTATGCCGATCCTGGAAGCGTTCAAGGCCAAGACCATCATCGTCAACAAGCGCTCGATGGCCAGTGGTTACGCGGGCCTGGACAATGAGTTGTTCTATCTGGACAAGACCATGATGGTATTCGGTGACGCGAAGAAGGTCATCGAAGACATGGTAAAGGCCGTGGAATAGCATTCCAAGCCCACGCACCCGATGGGCTGCCGTACTGAAAAGCCCCGCCCCATGGCGGGGTTTTTCATTGGAGAAGGAGAACAGCTGGCAGAGCCAAACGAGCGCTGCGGACCCGTAGGCGCTCAGCACTGCAATGGCGCACCGATCTGGGTGAAATGAGTACCGGGTTGCTTACCCACACATACAGTTGCGGGCTGCAGTAACTGAGTTTTTGTGCAACATGAGCAGAGATCGCACCGAATAAACTCAACTGTACTACTGTACTGGTAAAGAAATGAGAATCAAGGCAACTCGGCACCCGAAATTCACGTAAAATGCATTAAATTGGTGCAGACCCATACAGTTGCCTCATTCGAGAGCAAGACAGTTGGGTTTAACAGCTAACTGACTGCACACAATACAGGTGAACTGTGCCTACTGTTATGGACGGCGAGCGTGGAAAATGGGTACCAGATAAACCACTACTCAGCCCCGCCACAAGCGGAAGGATGTACATCATGGAACGTACCCTCAGTTCCGACCTGTTCCAGGCCAACACCCAAACTGCCCAAACTTCGGCTCCTTTGCGTTTCTTCGCCAACCTGATGCTTTGGCAGCGCCGTATCGCCAGCCGTCATCAACTGGCTCGTCTGGATGCTCGTCTGCTGGCCGATGCCGGTATCAGCGAAGCCCAGCGTTGCGAAGAGTTGAGCAAGCCGTTCTGGCGTTGATGCAACGCCCCGCTGGTAACAGAGCCTGAAGGCCGAACCAGCACCGAATTCAAGAAACCCGTCGCGGTCTACGCTGACGGGTTTTTTTTCGCCTGCGTGAAACAGGACAAGTACAGTTTTTGGTTATTGATTTATAACCATAACAGTTGAGTCATTGCTCGGTTGGCGTGGTCGGAGTGCTGGCGCCCGAGGCTTCCAGGCGCTCTAATAAGCTTTATAGCGCTCAAACCTCGTTCAGACCTGGAGATTCATCATGACCCGTAATCATTTGCTGAGTGCCGCCGTACTGTTGGCTCTGGCCAGTGGCGCACAGGCCTCAAGCTTCGTCGTCACTACCGATGCACTGGTGCGTGGCGTCAACGCGTCGACCAACGCCACCTCCGATCTGTCTTCCTCGCTGCGTGACGACAAGATCGTCCGTGAAGCGCGGGATGACGCTGCAAGCTTCGTGGCCAGCCAAGGCGACATTCGTGGCGTGAAACTGGAAAGTGCCTTTGCCCACATCCGCAAGATTGCACCTCAGATGCAAGCCAGCGACGCCCAACTGGCACAGGCGATTCTTGCCATCTGATGCGCTGCAGCGAGCACTGCCCGAGATGAAACATCCGGCAGGCTACTGGCCGCCGGACATTGGAGGTGGTCCTCGCGCAGGCATTGGGCTAGCCTTGCCGACCCGACCGCTCGACACCTGAAACCTGATGCGTTATTTGCCATTCTTGCTCGCCCTCTGGACGTCGTCGGCTGCGGCCTTCGATGTGAGCCTGCAGTCGTCGGTAATCACCTTGTACGTGACCAGCCAGGTCACCACGGCACCGTTCGATCGCAAGTTGATTCTGTCTGCCCGGGACGATGCTGCCTGCTTCGTCGCCAGCGGCGGGCAGAGCCGTGGCGCACGGCTCGAAGCGGCCATGGCCGTCATTCGCCGGGCGCACCCTCGGATTGCCGCCGACGACCTTGAACTGGCGCAGGCAATACTCGTCCAATAAACACCTCGTATTACGGAGAAGCTCCATGCGTACCCCGCTGATTGCCGCTACCCTCGGCCTGTTCTTGCTGGCCGATGTGGCACAGGCCCAAACTGTCGTGGCCACCAGTAATATCATCGTCCGTGCATTTGGCCGGTCGATCGATTTCACTTCCGACACCACGACCTCGATCCGCGACGCCAAGGTGGTCCTGGAAGCGCGGGACGACGCGGCCAGCTATGTGGCCAGCCAGGGCAACATCCGTGGCGCGCAACTGGAAGCCGCCTTCAATGCGCTGCGTGAGCGTGTTCCACAGGCGCGGGCCGCCAGTGACCAGGACCTCGCCGAAGCCATTCTCGCACTGTGAGGCGATTGGCCCGCTGGCTGCTGGCGGCAGGTCTTCTGCTGACGGCGGCGCAGGCTGCTGCCGGCTTGCAGCTGGTGCTGGACCGCAGCGGGCTGGATGCTCGGCAGGCCGATGCCAGCCAAACACTGCTCGACGATGCAATGGCCGCCCTGCCACCACAGTTCGTCGAGCAGTTGGACCGGCGTATCGACGTCAGCTGGTCGTCGCGCATGCCCGACAATGCCTATGGCCAGGCATCTCTGGTATCCAGTCTGGAATTGAACCTCAATCAATTGCACGGGTTGGCCGATGGCTCTTCCGCTCAGCGGCAGACCAATCGCCCCCATGGCACTGTGCGCGAAGAGCTGCTGGCCACCGTGCTGCACGAGCTCACGCATATCTATGATCGGGCGCGCCTGTGGACGCCTGCGGACCGGGCGCTGATCAACCGCTGCAGCCGTCAGAATGCCAGCCTGGGCAAGGTTGGCTTGCCCAATGAGTGCCGTGGCCAGGGTATGCGGCGTTTTACCCTGAGCGACGACCCACGCCTGCTGGACCTCGCCGGCTGGCAGCAATATGTCGGACGCCGAGGTGAGCGCGAAGAGCAGAACCGTCAGATCGTACGCAGTCCCGACATTTACGAAGTCAGCAGTCCGAAGGAATTCGTCGCGGTCAACATGGAGTACTTTCTCCTCGACCCGGCCTATGCCTGCCGTCGGCCGGCGTTGTTCGAGTACTTCAAGGCGCGTTTCGGCTGGGCGCCCGCGCGCCAGCAACGCTGCGCCGAAGGCCTGCCTTACCTGAATGCCGGCAGTGACTTCGCCAAGACGCCCCTGGGCAAGATCGATCCGCAACGTGTCTACGCAGTGGACTACCTGCTTGCCGAAGCCAATCAGAACCTCGCCAGCCGCTGGGGGCACAGCATGCTGCGCCTGGTCATCTGTGCGCCGGGACGTCCGCGGGGGCCGGACTGCCGGCTGGATCTGGAGCAGCACCTGGTGCTGTCGTATCGGGCATTCGTCAATGACGTGCAGCTGTCCACCTGGGGCGGTCTGATGGGGCAATATCCGTCGCGACTGTTCGTGTTGCCGCTGTCCCAGGTGATCGACGAGTACACCAAGACCGAGTTGCGCAGCCTGGCTTCGGTGCCGCTCAAGCTGGACCGCGGCGAGATCGAGTCGCTGGTGCGCCATGCCGCGGAAATGCATTGGAGCTACGACGGCAGCTATTACTTCCTGTCCAACAATTGTGCAGTGGAAAACCTCAAGCTGCTGCGCAGCGGTACCCATGACCCAAGGCTTCAGGGTATCGACAGTATCTTGCCCAACGGCTTGCTCGAGGTGCTGGAAGGGCGCGGGCTGGCCGATGGCAGTGTGCTCGACGATCCGCGTGAAGCGTTGCGGCTGGGGTATCGGTTCGATTCTTATCGCGATCGTTACCAGGCCATGTTCGAGGTGCTGCGCAAGCACCTGCCCATCCCCCAGCAAACCGTCGAGGATTGGTTGGCGCAGGACGCCCAGCAGCGACGGCCGTGGTTTGCCCAGGCCGACCTGCGCACCAGTGCTGCGCTGTTGCTGCTGGAGCAGGCCAGTTACCGGCGCCAGTTGCTGTTGGCGCAGGATGAGGTCAAGCAACGCTATCTGGGTGCCCGCGAGTTGGGGGATGGCAGCGTGGCCAATGCCAACCAGATGCTGCAGGAAATCCTGGCCAACAGTGGTTTTCTCAGCCGGCCGGCGGAGCTGCTCGACAACGGTGGCTACGGGTTGCCGCAGACGGCGGAGTGGCAGCGGCTGGAATCGGAAAGCAGTCAGCGTCAGCAACGGTTGCAGCGTCTGAGTACCGATCTGGACAAGGAGGTGAGGGCGCTGCTGACCCCTGAGCGGGCTGCGGAGATTGCGGCCAGTGAGGCGAATCTGAAACAGGTGGGGGAACACCTGCGCCAGCTGCACAAGGCGGCGGGTGGGTTGGTGTTGCCTTGAGATTGAGGGGGCGCCATTCGCGGGCAGAGCCCGCTCCCACAGGGGACGGCGTCGTCTTGGGCAGCAGGGCACGAGCATTCGCGGGCAGAGCCCGCTCCCACAAGGACAATTGTATCGTTTTGAATGGCGAAAGGTTGTTGAAAGCTTGCCGACATAGGATCGACTCACCCCCGGCGTAAGACCGGCCGGCCAGATGGCAGCACTCAGGTGCGCTTTCGGCCTCTTGAACAACAACAATGGTGAAACCGATGTCCTTGATGATCCCTACCCGCAGTACCTCCCTTCCCATACTCCCGGCTCTTGCCATTCCTCGCTGAACCTCTCGTTCTTCGTCCTTAGCCGCGCTGTGCCTGGAGTATTCCCATGCTGACATTCCTTGGCTTTGCCATGGTCATCACGTTCATGTTCCTGATCATGACCAAGCGCCTTTCTGCGCTGATCGCCTTGATCATCGTGCCTATCCTGTTCGCGCTGTTCGGTGGTTTCGCACCGGAAATCGGCCCGATGATGCTTGCGGGCATCACCAAGCTTGCGCCGACCGGCGTTATGCTGATGTTCGCCATCCTGTATTTCGCCCTGATGATCGATTCGGGGTTGTTCGACCCGGCAGTGCGCAAGATCCTCAAGCTGGTCAAGGGCGACCCGCTGAAAGTCTCGGTCGGCACGGCCGTACTGGCGCTGATCGTCTCGCTGGACGGTGACGGTGCGACCACCTACATGATCTGCGTTGCCGCCATGCTGCCGCTGTACCAGCGCATTGGCATGAGCCCAAGGATCATGGCCGGTCTGATCATTCTGGCAGGCGGGGTCATGAACATGACGCCCTGGGGTGGTCCGACCGCGCGCGCTGCCAGTGCCCTGCATGTCGACCCTTCGGACATCTTCGTGCCGATGATCCCGGCCATGGCGGTCGGTGTCGTCGCCATCCTGGTGATTGCCTACATGTACGGCAAGCGCGAGCGCGTTCGTCTGGGCGAGCTGCACCTGCCAGGCGACGAGATCGACCATAGCGAAATCAGCGTGTCGCAGTTCCCCGACGCGCGCCGGCCCAAGCTGATCTGGTTCAACGGCGGCTTGACCCTGCTGCTGATGATCACTCTGATCATGGGCCTGCTGCCTCTGCCGGTGCTGTTCATGGTCGCGTTCAGTATTGCCATGATCGTCAACTACCCGTGCCTGGAAGCACAGAAGGAACGTGTCGCGGCCCACGCCGGCAGCGTTCTGGCCGTGGTCGGATTGATCTTCGCCGCCGGTATCTTCACCGGCATCCTGACCGGCACCGGCATGGTCGATGCCATGTCCAAGAGCCTGCTGGCAGTGATTCCGGATGCCATGGGCCCGTACCTGGCCGTGATAACGGCGCTGGTCAGCATGCCGTTCACCTTCTTCATGTCCAACGATGCCTTCTACTACGGCGTATTGCCGGTATTGGCCGAAGCCGCAGCGCACTACGGCATCTCGCCGGTGGAAATGGCCCGTGCCTCGATCGTCGGACAACCCGTACACCTGCTGAGCCCACTGGTACCCTCTACCTACCTGCTGGTTGCCCTGGCCGGTATCGAGTTCGGTGATCACCAGCGCTTCACCCTCAAGTGGGCAGTACTGGTTTGCCTGTGCATAATGTTCGCCGCGCTGGCAATGGGGATCTTTCCTCTGTTCAGCAGTCTATAAATTCTATTCGCGAGCCAGGCCGGACGCCGTCGCGCCGCTACCCCATGGTAGCGGCGCTTTAGCATCCGGCCTTGCGCCGCCCTGACATTCAACACGAAGGACTTCACATGGAATGGTTCACCAACCCGGAAATCTGGGTTGCTTTCTTGACCCTGACGGCACTTGAAATCGTACTGGGCATCGACAACATCATCATGATCTCGATCCTGGTGAGCCGCATGCCCAAGCACATGCAGGCACGCACACGGATTTTCGGCCTGGCACTGGCCATGGTCACGCGCATTCTGCTGCTGCTTTCGATCACCTGGGTCATGCGTCTGACCGCCGACCTGTTCGTGGTGTTCGGCCAGGGTATCTCCGGGCGTGACCTGATTCTGTTCTTCGGTGGTCTGTTCCTGTTGTGGAAAAGCTCGCAAGAGATCTACCACGGCATGGAAGGCGAGGAAGAGGGCGGTGACGAGGTTGCAGGCAAGGGTGGCAACTTCATCTACACCATTATCCAGATCGCCATCATCGACATCGTGTTCTCGCTGGACTCGGTCATCACTGCAGTGGGCATGGTGTCCCACGTACCGGTCATGGTCGCTGCCATCGTCGTTGCGGTATTGGTGATGATGGTCGCTTCGGGCACCATCAGTCGCTTCATTGACCAGCATCCATCGCTGAAGATGCTGGCGCTGTCATTCCTGTTGGTGGTGGGTACCGTACTGATCGCCGAAGCGTTCGACGTGCATGTACCCAAGGGCTACGTGTATTTCGCCATGGCTTTCTCGTTGGCTGTGGAAGCCGTGAACATCAAGATGCGTACCGCCATGGCCCGCAAACGTCGCGAGTCCCAGGAAGAGTCCTGAGCCCTTAAAGCCGCGCGCTGCCTAGACAGCGCGCGGCAGTGGCCAGCAATGTGCTATGAACGACTGACCGGCCAGGGAGTCTGTTCCATTGACTTGGTCAATTTCGATGGAAGGGATTCATGCACGAGCGGGTGAAAAGCGCTCCCGGCACGCAGCATCGCCTGCTGTGCCTGTGGCTCCTGGCGGCGACGCTGTTGTGCGCCGGCCGTGAAGCCGTGGCGCTGGACCGCTTCCAGGTCGAAGGGTATCTGTTGCCCAACGGCCTGCAGCTGCTTCTCAAGCCTGGCGACGAGCGCGCCCACGTGTCGATTCGACTGGTCGTAGGCGTCGGTTTCGACGACTTTTCCTGCACCGATCAGGAATTGCCTCACCTGCTCGAGCATCTTCTGTTCAGCGGTATCGACGAGCACGGCGAAGGCGGCCTCGAAGAACGCATGCAGGCGCTGGGCGGCGAATGGAATGCGTTCACCAGCAGTGCCGACACCACCTTCGTGATCGAGGCGCCAGCACGCAACCAGCGCAAGGTGCTTGACCTGCTGCTGGCTGCCGTCACCCAGACCACCATCGACGAAAAAGCCCTGGCCAGCGCCAAGCGCATCATCGAGCACGAAGATGGCGGCCATCATTCCCACCTGCAGCGCTTGCTCGACAAGCCCGCTCGGGACAGCGATGCCAGCAGTCAGTTGGCCATCGAGTTGGGCCTCAAGTGTCCGCAACCTGCCGAAGTCGCCGACCTGACTCTCGCCCAGGTGCGTGATGTCCGGCAAAACTGGTATGCACCGAACAACATGAGCCTGATCGTGGTAGGAGGCTTGGATAAGCTGCTGCCGGCCTATCTGGAGCGTACCTGGGGTGCGCTGGATGCGGTGGAACCCAGCGAACATCAGGACCTTCGTTCGGTGACCCATGTGGCCGAGCCGCAGGCCGACCTGATTCAGGGGTGGCTGGGCGACGATGCCAAGCTTCATCTGTACTTCCTCGAACCGGTGCTTGAAACCGCCCACCCGGCTACCCTGGACCTGCTGCAGGCCTATCTGGAATGGGAGCTTTACCGCGAACTGCGGCTGGCCCACGGCCTTTCGTATGGTCCTTGGGTGGCTCGCGAGTCGTACGGCGACAGCGGCCTGATGAGCCTGAACGCCGAGGTGGATCAGGCCGATATAGGTCAGACCGGCCTGGTCATGGGGCAGATGATCGCGCGCTTGCGCGACGAGGGTGTGGATGCGACGACCTTCAATCGTCTGAAGAATCTTGCGATCGCCCGGCAAGCCTGGGCGGCGCAGGGCAACGTGGCGCTGGCCGACTACTATTGGGGAGCGCTGGCCGACTATACCGACGGCCGCTTCGCCAGCCCGGCGCGCCAGTTGGGGCAGGTCACCGTGGAGGACGCCAACACTGCCTTGCGTCAAATGTTGGGGACACCGGGGTATGTCCGTGTCGAAAAACCCCTGCTCAGTTATGACGAGCTTTATCGGATCGCCTGGGCAGTGTTGATCTGCCTGGCGGTATTGCTGGTGGGTCTGATCGTCTGGCGGCGTGCCAAACGACGCTGACGCCTGCCGAGCCGGTATCCTGAGCACCGTTTCATCGCCTTTTTCGTGTGGAAGACCATGCCGTACATCGTTCAGCGCCTCATCGAGCTCATCAAACGCTACCCTGGGGTGATCGCACTGGGCGGTTTCCTGTCCGGGATCGGCAGCTTCGTGCTGGTCGATCGACAGGCGGGCCTGGCCAGCTGGATCGCGGTGGTGATGCTGCTGACCTGGATCTGGTTGATGCTGGAGAACACCTTCACCCAGTTGTTCACGCGCCTGTTCAAGCGTGAGATACCCACGCCGGTGCTGCGCTACGCGACCCAGATGATTCACCAGGAAAGCCTGTTCTTTGTCCTGCCTTTCTTCTATGTCACTACCACCTGGAACAGCGGCCAGCTGGTGTTTACCGGGCTGCTGACCCTGGCCGGGCTGGTGTCGATCATCGACCCGCTGTACTACAAGTGGGTAGCGCCCCGGCGCTGGCTGTTCATGGCGCTGCACACCTTCACGCTGTTCGCGGCGTTGCTCACGGCACTGCCGATCATCCTGCACCTGACCACGGATGAAAGTTTCAAGCTGGCGCTGGCCATCGCCATGCTGCTGGCCTTTCCGAGCCTTGCCGTCAGTTTCCCGATCAACCATTGGCGTCGAGGCGTGGCGCTGCTGTTGGCGACCTTGATGATCGGCGGCGCTGGATGGCTGCTGCGTTCCTGGGTGCCGCCTGCCACGCTATGGCTGACCGAGGTGGCGGTGACCACCGAGCTGGACAACCGCAGCCGTACCCATGGCGACAGCCTGGATACGGTCAGCGCGGCGCAATTGCGCAGCAGCGGGCTCTACGCCTACACCGCCATCAATGCTCCACGAGGCCTGGACGAGCGTATCTATCATGTGTGGCAGCAGAACGGCACCGAGGTCGATCGCATCGCCCTGGACATCCACGGCGGGCGCAAGGAGGGCTATCGCGCCTGGAGCCACAAGCAGAATTTCCCCGGCAACGTCGCGGGGAAATGGCAGGTGCGGGTGTTGACCGAGGACGGTCAGATCGTCGGCGTGCTGCGCTTCACGGTGACCGACGACGCAGCTCAGGCCGCCGTGGCCCCGAAGAACCAGTAGCAGACCACGATGGCTGCGATGACCCCGGCCAGATCCGCCAGCAGCGCGCAGCCCACGGCATGGCGCGCACGCTGGATGCCCACGGCGCCGAAGTACACGGCCAGTACGTAGAAAGTCGTCTCGGTACTGCCCTGGATGGTCGCTGCGACCAACGCCGCAAAGCTGTCCACGCCATGGGACTGCATGGTTTCGATCAGCATCGCGCGCGCAGCACTGCCGGAAAACGGCTTGACCAGCGCGGTCGGCAGGGCGTCGACGAAACGGGTGTCCATGCCCAGCCACTCGACCAGGTGACGAATGCCATCCAGACCCAGCTCCAGGGCGCCCGAGGCGCGCAGCACGCCCACTGCGCAGAGCATGGCGACCAGATACGGCAGCAGGCTCTTGGCAACGTCGAACCCTTCCTTCGCCCCCTCGACGAAGGCCTCGTAGACCTGCACCTTGCGCAGCGCGCCGATGACCAGGAACAGGATGATCAGGCCAAACAGCGTGAGGTTGCCGAGAATCGATGACAGGCCTGCCAGGGCCGTTGCCGAGAGGGTGCCCAGAAACGCCATGAACAGACCGAGCAGCAGCGTACCGGGGATCAGGTAGGCCAGAACGACCGGATCCCATAGGCGCAGGCGCTGCATCACGGCCACCGCGAGCAGGCCCACGAGCGTACCGGCAGAAGTGGCCAGCAGGATCGGCAAAAAGACCAGCGTCGGGTCGACAGCACCCTGCTGAGCGCGGTACATGAAGATCGACACCGGCAGCAGGGTCAGCGACGAGGCGTTGAGTACCAGAAACAGGATCTGCGCGTTGCTGGCAGTGGTAGCGCTGGGGTTGAGCTCCTGCAACGAGCGCATGGCCTTGAGGCCGATCGGGGTCGCGGCGTTGTCCAGGCCCAGGCCGTTGGCAGCGAAGTTCATGGTGATCAGGCCCAGTGCCGGGTGGCCGCGTGGCACCTCGGGCATCAGTCGGCTGAACAGCGGCCCCAGGACCTTGGCCAGCCAATCGACGATACCGGCCTTCTCGGCGATCTTCAGGAAGCCCAGCCACAGGGTGAGGGTGCCGAACAGCAGGACCATTACTTCTACCGACAGCTTGGCCATGGCGAACAGGCTTTCGACCATGGCCGCGAAGATACCGGCGTTGCCCCCTACCAGCCATTGGCCGAAGGCCGATATCGCGGCAATCAGAAAGAAGCTGAGCCACAGGCCGTTCAGCATGGGTATTCCCTCGTTCGAAGATGCGCGGATGATAGCCCAAAGCGAAATTGGATTCTGCCCCGCAGGGTAGCGTGGTGTGTCAGGGTTTTCGCGTGAGGCCGGACGCGGCTTGCACCGCTGCTACAGGGTACGAGCCGCGTCGCCGGGTAGGCTGCGGATGCAGGTGTCATCGCAGCGCGCCGTTCGCGGGCAGAGCCCGCTCCCACAGAGCCGCGTCAGGGGGCGACGCGGTCCTTGTTGCGCCAGTGCGGCAGAGAATTCCAGTAGCGCTCGCCCTTGGCATCGTCGTACATGCCTTCCCAGCGCGAGATCACCAGCACGGCCAGGGCATTGCCGATGACGTTGAGCGCGGTACGGGCCATGTCCATGATGCGGTCGACACCTGCGATGAAGGCCAGGCCTTCGAGGGGAATACCGACACTGCCCAGAGTGGCCAGCAAGACCACGAACGACACGCCAGGCACGCCTGCGATGCCCTTGGAAGTGACCATCAGGGTCAGCACCAGCATCAGTTGTTGCCCGATCGACAGGTCGATGCCATACAGCTGGGCAATGAACAGCGCCGCGATGCTTTGATAGAGGGTCGAGCCGTCGAGGTTGAACGAGTAGCCGGTAGGCACCACGAAGCTGCTGATGGCCTTCGGGGCGCCGTAGGCTTCCATCTTCTCGATCACGCGCGGCAGGACGGTTTCCGAACTGGCCGTGGAGTACGCCAGCACCAGCTCATCCTTGAAGATACGGAACAGCTTGAAGACCGAGAAGCCGAACAAGCGTGCGATCACGCCCAGCACGACGATGGCGAAGAACAGGATCGCCGCATACACCAGCACCACCAGTTTGGCCAAGGGCAGCAGCGAAGCGAAGCCGAAGTTGGCCACCGTCACGGCAATCAGCGCGAAGACGCCGATCGGGGCGTAGTTCATGATCATGTGAGTGACCTTGAACATGCTTTCCGATACGCCCTGGAAAACCTTGACCAGAGGCTCACGCGTTTCGCCCGGCAGACTCGATAGGCCCAAGCCGAACAGTACCGAGAAGAAGATGATCGGCAGCATGTCGCCACGAACGATCGACGCAAAGATGTTTGACGGAATCAGGTTGAGCAGGGTGGCGACGAACGCATGGTCATGCTGCACCTCAGCCGTGGTTTTCTGATACTGCGAGATATCCACGGTGCCCAAGGTACTCATGTCGATACCCAGTCCGGGCTGGAACAGGTTGGCAAGGCCCAGGCCAACCAGAATGGCAATGGTGGTCACCACCTCGAAATAGAGGATGGTCTTCACGCCGATACGGCCGAGCTTCTTCGCGTCGCCCACGCCAGCGATGCCAACGATCAGCGAAGAGATCACGATGGGGATCACGATCATTTTGATCAAGCGGATGAAGATGTCGCCTGCGGGCTGCAGGATGTTGCTGATCCACCAGGCCTTCTCGGCACTGAAGTGGTTGAGCACTGCACCCAGTGCGATGCCCAGTACCAGGCCGATGAGTATTTGCCAGGCGAGGCTCAGTTTTGCCTTCTTCATGTCGTTACCCTTTTTCCAAGTCAACTCGTGATGGCTGTTCGCAAGTCGAACGGTCATCCGTAGAGGTTTCTTCACGCCGTGGCGAAACGCTTTGGCGAACGAAAAAAGGCGCAACTATTCCGATGCGCTGCAGCAGCGTCTAATGCCGGAAACGACTACCCCATGCAGGATCGGCATAACGCAATTGAATGATTTTCTATCTTTGATATGTGCGTTCGGATAGGCGACTAGCCATGCCAAGGGAATTGGCAGGTTTGCCGAGAGGGGGGTGCTAAAAAACCAACGACGTTCGCGAAACCGAACGTAGGGAATTTTCTGCAGGAAAAACATGAAACAAGATGGAAGGCAGCTCGACGCTGCTGAGATAGGCTCCGTGCAAGCCGCAGTACGTAATGATCGTACACGGCTTGCACAGCAGCTGTTGCCTGACCCGGCCCGGTTCGGAGGTCCTCCCTGTACCCCTAGGTCACTCCGAACCGACTGCATTCAGAACAACCCGACCCCATGGTCATGGCCGACACCTTCTGAGTGCCGACCATTCAGGCCAGGATGACCCGGCCCAATCTTCAGATCAGTGACACGTTGCCGTGGTGGTGCAAACCGCTACGGCATGGCAGGAAGTCAGTACCAGTTGGGGTCTTTCTTCAACTGCTCCATCAACATCTGCTGCATACCCTCGTCGGGCTTGCCGAGAAAGCGATAAGTCGCGTGGCGCGTAGGCGACTTGTCGGCAGGCAAGCCAGCGGGAACCTGGACATACAATGCGTAGGCATCGTCTTTGTCCATGCTGAAAGCCACGAGCAGTCGCCCGCTCTTGCAGCTCTCTGCGGTTTCACATAACGGCCCTACCAAATAGTTGTCGCCATCCTCGGGAACCGCAGACATCTGTTCTGGCGAAGTGCCTGACAGATTGATGATCCAGTCCGGAACACGTTCCTCGGACTTGATCACCGACTGCCAGGTATCACGGTACTTTGTACTCGAACTCAATAGCTCGCTGACGCGAGCCTGACCGTCATTGGCGGCCATCGCCATGCTGCTGCCGACCAGCGACAGCGCCAGGGCTACACCCTTGAGGGTCATGCTGGTCATGGTCAGCCTCGACCGCGACGGCCGAAGATGAACGAGACGACGAACAGCACCAGGAAGACTACGAACAGGATCTTGGCGATGCCTGCTGCGGTGCCGGCGATACCACCGAAGCCCAGGACGGCGGCGATGATGGCGATGATCAGGAATGTGACTGCCCAACTCAGCATGGTGTATCTCCTTTACGATTTGTCGTGTTTTATCGGTTGATCAGATGCGTTGCCAGTACCTCAGAACACCCAACTGCGAATGTGTTCAACCGGTTCGTTCGTTTGTACGCGTTCGATGTTTCCGGATTGCTGCTTCCCAACCCAGTGCGCACTGGCTGGATTGAGGTGAGCAGTGTCGACCAGACGCACTTGCGGTGGGAGAAGAAGCCCCTGCTGCTGGGCGGATGCCCAGCTCGCATACAGCTGCACCGCCAGCAGGGTCACCAGCGCCGCCAGAACCAGAAACAATGCCTGACGCATCGTTTGGGACAGAGCGGACGCTTGAGCTGCTTGAGGACGGTTCATCCGGAGACTCCTTGCACTGGGGTAGCGACTGAATACGTGTTCTTGAAACAAGTATTGCAGCCTGCATGCCAACCTTGGACTCCTAATAAAACCCTTTATAATCAATAGCTTGATAGATAATCTGTTCTATGCGGAATAGCAACCTGCACGATAGCCGGTGTAGGCTCGGGCGATTTGCACGATCACAGGATCGGTTTGGAGACTTTCAACAGATCGGCATCCACACCACGGACACCGCGGATGTTGCGCGCCACCTCTACAGCCAGGGTTTTCTGTTCGGAACTGGCTACATCACCCTTGAGTGTGACCATGCCCGTGCGTGTTTCGACGTCGATGCTCAACCCATCCAGATCGCGATTGAGCAGCAAGCTCGCCTTGATCTTGCTGGTCACCCACGTATCGCTCAAGGCTTCTTCGGTCTTCTTGGCCTTGGTTTCGGCCCGCGTCGTCGCCGTATCCGCTGCACCCAGGCTGATCAGGTTGTTCACCTGATAGACGCCGTCGGTATTGGTTGCCAAGGTTCCGGCCAGTTGCTTGGCGTCGGCCGTCTGGGCCTGGCCCTTGAGTGTCACGACACCGTCGTTGCTGGTGACCACGATGTCCAATGCCTGGGTACTGGTGTTCCACAGCAACTTGGACTTGATGATTGCCGTCAGGGTAGCGTCTTCCAGATGCTGGGCGAACTGCTGGCGCTGGTTGACGTGCTCGACCAGTTCCGGATTCAGGCTCAAGCGGTTATCGACCTTGTCGATGCCTTGGGTATTGAGGGCTACCTGCTCGGCAAGCTCGCGATCGACTTGGTCTTCAACGACGCCGGTCAAGGTGGCGGTGCCCTCGTTGACCTGCACGCCGAACTCGAAGCCATTGAGCTGTCGATTCAAGGCCAGGGCTGTCCAGATCGAGCCCTCCTGGCGCGCTGCCTGCAGCTTGCCCTCGAGACTGGATGGTTCATGAGCAGGCTGCTCGGGATTGGCGGGGGTCGCCGCTGAGGCCAGTGTCGACAGACCGAACAGACCGGCCATGACGCTTGCCAATGTGAGTCGCTTGATACCACGCATTCGTACTCTCCTCCCATTCAAGACAATCGGTTGATATCGCAAGGCATATGCCAAACTTTTTACCTATTGAAAGCTCAGATATTTCATACAGTTAGAAATGTAATCAGCTAATAGCTACCATGCAGCCTGCCGAATCAATCAGAATTGACCATGCAACCTGCCCGATTTTTCCGGGACTAACCAAGAATTTTCTCTGAGGAGCGTAGGAACATGGAATCTGGCACGGAGCATAAAGGCCGCATTCTGCTGGTCGACGATGAGTCCGCCATCCTGCGTACCTTCCGCTATTGCCTGGAAGACGAAGGCTACAGCGTGGCCACAGCCAACAGTGCGAATCAGGCAGACACTTTGATGCAGCGCCAGGTGTTCGACCTGTGCTTCCTCGATCTGCGCCTGGGCGAAGACAACGGCTTGGACGTACTGGCACAGATGCGTGTGCAGGCGCCATGGATGCGTGTCGTGATCGTCACCGCGCATTCGGCGGTGGATACCGCCGTCGATGCGATCCAAGCTGGCGCCGCCGACTATCTGGTCAAGCCTTGCAGCCCCGATCAGTTGCGCCTGGCAACCGCCAAGCAATTGGAAGTACGTCAGTTGTCGGCCCGGCTCGAAGCGCTCGAGGGCGAGGTGCGCAAACCCAAGGACGGTCTGGATTCCCACAGCCCGGCCATGATGGTCGTGCTGGAAACCGCGCGCCAGGTGGCGGTAACCGATGCCAACATCCTCATCCTCGGCGAATCGGGTACCGGCAAGGGCGAGCTGGCACGGGCCATTCATGGCTGGAGCAAGCGGGCCAAGAAAAGCTGCGTGACCATCAACTGTCCGTCGCTGACTGCCGAGCTGATGGAAAGCGAACTCTTCGGCCATAGCCGCGGCGCGTTCACCGGTGCCAGTGAAAGCACCTTGGGCCGCGTCAACCAAGCCGACGGCGGCACCCTGTTTCTTGACGAGATCGGCGATTTTCCCCTGACCTTGCAGCCAAAGTTGCTGCGTTTCATCCAGGACAAGGAATACGAACGGGTAGGTGACCCAGTGACGCGTCGCGCCGATGTGCGCATCCTGGCGGCGACCAACCTCAACCTTGAGGACATGGTCCGCGAGGGCCGTTTTCGCGAGGATCTGCTGTACCGCCTGAACGTGATCACCCTGCACCTGCCACCACTTCGCGAACGCAGCGAGGATATCCTGACCCTGGCCGATCGTTTCCTGGCGCGCTTCGTCAAGGAGTACGCGCGGCCTGCAAGAGGCTTCAGCGAAGAGGCACGGGCGGCTCTGCTCAACTACCGCTGGCCGGGGAATATCCGCGAGCTGCGCAACGTGATCGAACGGGCCAGCATCATCTGCCCTCAGGAGCGCGTCGAGGTCAGCCATCTGGGCATGGCCGAGCAGCCCGCCAACAATGCACCGCGCATTGGTGCGGCGCTAAGCCTGGACGAACTGGAAAAGGCCCACATCGGCGCCGTGCTGGCCACCAGTGACACCTTGGATCAGGCTGCCAAAACCTTGGGTATCGACGCCTCGACGCTCTACCGCAAACGCAAACAGTACAACCTATGAAGCTGGCCATGAAGCTGCACACCCGGCTGTTTCTCAGCATCTCAGCGCTGATTACCGTCGCGTTGCTGGGGCTGGTGCTGGGTCTGGTCAGCGTGATGCAGATGGCTGCTTCGCAGGAAAGCATGCTGCGCAGCCACTTCACCACACTGGACCTGGGACTCAAGATGCGCCAGAGCCTGGGCGATCAATTGGTCATGATGCTGGAGCCCGATCCGGACGCCGCGGGCATCGGCCAGGCACAGGAGCAATTCAAGGCGCTGCTCGATGAAGGCATCGCCCATGAGCAAAGCCACAATGCTCACTACGGATTTCTCCAGTCCGCCGAAAACTTCCAGGCCTTTGTGGAGCAATACCGGGCCACGGCCACGCAACACCTGCCGTTGAGCCATAACCCGCCGCTGAGCCAGGCATTCAATACGCTGCGCACGGGCCTGATCGATTCGTACAAGAACACACTGCAAAGTATCGCCGCGCTGGAGCACGAGTCCCACCAACGGGCGATGTGGGTATCGGGTTTGCTCGGCCTGGTGGGCCTGGCGGTGTTGATTGTCGGCTTTTTTACCGCACACGGTATCGCGCGCCGCTTCGGTGGGCCCATCGAGGCCTTGGCCAAGGCCGCGGACGACATCAGTCAAGGCAATTTCGATGTGCAGCTGCCGGTTTCACCGGCAGCAGAACTGAATCGGCTGGCCAGCCGCTTCGCCACCATGGCCCACGCGCTGCGTCAGCATCAGGCCACCAATGTCGATGAGCTTCGCGCCGGGCAGCAGCGTCTGCAAGCGGTGCTGGACAGCATCGACGACGGCCTGCTGATGATCGATCGACAAGGCCAGCTGGAGCATTTGAACCCGGTAGCGCAGCGTCAGTTGGGCTGGGAAGACCACCGCCTGGGCCTGGGTCTGGGCGAAGCGCTTGGCAGGCCTGATCTGGACGAGCAGCTGAACCTGATCCTGCGCGGTGGCAGCCTGGAGCGCGCGCTGGACGACCTGAGCTTCGAAGTCGATGGTGAAGCGCGTCTGCTGTCGTACAGCCTGACGCCGGTGACCCATACCCAAGGCAACATCCTCGGGGCGGTCATGGTGCTGCATGATGTAACCGAGCAGCGTGCGTTCGAACGCGTGCGCAGCGAATTCGTCCTGCGGGCCTCCCATGAGCTGCGCACGCCGGTGACGGGCATGCACATGGCCTTTGGGCTGCTGCAGGAGCGTGTGCATTTCCCCGAGCAGAGTCGCGAGGCAGATCTGCTCATGACAGTGAACGAAGAGATGCAGCGCTTGATGCAGCTGATCAACGACCTGCTCAACTTCTCGCGTTACCAGAATGGCCTGCAGAAACTGGTGTTGGCGCCTTGCGCCCTGGATGACCTGTTGCAGCGCGCCTACGAGCGCTTCGCCAGTCGGGCCCATGAACTGGGCATCCAGCTCACCGTCGAGTTGGCCGAAGGGCTGCCACGCCTACACGTGGACGCGGCGCAGCTGGACCGGGTTCTGGACAACTTGCTGGAAAACGCCCTGCGGCATACAGCGGAAAATGGCCATATTCGCTTGCAGGCACGTCGCCATGCCGAGCGAGTGATCATCAGCGTCGAGGACAACGGCGAGGGCATCGCCTACGGCCAGCAGGGGCGGATTTTCGAGCCTTTCGTACAAGTGGGTCGCAAGAAGGGCGGCGCCGGACTGGGCCTGGCCCTGTGCAAGGAGATCGTGCAGTTGCACGGTGGGCGCATGGGCGTCTACTCAAGACCCGGCCAAGGCACGCAGTTCTACATGACCCTGTCGATCTAACGCAATGGCCTGGGTGCCATGCGCATTCAGGCTTCGTCGCCGGCGCGCCGACCAGCGCGGCGCCGGCCCTTGGTGATCAGCTCCTTGAACTGGCGCGCGTTCAGCGCCTGGGCGAACAACCAACCCTGACCGTAGTCGACGCCCTCGCTCTCGAGCAGCAGCGCCTGTGCCTCGTGCTCGATGCCTTCGGCGATCACCCGCAGATCCAGGGCGTGGGCCATGCGAATGATGTGCGGCGCCACGCCACTGCTCTCTGCGTCATCGCCCAGGGCGTCGATGAACGCCTTGTCGATCTTGAGGCAGTCCACGGGCAGGCTCTGCAAGTACGCCAGGCTGCAGTAACCGGTGCCGAAATCATCGATCAATACCGTATGGCCCACATCGCGAAGGGCTTGAAGGTTTTCCCGCGCCACGTCGACGTCGATCAGTGAACGCTCGGTGACCTCGAAGGCGATCTGCTCGGGCGCGACGCGATAGATGGAGAGCAGCCGGGCCACCACCTCGCCGATGCGCGGCACGGTGACATCGCACGCCGCCAGATTCACTGAAATATACAAGTGCGGGTTGGCTCGCAACAGGTGGCTGAGCTGCTCGAGCGACTGCTGCAGGACGAAGTCGGTGATCTGGCGAATCTGGCCGCTGTGTTCCGCCAGCGGAATGAACAGTTCCGGGCTGGTGAGCGTACCGTCGGGGCGACGCCAGCGCACCAACGCCTCGGCGCCGACGCAGCGACGGTTGCTCAGGTCGAAGATCGGCTGGTAGAGCACCTGCAGTTCGCCGCGACGCAACGCGCCGTGCAGCTCGCCGCCCATCGAGCGGCGCTGGGTGATCAGTTGCAGGACCAGCCAGCCGATGCACAGTGCGACCACCAGGCTGACGGGAAACAGCAGCCACAGTGGGGTATTGAATATCGGCAGCTCTTTGCTGCGCGGAGCGATCAGCACCAACTGGAAGTCCGGGGACTTGGTCGACATGCGGTAGATCAACCGGTCCGAAGTGACCTGCAGGGCATCGACCGCATCGGCACGCCAGCCCGACGCCGGCGGCCATGGCTGCTCGGAGCCCAGCACCGGGATCGCCCGGCGTCCCTGGTCGAGCACCACCAGCAGGCTGCCTCCGGCGGGCAGATCGACCACGTCGCTCAGATGCCCCCGCGAGGTGGAAACCCGGAACGGCCCGCGACCGAGCATCAGGGCGGCCCAGTTGTCATTGCGCTGAGTGGTGGTGTTGAGCCAGTAACTGTAAGTGGAACCCTGGATGTCCGGCGGTCGACCCAGGCTGGCGACGTCCTTGCCACGACGGTTGGAGCAGCGCTGAGCGCCGTCGATGAACGCGGCTTCGAAGACGAAGCGGTTGTCGAAGCCGATCTTTTCCAGTGCATCCATCATCTGCGGGCCGCAGTGGCGTACAGGTTGAGCCTGCAGCGCATCGACCCCCTCGCGCAGTTGACCGAACACCTGCTCCAGGCGGACCAGGAAGCGTTCGCCGCTGGCATTCATCTGCTGCCGTTCGTTGAGCTGAACCTGGTGCATGATCAACGCGAAACTGGCCGCGAACAGCAGCAGCGCGCTGGCCAGGGCGGCAAGCGTTGCCAGCGCCCAAGGGCGGTACAGAAGACTGCGGAGCTGCGGGAAAACGGCGGCCATCGAGGATCATCCAGTCGGGGGCATCAATGTATAGCAACCAGATGGCGATTGGCCCGCGCTTTCGAGCATATCGACGTGAAATCGGTTGTTACCTGCTGATGAGCGCCTGCAGGATCGCGGCGCTTTGCGCGTCGGGTTCGCCGTCGAAGCGTTGCGGACGGAAGTGCATCTGGAAGGCTGCGATCACGTGTCGGGTGGCGACGTCCAGCTCCCCGCTCTGGACCACCTCGTAACCCACTCGGGCCAACTGCTGCTGATACCACGCGATGCTCGGCGGGCTGGCCTGGAAGCGCGCCTGGTAGCGTGCCACAGCCTTCGCATCGGGCCACATGCCCAGGCCGTGTTCGGCCAGGCGTTGCCAGGGAAACATCGGCCCCGGATCGGTCTTGCGCAAGGGCGCGATGTCGCTGTGGCCAATGATGTTGCGCGGGGCGATGCCGTTGCGCTGGACGATATCCTTGAGCAGCGCGATCACTGCCTGGATCTGCGCTTCGCTGTAGGGGTACCAGACCCGGCCGTTAGGGGTGTCCTTGTAGCCGGGGTTGACGATTTCGATACCGATGGAACTGGAGTTGAGCCAGGTGCGGCCGTCCCATTGGCTTTCGCCGGCATGCCAGGCACGGCGGCTCTCGTCCACCAACTGGTAGACGGTGGCCGGCTGGTCGCCGATCAGGTAGTGGCTGCTGACTTCACCATGAGTGAGCAACTGCAGCGAACGCGGCAAATCGGCCGAGGTGTAGTGCAGCACCACGAACTGCACGCGGTTGTCGTGGTTCGCGGACGGGTGACTGCGATCAATGCTCAAGCCATTGGAGCAACCGGCCAGCACCAGCAGGGAGAGGGCGACGAGGAGCAACTTCATAGGGAGATCACATGCAGGTTTCGGGAAAAGAGCGTCAGCATAGCGTAGCCGGTTGTCTGGATTCAGCCGGCATGCATGACGTCGCGTTGCTGAATGTTGCGCGCGCCCGTTCGTGGCGGGATGGATCGGGAGGCTCAGGGCGCCGGTTCGATCTGGTTGCGTCCCGCTTCCTTGGCGCGGTAGAGCGCCTGATCCGCGCGCTTGAGCACCTGACTGGCATTCTCACCGGGCTTGAACACCGCCACGCCAGCCGACATCGTCACGCTGACGCGCTCGCCCTTGAAATGGAACGGGCATTGCTCGACCGCTGCACGCAGGCGTTCGAGCAGGCGGCTGCCGCCGCCCAGATCGCTGCCGGGCATCAGCAGGGCGAACTCCTCACCACCGAAGCGAGCAATGAAGTCGTCGCCACGCAAGCCTTTGCGCAGCACGTTGGCGATGATCTTCAAGACCTTGTCGCCGGCCTGATGGCCAAAGGTGTCGTTGATCGACTTGAAGTGATCCAGGTCCAGTATTGCCAGCAGCAGGCCATTGCCGGTTTGCTGCGAGCGTACATGCTCCAGCACCAGTCGCTCGCTCCAGGCGGCCCGGTTGGGCAGACCTGTGAGCGGATCGAGCAAGGCCTTGTTGCGCTGCTGCTCGAGTTTGTCGCGGTAGTCGAGGGCCTCGC
This sequence comes from Pseudomonas sp. CFBP 13719, assembly GCF_014842095.1. NCBI lineage: Bacteria > Pseudomonadati > Pseudomonadota > Gammaproteobacteria > Pseudomonadales > Pseudomonadaceae > Pseudomonas > Pseudomonas sp. CFBP 13719. The sequence continues at coordinate 133,429 of NZ_JACYVB010000011.1, read as the reverse complement.
GTTCCATGCTCGTCACACGCTCGCCCAAGCCCTGCAGACGCGCGGTGATTTCCTGTTCGCGTGCCTCGCGCTGCAGGCGGTGCTGCTCCATGCTCGCCAGCAGGCCTTCGAGACGGCTTTCCAGCACCTGCTTGAGGCCGTCGATATCGACAGCGCCACGCATGCTCGTCTGCAGCCCGTCGACGTGTTCACGCAGCACGTCGTCCAATGCCAGGGCGGCGCTGCGCGAGTCTGCATGGTCGCCATGAGTCAGCTGCAACTGGCGCTGGAAATTCTCCAGGCGCTGGTTGAGCTGTTGCAGGTAGCGTTCGAACTCCTGCTGGCTGCCGTCGTTGACGGCGAGCATCAATACGGCGAGCTCATCGAGAACCGGCAACAGTTCGTACCAGTTCAACCCGCGCTGGATGCGCGCATGCATGGCCTGGGCCTGGGCCATGTAGCGCTCGGGCAGGGTCAGCTCGCTGAGCAGCTCGAGCAGGGTGGTTTCGATGTGGCTGGCAACGCTGCTGTAGGGTGGTTCAAGGCTGGCCGGCAGGGCGTAGAAAGCTTGCTCATCGGTCAGGCTGCTGTCGAGCACCTGCAACTGTTCAGCGGCATTCTCGCTGGGCGGGTCGATCATGGGCAATGCCACGGGGTTGGCAGCGGCGAGGGCAGGGGCGTCGCTGGCAGTGCTGCTCGCCGGCAGGCTTGGCTCTGGCTCTGGCTCTGGCTCTGGCTCTGGCTCTGGCAGCGGAACGGCGAGCGGGGCAGGTTGCAATACGGGCTCGTCCACAGTGGACACTTGCGCCGCTCGAGTATCGGACTCAGAAATCACGGGGGCAGGGACCGGAACGGCCATTGCCGGTTCATCCTGCGCTGCGGGCACAGGTATGGGCTGTACAGGACTGGCGTCGGCCGGATCGGGACTGCCGAACAAGCGCTGCAGCAGGCCCGCGCGCTGTGCGCGCAAGGGTCGGTCGAGGGTATTGAGCGCCTGCTCCTGCAAACCACTGAGCTCACTGAGCAGCAAGGGCATCTCGCGCGCCTGGCCGGCCCGTTCCTCAAGGCCCTGGGCGAGCTTTTTCAAAGGTTTGCTGACATCGCGCGGCAACGGCAGCGACTGCAGTTGCGTGACCAAAGAACCCAGCGCGGTGCCTATCTGCTGAACCCGGGACTGCCGACGCTTCTCGGATTCCAGCACGGCGATTTCCAGACGCGGTATAAGCGCGGCCAACCGAGCATCCATGTCGTCGCCGCGCAACACCTCGCGCATCTCCTTCATGCACGCATCCACCGACCGATCGCTGCCTTCGGCCGCCAGGCTGCTGCGCACCAGGCCACGACGCAACAGGTCGAGACGGGCGCTCCAGCGCCGCTCGAGCTTTTCCTGCTGGTCGATGCTTTGCAGGTATTTCTCTTTCCAGCGCTGGCTGTCGTCACTCATGACAAGGATTGCTCGTTGACCTGCAGCTCACACCCACCCGCGATGGGTGCGCTGCGAAAACGTCGTATCGCGGGTGATGCCGCTTACTTGGCGGCACGTTCCTTGGCAATCAGCTGGTCGGCCACGTTCAGGGTCTGCTCGGGACCGCCGGAGGTGCCCAGGTCGAAACGGTACTTGCCGTTGACGATCATGGTCGGCACGCCGGAGATCTCATATTTCTTGGCGAGCTCCTTGGCCTTGGCGATCTGGCCCTTGATGGCGAAGGAATTGAACGTCTGCAGGAATTTGTCCTTGTCCACGCCCTGGGTGGCGACGAAATCGGCCATTTCCTGAGGGTCGGTCAGGCGCTTGTGTTCTTTCTGGATGGCATTGAACACGGCGTTGTGCACCTTGTGCTCCACACCCATGGCTTCCAGGGTCAGGAACAACTGGCCGTGGGCGTCCCACGGGCCGCCGAACATGGCTGGAATACGGACGAAATTGACGTCAGCCGGGAGCTTCTCGACCCAAGGGTTGATGGTCGGCTCGAACGCGTAGCAGTGCGGGCAGCCGTACCAGAACATCTCGACCACTTCGATCTTGCCAGGCTCGGCCACAGGGACGGGGGCATTGAGTTGAACGTAGGTTTTGCCGGCTTCCAGCGGCACATCCGCCGCCTGGGCAGTCACGCCCATGGCACTGGCGACAACGAGGAAGGCGCCGAAAATCAGATTACGCATGCGTGACTCCTGAGCAGTTTCATACAAGGGAGGGATCGGTGACAGCACCGGACCCGCCTGATCGAGGCCGCTAGTGTAACGGCAGTGATGTCAAAAAAGGGTGGACGAGGAGGGGCTTTGCGCTATTTTCATGGCCCAATAGATGTAACCAGGCGTAAGACGGCCGCGAAGGTCTGGCGCCTGGCCTGCACCTGGCCCACGCCCGATCGTTTTCAGCGCAGTGCCTGAATATGAGTGGCCAGGGCTGCAATGTCGTCATCGCTGAGCCTGCCCGCAATGTCGTGCATGATCGCGGCGGCATCGCCCTCTTGGCGAAAAGCGGTCAGCCGCTTGATCAGGTACGCTGCATGCTGACCCCGCAGCTGTGGAAAGCCGGCCAGTGCGGTACCGGCACCCTCGGGAGCGTGGCAGCCGCTGCAGGCAGGTACACCCAGCGCCGGGTCGCCACTGCGGTAGAGGTCCTGCCCACGCTGCGCCAAGCCGGCGTCGACTTCCGTGGGGGCGGGCGTCTGCTCGGCGTACCAGGCGGCGATGTCGAGCAGATCCTGGTCGCTCAGCTCAGCCAGCGTACCGGCCATTTCCGGGACCACGCGACGGTTTTCGCGGATGTCCAGCAACTGCTCGTTCAGGTAGCGCTCGCCCTGGCCGGCCAGCTTCGGAAAGATCGGCACCAGGCTGTTGCCGTTCGGGCCGTGGCACGCCGCGCACAGTGTCGTCAGTGGCTGCCCTCGGGCGCTGTCGCCCACCGTGCCGGCAGCACTTGCCGCGCTGCTGGCCAGCAGCACGCAGAGCAGGCCCATCACACGCATCGCGCTCATCGACTGATCCAACCAGGGTGAAGTTCGCAGCCAACCGCACTGTGCGGCAGGCCTGGGCGCATTATGCCTGCAAGCAGGCCATTGCCGGCAAAATCACCCACATATTGTCCAGCCCTATATACTTCGCTGCATCGTTCTTGCGGCCGCTGCATCGGGCCCTGCCTTTACCGGAAATCACATGCAACTCAAAAACCCCATCCTGGGCCTGTGCCAACAGGCTACCTTTTCGCTCAGCGCCGCCAAGGTCGAGCAGTGCCCCGATGACGAAGGGTTCGAGGTCGCGTTCGCCGGCCGTTCCAATGCCGGCAAGTCCAGCGCCTTGAACACCCTGACCCACGCCAGCCTGGCACGGACCTCGAAGACCCCAGGGCGCACGCAGCTGCTCAACTTCTTCAATCTGGACGAGGAGCGGCGCCTGGTCGACCTGCCTGGCTACGGCTACGCCAAGGTGCCGATCCCGCTCAAGCTGCACTGGCAGCGTCACCTGGAAGCGTATCTGGGCAGTCGTGAAAGCCTCAAGGGGCTGATTCTGATGATGGACATCCGCCATCCGATGACCGACTTCGACCTGTTGATGCTCGATTGGTCGGTGGCCAGCCACATGCCCATGCACATTCTGCTGACCAAGGCCGACAAACTGACCTACGGCGCAGCCAAGAACACCCTGCTCAAGGTTCAGGCGGAGATTCACAAGGGGTGGGGCGACGCAGTCAGTATCCAGCTGTTCTCCGCGCCCAAGCGCCTTGGCCTGGAAGACGCCTACACGGTGCTGGCACGCTGGATGGAGCTGCCGGACAAGAACACGGCCGAGGCCTGAGCCTGCCGTGAAGAAAATTCGGACAAAAAAAACCCCGGACTTCGTATGGGGAGGGGGAAGTCTGGGGCTCAAGGTCCGAACCGCTGAGGGTCCGGATATCTGCCAACACTTAACACAACATAGGAGCATCGAAAGGCTTCACTAGCCAATCCCAATCTCTGACTGGGGGAGGCCGTGGGAGTTCCTTGGCAGATGCAAACTATTTGCGATAAGTCGTTGGTTTCATGTGGGGTTCAGGTTTTTCATCTGGCCTGGATTCGGCGTGTGCCCCTTCGCGGCCGCTGACCGCTCCTACAGAAAGCATGAGCATCCGTAGGCATGGTCGGCGGCCGCGAAGCAGCAACACCGCGCCGAACCAGTGCGCAAAAGCCCGTAGGAGCGGTCAGCGGCCGCGAAGCCGTCAACCCGGTTTCGAATCAGTGCGCCTCGTCCCAGTTGGAACCCACACCGACTTCCACCAGCAAGGGCACGTCGAGCTGCGCGGCGCCGCTCATGTAGGGGCGGATCTGGGTGCCGATCTGCTCGACCAGGTCCTCGCGCACTTCCAGCACCAATTCATCGTGCACCTGCAGGATGACCCGTGCGTCCAGCCCGCTCTCGGCCAGCCAGTTGTCCACCGCGACCATGGCCCGCTTGATGATATCGGCAGCCGTACCCTGCATCGGCGCGTTGATCGCGGTGCGTTCGGCGCCCCGGCGCAGGGCCGGGTTCTTGGCGTTGATGTCCGGCACGTAGAGGCGACGCCCGAACAGGGTTTCGACGAAGCCCTGTTCGGCGGCCTGGGCGCGGGTGCGCTCCATGTACTCGAGCACGCCTGGATACTGGGCGAAATAGCGGTCGATATAGGCCTGCGACTGCTTGCGGTCGACACCGATCTGCTTGGCCAGGCCGAACGCGCTCATGCCGTAGATCAAGCCGAAGTTGATCGCCTTGGCACTGCGCCGCTGGTCGGTGGTGACCTGCGCCAGGTCTACCCCGAACACTTCCGCAGCCGTGGCCCGGTGCACGTCCAGATCGTTCTGGAAGGCATGCAGCAAGCCTTCGTCCTTGGCCAGATGGGCCATGATGCGCAGCTCGATCTGCGAGTAGTCGGCCGCCAGCAGGCGATACCCGGGCGCCGCGATGAAAGCCTGACGGATGCGCCGACCCTCGGCGGTGCGGATCGGGATGTTCTGCAGGTTCGGGTCACTGGATGACAGGCGTCCAGTGGCGGCGACCGCTTGATGGTAGGACGTGTGGATGCGCCCGGTGCGCGGGTTGATCTGCTCGGGCAGGCGGTCGGTGTAGGTGCTCTTGAGCTTGCTCATGGAGCGGTACTGCATGAGCACCTTGGGCAACGGATAGTCCTGCTCGGCCAGTTCGGCGAGCACCGCTTCGGCCGTCGAGGCTTGACCCTTGGCCGTTTTGGAGATGATCGGCAGGCCGAGCTTCTCGTAGAGAATCACCCCCAATTGCTTGGGTGATCCCAGGTTGAATTCCTCGCCGGCGATCTCGAACGCTTCGCGCTCCAGGGCAACCATCTTTTCGCCCAGCTCCACGCTCTGAATACCCAGCAGCTTGGCATCGACCAGAGCACCTTGGCGCTCGATCCGCGCCAGCACCGGCACCAGCGGCATTTCGATGTCTTGCAGCACGGGCAGCAGGCTGGGCACCGCGTTCAGCTTGGCCAGGAACAGCTGATGCAGGCGCAGGGTAATGTCGGCATCTTCAGCGGCGTAGGGGCCGGCCTGCTCCAGCGCGATCTGGTCGAAGGTCAGCTGCTTGGCGCCCTTGCCGGCGATGTCGGCGAACTTGATCGTGGTGTGGTTCAGGTACTTGAAGGCCAGGCTGTCCATGTCGTGCCGAGTGGCGGTGGAGTCGAGCACGTAGGATTCGAGCATGGTGTCGAAGGCCACGCCGCGAACCTCGATGCCGTTTTCCTGCACCCCGCCGATGGCACAGTTGGCCAGGATATTCATGTCGTACTTGGCGTGCTGGCCGACCTTGAGCTTGCGCGGATCTTCGAGCAGCGGCTTGAGCGCCAGCAGCACGGTATCGCGGTCGAGCTGTTCGGGCACGCCCATGTAGGAGTGCGTCAGTGGGATGTACGCAGCTTCGTGCGGCTCGACCGCGAAGGAGATGCCCACCAGTTGCGCGCGCTGTGCATCCAGGCCGGTCGTCTCGGTATCGAAGGCGAACAGGCTGGCCTGCTCGAGCTTGTCGAGCCAGACATCGAAGCGGGCCTGGTCGAGAATCGTCTCGTAGCGCACCTCGATGGCCGCGACCGGCTCCTGCACCGGGGCCAGCTCTTCGCCGGCGCGCCGGGCTTCACGCTCGACGTCTTCGATCCAGCTGCGGAACTCCAGCTCGCTGTAGATGGCAAGCAGTGCATCGCGATCCGGCTCGCTGCACATCAATTGGTCGACTTCGACGTCCAGCGGTACGTCGATCTTGATGGTGGCAAGTTCATACGAGAGGAAGGCCATTGCCCGGTGCTCTTCCAGCTTGGCAGGCAGCGACTTGGCGCCGCGAATGGCCAGGGCCGGGACCTTGTCGAGGTTCTCGTAGAGCTCCTTGAGGCCGCCGCCAATGCCGGTCAGCAAGCCCTGAGCGGTTTTTTCGCCCACGCCCGGCACGCCGGGGATGTTGTCGACCTTGTCACCCATCAGGGCCAGGAAGTCGATGATGTGCTCGGGGCCGACGCCGAATTTTTCCTTGACGCCGGCGATGTCCAGCACGCTGCCGGTCATGGTGTTGACCAGAGTAATGTGGCCGTCGACCAGTTGCGCCATGTCCTTGTCACCGGTGGAAATGACCACCGGGCGATCGGCTGCCGCGCTGCTGCGGGCCAGGGTGCCGATGACGTCGTCAGCCTCGACGTTGTCCACGCACAGCAGTGGATAGCCCAGGGCGCGGACGGACGCGTGCAGCGGTTCGACCTGCACCCGCAGGTCGTCGGGCATGCTGGGTCGGTTGGCCTTGTAGTCGCCGTAGAGGGCATCGCGGAATGTTCCGCCCTTGGCGTCGAAGACCACCGCGAACGGGCTGTCCGGGTACTGCCGACGCAGGCTCTTGAGCATGTTCAGCACGCCCTTCACCGCACCCGTGGGCATGCCCTTTGAGGTGGCCAGCGGCGGCAGTGCATGGAACGCCCGGTACAGATAGGAAGAACCGTCCACCAGGACGAGGGGAGCTTTGCTCATGAGCAGAATCAACCTTTTCGGCGAGCCCGGCGTTAGAATGCGCGGAGCTGTGACAACGAGAACTGTGACAACAAAGGGACAAGGTTATCATGCGTAACGTAAAACACCTGTTGCTCGCGGCTCTGCTGCTGACCAGCCCGCTGATGACCCTGGCCGCGGACGACGCGCCTTCGGCCGATCCGGACGTGACCATTCGCCAGGACGGCGACAAGACCATCCAGGAGTACCGCCAGAACGGCTTCCTGTACGCCATCAAGATCACTCCGAAACACGGCAAGCCGTATTTCCTGGTGCGCGCCGATGGCACCGATGACAATTTCATCCGCTCCGACCAGCCGGACATGTTGATCCCGGCCTGGAAGATCTTCGAGTGGTGAGGCTGTAACCTTCAATTCAACCGGGCGCCGTCCCTTGCGGCGCCAGTATGGGCAAATCTACGACATGTCTGTGTTTACACCCTTGACCCGCGCCGAGCTCGAAACCTTTCTGGCCCCCTATGGCCTTGGCCGTCTGCGGGACTTCCAGGGGATTGCCGCCGGTACCGAGAACAGCAACTTCTTCATCAGCCTGGAGCAAGGTGAATACGTGCTGACGCTGGTCGAGCGCGGGCCGACCCAGGATTTGCCGTTCTTCATCGAACTGCTCGATGTACTGCACGACGCTCAGCTGTCGGTGCCCTATGCCTTGCGCACCACCGAGGGCGTGGCGCTGCGCACGCTGGCGGGCAAGCCGGCCCTGCTGCAGCCACGTCTGGATGGCCGCCATGTGCAGGCACCGAACAACCAGCACTGTGTGCAGGTGGGCGAGTTGCTGGGGCACATTCATACCGCCACCCTCGACGCGCCGCTGGTGCGCCGCACCGACCGTGGCCTGGACTGGATGCTGGAGGAGGGCCAGAAGCTGGTCGCCGACCTGGATACGGCGGCCGCGGCGTTACTGCGTCCGGCCCTGGCCGAGATCCAGGCGCAGCACGCGCAGATCCTGGCGCTGCCGCAGGCCAACCTGCATGGCGATCTGTTCCGTGACAACGTGATGTTCGAAGGCACGCACCTGACGGGTGTGATCGACTTCTACAATGCGTGCTCCGGGCCCATGCTGTATGACCTGGCGATTACCGTGAACGACTGGTGCTCGGATGAGCGGGGTGCCCTGGATGCGCCGCGCGCGCGGGCGTTACTGGGCGCCTACGCAGCCCTGCGGCCGTTCACTGCGGCGGAGGCGCAGCTGTGGCCCCTGATGTTGCGCGTGGCTTGCGTGCGGTTCTGGCTGTCACGCCTGATCGCGGCGCAGTCGTTTGCCGGGATGGATGTGTTGATCCATGACCCCAAGGAGTTCCAGGACCGGCTGGCGCTGCGGCAGAAGGTTGGGGTGCCGTTGCCGTTTGCTTTTTAGGGCTTGAGATCGTGGCGCGGCCTTCGCGGGCAGAGCCCGCTCCCACAGGAACCTGCTTCTGGCATGAATCCTCTCTCACAGGAACCTGCTTCTGGCATGAACCTTCTCTCACAGGGCAAGGGTTCAGGCATGTGGGAGGAGCGTCAGAGTTTTTCCAGGCAGCCGGCAAGGTTGTCGGCCAGATTGCCCAGCAAGGTCTCGTAGCCGGTTGCCGTGGCGTCCTCGAAGCTGCCCAGGGCGTCCAGTTCGGCCAGGGTCACCGGCAGGCCGGCCGTCAGGGTCTGCGCCAGCTTGGGGCGCATCGGCGGCTCGCTGAACACGCACGTCTTGCCTACTTCCTGCAGGCGCTGACGCATTGCGGCGACATGCTGCGCGCCAGGTTGCACTTCAGCAGCCACGGCAAAAACCCCCGCATGCTTGAGGCCGTAGGCCTCCTCGAAATAATCGAAGGCTTCGTGGAAGACGAAATAAGGCTTGCCCTGAATGCCGGCGACCCGAGCGGCCAGACGTGTGTCCAGGACCTGCAGGCGTTGCGTGAAGGCGGCCAGGTTGGCCTGGTAGCGCGACGCATTGGCGGGGTCGACAGCAGACAGGTCGGCGGCCATGCGCGTGGCGATCACCCGGGTGTTGACCGTCGAGAGCCACAGGTGGGCGTCCAGCGTGCCAGGGCGGTGGTCGTGATCGTGGTCCGACGTTTCCTCGGCATGGGAATGGCTGTCTTCAGCAAAATGCCGCAGGTGCAGCCCCGGCAGCGTCTGGATCGTGACCGTCGGCTTCTGCCGGGTCTGCAGTACGCGCGGCAGAAAACCTTCCATGTCCGGACCGATCCAGTACAGCAGATCGGCGTCGGCCACCCGCCGCACGTCCGATGGCCGCAGCGCGTAGTGGTGCGGGGAGGCACCGGGCGGCAGCAGCACTTCGGGCTGGCCGACACCGTCCTGCACGGCGGCGGCGATCAGCTGCACCGGCTTGATGCTGGTCAGTACCCGCACCTGGGCCTGTGCCGGCAGGGCGGTCATGCAAGCGGCGAGCAAACCGATGGAAAGAGCAAAAATACGAACCACAATGAACACTCTCGGGGGCAAGAACAGGTAACATAATAACGTCTCTATCAGAATTCGTCGCCGCTCATGTCCAAAACACCGCTGGCCAGCCGTCCCCACGACCACTCGCATTGCGTGCACCACGCGCTGAGCGAAGCCGATGCCTTGTGCCTGAAACAGGGCCTGCGCCTGACCGCCTTGCGTCGTCGCGTGCTGGAACTGGTCTGGCAAAGCCACAAGCCACTGGGTGCCTACGACATCCTCGCCGTGCTCAGCGAACAGGACGGCCGCCGCGCGGCACCGCCCACGGTCTACCGCGCCCTGGATTTTCTGCTCGACAACAACCTGGTGCACCGCATTGCCTCGCTCAACGCCTTCATCGGCTGCAACCATCCCGAGCATGCCCATCAGGGCCAATTCCTGATCTGCCGCGCCTGCCATGTGGCCGTTGAGCTGGAGCACAAGACCATCAGCGACGCCATCGTCGAAAGCGCCCTGGGCGTCGGCTTTGTCGTCGAGGGGCAAACCGTGGAAGTGGTCGGCCTGTGCGCGGCCTGTCAGGGGGCGTGATGAGCGAAGCCTTGATCCGCCTGGACCAGGTCACGGTGGCGTTCGCCGGCCAGCGAGTGCTCGATGACATCCACCTGTGCGTGCAGCCCGGCGAAATCGTGACGTTGATCGGCCCCAATGGCGCCGGCAAGACCACCCTGGTGCGTGCCGTGCTCGGGTTGCTCAAGCCCGATTCGGGGAGCGTCTGGCGCAAGCCGCGGCTGCGCATCGGCTACATGCCGCAGAAGTTGCACGTCGATCCGACCCTGCCGCTGTCGGTCCTGCGCTTTTTGCGCCTGATGCCAGGTGTGGACCGCGCCCGGGCTCTGGCGGCGCTGGAAGAGGTCGGCGCCGCGCAGACCATCGACAGCCCGATCCAGACGGTGTCCGGCGGTGAGATGCAGCGCGTACTGCTGGCGCGGGCACTGTTGCGCGAGCCTGAACTGCTGGTGCTCGACGAGCCGGTGCAAGGCGTCGACGTGGCCGGCCAGGCCGAACTGTATGCCCTGATCACGCGCCTGCGCGAACGCCACGGCTGCGGTGTGCTGATGGTGTCCCACGACCTGCATCTGGTCATGAGCACCACCGACCAGGTGGTCTGCCTGAACCGGCATGTGTGCTGCTCCGGGCACCCTGCGCAGGTCAGCGGTGATCCCGCATTCGTCGAGCTGTTCGGCAGCCACGCTCCCAGCCTGGCCATCTATCACCACCATCACGATCACGCCCATGACCTGCACGGCAGCGTGGTCAGTGACACTCATGTACACGGAGACAGCTGCAAGCATGGCTGATTTTTTACTGTATGCCTTGCTGGCGGGGCTTTCCCTGGCAGTGGTGGCGGGACCGCTGGGCTCGTTCGTGGTGTGGCGGCGCATGGCCTATTTTGGCGATACCTTGTCCCATGCGGCCTTGCTGGGCGTGGCCCTGGGCTTCGTACTCGACATCAGCCCGGCACTGGCAGTCACGGTAGGCTGCCTGCTGCTGGCGATCCTGCTGGTGACCCTGCAACAACGCCAGCCGCTGGCCTCGGACACCCTGTTGGGGATTCTCGCCCCCAGCACCCTGTCGCTGGGTCTGGTGGTACTGAGCTTCATGCACGACGTGCGCATCGACCTGATGGGTTATCTGTTTGGTGATCTGCTGGCGATCAGCCCGACCGATTTGTATTGGATCATCGGTGGCAGCGTGGCGGTGCTGGCGCTGTTGATCGCCTTGTGGCGGCCGCTGCTGGCGATCACCGTTCACGAAGAGCTGGCACGGATCGAAGGCCTGCCCGTGGTGGGGCTGCGCATGGCCTTGATGCTGCTGATTGCGGTGGTGATCGCGGTGGCAATGAAGATCGTCGGGGTGTTGCTGATCACCTCATTGCTGATCATTCCGGCAGCCGCCGCACAACGGCATGCGCGCTCGCCCGAGCAGATGGCGCTGGGCGCCAGTGTGCTGGGGGTGATCGCGGTGTGTGCCGGGTTGGCGCTCTCGTGGTTCAAGGACACGCCGGCCGGGCCTTCGATCGTGGTCAGTGCGGCGGTGTTGTTTCTGCTGAGTTTTGCGTTGCCCAAGCGGTAGTGGAGTGTCTGGCGCGAGTCGCTGTTATCTGTACACCTCGCGTCGATCGCCCAGCTGTGGACAGGCACAGACCCCGCTTTCCTCGGGCAAAGAGTGGTGGCTTCAGCGATTTTCGGCGTCCATATTTTCGCCGACCCCCCCACGGTGTAGACTTGGCCGTTTTTTGGGCAAATAGAGAGTCGTAGCAATGAAGCCGTTCGTCTCCCGTTACCTGCTACTTGCCACACTTTCCCTGGTGTTGACCGCTTGCCAGACCTCACCGGCCGACCACGCCGCTGATGCGGGTCCGGATGCCTGGCAGCAGCTGGAAACAAACATTGCCAGCAGTGAACTGGCCACGGCCGAGGATCAACTGGTCAAGCTGCAGGCGCAGGCACCGCAGGATCCACGCCTCACCGAGGCGCAGCGGCAGCTGGCCGAAGCCTACCTGCAGCGCAGCCAGGTGATGCTGCAGAAAGGTGACGTCAACGCGGCTGCCACTGCGCTGGGCCGTGCCCGCGTGCTGATGCCCCAGGCACCGGCGCTCACCGGTGGCGTCAATGGCGCCATCGCCCAGGCCCGCAAGGCCGAACTGGAAAAAGCCGAAGCCGCCCTTAAAGCTGCCGAAGCCCGACCCAAGGCCTTGGTGCTGGATCCGAACGCCAGCGTTTCAGCGGTGCCGTTGAAGATGCACAGCGCGCCACAGCTGCGCGCACAAATGCACGACATCGCGACCGACGTCGTTCATTACCAATGCGATGTGATCATTCAGGTGGCCCAACCGGGCGAGTATCGCCGGCTGGAAGCGCTGCTCAAGCAGCGCGTCAGCGAACAGTTGCCGGAAATGCAACTGAAGGTCGGTCGCCGTGTGGTCCACGGACAACCGACCCAGATGGTGCTTATACCGCGCCGTTAAGCCGGAATGGCTTTGGCGGCCGGCTCGCGATCCCACACGCGGTGCTTGGCGATGGCGGCGATGAACGCCTTGATGGTGCTGTCATCGTCACCCACCAGCAGGCCGGCATCTTCCTTCAGGCGCAGCGCTTCGAGCAGCGCCTTGCCATCCTTGCTGATACCGATTGCCTTGAGGTGCTTGTAGGCCTCGAGCAGGTAGTGCAGTGCCACGCCATCGGCGCTCAATGCCTTGATCGAATCGGCACCACCCGGTACCCATACTGCGTCGAAGGCCACCGAAGGCAGGCCTTCCTGGGATGCGTCGACGGCCAGAGTCTTGCCATCAGCCGTCTTGACCGGTGCGCTGGTAGGGCCCAGCACCTTGGCATGCGCGCCTTCGGCCTTGAGGGCCTTCTGCAGCGCAGCAACCGCATTGCCGTCCACGCCGTTGGCAACCAGAATGGCCACCTTGCGGCTCTTGATGTCACCGGACAGCAGGTTCATCTGGCTCAGCGCAGGCGATTCCTTCAGCGAGGAAGGCTTGACCGATACGGTGCCCTTGGCAGGCGCCGGCAGACCCAGGTTGGCCGCAACGCGCGAAGCAAGTTCCAGATCGATGTTGGCCAGAATCTCGTTGACCTGACGGGCACGGATGTACTCGCGCTCGACCTTGCCCAATTCGAAGCTGTAGGCCGCGATGATGTGCTCTTTCTCGGCATGGCTCATGCTGTTGAAGAACAGCGTGGCCTGGGAGAAGTGGTCGGAGAACGATTCGCTGCGCTCGCGGACCTTGTGCGCATCGACGCGCTCCGGGTAGGTCTCGAAGCCGCCATCGATCGGTGCCGATGGGGTTTCCTTCGGCCAGCCGCCGTCGATCGAGTTCGGCTCGTAGGAAGCACGGCCCTTGTCGATACGGGTGCGATGCTGGGCATCGCGCTGACCGTTGTGGTTCGGCGCGATCGGACGGTTGATCGGGATCTCGTGGAAGTTCGGCCCGCCGAGACGACTGATCTGGGTATCGGTGTAGGAGAACAGACGGCCCTGCAGCAGTGGGTCGTTGCTGAAGTCGATGCCGGGCACGATGTGGCCTGGGCAGAACGCAACCTGTTCGGTCTCGGCGAAGTAGTTGTCCGGGTTACGGTCCAGCACCATGCGGCCCAGCGGGGTGACCGGGACCAGCTCTTCAGGGATGATCTTGGTCGGGTCGAGCAGGTCGAATTCGAACTTGTGCTCGTCTTCTTCCGGCACGATCTGCACGCCCAGTTCCCATTCCGGGTAGTCGCCCATCTCGATGGACTCCCACAGGTCACGGCGGTGGAAATCGGTGTCCTTGCCGGCCAGTTTCTGCGCCTCGTCCCAGACCAGCGAGCAGGTACCGAACTTGGGCTTCCAGTGGAACTTGACGAATGTGCCTTTGCCCTCGCCATTGACGAAGCGGAAGGTATGGATACCGAAACCCTGCATGGTGCGCAGGCTTTTCGGGATCGCCCGGTCGGACATGGTCCAAAGCACCATGTGCGCCGATTCCGGCACCAGCGAGACAAAGTCCCAGAAGGTGTCGTGGGCGGAGCCGCCGGTCGGGATCTCGTTGTGCGGCTCAGGCTTCACGGCGTGAACGAAGTCGGGAAACTTGATCGCGTCCTGGATGAAGAAGATCGGCATGTTGTTGCCGACCAGATCGAAGTTGCCTTCGTCGGTGTAGAGCTTGACCGCAAAACCACGCACGTCGCGCACGGTGTCGCCCGAGCCACGCGGGCCCTGCACGGTGGAAAAGCGCACGAAGACCGGGGTCTTCTTCGACGGGTCACGGAGGAAACCGGCTTTGGTCAGCGCCGAGTGGTCTTCGTAGGTTTCGAAGAAACCATGGGCCGCAGTGCCGCGGGCGTGGACGATACGCTCCGGGATACGTTCGTGGTCGAAGTGCGTGATTTTCTCACGCATGATGAAGTCTTCGAGCAGCGACGGACCGCGTGGACCCGCCTTGAGCGTGTTCTGGTTGTCGCTGATTTTCACACCATGGTTGGTGCGCAGCGCCTGCCCGGTGCCATCGGCACGGAACTGCTCGAGCGATTCGAGCTTGGCGTTGGTGTTCTGACGATCCGGCGTATCGGTGCCAGCGGCTTCGCTCTTGCCGGTAGGGGGGGTCTTGTTGCTCATCGGGCCTTAACTCCTTGGTTTACGGCAGTCCGTTCACGGACTTTGATAAGTACCCTCACCTGATCACGGCAGGCATGGGCCAGGGATACTCAGCAAGTGACCGGACACATTGCACGGGCGTTCCTTTTTTTTCGCGAACGGTGTGTCCATCCAACCTTTAGTCGCGTTATTGCCAAATGACAGGTCGTTGCGAAAATAAATGCTAAATGCCGCTGGACGGCTGGGCTAAAATGCGCGCCCGGCTACCCGCTGCCCCCATTCATGCGCCCCACAAGGTTCGCTACGTGATCGAGTTCCAAGATGTCCAAAAGACCTACCGCGTGGCCGGTAGGGAGATTCCCGCGCTGCACCCCACCCGGCTCATCGTGCCGGCAGGCCAGGTGTTCGGCCTCATCGGCCACTCCGGCGCGGGCAAAAGCACGCTGCTGCGCCTGATCAACCGGCTGGAAAACCCTAGCGGCGGTACCATCATCGTCGACGGCGAAGACGTCACCGCGTTCGATGCCGATGCCCTGCGCGGCTTCCGGCAGCAGGTCGGCATGATCTTCCAGCACTTCAACCTGCTGGCCTCCAAGACCGTCGCCGACAACGTGGCGATGCCGCTGAACCTGGCCGGCCGCCTGTCGCGCAGGGAGATCGACCAGCGCGTGGCCCAGTTGCTCGAGCGCGTCGGCCTATCCGACCATGCACGCAAGTACCCGGCGCAGCTGTCGGGCGGTCAGAAGCAGCGCGTCGGCATCGCCCGCGCGCTGTCGACCAACCCGAAAATCCTGCTCTGCGACGAGGCCACCAGTGCCCTGGATCCGCAGACCACGGCCTCGGTGCTGCAACTGCTGGCGGAAATCAACCGCGAACTGCAGCTGACCATCGTGCTCATCACCCATGAAATGGACGTGATCCGTCGGGTCTGCGACCAGGTCGCGGTGATGGACGCCGGGCGCATCGTCGAACAGGGCCCGGTAGCCGATGTGTTTCTGCATCCGCAGCATCCGACCACGCGCCGCTTCGTCCAGGAAGACGAGCAGGTGGACGAGAACGAACAGCGCAGCGACTTCGCCCACGTGGCGGGGCGCATTGTGCGCCTGACGTTCCAGGGCGAGGCCACCTATGCGCCTCTGCTGGGCACGGTGGCACGCGAGACCGGTGTCGACTACAGCATCCTGGCCGGTCGTATCGACCGCATCAAGGACACCCCCTATGGCCAGTTGACCCTGGCTATCACCGGCGGCGACATGGACGCGGCCTTCGCCCGCTTCACCGCTGCGGACGTTCACATGGAGGTGCTGCGCTGATGGACCTGATCAACTTCTTTGCCAGCGTCGACTGGAGCGAAATCTGGCAGGCCACCCTGGATACGCTGGTCATGCTGGGCGCTTCGCTGCTGTTCACCATCCTTTTGGGCCTGCCGCTGGGTGTCCTGCTGTTTCTCACCAGCCCACGGCAGATGTTCGAAAAGCCACGGCTGTATGCGGTGCTCTCGTTCATCGTCAACGTGGTGCGCTCGCTGCCGTTCATCATCCTGATCATCCTGCTCATTCCCGCCACGGTGGTGTTGGTGGGCACCTCGCTGGGCGTTGCCGGGGCGATTCCGCCACTGGTCATCGGCACCGTGCCGTTCTTTGCGCGCCTGGTGGAAACCGCCCTGCGCGAGGTCGACCGCGGCATCATCGAGGCGACCCAGGCCATGGGGGCGACCACGCGGCAGATCATCACCCGGGCACTGGTGCCCGAGGCCATGCCGGGGATCATCGCAGCCATCACCGTGACGACCATCACCCTGGTCTCGTACACCGCGATGGCCGGCGTCGTAGGCGCCGGAGGCCTGGGCGACCTGGCGATTCGCTACGGCTACCAGCGCTTCCAGGACAACGTGATGTACGTCACGGTGATCATTCTGATTCTGATGGTCCAACTGCTGCAGATGCTCGGCGACCGTCTGGTCGTGCACTTCTCGCGCAAATAATTCAAGGTCAGGCTCCCGAGGGCCGACAAGGAAATCGAAAATGAAAAGACTACTGGCCGCCATGGCCGCCGTCGCTGCACTGTCCGCCCAGGCCAACGAAACCCTGAGCGTGGCAGCCACTGCGGTGCCTCATGCGGAGATTCTCGAATTCGTCAAGCCGCAGCTGGCCGAACAGGGCGTGGACCTCAACATCAAGGTGTTCACCGACTACATTCAGCCCAACGTCCAGGTCGAGCAGAAGAAAATGGACGCCAATTTCTTCCAGCACCAGCCATATCTGGATGAGTTCAACAAAGCCAAGGGTGCCGGCCTGGTCGCCGTGACCGGCGTGCATCTGGAGCCGCTGGGCGCCTATTCGAGCAAGATCAAGGAGCTCGGCGAGCTGGCCAACGGTGCCAACGTGGTGGTGCCTAACGACGCCACCAACGGCGGCCGCGCGCTGTTGCTGTTGCAGAAGTACGGGCTGATTCGCCTCAAGGACCAGAGCAACATCCTGGCGACCACCAGGGACATCGTCGAGAACCCCAAGGGCCTGAAGATCCGTGAGCTGGAGGCAGCGACCATCCCGCGCGTGCTGACCCAGGTCGACCTGGCCCTGATCAACACCAACTATGCCCTGGAAGCCAAGCTGGATCCGTCCAAGGACGCACTGTTCATCGAAGGCAGCGACTCACCATACGTGAACATTCTGGTCGCACGCCCTGACAACAAAGACTCGCCTGCCATGCAGAAGCTGGCAGCCGCGCTGCACAGCCCCGAGCTCAAGCAGTTCATCACCGAGAAGTACAAGGGTGCGGTATTGCCGGCCTTCTAGGCCAGTGACGGCTTGACCCGCGCCCCTCAATCGCCCGCGACCAGCCCCGGAAGCTGGGCGATCATCTTGGCATTGTCGATGGGCCCGCGGATGAACCCGCGCTGTCGCCCATCCGGCCCGATCAACGCCAGGTTGGCGCTGTGTTCCACCAGGTAATTGGGCTTGCGCGTGTCGGCCGCAATGAAGGGGATGCTGATGGCGCTGGCCAGCGTCTGCAAGGTGTCGACCGGCGCCACCCACCCCTGGAATCCCGCCTTGAAATAACCCAGGTATTGCTTGAGCCGCTCGGGCGTGTCGCGGTGCGGATCGACACTGATCAGCACCACCTGCAGGCGCTCGCGCGTGGCGTCCGGTAGCTGGTTCTGCACATCGCGCAGATTGGCCAGCGTGGTCGGGCAGATATCCGGGCAGAACGTGTAGCCGAAGAACAGCAGCGACCACTTGCCTTCGAGCTGGTCGACGTGGACGACCGAGCCGTTCTGATCGGTCATCTGCAGCACTGGCATCGCCCGGCTCTGCGCCAACAGGATGATGCCCGCATCGACCAGCCCGGCGCGGTCGGGCTGGGGTTGCCCCTTGAGCAGGTGATGAACGCTCAATCCGATCAGCAAGGCAAGGGCACCGGCAACGGTAAAGACGATTTTCTGCGCTGTGGTCATGGGCTCGGGGTCAGTGCATGTGGAAGTGAGCGACGTTAGCAGGCCGATCCCCGGGAGGGTAGTGGTCACGCGCCGTTATGAAATGTGTCCTTACTATGACAAATGCGTCTTAGCCTTCCCGATGGGCCAGCTATCGTTCCCACTACACTTGCGTGACACTCGCCTGGAGCCTTCATGAATACCGCCGCATTGCGCGAGCAGATTCAACGTGCAACCGAACACGAGGCCGCCACCGGCCACCTGCATCAACGTCTGGAAAAACAATTGCCGCAGCTGCACCCGGCCATCGACCTGGCAGAGGGCGGCGGTATCGCTTTGTGGCGCTTCGTCAGCGCCTACATCGAGGAAGTCCCGCAGTTGCTCGATGCGGCCAGCGAAGTCGCCGGCAAGGCCGGAATCGAGTCGCAGATCAAGCCGGTATTGAAGATAGCCGAAGAGTACTTCCTGCAACCGCCCGAAATTCTGGCCGGCCAGGAGGGGCTGGATGGCCTGCTCGACGAAGCTTACCTGGCCCATCGTCTGGTCGAGGAAGTCAACGACCTGTACATCCGCCATTTGGGCCAGCCGCTGATACCGTTGGACATGACCGTGGCCAACCTCATCGCTCACCAGTTGATCGGCGAAACGTTCGCCAACCAGCTGGATGAGGTGGTGCATCATTCGGTGGATCAGATGCTCTGTGACGAGCGCTTCGAGCTGCCGTCGGTGCAAGCCTATCGCGACAAGCTGATCAGCCCTGAAACCGGCGCGGCCTGGCAGCAATGGCCGTGCATGTCACGACGCCTGGGCATTGGCCTGGACTTGAACGCGGCCAGCTCCTGAGAGCCTGCGCCGGGGCTTGGCGAGCGTTCTTCGCCAGGCCCCGTGCAGCCGGTCTGCGCTATCGTGCTAGCTGCCGAAGCCTGCCGTGGTACGCAGCCGACCCTCGATACGCCGCTTCAGCCCGCGGCTTTCGATGATCATTCGCGAACCCTTGCTCTGGTTCGCCCGACCCCAGTCTTCCAGCAGCTCCAGGCACGAGTGGTCGATGTAGTTCAACCCGGCCAGTGGCACGTGCACGGTGGTACCTTCCGGAATGCTCGCCAGGGCCTTGGTCAGGGCCGGTACCTTGAGAAAGGTCGCCGAGCCCACCATGCGCAGTTCCACTTCACCCGGTGCCTGGTCGATCAGGGTGATCTTCAGGCGTGCGGCCTTGAAGGCCAGCTTCAGCAAGGTCAGGGCGAAACCCAGCAGCACACCGGTGAGCAGGTCGGTGAAGACGATCGCCAGCGCCGTGGCTGCGTAGGTGAACATCGGCATCCGACCGTAGCGACCCAGGCCCTTGAAGGCCTTGAAATCGACCAGCTTGACGCCGGTGAAGACCAGTACACCCGCCAGGCTTGCGACCGGGATGCTCTGCAGCAGGCTGGACAACAGAACCACGAACCCCAGCAGCCAGACACCGTGCAGAATTGCCGACATGCGGGTTTGTGCACCGGCCTGGACATTGGCCGAGCTGCGCACGATTACCCCAGTCATGGGCAGCGCGCCCAGAATGCCGCAGAGCATGTTGCCTACGCCCTGTGCCGACAGCTCGCGGTCGAAATCGGAGCGCTGGCCGTTGTGCATGCGGTCGACCGCAGCCGCCGACAGCAGGGTCTCGGCACTGGCGATGAAGGCAACGGCGATGGCGGCGATCAATACAGCCGGATCGGCCAGGTTGAGCAGATCGGCCGGACGCAGCCAGTCGATGGCCTCCGCCAGGTTGGCTGGCACTTCGACGCGTTTGACCTGCATGGCGAAGAACAGGCTCAGCCCGGTCGCCAGGCCCACGCCCAGCAATGCACCGGGTACGAAGCGCAGCTTCTGCGGACGCAATTTTTCCCAGGCATACATCACGACGATGGTCAGCAGGCCCAACAGCCCGGCTTGCCAGCCCAGCCCGCCACCGATGCTGGGAATGGCCTGGCCGACGGCAGCCGGGAATTGGATCAGATTGCTCAGGCCCGAAGGTTGCGGTGCGCGGTCGAGCATCACATGAACCTGGGACAGCACGATCAGCACGCCGATACCGGCCAGCATGCCGTAGACCACGGCGGGTGCCGTGACGCGGAACCAGCAACCCAGCTTGAAGCGTCCGGCAAGCAGTTGCAGCAGGCCGGCCAGCAGCAGGATCGGCCCGAGCATGGCCATGCCGTGCTGGCGCACCAGCTCGAAGACCAACACCGCAAGGCCCGCAGCGGGGCCGCTGACCTGTAACGGCGAGCCGGCCAGAAACCCGACCACGATACCGCCTATGATGCCGGTGATCAGACCTTTGGAAGGCGGCATACCCGAGGCGATGGCGATACCCATGCACAACGGCAGCGCGACCAGAAACACCACGACCGATGCGAGCAACTCGCGCGGCAACACTGCTTTTATCTGTGCAATATTCACGTTCAATCTCCTGCAAGCATTCAAGCGAGCCAGGCCGCACTTTTCGACAGGCAGCACCATGCCTGCCCGATCCTTCGTGACCCAGCCAACGTGGCTGGGATGAAAGGATCCGGCAAGCAGTGGATGGAAGGTGCTGTCGACAGGTTACGGCCCGGCGGGCCCTGTCATACGAACGACGCGGTTATTAGAACCGGCCTTTGGGCGTAGCGCTTGGCATTGTCTCGCTGCCGAGCGGCAGGAAGCAGTCCTGCTCAGCGTCGTAGGCTTTGATCTCGCTGGTTTCGATGTTGTAGATCCAGCCATGGATGTACAACTGACCGCTGGCCATGCGCGAAGCCACCGAAGGGTGCGTGCGCAGGTGCTGCAATTGGGAGATGACGTTTTCTTCGGTCAGCACTTTCATGCTTTCGGCTTCGTTGGCGCAGTTGCAGTTGTCTTCGACCACGGTGCGGGCCACTTCCGAGTGACGCAGCCAGGCTTTGACCGTAGGCATCTTTTCCAGCGAAGCGGGGTTGAGTACCGCACGCATGGCGCCGCAGTCGGAGTGACCGCAGACGATGACGTGCTGCACGCCCAGCGCCAGAATGGCGTATTCCAGAGCCGTGGACACGCCGCCGTTCATCTGCCCATAGGGCGGTACGACGTTGCCGACGTTACGGGTAACGAACAGATCGCCCGGGGAGCTTTGCGTGATCAGTTCCGGGACGATGCGCGAGTCGGCGCAGGTAATGAACATGGCACGCGGCGCTTGTGCGGTGGCGAGCTTCTTGAACAATTCTTGCTGCTGGGGGAACACGTCATGGTGGAAACGCAAAAAACCATCGACGATCAGCTTCATGGAGGCTTCAGCGGTGTCGGAATGGCTCGGTGTAGGATCCTTGTCGCTCATGATTCATCCTCTTGCTGGATTTGAGATGGTTCCCAGTTTACCGGGTAAAAATTCCCACAGCTCATGGCTGGACGAGACGATTCACACAGGATTATGACTCGTGAGTCATTTGCCACTAACCCTACCGGTGAAAACTTAACTGAACCTGAATCGAGGCGTCTATTGCGCGGGGTGGTGGTTTGCCGAGACGATGGACGGCGTCCCTGTAGCAGCGGCGCGAGTCGCGTCCGGCTTCACCGCGTTCTCCCAGATGCACCGCTTAAACCGCCGACGCGGCTTGCGCCGCTGCTACAGGAATCGTGAAATTCATAACAACGGCGCAGGCCGCGTCATGAGCCACGCAATCTTTGTAGCAGCGGCGCGAGCCGCGTCAGCGATCCACGCGGTGCAGGGATGGATCAGCGCACCAGGCAGGGACGTTTGTTGTCGAATTGCCAACCCGAGATCAGGTATTGCATGGCAATGCCGTCGTCTCGCGCACCCAGGCCCTTGGCCTTGTACAGCTCGTGGGCCTTGGCCACTTCGTCCATGTCGATGTCCACGCCCAGGCCCGGTTTGGCCGGCACCTTGACGAAGCCATCGACGATCTGCAACGGCTGCTTGGTCAGACGCTGGCCATCCTGCCAGATCCAGTGCGTGTCGATCGCGGTGATCTCGCCCGGCGCGGCGGCCGCCACCTGGGTGAACATGGCCAGCGAAATGTCGAAATGGTTGTTGGAGTGCGAGCCCCAGGTCAGCCCCCAGTCGTTGCACATCTGCGCCACCCGTACCGAACCCTGCATGGTCCAGAAATGCGGATCGGCCAGCGGGATGTCCACCGACTGCAGCTGGATGGCATGGCCCATCTCGCGCCAATCGGTAGCAATCATGTTGGTGGCGGTGGGCAGGCCCGTCGCACGACGGAACTCGGCCATGACTTCACGTCCCGAATAGCCGTTTTCGGCGCCGCAGGGATCCTCGGCGTAAGCCAGCACATGGTGCTGGTCGCGGCACAGGCCGATGGCCTCTTTCAATGACCAGGCACCGTTGGGGTCCAGGGTGATGCGCGCGTCGGGAAAGCGCTCGGCCAGCGCCGTCACCGCCTCGATTTCCTCGGCACCGCGCAGCACGCCGCCCTTGAGCTTGAAGTCGTTGAAGCCGTACTTGGCCTTGGCCGCTTCGGCCAATCGCACTACCGCCTCGGGGGTCATTGCCTTTTCGTGACGCAGGCGGCTCCAGTCATCAGAGGCGTCCGGCTCGCTGCGGTAGGCCAGGTCGGTCTGGCCACGATCGCCCACATAGAACAGGTAGCCGAGCATCTTCACAGCATCGCGCTGTTGGCCTTCACCCAGCAGCGCCGCCACCGGCACCTCGAGAAACTGCCCGAGCAGGTCGAGCAGGGCGGCTTCCATGGCCGTCACGGCATGGATGGTAATGCGCAGGTCGAACGTCTGCAGGCCGCGGCCGGCGCTGTCACGGGCCGCGAAGGTGGTGCGCATGCGGTTGAGGATCTGCTGGTACTGGCCGATGGGCTGGCCCACCACCAGGCTGCGGGCGTCTTCCAGGGTTTCGCGAATGCGCTCGCCCCCAGGCACCTCGCCAACCCCGGTGTTGCCGGCGCTGTCCTTGAGAATCACGATGTTGCGGGTGAAGAACGGGCCATGGGCGCCGCTGAGATTGAGCAGCATGCTGTCGTGTCCGGCAACCGGGATGACTTGCAGGCTGGTGACGACAGGAGCGTTGTGTGCGGTCATGTTGTTTTCCTTCTCCATGTTGTTGTCCTTGTCATTGATCCACGCCAGGCGCCGCTAGGGCCTGGCGAAAACGGGGCAGGCATCGCGCTGGTCAGAGCGACCGGGCCTGGGCGGGTTCGGCAATGCCGTTGGCAGGCTTGCCGGGCTTGGGCTGGGTACGGGCGAAGAACACCACGATTGCCGCCAGCACCGAGGTACCGGCCAGGCCGTACAACCCGCCCTGGATCGAGCCCGTGCTCTGTTCTAGAAAGCCGAAGGTAGCCGGCGCAACGAAGCCACCCAGGTTGCCCACCGAGTTGACCAGGGCGATCACCGCCGCAGCGATGCGTGCATCCAGGTAAGCCTGGGGAATGGGCCAGAACAGCGACGAGGCCGACTTGAAGCCGATTGCGGCGAAACACACGGCAACGAAGGCGAACACCGGACCACCGGTGGTCGACATGAACATCCCGGCCGCGGCGATCAGCAAGGCCGTGGCCACCCATGCCTGCTGGAACTTGAACTTGCCGGACAAGGCCGCAAAGCCGTACATGGCAATGATCGAGATCAGCCAAGGTATGGAATTGAGGAAGCCCACCTGCAGGTCGTCCAGGCCGCCCATTTTCTTGATGATGCTGGGCAGCCAGAAGGTCGCCGCATAGATGGTCAGCTGGATACAGAAGTAGATCAGGCAGAACAGCAAGATCTGACGATCCCTGAGCAGCGTGCCCAAAGTGGGCTTGACGGTGTGCATGGCATCGCGCTCGCGCTGCTCGCGGTCGATCTCGCCCACCAGCGTATCTTTCTCTTCCTGGGTCAGCCATTTGGCATCGTGAACCTTGGAATCCAGCCAGAACCAGACGAAGAAGCACAGCAGCACCGAAGCCAGGCCTTCGATCAGGAACATCCACTGCCAGCCGTGCATGCCCAGCCCTTCGATCTGCAACAGGGCACCGGCCAGTGGCCCGGAAATCAGCGAGGCCAGGGCCGAACCGCTGAGGAAGATGGCAATCGCCTTGCCACGCTCGACGCCAGGCAACCAGCGGGTGAAGTAGTAGATCACCCCGGGGAAGAAACCGGCTTCGGCGATCCCCAGCAGGAAGCGCAGAATGTAGAAGTGGGTTTCGTTCTGAATGAACGCCATCATCGTCGCGACGATGCCCCAGGTGAACATGATCCGCGTCAGCCAGACCCGTGCGCCGACTTTCTGCAAGAGCATGTTGGACGGCACTTCGAACAGCGCATAGCCGATGAAGAACAACCCGGCACCGAAGCCATAGGCCGCCGCACCGATGCCCAGGTCATGCTCCAGGTGCGTTCGCACGAAGCCGATGTTGACCCGATCGATGTAGTTGACAATGAACATGATGACGAACAGCGGGAGTACGTGACGCTTCACTTTCGAGACGGCGCGGGCCAGGACGGCATCGCCGGTTGCAACGTTTGAATTGCTCACAATTCAAATCTCCCACTGATTGTTTTTATGCGGGTAGTTTGTGGATCGATCGGCAGCTGTGTGCTCGGTCGGCAGACATCATACAACTCACCATTGATTAAACTCAACGCCGGTAGAGAATTTGAGTATGCCATCCGTCGTTGTCATACATCTTCGGTAGGCAGGTGGCAATGTCGATGGTCACTCCGCGCCACCCGTACCGGGTCCGGTGCAATGCCTGAGTGGTACACCCAAGGTATGATCGGATTTTTCCTCAGGGGGGCTCATCGATGTCCAAGCGACCCAACAGCCTGGCCCATGTACTGGTCGAGGCCTTGAGCCAGCAGATTCGCCTGGGCACCTTGGCGCCAGGGGCCAAACTGCCGTCGGAGGGCGCCATTGTGGCCGAGCACGGGGTCAGCAGGACCGTGGTGCGCGAAGCGTTGTCACGCTTGCAGGCGTCCGGGTTGGTGGAGGCCCGGCATGGCGTGGGGACCTTCGTGTTGCAGCGCGAGCCGGCCCATGGCCTGCGTTTGAACGTGGATACGGCGCTCAGCGTGCGCGGCATCCTGGAATTGCGCCTGGGCCTGGAAACCCAGGCAGCGGCCCTGGCGGCCAAGCGTCGCAGCGAGCAACAGTTGCAACGTATGCGCAAGGCGCTGGATGACTATCAACGTTCGCTGGCCAACAACGACAGTTGCGTTGAGGAAGACAAACGCTTTCACCTGCTGATTGCCGAGGCGACCGGCAATACGTATTTCACCGACATCATGCAGCACCTGGGCGATGCGATGATTCCGCGCACTCGCCTGAATGCGCTGGAGAAGGGCGATGCCGATCTGTCCCAGCTGGGGCAGGTGGCGAACCTCGAGCATGAGGCGATCTACCAGGCTATTCGCAAGCAGGACGCCGATGCGGCGCGGGCGGCGATGTGGCTGCATTTGAGCAACAGCCGCGATCGTTTCAATGCGGATTGAGGGGGAGGCCTTCTCACTGAAGAGTGTCAGTGAGGGCCTCTTCGCGGGCAGAGACCCGCTCCCACAGTGGGGTGAATTCTCAACCGGCTTTGTGGGAGCGGGGCGGGCGGCGAGCCCTCTGCCCGCGAAGAGGCCGCCAGCCATGATCAATGGCTGGTCGACTGCCCCAGGTCATCGCCGGAGTTGTGTTTCATGTCATCGCCGCGCATCTGCTTGACGTCGCCGGCCGACACCGCCGAGCCCTGGTTGCCCCAGCTGGTGCGGATGAAGTTCACCACGTCGGCCACTTCCTGGTCCGACAGGCGCCAGGCGAAGGCAGGCATGGTGAACGTCGACGGCGCCGTGTGCGTAGCTGGCAACGTGCCTCCTGCCAGCACGATGTGGATCAACGAACTGGCATCCTCGGTCTGCAGCACCGGGTTGCCGGCCAAGGCTGGGAATACCCGCGCATAGCCCTGGCCATCGGTCCGATGACAGGCCGCGCAGTTGTCGATGTACACCCCGGCACCGACCTTGCTGTCGTCGCCCTTCCACAGCGCATCGGCCACGCGCGCATCGTATTCATGCGGCTTGTCGGCGCGGTCCACTGCCGGCAGCGTCTTCAGGTAGCGGGCAATCGCGGTGAGGTCTTCGTGGCTCATGTACTGCATGCTGTGCTCGACCACGTCGCTCATGCCGCCGAACACCGCACTGCGGTCGCTGCGGCCGGTCTTGAGAAACTGCACCAGTTGCTCTTCGCTCCAGCTGCCCAGGCCATCCTTGTGATCGCCGCGCAGGCTCTTGGCGATCCAGCCTTCGAGCGGTGCGCTGCCAGCCAGGAAGTCGGCGTTGTCGGCGGCGCTCAGGGCCTTCTCCTGCATCGTGATCGCCCGCGGCGTATGGCAGGCACCACAGTGCCCGAGCCCCTCGACCAGATAGGCACCGCGGCTGATCACCGGGTCGGAGCCCGGCGGCGCCTGATAGGCGCTCACGGCCGGGGCGAACAGCCCGCGCCAGATCGCCAACGGCCAGCGCATGCTCAATGGCCATGGAATGTCGGTCGCCTTGTTCGGTTCGGCCACCGGCGCCACGCCCTTCATGAAGTAGGCATACAGCGCGTGCATGTCGGCATCGCTGACCCGTGCATACGATGGGTAGGGCATGGCCGGATACAGGCTGCTGCCACTTTTGCCGATGCCGTGGCGCACGGCCTTGTCGAAGTCGTCGAAACTGTAATTGCCGATGCCGTCGCTGTGTGGCGTGATATTGGTCGAGTAGACCGTGCCGATCGGGGTTTCCATGCCCAGCCCACCCGCGAATGGCGCACCACCCTTGGCGGTATGGCAGGCCACGCAATCACCGGCACGAGCGAGGTAGCGACCCTGCTCGATCAGGGCGTCGTCGGGCTCGGAGGCCCACGCCGGCAGGCTGGTCGACAGGCTGGCGAGCAAGGTCAGCGCAGCGATCTGGATAACGTTCATCTCTGCGCTCCTTATGCCTGCACCAGCGGGCCGGGGTTCTTCAGGTACTGCTCGCGAATGGCCCGCGCCGACCAGTAGGTCAGTGCAGCCACCAGGCCAGTGGGGTTGTAGCCCAACCCCTGGGGAAAGGCCGAGGCGCCTGGAACGAATACGTTGGGCACATCCCAGCACTGCAGATAGCGGTTGATTGCACTGGTCTTGGGGTCGGTGCCCATGATCGCGCCGCCGTTGAGGTGGGTGGTCTGGTAGGAGGCCGTGTTGAAATGCTCGCCGACTTTCTTGCCGAGCAGGGCAATCGCCTTGGGGTTCATGGCCGCGGCGACCTTGCTCATTTTCTCGACCATGAAGCGGTTCATCTTGATGTCGTTTTCCTGCCAGTCGAAGGTCATGCGCAGCAACGGCAGGCCATAGGCATCGCGGTACACCGGGTCCAGGTCCAGGTAGTTGCCGCGATAGGACTGATGGGCGCCGTGGGCATCCATCGACACCTGATGGGTGTAGTAGTCGGCAGTGGCCTTCTTCCAGGCACTGCCCCAGGCAGGCGTGCCGGGTGGATTGGCCGTGCCGGCGATGGGCCGGCTGCCGGCCTGGTTGACCCACATCGGCGAGCCGCCGACGAAACCATGGGGGCCATGGTCGAAGTTGTCGGCGTTGAAGTCGTCGAACGCCACACCGTTGCCACCGGCACCGATGAAGTTGTTGGTGTGGGTGTCCTTGTCGAAGAAGGCCTTGATGGTGGCCATGTTCTGATAGGCGAAATTCTTGCCGACCACACCTTCGCCGGTCTTGGGGTCGTAAGGCTGGCCGATGCCGGAGAGCAGCATCAAGCGCACGTTGTTGAACTGGAAAGCTGCGAGGATCACCAGGTCCGCCGGTTGCTCGACCTCACGGCCCTGGGCATCGACGTAGGTCACTCCGGTTGCCTTGCGCTTGCTGCTGTCCAGGTTGACCCGCAGCACGTGGGCATTGGTGCGCAGCTCGAAGGTGTCGACCTGACGCAGCGCCGGCAGAATGTTCACGTTCGGTGACGCCTTGGAATACATGTAGCAGACATAGCCACTGCAGAAGCCGCAGAAGTTGCAGGGGCCCATCTGCGCGCCATAGGGGTTGGTATACGGCCCGGATGTATTCGCCGACGGCAGGTTGTACGGCTTGTAACCGACCTCGGCCGCAGCCTTCTGGAACAGCTGCGCCGACACGGTGTTCTTCTGCGAGGCCAGCGGGAACGGGTTGGAACGATCCGGCGCATACGGGTTGCCACCCTTGCCTTCGCCGACGCGCACGCCGTTCACCGTCCAGGCCTGACCCGAGGTGCCGAAGACTTTTTCGGCGAAATCGAAGAACGGTTCCAGCTCTTCATAGCTGACGCCGAAATCCTGGATGGTCATGTCCTTGGGAATGAACTGCTTGCCGTAGCGCTCTTCGTAGTGGCTGCGCATGCGCAGCTCGATGGGATCGACTCGAAAATGCACGCCGGACCAGTGCAGACCGGCGCCGCCGACGCCCTTGCCTGGCAGAAACGCACCCAACTGACGGTTGGGCAGGGCGACGTCGTTGACGCTGTGACGGATGGTCACGGTTTCCTTGGAGATGTCCTGGAACAGCTTCTTGCGCACGCTGTAGGTCAACTCGTCGATCACCTGTGGATAACTGCCGTCAGGGTAGGTGTCCTGCATCGGGCCGCGCTCCAGCGCTACCACGTTGAGGCCTGCCTCGGTGAGCTCCTTGGCCATGATCGCGCCGGTCCAGCCGAACCCGACGATGACCGCGTCGACCTTTTTCATTACCGTTGCCATGTCAGGCCCTCTCGCCGCGAATCGACACTGCCGGGAAGGGGTATTGCTCGTTGCGTTCCACCCAGTCCATGAAATCGGCGCGGGCGCCTGGAAAACCGATCTGCGTCCAGCCGACCATCCCCTTGTTGCCGCCATGCACCGGGTCGCAGAAGAAGCCTTCGCGGGTGTTCTGCAGAATCAGGCTGAAAAATGCCGTGGCAGGCAGTTCATCGAAAACCAGCTCAGCGGATTCGATCTTGCCGAGAATATGGTCTTGGGTAGCGCTGTCTTGCTCAGCGAACGTCTTGCCTGATTGAGCCTTGCACCACGCATCGGTGGCGGCGATGCCCAAGCGGTAGATCTGCTGTGGCACCAACTGCAGCTGATAGCCCATCTGTGGCGCGGCGTCGGTCACGAACGGGCCCTGCATGTACCACAGCGCGCCTGTGGCGTAGGGCGTATTCATCTGGCGGTCGATGAATTCCGCCGCTCCGGCTTCCAGAGCGCCGGGGCCCAGATCGTCCGCCGGAATCAAGCGAGCCACTGCGGCTTGAACGAAAGCCCATTCTTCAGCAGTGAAAAATGACGGCTGATAGTCGGCGGCGGGCACGGGCGCAGGTGCTGCCGACCGAGCCTCGGCGTTGGCATTGCCCGTCAGGGCTGCGACGCCCAGGCCGCTGCTGGCGACGGTCACCACCGGAATGAGGGTCAGGGTTTTGCGCAGAAAATCCCGGCGCGGGTTGTTTTCTTGCTCGGACATCAAGTTTCTCATCAGCTGTTCGATACGGTTTTTATCGATGCGCAGCCCGGCGGTACGTGTTCGTTGCACCACGCGGCCAGGGGCGGGTGGTGCTTTGTGGAAGGCGCAGACGCGACACATTCGGCACGAAGCCAGGCGCGGCAAAATGTCGCCCTGACGGTTCAGCCGACAAATGTATCCATTTGTGACGGCAAATGAAACCGGTTTCAGTATGTCCGTACCGCGTCTTCATCTCTGCCAGTGCGTGGCCCAATCACGTCTCGATGCCCAGATCGAGCAGCAGCGCGTCGATACCTGGCTTGCTGCCAGCGAAGCTTTCGACCAATTCTGCAAAGGGTCGCGTCCCGCCCGATGCCAGAATCAGACGTTCGAAATCTCCACCGACCTGGCTCGAGAGCAAGCCTTCGCGCTTGAAGCGGGCGAACAGATGAGCAGCGAGGACCTGCGCCCAGACATAACTGTAATACCCGGCCGCGTAGTACTCGTCGGTGAACAGGTGGGCGAAGGTATTCAGCCAACGCACATAGGCGGGATGACGGACGACCTGGGTCTGCTCCAGTACCTGTTCGCCAATCTGCTGCGCCGAGAGCGTGTCGTTCTGGCTGTGCAGACGATAATCGACCAGGGCGTATTCGAGCTGCCAGAGCAGGGCCTGGGCACGGAAGCGCGCCTGGGCGGCGAGCGCCTGTTCGACGAAGGCGGTACCGATCGGTTCGCCGGTTCGATGATGTCGCGACAGCGACTGCAGAACCTCGGGCTGCATGGCCCAGTGTTCAAACACGCCGCTGGGCAATTCCACCGCGTCATCGGCCACGCCCTTGATGCCAGATACGCTGCCATGGTCGACGCGGGTCAGTACATGGTGCAGCGCATGGCCCAGCTCGTGGAAAAACATCTGGATCTCGCCCAGGCTCAGCAGGCAGGGAAACGCCGGCGTCTCGGCGGCAAATTCACAACCCACGTGGGCAATGGGCAACTGCAGCCGACCGTCGGCAAAACGATGGCGGTCACGCAGGGCTTCCATCCAGGCGCCCGCGCGCTTCTTCGGCCGGGTATGCAGGTCCAGGTAGATATGGCCCAGGACCTGTCCCTGCTCGCTGAGTTGAAACAGGTGCACCGATGCAGGCTGGCGCGGTGCCGGCGGGCATTTCAGCCACTGCACATCGAACAGTTGCTCGAGCAGCCGCTGCAGGCCATCGAGCACGGCCTGCACGGGAAAGTATTCGCGCACCTTGAGCTCGGTCACACCGTGATGGATCTGCAGGTATTTCTCCTGATAGTAATTGCAGTCCCAGGGCTGCAGCGCCGGCACTCCGAACAGCGCGGCCAGTTCCTGCAGCGGGGCGAACTCCGCCTGCGCCGCTGGGCGGACCTTGTCGATCAATTGCAGCAGGAGCTGCTCCACGTCGGCGGCTTCGTCGAACATGCGCGTGGCCTGGGCCAGCGAGGCATAGCTGCGATAACCACTCGCTTCGGCCAGCTCGGCGCGGGCCGCAAGGATGCGTTGCAGCACCGGTCCGTTGTCATGTTTTCCGGCCTGCGGGCCTTGCTCTGAAGCCTGGGTGTAGAAGGCGCGGTACACCTGCTCGCGCAGTGCGCGGTCGTGGGCCTGGCTCAGTACCGCCAGCACCAGCGGCAACTCCAGTGGCAGCAGCCAGCCCGACAGGCCGGCCTCGCGTGCGCTCAGCGCCATGCTGGCGAGTACCGCAGGAGCAATACCTGCCAGTGCGGTCTGGTTATCGAACTTCAAGGCCCCGGCTTCGCTGGCTGCGCTCATGTTGTCGGCGAAGGTCTGGTACAACCCGGCCAGCTCCAGATGCAGGCGCCCGATGCGCCTCTGAATCGAAGGTTGGGTGCCTGCCCCGGCCAGGCGCGAAGCACGCAAGGCATGGCTCAATGCTGCCTGCTGGGTCGGGTCCAGATCGAGCGCCTGCGGACTTTGCTGCAATAGCTGCAACACGGCATGCACGGTGCGGTTGTGCTTCATGGCCGATTCATAGGCCTGTACCCGTTCGCGACAGCGCGCATAGGCGTCGATCACCGCGAGATGGTGATGGCGACTGAGCAACTGTTCAGGCTGCAGCACCGCCAGCAGGCGTTGGTGCATGTCTTCCAGTGGCTTGACCAGGCCCTCCCAGGTAGGGAACTTGAGTTGCTCGGGAAGCAATCGCGCCAGCTGACGCAAGTTGCTTTCGATCACATGGGTGATGGCCGGCTCGACGTGTTCGGCCTTGATCAAGTGGTAGGGGACTATGTCGTGATTGCCCAGCAAAGGGTTGTCGGCCAACAGGGCGGCCGGTGCAGACAGGTGCGCGGTGGTCATGTTCGATTCCTTGAATGACGCGTGAGTGGCGCGCCAGTCTAGGAATGGGAACGGTGTGGGACGTGGTAGCCGGCTATTGCCGTCGGCCTGCCCTTGCGGCAAGTCGACGGCGCGCCTGGCTCAAGGCTTCTTGAGCTTGGGGTTGGGAAAGAACTGCACCGGTTGCGAAGTGGGCCGGGCGACCTTGACGGCCACCTTGTTGACCCGCGTGCCCAGCTCGCTGGGCACCGATTGGCCCTGCGCGTTCAGCGTGTCGCTGTAGCCGCAGGCCACGCACTCGCGATGCGGAACTTCGTCGACGCTCCACATCATCAGCTTGTCCGGCTCGCTGCAGGCCGGGCAGACGGCCCCGGCGATGAAGCGTTTCTTGGTGATCATGCTGCCGCTTCCTCACTCAACCCGCTGTGGCGCAGCAGCGCATCAATGGAAGGCTCACGACCGCGGAAGTCGACGAACAGCACCATAGGTGCCTGCGACCCGCCGCGGGCCAGAATGGCTTCGCGGAACGCGCGACCAGTGTCGGCGTTGAGCACGCCGTCTTCCTCGAACTTGCTGAACGCGTCAGCCGACAACACTTCGGCCCACTTGTAGCTGTAGTAACCGGCCGCGTAGCCACCAGCGAAGATGTGCGCGAAACTGTTGGGAAAGCGGTTGTAGGCCGGCGGACGCATGACCGAAACCTCGTCACGAACACCGTCGAGCACTTCCATCACGCTGCGGCCGTCGCCGTGGGAGGCGTGCAGTTCGAAGTCGAACAGCGAGAACTCGATCTGCCGGACCATCATCAGCCCGGACTGGAAGTTCTTCGCGGCCAGCATCTTCTCCAGCAGGTCCTGGGGCAATGGCTCGCCGGTTTCGTAGTGACCGGAGATCAAGGCCAGGCCTTCGGGTTCCCAGCACCAGTTTTCCATGAACTGGCTGGGCAGCTCGACCGCGTCCCATGCCACACCATTGATACCCGAGACGCCCACATGCTCGACCCGCGTCAGCAGGTGGTGCAGGCCGTGGCCGAATTCGTGGAACAGCGTGGTGACTTCGTCGTGGGTCAGCAGCGCAGGCTTGCCAGCATCGGCCGGGGTGAAATTGCACACCAGATTGGCCACCGGGCTCTGCAACTCGCCGGCCTCGGTGCGACGCCGGTCGCGGGCGCCGTCCATCCAGGCGCCGCCGCGCTTGTTGGCGCGCGCGTAGAGATCGAAGAAGAAGCGGCCCACGTGCTGGCCGTTTTCCTTGATCTCGAACAGGCGTACATCAGGGTGCCAGGTGTCGAACCCTTTCTGCTCGGCGATCTCGATGCCATACAGGCGCTGCACGATGGCGAACAGGCCGCCCAGCACCTTGTCGATGGGGAAGTAGGCGCGCAATGCCTCCTGGGAAACGCTGTAGCGCTGTTCGCGCAGCTTTTCACCATAGAAGCCACTGTCCCAGCTTTGCAGGTCGGCACAACCCTGTTCGGCGGCGTAAGCCTTGAGCTGCTCCAGGTCCTGGGCTGCGAACGGTTTGCTGCGCTGGGCCAGATCACGCAGGAAGGTCAACACCTGATCGGTCGACTCGGCCATCTTGGTGGCCAGGCTCAATTCCGAATAGCTGGCGTAGCCCAGCAACTGCGCCAGTTCCTGGCGCAGGTCGAGGATCTCGCGCATCACCGGCGTGTTGTCGTTCTGGCCCGCGTTGGGGCCCTGGTCCGACGCCCGGGTGCAGTAGGCTGCATAGAGTTCTTCGCGCAGGGCGCGGTCGTGAGCGTAGGTCATGACCGCATAGTAGCTGGGGAACTCGAGGCTGATCAGCCAGCCGTCCAGGCCCTTGGCCTGCGCCGCTGCAGCCATCTGCGCCTTGGCCGAGTCGGTCAGGCCGGCCAGGGCCGCTTCGTCGGTGACGTGCTTGGTCCAGGCCTGGGTAGCATCGAGCAGCTGGTTGGAGAAACGGCTGCCCAGCTCCGAGAGCTTGCTCTGCACCTGGGCGTAGCGCTGCTGTTGATCGACCGGCAGATCGATACCGGACAGGCGGAAATCACGCAGCGAATGTTCCAGAATGGTCTTCTGGGCAACGTCGAAGCCTGCAGCTTCAGGGCTGTTGGCCAGGGTTTCGAAGGCCTGGAACAGTTCGCGGTTCTGGCCCAGCTCGGTGGAGTAGGCACTGAGCGCCGGCAGGCACGCTTCATAGGCCTGGCGCAGTTCGGCACTGTTGCACACGGCATTGAGGTGGCTGACCGGGCTCCAGGCGGCGCCCAGGCGGTCGTTCAGCTCGTCCATGGCCAGCACCAGGCCGGCCCAGGTAGGCTGACTGCCCTGGGTTTGCAGAATGTGGGCAATGGCCGCGCGGTTGTCGGCCAGGATCTGTTCAATCGCCGGTTGTACGTGCTCGGCACGGATCGCCGAGAACGGCGGCAGGTCGTAGGACTGCAGAAGGGGATTCGCGCTCACGGTTAAACACCTTGGCTATTGAAGAAACACTGGGACATCTTAATTACAATTGCGATTCACCGCAGCTATCGACAACACAGAGGATGCCTATCGTGGCTATTCGCACATTCCAGCAGCATACGCCGCGCCTTGGCGAACGCGCCTTCGTCGACCGCTCGGCGGTGGTCATCGGCGACGTCGAGATCGGCACCGACAGCTCGGTCTGGCCGCTGACCGTGGTTCGCGCAGACATGCACCGCATCCGCATCGGCAAGCGCACCAGCGTGCAGGATGCCAGTGTGCTGCACATCACCCATGCCGGCCCGTTCAATCCGGACGGTTTCCCGTTGCTGATCGGTGACGACGTGACCATCGGCCACAAGGTCATGCTGCATGGCTGCACCCTGGGCAATCGCATCCTGGTCGGCATGAGCAGCACGGTCATGGATGGCGCGGTGGTGGAAGACGATGTGATCATCGGCGCCGGCAGCCTGGTGCCGCCGGGCAAGCGCCTGCCCAGCGGCTTCCTGTACGTGGGCAGCCCGGCCCGGCAGGCGCGGCCGCTGACCGACAAGGAGCGCGCGTTCTTCACCTACACCGCTGGCAACTACGTGAAGCTCAAGGACCAACACCTGGCCGAAGGCTTCGACAAGGACTGATCCCGTGCATTATCAAAACATCCTGTTCGACCTCGACGGCACCCTGACCGACCCGCGCGAGGGCATCACCCGCTCCATCCAGTATGCCTTGGCCAAACTGGGCATCGACGAACCCGACCTGCGCAACCTGGAGCATTTCATTGGCCCACCCCTGCTGGAGCAGTTCATGCACGCCTATGGTTTCGACGAAGCCCGTGCCTGGCAGGCAGTGAATTTCTACCGCGAGCGCTTCCGCGTCACGGGCCTGTATGAAAACCAGATCTTCGCCGGTGTCATCGCGCTGCTCGAAACATTGCAGGCGCAAGGCCGGCATTTGTACATCGCCACATCCAAACCCTGGGAGTTCGCCCGGGAAATCGCCCGCCATTTCGATTTCGCCAAGCACTTCAAGGTCATCTACGGCAGCGAGCTCGACGGCACGCGGACCGACAAGGTGCAACTGATCGCTCATATCCTCGAGCAGGAAGGGCTGGAGCCTGGCAAGACCTTGATGGTCGGCGACCGCAAGCATGACCTGATCGGCGCCCGCCTCAATGGCCTGGATTGTGCGGCGGTGGGCTATGGGTTCGGCTCGCGGGAAGAGCTGGTTCTGGAGAATCCGACGTATCATTTCGATACGTTGCAGGCGCTGCATGAGGCGTTTTTGCAAGGCGCGGGATGATGCGGTGACGGTGCGGGCCTCTTCGCGGCCACTGACCGCTCCTACGGGGGTTCGTGCAGCGGTATAGATACCGGGTTACGCAAGGCTTCGTGTAGGAGCGGCCAATGGCCGCGAAAGGGCCCGAGAGAACACCGCAAACCTCATCGGCCCAACCGATTCAACTCGGTCCTGCGCTGGTCCATCGGCAACTTGCCCAGCTTTTGCGCTTGGGCATAGAACGCGCGCCAGTCGCCATCGACCTGCCGGAACAAGCCGGCGAACGCCGGCACCCACTGGTCATACAGGCCGAACGGCAGCAGCTTGGCATTGTTCATCGGCCCATTCATCCAGGCATCGAAACGCCGGTCGCCACCCCAGCGCTCATCGCGCAGCTGGCGATAGTCTCGGCGCAGGCGCTCGAACTCGGCAGCCTTGCCAGCCTGCATGGCCTCGGCCGACAGCGGCTGTGCGTACAACGTGGCCAGGCGTTCGCGGGTCTCGAGCACCAGCCGGGTGAACTGCTCTCGCTGCACCGCCGGTGTGCCTGCCGCCTTCGGCAAACCGCGCCAGGCGCGCCACTGCCGGGTGCCCTCCTGCTCGACGAAGGTGGCGAAGGACTCGTTGAACTCAGTGTCGTCCTGCACATACACGCGCTGATGCGCCAGCTCATGGAAGATCAGCGTGGCCAGGCGCTCGTCGTCCCAGCTCAACATGGTGTTGAGAATCGGATCATCGAACCAGCCCAGGGTCGAGTAGGCCTCGACGCCGCCGATGTACACATCCCGGCCCGCCAGCTTCTGCAACGCCGCTTCGCCCCGCGCGCCGGACTGGCTGTAGTAGCCGCGATAGGCAACGCAACCCGCGATGGGAAAGCAGTGGGTCAACGGGGCGAGGGAAAACTGGGGCGTGGCGAATACATTCCACACCACCAGCGGCCGACCGATGTCGGCATACAGGCGATAGCTGCGGTTGTCCGGCAGATGCAGATGCTCGCTGGCGAAATCGCGAGCGGCCTGGGCATGCTGCAACTGCTCGCGCAGGCGCAGGTCGCGCGAGGGATCTGCGATGATCCGCGTGACCGGCTCGCGTGCCTGCAACAGCTGCCACTGGCCCTGCATCAACTGGCCGTAATAGCCGACGCTGGTGCAACCGCTGAGCAGGAACAGCAGGCACAGGGGAACAAAAGCGCGCAAACCGCGGTCGAGTGCGGCAAGAATGGAACGACGAACAACAACGAATTCATGCATGTGGTTTTCCATGGCCAGGCCCGCCAGCGAGCAGGTGTTATCGGCGCTGACCCTGCATCTTACGATCCCATCAGGAGAATTCCATGCGCGCATTGATCATTGCCAGCAGCATGCTGACACTTGCCGGCTGTGCCGGTCTGCCCGACCCGGATCCCAGCCAGGCCTGGATTGATCTGCAGGCCCACGAGCACAACGCCCTGCAGGCGACACAGGTCGACGAGCGAGAATGGAGCGACACACGTTATTTCGAAGTCGAGCCCGGCAGCCATGAGCTGACCGTGCGCCTGCAGTTTCCCGTGCAGCCGACCAACATCGGCCCAGTGCCCGCGCCGCTGTGGCGCAACTGCGAACTGAACCTCACCTACGCCGGCTTCGACGCGGGGCAGCGGTATTTCCTGGAAGCCGGCAGCGTCGGCTTTCGCCCATGGGCCAGGCTCTACGACGAGCAGCGCAAACTGGTAGGCCAGGCCCAACCTGCAGGCTGTCAGAGCGCCTGAGTACCCGCCCGGGCATGGCCCACCGTCGGCGGCCACTCGCAGCGCCGACGCAAAGCTTCTAGACTCGACGTGTGTCCTGCTCACTTTCTTCCTGCAGCCAAGGAGTTTCCATGCGCGCCGTGCTCGCCCTGTTGACCGTCGCCACGCTGGCTGGCTGCGCCAATCCGCCGTTGCCGGCCGTCGATCCTGGCAAGGCCTGGATCGAAATGTTCACCACGACCGGTCGGCTGGTCATGGCAGAAAGTCTGGATGGTCGCAAACTCAATGA
The DNA here is from genome assembly GCF_014842095.1 of Pseudomonas sp. CFBP 13719. NCBI lineage: Bacteria > Pseudomonadati > Pseudomonadota > Gammaproteobacteria > Pseudomonadales > Pseudomonadaceae > Pseudomonas > Pseudomonas sp. CFBP 13719. The sequence continues at coordinate 95,992 of NZ_JACYVB010000011.1, read as the reverse complement.
CGGGCGCTACTTCCAGGTAGATCCTGGCAGCCATGAGCTGGAAGTGCGTTTCGACTACGAAATGTATGCCGGAGGGGGGCTGGTCAACGACCCGTTCGATCGTACCTGCTACCTGACCGTGCGCTATGACGGTTTCAAGGCGGGTCAGCGATACCGCTTGGAGGGCAGGGCCATTGCCATGCAGGCCAGTGCGCGTCTGTACGACTCAAGCCGGCAGATCGTCGCCGAAGACCGGGCGATTCACTGCATCCCATGAGACCGCTGCTTGAGCGCGTTGGGGTGACTGCACAGCAGCGCAATCAGTCGTCGTTTTTCTGATAGACGATCTTGCGCGTGCCATTGTCGCAAGAACCTACGACCATGCTGGGATCCTTGGCATCGAGGTTGTCGACAATTTCCAGTGTGTACGAAGTGACACCCTGGGCCTGGATCTTGGCCTCGATTTCAGCCTTCAAATCCTCGCATGGCCTGGGTGCTGCAAACGCCGTGGTTGCCAACACACTGCACGCCATCGCCAAAATCAATTGCTTCATGACTCGATTCTCCTGGTGAGGGGGCAGTGTAAGGCAACCGGGCGCACGCTACCTCAAGATTCCAGGGTGGCGCTCAGGGTGATGTCGGCGTTCAGTACTTTCGATACCGGGCAGCCTTCCTTCGCCTTGTTGGCCAGTTCTTCGAACTTGGCCTGATCGATGTTCGGGATCTTGGCCGACATGGTCAGCTTGATGGCCGTGATCGCGAAACCTTCGCCCTGCTTGTCGAGTGTCACGTCGGCAGCTGTCTTGATTTCGTCCGGGGTGAAGCCTTCGCCGCCCAGGATCATCGAGAATGCCATGGAGAAACAGCCGGCATGCGCAGCGCCGATCAGCTCTTCGGGGTTGGTACCTGGCTGGCCTTCGAAACGGGTATTGAAGCCGTAGGGATTGTCTTTCAATGCGCCGCTTTGGGTAGAAATCTGGCCTTTACCGGTCTTCAGATCGCCTTTCCAGACCGCTGATGCCTTCTTCACAATGCTCATAAAGCCTCCTTGATAAGCGCGATGGGTTCGCGCCGGGACTTAGTGTCAGAGGCTCCCACCGCAGCCAAGTTCATCCCATATCGATGGCTGGCCATTGAATCTAGCCGAGATGCCCATACTCACTGTCTATAAGAAATAAATATTCGGTAGCAAAGATGCGCGGGGCATCCCACCTGCCACATACCCACAGGATGCCAATGATCATGACTGGTTTGACCGATACGAAATACTCCGTCCTCGACCTTGTACCGGTGCGGGCCGACCACGGCCCGGCGCGGTCGCTGCACAACGCGCTGGACTTGGCGCGCCATGCCGAAACCTGGGGCTACAACCGTTTCTGGGTAGCCGAGCATCACAACATGGACGGTATCGCCAGCTCGGCGACCTCGGTGCTGCTGGGCTATCTGGCGGGGGGCACTTCGTCGATCCGCGTCGGCTCGGGCGGGGTGATGCTGCCCAACCACGCGCCGCTGGTCATCGCCGAGCAGTTCGGCACGCTGGAAAGCTTGTATCCGGGACGTATCGACCTGGGCCTGGGCCGCGCGCCGGGGTCGGACCAGATGACCGCCCGGGCGCTGCGCCGTGAGCGCTCCGGCAGCGCCGACGACTTTCCCGACGACGTCCGCGAACTGATGGCCTATCTGGGTCCGCGTACTCCGGACCAGAAAGTGATTGCCGTGCCGGGCAGCGGTACCAACGTGCCGATCTGGTTGCTGGGCTCCAGCCTGTTCAGCGCGCAGCTGGCGGGTATGTACGGCCTGCCGTATGCCTTCGCTTCGCATTTTGCGCCACGCTACATGCATGAGGCGATTCGCGTCTATCGCGCCCACTTCCAGCCCTCCGAGGTGCTCGACAAGCCTTATGTGATGCTCGGGGTGCCTTTGGTGGCAGCCGACAGCGACGAGCATGCCGACTACCTGGCGACTTCGGTCTACCGCCGCATCCTTAACCTCATGCGTGGCCAGACTTTGGTGCAGCAGCCACCCGTGAAGAGCATGGAAGGGTTGTGGTTGCCCCATGAAAAGGCTGCGGTCGGGGATTTTCTGGGCTTGGCGATGGTGGGGGGACCAGCGAAGATCCGTGCCAAGCTGGATGTGCTGAAGGAACAGACTCAGGCAGATGAGCTGATCTTTACCTGCGATCTGTACGAACATGCCGACCGGTTGCGGTCGTATGAGCTGTTGGCGCAGGTGATGCGGGGCTGAGTCTTGCATAGGGCAAAATTACAGCGGCGCCTGTTTCGCGGCCGATGACCGCTCCTACAGGGGATTGGATGTCCTGCGGGAGCGGGTCATGGCAGCAATGTCATCAGCGCTTGTAGACGATAGCCTTGGTGCCGCCCTCGCACGAACCGACGACCTGGAATCCGGCATCCGGAGTGACGTTTTCGACCACTTCCAGTGTGTAGCCCGACACGCCGTTGGCATCGATCTTCGCTGCGATTTCGCTCTTGAGCTCCTCGCACGGCTTGCCTGCAGCGAACACGCCGCTTGCCACGCTCAACAAACCCACAGCCAATAAAACTCGCTTCATCGCTTACATCCCTGGTCTGGTAGTGCCGGTTAAAGACAAACGGCGAGCCGCCTGGATTCAGGTCGACACGCCGGCAATGTGTTGTAACTCAACCTATGGCATTCGGCCAGTCAGAAGATTCCGTGTTTTCTGTCAGCTGTTCTGGATGCGGAAGCCGACTTTGAGTGTGACCTGGAAATGCGCTACACGACCGTCTTCGATATGACCGCGGGTTTCGGTCACTTCGAACCATTCCATTTTCTCGATGCTCTTGCTCGCTTCGGCCAAGGCATTGTTGATCGCGTCTTCGATAGTGGTGGTCGAGGAACCTACCAATTCAACTTTCTTGTACGTGTGATGATCGCTCATGGTGCTCTCCGTTCGGGTGACTACTGAAGTGGTTGTCTACCTGTGTGGGGATTTCTGCGCTAAAAGTTCACACGCACTGCACTTTCATCTTGCAGCGCAGTCGGAATCTACACACGCTATTCATCACAATGAAGGAGAGTTACCCATGGCAAATTCGTCACGCAAAGCTTCGCTGCAGAGCATGGAAGCAGAAATCGAAAGCCTGCTCCGCTCCCTGGAAAGCCTGAAAGAAGATTCCACCGAGGAGTCGCGCAAGGTGCTCAAAGCGTTGAAAGCCAACGCGGAATCCGCGCTGAGCCATTCGCGCAGCCTGATCAGCGACGCCTATGAAGAAGTGAAGGTCAAGACCAAGGAAACCGGCATTGCCACCCGTGACTACGCCCAGGAGCATCCTTGGGCTGCCGCTGGCGTTGCCGTCGGCGCACTGGGCCTGATCGCCGCTTACCTGATGTGCAATCGCAGCAACTAATCGACCTGGCGTTCGAGCTCTTGCGCAAGCCATAGCGCCAGTTGTCGGGCGCGCCCATCTGCGGCGCGCCGCGGGACCCAAAGTGCCAGCCGCGCCGGGGTTTGCGTAAACCCCCATGGCGCGGCCAGGCGCCCGGCACGCAGGTCATCGACCACCAGCGGTTCGGGTGCGATGGCGATGCCCAGGCCAGCCACCGCCGCCTCCAGCAAATAATACAAATGCTCGAACCCTTGTCCCATGGTCAACGCCTCGGGATCCAGGCCATTGCGCCGTGCCCAGCTGGGCCAGGCCTGTGGCCGTGACGTGGTGTGCAGCAAAGATTGCCCGAGCAAGTCGCCGGCCGCACGGCCCTGCAAGGCCTCGAACCCCTGGAAGCGCGGGCTGAGCACCGGACCGATACGTTCCTCGGCCAGCTCGAACACGTCCATGTCGGCGGGCCAGGGCGGCTCGGCGAACATCAGCAAGGCATCCAGACCAGGACGGCGCGGGTCCAGGTCACCTTCGCCGGCCGAGAGATGCAGGCGCAAGTCCGGCAACTCGCTGTTCAGCCGGCCCAATCGCGGTATGAACCAGCGCGCCAGCAAGCTTCCCGAGCATCCCAGCACGAACGGTGCCTGCGCCTGTGCCTGGCTGAGCTCCGTACAGACCAGACGCAAACGCTCGAAGGCCTCGGCACTGGCATCGCGCAGCCGACTGCCGGCATCTGTGAGTTTCAAGCCACGTCCCTGCTTGACGAACAAGGCGATGCCCAGATGCTCTTCGAGCAGCTTCAATTGCCGACTGACGGCTCCGTGGGTAACGCTCAGGTATTCAGCCGCCTTGCTGACGCTGTTCAGCCGGGCAGTGGCTTCGAACGCCTTGAGGGCATTCAAGGGGGGCAGGTCACGGCTCATGGTATTGTGAGAAATCCTGACAGGTTGACGAGATCTTATCGGTTTTCTTCGGTCGCTGTCGTGGGTACAGTGGCCACATCGTCATTCAATTCCCCTGGAGCTTCGCATGACCCAGACCAATCTTCGCAACGGCCCGGACAGCAACGGCCTGTTCGGTGCCTTCGGCGGCCGCTACGTCGCTGAAACCTTGATGCCGCTGGTGCTGGAGCTGGCTCGTGAATACGAAGCCGCCAAGGCCGATCCCGAATTCCTCGAGCAGCTTGCCTACTTTCAACGTGACTACATCGGCCGGCCCAACCCGCTGTATTTCGCCGAGCGCCTGACCGAACACTGCGGCGGGGCGAAAATCTACTTCAAGCGCGAAGAGCTCAACCACACCGGCGCGCACAAGGTGAACAACTGCATCGGCCAGGTGTTGCTGGCCAAGCGCATGGGCAAGAAGCGCCTGATCGCCGAGACCGGCGCCGGCATGCACGGCGTGGCTACGGCCACGGTGGCGGCACGCTTCGGCTTGCCCTGTGTGATCTACATGGGTGCCACCGATATCGAGCGCCAGCAGGCCAACGTGTTTCGCATGAAGCTGTTGGGCGCTGAAATCGTGCCGGTCACCTCCGGTACCGGCACTCTGAAAGACGCCATGAACGATGCCCTGCGCGATTGGGTCACCAATGTCGACGACACCTTCTACCTGATCGGCACCGTGGCCGGTCCGCACCCTTACCCGGCCATGGTGCGTGACTTCCAGTCGATCATCGGCAAGGAAACCCGCGAGCAGTTGCAAGAGAAGGAAGGCCGCCTGCCCGACAGCCTGGTGGCGTGCGTCGGTGGCGGTTCCAATGCCATGGGCTTGTTCCACCCCTTCCTCGATGACAGCAGCGTGGAGATCATCGGTGTCGAAGCCGCCGGCCATGGTGTGGATTCGGGCAAGCATGCCGCCAGCCTCAACGGCGGCGTGCCCGGCGTACTACACGGCAACCGTACCTATCTGCTGCAGGACGACGACGGGCAGATCACCGACGCGCACTCCATTTCGGCCGGCCTGGACTACCCCGGTATCGGCCCCGAACACGCCTTTCTGCATGAAATCAAGCGAGTGAACTACACCAGCATCACCGATGAAGAGGCGCTGGCCGCGTTCCACGCCACCTGCCGCCTGGAAGGCATCATCCCGGCGCTGGAAACCGCCCACGCCCTGGCCGAGGCCATGAAGCGCGCCCCGACGCTGCCTGCCGACCATCTGATGGTGGTGTGCCTGTCCGGCCGCGGCGACAAGGATATGCAAACCGTGATGAGCCATATGGGCGCCCACCCGCAGGAGACACTGGCATGAGCCGCCTTGAACAACGCTTCGCCGACCTCAAGGCCGAAGGCCGCGCCGCGCTGGTGACCTTCGTCACGGCGGGCGACCCAGGCTACGACGCTTCGCTGTCCATCCTCAAAGGCTTGCCCGCCGCCGGCGCCGATGTGATCGAACTGGGCATGCCCTTCACCGATCCGATGGCCGACGGCCTGGCCATTCAGTTGGCGACCCTGCGGGCACTGAACGCCGGTCAGACGCTGGCGAAAACCCTGCAGATGGTTCGTGAGTTCCGCGTCGAAAACAGCACCACGCCCATCGTGCTGATGGGTTATTACAACCCGATTCACCGCTTCGGCGTCGAAGCCTTCGTGGCCGAGGCCAAGGAGGCAGGTGTCGACGGCCTGATCATCGTCGACCTGCCGCCCGAGCATGATGGTGAATTGGCGACCCCGGCACAGGCCTCGGGTATCGACTTCATCCGTCTGACCACGCCAACCACCGACGATGCACGCTTGCCAAGGGTGCTGGAGCGCAGCTCCGGGTTCGTCTACTACGTATCGGTGGCCGGCGTGACCGGTGCCGGCTCGGCTACCACCGAGCACGTAGGCGCTGCCATAGAGCGGCTGCGTCGGCATACCGACCTGCCGATCAGCGTTGGTTTCGGCATCCGTACGCCCGACCAGGCTGCCGCCATTGCCCGCCTGGCCGATGGCGTGGTGGTCGGCTCGGCACTGGTGGACAAGATCGCCCATGCCCAGCACCACGGTCAGGCTGTGGAAGATGTGCTGTCGCTGTGCAGTCAACTGGCGCAGGGCGTACGTAAGGCTCGTGTCAACTGAAGGTAAAGATTCCAATACAGAGGAATTAGCCTCTGGTTCACGGGACTAAACGGCAAGACCAAGGGGGATCGAACCTGTGTTCGGTCCCCCTTTTTGCTATTTGGCCGTGAAGGAAATCCATGATGAACATGCCAAAAAACCTGATCCTGAGCGTGGGCGCACTGTTGATCGCTTGCGCACCGCTGGTACAAGCCGCTCCCGGTGGTCCGGGTGGAGCGGATGAGCAACGTCAAGGACGCCAGGAACAACCCCATCAGCGGCAGGGCGGACCCGATCGGCCTGATCGTGATGAGCGCGGTCCAGGCAACCGTGGCCCAGGCAATCCAGGTGGCGGCATTGCGCGCGGCGGTCCACCCCAGGATTTCGGCCCCGTACGCCAGACCATTCAGGATCACCGCGACGTCTTCCGGCCCGGCACCCCACCTCCCGCCAGTATTCGCGCCATCAAGGGACAACCCCTGCCTCGCGGCTACGGTGCCCGCCTCGACGGTCCCGCGCTGAAGCATCTACCACGTTACGAAGGCTACGAATGGCGCCGCATGGGCACGGATGTGGTGCTGATCGCCATTGGTACCGGGATCGTTTATGAGGTATTGCAGGGGGTGTTGAACTGATCAACCATCTAGAGATGCACTGCCTGTCGTGACGCCTTCGCGGCTGTACGCCGCTCCTACACGGTCGCATTTCTTTGTAGGAGCGGCGTACAGCCGCGAAAACGGTGAGATAGGCGCTGCATAGCTTGCAGCAGAACCACGCCGACTCATAGCAGCAACGCAGCAAACTATTCAGCGCATTCGCTTCGAATCACTTCTAGCGCATAGCCAATGTCACTCGGCATAAACGCGTCTGGGAATGCCGGACATATCGTGATACTCAAAGAATGGAATGCTAACACTTCCATGGAAAGGCGCATTTAGCCCCCATTGACCATACCCAGCCTCTAGATGGCTAGGCGCTCCACCGGACCCAGACAGAGGGAAATTTGCAGCGGATAGGCTATCAACAGGCGAGCTCAAAACCGGCATTGACGGCTGCACCGGAACATCCAAGCTTTCATCGAACATAGCTCTTAAGGCGCTTACAATCTCTTCATGCAAAACGGGATTATCGATACCAGGCTCGAACACACCCCAAAAACTAAATCGAGACAAACCCATCAAATCTCCAAATGTTGTAAACATGGAATTGCTGTTTTTTGTATTGCCAATCACCTTGATACCCCCCGGTGGGTAGTCGAGATTCATATCGTTTATAAGCCCAATCGACTTCACGGCGGCACGCCACCGAGGTAGTATATTTCCGCTGTCTCCGGACAAGACCACTTTTCGAGTCTGTCCTTCTTGGTAGAGATACCCCGTAGTCACCTGGTGACCTATTACACCCACCTCAGCGTGATGTTTTTTAACTGCAAAATGCCATGCTCTCAACGAGTGGCGGTTAGAGGTGCCAATTGTCGCCGCACGAAGCGTGACGCGGTCGGTAGCTAAGCCATGTAGCTCCGCCATGACCTATCCGTTCGGGTGACGAAGCGCCCAAAAGTTGTGGCTCCATAGACCGGCGATGGCATGTGAACGTGCTTCGATTTGATATTGCTGTGACATGGGTAACTCCTGTTAAGGGATGGATGACTTCGAGAGCTGTAACTCGCGGTCTATGCTTCCACTACCCGGCTTATGGAGTTAAATACATAATTAATATTTTCTCATATTCTAATGAGAAGCCGCCCAAGCGCTTATACACCCCATGCCACTAGCCAAAAAGTCCATGGATGACCAATTCGATAGATCTGAAACAGGCTCGAGATAGTCGAAACCGTAAACAAGCGTGATATTGCCCCAACAGCCGCTCACTTTTTCGACGTTGCGATCCGGCTGCTGGAAATGGGTTTCGCTGATTACCGTACATACAATCCGGTTCGAGGCGTGTTGAGCAGAAACGCATTCGCCTTTCATGCCTTTGAAAAACGCTACCAGTGATGCATGGTCCAACGGTCGAAATGCCCGAGCGCCTATGGATCTACCTTCATCAAGACGAAGGGAAGGCGAGTGATCATCCGGCATCATGCGGATTATCGTATAGGTGAAGATATCGATTGGGGCAGGCGGCTGATAATCTTGAGGGATGGGTAGATAACATCCTGAAACGGCGGTAGATACAACGGCGACTGCTATGGCACGGCGCATGTCGATGCATTCCTGATCGGTGGGATCATGCAGGGTAGCCAGTCGACCGATTGTGCAGTAGCAGCCGTTTCCCAAGTGAATGTGAGATATCCCCTCTACCGCCGGCTCTGCTCCTCCATCACCCAATCCACGAACCTTTGCACCATTTGTCCACGGCGTTTGCGTTGCGGCACCACCGCGAAATAGCCCAACGCCGATGTGGCGGCGCCTTCGAAAGGGCGGCAGAGCAGTTGCTGCTCCAGCAATGCGTCCACCAGGTGACGCCAGCCGATGGCAACGCCTTGCCCGGCAATCGCGGCCTGGATGAGCAGTGTGTAGTTGTCGAAGCGCAATTGCCCCGGCGCTGGGGCACTGGGGATGTGCAAGGCGCGGAACAGGCCGCTCCAATCGAACCACTGACAGCTGCTTTCACCGCGCAGGTGCAGCAGCGGCCATTCGAGCAATGCATCAGGGCCGAGCGGTAGCGTTCGATCTTCCAACAGGCGCGGGCTGCACACTGGATACACCTCTTCGTTGAACAACCAATGGCTTTCACCCTGGCGAAAACGGCCATCGCCGAACAGGACCGCCACGTCGATGTTCGGGCCGAGCATGGCGTGGCTGCGTTCACTGGTGACCAGGCTGACATCGACCTGTGGATAACGTTGGTGGAAACGATGCAGGCGTGGCATGAGCCAGTAGGCGGCGAACGCGAAGTCGGTAGAGACCTGAAGCACTTCGTGCTGGGTTTGGGTGGTGATCAGGCCCAGACAGTCGTCAATGCTGCGCAGCCCTCCATGTACCGCCTCGAACAAAGTGTAGCCTGCGTCGGTCAGCTCGATGCCTCGGTAAATACGATCGAACAGGCGGACGGCCAGTTGTTCCTCGAGCCGTTTGATCTGCTGGCTGACGGCAGGCTGCGTCGTACCCAGCTCGGCCGCAGCAGCGGTAAAGCTTCGCAGCCTGGCGGCGGCCTCGAAAGCCCGCAACAGGTCAAGAGACACCTCTCCAAGGCTCGTAAACATAAGCGCTACTTATCCTAGGTATTGTTCTGCATGGGCTTTACCAAGCCACAGCTGCACCGCAAGGTGAACGGTAGAAACTTCGCATTAATCTCCACTATGGAATGCCCTGAGCCCATGAAGCGCAAGAACATTCTTTTCATCATGGCCGATCAGATGGCCGCACCCATGCTGCCGATCTACGCGCCATCACCGATCAAGCTGCCAAACATCAGCCGCTTGGCCGAGACCGGGGTGGTCTTCGATGCGGCCTACTGCAACAGCCCTCTGTGTGCGCCTTCGCGCTTTACATTGGTCAGCGGCCAGTTGCCGAGCAAGATCGGCGCCTACGACAACGCTGCCGACTTTGCCGCCGACGTGCCGACCTATGCGCATTACCTGCGGCGCCTGGGTTACCGCACGGCGCTGTCGGGCAAGATGCATTTCTGTGGACCGGACCAGTTGCACGGCTACGAACAACGCTTGACCAGCGATATCTATCCGGCCGATTACGGTTGGTCGGTCAACTGGGACGAGCCCGACGTGCGCCCCAGCTGGTACCACAACATGTCCTCGGTGTTGCAGGCTGGCCCCTGCGTGCGCACCAACCAGCTGGACTTCGATGAAGAGGTGGTCTTCAAGGCCCAGCAGTACCTGTTCGATCACATTCGCGAAGACGGTGATCGGCCGTTCTGCCTGACGGTGTCCATGACCCATCCGCACGACCCCTACACCATTCCCAAGCCGTTCTGGGACCTGTACCGCGACGAGGACATCCCGCTGCCGCAGAACGTACCAAACCAGGCCGAGCTGGACCCGCATTCGCAACGCCTGCTCAAGGTGTACGACCTGTGGGACAAGCCCCTGCCTGTGGATAAGATTCGCGACGCCCGCCGCGCCTACTTCGGTGCGTGCAGCTACATCGATCACAACGTCGGCAAGCTGCTGCAGACCTTGGAGGAAACAGGGCTGGCCGACGACACCATCATCGTCTTCTCCGGCGATCACGGTGACATGCTGGGCGAGCGTGGGCTCTGGTACAAGATGCACTGGTTCGAAATGGCCGCGCGGGTGCCGCTGCTGATTTGTGCGCCCGGGCAGTTCAAGCCAGGGCGAGTGCAGGCCGCAGTATCCACTGCCGATCTGCTGCCGACCTTCGTCGAGCTGGCCGGTGGCGAGCTGGAACCCGGCCTGCCGCTGGACGGACGCTCACTGGTGGCCCATCTGCAGGGTGAAAAGGGGCATGACGAAGTGTTCGGTGAATACATGGCCGAAGGTACCCACAGCCCGTTGATGATGATCCGCCGTGGTGCGATGAAATTTATCTACAGCGAGGTCGACCCTTGCCTACTCTATGACGTGGACAACGACCCACGCGAACGTGAAGACCTGAGCCAGTCACCCCCGCACCGGGCACTGTTCGGGGCTTTTCTGAGCGAAGCCCGCCATAAATGGGACATGCCGGCGATACACCAACAGGTGCTCGCCAGCCAGCGCCGACGCCGCTTCGTGGCCGGCGCCTTGGCCCAAGGCACGCTGAAGAGCTGGGACCACCAGCCGCTGGTGGACGCCAGTCAGCAGTACATGCGCAACCATATCGACCTCGACGACCTGGAGCGCAAGGCACGTTATCCACAACCCTGCCCATAACATTTGAAGCTCTGAGGGGAAGTCGCATGAAGGTCACCATGAAGATATCCACAGCCCTGGCCGCCGGTTGGCTGGCGGTTGCCGGGACCACGGCGGTCGCCGACGAACAACGCTGCGAGACGGTGAAGATGGCCGACCCGGGCTGGAGCGACATTGCCGCCACCAACGCGCTCACCAGCCTGGTGCTGGAAGGCATGGGTTACCGGCCCAAGATCGACACGCTGGCGGTGCCGATCATCTTTGGCGGTCTCAAGGATGGCCAGGTGGATGTCTTCCTCGGCAACTGGATGCCGGCCCAGCAGGGCTTCTACGACAAGTTCGTGGCCAACGGCGACGTGGTGCAGTACGCCAAGAACCTGGACGGTACCGAGTTCACCCTGGCCGTCCCCGACTACGTGTATGACGCGGGTGTGAAGGATTTCGCCGACCTGGACAAGCACGCCGACAAGTTCGGCAAGAAGATTTACGGGATCGGTTCAGGGGCACCGGCCAACCTCTCGCTGGCCGAGATCATCAAGAAGGACGAGTTCGGCCTGGGGGACTGGAAACTGGTGGAGTCCAGCGAGCAGGCGATGCTGACCGAGGTCAACCGCAACGTGAAGAAGAAGTCGTTCGTGGTCTTCCTCGGCTGGACGCCGCACCCGATGAACGTGCAGATCAAGCTCAAGTACCTGACCGGCGGCGAGAAGTATTTCGGCTCGACCGGCACCGTGCACACCCTGACCCGCAAGGGCTATGCCGAGAGTTGCCCGAACACCGGCAAGCTGCTCAGCAACCTGGTGTTCACCCAGGACATGGAGAACAGCATCATGGCCGATGTGGCCAACAGCAAGAAAACCAGCGCACAGGCGGCGCAGGCCTGGCTGAAAGCCAATCCGGCGGTGTTGGAGAAGTGGCTGGAAGGTGTGAAAACGCTGGATGGCAAGGACGCGCTGCAGGCGGTGCGAGCCAAGCTTTGATTTGACGGGCTTTGATTTGATGGGTGTCAGTCATGGCCTCTTCGGGGGCAGAGGCCTTCACTGACACCCTTCAATCAAATCAACCCGCCGCCATCTCCCGGCGCAGCTGGCTCAGCACCGGCGCCGTATCCACCGCCACACCACGCCAGTAGGTAAACGCTTCGGCTGCCTGCTCGACCAGCATCCCGAAACCGTCCAGCGACAGGCGCGCGCCATGTTCGCTGGCCCAGCGGCAAAACGGCGTCGGCTCTTTGCCATACATCATGTCGTAGCAGACCGTTACGCCTGGCTCGATCAAGCTGGCGGCGATCGGCGGCAGATCGCCCGCCAGGCTCGCCGAAGTGGCATTGATGATGATATCCACCGGCTCTTCCAGCCAATCAAAGCCACTGGCCGCCACCGGCCCCAGGTCAGCGAACAGTTGCGCCAGCTGTTCGGCTTTCTCGACCGTACGGTTGGCGATCACCAGTGACAGCGGCTGCTGTTCGAGCAACGGCTCGAGCACTCCACGCACCGCACCGCCGGCACCCAACAGCAGAATACGCTTGCCCTGCAAGGTCACGCCGGCGTTGTTGACCAGGTCGCGCACCAGCCCCACGCCATCGGTGTTGTCGCCACGCAGGCTGCCATCGGGCAGCCGACTGAGCATGTTCACCGCGCCGGCACGTTGCGCGCGCGGAGTCAGTACGCTGCACAGGCCGAACGCCTGCTCCTTGAACGGGACGGTGACGTTGGCGCCCAGCCCTTCTTCGAAAAAGCCCAAGGCACTGCGGGTGAAGTCGTCGAGGGGCGCCAGCCGTGTGTCGTATACCAGCGCCTGGCCCGTCTGCTCGGCGAACAACCGGTGGATGGCGGGTGATTTGCTGTGCCCCACCGGGTTGCCGAAAACCACGTAACTGTCCATGCCAATCGTTTCCTGAATCAAAGGGTAGGGGTCTGCGCCAGCCAGTCGCGATCCTGCAGAAAGTAGTCGGTGAGCCGCGCCTCCTCGCTGCCGGGCGCCGCTTTCCAGTCATAGCCCCAACGCACCTGCGGCGGCAGCGACATCAGGATCGACTCGGTACGGCCACCCGACTGCAGGCCGAACAGCGTACCGCGGTCATAGACCAGGTTGAACTCGACGTAGCGCCCGCGGCGAAACTCCTGGAATTCACGCTGCTGCGCGGTGTACGCCATGGCCTTGCGCCGCTGCACGATGGGCAGGTAGGCGTCGATGAAGGCATCGCCGATGGCGCGCATGAAGGCGAAGCTGGTGTCGAAATCCCATTCGTTCAGGTCATCGAAGAACAGGCCGCCCACGCCCCGCGGCTCGCCCCGGTGCTTGAGGTGGAAATAGCGGTCGCACCAAGCCTTGTAGCGTGGATAGACATCGGCGCCAAAGGGCTCGCAGGCTTGTTGCGCAACACGATGCCAGTGGATGCAGTCTTCCTCGTGGGCGTAGTAGGGCGTCAGGTCGAAGCCGCCACCGAACCACCAGACGGCCTCTTCTCCTTCCTTTTCGGCAATGAAGAACCGCACGTTGGCGTGGGAGGTGGGCACGTGCGGGTTGTGCGGGTGGATCACCAGCGACACGCCCAACGCCTCGAAGCCACGGCCGGCCAGTTCCGGTCGATGGGCGCTGGCCGAAGGTGGCAGGCCCGTGCCGAATACATGGGAAAAGTTGACCCCGCCTTTCTCGATCAACTCACCGTCGGCAATCACTCGAGTGCGCCCGCCGCCGCCGGCTGCGCGCGTCCAGGCATCTTCGACGAAGCGCGCGACGCCGTCTTCGGCCTGCATGGCGTGGCAGATTCGGTCCTGCAGATCGAGCAGATAGGCTTTCACGGCCTCTGTGCGGGTAGTCATGGCATCACCTTGAAAAAGGGCAAATACCGCCAGCGGCCTGGGAATACGCCTGACCGGCGATCAAGTCGGCGCGTAGCATAGCATCGCTCACCGTGTGCGGCAGTTGACGCCGATCAAGCAAAGGCGTCCGATAGGCCTTCGCCCAACGACAGCAGGAGTGAGCAGATGGCAAAGCGTATCCAGTTCGGTTCCACCGGCGGCCCGGAAGTCCTCGAGTTCGTCGACTTCGAGCCCAGGCAACCGGGCCCGCAAGACATTCGCGTACGCAATCACGCCGTGGGCGTGAACTACATCGACAACTACTTCCGCAGCGGCCTGTACCCGGCGCCATTGCCTTCGGGCCTGGGCACCGAGGCCGCTGGCGTGGTCGAGGCGGTGGGCAGCGAAGTGGACCGGTTCAAGGTCGGCGACCGTGTGGCCTATGCGGGCGGCCCCCTGGGCGCCTACAGCGATCTGCACGTGCTGCCGGCGGCCATGGCCGTGCACCTGCCGCCGAGCATCAGCTTCGAACAAGCCGCTGCGGTGATGCTCAAGGGCCTGACCGTGCAATACCTGCTGCGCCAGACCTACAAGGTCGAGGCTGGCGAAACCATCCTGTTCCATGCCGCCGCCGGTGGTGTGGGCTCGCTGGCCTGCCAATGGGCGGCGGCGCTGGGCGTGAAGCTGATCGGTACGGTCAGTTCGACCGCCAAGGCCGAACGGGCCAAGGCTCTGGGCGCCTGGGAGGTGATCGACTACAGCCACGAAGACGTGGCCAAGCGGGTGCTCGAATTGACCGACGGCAAGAAATGCCCGGTGGTGTACGACGGCGTCGGCAAGGACACCTGGGAAACCTCGCTGGACTGCCTCCAGCCGCGCGGCTTGATGGTTAGCTTCGGCAATGCGTCGGGCGCGGTCAGTGGGGTCAACCTGGGTATTCTGTCGCAAAAGGGCTCGCTGTACGTAACCCGGCCGACCCTGGCCAGCTACGCAGTGCCCGGTGCAGTACAGGGCATGGCCGACGAGCTGTTCGCGATGATCGCCAGCGGCAAGCTCAAGGTCGACGTCAGCCAGCAGTACGCACTCAGCGATGCCGCCAAGGCGCAGACCGCACTCGCCGCGCGCGAGACGGTGGGCTCGACCATCCTGCTGCCATGAAACCTGACAGGGAGCCCCGTGAACGCGGCTCCCTGTCTGGCCTCATGGCCTGATCACTTCACCGGTGATCAGGTCGCGAATCACGCTCGGGCTTTTTCGCCCACCCAGCGCGCCGCCCAGCACGACGTCCACTTCGCCACGAAAGTATTGCTCCACGCGCAGGCGGCTGCGCGCGGCCGGGCGTCCTTGGCGATTGGCGGAGGTCGACACCAGCGGCCCGACCAGCGCACACAGTTCCCGTACCTGCGGGTGATCGCTCACGCGCAGCGCGACGGAATCGTGGATACCGGTGATCCATTCGGGCAGCAGGCCTTGGTGAGGCACCAGCCAGGTGTTCGGGCCGGGCCAGGTACTGGCCATCCGATCAATCCACTCTTCGGGAAAATCCTCGAACAGAAAATCGAATTGGCGGATGTTGTCGGCGATCAGGATCAGGCCCTTGTCGACCGAGCGCTCCTTGATGGCCAGCAAGCGGTACACCGCTTCTTCGTCCCACGGATCGCAACCCAATCCCCAGACAGCTTCGGTAGGGTAGGCGATCACCGCGCCCGCTCGGATCTCGCGCGCCGCTTGTTGCACACGCCAACTGCTCACCATCTGCTGTCACTCCCATTGAAGACTGCCGCCAGTGTACTTAGCTGGCCCGTGCAAACCAACGTCCCGCCTGGCTGACCACGCGCCCCTGCATCTCGAGCTCGGTAAGCTGCGCCATCACCCGCGACAGCGGCCATCCCAGCGCCGCCGCCAAACCTTCGGTGGTGTGCGCGGCCGCCACCAGCACCTTCAGCAGTGGATCGGCGGCCTGGGCTGGCGCCACCGGCGTGACCGGTGGCAGACGCTGCCAGCCCTGCAACCCTTCAAGAATATGATTGATGGTTTCGACCAGTTGCGCGCCGTCGCGGATCAACTGGTGACAACCGCGTGCGCCAGGGTGATGAATGGAGCCGGGCAGCGCCCACACCTCGCGGCCATGCTCGGCGGCCAGCCTTGCCGTGATCAGCGAACCGCTGGCCGGGCTGGCCTCGATGACCAGCACCCCCAGGGACAAGCCGCTGATGATCCGGTTGCGGCGGGGAAAATTGCCCGGCTGCGCCTGCGCGTCGAGGGGAAACTCGGAAACCAGCGCGCCCTTGCGCTCGACGATGGCCTGGGCGAGCGCGCGGTGCTTCTGTGGATAAAGTTTTTCCAGACCGGTGCCCAATACCCCGATGGTATGCCCACCCACCTCCAGCGCACCTTGATGAGCTGCCCCGTCCACGCCCAGAGCCAGGCCGCTGGTGATGGCAAATCCCGCCGCTGCCAGGCTGCGAGCGAATGCCCGGGCGTTGTCCAGGCCGGGCGGCGAGGCGCGGCGACTGCCGACCACGGCAATCTGCGGCCGCTCCAGCACACTGGGTTCGCCGCGTACGAACAACAGCGGTGGTGGGTCGGCGATTTCCTTGAGCAGGGCGGGGTAGTCGGATTGGTCCCACATCAGCAAATGCTGGTGCGGGCCCTCCAGCCAGGCCATTGCAGCCGCAGCGTTGCGATGGATGCAGGGGTCGCGGCGGGCTTGGGCGCTGGCGTCGCTGCACCCGGCGCCGCGCCATTGCACGACCGGCGCATCGAGCGCCGAACGTGCGCTGCCAAAGTGCGCGACAAGCTTGTGGAAGCGTTGCGAGCCGATTTCCGGGAGCAAGTGCAAGCGCAGGCGCGCCTCGAGTTCGGAAATGGCGTGTGTAGCGGTATCGAAAAGCGGCATCCGATCATCCTTGAATCGGCAGGCCCGCAGACAGCTGGACAAGCTGTGGATAACTCTGTGCACAAAAGTATCGGAAAGCGACCGACCATGACCCTGTCATGCCCGGCGCCGGTATGCGCTACGGATTGCCTACCTTGTCCATCACTGCCAGCGAGCGGTTGGCGTTGAGGATCAAACCATAGCTCAGCTTTTCATAAGTGCGGAACACCATGAGCAACCCGGAACGCTCGTCGGGGACCTTGACCTGCTCGCCGGTGATACGATCGCGCACTGTTTCGCCGGTCTTGTACACCGCCAGAACGTTGCCTTCGCGCAGCCCGTCGCGCGTTCCGCGGTTCAAGGTGACCACGTCGTACTTGCCGATCTGTGTAACACCTCGTGGTACATCAATGATCACACCACGGATGTCCGTCTCTGGCGCGCTGGGGAAAAACGTCGAATTGACCGCACGTTGTTCGTCGCTGAACAGCCGGTCGCCCAGGCGGACCTCCTCGCGCGAGCGTTGCAGTACCAGGGTAGAGATGTCCCCCTCGGTCGCGACGATTTCGCCGCCCCCGATGTTGTCGGCGTTGATCCCCAGAAACTCCTGGGTGTCGGGGTCGGTGTATGTCTTGCCCTGGCGGAAGATGCCGTACACCGATTGCGCCGGGTCGAATGCGCCACGGGCGTAGATACGGTCGCCCATGCCGCTGAGCACGCGCTCGGCATTGCCGGCCACGATGTAGGGCGCGGCGTTGAACTGTTCAGCCGAATCCATGATGCGGTTGGTCAGCAGGAAGCTGTTGATCGATTCCAGCGGGATGCTTGGAATGGCCTCGGCCACGGGTGTGGTGCGCACCCTGGGCGAGAGCTTGATGGTGCCGCGCGAAGCGCCACGTTCGAGCATCAGTTGCGGCTGGCCGTTGACGAAGCCCAGTACCAGCGAATCGCCGGGGTAGATCAGGTCCGGGTTGGCGATCTGCGGGTTGGCGTGCCAGAGGTGTGGCCACTGCCACGGCTGGCTAAGAAACTTCCCGGAAATGTCCCACAACGTATCGCCACGCACCACGGTGTAGCGCTGTGGGTAGCCGTCCCTGAGCTGCACTTGCGCCTGCGCCAGGCCGGCCATTGCCAGCATCAGCAGGGCGAGTAGTGATTTCCTCATGCCGTGAATCCCTTTATCATGTCTGCTCACGCGAAATAACGACTTTACCTCACAGTGCAGCACATACGCATATGGCTATTTTAAACATCCTCGAATTTCCAGACCCGCGCCTGCGTACCGTCGCCAAGCCGGTCACGGTGGTGGACGACAGCGTTCGCCAGCTTGTCGATGACATGTTTGAAACCATGTACGACGCGCCTGGCATCGGTTTGGCCGCTACCCAGATCAACGTGCACAAGCGCATCGTGGTCATGGACTTGTCCGAAGATCGCAGCGAACCACGGGTGTTCATCAACCCCGAGTTCGAGTCGCTGACCGACGAGATGGACCAGTATCAGGAAGGTTGCCTGTCGGTACCCGGCTTCTACGAGAACGTCGATCGTCCGCAGAAGGTCAAGGTCACCGCACTGGACCGCGACGGCAAACCCTACGAACTGATCGCCGAAGGCCTGCTGGCCGTGTGCATCCAGCACGAGTGCGATCACCTCAACGGCAAGCTGTTCGTTGACTACCTGTCCAACCTCAAGCGCGACCGCATCAAGAAAAAGCTGGAAAAACTGCACAAGCAGCAGGCCTGATTCCGGTGCCCTTGTAGGAGCGGCTAGTAGCCGCGAACAACGCACCTCGGTGCGTCAGGAAGGGCCCCTTCGCGGCTGCTAGCCGCTCCTACAAAGGGTTGCGGCCCACCCCCAACAGCGAGAACTCCATGCGCATCGTCTTCGCGGGCACTCCCGAGTTTGCCGCCGAACACCTCAAGGCCCTGCTGGCCACCTCGCACGACATCGTTGCCGTATACAGCCAGCCCGACCGCCCGGCCGGGCGGGGGCAGAAACTCATGCAAAGCCCGGTCAAGCAATTGGCCCTGGAGCACGGCATTCCCGTCCTGCAGCCGGCGACCCTGCGCGACCCCCAGGCCCAGGCCGAGCTGCGCGCGCTGGCACCGGATTTGATGGTGGTGGTCGCCTATGGCCTGATCCTGCCGCAGGCGGTGCTCGATATTCCGCCGCTGGGCTGCATCAACAGTCATGCCTCGCTGCTGCCGCGCTGGCGCGGAGCGGCACCGATCCAGCGGGCGATCCAGGCGGGCGATGCCGATAGCGGCGTCACTGTGATGCGCATGGAGGCGGGTCTGGATACCGGCCCGATGCTGCTCAAGGTCAGCACCCCGATCGACGCCCATGACACCGGCGGCAGCCTGCACGACCGCTTGGCGCAGATGGGCCCACCGGCCGTGGTCCAGGCCATTGCCGGCCTGGCCACCGCTACCCTGCAGGGCGAAACGCAGGACGACAGCCTGGCCAACTACGCCCACAAGCTGGACAAGAACGAAGCGCGCATCGACTGGATCCAGCCGGCCGTGGTGCTCGAACGCCTGGTGCGGGCGTTTTTCCCCTGGCCTGTCTGCCACAGCACCCTGAATGGCGAGGCGCTGAAGGTGCTGGCCGCCACGTTGGTCGAAGGCAGCGGTCAGCCCGGTGAAATCATCCAGGTCGACAAGGACGGGCTGACCATCGCCTGCGGTGAACAGGCCCTGCGCCTGACCCGCCTGCAGTTGCCGGGGGGCAAGCCGCTCGACTTCGGTGATCTGTTCAACAGCCGCCGCGATCGTTTCGTGGTCGGCACGGTGCTGGGCCAATGAACCCGCGCCTGGCGGCAGCCCGTGCCCTGGCAGCGGTACTCAACGGCAAGGCCTCTCTCAACAGCTCCCTGCCCAGAGAACTGGACAAGGTCGAGGCGCGCGACCGTGGCCTTACCCAAGACCTGGCATTCGGCACCGCCCGCTGGCAGCCCCGTCTCGACGCGCTGGCCGAACGCCTGCTGCAAAAGCCATTCAAGGCCGCCGATGCCGATGTGCATGCCTTGCTCCTGGTCGGTCTCTACCAGCTGCTGTACACCCGAGTTCCGGCCCATGCCGCGATCGGCGAAACCGTTGGCTGTGCCGACAAGCTGAAGAAGCCCTGGGCCAAGGCGCTGCTCAATGCCGTACTGCGCCGAGCCCAGCGTGAAAGCGAGGCGATTCTTGCCGAACTCGAGCGCGACCCGGTGGTGCGCACGGCCCACCCGCGCTGGCTGCAGAAATCGCTGAAAGCCTTCTGGCCCGAGCAGTGGGAAGCCATCTGTGCCGCCAACAACGCTCATCCGCCGATGATCCTGCGGGTCAACCGTCGCCATCACCCCCGCGATGCCTACCTGGGCCTGCTTGCCGAGCAAGGCGTGGCCGCCCAGGCATGCGTCTACAGCCGTGATGGCATCGTCCTGGCAGAAGCCTGTGACGTGCGCGGGCTGCCCGGTTTCAGCGAAGGCTGGATCAGCGTCCAGGATGAAGCGGCGCAGTTGGCCGCCGAGCTGCTCGACCTGAAGCCCGGTCAACGGGTACTCGACGCCTGCTGCGCGCCGGGCGGCAAGACCTGCCACATTCTGGAAGCCGAACCGGCCCTGGCCACTGTGGTAGCCGTGGATCTCGAGGAAAAGCGCCTGGTCCGGGTTCGCGAAAACCTGCAGCGGTTGGGGCTGCAAGCCCAGCTGATCGCGGCCGATGGCCGCGATACCCAAGCCTGGTGGGACGGCCAGCCGTTCCAGCGGATCCTGCTCGACGCCCCTTGTTCGGCCACCGGCGTGATCCGTCGCCACCCCGACATCAAACTGACCCGCCAGCCTGACGACATTCCGGCCCTGGCCGTGCTGCAAGGCCAGCTGCTCGACGCCCTGTGGCCGACCCTGGAGGTCGGCGGGACGCTGCTCTATGCCACTTGCTCGACACTGCCCACGGAAAATACTGAGGTCATCGAAGCGTTCCTGGCGCGCACGCCCGGCGCCCGCGAGCTCGACCTTTCCACTTGCGCCGGCATCAAGCAGACCCATGGTCGCCAATTGCTGGCACAAGAAGGCGGTCACGATGGCTTCTACTATGCCAAGCTGATCAAGATCGCCGCCGTACGCGGCCACTGACGGGGAGTAACGGATGAAGATCATCATCCTGGGCGCAGGTCAGGTGGGCGGTACTTTGGCCGAGCACCTGGCCGGCGAGGCCAATGACATCACCGTGGTCGATACCGACGCCGAACGTCTGCGCAACCTTGGCGATCGCCTGGACATCCGCACCGTGCAGGGACGCGGCTCGTATCCGACAGTACTGCGCCAGGCCGGCGCCGACGACGCCGACATGCTGGTGGCGGTGACCAACAGCGACGAGACCAACATGGTCGCCTGCCAGGTCGCCTACACCCTGTTCCATACGCCGACCAAGATCGCCCGCGTGCGCGAGTCGGCCTACCTGACCCGCTCCGGCCTGTTCAACAACGATGCCATCCCGGTGGATGTGCTGATCAGCCCCGAACAAGTGGTGACCAACTACATCAAGCGTCTGATCGAATACCCAGGCGCCCTGCAGGTCATCGACTTCGCCGGTGGCAAGGCGCAGCTGGTGGCGGTCAAGGCCTACTACGGCGGTCCGCTGGTGGGTCAGCAACTGCGCCAGATACGCCAGCACATGCCCAAGGTGGACACCCGCGTGGCCGCCATCTTTCGCCGCGACCGGCCGATCCTGCCGCGCGGCGATACGGTCATCGAAGCCGACGACGAGGTGTTTTTCATTGCGGCCCGCGAAGACATTCGCGCGGTGATGAGCGAACTGCGCCGGGTCGACCAGAGCAACAAGCGGGTAGTCATCGCCGGCGGCGGGCAGATCGGCGAGCGCCTGGCTGAGGCCATCGAAAGCCGCTACCAGGTGAAGATCATCGAGATGAACCCGGCGCGCTGTCGCTACCTGTCCGATACCCTGGACAGCACCGTGGTGTTGCAGGGCAGCGCCTCCGACCGCGACCTGATGCTCGAAGAGAACATTGCCCAGGCCGATATTTTCCTGGCCCTGACCAACGACGACGAAGCCAACATCATGTCTTCGTTGCTGGCCAAGCGCTTGGGCGCGCGCAAGGTCATGACCATCATCAACAACCCGGCCTACGTGGACCTGGTCCAGGGAGGCGAAATCGACATCGCCCTGAGCCCGCAGCTGGCAACCATCGGTACCCTACTGGCGCACGTACGGCGGGGCGATATCGTCAGTGTGCATTCGTTGCGCCGGGGCGCCGCGGAGGCCATCGAGGCAATCGCCCACGGCGATGCGCGTTCGAGCAAGGTGATCGGCAAGCCCATCGAAACCATCGACCTGCCGCCGGGAACGACGATCGGCGCGATCATTCGCGACGACCAGGTGATCATCGCGCACAGCGACACGGTGATCGAAGCCGGTGACCACGTGATCCTGTTCGTTGTGGACAAGAAATACATCCGCGACGTCGAGAAGCTATTCCACGTCGGCCTGAGCTTCTTCTGACCCCCGACCCCGCTCCTTCAGGGAGCGGGCCCTCCAGGAGCCAGCTCTGTGAAAGCAGGTCCTGTGGGAGCGGGTCTCTGCCCGCGAAGAGGCCATCACGCCAGGCCGCTAACTCAATACCACCTCGCCTCACCTGCCGGCCGCTTCTTGAAGCGCTTCATGCTCCACATGTACTGGCTCGGATAGGCCCGCACATACTTCTCGACCACGCCGCTCATCGCCGCGACCGACGTGTACGTGTCGGTGCTGTACATCGCCTCGGGTGCCGCTTCCAGGATCACCTTGTAGCCCGAGCCATCGGGCAGGCGCACGGCATGCAGGAACACGCCGACGGCCTTGCCGCCGGCGAGCATGTTGGGCACGAACTTGCTGGTCAGCACCAGGGTGCCGAGAAACGGCACGAACAGCCCGGCCGATTCGGCCGGTTCCGGATCGGCGGGAATGCCCACCTGGCCGCCCTTGCGCACCTCCTTGATGACACTGAGGATACCTTCCTTGGTCGAGGCCGCGACGCGATTGCCCAACTGCACCCGTTGCTTGCGCAACAGCTCGTCCACCGCCTTGAGCTTGGGCGGACGGTAGAAAATGATTGGCTTGCACTGGTTGCAGTAGAAGTGATTGAGCACTTCCCAATTGCCCAAGTGGCTGGTGATGCCAACCACGCCCTTGCCCGACGCGAGGGCGTCCTTGAGCACGTCCAGGCCTTCGACTTCGCGCACCAAATCGAGCGAGCGCTGCGCCGGCCAGATCCAGGCGCAAGCGCTTTCGGTCAGGGTCTTGCCGATGTCCATCAGGCTGCGTCCTGCAAGGCGCTCGCGCTCGGCAGCATCCATGTCCGGAAAACACTTGGCCAGGTTGATGCGCACCACCTCGCGAGAGCGGTTGGGCAGCTTCCACATCAACCAGCCGATGGCCGTGCCGACCCACTGCACGGTGCGCCATGGCAGCAGCGCGAACAACCGCAAGGCACCGACCATCAGCGCCCCTTTGAACTTATCCACAGATCACTCCTTAATTGCCCAGGCGCCCATTCTAGCCTCAGCCGGCCAGCTCGGCGTAGCGGTCGCAATCCTCGGTGTGGTCCATGACCATCCCCGAGGCCTGCATGAAGGCGTAGCAGATAGTCGGCCCGACGAAGGTGAAACCGGCTTTTTTCAGGGCCTTGCTCATGGCTCGAGCCTCTTCGGTTTCAGTGGGGATCTCGCTGCGATCGCGCCGATGGTTGACCAGCGGCTGTCCACCGACGAACGACCAGAGAAAAGCCACCGGGTCGTCGAGCTGCAGCCAGGCGCGGGCGTTCTTGCGTACACCGTTGAGCTTGAGCCGATTGCGTACGATGCCCGGATCCTGCATCAGCCCCTCGATCTCCTCGTCACTGAGCTGCGCGAGGCGTTGCGGGTCGAAGCCGTGGAGCACCTGCCGGTAGCGTTCACGCTTGCGCAGCACGGTGATCCACGACAGACCGGCCTGGAACCCTTCGAGCGAAAGCAACTCGAACAGGGCGCCCGCCTCGCGCAGCGGCACGCCCCATTCAAGGTCATGGTAGGCCTGGTACAAGGGGTCTTGGGTACACCAAAAGCAGCGAGGCATTAGGGCTCCATGGGTAGAGGCGCCGCGGATTCGCGGTATACTCCCGCTCTTTATATTCGCAGCCCTAGAAACAGGTGAATTTCGTGAGCCAGCCTACGCCAGCCGTGCGTACCTTCCAAGACTTGATCCTCGCCCTCCAGCAATACTGGGCCGAGCAAGGTTGTGTGGTGCTTCAGCCCTACGATATGGAAGTGGGCGCCGGCACTTTTCATACCGCCACGTTCCTGCGCGCCGTGGGCCCGGAAACCTGGAATGCCGCTTACGTGCAACCCAGCCGCCGTCCGACTGATGGCCGCTACGGCGAGAACCCCAACCGCCTGCAGCACTACTATCAGTTCCAGGTGGTTCTGAAGCCCAACCCGGACAACTTCCAGGAGCTGTACCTGGGCTCGCTCAAGCACATCGGCCTCGATCCTCTGGTGCACGACGTCCGTTTCGTCGAAGACAACTGGGAGTCGCCGACCCTGGGCGCCTGGGGCCTGGGCTGGGAAGTCTGGCTCAACGGTATGGAAGTCACCCAGTTCACCTATTTCCAGCAGGCGGGCGGCATCGAATGCTATCCGGTCACCGGCGAGATCACCTACGGCCTGGAACGCCTGGCCATGTACCTGCAGGGCGTCGACTCGGTCTACGACCTGGTGTGGGCCGATGGCCCGTTCGGCACGGTGACCTACGGCGACGTGTTCCACCAGAACGAGGTGGAGCAGTCCACCTACAACTTCGAGCACGCCAACGTCGACAAACTGTTCGAGCTGTTCGATTTCTACGAAAGCGAGGCCAAGCGCCTGCTCGAACTGGACCAGCCACTGCCGCTGCCCAGCTATGAAATGGTCTTGAAGGCGTCCCACACCTTCAACCTGCTCGATGCTCGCCGCGCCATTTCGGTTACCGCACGCCAGCAGTACATCCTGCGCGTGCGGACGCTGGCCCGTGGCGTGGCACAGGCCTACCTGATGGCCCGTGCCAAGCTGGGTTTCCCCATGGCGACCCCCGATCTGCGAGATGAAGTATTGGCCAAGCTGGAGGCTGCGCAATGAGTGCTCAAGATTTTCTGGTCGAACTGGGCACCGAAGAGCTGCCACCCAAGGCCCTCAACACACTGGCCGACGCCTTCCTGGCCGGCATCGAGAAAGGCCTGCAGGCCGCCGGCCTGAACTACAGCGCCAAGAACGTCTACGCCGCGCCACGCCGTCTGGCCGTGCTGATCACCGGCCTGGATACCCAGCAGCCGGACCGCAGCATCAATCTCGACGGCCCGCCGCTGCAGGCCGCCTTCAATGCCGAAGGCGAGCCGACCCAGGCTGCACTGGGCTTTGCCAAGAAATGCGGAGTGGATCTCAGCGAGATCGACCGCAGCGGACCCAAGCTGCGCTTCAGCCAGAACATCGTCGGCAAGCCGACAGCCAGCCTGCTGCCGACCATCGTCGAAGACTCCCTCAACGACCTGCCGATTCCCAAGCGCATGCGCTGGGGCGCACGCAAGGAAGAATTCGTGCGGCCAACCCAGTGGCTGGTGATGCTGCTGGGCGACGAGGTCGTCGATTGCACGATTCTGGCCCAGAAAGCCGGGCGTGAATCGCGCGGTCACCGTTTCCATCACCCGCAGAACGTGCGCATCAGCTCGCCTGCTGGCTACCGCGAAGACATGCGCAAGGCCTACGTACTGGCCGATGCCCACGAACGCCGTGAACTGATTGCCCGACGTACCGCCGAGCTGGCCACCCAGCAGGAAGGCAGCGCCATCGTGCCACCGGCGCTGCTGGACGAAGTGACGGCCCTGGTCGAGTGGCCCGTGCCACTGGTGTGTTCGTTCGAGGAACGCTTCCTGGATGTCCCGCAGGAAGCGCTGATCACCACCATGCAGGACAACCAGAAGTATTTCTGCCTGCTCAATGCCGACGGCAAGCTGCTGCCGCGTTTCATCACCGTGGCCAACATCGAGAGCAAGGACCCGCGCCAGATCGTCGAGGGCAACGAGAAAGTCGTGCGTCCACGCCTGACCGATGCCGAGTTCTTCTTCAACCAGGACAAGAAGCAACCGCTGGAAGCCTTCAACAAACGCCTGGAAAACGTGGTGTTCCAGGCGCAGTTGGGCAGTGTCTACGACAAGGCCGTGCGGGTTTCCAAACTGGCGGCCTACATTGCTTCGCGCATTGGTGGCGATGCCCAGCGCGCTACGCGAGCAGGCCTGCTGTCGAAGTGCGACCTGGCCACGGAAATGGTCGGTGAGTTCCCGGAAATGCAGGGCGTGGCGGGCTATTACTACGCGCTCAACGCCGGCGAGCCCGAAGACGTCGCGCTGGCACTCAACGAGCAATACATGCCTCGTGGCGCCGGCGCCGAGCTGCCCAGCACCCTGACCGGTGCGGCCGTGGCCATCGCCGACAAGCTCGATACCCTGGTCGGCATCTTCGGCATCGGCATGCTGCCCACTGGCAGCAAGGACCCCTATGCCCTGCGTCGCGCGGCCCTGGGCGTGCTGCGCATCCTGATCGAAAAGCAGCTGGACCTGAACCTCAACGAAGCCGTGAGCTTCGCCGTCTCGGCCTTCGGTACCCAGGTCAAGTCGGCCGGGCTTGCCGAGCAGGTGCAGGAGTTCATCTTCGATCGCCTGCGCGCTCGCTACGAAGACGAGGGCATCGATGTGGCCACTTATCTTTCGGTGCGCGCCCTGCAACCCGGTTCGGCACTGGATTTCGATCAGCGTGTGCAGGCGGTCCAGGCGTTCCGCCGGTTGCCCGAGGCCGCCGCCCTGGCTGCCGTCAACAAGCGCGTCTCGAACCTGCTGAGCAAGGCCGACGGCAAGGTCGCCGCTACCGTGGAGCCCAAGTACTTCGACAACGCCAACGAGTTCTCGCTGTACTCGGCCATCACCCAGGCCGACCATGCGGTGGCGCCGATGGCTGCCGAGCGTCGCTACAACGAAGCCTTGACCCGTCTGGCCGCCCTGCGCGAGCCGGTGGACGCATTCTTCGAAGCAGTGATGGTCAATGCCGAGGATGCCAACGTACGGGCCAACCGCTATGCCTTGCTGGCACGGCTGCGTGGCCTGTTCCTGGGCGTTGCCGACATTTCGTTGCTGGGGTAGGCCTTGAAACTGCTGATTCTCGATCGCGACGGGGTCATCAATCATGACTCCGACGCCTACATCAAATCAGTCGCCGAGTGGCTGCCATTGCCTGGCGCGATCGAGGCCATTGCGCAGTTGCACCAGGCGGGCTGGACGGTGGCCATCGCGACCAACCAGTCCGGCCTGGCGCGCGGCTACTACGATCTGGCCACCCTCGATGCCATGCACGCTCACCTGCGCACGCTGGTCAAGGAGCAGGGCGGCGAGGTCGGCCTGATCGTGCATTGTCCCCATGGTCCGGATGACGAGTGCACGTGCCGCAAACCGCGGCCGGGTTTGCTGCAGCGCATTGCTGCCCACTATGACGTACCCCTGACCGGCGTCTGGTTCGTCGGCGACAGCCTGAGCGACTTGCACGCCGCAACGGCAGTGGCTGCTCAACCCGTGCTGGTGAAGACCGGCAAAGGGCTACGGACCCTGACCCAGGACCTGCCCGAAGGAACCCTGATTTTCGATGACCTGGCGGCAGTCGCCAGGCACCTTATCCACACTTGACGGTATCCACCGCTATGTCGATCCTGCGGGCAATCAGAATCTTTGCCTTTTATCTGCTTCTGGGCAGCAGCGCCTTGCTGTGGTGCACCCTGAGCTTTTTCATCGCGCCCTTTCTGTCGTTCAAGGCGCGCTACCGTTTCATCAACGTCTACTGGTGCCGCTGTGCGCTGTGGCTGACGCGCGTCATGCTGGGCATCGACGTGCGGGTGAAGGGTGCGGAAAACGTTCCGCAAACCCCATGCGTCATCGTTTCCAACCATCAGAGCACATGGGAAACCTTTTTCCTGTCCGCGTACTTCCAGCCCCTGAGCCAGGTGCTCAAACGCGAGCTGCTGTTCGTGCCGTTCTTTGGCTGGGCCATGGCCATGCTGCGTCCTATCGCCATCGACCGCGACAACCCCAAGTCGGCGCTCAAAGAAGTTGCCAGCAAGGGCGATACGCTGCTGAAAGACGGTGTCTGGGTACTGATCTTCCCGGAGGGTACGCGTGTGCCGTACGGTCAGATCGGCAAATTCACCCGCAGTGGCAGTGCCCTGGCGGTGAACGCGCAGTTGCCGGTGCTGCCCATTGCCCACAATGCCGGGCGCTACTGGCCCAAGGAAGGCTGGAACAAGCATCGCGGCACCATCGAGGTGGTCATCGGGGCACCCATGTACGCCGAAGGCACCGGACCGCGGGCCATTGCGGCCTTGAACGAGCGCGTCCAGGCTTGGAACGAGCAAACTCAACAAGCCATGGGTGCGCTGCCGGAGCATCCGCAGACCACACCCACGCCGGTCATCTAGTTTCTGTGGATAACTTGTGTATTGTTTCTCGCGTCAAGTCTTCGAAAGCTGCGTAACCGCTTGTTGAATATGCAGTTTTCAAAACCTGCCGACGCCCGGCAGTTGGTGCATAAGTTTTTTGCACGGCGGTGAAAGGCTTGCCTTTCGGGGCCTTTCACTGCCGGGCTTCGAACCAGACCTCAGACCTTGTCCAGGTCCACGTGCCGTGTTTCCTTCAGACAGAACATCCCCACCACGAAGCTGATACCGGTCACCAGCACCGGGTACCACAGTCCGTAGAAGATATCCCCCGTGTACACCACCAGCGCGAACGACACCGTGGGCAGGAATCCGCCGAACCAGCCGTTGCCGATGTGGTAGGGCAGGGACAAGGAGGTGTAGCGGATGCGGGTGGGGAAGAGCTCGACCATCACCGCTGCCAGCGGCCCATAGGTCATCGTGGCAATCAGAATCATGGCGACGATGATCAGCACCACCATGGGCTGATTGACCAGGCTCGAATCGGCTTTGGCGGGATAGCCTGCCTGGGCGATGGCCGCACGCAGGGCTGGCTCATCGTAGCCATTGATCCGTTGTTCACCGACCGTGATTGCCACATCCGTCCCGTCAACCGGCGCTGCCGAGCTGTACGGGACACCCGACTTGATCAGCAACGTCTTGACCTTGTCGCAGGGGCTGTCGAATTTGGCCTTGCCCACTGGGTCGAACTGGAAGGTGCACGTCGAAGGGTCCGCCATCACCGTGACCGGCGAGTTGCGGGTGGCATTGTCGATCTGCGGGTTGGCGTAGTGGCTCAATCCCTTGAACAGGGGGAAGTACGCGAAGGTCGCCAGCAGCAGGCCAAGCATCAGGATGGGTTTGCGCCCGACACGGTCGGACAGCCAACCGAAGAACACGAAGAACGGCGCACCGATGACCACACTGATGATCAGCAGCTGATTGGCTAGCGCCGGGTCCATCTTGAGCATCTGCGTCAGAAAGAACAGCACATAGAACTGCGCACAGTAGAACGTCACTGCCTGCCCCGCATTGATGCTGAACAACGCGGTCAGCACGATCTTCAGGTTCTGCCAGGAACCGAACGACTCGCGGATCGGCGATTTACTCGTCTTGCCCTCGGCCTTCATCTTGGTGAACGTAGGCGATTCGCTCAGGCTCAGGCGGATCCAGGTGGAGATTCCCAGCAGGACGATCGACAGCAGGAACGGCAGGCGCCAGCCCCAGACTTCGAATTGATCGCCACTGATATAGCGGCTGCCCATTACCACCAGCAATGACAGCAGCAGGCCCAGGGTGGCTGTCGACTGGATCCAGCCGGTGTGGAAACCACGTTTTTTCTGCGGGGCATGTTCGGCCACGTACGTCGCTGCGCCGCCATACTCGCCGCCCAGAGCCAGGCCCTGAAGCATGCGCAACAGCACCAGGATGATCGGCGCGGCAATACCGATGCTGGCATAGGTCGGCAGCAATCCCACCGCAAAGGTCGAGACGCCCATCAGGATGATGGTCATGAGGAAGGTGTACTTGCGCCCGATCATGTCGCCCAGGCGTCCGAACACCAAGGCACCGAAGGGCCGCACCAGGAAGCCTGCAGCAAACGCCATGAGGGCGAAGATGAAGGCTGTGGTCTCGTTCACTCCGGCGAAGAACTGCTTGCTGATCACCGCAGCCAGGGCGCCGTACAGGAAGAAGTCGTACCATTCGAAAACCGTCCCCAGCGACGATGCGAAGATAATCTTCTTCTCGTCCCGGTTCACGGCAGGCGCTGCCGCCGCGCCGTGTTGCAGATAATCCGCCATATCGCCATCCTCAGTGATTATTGTTGTTGTTCCACTGTTGCCTTTCCCGAGTACTGCCTGCACTCGGTCAAATCGTTTCCGGCACCTGCAGCGCGATGGCCGGCACGGCCTCCAGCGGCTGCGGATGCAGAATCATCTGCGCTGCCTTCTCGGCGATCATCACCGTCGGCGAGCAGGTATTGCCCGAGACGATTTCCGGCATGATCGACGCGTCTGCCACACGCAGCCCCTGCACGCCGCGAACCTTGAGTTGTGCATCCACCACCGCCAGGGTGTCGCTGCCCATGCGACAGGTGCCTGCTGGATGAAAGATAGTCGTTCCTATGCGTCCTGTTGCCGCGCGCAGCGCTTCTTCACTTTGCACGTCCGCGCCTGGCAGGTATTCCTGCGGGGCAAAGCCTTGCAGGGCCGAGCCCCGGACGATCTTGCGCGTCAGGCGTATGGCATCGACCGCCACCTGCACGTCGTCGGGATGGCTGAGGTAGTTGGGATCGATCAGCGGCGCTGCGTCCGGATCGGCCGAGCTGATATCGACGCGCCCGCGGCTCTTGGGTCGCAGGTTGCACACCGAAGCGGTAAACGCAGGAAACCGATGCAGCGGCTCGCCGAAGCGTTCCAACGACAGCGGCTGCACGTGGTATTGAAGATTGGGAGAGGGCTGCTCGGGGCTGGAGCGCACGAACGCGCCCAGCTGACTTGGCGCCATCGCCAACGGCCCGCTGCGGTCATAAAGGTAACGCACACCCATGCCGAACTTGCCCCACAGGCTGTTGGCAACCTGGTTGAGGGTGCGCGCGTTGCTGACCTTGTACACCAGCCGCAGCTGCAGATGGTCCTGCAGATTGCCACCTACGCCGGGCAGCTCGTGCTGCACATCGATGCCCAGGCGTTCGAGCAAGGGCCGGGGGCCAATGCCGGAGCGCTGGAGAATGTTCGGCGAACCGATTGCACCGGCGCACAGAATGATCTCTCCGCGCGACTCGAACCGATGGTCGGCGCCCTGCCAGCGTGCAGCCACCGCATGGGCACGACCGTCTTGCAGCAGCACCTTGTCCACCCGCACGCCAGTGTGCACCGTCAGATTTGACCGTTTAAGTGCGGGACGCAGGAAAGCCTTGGTCGAATTCCAGCGCACACCGGACTTCTGATTGACCTGGAAGTAACCGCAACCCTGGTTGTCTCCGGTGTTGAAGTCTTCGATGCTGGCGATCCCGGACTCGGCCGCCGCACTGCGGAAGGCGTCGAGAATGGGCCAGCGATAGCGCTGCTGCTCGACTCGCCACTCGCCCTCGGCGCTGTGGAACTCCGAGTCGCCGGCATGATGGTTTTCGCTCTTGCGGAACAATGGAAGGACGTCTTTCCAGCCCCAGCCAGGATTGCCCAAGGCCTCCCAGCGATCATAGTCGCTGGACTGGCCGCGCATGTAGATCATGCCATTGATCGACGAGCAGCCGCCAAGGACCTTGCCCCGAGGGTAGTTGAGGCTGCGGCCGTCGAGGCCTGGTTGTGGCTGGGTCTTGAAACACCAGTCGGTGCGGGGATTACCGATGCAGAACAGGTAGCCAACCGGGATATGGATCCAGGCATAGTTGTCCCGGCCACCCGCCTCGAGCAACAGTACCTTTACCGAAGGGTCGGCCGACAGTCGATTGGCAAGCAGACAACCTGCAGGACCTGCGCCGACAATGATGTAGTCATAGACGGATGGGACTGATGGCATGGTGTACTCCGCGCCGTTTTATTGTTCTTGTCGTTCCCCATGTTATTGATTAGCTTCGTGGTGAAAACTAAAGATTTCACCCAGGGGCTGAGCGTTTTCGCACAGTCCAGAGCGCAGTTGATTAACAAGGGAAAATCGATGTTCGACTGGAACGACCTGCGCTTCTTCCTCGAGCTGCAACGCAGCGGCCGATTGCTGACCGCTGCCAAACGCCTGCATACCACTCACAGTACGGTCGCCCGGCACATCGAAAGCATCGAGCGCCACCTGGGCACGCCGCTGTTCGTGCAGAACGCCCACGGCTACGAACTGACACCGGCGGGGCAGACACTGCTCAAACACGCCGAGGCCATGGAGAACCTGGCCCTGCGCGCGCAGGAAGACATTACGCAGTCATTCAATCCGCTTGGCAAGATCCGCCTGGGCGTCACCGAAGGCATCGGTATTGCCTTCATCACACCGCGCCTCGGCGAACTGTTCAGGCGGTATCCAGGCCTGGAAGTGGAGCTGGTGGCCGTGCCGCGCTTTGTCAGCATTCTCAACCGCGAAGCCGAAATCAGCGTGCACCTCGAGCGTCCCAATGCCGATCTGCTGATCACCCGCAAGCTCACCGACTACAACCTGGCACTGTATGCCAGTGCCGATTACCTGGCTGCTTCCGAGCCGCTGCGCAATCGTGAAGACTTGGCACAGCATCGCTGGATCGGCTATGTCGATGACCTGCTGTTCAGCCAGGAGCTGTTATTGCTCAACAGCTTCTGTCGCAACCCAGTCGTGGCCTTTCGCAGCACCAGTGTGCTTGCTCAGCAAGAGGCAGCGTGCATTGGCCTGGGCATCGCCGTGTTGCCCGTGTACATGGCTGCCAAGGACCCACGGCTGGTACGCGTACTGCCCGACGAAACCATCCAGCGCAGTTACTGGATCAGCACCCGACGCGAACTGCACAAATCGGTACGGCTGCGCGTGGTCTGGGATTTCCTCCTGCAACTGTGCGCCGACCAGCAGGCTACCTTGCTCGCCACCTGAAACCCATGCCCGGCTCCCACATGGCACTGAATGTTGCCTTCATGTGGGAGCGGGCTCTGCCCGCGAAAACGTCAGCCTAGTCGCCACAGATCCAACCGGCTCAAACAACCACCGGCTGCCCACCGTGAACAGCTTCCCCTGCATTGCCATGCAGAGAGATCTTCGACGTCTCCGGCAGTGCCAGACCGCCCGCGAGCGCCAGCACCGAAACCGCCATCAAGTAAAACGCTGGCGACAGGTTGCTCCCCGTCATACCGATCAACCAGGTCGCCATCAGCGGCGCCGTGCCGCCAAACACCGTGTAGGCGAGGTTGTAGGTGATCGCCGAGGCCGTGTAGCGGGTTCGGGTCGGGAAGGTTTCCGACAACAGCGCTGCTGTCACTACACCACTGAGCACAGCGCCCACCGCCAGCATCATCACACCCACTACAGAGGCGACGAAAGAGCCCGAACTGGCCAGCAGGAACGATGGGTAGACCACCGCAATCATCAGCACGCCCGTTGTCGCCACCGTGGCCCGGCGACCGACCTTGTCGGAGAAAGCTCCCGCGACCGGGCACATCAATGCCGCGAACACCAAGGCGATGACCGAAATCAGCAGCGCCGTCGCTCGGCTCAAACCACCGACCACGTGCAGATAAGTCGCAAAGTAGGTGGTGAACGTATAGAAGGAGAGGGCAGTCAGGGACACGAAGGCACCCAGGCACAGGATCGCACCGCCGTGACTGCGCAAAGTATCCTTGAGCGGCGAGTGGGCCACGTCATGCTCTTGCTTGACAGCCTGGAACGCAGGCGTTTCATCCAGCC
The DNA here is from genome assembly GCF_014842095.1 of Pseudomonas sp. CFBP 13719. NCBI lineage: Bacteria > Pseudomonadati > Pseudomonadota > Gammaproteobacteria > Pseudomonadales > Pseudomonadaceae > Pseudomonas > Pseudomonas sp. CFBP 13719. Next base: position 62,265 of record NZ_JACYVB010000011.1, on the reverse strand, counting down.
GCCAGCGCAGGTACAGCCCGACCAGGCCCAACGGCGCTGCAATCAGAAACGGCACCCGCCAACCCCAGCTGGCCATCGCTTCGGGCGACAGCGACGCGTCCAATCCATAGGCCATGACCGCAGCGCAGGCGAACGCGCTGAAGGTCGATACCGGGATGAAGCTTCCATACCACGCACGCTGGGTACGTGGGGCGTGCTCCATGAGATAGGCGCAGGCTCCAGCGTATTCGCCTCCTGCAGAAAAACCCTGGGCACAACGGATCAGCGTGAGCATGATCGGGGCGGCAATGCCTATGGCGGCATAGGTCGGCAGCAAGCCAATCAGCGTCGTTGCACCAGCCATGAGCAGGATGGTCATGGCCAGCACCTTCTTGCGTCCTATGCGATCGCCGAGCATGCCGAACACAATCCCGCCCAGAGGCCGGAACGCGAAGGCCACGGCAAACACCGCGAACGTTTTCAGCAGTCCGGTGGTGGCATCCGTGCTGGGGAAAAATTGCTGGGCAATCGCCGTGGCCAGAAAGCCGTAGACCGCAAAGTCGAACCATTCCACGAAGTTGCCCACGGCAGCCGCGCAGATCACCTTTTTCAACGTCGCGGGGGATACCCGCCCCTCCATTGCATGGTCCATGATCTTTACCCCTGTGCAGACGTGTCGAGCCATCGATTATCCGGTGCGTGGGGTGACACCTCTGCCGAAAAGCGGCATTGGCGTAGTCATGCCCGTAGCGAACCTTCAATAAACTTCGCAAGATCCACGCCAGCGTTGCTTCGTCACTCCATGGCACGAGGGGCTGGGCAAACGCCCATAAAAAAACCCCGGGCCAACGGCGCCGGGGTTCGATGGACGGGCCGAAGCCTCAGAAATCCAGGTTCGACACTGCCAGTGCATTGCTCTCGATGAACTCGCGACGAGGCTCGACCGCATCACCCATCAGGGTGTTGAAGATCTGGTCGGCGCCGATCGCATCCTCGATGGTGACCTTGAGCATGCGTCGCACGCTTGGGTCCATCGTGGTTTCCCACAACTGGTCTGGGTTCATCTCACCCAGACCTTTGTAGCGCTGGATGGTATGGCGCTTGGTGCTTTCGGTCATCAGCCACTCGAGGGCTTCCTTGAACTCGACCACCGCCTTCTTGCGCTCACCACGTTTCACATAGGCACCTTCGTCCAGCAGACTGGCCAACTGTGCGCCCAAGGCGGTCACGGTCTTGTAGTCATTGCTGCCGAAGAAGTCCCGGTTGAACGTGATGTAGCTCGCCAGACCATGGGAGGTGATCTCCACCTCAGGCAGCCAGACGTTACGCTCACGGTCTTCACGCAGGCTGGCCTTGTACACCAGGCCCGATTTCTCGCTGGTACGCAGACGTGCATCGAACTTGGCCAGCCACGCCTGCATGGCTTCGTGATCGCCCAGCTGCTCGAGTGCCACTGCCGGCAGGTACACGAAGTGCTCGGTCAGCTCCTGCGGGTACAAACGCGACAGACGCTTGAGCGTCTTCATGACCATGCGGAAGTCATTGACCAGACGCTCCAACGCTTCACCGGAAATACCGGGTGCCGAGTCGTTGAGGTGCAGGCTCGCATCTTCCAGGGCCGACTGCGTCATGTACTCTTCCATGGCGTCGTCGTCCTTGATGTACTGCTCCTGCTTGCCTTTCTTCACCTTGTACAGCGGCGGCTGGGCAATGTAGATGTAGCCGCGCTCGATCAGCTCGGGCAACTGACGGAAGAAGAAGGTCAGCAACAAGGTGCGGATGTGCGATCCGTCAACGTCGGCATCGGTCATGATGATGATGTTGTGATAGCGCAACTTGTCGATGTTGTACTCTTCGCGACCGATACCGCAGCCCAGTGCCGTGATCAGGGTACCGACTTCCTGGGACGAGATCATCTTGTCGAAGCGTGCTTTCTCGACGTTGAGGATCTTGCCCTTGAGCGGCAGGATCGCCTGGGTCTTGCGATTGCGGCCCTGCTTGGCCGAACCACCGGCGGAGTCACCCTCCACCAGGTAGAGTTCGGAAAGGGCAGGGTCCTTCTCCTGGCAGTCGGCCAATTTGCCTGGCAGGCCAGCGATGTCCAATGCACCCTTGCGACGGGTCATCTCGCGCGCCTTGCGGGCAGCTTCGCGGGCACGTGCTGCGTCGATCATTTTGCCAACCACGGCCTTGGCTTCGTTCGGGTTCTCAAGAAGAAAGTCCGAGAAGTACTTGCCCATCTCCTGCTCGACCGCGGTTTTCACTTCGGACGAAACCAACTTGTCCTTGGTCTGCGAGCTGAACTTGGGGTCAGGCACTTTCACCGAAATGATCGCAGTCAGGCCTTCACGCGCATCGTCGCCAGTGGTCGAGACCTTGTTCTTCTTGGCCAGGCCTTCCTGCTCGATGTAGTTGTTCAGGTTGCGCGTCAGTGCCGACCGGAAACCTACCAAGTGAGTACCACCGTCACGCTGCGGAATGTTGTTGGTGAAGCACAACAGGTTTTCGTTGAAGCTGTCGTTCCACTGCAGTGCCACTTCAACGCCCACGCCATCGTCGCGTTGCACATTGAAGTGAAACACCTGGTTCACGGGTGTCTTGTTGGTATTGAGGTATTCAACGAATGCCCGCAGGCCACCTTCGAACTTGAACAGCTCTTCCTTGGCGGTGCGCTCATCCTTGAGCAGGATACCCACACCGGAGTTGAGGAACGACAACTCGCGAATTCGCTTCGCCAGAATATCCCAGCTGAAGTGGATATTCTTGAACGTATCGGCCGACGGCTTGAAGTGGATCTTGGTACCGGTGGTCTCGCTTTCACCAACGATCTGCATGGGTTCCTGCGGTACGCCGTGCACATAGAACTGTTCCCACAATTTGCCAGCGCGACGCACTGTCAGTTGCAGGCTTTCAGAGAGTGCGTTCACTACGGACACACCCACACCGTGCAGACCGCCGGAAACCTTGTACGAGTTATCGTCGAACTTACCGCCCGCGTGCAGGACGGTCATGATGACCTCGGCTGCCGACACGCCTTCTTCTTTATGCACATCTACAGGAATGCCGCGGCCATTGTCGGTCACGGAAATGGATTCGTCTGGATGAATGGTGATGGTGATTTCATCACAGTGGCCGGCCAGTGCTTCATCGATGGAATTGTCCACCACCTCGAAGACCATGTGGTGCAGGCCGCTACCATCATCGGTGTCGCCGATGTACATACCGGGACGTTTGCGTACGGCATCAAGCCCTTTCAGCACCTTGATGCTGGAGGAGTCGTACGTTTGATTCTCGCTCATGCCTTCACTCCCGATGATCTTGGGTCTGGGTAATACCGCCGTGTTCCACGTGGAACACGGCAACTGGCGTTTCCGTTTGCCAGCCTTCCCTCAATAATTCCTGATCTACACAGGTGATGAACACCTGGCAGCGTAATTCTTCCAACAAGCGGCATAATGCGCGGCGATGTTGCTCATCCAATTCAGAGGGCAAATCGTCCACCAGATAGATGCATTGCCCTCGGCGAGCCTGACCTACCAAATGGCCTTGGGCGATACGAAGTGCGCACACCACCAGCTTCTGCTGACCGCGCGACAATATGTCAGCTGCATTGTGAGCGCCCATTCTAAGGCGAAGATCGGCGCGTTGAGGTCCAGCCTGGGTATGTCCCATCTGCTGATCTCTCAACAATGAACCTGCCAATACCTCAGCAAGCTCACGATCCTTGTCCCAACCCCGGTAATAACTCAGAGTGAGCCCATCGAGCTGCACCAGCTCGGCGAGTGTCTGTTCAAAAACGGGTTTGAGCGCCTTGATATAAGCACGGCGGTATTCATCGATTTCCGCACTGGCGAGACAGAGTTCTCGGTCCCAGGCCGCTTGCGAAGCAACGTCAAGTGTACCATGTCGAAGCCACGAGTTTCGTTGCTTCAAGGCCTTCTGCAGGCGCTGCCAGGTGGACATGAAGCGAGGTTCCACGTGGAACACACCCCAGTCGAGAAACTGCCTGCGAATTTTTGGCGCGCCTTCCAGTAGACGGAAGCTTTCAGGATTGATCAGCTGCAGCGGCAGAATCTGCGCGAGCTGCGCTGCGCTTCGTGCATTCTGACCATCTATACGGATGGTGAAATCGCCTTGGCGCTCTCTGGATATCCCGAGGTTGCTCTGTCCACCTTCGGCCAGTTCGACCTGCCCGAACACCGTAGCGCTTGCCTGATCGTGCTGGATGATTGGCACCAGGCGCGTACTGCGGAAAGATCGAGCAAGGCCCAGCAAGTGAATCGCTTCCAGTACGCTGGTCTTGCCACTGCCGTTGGCACCGTAAAGGATGTTGATACGCGGAGAGGGGGAGAAGGTCACCGGGTGCAGGTTGCGCACCGCGGTGACTGTGACGCGGGTAAGGGACATTCAGGCAGGGGTCAGAGGCGCATCGGCATGACGACATATGCCGAGTCGTCGTTGTCCGATTCCTGCACCAAGGCGCTGCTGTTGGAATCGGACAAAATCAGGCGCACCTGCTCCGTCGTCATTACGCCCAGCACGTCGAGCAGATAACTCACGTTGAAGCCGATCTCCAGCGCGCCACCGTTGTAGTCGACGGCCACTTCTTCTTCCGCTTCTTCCTGTTCAGGGTTGTTGGCCTGGATTTTCAGCTGACCGGCAGCCAGCTGCAAACGGATGCCGCGGTACTTTTCGTTGGACAGAATAGCGGTGCGGCTGAACGCTTCACGCAAGGCCTGACGATCGCCAACCACCAACTTGTCGCCGCCTTTTGGCAACACGCGCTCGTAGTCGGGGAATTTGCCATCGACCAGTTTGGAGGTGAATGTGAACTCACCGGTGGTGGCACGGATATGGTGCTGGCCCAGCACGATGCTGACATTGCCATCAGGCTCGGTCAGCAGGCGGGCCAACTCCAGAATACCCTTGCGCGGCACGATGACCTGATGCCGATCGGCCTGGCCGATGTCGGCTTGCATCGAACACATGGCCAAACGGTGTCCGTCAGTTGCGACGGCGCGGATGATACCTGCCGATACTTCCAGCAGCATGCCGTTGAGGTAATAGCGAACGTCCTGTTGAGCCATGGCGAAACTGGTGCGCTCGATCAACCGGCGCAGCTTGCTCTGGACCAGGCTGCACGTCAGCGAACCCGGGCCTTCCTCGACCGTCGGGAAGTCATTGGCCGGTAGCGTCGACAAAGTGAAACGGCTGCGTCCGGCCTTGACCACCACCTTCTGCTCATCCACCTTGATGTCGATCAGGGCGTCGTTGGGCAAGCTCTTGCAGATGTCCATCAACTTTCGCGCAGGCACGGTGATCTCGCCGGGCTCGGCTGGCTCTTCCAGCTGTACGCGGCCAACCAGTTCCACTTCCAGGTCGGTACCGGTCAGAGACAGCTGCTGCCCCTGAACGACCAGCAGCACGTTGGAAAGCACAGGCAAGGTCTGTCGGCGTTCGACGACGCCGGCGACCAGCTGCAGGGGTTTCAACAGGGCTTCGCGTTGAATGGTGAAATGCATGGTCTAGTCCCTTGCCTCAAAAGCTGCGTAGTGAGTGTTCACGTGGTCAGGGTACGCAGCAGGTTCTTGTAGTCCTCGCGGATATCCGCATCGGATTCCTTGAGTTCGTTGATCTTGCGGCAGGCGTGCAGCACGGTAGTGTGGTCACGGCCACCAAACACATCGCCGATTTCCGGCAAGCTGTGGTTGGTCAGTTCCTTGGACAGGGCCATGGCCACCTGCCGCGGACGCGCTACCGAACGCGAGCGGCGCTTGGACAGCAGATCGGAAATCTTGATCTTGTAATACTCGGCCACGGTGCGCTGAATGTTATCCACACTCACGAGTTTATCCTGCAGCGCTAGCAAATCCTTGAGCGACTCGCGGATCAGCTCGATGGTGATCTCGCGGCCCATGAAGTGCGAGTGCGCTATGACCCGCTTGAGTGCACCTTCGAGTTCGCGCACGTTGGAACGGATTCGCTGGGCAATGAAAAACGCCGCATCATGGGGCAAATCCACCTTGGCCTGATCCGCTTTCTTCATCAGGATGGCCACTCGCGTCTCGAGCTCCGGCGGTTCGACCGCCACCGTCAAGCCCCAGCCAAAGCGCGACTTCAGGCGCTCTTCGAGCCCTTCGATTTCCTTGGGGTAGCGGTCGCTGGTCAGGATGACCTGCTGGCCGCCCTCGAGCAGCGCATTGAACGTATGGAAGAACTCCTCCTGGGAGCGTTCCTTGCGGGCGAAAAACTGGATGTCATCGATCAGCAATGCATCGACCGAACGATAGAACCGCTTGAATTCGTTGATCGCGTTCAGCTGCAATGCCTTGACCATGTCGGCCACGAATCGCTCGGAATGCAGGTAGACGACCTTGGCATTCGGATTCTTCTTGAGCAGATGGTTACCCACAGCATGCATCAAGTGCGTTTTACCCAGACCCACACCGCCATAAAGGAACAGCGGGTTGTAGCCATGCTTGGGGTTGTCCGCAACCTGCCAGGCAGCGGCGCGCGCCAACTGGTTGGATTTACCTTCGACGAAGTTTTCAAAGGTAAAGGTGCGATTCAGATAGCTGGTGTGCTTGAGCGCACCTTCTACCTGCACGGTGCGCTGCTCGGCACGTACGGGTGCCGGTTGCGAGCTGGCGCCGGCCATGGGGTCGAAACTGTCCCGCGAGGGTTCCTCACTGGCCGCCGAAGGCTTGGAAACGGCCTCTACAGGCGCAACTGCAGGCACGGCAGCCACTGGGGCCGCCTGCGCCTGGCTTGCCGCTGCAGAGGCTGCCAGCGGGGCATTGAATGCAGCGCGGGGCGTCGAGCTGCGGCGGCTGCCGATCAGCAACGAAAGCGCCGGCGCGAGTCCGTTGCCGTGCTCACCCAACAGTTCGAGAAGTCGTGTCAGGTATTTCTCGTTTACCCAGTCCAGCACAAAGCGGTTGGGCGCGTAGACCCGCAACTCGTCGCCTTCGGCTTCGACCTGTAGCGGACGGATCCAGGTGTTGAATTGCTGGGCAGGCAGTTCATCGCGCAGGAGTTCCACGCACTGCTGCCAAAGTTCCACTGACACAGGTATCCCCTGAATTGAAAGCCGGCAAGGCAAAAACAACCCCCATTGTACCGGCGGTCCTCACACTTATCCACATGTAGGGCCTGCAAGCTCACTCCAAAGCACGAAAAACATCCCTTTAGAGCCACCGAAATCCTGTTCCTGAGCACTGTGGATAACCCGTCATGAGATCTATGCACAAGTGGGGGTCGAGCGCTGTGGATAACATGCCTGTGGATATCAGCCGTTTTAATCCACAGCTTGTCCTGAGCATCGACACAGGTGCAGCACCTCTTCCGGACAGGGTTTCCAATCGCCAAGAGGTGCAGCCAGCATGGGGTGAAGGCGGTTATCCACAGAAAGGGGCTTCACTAAGATCTATAAGCATTACAGAAAAGCTTTAAATAAGTCCCTTCTCTATTTTTATATTTGATCGGTGCTGACATCCAATCCAATGGTTCGGACGTGGACGTGGATGGATCGAAGGCGAGGGCCGGTCATGACGTCGTACCGGACGGCTCTGATCAACGATGCAAAAAGTAATAGCTGGTTGGAAATTGACCTTCTGCTGCGCTTTCACTAGAATCGCCGGTCTCTTAAAACGGGGTCCATTCCGGCCCGTTGTGGACGAACCAGGTAACAACCATGAAACGTACTTTCCAACCCAGCACCATCAAGCGCGCTCGCACCCACGGTTTCCGTGCTCGCATGGCTACCAAGAACGGCCGTACCGTCCTGTCGCGTCGTCGCGCCAAGGGCCGCAAGCGTCTGGCAGTTTGATCCTTCGGCACGGGTGGTGAGTCAGGACTACGGTCGGGAAAAGCGTCTGCTGACAGCCCGGCACTTCAAAGCAGTCTTCGACTCGCCATCTGGCAAGGTCCCCGGCAAGAACCTGCTGCTTCTTGCGCGTGAGAACGGCCTCGAACATCCCCGTCTGGGGCTGGTCATCGGTAAAAAGAGCGTCAAGCTCGCCGTTCAACGCAATCGCTTGAAACGTTTGATGCGTGACTCGTTCCGTCTGCACCAGGACATACTGGCTGGCTGGGACATCGTCATCGTCGCGCGTAAAGGTTTGGGCGACGTGGAAAACCCTGAATTGCATGAGCATTTTGGCAAGCTCTGGAAGCGCCTTGCACGTAACCGGCCCGCTCCAGTGGTGAAGACCGAACCTGCAGGAGTGGACAGTCAAGATGCGTAAACTGGCAATCGTTCCGATCCAGTTCTACCGCTACGCCATCAGCCCTCTCATGGCGAATCACTGTCGTTTTTATCCCAGTTGCTCTTGCTACGCGCTCGAAGCCATCGAGATCCACGGCCTCTTGCGTGGAAGCTGGCTGACCGTTCGTCGCCTTGGCCGCTGTCACCCATGGAATGCCGGTGGTTTCGACCCGGTTCCAGACGCCCCATCACCCCGTTCTTCTTCGATAGCCGAGTAATCATGGATATTAAACGCACGATCCTGATCGTCGCCCTGGCAGTCGTGGCCTACGTCATGGTCCTGAAATGGAACCAGGACTACGGTCAAGCCGCCTTGCCGACTCAGAATATGGCTACCCAGAACCCGACCCCGGCATTGCCGGAAACGGTACCGGGCACCAACACTCAAGCCAGTGCCGATGTACCCAGCGCCAATCCTGATGCCAATCTGCCTGTGCCGACCCCTGTCGTGGTCAGCAAGGACCTGATCTGGGTCAAGACCGACGTGCTCAACTTCGCTATCGACCCTACCGGTGGTGATATCGTCCAGCTGAACCTGCCCGAGTACCCTCGGCGCCAGGACATGCCGAACATTCCGTTCCAGTTGTTCGACAACGGCGGTGAGTTGACCTACCTGGCTCAGAGCGGCCTGACCGGCGCGAACGGCCCGGATGCACGTTCCACCGGGCGCCCGGTGTACAGCGCCACGCAGAAAAGTTATCAACTGGCCGATGGTCAGAACCAGCTGGTAGTCGACCTGACCTACAGCGACAACGGCGTCAACTACGTCAAGCGCTTCACGGTCGATCGCGGCGAGTACGACCTGAAAGTCAGTTACCTTGTGGATAACCAGAGCGCGCAGAACTGGAGCGGCAACATGTTTGCCCAGCTCAAGCGAGACAACAGCTCCGATCCATCGTCGACCACGGCCACCGGTACTGCGACCTACCTGGGCGCGGCCCTGTGGACAAGCGGCGAGCCGTACAAGAAAGTGTCGATGAAGGACATGGACAAGGCCGGCCTCAAGGAAACCGTACAAGGTGGTTGGGTGGCCTGGCTGCAGCACTACTTCGTGACGGCCTGGATCCCTGCCCCTGGTGACAGCAACAACGTCATGACGCGCAAGGACAACCAGGGCAACTACATCATCGGCTACACCGGTCCGACGTTGTCCGCCGCACCAGGTGGCAAGATCGAAACCACAGCCACCCTGTATGCCGGTCCGAAGGTGCAGGACAAGCTCAAGGAGTTGTCCCCAGGCCTGGAGCTGACCGTCGACTACGGCATCCTGTGGTTCATCGCGCAACCGATCTTCTGGCTGCTCAAGCACATCCACGCGATCCTGGGTAACTGGGGCTTCTCGATCATCTGCCTGACCATCCTGATCAAGCTGCTGTTCTTCCCCTTGTCGGCCGCCAGCTACCGGTCGATGGCTCGTATGCGTGCCGTTGCGCCGAAGCTGGCTCTGCTCAAGGAGCAGCATGGCGACGATCGCCAGAAAATGTCGCAGGCCATGATGGAGCTGTACAAGAAAGAGAAGATCAATCCGCTGGGTGGCTGCTTGCCGATCCTGGTGCAGATGCCGGTCTTCCTGTCCCTGTACTGGGTACTGCTGGAAAGCGTCGAGATGCGTCAGGCACCTTGGCTGCTGTGGATAACCGACCTGTCGATCAAGGATCCGTTCTTCATCCTGCCGATCATCATGGGCGCGACCATGTTCATTCAGCAGCGCTTGAACCCAACGCCTCCGGATCCGATGCAGGCCAAGGTGATGAAGATGATGCCCATCGTCTTCACCTTCTTCTTCCTGTGGTTCCCGGCTGGCCTGGTACTGTACTGGGTGACCAACAACACCCTGTCGATTGCCCAGCAGTGGTACATCACGCGCGGTATCGAGAAAGCCGCGGCAAACAAACCTGCCGTTTAACGGGTTGCTCGACTAACCTGTGCACAAAGCGCCCCCTCGTGGGGCGTTTTGCTATCTGAAATTCGACCGGAGTATCTGCATGAACGTCGTTCGCGAAACCATCGCTGCCATTGCCACTGCCCAGGGTCGCGGCGGAGTGGGGATCGTGCGTATCTCCGGACCATTGGCCAGCGAGGCTGCCCAGGCGATCATCGGCCGTGTGCCAACGCCTCGCTACGCCCACTACGGCCCGATGCTCGACGCGCAATACCAGGTCATCGACGAGGGCTTGAGCCTGTACTTCCCCGGGCCCAATTCGTTCACCGGCGAGGACGTGCTCGAGCTGCAAGGCCACGGTGGGCCCGTGGTGATGGACATGCTCCTGCAGCGCTGCCTGCAGCTGGGCTGCCGCCTGGCACGTCCGGGGGAATTCAGCGAGCGCGCATTCCTCAACGACAAGCTTGACCTCGCCCAGGCCGAAGCCATTGCCGATCTCATCGAAGCCAGTTCCGCCCAGGCGGCGCGCAACGCCGTGCGTTCGCTGCAAGGGGCTTTTTCCCGCCGTGTGGATAACTTGACCGAGCAGCTCATCGCGTTGCGTATCTACGTTGAGGCCGCCATCGACTTTCCCGAGGAGGAAATCGATTTCCTGGCCGATGGTCATGTACTGAGCATGCTCGACAAGGTGCGTGGCGAGTTATCCACCGTGCTGCGCGAGGCCGGGCAGGGGGCCTTGCTGCGTGATGGCATGAACGTGGTCATCGCCGGTCGACCGAATGCCGGCAAGTCGAGCCTGCTCAACCTGCTGGCTGGACGCGAAGCCGCTATCGTGACGGAGATTGCCGGCACGACCCGGGACGTGCTGCGCGAACATATCCACATCGATGGCATGCCGTTGCACGTAATCGACACGGCAGGGCTGCGCACCACGGCCGATGAAGTCGAGCAGATCGGCGTTCAGCGCGCGCTGAAGGCCATTGCCGAGGCCGATCGCATTCTGCTGGTAGTGGATGCGACTGCTGCTGAAGCGGCCGACCCGTTTGCGGTCTGGCCGGAGTTCCTAGAACTCACGCCCGACATCGGCAAAGTCACGGTGATTCGCAACAAGGCGGATCTGAGTGGGGAACCCATTGGTCTGCAGCAGGATGGCGACGGACACGTTACCTTGAGCCTGACTGCCAAGGGGGCGGGCCAGGGGCTGGAACTGCTGCGCAACCATCTCAAGGCCTGCATGGGGTACGAACAGACCGCAGAAAGCAGCTTCAGCGCACGTCGACGCCACCTCGAAGCCCTGCGCCACGCCGGCGACTACCTCGACCATGGGCGTGATCAATTGACCCTGGCCGGTGCCGGCGAGCTGCTGGCCGAAGACCTGCGCCTGGCGCAGCAAGCACTGGGTGAAATCACCGGGGCGTTCAGTTCCGATGATCTGCTGGGACGCATCTTTTCGAGCTTCTGCATCGGCAAGTAGGCGCGCGGTCACCGCCATGACAACCGCATGAACCTGATCAACAGCCGCCTTTCGAGGCGGCTTTTTTTTATACACGCTGCAGGAGCCCTGTGGAAAAGCCCACCTGAGCCAGGTTGATAAGCGGGTCCGAAACCTGATGATAAATCCACCTGTGGGTAAGCGACCTTGTTACCCACAGGTTAATTTCAGTTATACACCGGGCTCATGAACAGGTGAACACAACCTTTATTTTCTCTGTACATCACGTGGAACGGGGCTTTCGTAACTTTATCCACAGAATTGTCGTTGCATAGTAATAAACATAAAAACAAAGCTTTAATAAATCTCTCTCTTTTAATTTCTATTACCCGGTCTATCCACAGCTGGTTATTTTTTGTGCAGAAGGGTTCTTTAGCCGAGGCAAATTCCCTATACTGCGCCGCTATCCCAATTACCCACATTGAACAGGCACGAGGTGCGTGGTGGATTTCCCTTCCCGTTTTGAAGTGATCGTCATCGGCGGCGGTCATGCCGGTACCGAGGCAGCACTGGCCTCAGCACGCATGGGGGCAAAGACCCTGCTGTTGACGCACAACGTGGAAACCCTCGGTGCAATGAGCTGCAACCCGGCCATCGGCGGCATCGGCAAGAGTCATCTTGTCAAGGAGATCGATGCGCTCGGCGGTGCCATGGCACTGGCTACCGACAAGGGTGGCATTCAGTTTCGCGTGCTCAACAACCGCAAGGGCCCGGCGGTACGGGCTACCCGTGCCCAGGCCGACCGGGTCCTGTACAAGGCCGCGATTCGCAAAACCCTGGAGAATCAACCCAACCTGTGGATATTCCAGCAGCCGGCAGATGACTTGATCGTCGAGCAGGACGAGGTCAAGGGTGTGGTAACCCAGATGGGCCTGCGCTTCATGGCCGATTCCGTGGTGCTTACCACCGGAACCTTCCTCGGTGGGCTTATCCACATTGGCTTGCAGAATTATTCCGGGGGGCGTGCGGGCGATCCGCCTTCAATCGCCCTGGCCCATCGCCTGCGTGAACTGCCGCTGCGAGTAGGCCGGTTGAAGACCGGTACACCGCCGCGCATCGACGGCAAATCCGTGGACTTTTCGGTAATGACCGAGCAGCCGGGCGATACCCCGATCCCGGTGATGTCGTTCATGGGGTCCAAGGCACTGCATCCGCGCCAGGTCAGTTGCTGGATCACCCATACCAACGCGCGCACCCATGAAATCATCGCGGCCAACCTCGATCGCTCGCCGATGTACTCGGCAGCCGGTGAAATCGAAGGCATAGGTCCACGCTACTGCCCTTCGATCGAAGACAAGATTCACCGCTTCGCCGACAAGCAGAGCCATCAGGTGTTCATCGAGCCGGAGGGGCTGACCACCCACGAGCTGTACCCCAACGGTATTTCCACGTCTCTGCCGTTCGATGTGCAGTTGCAGATCGTCCGTTCGATCCGAGGCATGGAAAACGCACACATCATGCGTCCCGGCTACGCCATCGAATACGACTACTTCGATCCGCGTGATCTCAAGTACAACCTCGAAACCAAAGTGATCGCCGGTCTGTTCTTCGCCGGGCAGATCAACGGCACCACCGGCTACGAAGAGGCCGGCGCCCAGGGGTTGCTGGCCGGCGCCAACGCGGCGTTGCGTGCGCAGGGCAAAGACGCCTGGTGCCCGCGCCGGGACGAAGCCTACATCGGTGTACTGGTCGATGACCTGATCACCCTGGGCACACAGGAACCGTACCGGATGTTCACCTCGCGGGCCGAGTATCGCCTGATCCTGCGCGAGGACAACGCAGACCTGCGCCTGACCGAAAAGGGTCGCGAACTGGGCCTGGTCGACGACGCCCGTTGGGCGGCGTTCAGCGCCAAGCGCGAAGCCATCGAAATCGAGGAACAGCGGCTCAAGAGCACCTGGGTCCGGCCGAACACTGCCGTGGGCGATGCGCTCGCGGAGAAATTCGGTACGCCGTTGACCCATGAATACAACCTGCTTAACCTGCTCAGCCGACCGGAGATCGACTATGTCGGTCTGGTCGAAGTCACCGGCGGCGGCGCGCACGATCCACAGGTGGCCGAACAGGTCGAGATCAAGACCAAGTACGCCGGGTACATCGATCGTCAACAGGACGAGATCGCTCGTCTGCGTGCAAGCGAAGACACCCGTCTGCCTGTGGATATCGACTATGTCGGTATTTCCGGATTGTCCAAGGAAATCCAGGGCAAGCTGGGTGCGACCCGTCCCGAAACCCTGGGTCAGGCATCGCGTATTCCGGGCGTCACGCCCGCAGCCATTTCGCTGTTGATGATTCATCTGAAAAAACGCGGCGCAGGCCGTGAGTTGGAGCAAAGCGCTTGAGTTCCATGGTCACCGAACAGCACCGCGAAGAGTTGTCCACAGGCGCCCGGCAATTGGGCGTCGAACTGTCCGCAGGCCAGCGCGAGCAGCTCCTGGCCTACCTGGCCCTGCTGATCAAATGGAACAAGGCGTACAACCTGACGGCGGTGCGCAATCCCGACGAAATGGTTTCCCGGCACCTGCTCGACAGCCTGAGCATCCTGCCGTACCTGGCAGCGGCCGACAGCTGGCTGGACGTCGGCAGTGGTGGCGGCATGCCTGGCATCCCGCTGGCGATCATGTTTCCTGAAAAACGGATCGCCACGCTCGACAGCAATGGCAAGAAGACCCGCTTCCAGACCCAGGCGAAACTGGAGCTGGGACTGGCCAACCTGCAAGTTATCCACAGCCGCGCCGAAACCTTCGTCCCCGAGCAGCCTTTCGCCGGTATCGTTTCACGTGCGTTCAGCAGCCTGCACGATTTTGCCCACTGGACACGTCACCTGGGCAACGGCGACACACGCTGGTTGGCGATGAAAGGGCTGCATCCAGCTGACGAACTGGTAGCATTGCCAGCGGACTTCCACCTCGATAGCGAACACGCCTTGGCCGTACCTGGTTGCCAAGGCCAACGCCATCTGCTGATACTGCGCCGCACGGCATGATTGGGAACACGAGCAATAATGGCTAAGGTATTCGCGATAGCGAACCAGAAAGGTGGTGTGGGCAAGACCACCACCTGCATCAACCTCGCAGCATCGCTGGTCGCGACCAAGCGCCGCGTGCTGCTGATCGACCTCGATCCGCAGGGCAACGCCACCATGGGTAGCGGAGTGGACAAGCACGCGCTTGAAAACTCCATCTACGACGTGCTGATCGGCGAGTGCGACCTGGCCCAGGCCATGCACTTCTCCGAGCACGGCGGTTACCAGCTGCTGCCGGCCAACCGTGACCTGACGGCGGCCGAGGTGGTCCTGCTGGAAATGCAGATGAAAGAGAGCCGGCTGCGCAGTGCGCTGGCACCGGTGCGCAACAACTACGACTACATTCTGATCGACTGCCCGCCCTCGCTGTCGATGCTGACCCTCAATGCGCTGGTCGCGTCCGATGGCGTGATCATTCCGATGCAGTGCGAGTACTTCGCCCTGGAAGGACTCAGTGACCTTGTGGATAACATCAAGCGCATCGCCGAACTGCTCAATCCGGACCTCAAGGTCGAGGGTTTGCTGCGGACCATGTACGACCCGCGCCTGAGCCTGATGAACGATGTATCGGCGCAGCTCAAGGAACACTTCGGCGACCAGCTCTACGATACCGTCATCCCGCGCAACATTCGTCTGGCCGAAGCACCCAGCTATGGGATGCCGGCACTCTCGTACGACAAATCCTCACGTGGCGCCCTGGCCTACCTGGCACTGGCTGGCGAGATGGTTCGTCGGCAGCGTCGCCAATCTCGCACCGCTGCAGTCATTTAAGGAATCCAATGGCCGTCAAGAAACGTGGTCTCGGGCGTGGACTGGATGCGCTGCTCAGCGGTTCGACCGTCAGTGCGCTCGAAGAGCAGGCCGTCACGGTCGACCAGAACGAGTTGCAGCATTTGCCCCTGGACATCATCCAGCGCGGTAAATACCAGCCACGTCGGGACATGGACCCGCAGGCCCTCGAAGAGCTGGCGCATTCGATCAAGACCCAGGGCGTGATGCAACCGATCGTGGTCCGGCCGGTGGCCAACTCGCGGTTCGAGATCATCGCCGGGGAGCGCCGCTGGCGCGCCGCGCAGCAGGCCGGCCTGGAGACCATTCCAGCCATGGTCCGCGATGTGCCCGACGAAGCCGCGATCGCCATGGCATTGATCGAAAACATCCAGCGCGAAGACCTCAACCCGGTGGAAGAGGCCATTGCCCTGCAACGCCTGCAGCACGAGTTCCAGTTGACCCAACAGCAGGTGGCCGATGCAGTGGGCAAGTCGCGGGTGACCGTGGCCAACCTGCTGCGCCTGATCGCCTTGCCCGAAGTGATCAAGACCATGCTGTCTCACGGCGATCTGGAAATGGGGCATGCGCGCGCGTTGCTCGGTCTGCCGGACGAACAGCAGGTCGAAGGGGCGCGACACGTTGTCGCACGGGGTCTGACCGTGCGTCAGACCGAAGCCTTGGTACGGCAGTGGTTGAGTGGCAAGCCCGAGCCTGTGGAGCCGGCCAAGGCCGACCCGGACATCACCCGCTTGGAACAGCGCCTGGCCGAGCGCCTGGGCTCTGCGGTGCAGATTCGCCACGGACAGAAGGGCAAGGGCCAGTTGGTGATCCGCTATAACTCGCTGGACGAGTTGCAGGGTGTGCTCGCACACATTCGCTGAAACAATTCCCTGTGTAGCGTGCAGTCGGAAATCACTACCCGGCAGTTGAATAGGGGCGGAAGCGCCCCTATACTCTGCGCGCATTTTGTCGGCACATTTTATGCCAAGTTAAGGCTTATGGCACGTCGACCATTGAGGAGTCGCCACGATGGAAACCCGCACGCCAAACCGCCTGCCGTTCCATCAATGGGTCGTTTTCCCGATGTTGTTGGCGCAAGGTGTCGTAGCGTTGCTGGCAGCTCTGGTGCTGTGGCAATGGCTCGGGGCAGTCAGCGGTTATTCGGGGCTCTGCGGAGGCCTGATCGCCTGGTTGCCTAATCTGTATTTCGCCTGGAAGGCTTTCCGGTTCACCGGAGCCCGGGCCGCACAAGCCATCGTCCGGTCGTTCTACGCCGGCGAGGCAGGCAAGCTGATTTTGACGGCAGTGCTGTTCGCACTGACGTTCGCAGGAGTGAAACCACTGGCGCCGCTGGCTGTATTCGGCGTCTTCGGGCTGACCCAACTGGTCAGCTGGTTCGCACCCCTGCTCATGAAAACAAGACTTTCGAGACCTTAGGGCGTTTGAGGCAACCATGGCAGAAACAACCGCTTCGGGCTATATCCAGCACCACTTGCAGAACTTGACCTTCGGTCAGCTACCAGAAGGCGGCTGGGGCTTTGCCCACACCGCTGCAGAAGCCAAGGAAATGGGGTTTTGGGCGTTCCACGTCGATACCCTCGGCTGGTCGGTTGCCCTGGGCCTGATCTTCATCCTGATCTTCCGCATGGCGGCGAAGAAGGCAACGTCCGGTCAGCCGGGTGCCCTGCAGAACTTCGTCGAGGTGCTGGTCGAGTTCGTCGATGGCAGCGTGCGTGACAGCTTCCATGGCCGCAGTGCGGTGATTGCACCGCTGGCGCTGACGATCTTCGTCTGGGTGTTCCTGATGAACGCCATCGACCTGGTTCCGGTCGACTGGATCCCGATGGCTGCGGCCTGGATCTCCGGCGACTCGCACATCCCGTTCCGCGCCGTGCCGACTACCGACCCGAACGCGACCCTGGGCATGGCCCTGTCGGTGTTCGCGCTGATCATCTTCTACAGCATCAAGGTCAAGGGCCTCGGCGGCTTCATCGGCGAGCTGACCCTGCACCCGTTCGGCAGCAAGAACATCTTCGCCAAGATCCTGCTGATCCCGGTGAACTTCCTGCTCGAATTCGTCACCCTGATCGCCAAGCCGATCTCGCTGGCACTGCGACTGTTCGGCAACATGTACGCCGGCGAGCTGGTGTTCATCCTGATCGCCGTGATGTTCGGCAGCGGCCTGTTGTGGCTCAGCGGCCTGGGCGTCGTGCTGCAGTGGGCGTGGGCCGTGTTCCACATCCTGATCATCACGCTGCAGGCATTCATCTTCATGATGCTGACCATCGTCTACCTTTCGATGGCGCACGAAGAAAACCATTGAGACCCGCCTGGCGAGTCTGATGCCCCTCGCGCTCTGGCGCGAGGGAGGCCCCTCCGGGCCGAAACACCGGTTTGTAACACCGCTTTAAAACCTAAAAACCAAGCAAAAGACGACGTAAAAAGTCGGGAGGAAAGATGGAAACTGTAGTTGGTCTAACCGCTATCGCTGTTGCTCTGCTGATCGGCCTGGGCGCACTGGGTACCGCTATCGGCTTCGGCCTGCTGGGCGGCAAGTTCCTGGAAGGCGCTGCTCGCCAGCCAGAAATGGTTCCGATGCTGCAAGTCAAAATGTTCATCGTCGCCGGTCTGCTCGACGCCGTGACCATGATCGGTGTTGGTATCGCTCTGTTCTTCACCTTCGCGAACCCCTTCGTTGGTCAACTCGCTGGCTGATCTCTCGAACCTTCGAGTGGATTGGTGTGATGGACAAAGAACGAGCGAGGTGTTGGCGTGAACATTAATGCAACCCTGATTGGCCAGACCGTTGCGTTCTTCATTTTTGTGCTGTTCTGCATGAAGTTCGTGTGGCCTCCGGTCATCGCGGCTTTGCACGAACGTCAGAAGAAGATCGCTGATGGTTTGGACGCTGCCAGCCGAGCAGCTCGCGACCTGGAGTTGGCCCAAGAGAAAGTGGGTCATCAACTGCGCGAAGCGAAAGCTCAGGCAGCCGAAATCATTGAGCAGGCGAAGAAACGCGGCAACCAGATCGTCGAAGAGGCCGTTGAAAAGGCCCGTATCGACGCTGACCGCGTGAAAGTGCAGGCTCAAGCCGAGATCGAGCAGGAACTGAACGGCGTCAAAGACGCGCTGCGTGCCCAACTGGGTATGCTGGCCGTGGGCGGTGCCGAGAAGATTCTGGGCGCCACAATCGATCAAAACGCGCACGCGGAGCTGGTTAACAAACTGGCTGCTGAAATCTAAGCGAGGGCGATCATGGCAGAACTGACCACGTTGGCCCGACCTTACGCTAAGGCGGCCTTCGAGCACGCTCAGGCCCACCAGCAGCTGGCCAATTGGTCAGCCATGCTCGGCCTGGCTGCAGCGGTGGCGCAAGATGCCACCATGCAGAGCCTGCTCAAGGCCCCGCGACTGACGAGCGCAGACAAGGCCGCCACGTTCATTGACGTGTGCGGCGACAAGTTCGATGCCAAGGCACAGAATTTCATCCACGTCGTTGCCGAAAACGACCGTCTCCTGCTGTTGCCGGAGATCGCCGAGCTGTTCGACCTGTACAAGGCCGAGCAGGAAAAATCGGTCGACGTGGAAGTCACCAGTGCCTTCGCATTGAACCAAGAACAGCAAGACAAACTCGCCAAGGTTCTCAGTGCACGACTCGACCGGGAAGTGCGCCTGCAAGTTGCGGAGGATGCCAGCCTGATAGGTGGCGTCGTCATCCGCGCCGGCGACCTGGTTATCGATGGCTCGATTCGCGGCAAACTCGCGAAACTGGCCGAAGCATTGAAATCTTGAGTTTGAAGGGGCAGCAGAGCAATGCAGCAACTCAATCCTTCCGAAATAAGTGAAATCATCAAGGGTCGCATCGACAAGCTCGATGTGACCTCCCAAGCCCGTAACGAAGGCACCGTCGTCAGCGTTTCCGACGGTATCGTACGGATCCACGGTCTGGCCGACGTCATGTACGGCGAAATGATCGAGTTTCCAGGCGGCGTCTTCGGCATGGCACTCAACCTGGAGCAGGACTCCGTAGGCGCCGTGGTACTGGGCGCGTACACCAGTCTGGCCGAAGGCATGAGCGCCAAGTGCACCGGCCGCATCCTGGAAGTTCCGGTTGGCAAGGAACTGCTGGGTCGCGTCGTCGACGCACTGGGCAACCCTGTCGATGGCAAGGGTCCGCTGGGCAACACCGAGACCGATGCGGTCGAAAAGGTTGCACCGGGCGTTATCTGGCGTAAGTCGGTAGACCAGCCTGTGCAGACTGGCTACAAGGCCGTCGACGCCATGATCCCTGTCGGCCGTGGTCAGCGCGAGCTGATCATCGGCGACCGTCAGATCGGCAAGACCGCTCTGGCGATCGACGCGATCATCAATCAGAAGAACTCGGGTATCTTCTGCGTCTACGTTGCCATCGGTCAGAAGCAGTCGACCATCGCCAACGTGGTACGCAAGCTGGAAGAAAACGGCGCCCTGGCCAACACCATCGTGGTGGCTGCCAGTGCATCGGAATCTCCTGCGCTGCAGTTCCTCGCGCCGTACTCCGGCTGCACCATGGGCGAGTTCTTCCGTGACCGCGGTGAAGACGCACTGATCGTCTACGACGATCTGTCCAAGCAAGCAGTGGCCTACCGCCAGATTTCCCTGCTGCTGCGCCGTCCACCAGGTCGTGAAGCCTACCCAGGCGACGTGTTCTATCTCCACTCCCGTTTGCTGGAGCGTGCTTCGCGCGTTTCCGAAGAGTACGTCGAGAAGTTCACCAACGGCGCAGTGACCGGCAAGACCGGTTCCCTGACTGCGTTGCCGATCATCGAAACCCAGGCAGGCGACGTTTCCGCGTTCGTTCCGACCAACGTGATTTCCATCACCGACGGTCAGATCTTCCTGGAATCGGCCATGTTCAACTCGGGCATCCGCCCTGCAGTGAACGCCGGTGTTTCGGTATCCCGCGTAGGTGGTGCCGCTCAGACCAAGATCATCAAGAAGCTGTCCGGTGGTATCCGTACCGCTCTGGCTCAGTACCGTGAACTGGCGGCATTCGCCCAGTTCGCATCTGACCTGGACGAAGCCACCCGCAAGCAGCTCGAGCACGGCCAGCGCGTGACCGAGCTGATGAAGCAGAAGCAGTACTCGCCAATGTCGATCGCCGACATGGCGCTGTCGCTGTATGCCGCCGAGCGTGGTTTCCTGACTGACGTCGAGATCGCCAAGGTTGGTAGCTTCGAGCAGGCCCTGATTGCTTACTTCAACCGCGATCACGCCGACCTGTTGGCGAAGATCAACGTGAAGGGTGACTTCAATGACGAAATCGACGCGGGCCTCAAGGCCGGTATCGAGAAGTTCAAGGCCACCCAAACCTGGTAAGCCGCAGCAGGGGCCGCAAGGCCCCTGCTTGCTAACCTGATAGGTGTTACATGGCAGGCGCAAAAGAGATTCGCAGTAAGATTGCGAGCATCAAAAGCACGCAAAAAATTACCAGCGCCATGGAAAAAGTGGCGGTCAGCAAAATGCGCAAGGCACAAATGCGCATGGCAGCCAGCCGTCCCTACGCGGAACGTATCCGCCAGGTGATTGGACATCTGGCCAACGCCAACCCGGAATACCGCCACCCGTTCATGATCGAACGCGCCGTCAAGCGCGTCGGCTATATCGTGGTGAGCAGTGACCGTGGTCTGTGCGGCGGCTTGAACACCAACCTGTTCAAGGCTCTGGTCAAGGACATGGCGGCCAATCGCGAACGCGGCGTCGAAATCGACCTGTGCGTGATCGGCAGCAAGGGTGCAGCGTTCTTTCGCAACTTCGGCGGCAACGTCGTGGCAGCGATCAGCCATCTGGGCGAAGAGCCGTCGATCAATGATCTGATCGGCAGCGTCAAGGTGATGCTGGACGCGTACCTGGAAGGCCGTATCGATCGCCTGTCCGTGGTGTCCAACAAGTTCATCAATACCATGACGCAACAACCGACGGTGGAGCAGTTGATCCCGTTGGAGGCAACCCCGGATCAAGAACTCAAGCACCACTGGGATTACCTGTACGAACCCGACGCCAAAGAGCTGCTGGAAGGCCTGATGGTGCGTTACGTGGAGTCGCAGGTGTACCAGGCGGTGGTCGAGAACAACGCTGCTGAACAAGCGGCGCGGATGATCGCGATGAAGAATGCAACCGACAACGCCGGCGACCTGATCAGCGATTTGCAGCTGATCTACAACAAGGCGCGTCAGGCTGCGATCACCCAAGAGATCTCGGAAATCGTCGGCGGCGCTGCCGCGGTTTAACGGTTCAAATATTCAGAGGATCCAGCTATGAGTAGCGGACGTATCGTTCAAATCATCGGCGCCGTTATCGACGTGGAATTTCCACGCGACAGCGTACCGAGCATCTACAACGCGCTGAAGGTACAAGGCGCTGAAACCACCCTCGAAGTCCAGCAGCAGCTGGGCGACGGCGTGGTTCGTACCATTGCCATGGGCTCCACCGAAGGCCTCAAACGCGGCCTGAACGTACTCGACAGCGGCGCAGCCATTTCCGTACCCGTTGGCAAGGCCACCCTGGGCCGGATCATGGACGTGCTGGGCAACCCGATCGACGAAGCGGGCCCGATCGACACCGAAGAGCGCTGGGGCATTCACCGTCCGGCACCTTCCTTCGCGGACCAGGCAGGCGGCAACGACTTGCTGGAAACCGGCATCAAGGTCATCGACCTGGTCTGCCCGTTCGCCAAGGGCGGTAAAGTCGGTCTGTTCGGTGGTGCCGGTGTCGGCAAGACCGTGAACATGATGGAGCTGATCCGTAACATCGCCATCGAGCACAGCGGTTATTCCGTGTTCGCCGGTGTGGGCGAGCGTACCCGTGAGGGTAACGACTTTTACCACGAGATGAAGGACTCCAACGTTCTGGACAAGGTAGCCCTTGTCTACGGTCAGATGAACGAGCCGCCGGGCAACCGTCTGCGCGTCGCCTTGACCGGTCTGACCATGGCCGAGAAATTCCGTGACGAAGGTAACGACGTTCTGCTGTTCGTCGACAACATCTATCGTTACACCCTGGCCGGTACCGAAGTGTCCGCACTGCTGGGCCGTATGCCATCGGCAGTAGGCTACCAGCCGACTCTGGCCGAAGAGATGGGCGTTCTGCAGGAACGCATCACTTCGACCAAGGAAGGTTCGATCACCTCGATCCAAGCGGTATACGTACCTGCGGATGACTTGACCGACCCATCGCCGGCGACCACCTTCGCCCACCTGGACGCCACCGTCGTACTGTCCCGTGACATCGCCTCCCTGGGTATCTACCCAGCGGTCGATCCACTGGACTCGACTTCGCGCCAGCTGGACCCGAACGTGATCGGCCAGGAGCACTACGACACCGCTCGCGGCGTGCAGTACGTGCTGCAGCGCTACAAGGAGCTGAAGGACATCATCGCGATCCTGGGTATGGACGAGCTGTCGGAAACCGACAAGCAGTTGGTATCCCGCGCTCGTAAGATCCAGCGCTTCCTGTCGCAGCCGTTCTTCGTGGCTGAAGTCTTCACCGGTGCCTCGGGTAAATACGTTTCCCTGAAAGACACCATCGCAGGCTTCAAAGGCATCCTCAACGGCGACTACGACCACCTGCCGGAACAAGCGTTCTACATGGTCGGCGGCATCGAAGAAGCGATCGAGAAAGCCAAGAAACTGTAATCCTGGCGCCCGGCGACGGGCGCTAATCAGGTTGAGGCAAGTATGGCTATGACAGTCCATTGCGATATCGTCAGTGCGGAAGGAGAAATCTTTTCCGGTCTGGTCGAGATGGTGATTGCGCACGGTAACCTGGGTGATATCGGTATCGCCCCAGGCCACGCCCCGCTGATCACCGATCTCAAGCCAGGTCCGATCCGCCTGATCAAGCAGGGTGGCGAAGCCGAGGTGTTCTACATCTCTGGTGGTTTCCTCGAGGTTCAGCCGAACATGGTCAAGGTTCTTGCCGACACCGTGCAGCGCGCTGCCGACCTGGATGAAGCTTCCGCTCAGGAAGCCGTCAAGGCTGCCGAGAAGGCCCTGAACGAAAAAGGCGCAGACTTCGACTACGGATCTGCCGCCGCACGCCTGGCCGAGGCTGCAGCTCAGCTGCGCACCGTCCAGCAGATCCGCAAGAAATTCGGCGGCTGATGCGTCGACTCACTTGCGATTGAGTAAAAGGGTAGCCTCGGCTACCCTTTTTCTTTTTCAGCACTTTCTCCCCGGTCAGCCTGCTGGCCATTCTCCGGATTGGTAGCCGTTCATGTCTCTCGATATCGTCATCCTCGCCGCCGGCCAAGGCACGCGCATGCGCTCGGCCTTGCCCAAGGTGTTGCACCCGGTCGCCGGCAATTCAATGCTCGGCCATGTTATCCACAGCGCGCGCCAACTCCAGCCGCAGAACATCCACGTGGTGATTGGCCACGGTGCGGATGCAGTACGTGAACGTCTGGCCGCCGACGACCTCAATTTCGTGCTGCAGGACAAGCAACTGGGCACCGGCCATGCGGTCGCCCAGGCTGTGCCAGGCCTGACGGCCGACAATGTATTGATTCTCTACGGCGACGTTCCGCTGATCGAAGTGGCGACGTTGCAGCGCCTGCTGCAGAAAGTCAGTGCCGACCAGCTAGGCCTGCTCACCGTCGAGCTTGCCGATCCCACGGGCTACGGCCGGATCGTGCGCGACGCGGATGGCCAGGTGCAGGCCATCGTCGAGCACAAGGACGCCAGCGATGCGCAGAAAGCCATTCGGGAAGGCAACACCGGCATTCTCGCGGTGCCTGGCAAGCGCCTGGCCGAGTGGCTGGCGCGCCTGTCCAACAATAACGCTCAAGGTGAGTATTACCTGACCGATGTGATCGCCATGGCTGTCAGCGATGGCTTGGTAGTAGCCACCGAAACCGCCCAGGATCCAATGGAGGTGCAGGGCGCCAATGACCGTCGTCAACTCGCGGAACTTGAGCGTCACTACCAGTTGCGTGAAGGCCGTCGTCTGATGGCCCAGGGCGTGACCTTGCGCGACCCGGCGCGCTTCGACGTGCGCGGTGAAGTCAGCGTGGGTCGGGACGTGTTGATCGACGTCAATGTGGTACTCGAAGGGCGAGTGGTGATCGAAGACGATGTGGTCATCGGGCCCAACTGCTACATCAAGGACAGTACGCTGGGCAGAGGCGTGGTGGTCAAGGCCAACAGTCACCTCGACGGTGCAGTGCTGCACGAAGGCAGCGATGCCGGCCCGTTTGCGCGCTTGCGACCCGGCACGGTGCTGGAAGCTCGAGCGCATGTGGGTAACTTCGTCGAGCTGAAGAATGCCCGAATGGGGGAGGGTGCCAAGGCTGGTCACTTGAGTTATCTGGGCGATGCGGACATCGGTGCCAACAGCAACATCGGCGCCGGTACCATCACTTGCAACTATGATGGCGCCAACAAGTGGAAGACGACCATTGGTGAGGACGTTTTCATCGGTTCCAACAATGCGCTGGTCGCACCTGTGGATATCTTGGCGGGATCGACGACTGCTGCGGGATCGACCATTACTCAGGACGTTCCGGAAGGGCAACTGGGCGTAGCACGGGCCCGGCAGCGCAACATCGAAGGGTGGAAGCGACCGGTGAAGGTCAAGAAGCCTTAGTTATCCACAGTCGTAGCTGTTGTATAGGGCCTTTCTCGGGTAGAGCCCGCTCCCACAAGGTTTCATGTAGGGACCCTGTGGGAACGGGCTCTGCCGCGAGGAGGCCAGGAGAAATACGATTACACCATTGACGAACCTTTCAGTTTAGGTTTCTATTGCCTTCGTTATCTTTCGAATCGAAACTTAGGCCGTCATGTCAAAGCGCAATACGCCCCAACGTCGTCACAGCATCCTTGCCCTGCTCAATGAGCAGGGTGAAGTGACTGTGGATAACTTGGCGAGGCATTTCGCAACGTCCGAAGTCACTATCCGCAAGGACCTTGCCGCCCTGGAAAGTCATGGCCTGCTGCTGCGTCGCTATGGCGGCGCGGTGACCATGCCGCAGGAGCTGATCGGCGAACCCAGCCAGCGTGTCTCGGCCATCAAGCAATCCATCGCCCGCGCGGCCGTCATGCGCATCAAGGAACACGCGCGCATCATCATCGACAGTGGCAGCACCACCGCAGCCATGATTCCCGAGCTGGGCAAGCAGCCGGGCCTGGTGGTCATGACCAACTCGCTGCACGTCGCCAATGCCCTGAGTGCATTGGAGCACGAGCCCGTGCTGCTGATGACTGGCGGCACCTGGGATCCACACTCCGAATCGTTTCAGGGCCAGGTGGCCGAGCAGGTGCTGCGCTCCTATGACTTCGACCAGTTGTTCATCGGTGCCGACGGCATCGATCTGGAGCGCGGCACCACGACCTTCAACGAGTTGCTGGGCCTGAGCCGGGTGATGGCCGAAGTCGCTCGCGAAGTGATCGTCATGGTCGAGTCCGACAAGGTCGGACGCAGGATTCCCAATCTGGAGCTGCCCTGGGGCCGCATCAGCACCCTCATTACCGATGATCGCCTGCCCCTCAAAGCACGCGATCAGATTCAGGCGCGCGGGATAGATCTCGTGCTCGCCGCTACCAGCTAGGAGAAGCGAACATGTGTGGAATCGTCGGCGCCATCGCGGAGCGCAATATCACTGCCATTCTGGTCGAGGGCCTCAAGCGCCTGGAATATCGCGGCTACGACAGCGCCGGTGTTGCGGTGCTGGACGAGGATGGCAGCGTGCAGCGCCGCCGTCGCGTCGGCAAGGTTGCTGAACTGCAGGCCGCGCTGGCGGATGAGCCTCTGCTTGGCAGGTTGGGCATCGCCCATACCCGTTGGGCCACCCACGGTGCGCCGACCGAACAGAACGCCCACCCGCACTTTTCCACCGCCGAAGTGGCGGTCGTGCATAACGGTATCATCGAGAACCACGAAGTCCTGCGCACCCAGCTCAAGGAGCTGGGCTACGTATTCACGTCGCAGACCGATACCGAAGTCATCGCGCATCTGTTGCATCACACCCTCAAGGCATTGCCCGACCTGGCCGACGCCCTCAAGGCGACGGTCAAGCAACTGCACGGCGCCTACGGCCTGGCGGCCATCAGCATGCACCAACCCGACCGTCTGGTGGCCGCCCGCAGCGGCAGCCCACTGGTCATCGGCCTTGGCATGGGCGAGAACTTTCTCGCCTCAGACCAGCTGGCGCTGCGGCAGGTGACCGACCGTTTCATGTACCTGGAGGAAGGTGACATTGCCGAGATCCGCCGTGAAAGCGTGCAGATCTGGGATGCCGCTGGCACGCCTGTGGAACGCGAAAGCGTGCAGTATCACGAAGGCGCCGAGGCGGCCGACAAGGGCGAGTATCGCCACTTCATGATGAAGGAGATCCACGAGCAGCCCACCGTGGTACAGCGCACCCTGGAAGGCCGCCTGGGCCAGAACCAGGTGCTGGTGCAGGCCTTCGGTCCGCAGGCCGCCGAGCTGTTCGTCAAGGTACGCAATGTGCAGATCGTGGCGTGCGGCACCAGCTATCACGCCGGTATGGTTGCGCGCTATTGGCTCGAGGGCTTGGCCGGCATCCCTTGCCAGGTCGAAGTGGCCAGCGAGTTCCGCTATCGCAAGGTCGTGGTGCAGCCCGACACCTTGTTCGTCTCTATCTCCCAGTCCGGCGAAACGGCTGACACCCTGGCCGCATTGCGCAATGGCAAGCAATTGGGGTTTCTCGGCAGCCTGGCCATCTGCAACGTCGGCATCAGCTCTTTGGTGCGCGAGTCCGACCTGACCTTGCTGACGCAGGCAGGTCCGGAAATCGGTGTCGCCTCGACCAAGGCCTTTACCACTCAACTGGTCGCGTTGATGCTGCTGACGCTGTCGCTTGGCCAAGTGCAAGGAACGCTGGAGGAGGGCGTGGAAGCCGAGCTGGTGGCCGAACTGCGCCGCCTGCCGACTCGCCTGGGCGAAGCCCTGGCCATGGACACCACCATCGAGCGCATCGCCGAGCTGTTCGCCGAGAAGCACCACACGCTGTTCCTGGGCCGCGGCGCGCAATTCCCGGTGGCGATGGAAGGCGCGCTGAAGCTCAAGGAAATCTCCTACATCCACGCCGAAGCCTATCCGGCCGGTGAGCTGAAGCACGGGCCACTGGCCCTGGTGGACAAGGACATGCCGGTGGTCACCGTGGCGCCGAACAACGAGCTGCTGGAAAAGCTCAAATCCAACCTGCAGGAAGTCCGTGCCCGCGGCGGCGAACTGGTGGTGTTCGCCGATGAGCAGGCGCAACTGAGCAATGGTCCCGGCACCCATGTGGTGGCGATGCCGCACATCATCGATGCACTGGCGCCGATCCTCTACACCATTCCTTTGCAGCTGCTTTCGTACTATGTGGCGGTGCTCAAGGGGACGGACGTGGATCAGCCGCGCAATTTGGCGAAGTCGGTCACGGTGGAGTGAGGGGGGTGTGAGGCGGTAAGCGCCGTCATCGCAGAAATCAGCCGATCCTACCCAGAACGCCCAAGCGCACCTTCACACGCTGCCCTTGGGCTCCACACTCGCCAGGACCCGATCCAGCCGCTCGAGGATCTCCTTGTCGATCTTTTCGTGCAGTCGCATGATCTCCAGCTCCGCGCGCAGGTTCACCTCGAAGTCCAGGCTCGCGGCCAGGCGGTCTTTGGCCGACTGGCGGTTCTGGCTCATCATGATCACCGGCGCCTGGATGGCCGCTACGGTGGAGAGCAGCAAATTGAGGAAAATGTAGGGGTAGGGGTCGAAGGCCAGGCCGAAGTGATCAAGCACATCGGTATTGAGCAGCATCCAGCCCAGCAGAATGATGGTGAAAGCGATGATGAACGCCCATGAACCGCCGATGGCCGCCACCCGGTCGGACAGGCGTTCACCAAACGTTGCGACTTCGTCCGAGGCGTCACTGGCATCGCGGCTGATAGGCAGCCGGTTTTTCATCTGCTCGAGAACGTGGAGCTCTTCCGGTTCGAGCTGATGCGGGTGTTTGCCGAGGAAGCGTCGAGCCAGCGGTTCAAGTGGGTGCTTGGTGGCCATGGGTCAGGGTCTTCAGATGGGGAGGAAGACAGACACTATCCCATGGAATTCGGCAGCGCTGAATGCTCGGATGTGCTTGTCGCACCGCGGGTTCGGTGAGATTCCATCAGTGGCCCATGCAGTGCCATGTCAGCGACATGGAGGTTTTTTTCCCGCCCAATGAGAATCCCCCTTCAGAATCGAGAATTTGTTCTTATAGTGCAGTCATGAACGACCCACGAACCACCAGCATTGTCGACCGTGTGCTGCAGGTGCTGACCTGCGTGGCCAAGGCTGGGCAACCGATTGCGGCCAAGCGCATTGCCGCGCAGGTACAGATGCCGTTGAGCACGGTCTATCGGCACCTGGCGTCGTTGAAGAAGTGGGGTCTGCTGCAAGAACACATGACCACGGGGCTGTACGAGCCAGGCGCGACCGGCGTGCAGTTGGCGTGGGGTTTCGATCAGACCTCCAACCTGATCAGCCAGAGCCGCGACGAGATCAGCGCCCTGGCTGAGCGCACGGGAGAGAGCGTCGGCTTGTTGGTGTACAGCAACGGCCAGATGGTGTGCATCGCTATGGAAGAGAGCAGCAGCTCGCTGCGCTGCTCGTTCACCAAGGGCCGCGCGCATTCCATGATGCAGGGCGCCTCGGCCAAGAGCCTATTGGCGTTTCTGCCCGAATCGGTGCAGCGCCAACTGCTGAGAACGCAATCGCAGGAGGGCGCCATGGACGTTGCGGCGCTGGAACGGGAGATCACCAGGATCCGCAAGAATGGCTATGCCACCAGTGACAGTGAGGTCGATCTGGGTGTTTGGGGCGTGAGTGTTCCGCTGATTTCAGCGGACGGTGCCCTGGAAGGCACCATTACGTTGATGGCGCCGTCATTGCGCGTTGGCCCACGGGAGGCTGAACTGATCAGCCTCACCAGAAAAGCAGCCAGCCGCATCTGCAATCGCTTCTAACTGCCGCTCAATCCATGTTTCGGGTCCTGACCGGACTTACCCTTGCCGAAGGAATTCGTGATGAAAGCGTTGAAGTTATTCACCCCCCTGGCTGCCGCGCTGACGCTGATGGCTTCGCTGTGCACCTCGGCCCAGGCAGCTGATGAAGTGATGCGTGTCGGCACCGATGCGACCTTTCCACCCATGGAGTTCGTGCAGGATGGCAAGCGCACTGGCTTCGATATCGAATTGATCGAAGCCATCGGCAAGCAACTGAACAAGAAGGTCGAGTGGATCGATATCGGCTTCAAGGGGCTGATCCCCGGCTTGATTTCCAACCGCTTCGACGTGGCGGCGTCGGCCATCTACATGACCGAAGAACGGCAGAAGGTGGTCAACTTCACTGATTCCTACTATCGCGGCGGCCTCGCTGTGCTGGTTCTGAAGGATGACACCAGCATCGATAAACCCGCCGATCTGGTCGCGGGCAAGAAGGTTTCAGCCCAGGTAGGTACCAAGTCCATCGACTTTCTGAAAACCAACTACCCCGCAGTGAGCGTGGTGGAAGTGGAAAAGAATCAGGCCATGTTCGACCTGTTGGCCATTGGCCGGGTGAACGCTGCAGTGACCGGGCGCCCGGCGGCGGTGGAATATGCCAAGCGTCAGCCCAAGGTCCGCGTGCTGGACGAAGGCTTGACCACCGAACTGTACGGTTTTGCCGTTCGCAAGAATGACACCGCGCTGCAACAGCAGATGAACCAGGCGCTGCAAACCCTGCGCAGCAATGGCGAATACGCCGCACTGACCCAGAAGTGGTTCGGCACCACAAAAGAATAAGCGGCCGCTGCGGGTTCGGCCGATGGTGCGACGAGCCCGCACACTTTACGCCTCCAACCGTAAGCCTCTGCGGAGTACCTCATGGATCTCGACTTTTCCCCGGTCTGGGACGGCTGGCGCGCGCTCGCCTCCGGTACCCTGACCACCATCGAAATCACCGCTGCAGCGTTGGTGCTGGGCTGTGTCCTGGGTCTGCTGATCGGGCTGGGACGGCTGAATCCCAAGCGCACGCTGATCTACGGACTGTGTACCACCTACCTGACGCTGGTCCGCGGCACGCCGCTGCTGGTGCAGCTGTTCATTCTGTTCTTTGGCTTGCCGCACTTCGGCATTCAGTTACCCGCCTATGTGTGCGGAATTTTCGGCCTGGGCATCTACAGTGCGGCCTATGTCTCGGAGATTGTCAGGGGTTCGATCCAGTCGGTGGAGAAGGGCCAGATGGAAGCCGCTCGCTCGCTGGGCCTGCCGCACAAACTGGCGATGCGCAAGGTCATCCTGCCCCA
This sequence comes from Pseudomonas sp. CFBP 13719, assembly GCF_014842095.1. Classification (NCBI taxonomy): domain Bacteria; kingdom Pseudomonadati; phylum Pseudomonadota; class Gammaproteobacteria; order Pseudomonadales; family Pseudomonadaceae; genus Pseudomonas; species Pseudomonas sp. CFBP 13719. The sequence continues at coordinate 31,555 of NZ_JACYVB010000011.1, read as the reverse complement.
GGCTTTCGTGCGCATGATACCCGCCCTGGGCAACGAGTTCATCGCCTTGATCAAGAACTCGGCGCTGGTGTCACTGCTTACCATCGCCGACGTGATGCACGAGGGCGAGAAGATCATCAGCGTATCCTACCGTTCGCTCGAAGTGTACCTGGCCATTGCCGTCATCTACCTGATGCTCACCAGCATCACCACCTTGATCCTGCGCCGCACCGAAAAAGTGCTGCGCGCCGACGGGAGAGTGTGATGAGCACCGCCATTATCGATATCCAAAACCTGAGCAAATCGTTCGGCACGCATCAGGTGCTGCACAACATCGACTTCAGCGTACAGGCCAGCCAGGTCGTGGTGGTGATCGGTCCCAGCGGGTCGGGCAAGAGCACTTTCCTGCGGTGCATGAACGGCCTGGAAACCGCCGAAGGCGGGACGCTGCGCGCGTGTGGCCATACCGTGGTGGAGCAGGGCAGGATGATGTCGGAAGGCAAACTGGACGCCCTGCGCAGCGAAGTCGGCATGGTGTTCCAGTCGTTCAACCTGTTCCCGCACCTCAGCGTGCTGGACAACATCACCCTGGCGCCCATGGCCCTGCGCGGCAGATCGCGCCAAGCCGCCGAAGAGCAGGGGCTGCGCCTGTTGAACAAGGTCGGCCTGGAGCACAAGGCGCAGGTCTACCCCGGCACTTTGTCCGGTGGGCAGAAGCAGCGCGTTGCGATTGCCCGCGCGTTGGCCATGGACCCCAAGGTCATGCTGTTCGACGAGCCTACCTCGGCGCTGGATCCAGAGCTGGTGGGCGAGGTATTGCAGGTCATGAAGACCCTGGCGAGCGAAGGCATGACCATGATCATCGTTACCCACGAAATGGGATTTGCCCGGGAAGTGGCCGACGTGGTGGTGGTCATGGATCAAGGCGCCATTGTCGAGGCCGCGCCACCTGCGCAGCTGTTCACCGCACCGCGTGAAGCGCGGACCCGCAGTTTCCTGCAAAGCGTGCTGTCGCGAGACGCGGCGCCTGTTCTTTGATGGCTTGCGCTTGCGCCACTGCCCAGAGGTTTTTGTGGATATACCAATCGATTCAGTCGCCAGCCAAGCCCAAGGCAGTCTGTTTGCCCACAGCGCCCTGCTGCCTGGTGGCTGGCAGCGCAATGTACTGCTGAGCTGGAACGCCGCTGGCGATCTGACCAGCGTAACCTGCGATGCTGTGCCCTTGGCCGGCACGCCGGTGGCGCGTGGCCCGGTGATCAGTGGCATGCCCAACCTGCACTCCCATACGTTCCAGCGCGCCATGGCCGGCTTGACCGAAACCCTGGGCGACCCCGCCGATTCCTTCTGGAGCTGGCGTACCCTGATGTATCGATTTGCCCAGCGCTTGCAGCCTCGGCACTTGCAGGCCATCGGTCGGCACCTGTACATCGAAATGCTCAAGGCCGGGTACACCTCGGTGTGCGAATTTCATTACGTGCACCACGGCGCTGACGGCCAGCCCTACGCGAATCCCGCCGAACTGTCCCTGCGCGTGGTGCGGGCGGCCGAAGAAGTCGGCATCGGCATGACCTTGCTTCCGGTGCTTTACCAATACGGTGGGCTGGGCCAGGCAGAACCCTTGCCGCACCAACGTCGTTTCATTAATTCGCCGGAGTGGATTCTGGAGCTGCGTCAGCATCTGCAAAAGGCCATGCCCCAGAACGGCAATCGGCGTTATGGCGTCGCGCCGCATTCGTTACGTGCCGTGAGCGAAGCCTCTTTGTCGAGCCTGATGGAAGGCCTGGATGCCGACGATCCGCTCGCGCCCGTGCATATTCATATCGCCGAGCAGACCCGCGAGGTCGAGGAATGCGTGGCAATCCTCGGCCAGCGACCCGTGCAGTGGCTGTTGGACCGCCAATCCCTGGACCCGCGTTGGTGCCTGGTGCACGCCACCCACATGGATGACGCTGAATACGCCGCGTTGGCGCGCAGTGGTGCCACGGTAGGGCTATGCCCGAGCACCGAAGCCAATCTCGGCGATGGATTGTTCGACGCCCAGCGTTTTCTGACGGACAAGGGCCGTTGGGGTATCGGTTCGGACAGCAACGTAGCCGTCAACCCCTGGGCCGAGCTACGCCTGCTGGAATACGGCCAGCGCCTGCTGCACCGTCGGCGCAATGTGCTGGCCAGCCCCGACGCGCCGGTGGTGGCGGATCGCCTGTTCGATCAGGCGGTCAAGGGCGGGGCCCAGGCGACCGGCCGATCGGTAGCCGGGCTTATGGTGGGGCAGCGTGCCGACTTGGTCGTCATCGATTCCGACGCCGTCAATGTCGCCCCGGGCCATCCAGCCCAGCTGTTGTCCTCACTGGTGTTCTGCGAGCACGGCAACAATCTGGTACGCGACGTCTTCGTCGGCGGCAGGCAGGTCATCGATGACGGCCAGCACGCCCTGCAAGTGCAGGCCCTGCAAGGCTACCGCGCCACCCTGGCCGATTTACTGGAGCATACGATATGAGTCGGGAACCTACCTTCGAGCTGCATCAGGGCGTCGGCCCTCTGCTGATATCCATGCCTCACGTCGGCACCTTGCTGCCGGACGAGCTGAAAGCGCATTACAGCCCGGTCGGCCAGGCGGTGGATGACACCGATTGGCATATTCGTGAGTTGTACGACTTCGCTGCCGCTCTAGGGGCGTCGACGTTGCGTCCACGTTTTTCGCGCTACGTGATCGACCTGAACCGGCCTGCCGATGGCGCCAGCCTGTATCCGGGCCAGAACACCACCGGGCTATGCCCGCTGACGACATTCGACGACGTGCCGCTGTACCAGCCGGGGCACGAACCAGACGATGCGCACATCGCACAGCGTTTGGAGCATTACTGGCAGCCGTACCATCGAGCGTTGCAGCAGCAACTGGAGCGAATCAAGGCGATCCATGGCTACGCCCTGCTGTGGGACGCGCACTCGATCCGCTCGGTCATCCCGCACCTGTTCGAGGGCCAGTTACCGGTGTTCAACTTCGGCACCGCCAGCGGCAGCGCCTGCGCGCCTGGCATCGGGGAGCAGCTGCACGCCGTGGCCGAGCGGTTGGCTCCGCAGTTGCCGGCGGTGCTCAATGGCCGGTTCAAAGGCGGCTACATCACTCGCCAGTACGGCCGCCCGGCTCAAGGGGTTCACGCTGTACAGCTGGAGTTGGCGCAGCGAGCCTATATGCAGGAAACCGCCCCCTATGGGTTGCAAGCAGAGAAGGTCGAGACTCTCCAGCCGGTACTGCGTGCACTGATCGAGCGATTCATGGCGTTCAAGCCTGCCTGACATTCCTTTGGTAGCCAGATTCCGATGACCGATTCCCACATATACCGTCCCGAAGATTACGCGTCCATGCCGTGGAAGAACGGCGGTGGCAGTACCTTGGAAATTGTCCGGCAGCGCTCCGCCGATGACAGCGGGTATGACTGGCGCCTGTCGATTGCCCAGATCAGCGCCGACGGACCCTTCTCCGTGTTCGCCGGTTACAGCCGGATCATCACCGTGCTGCACGGCGACGGAATGGTGTTGGAAGTGAACGGGGTGGACAGCAGGGCGCTGGGTCCTATCCAGCCTATGAGTTTCGACGGTGGGGCGAAGGTACGGTGTAGGTTGCTGGGTTCACCCATAGAGGACTTCAACCTGATCTACCGCCATGATCGGATCCAGGCATCGTTGCGCTGGGTAGATTGCCATCCGGTGGTAGTGTTGAGCTCGGTGGCGGCCGAGGTGATCTTTTTCAACGCCTCTTCAGAGGCCGTCCAGGTAATGGACGCGAGTGATGGACGCAGACATGAGTTGAGCTCGCGAGCAACGTTGCGCTGCACCAACGCAAGCGGCCGGCGCCAGCGTTACAGCCTGGAAGGTGCGGCCGCGCAGGTGTGTGTGATCGAGTTGGACAGGGTGGGCTGAACCGCAGCGGCTGGATGTCCGCCTTGTCGGGCGAACTGTCCCGTGCCTGCAACATCAGCCTTTGGGAAGTCTGTACAGGGCAAAGAACGGCGCGTGGGTCCCTTGCAGGTCAGGCCAGCGCCTGAACTGCAAGGACAGTCACCTGATGTTCAGGCTGCGCGCAGGGCGTTGGCGTTGCCCGAATTATCACGCTTGCTCTTGACCACCCAGCGACTCAACGGACCCTGCAGCAGCCACTGTCGCGTGCGGTTGCCAATCTGCTCCTGGAAGATCACGCACAGAATGATGCACGCCAGCAGCAGCAGCGGGTAGTAAGTCAGCGACAATGGATGCCCCTTGGCCTCTGCGACGCACGCCGCCGCATTGGTGAAGCACAGGTTCACGTCGATGTTGGCCAGCATTTCCAAGCGACGGAAGACGATGAAGATCGGCGTGTGCAGGGCGAACATCGGCAGTGACGCGGCGCCCAGGCGGCGGGCCCATTTGATGTGACGCTCGCTTTGCGAACTCGAGGCCATGGCGCACAGGATGATCACGCTGAGCACCATCGGCAGCAGCAAGCCATTGTGCAGCAGCACGTACCAATGGCTCTCGCCTCGCCAGTTGACTTCGGCAGCGATCGCCACACCGAAGCCCAGGGCAATCACCGCCATCAACTTGCCAGGCCCGCGCAGGCCGGTACCCGTCAACCGATAATCGCGAAACAGCAGGTAGGCGACGATGCCGGCGAGAAAGACCGGCAGCCGCAGCAACGGGAAGTGATGCAGGAAACCGATCCAGATCGAGCTGTAGTCGTCGTTGAAGACCACCAGTAGCGGCGGGATCAGGCAAGCGGCCCAGATGATCAGCAGCAACCGCACCTTGTGCTTGGCAGCGGCCAGGCGTGGCGCAAACCAGGGGAAGACCAGATAGAAGAAGAACAGCGCCGAGATCGACCACAGCGGGCCGTTGTAGGCCAGGTAGACCGGGTTCCAGGCTTGCAGCAGGGTAACCTGGAGCACTGCATTCACGGCTATCTGGAAATCGCTGAGTTTGTATTTGAGCAGTTCTGGGGCCGTACGCTTGAGCAGGTCATCGGACCGATACGCCACGCTCAGGTCGGTGTTGCTGTCGAACAGCCCCGTCAGCGATATCAGCACCACGCAGCTGGCGAGGCCGAATATGTGTATCGGATAGAGGTTGGCAAACCGTTTGGTCATGAAGGAGACCGGCGGCTCCCGCAGCTTGTTGCCGTCGAGGTAGACGTGCGCGAGGAGGAAACCGGACAACGCAAAAAAGCTGCTCGTGGCAAAGAAACCCAATTCGGTGAATTCCACCAACCCACTCAGCTGTGTGTATTCCTCGTAGAACGGCAGCGTGTGGAACATCACCAGGTACACGCCCAGGAAAAACCGCAGCCATTCCAAACCGATGAATCTCTCTTTCTCTGCGTTCATGCAGGTCCACTTCCCTTTAGTAATATCGAAGCCCGCTCATGGTACACGAAGCGTTTCCAATGTTTCCTGATATGTCCAAAACCCAGGAAGCTGCCGATTACCTGCTCTTTGCTCGCTAGAGGATAGGCGAAATTAGCCGTGCCACACGCATACCGAGCTTTTCCAAACGATGTGTCTCTTTGCTATCACGAACATCTATCTCTCGTGACTGGGCGAAATCATCGAGCAACATCTGTTCCACTTCACTGGTAAATGCTTTATCAACGGTCAGCAACATGATTTCGAAGTTCAAACGAAATGAGCGGTTGTCCATGTTGGCACTGCCGATTGCCGTGATCTCGTCGTCGACCAGTACCACTTTCTGATGCAGAAAGCCCGGGCCATAGCGGTACATTTTGACCCCGGCGCGCACTGCCTCGAACGCGAACAGGCTGGAAGCGGCATACACCACTTTGTGATCCGGACGCGAGGGCAGCAGGATACGGACATCCACCCCGCGCAGTACCGCCAACCGCAGTGCGGCAAAAACAGCTTCGTCCGGTATGAAATAGGGGGTAGTAATCCAGACCCTGTCATTGGCGGCGTGGATCGATTCAACGAAAAACAACGAGCAGGTTTCATAGGGATCGGCCGGGCCACTGGCCAGCACCTGGCACAGCACGCCGTCTTCTTCGTACGCTTCGGGGAGGATCAGGGGCGGCAACTCCCGTGCTGCCCAGAACCAGTCTTCAGCAAAGGACTCCTGCAGACAGGCGATCACCGGGCCGCTGATGCTCACATGGGTATCGCGCCACGGCGACAGCTTGGGATTGCCGCCCAGGTATTCGTCGCCGACGTTATGGCCACCTATGAAGCCTTTTACTCCGTCCACCACGACGATCTTGCGGTGGTTGCGGAAATTCACCTGAAACCTGTTCAACCAACCGCTTTGGGTGGCGAATGCTTTTACGTTGACGCCGCCTTCGCGTAGCCGCTCGACGTACTCGCGGGGCAGGGCGTGGCTTCCCACTCGATCATAAAGCACATACACCTCCACACCTTCGGAGGCTTTTTGCAGCAGCAAGCCTTGCAACTGACGGCCGATATGATCGTCGTGGATGATGAAAAACTGCACCAACACCGCTTGCCGGGCTTCGCGGATGGCTGCAAAGATGGCATCGAAGGTAGCGTGTCCATTGATCAGCAGCCCCACCCGATTGTTGGCCAGGCACGGCATTCGGCCAAGTTTGGGCATGGCCCTGAGTGAGGCGTATGACGTGGATTTGCGCGCGGCCAGGGCTTCTTCTATCCAGGGTCGCCAATCCATGTCGGCGATGGCGGTGTGCATCTCCTTGTTGGCATGCCGACGGGCCTTGATGTACGCGTCGAAAGTGCTGCGGCCAAATACCAGATAGGGGATCAACGTAAGGTAAGGAATGAACAACAGCGATAAGGCCCAAGCGATCGAACCCTGCGCGGTGCGGACGGTAAGAACTGCATGAACGGCGGCAGCGATGCCCAACACGTGCAGCAGGCCAAATAGATACCCAAAAAAAATCGGACTGTGATAATCCATTGCACGGCGGCTCCTTGATGCGCTGTGATAAACAGACCACGTTCAGTGGCGGTTGTCGCGTTTTTATTACCGCGCAACTCGGCACCTGTTTCGACGTCAAAGACCCATGCCCGCTCTTTTCCCAACATTATTGAGGAATGAAATCAGATGAGATTTAAATGGCCGATGGCTGCATTGGTGATGGGCCTTTCGGCAACCGGGGCTCAGGCGCAGATGCTCCAGCCGGGCCTTTGGGAAATGACCACCAGTAACATGCAAGTCGATGGCAAGCCGCTGCCTGACATGCAGGTGATGCTAGGTCAGCTGAAGATGCTTCCACCCGAGCAAAGGGCAATGATGGAAGGCGTGCTCGCCAACCAAGGCATCACCGTAGGTGGTAATGGCATTCGCTCGTGCCTGACGCCTGAGCAGGTGAAAACCAACGACATCCCGTTGCAAGATGCAAAGTCCGGCTGCACGCAGAAGATCACTGAGCGCAATGGCAACGTCTGGAAATTTCAGTTCAGTTGCCCCAAGGCTCAGGGCACCGGGCAAGCCCAGTTTCTCAGCGATAGAGAGTTTCTTACCACTGTCAGCGGCACCTTCAATGCCTCGGGCGTCGCGCAAAAGGGCAGCATGAACACGCGCGCTGTCTGGTTGGGCAACAACTGTGGTTCAGTAAAGCCTCGCACTTGATACCTGCAACGCGTGTTCCACGTGGAACACGCGTTTCTCGGTCAGGCACTTGCCGTAAAAAGCACCACGAGATCAGGCAATCGGCGACGTATATGTTATGTTATAACAATATAAGTGATGCAGCGTTCTTTGCATCCGTCACCGATGAGGTCCGTCATGCCCAACCGTTTACCCGTCACCGTGCTGTCCGGCTTCCTGGGGGCCGGCAAGAGCACGTTGCTCAATCACATCCTGCGCAACCGTGAAGATCTGCGCGTTGCCGTGATCGTCAACGACATGAGTGAGATCAACATCGACGGCAGTGAAGTGCAGCGTAACGTCAGCCTCAACCGGGCCGAAGAAAGACTGGTCGAAATGAGCAATGGCTGCATCTGCTGCACGCTGCGCGAAGACCTGCTCGAAGAAGTGGCCAAGCTGGCTGCCGAGGGGCGTTTCGATTACCTGCTGATCGAATCGACGGGCATCTCCGAGCCGCTGCCGGTGGCCGAAACCTTTACCTTTCGCGACGAGCAGGGCCAGAGCCTGGCCGATCTGGCCCGGCTCGACACCATGGTCACAGTCGTCGACGGGGTCAATTTCCTGCTCGACTATCAAGCAGCGGAGAGCCTGGCGACGCGAGGCGAAACATTGGGGGAGGACGACGAGCGGGCCATTACCGACCTGCTTGTCGAACAGGTGGAGTTTGCCGACGTCATCCTCATCAGCAAGATCGACCTGATCAGTCGGGCTGAACGCACCGAGCTGATGGCAGTACTGCACACACTCAACCCCGGCGCGCAGGTCATGCCCATGGTCATGGGCCAGGTGCCGCTGGCACGCATCCTGAACACCGGGCTGTTCGATTTCGAGCGCGCAGCGCAGGCGCCAGGCTGGCTGAAGGTGCTCAGGGGGCAGCACATTGCGGAAACCGCAGAATACGGCATTGCATCCACGGCCTACCGGGCCCGGCGTCCGTTCCACCCACAGCGCTTCCATGATTTCATCGACAAACCCTGGACCAACGGTCGGCTGCTGCGCTCCAAAGGCTTTTTCTGGCTCGCCAGCAAGCCCCAGGAAGCGGGGAGCTGGTCCCAGGCGGGTGGGTTGATGCGCTACGGTTTCGCTGGCCGCTGGTGGCGTTTCGTGCCGCAAACGCAATGGCCGCAGGATGTCGAGAGCGTGGCTGCCATCCAGCAGACGTGGCAGGCCGACACCGGAGACTGCCGCCAAGAGCTGGTATTCATTGGGCAGAACATGGATTTTGCAGCGTTGGGCCACGCCCTGGACCAGTGTCTGCTCGATGATGAAGAACTGGCCCAAGGTGCACAGACCTGGGTGCATTGGCCGGATCCGTTCGGCGAGTGGCACGAGCACGGTCAGCAGGCGTGATGCGGATTGCTCAGGGCAAGACCCATTGTCCCTGACTGTTCTGTTCGCAGAACGGCTTGAGGTAGGCGGCATCGCTCGCCACACCGTAGTAGTGGATGTCCTGTTCATAGGGCATGCGCTCGACCCGAGCGCCACGGCAAATACCGTAGGCGCCTTGCGGGCACTGCGCCAGGAATTGTACTTCGACCTGCTGCCCCGGCAGGTTGGGTCGACAAAAACCTTCCTTGAACAGCTTCGGCGGTATAGTGCGATTCTGCTGGCACACTTCGACGCTCACCCGTTCTGCCTGGCTATGCACCACGCAGGCCTCGGCCCATACCTGAGTACTGGCCAGCAGCCCCAGCAAACCCCACACCCGCATCGTTCAACCTCCATAGATATCCGACCATGCTGCAGAACATCCCCACCCATGTCATTGCAGGCCCGTTGGGCGCCGGCAAGACCAGCCTGATTCGTCATCTGCTGGCGTGCAAGCCGACGAACGAGCGTTGGGCCGTACTGATCAACGAATTCGGCCTGGTGGGCATCGACGCTGCGCTGCTTGCCACCACCGATGATGGTATCGCAATCGGCGAAATCGCCGGTGGTTGTCTGTGCTGCGTGAACGGTGCGCCGTTTCAGATAGGCCTTGGCCGTCTGCTGCGCAAGGCTCGGCCGGATCGCTTGTTCATCGAACCCTCGGGCCTCGGCCATCCGCTGCAGATTCTTTCACAGTTGAGCGAAGCGCCCTGGCGCGGAGTTCTGGCGGTGCAGCCGCTGGTCATGGTGCTCGACGCGCTGACCCTTGCGAAAGGCGTCGCGCTGCCAGCTGCACAGCGCGAAGCCGCTGAAGTGGCAGGCTTGGTGATCATGAACAAGGCGAAGCCGACGCCAGGAGTGTGCATAACTTCAGGGTTACCCACAGATCGGCTGCTGTGGCTCGATGTCGATCAGGTGCGGTTCGAGCAGTTGCCCCTTGTGGATAATTCAGCGCCACTGGTTGTGGACAGGCTGAGGGAGCCCCCGCAAGCCATGGGCGAAATCTGGGTGGATAAGTCCCAGCCGCAATGCCAGGTGCAGGATCACCGCGATGGCTGGAGCATCGGCTGGCGATGGCAAGCCCGAACGCAGTTCGATTTGCCAACAGTGGAGCGCGCATTGGCCACTTGGTCTTGGCGACGGGCCAAGCTGGTTATCCACAGCCCGAGTGGATGGTTTTCGAGCAACCTGCTGGCGGGGCAGTCGGTGCAGTGGAAAACCAGTGAATGGCGTCGTGATTCACGTTTGGAGCTGATATTCGATACGCCGCAGGACGCAGCCGCGCTTCAGGATCACTTGCAGCAGGCACGCGTGGACGACCCATCTTAGCGCTGACGTCGCTCAGGGACGCCAGCGCTTGTGTTCCTGACGCCACTGACTCATCTCGATGACTTCGGCGCTGGTCGCGGTTTTCACTTCGAACGGGTAGGGCGCCAGCTCGATCTGCACCGCGTGCGGCCCGAACTGGGTGGCAATGCCCGCATGGCGTTGCTCGCCGGTCACCGTGAATTCGAAGTTATACACACGCGCAAGACGCTTGCGGCCGTTGGCATCGGCCAGCCAGGCAAAACGCTTGAATGCCACGTTGTCGTCGAGCAGTTCCAGGTCGAGCTTGCTGCAATGCTGCTTGACCCGCGCCAGGGCCTTTTCACGCAGGCCATGGTTGTGCCACAGCCAAGCCGCACCTGCGGCCATCAACATCAGGATGAACATATTGCCAAGGGTCAACATCGAAGTGCGCTCCAACCGGTTGCTCGCAGCTTAACTGTGTCCCCGGTCTGTCGTACAGGCTGCATTTCGCGCGATACTGCGCGCCATGAAGTCCTGTCACCGGTCCGGAATCCTTGCATGAAACGTACACCACACCTGCTCGCCATCCAGTCCCATGTCGTATTCGGCCAAGCCGGCAACAGCGCGGCGGTTTTCCCGATGCAGCGGGTGGGGGTCAAGGTCTGGCCACTGAATACGGTGCAGTTTTCCAATCACACTCAGTATGGCCAGTGGACGGGAGAAGTGTTGGCGCCGCAACACATTCCCGCACTGGTTGAAGGGATTGCGACGATTGGCGAGTTGGGCAACTGCGATGCCGTGCTCAGTGGCTACCTGGGCAGCGCCGCGCAGGGGCGAGCGATCCTGGGCGTGGTACGTCGGGTCAAGGCGGCCAATCCCAAGGCTCTGTATCTGTGCGACCCGGTGATGGGGCATGCCGAAAAAGGCTGCGTGGTGCCGGCCGAGGTCAGCGACTTTCTGCTCGATGAAGCCGTTGCCGCCGCCGACGTGCTGTGTCCCAACCAGCTGGAACTCGACAGCTTCAGCGGGCGCAAGGCCCAGTCCCTGCCGGATTGCGTGGCCATGGCGCGGGCACTGCTGGCGCGCGGACCCAAAGCGGTACTGGTCAAGCACCTGGCCTACCCAGGCAAATCAGCCGAGGATTTTGAAATGCTTCTGGTCACTGCTGCGGGCAGTTGGCACCTGCGCCGTCCGCTGCTGGCGTTTCCGCGCCAACCAGTCGGCGTAGGTGATTTGACCAGTGGCCTGTTCCTTGCCAGGCTGCTGCTGGGCGATGACTGGCTGGCGGCTTTCGAATTCACCGCAGCGGCCGTGCACGAAGTGCTGCTGGAAACCCAGGCCTGCGCCAGCTACGAGCTGGAGCTGGTGCGTGCCCAGGATCGTATCGTCCATCCGCGCCTGCGGTTCGAAGCCGTGGCGCTTTAAATCGGCTCGTCCTTGAGATCGCGGTAGCGCTTTTCCAGCTCCTGGCGAATCTGCCGGCGTTGCTGCGCCTGGATGAAGCGCCGCGTGCCTTCGGCATCCTGCGGCTGCAGGGGCGGCACGCTGGCAGGCTTGCGCTGGTCATCCACCGCTACCATGGTGAAGAAACAGCTGTTGGTGTGGCGCACCGAACGCTCGCGAATGTTCTCGGTGACCACCTTGATACCCACTTCCATCGAGGTATTGCCGGTGTAATTGACCGAGGCCAGGAACGTCACCAGTTCGCCGACATGCACCGGCTCGCGGAAGATCACCTGATCCACCGACAAGGTCACCACATACCGGCCGGCATAGCGGCTGGCACAGGCGTAAGCCACTTCGTCGAGGTATTTGAGCAGCGTTCCTCCGTGCACATTGCCGGAAAAATTGGCCATGTCGGGGGTCATCAGCACCGTCATCGACAGCTGGGCGTTTCCAGGTTCCATAGTGAACTCACGGTTGGTTGGCAGAAGTGCAAGGGCGTCGCCTATTCTGGCGTTTGCCGCTTTCAACGGGTCCCATCCAGAGGCGGACGTTGAACGCAGGGGCTTCGTCACGTCTATCGTGCCATTAGGCAGGGCATAGCGGCGATCTGTTTCCGCATATTGCATCGACGTTTGCTTGCAATGGCCGGTGTTAATCTGCCTTTCTGAAACAATTGGTACAGCAATTCTGAATAGCAATGGAGGCTATCACCGTGCATGCCATCAGTTTTATCCAGGACCTGGCGGTGATCATGCTGGTGGCCGGCGTGGTGACGATTCTGTTCCATCGGCTGCGGCAACCCGTGGTGCTGGGCTACATCGTCGCCGGCTTCATCATCGGCCCCCACACCCCGCCGTTCGGCTTGATCCACGACGAAGACACCATCAAGACCCTGGCCGAACTGGGCGTTATCTTTCTGATGTTCAGCCTGGGCCTGGAATTCAGCCTGCGCAAACTGTTCAAGGTCGGTGCCACGGCCTTTATCGCTGCGTTCCTGGAAATCGTGCTGATGATCTGGATCGGCTACGAAATCGGCCGCTGGTTCGATTGGGGCACCATGGACTCGCTGTTCCTCGGGGCTATCCTGGCCATTTCCTCCACCACCATCATCGTCAAGGCGCTCAACGACCTGAAGATGAAGAACGAGCGCTTCGCTCAGCTGATCTTCGGCGTGCTGATCGTCGAGGATATTCTGGGTATCGGCATCATCGCGCTGCTGTCGGGGATCGCCGTCAGCGGCGCGGTCAGTTCGGGCGAAGTGTTCTCGACGGTCGGCAAGCTCTCGCTGTTCATGGTGATTGCGCTGGTCGTGGGCATCCTGGTGGTGCCGCGTCTGCTGGCCTATGTGGCCACCTTCGAGAGCAACGAGATGCTCCTGGTGACAGTGCTGGGCCTGTGCTTCGGCTTTTGCCTGCTGGTGGTCAAGCTTGAATACAGCATGGTGCTGGGGGCCTTCCTGATCGGGGCGATCATGGCCGAATCGCGGCAATTGCTAAAGATCGAGCGTCTGATCGAACCCATCCGTGACATGTTCAGTGCGATCTTCTTCGTTGCCATCGGCCTCATGCTCGACCCCGCCATTCTGCTCGACTATGCCTGGCCGATTGCAGTCATCACCGTGGCCGTGGTGCTCGGCAAGATCGTCTCTTGCGGGTTGGGTGCATTCATTGCCGGCAACGATGGCAAGACGTCACTGCGGGTAGGCATGGGCCTTTCGCAGATCGGCGAGTTCTCGTTCATCATCGCCGCGCTGGGCATGACCCTGCAGGTCACCAGCGATTTTCTCTACCCCGTTGCCGTGGCCGTGTCGGTGCTGACGACGTTGTCCACGCCGTACCTGATCCGGGCAGCCGACCCCTTGTCCCATCGCCTCGGCGCCATCGTGCCGCAGCGCGTCGCACGGGTGCTGGGCATGTACGGGGAATGGCTGCGCAGCATCCAGCCGCGCGGGCAGGGCGCCATGCTGGCGTCGATGATCCGCAAGATCCTCCTGCAGGTGGGGGTCAACCTGGCGCTGGTGATCGGTATCTTTCTGGCCGGCGCGTATTTTGCCGAGCGTATCGGCGGTTACCTGACCACCTGGGTGGCCGAGCCGGGCGGGCAGAAGGCGCTGATCTGGGGTGCAGCCTTGCTGCTGTCGCTGCCGTTCTTGATCGCCGCCTATCGCAAGCTCAAGGCACTCTCGATGCTACTGGCGGAAATGGGGGTGAAGCCCGAAATGGCAGGCAGGCATACCCAGCGGGTGCGGCGCGTCATTGCCGAAGTCATTCCGCTGTTGTCGCTGCTGGTGATCTTCGTGCTGCTGGCGGCACTCTCGGCGAGCATATTGCCGACCATGGAATTGCTGCTGCTGATTGCGGTGGTTGCAGCTGCAGTGGTGGCGGTGTTGTGGCGCTGGTTCATCCGCGTGCATACGCGGATGCAGGTGGCTTTGCTGGAAACCTTGGATAACAACGTCGAGCATTGAATTTGGCTAGGCAGGTCTGGCCTCTTCGCGGGTAAAACCCGCTCCCACAGGGTTGGCGGCGCGCCATCGCGCTGTGAAAAGGTCACACCTGCCTCTACCGATCAGCTTTCCAGCCAGACGTCTCGCACCCAGTGCCAGACCGACTCCCAGCTTTCTTCGGTCACCAGCTCTTCTTCGCCCGACCAGAGCACCACGGTACCGTCCTCTTCGACGCAGTAGTAGTCCTCGCCGTCCTGACAGATCGGGATCAGCTCGCGTGGTACGCCGATGTCCCAAGCGCTGGCGGCGACCTCCGGCAGATAGGTGTGCGATTGCGGATCGGTCACGGTGACCGGTTCCAGGCTGCCATACACGACGTCGCTGACGGTGAGCAGATACTCCTTGAACACGAACGGGATATTGATGAACAACTGCTCTTCGATCTCGACCAGCAGGTCTTCGTCTGGCAGTTCCAGGGGAACCGGTACCGGTTCGTTGGCTTCTCGGAGCTGCTCGATCACTTCTTCCACGATGTTTTCCTCTGACCAGAATACGCGCTGCGGTTTATACCTTAGCTGGAAATGGATGCAACGTTCAAAATGCAAAAGCCCCGACCAGGGCCGGGGCTTCGCAAAGCGTGACGTGTATCAGTTCTGGCGGATACCCGCGACCAGCCATGGCTGGTTTTCGCCCTGGGCGCGTTCCATGTTCCAGCTTTCGCTGAAGGGTTCGCCCTTGTCGAAGCGCGAGGTCTTCGATACGCCGACGAATGTCAGGGTAGCGATGGTTTTCTCGGCGCGGTCATCGACACCTTCCAGCTGCACTTGCAGGTCGTCGATGTAGGTGGACTGGAAGCCATCACCCAACTCGGCACGTTCCTGCTTCAACGACTGCAGCATCTGCGGAGTGACGAACTCGGCGATCTTGTCCATCTCGTTCGCGTCCCAGTGCTGCTGCAGCGACTGGAAGTGGCTGCGTGCAGCGTTCAGGAAGCTTTCTTCGTTGAACCAGGCCGGCGCGTTGATCACCGGACGGGCTGCGGAAGCACCGCTTGCGCCACCGAAGATCGACGGTTGGGCAGGTGCCTGGCCGATCGCTTCACGCTGGTACGGAGCACCGGCGCCGGCCATTTGCGGGCCTTGCTGCTGCTTGCGACGGCGAGCGGCGATGAAGCGGAAGATCAGGAAGGCGATGACCGCCATGATCAGGAAGTCGAAGATCTGCATGCCCTGGAAGCCGTCGCCCATGAACATGGACGCCAGCAGGCCACCGGCGGCGAGGCCGGCCAGAGGGCCCAACCAGCGCGAAGCACCGCTGGCGGCAGGGGCTGCACGGCCCGGGACGGCGGCTGCGGCACCTGGGGTGGTGGGCGCGGCCTGGCGAGTCTGGTGAGTCGGGGCTGCGCCCATGCTCTTGCCGCCGCCGAAGCGTTTGGCACTGGCATCGAGGCTCATGGTCAGGCCGATGCACAGGGCCAGGGCCATGCTGAGAAAACGTTGCATAGGTTCATTCCGTTAGGTGGATTGCACGCGAGTCATGTTGCACAGGTGTGCTGTACATAGCTAGTGACAACATGTTTCGAGCTTTTGCGTAAATGTGAAATGCAGCGTAGGAAAATTCGTTGCCTTTGGCGCCCGCAGCTCAAGCGCTTTCGCGGCGGCCGAACGCCGCGAAAAAGCCTGGAGGCAAATGACTACACGGCTTCGAGCTTTGCGTAACCGAGCATCAGCCACTTGCTGCCCTCGGCGAAGTTGACCTGCACCCGCGCCTGCGCGCCGGAGCCTTCGAAGTTGAGGATCACGCCTTCGCCAAACACCGAATGCTGCACGCGCTGGCCCAGATTGAACTGGGTTTCCGGAATGTTGGCCGCACCGAACAGGCTGCTCGAGTTCTGCGCCTGGCCACCGCCGAAGGGACGACTCACGCTGTTGGACAGGCGCACTTCCTGGATCAGCCCGGCGGGCACCTCGCGCACGAAGCGCGACACCTTGTTGTAGGTTTCGCTGCCGTAGAGGCGGCGGGTCTCGGCGTAGGTCATCACCAACTGCTGCATGGCCCGGGTGATGCCGACATAGGCCAGCCGCCGCTCCTCTTCGAGACGGCCTGGCTCTTCCAGGCTCATCTTGTGCGGGAACAGGCCTTCTTCCATGCCCACCAGGAACACGTAGGGAAACTCGAGGCCCTTGGCGCTGTGCAGGGTCATCAGCTGCACGCTGTCCTCGTGCTCCTCGGCCTGGGTGTCGCCGGCCTCGAGCGAGGCATGGCCCAGGAATGCCGCCAGCGGCGTCAGATCGGCTTCTGCCTCGCCGTTTTCGAAGTTGCGCGCAGCGCTGACCAGTTCCTCGAGGTTTTCCACCCGTGCCTGGCCTTTTTCGCCCTTTTCTTCCTGGTGGTAGATGATCAGGCCGGACTGCTCGATGACGGTCTGGGTCATCAGGTGCAACGGCATCTGCATGACCTTGGCGGCGAGGTTTTCGATCAGCTCGATGAAGGCACTCAGGGCATTGGCGGCACGCCCGGTCAGGCCCTTGTTGGCCACCAGCTGGCGGCCGGCTTCCCACATCGACACTTCGCCATGACGGGCATGCTGACGGATGGCTTCGATGGTCTTCTCGCCCAGGCCGCGTGGCGGGACGTTGATCACCCGCTCCAGGGCGGCATCGTTGCCGCGCCCTTCGAGCAGGCGCAGGTACGCCATGGCGTTCTTGATTTCGGCGCGCTCGAAGAAGCGCTGTCCGCCATAGATGCGATAAGGGATACGCTCGCGCAACAGCGCTTCTTCCAGCACCCGCGACTGGGCGTTGGAACGGTAGAGAATGGCGATGTCGCTGCGCGCCAGGCCGGTCTTGAGCGCGCTCTCGATGGTTTCGACCACATAGCGCGCCTCGTCGTGTTCGTTGAACGCGGCGTACAGGCTGATCGGCTCGCCATCGCCGCCATCGGTCCACAGCTCCTTGCCCAGTCGCCCGCTGTTGTTGGCGATCAGGGCGTTGGCAGCCTTGAGGATGCCGGCGGTGGAGCGGTAGTTCTGTTCCAGACGAATCAGCTGCGAATCCGGGAAGTCGGCGGAATACTGGTGAATGTTCTCGATCTTGGCGCCGCGCCAGCCGTAGATCGACTGGTCGTCGTCGCCTACCACCATCAGGCTGTCGCCACCTTGAGCCAGCAACCGCAGCCAGGCGTATTGCACGGCGTTGGTGTCCTGGAATTCGTCGACCAGCACATGGCGGAAACGGCGCTGGTAGTGCGCCAGCAGGCCGGGATTGTCGCGCCACAGGTCAAGGGCACGCAGCAGCAGCTCGGAGAAGTCGATCACGCCGGCCCGCGCGCAGGCCGCCTCGTAGGCTTCATAGATCGAGCGCATGGTCGCCAGGAACAGGTCGCCACCGGGCTGGATGTGCTGCGGGCGCAAACCCTCGTCCTTCTGCCCGTTGATGAACCACTGCGCCTGGCGCACCGGCCACTTCTGCTCGTCCAGGCCCAGCTCGCGCATGACCCGCTTGACCAGGCGTTGCTGGTCGTCGCTGTCGAGAATCTGGAAGTTCTGGTTCAGGTTGGCTTCCTGCCAGTGCGCGCGCAGCAGGCGGTGCGCCAGGCCGTGGAAGGTGCCGACCCACATGCCGGCCGGATTGATGCCCATCAGCTGCTCGATGCGCTGGCGCATCTCGGCGGCCGCCTTGTTGGTGAACGTCACCGACAGCAGAGAGTGGGGCGAAGCGTTCTCGACCTGGATCAACCAGGCGATACGGTGCACCAGCACTCGGGTTTTACCGGAACCAGCACCGGCCAGGACCAACTGACGGCCAACGGAGGCCGCTACGGCCTGGCGTTGGGCATCGTTGAGGGAGTTCAGCAGAAGGGAGAGGTCATCGCGCATCCGGGCATTTTAGGGTGCGCGGTGGAGTTGGGGCAAACAAGAGTTGCGCGTCTTGGAGCAAATACCCCCAGAGTCGGACATAAGGTGCATGTGCGCCGCCTGTGCTTGTGTATTCTGACTCGACGGATGGCACCTCACGACAAGCACATTGCCCATGACGCCGAACCTCAACCCGCTGGACTCGCCCCTGGAGCAGCAGGCCCTGCAGGAGCGCTACGCCGCGCAATTGGCCGCCGAGCGAACGCGCCTGCTGTACCAGGGCTCGTTGCTGCCGACCTTGCTGATGCTGCTCAACGGCGGCCTGTGCGCCTGGCTACTATGGACTCCGCAGCATTACCTGGGGGTCAGCATCGGGTTATTGTGGCTGTTGCTGCTGGTGGCCGGACGGGTCATCCAAGTGGCGGCGTTCGATGCGGCCATGCCCGATCGGCAGGCGCAGGGGCACTGGCGGCGCATGTTCATCGTCGGTTCGGCCGTCAGCGGCGCAACGCTGGCAGCGGCGGCCATTGCCCTGGTCTCGGAGGACAACCTCATTCAACAGGCCTGGGTGTTCGGCCTGCTTGGCGCGGCGACGCTCTCAGCCAGCGTCGCCTACGCCGTCAGCCTGCCGGCCTTTCTTGCCTATACCCTGCCGTGCCTGCTGCCGCCCACCGCCTACCTGTTCGTATGGAACGATGGCGCCCAGCGCGGCTGGGGCTGGTTCGGGCTGATCTTTCTGGGCGCGTTGCTGGTGGTGGCCTGGCAGGTCAACCGCTTGACCAACCGCAGCCTGTTGCGGCGCTTCCGCAATCAGGAACTGATCGAAACCCTGCAGTTGGCGCAAAGCCGCAGCGAGCGCTTGAACCAGGCCCTGACCACCGAGGTGGGCCAGCGTCGCGAGGCCCAGCAGCAATTGGCTCAAGCCCATGCGCAGCTTGAAAATCGCGTGCAGCAGCGCAGTCGTGAACTGGATCAGGCCAATCGGGCGCTCGGCAAGAGCGAGCAGCGTCTGGCCCTGGCCCTGGAGGCGAGCGGTTTGGGGCTTTGGGACTGGAACCTGAGCACCGACGAGGTCTACCACACTCAACTCAAGGAGTTGTTCGGCCTGGAACCGGAATTCATGCAGGCAATGCTCAAGCAACTGCGCCCCCGCATGCACCCGGAGGACGTGCCGCGGGTGAAGCGCGCCATGATCGACCACCTCAAAGGGCGCAGCGACGACTACCTGGTGCAGTACCGCATCCGCCACCACGAAGGCCACTGGTTGTGGATCGAAGACCACGGTCGGGCCGTGGAGCGTGCGGCGGATGGCAGTGTCCTGCGCATGGTCGGTACCCGCCGCGATGCCAGCCGCGACATCGTGTTGAGCGGCCAGTTGCAGTTGGCAGGGTTGGTGTTCGACAACTCGAGTGAAGGCATCCTGGTACTCGATGCCCAGTACAAGGTGTTGACGTCGAATCCGGCATTCAGCCGCATAACCGGTCTGGCGGCAGATCAGGTGTGCGGCCGAGCCTGGTTGCAACTGCCTTGCAGCCGCGATGCACGTCGGTGCGCGACATCCATCCAGCACGCCATGGACGCCGAGGGCGCATGGCAGGGAGTGCTCACGGAGACGCGACTGGATGGGGAGCAGTATCGTCAATGGTTGCAACTGATCGGTGTGCGAAATGCTCGAGGTGAAATTCACCAGACCATTGTTCTGCTGACGGACGTCTCTGCGCGCATCGGTTACAGCCCCTAGCTTGGGCGAGGGGGTGCAGGGGTAAGATTCGCCTGATGCCAACGGCATTCGCAAAGCGCCAGGATCGGCAGCCGATTACCCTTGCTGAGACGTTTAACTGGGCGATCACAGAGGCCTGTAGTATAACTGCAGGTCAGCTACATCCCGGCCCTTCGACCCCTTTAGCGGAAGCTGTCCCTTGAACCTGCTGCAACACATCGACCAGTCTCGCCACCTGCTGCGCAAATCCGAACTCAAGGTTGCCGAGCATGTGCTGCTGGACCCTGCGGCGGTGATGCACAGCTCAATGGCCGACCTGGCTCACAGCGTGGGCATCAGCGAGCCGACCATCGTGCGCTTCTGCCGGGCGATCGGCTGCACCGGTTTTCAGGACCTCAAGCTCAAGCTGGCGCAAAGCCTGGCGGCGGGAGCGAGCTTCGGTCAGTTCGCCATCCACGAAGACGATTCGGTGGCCGACTACAGCCTGAAAATCTTCGACACCACCCTGCACACCCTGATGGAGGTGCGTGAGAAGCTTGATCCCGAGGCCTTGCAGCGGGCGATCAGCGCCATGGTCACCGCGCAGCGGGTCGAGTTCTACGGGTTCGGCGCATCGGGTGCGGTGGCGGCCGATGCCCAGCACAAGTTCTTCCGCCTGCTGCTGACGGCGGCGGCGTACTCGGATCCGCACATGCAGGCCATGTCGGCGGTGACCCTGAAGCCAACCGACGTGGCCGTGTGCATCTCCCAATCCGGGCGCTCCAAGGACCTGCTGATCACCGCCAACCTGGTGCGTGAAACCGGCGCCACCCTGATTTCGCTGTGCCCGGGGCAGACGCCGCTGGCGGAACTGGCGACGGTCAACCTGGCGGTCGACGTGCATGAAGACACCGAGATCTACACCCCCCTGGCTTCACGCATCGCCCACCTGGTGGTGATCGACGTGCTGGCCATGGGCGTGGCAATGGCCCGCGGCCCAGACCTGGTCAATCACTTGAAGAGCGTCAAGCGCAGTCTGCGCAGCCTGCGCCTGTCGCCCAAGTCTTTGAAGGCCCACGAGGCCCACGAGGACTGAGCGGCCGCTTCGGGTTTAACCCGATGTTCACCGCCTCGTCGCCAAACCTTCACATAGCCACGCCACCCTGTACTCCCGAACTCGAACTGGGAGACACGCAATGGCTCGTTACTTCGATGGCTCGCAACCGCAGGGCAACAGCGCTACCCGTACCAAACGCCAGCAGGAGGATCAGCGCCGCATGGAGTTTCGCCGCGCGATCGAGAGCTATTCCGAGCAGCGTCGCTTGCTCCAGGAAATCGGCGACGATGCCGAGCTCAATTATTGGCAGGCGGCATCGGCGGGTTCCCGGCAAAGCGCTCGACCAGCGCCGTGATCTGCGCACGTTCGGCGCGGATGAATGCGGCGAAGGCCAATGCCACTGGCGACTGACGCCGTGCCTTGGCTTGTACCACGCACCAACTGCGCTGCAACGGCAGCTCTTCCACACGCAACTCACGCAGCGTGCCTGTGGATAACTCCCTGGCGACGGCGTGGCGTGTCAGCAGTGCGAGGCCCAGCCCTGCAATCACGCATTCGCGCTGAGCCTCGGCAGAAGACACCTCCAGCGTCTGCGCGAAATGCACGCGCTTCTCCTTGAAATATTCCTCGCACGCTCGTCGCGTGCCCGAGCCCTGTTCGCGTACCAGCAAGGTATAGGCTTGCAGGTCCTGCAGGTTCACTCGTTGCGCCCGGCACAGCGGGTGCTCGGGCGGCGCCACCGCCACGATCGGGTTGTTGAGGAAGGGCATGAAGTCCAGCCCCATGTCCTGCGGCACCATCGACATTATGGTCACGTCGTCGCGGTTGTCGCTCAAACGCCGAATCACCTGCGCACGGTTGACCACCGTGAGCTGCAGATTGACTTCCGGATGCAGCGTGCGAAAGGCAGCGAACAGGTGCGGCGTGAAATATTTGGCACTGGATTCGACCGCCAGCTTGAGCTGCCCCTGCAGCGAGCCCTGCAGGTCGGAGAGCTGCATGTCGAGGTTTTCCAGGCGGCCGAAGATGTCCCGGCTGGCGGCCTGCAGCGCTTCGGCTGCCTCGGTCAGGTAGAGCTTCTTGCCCACGTAGTCGAACAGCGGCTGACCCACCAGTTCTTCCAGCTGACGAATCTGCAGGCTGACCGCCGGTTGGGTCAGCGACATTTCTTCCGCCGCACGGCTGTAGGAGCGCAGGTCGCACACTTCGTTGAACACTTGCATCTGACGCAACGTCAAGCGCATCAATGACTTACGCATTTTTCAATCCGATTTACGGTGGGCAGTCCATCAACTATAAGCTTTGGCTAATATGTAACCTAACAAAGATTTATTTTTATTAATCTTCATGCCGCGCTAGCTTGCAGGGGCGACCAGGAAACAACTGGTTACCCAAAGGGTCGGCCACGCACCGACCTGAATGGATTCATCGGTCGAGGAAATTCCAAGTGATAAAAAAGATCCTGATCGCCAACCGAGGTGAGATTGCCGTACGTATCGTACGAGCCTGCGCCGAAATGGGCATTCGTTCGGTCGCGATCTATTCCGAAGCCGATCGTCACGCGTTGCACGTCAAGCGCGCCGACGAAGCCCACAGCATCGGTGCCGAGCCCCTGGCCGGTTACCTGAACCCACGCAAGCTGGTGAACCTGGCGGTGGAAACCGGCTGTGATGCCTTGCACCCGGGCTATGGCTTTCTTTCCGAGAACGCCGAGCTGGCAGATATCTGCGCCGAGCGCGGGGTGAAGTTCATCGGTCCGTCGGCCGAGGTCATCCGCCGCATGGGCGACAAGACCGAAGCCCGGCGCAGCATGATCAAGGCGGGCGTGCCGGTCACGCCCGGCACCGAGGGCAACGTGGCCGACATCCGCGAAGCGCTGGAGGAGGGCGAACGCATCGGCTACCCGGTGATGCTCAAGGCCACTTCCGGTGGCGGCGGGCGCGGCATTCGTCGCTGCAACAGCCGCGAGGAGCTGGAGCAGGCTTTCCCGCGGGTGATTTCCGAAGCGACCAAGGCCTTCGGTTCGGCCGAAGTGTTCCTGGAAAAATGCATCGTCAATCCCAAGCACATCGAAGCGCAGATCCTGGGTGACAGCTTCGGCAATGTGGTGCACCTGTTCGAGCGCGATTGTTCGATCCAGCGGCGCAACCAGAAGCTCATCGAGATCGCGCCCAGCCCGCAACTGACCCCCGAGCAGCGCGCCTACATCGGCGACCTGTCGGTGCGTGCGGCCAAGGCGGTGGGTTACGAGAACGCCGGCACCGTGGAATTCCTGCTCGCCGAGGGCGAGGTGTATTTCATGGAGATGAACACCCGGGTGCAGGTGGAACACACCATCACCGAGGAAATCACCGGCATCGACATCGTTCGCGAGCAGATTCGCATTGCTTCGGGGCTTGCGCTTTCGGTGAAGCAGGAAGACATCGTGCACCGTGGCTTTGCCCTGCAGTTCCGCATCAATGCCGAGGACCCGAAGAACAATTTCCTGCCCAGCTTCGGCAAGATCACCCGCTACTACGCGCCCGGTGGGCCGGGCGTACGCACCGACACGGCGATCTACACCGGCTACACCATTCCGCCGTTCTACGACTCCATGTGCCTGAAGCTGGTGGTCTGGGCGCTGACCTGGGAAGAGGCCATGGACCGTGGCCTGCGGGCGCTGGATGACATGCGCCTGCAAGGCATCAAGACCACCGCGGCGTACTACCAGGAAATCCTGCGCAACCCCGAGTTTCGCAGTGGCCAGTTCAACACCAGTTTCGTCGACAGCCACCCCGAGCTGACCCAGTACTCGATCAAGCGCAAACCCGAAGAGCTGGCCCTGGCCATCGCCGCCGCCATCGCCGCCCACGCCGGCCTGTGAGGAACACAACAATGTCCAATACGCCCGTTTCCAAGCGAATATTCGTTACCGACACCATCCTGCGCGACGCCCATCAGTCCTTGCTGGCAACGCGCATGCGCACCGAAGACATGCTGCCTATCTGCGACAAGCTCGACCGGGTGGGTTACTGGTCGCTGGAAGTATGGGGCGGCGCCACCTTCGATGCCTGCGTGCGCTTTCTCAAGGAAGACCCATGGGAACGCCTGCGCAAGCTGCGCGAGGCACTGCCGAACACGCGTCTGCAGATGCTCCTGCGCGGGCAGAACCTGCTCGGCTACCGGCATTACAGCGATGACGTGGTGCGGGCCTTCGTGGCCAAGGCGGCCGACAACGGTATCGACGTGTTCCGCATCTTCGATGCCATGAACGACGTGCGTAACCTGCGCGTGGCCATCGAGGCCGTTAAGGCAGCCGGCAAACACGCCCAGGGCACCATCGCCTATACCACCAGCCCGGTGCATACCGTGGCCGCGTTCGTGGCCCAGGCCAAACAGATGGAAGCCATGGGCTGCGACTCGGTGGCGATCAAGGACATGGCGGGCCTGCTGACGCCTTATGCGACCGGCGAACTGGTCAGGGCGTTGAAGGCCGAGCAGTCGCTGCCGGTGTTCATCCACAGCCACGACACGGCCGGCCTGGCCGCGATGTGCCAGCTCAAGGCCGTGGAAAATGGCGCCGATCATATCGACACCGCCATCTCGAGCTTCGCCTGGGGCACCAGCCATCCGGGCACCGAGTCGATGGTCGCGGCGCTCAAGGGCAGCGAATTCGATACCGGCCTGAGCCTGGAACTGCTGCAGGAAATCGGCCTGTATTTCTACGCCGTGCGCAAGAAGTACCACCAGTTCGAAAGCGAATTCACCGCGGTCGATACCCGCGTGCAGGTCAACCAGGTGCCCGGCGGGATGATTTCCAACCTGGCCAACCAGCTCAAGGAGCAGGGCGCGCTGAACCGCATGAACGAGGTGCTGGCCGAGATCCCCAAGGTGCGCGAAGACCTCGGCTTCCCACCATTGGTAACGCCTACCTCGCAGATCGTCGGTACCCAGGCGTTCTTCAACGTATTGGCCGGCGAGCGCTACAAGACCATCACCAACGAAGTGAAGTTGTACCTGCAAGGCGGCTATGGCCAAGCCCCGGGCCAGGTCGACGAAAAGCTGCGTCGGCAGGCCATTGGCAGCGAAGACGTCATCGATGTGCGTCCCGCCGACCTGCTCAAGCCCGAGATGGACAAGCTGCGCAAGGACATCGGCGAACTGGCTACGTCCGAGGAAGATGTGCTGACCTTCGCCATGTTTCCCGACATCGGCCGCAAGTTCCTCGAGGAGCGCGCCGCCGGGACCCTGGTACCCGAGGTGCTGCTGCCGATTCCTGAAGCGGGCACCCAGGCTGCGCGCAGCGGCGAGGGCGTACCGACCGAGTTCGTCATCGATGTGCACGGCGAGAGCTATCGAGTCGACATCACCGGTGTCGGGGTCAAGGCCGAAGGCAAGCGGCACTTCTACCTGTCCATCGACGGCATGCCTGAAGAGGTGGTGTTCGAGCCCTTGAACGAGTTCGTCGGCGGCGGTATCGGCAAACGCAAGCAGGCCAGCGAACCGGGCCATGTCAGCACCGCCATGCCTGGCAATATCGTCGATGTGCTGGTCAAGCTGGGTGACTCGGTCAAGGCCGGCCAGGCGCTGTTGATCACCGAGGCGATGAAGATGGAAACCGAGGTCCAGGCCGGTGTGGCAGGCAAGGTCACGGCGATCCACGTAGCCAAGGGCGACCGCGTGAACCCCGGCGAGATACTGATCGAGATCGAGGGCTGACCTCAGGTTTCAAGGTTTTCCTCTGGGGGCCGGGTGGCCCCCTTTTTTTTGTCCACCCGGCAGCCCCGACATGGATCAGAAACGCATTTGCCACTGGCCGACCACGGCATGGTTGCGACTGTTGCTACCCAGCTCGCCCGTGTAACCGATGCCGATACTGTGCCGCGCACTGACACCCAGGTCCAGGCCGGCTTCGACCATCAGGCTGTCGCGATCCAGTGCGCTGCCTTCGACACTGAACGCGTTGCCGCCACTGGCAAGAGCCTGCCGCGTGCTGTTGTCGACGTCTCCATAAGCATGACGCCAGCCCAGGCTGCCGCGCGGCGTCAGGCTCATGCCGTTGTCCAGTTGGCTCAAGTGAGCCAGGCGCACGCCGAAAGTGCTGGTGAAGTTGTCCTGTGTCTGTGCGTCCACGGCGAGCGCGGCGGCCCCGCCTTTTTCGCGGTAGCTGTCGCGGCTGTAGCGCTGATAGCCCAGGTTGGCGAAGGGTTCGGCGCTGAGACGACCGCTGCCCAGGTCGTAGCCCAGTTCGGCGAAAGCTTGCTGGCTGTCGGCGTCGTAGTCGCCGCGCAAACGGTCGCTGAAACCGGCGAAGTCGACACTGCGCTTGCTGTTGCCATCATGCCGGCTGTAGGCGGCACCCAGGCGCAGGGCCAGCGGACCGCTCTGGCGCATGGCATAGATGCCTGCGTGCCAGCTGTCGATTTTGCCGTCCACGCCGGACGCGTCCAGGTCGGTACGTGAATAACCGCCCAGCAGGCCCACGCGCCAGTCCGGTGTCAGTGCCCAGTCGGTGCCCAGCACGGCGCCCGAAGTCCGCTGTTCGAGGCCATCGCTGCCGTGCTCGCCATCGAGCTTGCCGTAGCTGCCCAGGGCCTGCACCCAGACGCGGCCTCGTGCGTTCGGGTCGTTGAGGTTGCGGGCCTGATCGGGGATGCCGCTGGCTGCCAGCACCGGCGTGTCTTGTGCGCCCAGGCCCACCAGCAAGCCGCTGCCGCTGCCCATCTGGCGCATGGCTGACAATATGCTGCTGCCGACCTGGGTGGTACCGGCCAGGGTTGCGGCAGCCAGATTGGCGTTGCTGCTGCCGGCCAGTTGCTCGAGGGCCGCCCCTGCGCTGGCGGTGCTGGTGCCGAGCAGGGCGTTGTACAAGGTGCCGCTGCTTGCTGCGGCCAGACTGCGGGCGGCATTGCCGCCATTGGTGGTGCTGGCGAAGTCGGCGAAGGCGATGTCGTTGCGGGTGTAGTCGAGGTCGACCGTGGTCGCGCTGTAGCTCAGGGTCGGGGTCAGAAACGCGTAGTCACTCGTCACCGTACCGAAGCGACCGTTCACGCTGCCCGCGTGCAGCACGGTGTAGCGGCTCTGCCAGGGGTATTCGCCACTGTTCGGGACAACGGCCAAGGTGGCGCCGTCGAGATTGGCCGCGCCTGCGACCTGCAGCGGCGCACTGCTGCCATCGGCATTCACCCCATACGCCAGGGTTGCGCCGCGTGCCAGGGTCAGGTCGCCGTTGACCAGGGCAGTGCCCAGCTGGCTGTTGCTCGACAAGGTCCCGTTCACGCGCAGGTTGCCTACTGCGCCACCGCCGGCGTAGACCCCGCCCGGGTCAACGCTGAGGTTGCCGGCAATACTGCCCTGGTTGATCAACGTGGCGCCGTTGGCAATGCGGCTGTCGGCGCTGAAATCACCGATGCTGGTAAGGGTCCAGGTGCCGCTCTGCACGTCCAGGGTTTCGAAGTGGCGGCTGTTGCCGAAACTGCCGCCGGCATTGCCTTGCAGGGTCACACGATCGCGGCCGCTGCCGCCGTCGACCATGCCGTTGAAGCGACCACCGCTGCGTACGGTCAAGTCGTCATCGCCTGCGCCCATTTGCAGTGCCTGTCCATTGCTGCCGCTGATGGAGCCGGCGTTGATCACGGTGTCGGCGAACTCGCCATTGAGCTGCACGCCGAAGCCGTTGAGCCCGCTGATGCTGCCATGGTTCTCCAGATAAGTGGCGCCATGGGCCGAGCCATTGCTGCCATCATCGATCAGGATGGCATTGTCGGCGCCGCTGATGGTGGCGCCTGCCGCATTGAAGATATAACCGCCACCCATGGCGATGCCTTCGCTGGCATTGAGGGGATCGCCTGGCTTGGCACCGGATGCGCCGGTGCCGCGAATGGTGCCGTAGTTTTCGATATGGCCGATGTAGTCGATGTCCACGCCGTCGCCGTCGCCCACTGGCTGCAGCCCGGACACATCGCCGGAGATCAGGCCGTGGTTGATCACCGTGCCGTTGCCGTCCGAACCGTAGCCCGAGCCATTGCGGCCGATCAGCGTGCCTTCGTTGTACAGCAGTGCGCCTTCGTCCGTGGTAAGGCCGTGGCGGCCGCCGCTGATCAAGCCATGGTTGTACACGGACACGCCAGTAGCTGCGGCCACGTCGATACCGTCGTACTTGTCGTCGAGGCTGAGGGTGTCGCCTGTGGATATCTCGCCGTGGTTGATGATCGTGGCATTGATGCCGGTTTTCATCGCGTCGTTCTTTTCGCTGCGGATCAACCCGCCGGCGCGGTTGTCGAGGGTGGTGGCAATGCCAGCGCTTTCCAGGGCTTCCAGATCGATGGCGCGCTTGTTCAGCGAGCGCAGCGTGCCACTGTTGTCGATGACAATGGTGCCACGGCTGAAATCTTCCTTGATGCGAAAGGCATCGGACGAGCCTTGAATCAGCGCACCGGCGCGATTGATCACCGTGTAGTTGCGCACGGCGCCGTTGCTGGAGCTGTCGATCGCCCGATCGGCGGTGGAGATCAGTCGACCTGAGTTATCCACAACCACGCCGGTGCCCGGCGCCGAACCCTTGAGCTTGATTGCCTCGGCACTGGCCGTGATGCTCCCGCCCTTGCTCACGGTCAGGCGATCGGTATCGCTGAGGCTTTGAGTTGCCTGGGTGGTAGTAACGATCTGCAGGTCTTTGGCGAAAACCGCCGACACCGGCGTGCCCAGAGCGAGCAGAGCGATGGCAAGGGCAAGACGGTGCGGAGAGTACGGCATGAGCGGACGACCTGGTTGCAGTGAGGTCGTCCTGTATAGCCTCTGGTCTTTACAGAATTATTTACACGGCGACACGAAACTGTTCCAAGGATTTGCGCTGGCCGGAGGAAGGCTGGTTTTCCACCGCCAGCCAGCCCTCGAACGCGCCCTCGATTGCCGGCCACTCAGTGTGGGTGATGGAAAAGTACGCCGTGTCACGGTTGCGACCCTTGACCACCATGTGCTGGCGGAACACGCCTTCGAGGCTGAAACCGACGCGTTCGGCGGCGCGGCGCGAACGTTTGTTGGCGTTGTCGCACTTCCATTCGACCCGGCGATAGCCCTGACCGAATGCCAGCTTGAGCGCCAGGTAGATCGCCTCGGTGCCCTTGGGCGTGCGCTGCATGGAGGCGGCAAAGGCCACGTGGCCGACTTCCAGGCGTCCGTGCGCCGGCACGATGGACATCAGGCTGAGGATGCCTTCGGCTTTGCCGGTGTGCTGGTCGACCACGCAGAAGCCCAGCGGATCGTTGCTGATGGCATAGCCGTCGAGCCAGATGTAGAACAGCTCCAGGTCGTTGAACGGGCCGTAGGGCAGGTAGTCCCACAGCTGCGCGTCGGACTGCGGCCCCTGCAGGGCTTCCCAGAGGTCTTCACCATGGCGCTTGGGATCGAGTTTCTCCAGGCGGATGAAGCGACCGTTCATGGTGGTCGCCACGGGTGCCTTGACGGGCTTCCAGTCGGATGCGGAGGCGGATGTAGGCATGGCAGCTCCTAGAGTGGCTTGCGAAATTGGATGAAACCGGGCTGCTCGGCGATATTGCGGTACAGCCCGATGGCAGTGCTGTTGGTTTCGTGGGTGAGCCAGTGCACCTTGGCGCAGCCGGCGGTCTTGGCGGTTGCGTAGACGAACTCGATCAACTGGCGACCTACGCCCCCACCGCGTACCGAGGCATCCACCAGCAGGTCTTGCAGGTAGCAGGAGTTTTCAATGGTCCAGCACGAGCGGTGATAGATGTAGTGAACCATGCCGATCGCCACGCCGTCGCGCCAGGCGAGCGCAGCGTGCATGGGTTCGGTGTCGTCGAGCATGCGCTGCCAGGTGACCTGGGTCACGGCTTCGGGGATGTCGGTCTGGTAGAAACGCTGGTAGGCCTGCCAGAGGTTCAGCCAGGCAGAATGATCGGCTGCGCTGACAGGACGAATTGCGAGGTCGGACATGGTCGAACTCCGATGGGTCGTGACCCTCATCTTGGCATCTTGTACGAGCCTGTGCATCCAAGTGCGTCGTGAAGATTATCCACACAGGTATCCACAGGGTTATACCCCTGGTTATGCACAGGCTTATCCACAGAAGAAGCCAAGTATCTGGTATTACATACAGTGAAATGGCTTGTTCAGCAGGTGTTGGACAGTTTCTGACCGGCGCGTCGAGGGAACGTTGCAAGAAGGTTGTTCACAAAATCTGCGGGTGCCTGGCACCGATCACCTGCGGCCTGAAGTCGCTCTGGTCGCACAGACGCATCAACGCCTGGCTTTAGGTTTTATACTGCTGCGCTGTCTTGTCTCTCTATTCGGATGCTGCCATGAGTTCGACTTTTTCTGTTGCCCCACGGCCTGCATTGGGTGCGCCGTTGGTGGCGGTGTCACTGCTGGTGCTCGGCGCGGTGTTTCTCGCCGCGGCGGTGGGTTCGCGCCAGGTACTGTTGTGGGCGGTCGGTGCGGCCCTGGGTCTGACGCTTTATCACGCCGCCTTCGGCTTCACGTCTGCCTGGCGGGTGTTCATCCGTGATCGCCGAGGCGCAGGGCTGCGTGCGCAGATGGTGATGCTGGCGCTGGCGGTGTTGCTGTTCTTCCCGGTTCTGGGTGCAGGCAGCCTGTTCGGCCAGCCGGTGGTAGGGCTGGTCGCGCCCGCCGGTTTGTCGGTGGTGTTCGGTGCCTTCATTTTCGGCATCGGCATGCAGTTGGGCGGCGGTTGTGCGTCGGGGACGCTGTTCACCGTCGGTGGGGGCAACGCGCGCATGCTGGTGACCCTGCTGTTCTTCATCTGTGGCTCGCTGATTGCGACCCATCATGTGGGCTGGTGGTTTGCCTTGCCATCGTTGCCGGCGATCTCGATCGTCAAGAGCCTGGGCGTGGTGCCGGCGCTGTTGCTGAGCCTGGGCGTGTTCGCGCTGATCGCGTGGGTGACGGTGGGCCTGGAACGGCGTCGGCATGGTGCGCTGGAAACACCCGAGGCGCGGGCGACGCCTGGTTCGAATAGGTTCCTGCGCGGGCCGTGGCCCTTGGTGTGGGGTGCCGTGGCGCTGGCGCTGCTCAACTTCGCCACGCTGGCGTTGGCCGGGCGGCCTTGGGGCATCACTTCGGCGTTTGCGCTGTGGGGGGCGAAAGTGGCCAGTGGGTTGGGCGTGGATGTGGGCAGTTGGGCGTTCTGGCAGACCGCAGCCAACGCCAAGGCGCTGGCGGCGCCGGTGTGGGAAGACATCACCAGCGTCATGGACATCGGTATCGTGCTGGGTGCGCTGCTGGCGGCGGGGTTGGCCGGGCATTTCGCGCCCAGCCTGAAGATCCCGCGTCGGTCACTGGTCGCAGCCGTGATTGGCGGGTTGTTGCTGGGGTATGGATCGCGCTTGGCTTATGGCTGCAACATCGGTGCGTATTTCAGCGGCATCGCCTCTGGCAGCCTGCATGGCTGGCTATGGCTGGTCGCAGCGTTCATCGGCAACAGCGTCGGCGTTCGCCTGCGTCCGTTGTTCTTTCCCAACGAAGCGCGCGTGGAACGCCTGACCGGCTGCTGAGTGACAGCAGCACCGCAGTGCCTGTTTCGCGGCCGATGACCGCTCCTACGGGATCGTGCAAGCTTCGTAGGAGCGGTCCGTGGCCGCGAAGGGCGCGCCGCAGTCTGCCTGATACACCGCAGCGCCTGTTTCGCGGCCGATGACCGCTCCTACGGGATCGTGCAAGCTTCGTAGGAGCGGTCCGTGGCCGCGAAGGGCGCGCCGCAGTCTGTCTGATGCACCGCAGCGCCTGTTTCGCGGCCGCTGACCGCTCCTACGGGATCGTGCAAGCTTCGTAGGAGCGGCCCGTGGCCGCGAA
>NZ_JACYVB010000010.1:0-172027 GCF_014842095.1 Pseudomonas sp. CFBP 13719 | reverse complement strand
AAAAAGGCTATGCGGATTGCCTGATGCACCGCAGCGCGCCCTTCGCGGCCACGGGCCGCTCCTACGAAGGATTCGACACCCCGTAGGGGCGGTCATCGGCCGCGAAAAAGGCTACGCAGATTTCAGCCGAACACCATGCGGATCATGCCGCGCAGGGTTTTCCTGTTCCAGGCTCGAACCGGAATCATCCCCAGCAGCTCTTTGCTCAGGCCCTTGTCCTTGCGCGCATACTTCAAGAACATCGAATTGAGGAAGCGCCAGCGCACCTGCTCGTACGCCGGGTGCTCGCGGTACACGGCGTAGGTCTTGAGCACGTTCTCGACCATGAAGCGGCCATTCTTGTAGGTGTTGGTCGCATGCTTGCGGTACTGCGCCAGGGGCTCACCCAGCACATCGATGAAGTAGCCCGCGCGAGTCACCGCCAATTCGATATAGACATCTTCCAGGCGAATCTCCGGATCGAACCCCCCTACCTTCTCCAGCGCTTCGCGACGGAACATCAGCGTAGCGGCGGTCGGCCCCGGCTTGCGGTCCATGAACATGTCGTCGAAATCCAGCCGGCGGAACGGCTCGTTGCGCTTGCGCTGTTCACGCTCGCACATCACCTTGCCGGTCGCATCGATGATCTCGGTATTGGCCGAGCAGATGCCCACCTCGGGCTTGCCTTCCATGTACGCCACCTGAGTGGCAATACGATGGGCGAACATCACGTCATCCGACCCGAACGGCACCACCAGGCTGCCCTGGCAACGGGCCACTGACTCGTTCAGCGTCCGCGAAAGCCCCTTGTTCTCCTGCACGCGGAGATCGAAACCATGCTCGGCACTGAGCTTGCGCAACAGCTCGACGCTGCCATCGGTCGAGCCATCGTCCACCACCAGCAACTCGATGTTGGCGTAGGTCTGCGCCAGCACGCTGCCGATCGAGGCCTCGATATACGGCGCATGGTTGTACGAGGCGATGATCACCGACACCAGGGGCTGCTTTCGATTGTCGGAGGTGGACGTGTTCATATTCGTTGCTCTGAAAAAGTGATGCCGTGCCTACGCGAAGGTAGGCACTCTAGGTACGACGAGCGGCCGAGCCAATCGCCAGGGCCATTCGCATTGTAACAATGCATGACCCCAATGACTTTCAGGCCTTGTGCGCAGCGCCAGTCAGCGCGTGACACTTCCAACGACCTCAGCCAGACACAGCTATTGGCTGCCGGTTGCGGGCATAGGCCAGAAATCCCTCGAGGTCGTCGCTACACAGCAGATGGGCAACTGCCTTGACCTCGGCCACGGGCCAGTCCCACCACGCCGAGGCCAGCAGTGCCTGCCTCACGCTTTCTTCGAAACGCCACTTGATGAACCGACACGGGTTGCCGCCCACCACGGCATAGGGCGGTATGTCCTTGGTCACGACCGCGCCGGCTGCAACTACCGCGCCATGGCCAACTGTCACACCGGACAGAATCAACACATTGGCGCACAGCCAGCAGTCGCTGCCGATGATCACGTCGCCTTTGGTAGGCGCTGCGCCCGGCACGTCCTTGACCTCGTCGATGATCAACGGAAACGGAAAGCACGACACCCAATCGGTGCGGTGGCCACCGCCGAGCAGAATCTTCACGCCTTCGGCGATCGAGGTGTAGTTGCCGACCTTCAGCGTGGTGTCGTCACCGAATTCCTGCACGTCGGGAATGCCGTAGGTGCCCACCCCGATTGCATACTGGGGGTAGCGCATGCGGATTCGCTCGGGCCCACGAAACAGCTTCTCGAACTGCCCGAGGTGCTTGCGAACCTTCCTTTTCTTCAACCGGTCCCACCACTTCATCGACGCATTTCCTTACTTACCAATGCAACACCAGACGCTTGAGACGGCGAAACGTGGTGCGGTCCCATAGCTTGAGCGGGATGGAGCGCAGCAGTCGCAGCGCATCCTTCTTGTCTTCCACCACCGCGTATTTCAACGCCTTGTTGACCAGTTTGGCGCGGCCGCGCTCGTAGCCAGGGTGCCCACGATAGGGCTCGATGGCACGCATGTCGGCTTCGAGCAGAGTCTTGTAGCGGCGCGAGAGGTTGTGCGGATGGCGCCGGTAGCGAGTCACGATCACCGGCAGCATGTGGATCTCGACGCCCTGCTCGGCAATGCGCAGGGTGATCTGGAAATCCTGGACCTTGATCGCCGGGTCGTAGAACTTGGCCTTGCGCAGCACGTCCATGCGGTACAACGACACCGGCGCGCCGCAGACCCTCGCATTGGCGAGGATGTCGGCGAAATCCATGCGGCGGATGCGCGTGTGCGTCTGGTCCTTGAGGGCATTGCCCTGGGTGTCCATGTAGGTGATCAATGCACCTACCGCGCCGACTTCCGGATTCTGTTCGAGATAGTCGACACGCACGCGCAGGGAGTGGGCGAGCATGATGTCGTCCAGGTCCGGCGTGGACACGTATTTGCCGCGGGCGTGCTGCAAGCCGAAGTTGAGCGCGGCGCTGACACCCTGGTTGGTTTGCTGCAGCAACTGAAAGTCGTAGGTCGCCTGCAGCGCGGTTAGCATCTCGATGCTGCGGTCACTGGAACCGTCGTCGACGATGATCACTTCGAAATTCGGATAATCCTGGGCGAAGATGCTGGCCACCGCCTCTTCGAGAAACTTTTCAGCGTTGTAGCACGGCGCCACTATCGAGACGAGGGGAAGATCCACCACATCGGCTCGAACGGCAGGTTCGGAAAGTATGTCGGTCATTTTATCGGCAACGACTGGTTCGGGTATGTGCGGCCTGGTATCGGCAGCGCTGCATGATGGGCGATCCGTAGCCGATTGTCGACCAGTGCCTGGAGGCCAAGCGAGATCCTGCGGACCCTCCGTAGGAGCGGTCATCGGCCGCGANAGGAGCGGTCATCGGCCGCGAAAAGGGCGCCGCGGTGGGTCAGGGAGATCGCGGCGGGGCTTTCGCGGCCACGGACCGCTCCTACAGGG
Organism: Pseudomonas sp. CFBP 13719; assembly: GCF_014842095.1. Lineage (NCBI taxonomy): Bacteria > Pseudomonadati > Pseudomonadota > Gammaproteobacteria > Pseudomonadales > Pseudomonadaceae > Pseudomonas > Pseudomonas sp. CFBP 13719. The sequence goes on along the minus strand of NZ_JACYVB010000010.1, from coordinate 169,062 downwards.
GAGCGCGGTCGTCCTGTAGGAGCGGTCATCGGCCGCGAACAGGGCATCGCGGTGGGTCAGGGAGACCGCGGCGCGGCATTCGCGGCCAGAGGCGGCTCCCACAGGAGCGCGGGTTTGCACAAAACAGGGTCAGTCAGCGCTGCCGCGGTGCTGGTGGATGTGCAGCCAATCGACGATCTCACCTTCGGGGGCATAGCCGCTCACGGCTTCCTGCAATATCTCGCGGACCCGATCGAAATCCGTGTCATCCAGTGCCCGCAGCAAAGCGGTCAACTCGCCCTTGAGGGCTTCCCATGACAAATGATCCTCATGGGCACTCATGATCATCGGATGACGGGTGGCCACCACGTTGTTACCAATCAGCAATTCCTCATACAGCTTCTCGCCCGGCCGTAGCCCAGTGAACTCGATGCCGATATCCCCCTGGGGATTCTGCTCGGACCGAATGCTCAAGCCCGACAAATGAATCATCTTCTGCGCCAGATCAATGATCTTCACCGGCTCGCCCATGTCCAGCACGAACACCTCACCGCCGCGCCCCATCGACCCAGCCTGGATGACCAACTGCGCAGCCTCCGGAATGGTCATGAAATAGCGGGTAATGTTCGGATGGGTCACCGTCACCGGTCCCCCCGACTTGATCTGCTTGTGAAACAACGGAATCACCGACCCCGACGACCCCAGCACATTGCCGAAACGTACCATGGTGAAGCGCGTCTTGTTCACCCGCGCCACATTGGCCGGGTCGCCGAACAACACCGGCGCCACTTCACGGCTCAGCGCCTGCAAGGTCATCTCGGCCAGGCGCTTGGTGCTGCCCATCACATTGGTGGGGCGCACCGCCTTGTCGGTGGAGATCAACACAAAGTTGGCCACCCCCGCCTGCAACGCCGCCTGGGCGCAGTTCAGCGTACCCAGCACATTGTTGCGCACACCTTCGGCGATGTTGTGCTCCACCATCGGCACATGCTTGTAGGCCGCCGCGTGGTACACCGTGTCCACCTTCCAGGTGGTCATCACCTCGAGCAGCTTGGCCTGGTCGCGCACCGTGCCCAGGGTCGGCAGCATCTGCACGTGCAACCCTTCACGGGCAGCACGCTGCTCCAGCTCGCCGCTGATGGTGTACAGATTGAATTCGCCATGATCCAGCAGAATCAGCAGCGCCGGCTCAAGGCCGAGAATCTGCCGGCACAGCTCGGAGCCGATCGACCCCCCTGCCCCGGTCACCAGCACCGACTTGCCAGCAATGCAGTGCTCCAGCAGGTCATCCTGCGCCGGCACCGAGTCGCGTCCGAGCAGGTCGGCAATGTCGACTTCCTGAATGTCGTCGACCTTCACTTCACCACTGGCCAGCGCGGTGAAGTTGGGCACGCTGCGCACGTGCAGCGGAAAGCCTTCGAGGAAACTGAGAATCTCGCGGCGCCGCGAGCGCGACGTCGACGGCAGCGCCAGCAGCAGCTCCTCGGCGCCGGTCAGATCGATCATGCGCTGGATGTGCTTGGGCTTGAACACCTGAATACCGGCAATCACCCGGTCGGAAATGCTAGGGTCGTCGTCGATGAACGCCACCGGACGCATCACCCGGCCCATGCGCAGTGCGGCAACCAGCTGGTTGCCTGCAACACCGGCGCCGTACACCGCCACCTTGGTCAAACGGTCGTCACGCCCGGCGAAGGGCACGTTGTGCACGGCGTTGAACCAGTCGCCCATGAAGTATTGGCGCATGGCCAGGCGCAGGCCGCCGATGATGACCAGGCTGATCCACCAGTAATTGAAGATGATCGAGCGCGGCACCACCGTCTGGTGGTTGCTGTACCAATACACCACCACCGCCAGGATCAGCGCCGACAGGCTGACCGCCTTGACGATGGCCACCAGTGCATCGTTGCCGAAGTAGCGCATCACCGCGCGATACATGCCAAAACGAATGAACAGCGGTATGGCCACGAATGGCGCTGCCACGAACAGCCATTCGTGCTCGCGGATCGGGTTGTACATGTCCTCGATGCCCAGGCGCACCAGAAAGGCCATCCACAGGGCGACCCAGACCAGCACGATGTCCGCGACCACTTGCAGCATGCGCTTCTGGCGACGTGGCAAACCCAGCAAGCGTGTACGTATTCTATCCATCAGTATTCGACCCGAATGGCCCCAGACCGTCACGGTCGGTTGTAGCAACTACGTAACCTTAAGTGCGATCAGCCGATTGCACCAGTGCGCGAACGCAATTTCATGCGCGTTCCAATTCCCCCGCATGATAACGAAAAGCCAGCAACAACAAAGGGATGTACGCAATAAAGGTGCCTAGCACGGGGTTCAGACCGAAAACCGTCACGGCAATGGCCCAAGGCAACAGCCAGCCCAGCGTGATCAACGCCGTCGCTACGGTGACCGGCAGATGCCGCCCATAGACCCGCGAGGCGTACTGATAGGCGTGGCTTCGATGAGCCTGATACACCTTGTCGCCGCGCAGCAAACGCCGCAGCAAGGTGAACGTGGCATCGACGATGAACACACCCAAAAGGATCACCCACCCCCAGAAGTAAGCCGGCTCAACCCACGCTGCCTGAACCGACAGCACCGCCAGCACCAGCCCGAGAAAACCGCTGCCCGCATCGCCCATGAAGATCTTCGCCGGCGGCCAGTTCCACAGCAGAAAGCCCGCCACCGCCGCCGCCAGCAAGGCCGGCAGCCACATCAGCTGCGCATGCCCGCTCAACGCATAGATCAAACAGGCCCCGGCGCACACGCAGATGGCCTCGACACTGGCGATACCGTCGATGCCGTCCATGAAGTTGTAGAGGTTGAGCATCCACACCAGGTACAACAGGCCGAATACCCACCACAACGCAGCAAGCCCGTCGACCGCACCGATCACGCCGGGCATGCCGCCCAGGCACAGCAGGGCCCAGGCGGCGGCTGCAAAGTGGCCGAGCAAGCGCCAGCGCGCGGCGATGTGATTGTGGTCATCGAGAAAACCCACCACGGCCACCAGCGTCCCACTGCCGAACAGGGCGAGCCAGACATGGCTTTCGAGCATTCCCCAAAGCGCCAGCCCGCTGATAGCGGCCAGGAACACCAGCACGATCGCCACGCCACCGCCGCGCGGGGTCGGTACCGTGTGGGAACTGCGCGCGTTGGGCACGTCCATCAGGCTGCGCGCCAGCGCATAGCGACGCAAAGCGAAGGTCAGCCCATAGGCAAGCACCAGCACCACCAGCAGCCATACCAGCAGGCTCATCGACGGCGCGCTGCCACGTAGGGCCGCGCCGTGGCGGCCAGCGCATCGGCCATGGAGGTGGGCGGCTGCCAGCCCAGCAACTGGCGATTCTTGTCGATGTCGACTTCCAGGGAGTCGAACAGCCGTTGCGTCACGGCGCCCTGCCCCAGGGCATTCGCCACGCGGCTCATCCACGGCAACGGCACATCGATCAACCGCGGCTGCTTGCCCATCGCCGCAGCCATGGCGCGCACCAGGTTCGCAGTGGACACCGGCTCGCCATCACTGACCAGAAAGGTCTGATTGGACGCAGCCGGATGTTCCAGGCAGGTGCACACCAGGTCCGCCAGATTATCCAGCGCCACCAGGCTGCGACGGTTGTTGGTCTTGCCGAAAGGCAGCGGCACACCGCTGCTCACCAGACGCAGCAGCGTCTGAAAATTCGCGCGCACGCCTGGCCCGTACACCAGCACCGGGCGAATGATCACCACCTCCATCCCGGTGCCTTGCGCCAATGCTCGCAAGCCCACTTCGGCTTCCAGCTTGGAAATGCCGTAGGCATCGCGCGGAGACGGCTCGTCGTCGGCGCGAAACGGCTGGCCTGGCTCGGTGGCCTCGCCATTGACCTTGATCGAGCTGATGAAGACGAAGCGCCGCACTCCGGCCTGCGCGGCCTGGCGGGCAAGGTTCAGCGTGCCTTCGACATTCACCCGGCGAAATTCGGACAAGGGATCGGCATGGGACTCGCGCATCACGTGCACACGCGCAGCGGCGTGCACCACGCTGTCAATGCCGGCCAGCGCGCTGGTCCAGTCGGTGTCGGCGGCCAGCGTGGGCACCACGCAGCCTTCCACCCCAATGGGCAGCTTGGTGTAGGCGCGGCGCACGGCGGCACGGGTGATCGGGCAGCCCAGCCGCACCAGCCGAGCCGCGACGGCGGCACCGACAAAACCCGACGCGCCAGTTACCAAAACAGCTTTCGAGATCATGGGCGAGCACCTTGGTCGAATGGATTAACGCTGCAATACGTCGTGATACAACTGCACATAACTGTCCGCCATCCCCTGCGCGGTGAACACCTGCTGGAAGCGACGCGCCGCAGCGGCGCCCATTCCACTGGCAAGGGCTTCATCGTTCCACAGTGTCTGCATGGCCGCCGCCAGCGCCTGGGGATCGCGCGGCGGAATCACCAATCCGGTTTCACCAGCCCGGTTGATATAGCTCATGCCGCTGCCGATGTCGCACGAGATCATCGGCTTGCCATACATGGCGCCTTCCAGCAGCGAAATGCCGAACGACTCGGAACGCAGGTGCGACGGAAACACGAAGGCGTGGCACAGGGTCAGCAGCGCCGCCTTGTCTTCATCCGGCAAGCCGCCGAGAAAATGCACGTTGCTCACTTCAAGCTGCCGGGCATAGGCCTTGAGCTCAGCTTCCAGATGGCCACCCCCAAGAATCACCACCGGCAAGCCGGTCGCTTTGGCAGCATCGAGCAGGTAGTTCAACCCCTTGTAGTAGCGCAGCGCACCGACGAAGAGAAAGAACTTGCCGGGAAAACGCGCTTGCCAATGCGCCAGGCGCTCGGCAGAAGGCGTGGGGTATGTGGCGGGATCGAGGCCGAACGGAATGACTGACAACTTTTCGGTGAAGCGCTGCAGCACCGGGCTGCTGGCCGCGTAGTCGGGTGAAGAGACGACGATGCGATCCATGGACCCGAGGAAGCGATTCATCAACGGCTGATACAACTTGAGCAGGGTCTTCTGCTTGATGATGTCGGAGTGATAACTGACCACCGACGGCTTGCCTGTGCGGCTGGCAAAATGCACCAGGTCCATGAACGGCCACGGAAAGTGATAGTGAATCAGATCCGCCTGGCTGGCCAACTCCTTGAAATCGCCCAGCGCCGACCAGGAAAACCCGGTCGAGGCCACGTGCAAATCGAGCTTGGCACGGTGGGCCACATGGTGCCCTACCCGTTCGCCACGCGCCGCGCCGCGCTCGCTGAGGTACAACACTTCGGACTGCACACCGCCCGCGGCACATCCCTCTGCCAGCTGAAAGATGACCTGCTCGATACCGCCCATGGAATCAGGGAAGTACGTCTTGAAAAAGTGCAGCACCTTGATCATCGGCTTTCCAACGTGCGGCGATAGGAGGTCAGCGTCTGTGCGGCGCAGCGGTCCCAGGAGAATCCGTCAGCGTGAGCCAGGCCCCGTTGCCGAGCCTCGGCGCGCCATGGGTCATCTTCCAGCGCCTTGGCCATGTGCTGCGCCAGCGTGTGGATATCCATCGCCTCGCACATCAACGCCGCCTCGCCCGCCACTTCCAGCAGAGACGAATTGTTGGCACAGACCACCGGCACGCCCGAACTCATCGACTCCAGCACTGGCAGGCCGAACCCCTCGTACAACGACGGAAAGGCGAACAATCGCGCGCCCGCGAACAGTACCGGCAAGTCCTCGGCCGGCACGAAACCCAGATAGCGCGCCCAGCCCTGGCGCTGCGCCGACTCGATGCGCGCAAAGATCGCCTCGTTCTGCCAGCCTCGGTAGCCGGCCAGAATCAACGGCCAGCGTTGGCGCGTGGCCAGCGGTAGCGTTTCGTAGGCCGTGAGCAGCGTCTCGATGTTCTTGCGCGGCTCGATGGTGCCGGCGAACAGGCTGTAGCCTTCGTGGCTCAACCCGTAGCGCCCGAGCACTTCAGCGGTTTGCGCCGCGCTACGCGGGTGAAACTCGGGCGAACTGGCCAGCGGCACGGTATCGATCCGCTCGAGCGGCCAATCGAAATACTCGGCCAGTTCGCGCCGGGTGAATTCGGAATCAGTGATCAGGCGGTCCGCGCGCTTCAAGGTCAGCCGCAGCTCTTTCTGCAGGTAGCGCGCCAGCTGCGGCGCGTGGCACTGGGACCAGGTAAACGGCGACAGGTCGTGAAAGGTCGCGATGCGCGGCCCCTTGAACGGCGGCAGGTAATAATTGGGGCTGTGATACAGATAATCGCCATGCCCTTTCAGGGCACGCGCCTTGAGCAATGGCATCAGCAGACGATAGGCCTCGATGGCCAGAAAGTTCTTCTGAACTGCCCGCTTGAGGCTGTAGCCGCTGCCGGAAGCGTCCGCCGCACTGGGCAGCGCCGGCAGAAAACTGCGTCCGGCGAAGAACTGCAGGTCAGTTATTTCCGGACTGCTCTGCAGGCGTCGCGCCAGTTCATAGGTATAACGCCCAATGCCCGTCAGCGGAAAGCGCACAGGCTCGACGGAAAGGACGACCTTCATTTATTGGGCAGCCAACATCCATTGCAGGGTGTCGCGTAACGGCGGAGTCTGCCAGTCGCCCACCAGCGAACGCAGGCGGGTGTTGTCACCGCACAGCGTCTTCACTTCGTTGGCGCGCACGAACGCCGGGTTCACTTCCACACGGATGGAATGGCCGGTAATGCTTTCGCACAACTCGATCACTTCACGCAGCGAATGGGTGACACCCGAGCTGACATTGACGGTCTGCCCCAAGGGCTTGTTTTCCAGCAGCCCACGGTAGGCAGCGACCAGCGCACGTACGTCGCTGAAATCGCGCCACACGTCGAGGTTGCCCAGCTCGATCACCTCGGCCTTGCGGCGGAAGTGCGAAACGATCTTGGGCAACAGAAAATTGTCCGCCTGCCCCACCCCGGTGTAGTTGAACGGCCGGGTGACGACAATGGGCAAGCGGTTTTGCCACAAGCTGGCCATGTATTCCATGGCCAGCTTGCTGACGGCGTAATCGTTGGCCGGCGCGGGGGCCGTGCCTTCGTCCAGCATGCCTTCGGATGCATTGCCATACACATTGGCGCTACTGGCCAGCAATACACATTCAGGCGCCTTGCCCGAAGCGGCGACCGCTTCGAGCAGGTTGCGCGTACCGATCAGGTTGACCTGATAGAACGCATCAGCCACGCCATGGCCCACGAACGCCAGTGCGGCGAGGTGAACCACGTAATCGGGCTGCAGCTCTGCCAGCAACGCGCTGAGCCTGGGTGCATCGTTCAGATCGGCCTGGTAGTAGCCTGGCTCCTCCGACGGCTGACTGCCCAGACCGATGACTTCATACCCATGGGCCTGCAACTCGGCGGCCATGTAGCGGCCGGTGAAACCCTGGATACCAGTGATCAATGCGCGTTTGCCGACATTAGCCATCAGAACGAAAACCCTTTCTCGTTGCGGCGCAGGTCAGCCTCGACCATCATCCGGCACAGCTCTTCCAGCGAGGTCTTCGGTTCCCAGCCCAATACGGCCTTGGCCTTGGCCGGGTTGCCGATCAGCAGGTCAACTTCGGTTGGGCGGTAGAACTTCGGATTGACCGAAACCAGCACCTTGCCGGTCTTGGCGCACAGGCCCTGCTCGGATTCAGCTTCGCCCTGCCACTTGATCTCGATGTCCACGGCCTTGAAGGCCATGGTGACGAAGTCACGCACGGTTTCGGTACGGTTGGTGGCCAACACGAAAGTGTCCGGCTCGTCGGCCTGCAGCATGCGCCACATACCTTCGACGTACTCCTTGGCGAAACCCCAGTCACGCTTGGCGTCGATATTGCCCAGCTCCAGGGTTTCCTGCAGGCCCAGCTTGATCTTGGCGACGGTGTCGGTGATCTTGCGGGTCACGAACTCACGACCGCGCAGAGGCGACTCGTGGTTGAACAGGATGCCGCTGGTGGCGAAGATGCCGTACGACTCGCGGTAGTTGATGGTCATCCAGTGGGCGTACAGCTTGGCCACACCGTAGGGGCTACGCGGGTAGAACGGGGTTTCCTCGATCTGAGGAATGGCCTGCACCTTGCCGAACATCTCGGAGGTCGAAGCCTGGTAGAAGCGCGCCTTCGGGTTGACGATGCGGATGGCTTCCAGCAGGTTGACAGCGCCCAGACCGGTGATTTCGGCGGTGGTCAGCGGCTGCTCGAACGAAACACCAACGAAGCTCTGCGCAGCGAGGTTGTAGACCTCGGTGGCTTCGGTGGTCTGCAGCAAACGGATGCTGGCAGAAAGGTCGGTCAGGTCGTACTCGACCAGGTGCAGGTTAGGGTTGTTCTGGATACCCAGCTCTTCGATACGCCAGAAGTTGACGGAGCTGGTGCGGCGGTAGGTGCCGTATACGGTATAGCCCTTTTCCAGCAGCAGTTCCGCCAGGTAGGCGCCATCTTGACCAGTGATACCAGTGACAATAGCTTTCATGCGAATTAACCAACTCCATTTAGTGCCGACAAGGCAGCGAAAGAGAAACCGAACAACGCTTGCGGCCGCGCAAAGCACCGGCGCTCGACTTAACAAAGCGCGGAGTATACATATACCCGCCAGCTCAGCCCAGCCTCCAACACCCGCGCTAGCCGAAGACCACACGCTGCTCGCATCCCGTAGGAGCGGTCCGTGGCCGCGAAAAGAACACCACGGACTGACTGATGTATCGCGGTGTTCCGTTCGCGGCCACAGACCGCTCCTACAGAGTTGTTACATCGGCGATACAGCATCAATCAGGGTTTGGTTTTCACCTTGGCTACATCACCGCCAGGCAAACCTTGTTCCGGCTCGGGGCTGAGCCAGACGTTGACACTGTCGACACTCTCTTGGTTCAACTTGCCACTCCAACGATTCAACATGAACAGGTTGGTAATGAAGTCGTACTGCGATCTCAACAAATCCCTGCGCGCCTTGAACTCGTTCTGCACACTGGTCAACACGTCCACCGCGTTCACCACGCCATAGGCAAACGCCTTCTGCGCCGCCACGCTCGACTGTTGGGCCGAAGACAACGCGTTCTTGTTCGCGCGCATCTTCTCCACACTGGCCTGGGCCGTTAGATAGGCCGTGGTGGTTTCCTTCACTACTTGCCGACGCACACCTTCGAGTTCCTGCTCGGCAGCCAGTTGGTCATCGTACAAACCCCGAACCCGCGCCGAGGTGGAACCGCCGCTGTAGATAGGCACCCTCACCCCCAACGTAGCCACGTAACTGTCGCTGCGAGGCGTCAAGGTATTGTCGTAGCCCACGTCGCTCTGCTGAGCGCTCAGGCTCACACTCAGCTGCGGATAGTGCCCGCCCTTGCCTTCGCGCACCGCCGCATCGGCGGCCTCGGCGCCACTCTGGTAAGCCTTGAGCAAGGGGTTGGCATCCATGGCCTGGGACACAAAATTGGCCAGCGGCACAGTCGGCGCCTGCAGTGCCACGTCGTTGCGCACCCGGCTCAACCGCTCGTCGATCCGCCGACCGACGATCTCGGACAACGCCTCACGACTGACCTGCACCTGGTTGCGCGCATCCACTTCCTGCGCAGCCAGGGCGTCCACCCGCGCCTTCAGGTCGAGCTGATCGGTGATCTTGGCCATCTGCCGCTCGTAGAGCATGTTGATCCGATCCAGGTTCTTCTGCGTAGCCCGCCGCTCGGCCTGCACCAGCTCCAGTTCGTCATCGGCGGCCAACGCGATGAAGTATCGCTTGGCCAGATCCACCGTGGCCTCGGCGTGGGAATCTTCGGCCTGGGCGCCTTTCTGCGCCGTAACGCTCTTGGCCTTCTGCCAACCTTCCCAAGCGGTCTTGTTGTAGAGGTATTGAGTCAGGCTCAGGGAATAGCTCTTGTTGTCATAGATCTCACGCGCGGCGTCGTCCTTGCGCAGAATTCGGTTGAAATTGCTCTGCGCCGACAACTGCGGCAGCAAGCCGCCCAAAGCTTCGCGCTGCTGCTCCGAAGCAGACCGCGCTCGGGCATAGGCTGCCAGCACACGCGGGTCTTCAAGACGCGCCTCACGGTACAGGCCTGCCAGATCCAGTGCGTAGGTCGAAGCCGACACCGGTGGCTTGGGCGGAACATCGTTGGGAACCAGCGGTTCGGCGCCAACGGCTTGCAACGCCAACATGCTCAACATCACACCAGGTAACAAACGCGACACAGTCATTCCTCGATCATCGACGTGGCGAACATGTTCTGAGCGGGCTTGAGCAGATACTCGAGCATGGTGCGGTCACCGGCATTGATCAGCACCTCAGCAGGCATCCCCGGTTGCAACTTCCGATCGCCGAGCTTCTTCATGCCATCGTCGGAAACCTTCACGCGCACCAGGTAGTAGGGCTCACCCGAGCGATCATCTTTCAGGGCATCAGCCGATATACGCGTCACTTCGCCCTCGATCACCGGCGTGGTGGTGCTGTTGAACGCACTGAAACGGATGTCGGCTTTCTTGCCCAGCGAGAGGCGGTCGATATCGTTAGGTGCAACGTGTGCCTCGACGATGAGCTCGGCAGACGCAGGCACGATATCCAGCAGTGGAGTGGCCGCACTGACAACGCCGCCGACCGTGTGCACTTTCATGTCCAGCACCATGCCACTCTCTGGCGCCCGAATGACTACACGAGACAGGCGATCGCTCAATGCGCTCTCTTTTTCTTGCAGGTCGAACACCTGGGCCTGCACGTCCGACAGCTCATTGGCCACGTCCGAACTGAATTTCTTGTTCAACTGCACGATCTGCATTTCCGTTTCACTGATCTGCAGCCGGGTTTTAACGATGGAGGACTGATGGTCGGCCACCTCAGTCTTGAGCATGTCCAGACGGCGCTGCTGTTCCAGCAACCTTTGATTGTCGACGAAACCCTGGGAAAGCAGATCCTTGAGCTGGACAATCTCGCCGCTATAGGACTTCTCGAGGTTCTGCTTCGTCCTGATCATGTCCTGCAGACCCAAGATCTGCTGTTTAAGCTGACTGATACGCTCGCGCTGAACTGAGATTTCGCTCAGCCGCGAATCGTGCCGAGCACTGAACACCTGCTGCTCACCGGCCAACGCTTCCTGAGCCCGCTCTGAATCCGTGCCCGTCAGAACCACGGGAGGGATGGCTTGCAGGCCGTCGCGCTCTGCACGCAGGCGCGCTTCCTTGTAGCGAGCCACGATCAACTGATTGCGGGTCGATTCGTACTCGCTGCTCAACTGTCCTTCGTCGAGCACGATCAGCGGATCACCCTGCTTGACCATGTCACCGTCGCGGGCGAGCAGCTCCTTGACGATGCCGCCCTCCAGATGCTGAACGGTCTTACGATAGCTCTGCACCGTAACGCTGCCCGTGCCGTGTACCGAGTTTCCCAACGGTGCTACCGCAGCCCATGTACCGAAGATGCCAAAGGTGACAAACACGATAGTCATGCCAATGCGCCTGATGCCGCGATCGGACGTGGGCATGTCATCGAAGTTGTGATCGAACGTCGTAATAGCCTTGCTGGTCACTGATGAATTCCTTTCAAGCGCCGTTAGGTGCGGAAGCAGCGGGCGCCTGCGCGCCTGGGCCTGCAGGAGGTGACGGCGGATTATGCGCAGCGGGCGCTGTCGCACCGTTCGTGCCTGGGCCTGGGCCTGGGCCGGGCTGGGCAACACGAGCCTGACCTTTTGCCTGTTGAGCTGCGAGCTCGGCAATGACCTTGTCACGCTCGCCATAGAGAGAAATCGTCCCGTTGGACATCACCAATATGCGGTCGAGCCGCGAAAGGATATTGGGTCGATGGGAGACGATGAAGACGGTGGCGCCTGTCTCCTTGATCTTCTGCAATGCAACGCTCAGTGCGCGCTCACCCACCTCGTCGAGGTTGGAGTTAGGCTCATCGAGCACGATAAGGCGCGGATTGCCGTAGATGGCACGGGCCAGACCAATTCGCTGACGCTGACCGCCCGAAAGGTTGATGCCATCGCTACCGATTAAAGTGTCATACCCATCGGGGAGCATCAGCACCATTTCGTGGACGCCAGCTGTCTGTGCAGCCTGTACCACCTTTTCGGGGATGATCTTTTCGAAACGGGAGATGTTGTCGCTGATGGTGCCCTCGAAAAGCTCGATGTCCTGAGGCAGATAACCCACATAGGGCCCAAGCTCGTGCTTGTCCCAACTGCTGATATCAGCACCATCGAGTCGAACGACACCGTGCTGCGTGGGCCAGATGCCCATCAAGGCGCGCACCAATGTCGACTTGCCCGCCGCGCTCGGCCCGACGATGCCGACGATCGATCCGGCAGGTGCAACGAAGCTGATATTGCGGATCACCGGAGCCTTGGCTCCCGGGGGCGCTACAACCAGATTCTCGACCTGAATGTGCCCTTGCGGCGCTGGAAGCGGCATGCGCTCGGGCTCTGCATTGAGTTTGTTCAGTACTTCGCTGAGACGGCCGTATTGAACCTTCGCAGCAATGAACCCTTTCCAACTGCCGATCATCTGGTCGATGGGTGACAGCGCGCGGCCCAGCAGCAGGGAGCCTGCCATCATCAGGCCCGGTGTCACCTGATGAGTGATCACCAGATAGGCACCGATGCCAAGCATGATCGACGAAGCCCAGTTACGGAACGTCTTTGAAATCGAGGTAATGGTCCCGCCCTTGTCACTCGCTTCGGATTGCAGCATCAGTACCTTGCGCTGACGAACCGCCCATCTGTTCATGAGGGTTTCAAGCATCCCCATGGACTCGATGACTTCCGCATTACGCAATGTCTTGTTGGTGGTGACGTTGGAGCTGACGCTTTCCTTGTTGGCGGCGGCAAGGGTGTTCGCCGTGTAGCGGTGATTGACAAACGCCAGCACGACCAGAACCAGACCTGACGCTACGGTCATCCAGCCGAACCACGGATGAAAGAGGAACATCACGGCGGTGTAGATCGGAAACCAGGGAGCATCGAAGAAGGCAAACAGTCCGGGGCCGGTCAGAAACTGCCGCAGCGAGGTCAGGTCATTCAACGACTGGGCAGTGGCATCCATCCCCCCGCTATTCAGTGCGCGTTTGAAGCTGGCTCGGTACACATCCCGACTCAGGAGCACGTCGAGCCGGTTGCTGATGCGTACCATGATTCTTGATCGTACCCATTCGAGCGCGCCCATGGTGATCATGAGCACGGTAAGAATCAGGGTCAGCATGACCAACGTAGATATACTGTTGGCGGGTACAACCCTACCAGATATCTGGATCATGTAGAAAGTTGGTACCAGCATCAATGCATTGACAAAAAAGCTGAAAAGACCTACCGAGAGAAAGCTGGTCTTACAAGCCTTTAAAGCCGACTGCAGATTATTCTCGTGTGACCGACTCATAGTATCCATACTGAAAAAATGGCGAAAAACGACGCGTAGTGTACCACTCGCTTTCGTCCGATAGGGGATTCTGCCGCGACCACCATTCTGCTGCCAGTAGGTGCGGGTCAAAACATGGGCAGCATATGGAACCGGACGATGCAGCAGTGCGGTTTTTTCATTAATTTTTCATTCGGTTTGCCTATGAAACTACGGGCTCCCGACGGATCGCCTCGTGCACCGAACCTGAATGCAAATCTAAGATGATGCCATCAATCCGATCCGTTTCTAACTGTCAAGTGGAAGATTCTCATCAGGACGGAAGCAATAGCCTAGTGCCATCAATACTGTGACTGAAATTTGTCGTAATTAAATATTACAAATTCTTAGTTATCGTAAATCCATGATTTCGTTTGCTTTTTCAAATAGATTTAGTGAGCTCCAAAAGTGGCCACATGGCTATTCACAAATCACTCGCCCCAAGCTCCTGCCTCCGCCGATCCCTTTAAGGCCGGGTTGATCGGGAATGTAAGATTTTTTTCACTCGACGATTGACAACCTCCCCCCTCTGGCTCAATCATTCTCGCTCGAAGGGAAGCCGCCACTGGCCACGTTATTGTTTCGGGATTGTCATTTCTCAATAGCACAGTGTGTTCAAGCCAACAGGAAATCGGAATTTCATGTCACTGCCTTCGCATGCACTAGATGGATTGAAAATCAGCTCGCGGGTCACCCTGCTAGAGCCTGGAATGTACATCTTTCGTTATGCTTCGCAGCCGCCCGCAGACAAGCCCGTTTGCATCGCATTACAACAGGCGCCTTTAGGCAAAGGGTCCATCGACTTCTTCCCGGCTGAAGGTGTAAGCAAGAACATGCTTACACATTTGGGCGACACCATAGTTGCCCGTGTTAAAAGTGGTGTAGCCACTGTTCTGATCACCGAATATCACATGTTCGATGCTGAAATTGATCCGATAGATCTGCGCATCGACCGTATAGACACCTCTCCTGCCATCATGCGCAATTTCTCTGTCGTTGCGACCCCAGAGCCCAGCCCGGCATTCGCGGCAACGGCCTTCCCTGCCACGCTCAAGCTTATTGCGCACCTTCAGGGCGCAGGTGATGTCGAATCCACCAAAGGGTGGGTGGGCGAGCATGACGGCACGAAACGCCTGGAAGGTTTTTGCCTCATCTGGGAAAACAAGCCAGAAGGCGTGGATCTCGTCTACACCTCAACAGTCGCCGGTTCGGGCCCAAGTCCCAATGTGGCTGCTGGCACCTTCACCGGGACACGTGGCAAAGCCTCTCCGCTGATTTCGGCAGGCTTCAGCCTGGTCGGTCCCAATCGCTGCCTCTACGAATTGTCTGGCCACATCGTGTTCTCCGGCTCCTCGCCGCAATTCGTCGTGGCCAACCAGATGATGTATGGCCCCACAGGCACCGAGCCTCTGGTGGCGCTGCATCTCTCCATAGATCCCGTCACGAAGATGAACGCTCCCCGCAATAAGTCTCCGTGGGAAAACTCTGCATTGAAGCAGAAAATCAGCAGCACGGGCCAGATGGCCTGAAGTAACAGGAATTACACATGCAATACGACAGCCCTATTTCGTCCGAATCGTTCCAGACCACGCTGACCGGTACCAACTTCTCGTCCGCTACAGCGGCCGCGATCAGCACCCTGCTGAGCTTGGAAACAACTGATACCGTCAACCTGGCAAGCTGGGACGGCGTTTCGGCACCTCTGACTCCAACTGGTCAGACTGCTGCTGCTGAAGTCGTAACCGGTACTATCGCTGGCCGTACTGGCGACACCGTAAACTTGGCCATTCCTGATTCGCTGGCCTCGGCCAAAGCGTTCGTACTGGACAGCAACGCCAACCTGAACGTCACGTTCAACCCGGTTGCCGTTGCCCCAGCAGCCCCAGCAGCCCTAGCAGAAGAAGTTTCGACTCTCAGGATCGCAGCCGCGGCTATTGCCGCTGATCCTGCTACAGCTATTGAGTTTCTGGTTAAAACCGGCAACGGCGATGACATCATCACTGTAACTGGCGATCAGAACACCTACATCGACGCTGGCTTCGGCAACGACATCATCACCACCGGCAACGGCAACAACACGGTAGTCGCTGGCCTTGGCAATAACGTCATCACTACTGGCACCGGCAATGACACCATCGTTCTGAGCGGTGTGAACCACTCTGACGTTGTGAACACCGGCGCTGGCTACGACGTGGTTCGGTTGGACGGTTCGTCGTCGGACTACACCTTCGTAACTGGTAATAATTACAACGTGACCCTGAATGGCACGCAAGGCCTTGGCCAAACTGCTGCCATCACCAACGCCGAGTTCCTGATCTTCACTGATAGCGAAGGCGCTGGCAGCACGGTTGCGCTCGCTCACAACGAAGCCGAAGCTGCTGCCCTGCGTCTGTATGACGGCATCCTCGGCCGTGACGCCGACGTTGGCGGTGCCAAGCAGTGGACTACTCAGATCAATGAAGGTACTTCGTTGTCTACCATTGCGCAGAACTTCCTGAACTCTGCCGAGTACACGGACGGTGATAACACTGCATTCATTGACACCCTGTACGGCGCACTGCTGGGCCGCAGCGTTGTTGAAGATACTGCGGGTGCTCAAAACTGGTTGAGCGTGTTGGCCAAAGGCGGTTCTCTGGTGGACGTGGTCACCGGTATCGCAACTTCCCAGGAGGCTATTGCCAAAGACAGCACCAACGGTGCATTCGTCCAATCGCTTTACAGCGCAGCGCTGGATCGTGAAGCCGACACTGATGGTTTGTCGTCATGGATTGGCCAACTGGTCAACGGTGCAAGCCGTGCCGAAGTCGCTGCAGGCATCCTCGGTTCGTCCGAAGCTGCGGAGAAATCGACTGATAACTTCCTGAACGACCTGTACATCAAAGCGCTGGGTCGTACCGAAGATCAGGCCGCCGCCGACGTTGCTGGTAAAGCAGGTTGGGCTGAGGCTCTGGCCAACGGCGCCACTCAGGCTGACGTTGCCATCGGCATCATCGGTTCGCAGGAAGCGATCGCTCATATCGACAACGTTGTGGTACTGCACGGCGCGGTGTAACTCACCCTTGCCGAGTTGAAGATACGTCCAGCTGAAAGGCTGGACGTATCTTGAAAAAAAGGGGCGACTTTAGGGTCGCCCTTCTTTTTATTTTGAATGGCGAATCGAACAGCCTATGTCCAGAACCCTTGATCGTGAGCGAGAAACGCTCATGGACATTTTTCACCGCCACCGTCATGCGAATGAGCATGACCTCGCCGCTGCAGCGCTGGAACGCGCCATGCAGACGTCCGAATACCGACCGGAAGCCTTGATCTGGAAAGGTATGAATGCGTTGCCGCATGATCCTCAGCTGGCATTTATTTTTCTAAGTAACGCAGCTCATCTCCTGCCCCATCGACCAGACGCACATGCGTTGGTCGGCCGATGCATTCTGCTCCAGAACCAACCTGAAACCGCGAAGAAATACCTGAGTGCGGCTTGGCAGAAAAACCCCAACGATTCCTCGTTGCGGATGACCCTGTGGCAAGCTCGCAGCCAATCAGAATCACCTCAGGATCTGCGCGCGTCTATCCTTGCTCACCTTCCTGATATCACTGAAGCAGCCGAGCTCTCGTTCGTCCTCAAGTTGCTGCTCGCCCAGCCCGATACTGCGTCCACTGTCGGGGTAGTTCGCTTCAATCCTGATGACAGGGAAATCCAGGGCTGGGCAGTCGACCTCAGAGATCCACAAACGGCCCCTACCCTGCACCTTGAAGCCAACGGCCAGGCGATGAGCGTTACGGCGAATCTGGCACACCCGTTGCTCACAGCTGTCGGCCTTCCTTCCACTCACGGCGGCATTCGAATCAAGGTCCCTAACCCCACGCCAGCTGTGCAGGTACGGTTCGGGACAGGCGCAGCCTTGCTGGGCAGCCCTGTTTCGGCGATGCCTGCCTTCGTTCCCCCACCGGCACTTGAGGGAGCGGGCGCAACGCAGCCAGTCGATGTATTGATTCCCGTGTATGACGGCCTCGAGGAAACCCTGGAGTGCATCAACAGTGCGATTGCAGCTCGCAAATTAAATCGCACTCCCCACAGGATCGTGGTACTGGATGACGCGACCCCAGTTCCGGCATTGCATAAAGCGCTCAAGATTCTGGCAAGCAAAGGCAAGATCAAGCTGATCCAGAATCCGGTGAATCTCGGTTTCATCCGAAACATGAATCGCGGAATGGCACTTAGTGGCCTGCAAGATGTGGTCTGGCTAAATGCCGACACGCGCGTACATGGCGATTGGCTGGACCGCCTTCGTAAAAAGGCCTATGCGTCTGGCGATATCGCATCAGTTACGCCTTTCACAAACAATGGGGAGCTGATGAGCTTTCCGGTCAGCCGTGTCAGTGCACCTATGCCAAGTGCCACCGAGCACACCAAGATCGATAACCTGGCTCGCGAGGCGGATAGCCCTGCAGTGGAGTTGGAAACCGGATGCGGTTTTTGTCTCTATATCAAGCGCACCGCGCTGGACACCGTAGGCTATTTGGACGAGGTGCATCTAAGCCGTGGGTACGGCGAAGAAACCGACTGGTGCCTGCGAGCGCGTCAGCACGGCTTCCGCCATGTAGGAGCACCTAACGTGTTCGTGGCCCACAGGGGCGGAGTCTCTTTCAAGGAAGAGAAAACGCTACGGGTGGCTTACAACAACGCCATATTGCGCACTCGTTTTCCTACGGCTGAAGCCGACTACGAAGCATTCTGCAAACGTGATCCACTTCGGCCAGCACGCAACGCTCTGCAATGTGCGCATCTACCCAAGGTTTACCATTGGCTCGAAAGCGAAGTGTTTAGCCGCGGGTCTTCGGCCCCACTGTACCTGCACTCGCAAGCTGGCGACGACACTCCCTTCATGCTCACCTACCGCCAAGGCGATGCAGGTGTCACGGTCGCCATCAAGGCTTCGACAAAGCCCCTGACGACCTTGCTCGAATACAGTTTGCCGAAAGACACGGAAGCACTGCGTCAAACCATGACAGCACTTGCTACAGTCGGCTTGGGCGAATTGCTCTGCAACGGTAGCGCTCAGGTGCCTGCGGTACTACAGCGTCTTCTGTCCGATGTGGGCTTCCGCACGTCCGTCGCGAAAGTACCCTCTATCAATGTAGTCGGCGCGACAACCGCTGTTCTGAATCAGCGTGCGCTAATTGCCGACGATTTGTCTCACCCCGAAATACTACATAAGTGGCTTGATTTGGCACGCAGACTTCGCAAGAGCTCCGCACCCAACATACTGTGCGTTTTCGGCGACAGCCCCGCATTGGGAGCGCTGCGTTCTACGGGCACGGTGCTTGGCCTGGTCGTGCCAAAAGACCTGGACGCTGCACAGTGGGTAGCCTTGAGCGGATGCCACTGCCTGGTCAGCTTGAATCCTGAAGCCGACACCGATCCTGATTCTCGAACCTTGGTAGAGCGCTACGGTTTGCCGCTCTACCTGCTGCTCACAGACACCACAAACGAAGCCGATGCGCGCGCATCCGTGCAAACGGCTAAATCAAGGACAGAGGCTTCGAGCCTGACAGAACTATGAACGATCAAAACACAACTTCCCGTGCCTGCGGCCGAATCACAGGGTTGTACGGCGATGTGCTCCAGGGGTGGGCTCTAGACCCTGCAAAGCCTGATCTGCGTCTTGTGGTCGAGATCTACATTGATGGCAGCAGCGTAGCCTTCGCACACGCCAACGAATTCCACCCAGGCGCGAACTCAGGCGACGATTTCAACGGCTTCGCCGTCCAGCTGCGTGAAAGTTGGCTGGCCGGTGGCAAGATCATTTCGGCCCGCATCGCCAATCAGGAAGAATGGATGGAAGGAACGATCCAGCTTCCTGCCCCCGCTCCTATCGATCCGGCCCCGGCTGCCTCTCAGGTATGGCACACCGGCGGACTGAAAGTGAGTGGATGGGCGTTCGATGCTACCGATCCGAATCGCGCAGTCACCGTTACGGTTCGAGAAGGTACCCACATTCTGGCAACGGTCACAGCGGATCGTTTGCATCACGCCCTGGCTTATAAAGCCAGCCGGCACCATGGATTCGAGCTGGATCTTCCATGGGCACTCGCTGATGGAAACATCCATACATTGGAAGTGCACAACGACCTGGGCCAGGCACTGTCGGGAAGTCCGTTGACGTTGTGTTGCTGGCCTGAAGGCGTGGAAGCCCTTCTACGAAACAATGCCGAAAGCATTGGTGATAAGGCGAAATCAGAACTGCTGGCCCAAGTCGCTCGCCATCAAGAACTTCTATTGCCCAAAAGCGCTGGCTTCCATCACTACCCTGAGTGGTTTGAGGTATTCCAGAAGCCCGAACCGCTAGACTCGCGGCTCAAGGGCAAATGTGGCGTGCTGATCATCAGCGAAGGCCATCCAGACAAGGACGCCATTTCCATACAGAGTGTCCGGCAACAAAGACACTCACCTCACGCGATCGAAGTGACTGACGCATCAGATGTTTTACCGAGCCTGAAACGACTCATCGAACAGGGCTGCGAGAGTATCATTCCTGTCAGCTCTGGAGATCGATTGGCGAGCCATGCGCTTGACCGGCTGCTCCCTCTTCTGAAGGAAGATATCGCTTGGGCTTATGGCGATTGTGACCGCGACGAGGTGGACGGGAGTAGATCTGCCCCTTGGCTTAAGCCGATCTGGGATATAGATCTGTTCGTCGGGGCAGACGTGTTTTCTCCTGGAGCGATATTCACGGCGACCACGCTGACGCGAGTTACAGATCCGACTTTCGCGATATTGAATGACAGTAAGCTAGAGTGGCACGCGCTACTCGCCCGTATTGCGCTGTATACTGAGCAGTCAGATCTGGACGTCGCTCACCTTCCTTACATAGTTTATCATCGACATCATATCCTTTCAGCATGCCCTTCAGAAGCCATGCGTTCGGAAGCAAGAGAGATTGCTATGTCTTGGTTGGTCAACTTACTATCTGAGGGAGCGTCAATTGAGCACATAGCTGGCTTTCCTGGGTTGCTTAGAACTAGATGGCCGCTGCCTGGGAACCTGCCCAAAGTATCAATCATCATTCCTACACGCGATCATCTTGCATTATTAAAGAAATGTATTGAAGGCGTGCTTATGAATACTGACTACAATAATCTAGAAGTCATAGTAGTAGACAACGACTCAACTGACCCCGGAACACTAACTTATTTAAATGAGATACAAGAACTTGGTGTAGTCGTGATACGCTATCCATTCGCATTCAATTATGCAGCAGTCAATAATCGCGCTGCAGACGTAGCCACTGGGCAGTTTGTATGCTTACTCAATAACGATATAGAAATACTTGAGAAAGACTGGTTAAAAGAACTTGTTAGCCATGGGATACGCAATGGTGTAGGCGCAGTTGGGGCTAAGCTTTTATGGCCTAATAACATGGTTCAGCATGGTGGAGTAGTAATCGGGATAAATGGATTGGCTGCACATGCTGGCAATCATCTCCAGGACGGTGACGCCGGATATATGGGCTTAAACCAACTTACCCACCTATGCAGCGCAGTTACGGGAGCCTGTCTTTTAATCCCAAGATTAGAGTATCTAGATCAATTCGGAATGAATGAGGTTTTTTATCCAGTAGCGTTCAACGACGTTGATCTTTGTTTACGAATAGGTGCTAATAATTACAAAATAGTTTGGAGTGCCCATGCTAAGCTCGTTCATGCTGAATCAGCCAGCCGTGGTAAAGATGTCGCTAAAGAACGTAGGGCCCGCGCAGGCATGGAGCAAATGAATTTTATTCGCTCTTGGACAATCACCCACTCTGGGGATCCTCACTATCACCCAGCGCTGAGTACGGACTACCTTGCTGGCCCCTACAGCGGGTTCATACTGTCACGAAGATTAGATCAGGCTTCTCGCAGTTCGAAAAAACACATGCAGCGCGTGCAAAGCTTTTCCTGAGCAAAAGCAATGAGGGTTTCGTGACAATAGCTAAATCTGCACCCTAGTAACCAGTCAGGCAGGCTGGGTGCGATTGAAATTGAAAACGAAAACGAAAACGAAAACGAAAACGATTTGATAGTTGATGAACTTGCAGCAACCAAATTAGAACACTGGATACTTTACTAAAGATAACTGACACATCGGACTGGGATATAGCAAATTAGTTCAGCAGAGCAGAAACACAAGCTGAGTAAAAACCTATTAGACAAGCAGAATACTAAATCATGAACGCACAGATACGAAATCAGAAGACAGGTGAATATACCACTAAAACCAAAGAAGCTAAAAATGAGCTGGCTCGTGCCTTAGAGCTTGTCAGAGCTGAGAATATTTTACTATTAGATCAGCTTCACAGCACTCAAGAAACGCTCCAGAAATCTGTTCGCAACGCTAGCAAAGTAGACAACGAAATCATTAATTTGCGCAATAGGATAGATAGGCTGATCTTACGTCACATCACTACTCTGGAATGCAGCAGCATTCAAGTAAAGATAATAGAGAATACCAGCACGAACCTCACCGCTTTGTGGCATGTCAACGACAGCTACTTAGCAGAAAGATGTTTTTCAAGGTTATGTTTCACTACATCAATTACATCAGGCATACCCGGAATAATCTTCCATAGGACGGAAGAAGACAGTCTCGCTTACTTCAACAATTTCCCTGCCGCCAATGAGCTTAGGTGCACGCCTATGCCAGGATCCTATGCCCAAAAGGAAAATAGCAAAATAAGCGGAGTCGGATCTTCGGATTGGCTTGTTATTAAAGACTTATTAACCAAAATAACCAGCGAAGCGCGGGATAACAGCAGCCTTAATTTAAGCAGGGATATTATAAGCCGCATTACGGAAGGGACTGAAACACTATCAAGTATTTTCGGCGCGTGGCCAAAGGTTTTAAGATATGACTCTATTGCACTAACAAAGATTCTACACACTGAAGAGTACCAATCTTTAGAAATACTAGTCACCAATATACAATTTGACGCACGTAAAATCCCGACACTTAATTATCGACTTTCAAGCGTAAATTCCAGCTCGGAAAGGTTTGGCCAACACCCCAGACTTGAATTTCATGAGGACACCAAAGACTTTTTTGACAATTGGTTTGTTGAGTCCGAGGATGACCGAGGAGCCCGTTTAGAACTACGCTTTTCAATGCCCGACCTTATGGACATCGGCGTCTGGAGAAGACTTTCGCAAAATGATCAACTTTTGATAGCAGCGACAATTTCAAAACTTCCTGAAAAGATAAGTGAACTGATGGGAGGCGATGATGGCGATTCCTATAAATCAGGCTGGATACACATTGCAGAGATGCTGAAGCGCACATTAAGAAACTCGCTGTGATCAGACGCGCGACATTACATATCAAGATGCGTGCTTTTAATAGATACCCAGGGAACCCGGGTAAAATACAGTCAAAAGGCACACAGTAATGGATAATAAACTTAACATAACTATAGTGGGCACAGGTTATGTCGGCCTATCTCTAGCAATGCTTCTTGCAAAAAAGCATAGTGTGATTTGCCTTGATATTGATGCTAGCAGAGTTGCTGCACTGAACCAAAAGAACTCTCCGCTCCTAGATTCGGACGTCACACGCTACCTCAAAAGCGATATCGATTTTAAAGCAACACTGCAAAAAAAAGAGGCCTATCTAAACAGCGATTTTATCGTAATTGCTACGCCCACCGATTATGATCCTACTACAGGCATATTTGATACGTCTACTGTGGAAATCGCTATTCAAGATGCTAGGCGATTCAACGTTACTGCGACAATTATTATCAAATCAACAGTGCCTGTGGGTTTCACTGCTCGCCAGCAAGCTCTACATGACAAGGGCATAATCTTTTCGCCGGAATTCCTTCGTGAAGGAAATGCACTACATGACAATCTTTACCCATCTCGGATAGTTATAGGCGGCGATTGCGAGCGCGCTCATATGTTTGCAAACGTACTGATTGATGGTGCACACTTGGATAACATTCCAGTGTTGTTTACCGAATCTAGCGAAGCAGAAGCCATCAAGCTTTTTTCCAATACCTATCTTGCTATGCGGGTAGCCTATTTTAATGAACTTGACAGTTACGCACTTGTACATGGTCTTAATTCAAAAGATATAATAGACGGTGCATGTTTAGACCCCAGAATAGGAAGCCATTATAATAATCCATCTTTTGGCTATGGAGGATACTGCCTTCCGAAAGACACGAAACAACTACTCTCGAATTTCATAGACGTCCCACAAACACTTATCAGGGCCATTGTAGAATCCAACATCGTACGCAAGGATCTGATTGCGGACTCAATCATTCAGTTAGAACCCAAAACTGTGGGAATATATCGACTTGCCATGAAAGAAGGTTCAGATAACTTTCGAGCATCTTCAATTCAAGGCATTATGAAAAGAGTTAAGGCAAAAGGCATCAAGGTTGTGATATATGAGCCCTTTTTAAAAGAAGATTATTTTTTTGAATCGCCTGTAATAAAGTCTTTACCAGATTTTAAGACTCAAAGCGACTTAATTGTCGCCAACCGTCTCTCAGTAGATCTCCAGGACGTAAGTGCTAAATTATATAGCAGGGATGTCTATGGCAAAGATTAGCCAAAGACTCGAACAGAAGACGATAATAGCATTCATATTCGAATGCTATTATGATTGGATGCAACTGCTGCAGCAGTTTTTAAATATAGAGCTGCATTAGTTACTGGCTGACGAAGTGCGCCCTTCAGCTTCAAGATAAAAAGAGGATCTACACCATGCTAATTATAAAGCTGCACAAACTCGTTGAGTAGCGCCCTAAGATCACAGGTTATACATCGGGCTTTTTTTCATAAACTATTTATTAGACTCTCTCAATGACAAACAGCATACTAGCACAAGCAAATTCGGCATTCAGGAATGAAGAATATTTGATGGCCATCGAACTCTATCAAAAGGCGTTGATAGAAACACCTGCATTGGCCAATAGCATCAATTTCAATATCGCACTGGCTCAAGATAAACTTGGTAACGTTAATAAAAACTATATAACCAATACTTTATCTACAGAGCCGATTATTCCATCCATCTCATTCGACTCAACTCAAGAAAGTTTTGTTCCGTATAGCAAAAAGAGACCTCCAGACTCAGCCGTAAAGCTAATAGCATTTTATTTGCCCCAATTCCATCCTTTCCCCGAAAACGACGAATGGTGGGGAAAAGGTTTCACTGAGTGGACCAACGTCGGTAAAGCCAAACCAAACTACGAAGGCCACAACCATCCCCATTGCCCGATTCATCTCGGGTACTACGATTTGAGAATTCCTGAGATACAAGAGGAGCAAGCTCGGCTAGCCAAAGAATATGGAGTTTATGGCTTTAGCTATTATTTTTATTGGTTTGACGGAAAAACGCTAATGGAGTCGCCATTAAAGGCGATGCTGGCAAACAAAAAGGTTGATATGCCTTTTTGTTTGACTTGGGCTAACGAGAATTGGTCGAGGCGTTGGGATGGCCAAGAAAATGATGTGTTGATTGCGCAAAACCATAGCCGTGACGACTCTACTTTATTCATTCAACACTTGATTCCTTATTTTAAAGATTCCAGATACATTAGAATCGATAACAAACCCGTACTGATTATCTATCGTGCTTCAATCATACCTGAAATAAATGAAACGGCAGACCTGTGGCGCGCAGAACTGGTAAAGCATGGTTTTGCTGGCATTTATTTGATATGTGCACAGACCTTTGGCATAAAATCCCCAGAGCCGTTTGGTTTTGACGCGGCTGTGGAATTTCCTCCCCATACCGTAGTTAGCACCGATGTGAGACAGGATGTAAAATTAACCAACCCCGAGTTTACGGGTTATATATTTAGCTATGACCAGGTCGTAAGTAATGCCGTAAAAAACCACGAACCTGAATATAAGTTATTTAGGTCAGCAATGTTGTCATGGGACAACACTGCGCGCAAGCAAAATGCAAGCCATATATTTCATGGGTTCTCATTGTTAAAGTACAAACAATGGCTTTCTTCAATTTGTTTAAACTCCCTAAACAACGAAAAGTACTCCACCGATGAAAAAATTGTTTTTGTTAACGCTTGGAATGAGTGGGCGGAAGGAACCCATCTCGAACCTGATAGAACATATGGATATGCATATCTTGAAACCACACGAACTGTACTCGCCCAACTTGAAAATAAACGATTTAGCGGATATCAGAATTATCAACCGATAAAAAGACATGACGTTGCCGCCATAGTTCATGTCCACTATATTGAACTGTGGCCTACTATCAAGCAGCAGCTTAAAAAACTGCAAAAAGTTGGATTGGATCTATTTGTCACAACCACCGACTCTGCTCTTATAAAAATAGTTAAAGCCGACTTCAAACATGCGCACGTCAGGGTAGTCGAAAATAGAGGGCGAGATGTTCTACCGTTCATCGAAACGCTCCGAAGCATCCATAGCTTTAATTATACAGCCATCTGCAAATTGCATTCAAAAAAGAGTGCTTATAGATCGGATGGGAATGACATACGTGAAGAAATCTACAATGAACTTATCGGCTCAACAGGCAACGTTAGATCTATTCTAGATAGATTTAGAGCAAATCCAAATCTAGGTATACTAGCGGCGAGGAAATACCTAATAAAGCACACTAGCCACAACATGACATTCGATAACGAAATAGTTGAAGATCTTGCCAAAAAAATGAATCTTAAGTTTGAATACAGTCATTTCCCGGCTGGCTCAATGTTCTGGTTTCGCCAACGGTCATTCAGTAGAATTTTACATTTATCTACCAGTGATTTTGACATCGAGCGTGGGCTTGCTGATGGTACCAACGCACACGGCATTGAACGCCTGTTCTGTACCATTGTCGAAGGCATAGGATATCAAACAGAGGTGATCTCGGAAAGCGAACATCCTACCGAGACACTTAGGAGCAAAGCAGTTTCGCATAATTTGTAACAAAATAACATTGTATAATATATAAGTCTTTGCAAGAGACTGATTAACACGGAAAGCTCTGACACACAGGAACATATGATGAAAACATGCATAGTTGCTATTGCAAAAGATGAAGGCCCGTATCTCTTAGAGTGGGCGTCTTACCATATAGCTTTAGGATTCGATCGCATTTTTTTGTATGATAATGATTCTTCCGACCACCCCGAATCAATTCTAGCGCCCCTATTAGATCATGTAGAAGTTATCTCTTGGCCTACGCAGGAGGGAATTTCACCTCAGCTTACCGCTTATAATAATCCTAACATAAAGCTTAGAGACTCTTACGATTTTGCAGCTTTTATTGATATCGATGAGTTCATCACCCTCAGACATCTCGATAACATAAAAGACTATCTCGAAACTCTGCCTGAGACCGTTTCGGCTGTCGCTATCAATCAAAAGATATTTGGCTCATCGCACCTCGACCAATACATTGATACCCCTGTCACAAGTAGATTCACGAAATGCGCTGATTATGACCATCCTGAACACTTATGGTACAAGAGCATTTATCGGCTGAAGAATGTTCGTCAAATAAATAACTGTCATAAGGGAGATCTTTTGCAAGGCGATTATACTGATGCCAATTTTTCGACTGAAAACGTAGACCTTGATGCTCCAGGACAAACTAAAATTAACGCTTCAGAAAAAATACATATCAACCACTACATATTAAAGTCCAGAGAAGAATTCGAAACCAAGAAGAAGCTCCGCGGCGGTGGCATGGACACTACCAAGGAAGCCAGGCTTGAGCGCTATAATAATGATTATTTTTTTTCATATCGTGATTCATATGCAAATAATTCAAGCGACCAGAGAATTATAGAGTTGATGAGCAAATTCACAGCGGAAAATAAAATCTATACGTGAGAATAACTTTCTGCAAATAGCTTAATTAGCAGCAGTACCTTTGGTAACTGCTGCCTTTGCTTTATATGACGTC
This sequence comes from Pseudomonas sp. CFBP 13719, assembly GCF_014842095.1. NCBI lineage: Bacteria > Pseudomonadati > Pseudomonadota > Gammaproteobacteria > Pseudomonadales > Pseudomonadaceae > Pseudomonas > Pseudomonas sp. CFBP 13719. Next base: position 141,815 of record NZ_JACYVB010000010.1, on the reverse strand, counting down.
GGAGCTCAACAAGTCTGGTTTGGATGATATGTCGTATCTAATCCAGGGAAGATAGCAAACAATCGCTAGCATCGCTTTAGTCAAAATTTACGTAATTCAGTCCAGCAACGGAATTTTTGCCCCGCCACTGGCGCTTTTTTGCACGCTGAATTCGCCTATATTCAATACTCACAGCTGCATTCTTTGGTTTATATCTGTTAATTTCTTTATTGGATCTGAATTCATTACTTGGAGGTTTTTTAGTAATGATTGGAGTTCCCCATCCTTTTATATTTTACTCCGACTTAACCACCGACATCCACATATGGCTATAACTTCTCGCAAGCCGTTTGTCTCTACCCGCTCGATGCTCTCCGTGGCCTAACAGCACTTAGCGTTGTACCCTGGCATTGGCAACACTTCTTCTATGTGGCTGATGATCCGTCACAACATGTCGCTTCCCAGTAGCCTTTTTTGTCTACTTCCAAGAGATTCTATAATGACGGAGGTTTGGCCGTGCAGTTACTCATCTTGATCTATGGCTTCGTTTTCTTCCGGCTGTTTGCTAGGAAATTCTTGGCGAGATGGGTTTCGGTGAAGCGTTTTGCGTAAGGCCGACTCAGCCTACTGTATCTCTTGCACATGGTGACGTTTGCGATCGTTGCTGTACTCCAAATGGTTACAGCTCAACGCATTCGAATGCGATCGACGAAGCCAATGAAGCCTATCACGCGATCCTGAACGTTTTCCTCGCGCCCGCTTGGGGCTTTGAAAAGGGTTGGTCCTTCAACGTGCCAATCTGGTCCGTATAGGGCGAGGTGCTGCTGTATGCCACCTTCTTCCTGATCTGACTGACTGGGCGGTTTTTGCTGCCCCTGGTAGTACTCATGTGTGCGCTTGGCGCCTATTTGTACCCTGACTACTACAAGCAAGGCAGCGGTCTGCTGTGTTTCTATGTAGGCGGGCTGACCTACTTCAGCTTGCAATGGTTGGAACGTTACGCTGGACCGGGACGGAGCACGGCGTTGGTATCAGCGGCATGCGCTGCTGCTTGAGTACATCAGCTAGGCCTTAGCGATAGCGTGAACACGTATTTCGTCATGTGCGTCGGCTTCCCACTCTTGATCGCAGCCCTTGCAGGTATCAGGCGCTATTGGCCCAACCTGCTTCGCTCAGGCGCAGTACTTGGAGATATCAGCTATGCGTCCTATCTGATTCACTCTCCTCTGCAGATCGTGTTCGCTTTAACGGCGGACAAACTGGGTTTTGCACGCGCTGTGTTCTATCAAGGCTGGGTGATGCTGCTGTTCTTCGCTGTGCTGATCGTACTGAATATGCTGAGCCACAGATTCCTGAAACGACCTGCGCAGCGGTTCTTGAGAGCACGTGAAGCAATGCCCCTGCACTGAATGGGCATGGAAACAGCTCGAGAAGTATTGATGGTGTTACAGGTGTCCCACCGGGGCCTGGGCCCCGGTGAGACGGCCATTAGCAGGTCACTGCGGCACGGGTGACCATTGTTTGGTAGTCAGATCGAGCTTGCACACGTCGGTAATCGCGTGGTTTTGCAGGTATGTCCGAACGCGCTGATCGTAGTCGTTGTTATTCGGATACGCCAGGTTCCAGTCCGGCGGATTGAACGAGGCGAAACCATTGATCGTGGGCATTCTCACCAGCTCCGCTATCAGCATCGCGCTGACGTTGTGAGCATAGATATTGTCGATCACCGATTCCTGTCGTGGCCACCCACTGACGTAGAACACCTTGCAGGTGGCAGGTGCCGGGGTCAGATTCGCGACTTTGGCCAGTTCTACTTTCCGATCAAGATGGATGTAGGCTCGGTTCATTTCTTCGACAATCAGCATTCCGCCCAAGATGCAGAGAATCGACACTGGCAACCTGGGAAGCAATCGCGCTAGATACACGGTCACGACGACGGTCAGCGGGAACACCAGGAAAATCTGGTAGGCAGTCACCACGTTCAACGCTTTCGCACCTGGGAACAAGGTGTATACGAAGAACCAAAGGCTTCTTTCGTTCACCTTGATGACGCAGGCCCATGTGATCAACACGGCCAGGCTCACTGCCCAGGTAAATTGAGTGATTGGGTGATGCTTGCGCTGACGAAAAATGGCAACGGTTGCAAAGCAGAACAGGACGAAGATGATGGGCGCGATGCCTGTGTTGTAGTACTCACCCTCCCAGGTGTAATTGGGGAATATCACTTTTATAGCGTTGTTGTAGATGCTGCCGAACAGTATGTTGGTTTCGCCCACCTGCAGAATGCCAGGCAGCTCAACCACATAATTCAGAGCAGACTTGTACGACCGCACTCCAGACTCGGCTGCCTTGGGTAAGTAGACACTTAGCAACGGAATCATTGCAATGATGGCTATCAAAACTACGATGGCGACCACCCACCAATGGCGCAGCGTGGCCTGCCATAGCGTCCGACGTTGCTGTTGATCCGCGACACAGAGCAGGACGAAAGCCAGGATCACCGTGAAGAAAATGAAGAACCAGGTGATGTAGAAACAGGTCAGTGCCCACGCGCCCAGCGCGATGCCCGCGGAGCCTCCCCTGACGCCCAACCTAACCCTGTCGCCGGCGAGCAACGCTACGTAAGCCTGATGCAGCAGGACCGTGACGATGGGGGCAAATGCCAATGTCGCCAGTTGAACTCGTGTGCCATGCACCGTGAGGTTGTTGGCGATCAGGAACAGCCCCGCCGACAGAACGGCCCACCCGTAGGAAACTCGGAAGACCTTGCGCATCATCCAGTAGAAGCCAAGGAAGCCAATGGCTCTTACGACCATGTTGCTCAACTCGGAAGCCAAAAACGAATCGGGACCAAATTGCCGAATGACTGAATAGATCACTGCAATCAGAAAGTAGCCGTCTGTTTGCGCGAGCGTATTTTTATAGGGGTAAAAGTAATACAGCTGCGACCATGGCGAATCGCCGCGAAACACGTTCATCCAATGTTCGAGAATGGCGACGACAATGGCGGCATCGTAACTATCGCCATAGAGAACGGAAAAACCGTTATTGATCTGCACTCTGAACTGGATGTAGAGAAAAAAACACATCGCAACCAGCAGGAAGATTATTTTTCCTGCCGATCGCAATGACTGTGCAGATTGATGCTTTTGAACTTCCATGACGTGTTGGTCCACTGCTCGGCTGGAGGAATTAAGGCGAAGAACTCAGACAGTCAGGCTTTCAAAGCCACTACGATCCCACTCATGATGAGTGCTACGCCAACAAAGTACTGCACGCTGAATCGCTCCCCGAACACGAAGTGACTGCCAATCGGGACCAGTACGAAGGCCATTGCCATCAACGGGTAGGCTTTACCCAATTCGATTTTCTGCAGCACCCAAACCCACGCAATGGTGGTGATACCGTAAAGCGCGAACGCGGTGAACAACGTGATTAGTGTCTGAGGGTCGAAGATACCCGCACGCTGCAGCGATGCAGCGCTCAATTTGAAGAGTATCTGCCCACCGGCGATCCCCAGGACACACAGTACAGCCACGAAGTAGATCATTGAACGTTGTCCCGCGCTTTGACCTTGACCTTTTTACGGGTTCGATGGAACGGGTGTCGAGGGCTGGATGCAATATCATGGCCGATGAACGCGAGCAGCAGCTGTACCCCTATGATCACGGGCAAGGCCGAAAGCATGACGGTTCCAGCCGGTGTCGGAATGTCCGTGTTCAGCGAGTCGATCCAGTGCGAAACACCGAAGATGCCACCCCATACCAGCAGTACCAGCGCGATAGGAAGTTCCAGAGAGGCCAACGACATTCCGCGCAAATAGTAGTTGTAGAAAACCCGTTTGCCAAAGTTGCGAATGTGTTTGAACAGGAATTCACCCACCACTTTCGAGATCTTGAGATTGCTGACCTCGTCTTCGTATTTCGCATCCATCGGGATGTCGATCACGACAGCCCGCAATGTGTTCAGACGAAACAGCATGTCTGTTTCAAAGAAATAGCGGCGGCTGATTCTGTTGAACGGCAGATGGCGCACAACATCGGTATGAATGGCGGTGAAACCGTTGGTAGGGTCGAACAGATCCCAGTACCCGGAGGACAGCTTGGTCATGAACGACAAGACAGCGTTGCCGAACAGACGCATTTTCGGCATCGCCGAGATCTTTTCGAGATCGTAGAAGCGGTTGCCTTTTGTGTAGTCGGCATGGCCGAGAAGGATAGGCGAAATGAAGCTTTCGATGAGTGTCGGATCCATTTGGCCGTCGCCATCAATCTTGACGACGATATCCACGTCATCATTCAGTGCGGCTTGGTAACCGGTCATCACCGCACCGCCCACCCCCTGGTTTTCAGGGTTGCGCAGTACCACCACACGCGGATCCTGGTTGTTCTGCTCGACGAAGTCTCCCGAGCCCTCGGGACAGCAGTCGTCGACCACATAGATCGTCTGGATTTCAGGCCCGATACTTTCGATGACACCAAGGATGTGTGCTTTGACTTTGTAGCTCGGAATGACTACGGCTACTTTCACATCGTTTACTAGCATTTACAGCTCCATTCAATGTCATCGGCGATCACTTTCGCTTGTAGAGAAAGTTACCTCGCGCCTCAAAAAAACCGGGATGATTCACCGGTTTCTCAAGCTATTCGGCCGTGAGTCGTTCCGGGCTATCGCCGACCAACGACTTACTGCTCTGTGGTCTCTGCCGCGGGATCAGGTACGGGGCAGCGCGCAAGAATACCTTGATCCGTCCAGTTTGTGTCAGTGCCGGCATGAAACCCGGATGATCCCGGGCGCCACTGCCGACTCTGCTTGTGCCGGGTGCCGTACTCAGGCACCACAGACCCGATCCAACTCGGCAATCAACTGCTTCGCGCTTTCCTTCCAGGTCAGCCACGGCATTTCGTCTGAACGTGGGTGCTCGTTCTGCTCATACAACGCCAACCAATCAGCCAGTCGATCTGTGATTTCCTGGGTTTCAGTACCCTTGAAGTAATAGGCATACTCCCCTGCCACTTCGCGAAACACCGGCAGATCCCGTGCGAAAATAGGCAGGTTGTACTGAGCGGCCTCGATCAGGGGCAATCCGAAGCCCTCCCCGTAGGACGCGGCCACCAGGCAGTCGGCCTCGTTGTAGAGGTGTTCGAGGTATTCATCGCTCACACCTTCCAGCCACAGCAAACGCTTGCCCAACTCCGCATGACTGGTCAGGCGCGCTGCCAGCTCGTCCACCAGCCAGCCGTGCTTGCCGACGATGATCAGGTTGGCGTCATGGCCCGCCTTCCATAGCAGTTCAAACGCATCCAGGGCCTGCGCGTGGCCTTTACGCGGCTCAAGCGTGCCTACCATCAGGAAGCTTGGCGCAGGACTCAGCGATTCGATGCGCAGCCCAGGGCTTTCCGGTACGCCCGAGGATGGCATGGACTGGTCGATGTCGGCCCCCAGGTGAAAGGCGCCAATGTGGAACGGTCGACTGCGCTCTGGTGCATTTTCCACCAGCCATTCGCGTAGCTCGTCCGCCACCGCATGGGAAATGCACATCGCGCCATCGTAGTGCGCTACGGCGTTGATCCACGTGATGTAGTGCGCCTGCAGGCTTTCCACGAAGCAGTGCGGCAGTTGCAGGATCAGCAGGTCGTACACAACGAAGAAGATACTGACACCGTGCGAACGCAAGGTATTGAGGTACGACTGCTTGTGAGGAAGCACATCCATCAGCAGATCGAGGCAGATGTAGACATCGCCCGCGCGGTAGCTTATTGCCTCGTCGACTTCCGCTTCGCTTGCCTCTTTGCCCAGGAACATTGTCGTGAACTTGGCGGCATAGCGATAGAACGGCTCACCCGCCTTGGTGTACACCGGCTTGACGACGTAACCTTCCGGGGCGTTGGTCAGCCACTCCAGCAGAATACTGCGCACCACGCGCTGAATACCGCTCTTGCCGTCGTGCTTGCACAACTCGGAGATGTCCACGAACAGTGTGGGCTTATCAGCCAAGCCTTGTACCGAATAGTCAATGGCCTTTGCCAACAGCGGTATATCGAGTACTCCCGGCGCGAGTGCCCCCGAGGCTGCCAGCGTCTCGACTAGCAGCTGAACCCGATCTTTGCTTTGAAGCTCGGAAACTGGTAACGAACTGGCTTTCGCAACTGCGGATTCGAATGCGCTGATAGCCGCCTTACCAGTGCGATCCCACGAAAACTCGCGTGCCTGGCGAATACCATGTTCGACAAGCTCAGTACGGAACTCGTCGTCATTGAGAGCCCGGCTTATCTTGCGGGCGATTGCCTCAACGTCGGCGGGATCGAACATCGCTTCATCCCAACCGATAACTTCGGGAACGCTAGACGTGTTGGACCCGATCACCGCCGCACCGCACTTCATGGCTTCAAGTGGCGGAAGCCCAAAACCTTCATGGCGAGAAGGGAATACGTAGAGGCGACATAGCCCATACAAAGCGACCAGATCGTTATCAGTGATATAACCGGTGAATATCAGATCCGACGGACTCAGGCCCTGGGCTTTGGCCAAGGCCGTATAGGTATCCACGTGGAATTGCGGCATCTTGCCGGCGAAGACCAGTTGGGTAGTGCCTACATCAGCCTTGATACTGGCAAACGCTTTGATCAACGACGGTAGATTCTTCCGCTCATCCGCCCCACCTGAGTACAGGACGAAACGTTCGCGAAGCCCAAACTTGTTCTCAAGTGCCGAGCGCTCTTCCTGGCTTACCGGCATGGGCCCAAAAACATCGTCGGCGGCAGTGGAAACGTTTACGACCTTGTCACTGTCCAGAGCCAGCAAGCCCAGCGCTTCATCGCGGGCAAAATTGGAGATGGAAAGTAGAAGATCGTAGTCCCTGAACGCGTCGACCTTTTTCAGGTAGTGGGCTTTGTATAGCGGATTCGGATCCAGGTATTGCCCTGGATTGACGAGCGGAATCAGGTCGTAGAGAGTAGCGCAGTTCACTACCTGGCCAACCGACACCGGGGCGCCAATCACCGCATCGTCAATATATCCTTCTACCGAACTGGTTATATGTACGACGTCTGGCTGCAATTCATCGATGCAGGCCTGACGAATCAGCTGCGCAGCGTCGCGACGGGCCTGATTACCAGGATCGCTGTCGCTTACCGGACCTTGTGCATACCAGACGCGGATGTGGCTTTGGGCGAGCAGGCCGATGAAGGCTGTGCGGATACTATCGACACTTTCACTCAGCATACCGTTGAGCACTAGATAGACTTCGTGCTCGCCGCGATTACGGGCGATGCCCTGGGCCAGCGACAAGCTGTAGCGACCAATGCCTCGGAAACGGCTTTCGGTCTGAGCACCTTGCATGTCAATTACGATGCGCATCAATTCTGGTCCTTCGTTATAGCAGCTCGCAGTGCGCTTTCTATCGCACGGCCTCTGGCCGTGAGGGGTGCGCGATCAATTACTCCGTGAAGCGGATCGTGTCTATTTTCTGTGGCAACGTGTTGTTGACTGGCTTGATGCAGGCTACGCAACTTTGCATGCAGCCAAGGGCTACGTCTGGCCAAAGCCATGCACCGACGTTCGATTGACGGACGGCGGGCCAACCATAGCTTGGCGTGAGGCAGGGCCCGGGTTAGCTGGCTCCGCATCGTCGAACGGGAGCTCGTAAGGGGCCAACGAACGATGCGGATGACCAGCCGCAGGGGCGCTGTCGCACGCCACGAGGTGCTGTTCTTGAGCGCCTCGGCTTCGGCACCATGGGCTGTAGCTCGCAGATACCAGCTGTGCGCATTGGCCAATGACTGATCAAGCTCGCGCTGCACCGTGGCAAGTTGGCTTTGTAATCCATGTACATGGGTTTGCAGATCGTGATTCTGCGTGTACAGCGGTTTGAGACGATCCAACAGGTCAGCCTGGGATTGAGCGCTATCAATATTCTGACGCTCTGACTGGATATTCAGTGCTTCGAGCAGTTGCTCATGAGTGAGTGTCTGGGCAAGCCTGGTCTCGAACTGATGAAGCAAATGCTGTATATGAGTTTCAAACTGGTGCTGAAAATTACTCTCTATCTCATTTCGACTTTGAGCTATGCGCTTGTCTACACCAGAGTCGTACCGTTGCGCCAGCTCTGGCAACGACAAGCCATAATCGCCGTCGAACAGCTGATCGAATTGTTGCAACACTTCAACAGCTGCGGTTTTCTGACCGACGATGGAAAAGTCTGGGCTCACCCCACCAAGTACTGACATGAGGTCGATAGCTCTTTCAGCGCTGTGCAACTCAGGCGGCTCCTGCAGGCGCAAGATCTTGCAACGGTGGAAGCCAGAATGCTCAACTAGGAACGACATCAGCAGCTGCGGTATGGGTCGCTCATGAGTAGGGTCCAGGTAGAACCCCGTAGTACCAACCGAGATGTTTTCCGCATTCGGAGTTTCGAGTATAAGCAAACCGCCAGGACGCAGCGTACGCAGGGCCTCGTCGACAAGAGTCTGTAAATCATCGAATGGTATATGTTCGGCGATGTGAAAGCCGGTGACAGCTGAGAGGCTTGCATCGGGCCGGGCACGCAACGCGCTCAGTGCATCACCATGCTCGGCAGGCAGTGACAGCTGTCGGCAAGCTTGCAGCATTCCTTCGTCCAGATCGACTCCAACAGCTGTGTAGCCTTCATTGGTCAATAACTCGAGCCACTCACCGCGCCCACAGCCTACGTCGAGAATGGGTGCCTGGGCTGAGTCCTTTAGAAAGAACTGAAGAAACGGCAAGTAGACCCGCAGACGCTCCGCAATCAGTTCACGCGAGCCGCGATGCTTGTCTTCGAAGGCCCGATAAAATCCACCAGACATCAGCGGTACTCCACTCTAGGCGGCAGCCAAGCTGAGCCTACAAAAGGTTTTCTGGAAATGTTCGTGACGTTGAAGACGAGTGCAAGATCGCGCCACTCGAAATTCTCGGCGATATGCGTGTCAGATGTGTGGAGCGCTACGGCTACGGAGTACGACCCTACACCAAGGTTGGCGGCAAACTGGAACGTATAGCTAACCAGCCCGCCCGCTTCGAGAGCCACTAGTTTGCAATCAAGGTGATGGGTATTGGTGCCAAATATGTCCTGGCCCAGTCGATCCTTAATTACGTAGCCGACCACTAGTTCGTCTAGAGACTCGTGGACATCGACGTCGATGGTCAGTTTCACTTCATCCCCGACGTCAATGTACTGGACAGGCTCACCAGTAGAACTGCGCAGACTGACGCTGCGCACGGTAGCCTTGCCACTACCCGAACGCGTCTGTACCCCACCGTCGGCAAGCGTGTGCACTTCGACCGTCGAGTTTTCCTTCTGGGCGATGATGGCGTTGTAGTAGTCCATCACCTCCTCCGGCGAGCCGTCCTTGATGACGGTGCCACCCTCCAGAAGGATTGCGCGCTTGCACAGCGCCTGGATGGCGCCGCGATCGTGCGAGACGATCAGCAGCGTCGTGCCGGCTTTCTGGAATTCCTTGATGCGGCCGAAGCTCTTGTGCTGGAAGTAGCTGTCGCCTACCGACAGCGCTTCGTCGATGATCAGGATCTCGGGGCGGAAGGCAGTGGCAACGGAAAAAGCCACGCGCATCTGCATGCCGCTGGAGTACATGCGCACGGCCTGGTCGAAGTATTCGCCAATCTCGGCGAAAGCTTCGATGTCGCCGATCACGCCGTCGATCTGGGCCGTGTTGAAACCCATCAGGCCGGCGGCGTGGTAGACGTTCTGGCGACCGGTGAGTTCGGCGTTGAAGCCCATGCCTAGCTCCAGAATCGCCGCGATGCGCCCGTTGACCTGCACCGTGCCTTCGGTGGGCTGCAGGGTGCCGGTGATCATCTTCAGCAGCGTGGATTTGCCCGCACCGTTCTGGCCGACGATACCGATCGCCTCACCCGCTTCGATGTTGAAGCTGATGTGCTTGAGCACCCAGTGTTCCTGGCTGGCCTTGACCGGCAAATAGAACCAGCGGGCCATGCGCTGCCATTCCGAGCGGTAGGCGCGGTAGGCCTTGCCAACGTTGGTGACTGCAAGAAGGGTCATAGCGAGTCCACCATTTCTGCGGATGCCCGGCGGAACAGGAACAGCCCCAGCAGCATCAAGCCAACGGCGATGAGGAACGTCGCGCCGATCTGTTGCAGGTCAGGCGAGACCTTGTAGACCAGCACGTTGTGGTAGGCGGTGACGATGGGGTACATCGGATTGATGTCCAGCGTGCCTTTGAGGTAGTCAGGCACGATGTTGACCGAATAGACGATGGGGGTGAACCAGAACCACACCTGCAGGATGATCGGCACCACTTGGCCGATGTCGCGCAGGAACACGTTCAGCACACCCAGCACCAGGCCGATACCGACCGCCAGAGCGACCACGGCCAGGGTCAGGGGGATGAGCCAGAGCATTTGAATGTTGGGCGAGTGGCCTAGCACCGTGAAGATGATCAGCACGGCCACGAACAGCAGCAGGTTGTTCAGCAGGCACGAGCCCACCACGATCACCGGCAACGCAATGCGCGGAAAGCGCATCTTCTTCATCAGGTTGCCCTGCTCGATGAACACCGTCAGGCAGCGCCCGACGATTTCCGCGAACAGGTTCCAGGCCAGGATGCCGGCAATCAGGTACAGCGCGTAGGCGTACTTGTTGTCGATGCCCGGCAAGCGGGCGCCGAGCACGTTGGACAGGATGAGCGCGTAGATGGCGACCTGGGCCAGCGGATGAATGATCATCCAGAGGCCACCCAGTTTGCTGCGCGCAAAGCGCGCAACGAACTCGTTCTTGATGGAAGTTACAATGAAGCCTCTGTAGTCCCAGATGCCTCTCAACATGCCAAACATAATTATCCTTTGATCAAACGCTCTATCTCAGCAACACGCTGAGCCACCAATTCTTCGCTGCCGCGGCTTTCCACGTTCAGGCGCAGCAGTGGCTCGGTGTTCGAACCCCGCAGGCTGAAGCGCCAGTCGGCGAACTCGACGCTGATGCCGTCGGTGCGGTCGACGCTGGGGGTCTGTGAGTTGTAGAACGCGAGGATCTTCTCGATCGAGCCTTTGACGTCGGCGACTTCGTAGTTGATCTCGCCGCTGCACGGGAACGCCTGGATGCGCTCGTCCACCAGTTGGGCCAGGGTCTTGCCGGTGACGCTCATCAGCTCGGCCACCAGCAACCACGGGATATTGCCGCTGTCGCAGTAGGCGAAGTCGCGGAAATAGTGGTGAGCGCTCATCTCGCCGCCGTAGACGGCGTCTTCGGCGCGCATGCGCTCCTTGATGAAGGCGTGCCCGGTCTTGCTCTGGATGGCGACGCCACCGGCGGCTTCGACCTGTTCGATGGTGTTCCAGGTCAGGCGCGGGTCGTGGATGATCTTGCTGCCGGGGTGCTTCTTCAGCAGCATTTCAGCCAGCAGGCCAACCAGGTAGTAGCCCTCGATGAAACGGCCCTTGTCGTCGAAGAAGAAGCAGCGGTCGAAGTCGCCGTCCCAGGCGATACCCATGTCGGCGCCGTTTTCCAACAAGGCCTTGCGGGTCAGCTCGCGGTTTTCCGGCAGCAGCGGGTTGGGCACGCCGTTGGGGAAGTTGCCGTCTGGCTCGCCGTTGATGACGATCAGTTCCAGCGGCAGCTTGGCCTTGAGCAGTTCGATGGTCGGGCCGACGGCGCCGTTGCCGGGGTCGGCCAGCACCTTGAGAGGCTTGAGCGACTTGACGTCGATGTAGGTCAGCAAGTGCTCGATGTAGGCGCTCTTGTCGAACACTTCGCGCACGTGGCCAGCAGTGGCGGCCTTGTCGTCGAAGTTGCCGGCTTCAACGCGGGCACGAATAGCGTCGAGGCCAGTGTCGCCGCTGATCGGCTTGGAGTGCTCGCGCACCAGTTTCATGCCGTTGTAACCCTTGGGGTTATGGCTGGCGGTGATCATGATGCCGCCATCGGCCTTGAGGTGGCTGGTGGCGAAGTAGACTTCTTCGGTGCCGCACAGGCCCAGGTCGAGCACGTCGGCGCCGGCCTCGGTCAGGCCCTTGATGAGGGCGGCGGCCAGGCCTGGGCTTTCCAGGCGCATGTCGCGCCCGACGACATAGGCTTTGCCGTGCAGTTCGGACACCAGCGCGCGACCGATACGGTAGGCGATGTCGTCATTGAGGTCGGCAGGGACTTGGCCACGAATGTCGTAGGCCTTGAAGCAACGGGTCTGGAGAGGGGGATACATGGCAATCGCTCGCTCTATGTGGCCGACGCGCGATGAGCGCGGACGTCGGTAGATTGGACGGTCGCTGACGAACGACCAGCGCAGTTCGGCCCCTGCGCATGCATTGGAGGCACGCGCAGAGGCCGAAGCGGGGTTTATCGGTCAGGCCTTGTCAACGCGGCCGTAGACGTCTTCGAAACGGACGATGTCGTCCTCGCCGAGGTAGTCGCCGCTTTGCACTTCGATCAGCACCAGGTCGATCACGCCCGGGTTTTTCAGGCGATGCTGGTGGCCGGCACGAATGAAGGTCGACTCGTTGGTGTTGAGCATCAGCTCGCGGTCGTCGTTGACCACCACGGCCATGCCGCTGACGACGATCCAGTGTTCGCTGCGGTGGTGGTGCATCTGCAGCGACAGCGACGCCTGGGGCTTGACCACGATGCGCTTGATCTTGAAGCGCTCACCCTCTTCCAGGGTGGTGTAGGTGCCCCACGGACGGTGCACGGTGCGGTGCAGCTTGTGCAGGTGGTGGCCGCTGGCTTTGAGCTGGCCGACGATGTGCTTGACGTCCTGGCCATGATCCTTGTGGCTGATCATCAGGGCGTCCGGGGTGTCGATGACCAGCAGGTCTTCGACGCCGACCAGTGCGGTCAGGCGGTCTTCGCTGTGGACGAAGTTGTTGCGGGCATTGTGCGAGAGCACTTCGCCTTCGAAACGGTTGCCGTTTTCGTCGGCACCGGTCAGTTCACTGACCGCGTTCCACGAACCGATGTCGCTCCAGCCGATGTCGCACGGCACGGTGGCAACTTTGTCCGAGCGCTCCATCAGAGCGTAGTCGACCGAAATGTCCGGTACCTGGGCGAACGCGTCGGCGTCCAGTGCCAGGCAGCGGTAGTTCGGTGCTTCGGTCAGGCGCGAGGCTTCCTTGACGGCGACGGCGGCGGCGAGAACGTCCGGCGCGTGCTTCTTCAGTTCTTCGAGGACGCTGCGGACCTGGAAGCAGAACATGCCCGAGTTCCAGAAGTAGTTGCCGGCAGCGACGTAGCCCTTGGCGGTGTCCAGGTCTGGCTTCTCGACGAAGCGAGCGACTTTCAGGGTGCCTTCCAGGCCGGTGCCGACGCCGGCTTCGATGTAGCCAAAGCCGGTTTCAGGGTACTGCGGCTGAATGCCGAACGTGACCAGCCAGCCTTCGGCCGACAGCTTGACGGCCTTGGCGACGGCGGCGGAGAACGCGGCTTCGTTCTGGATCAGGTGGTCGGCCGCCAGCACCAGCATGTGGGCGTCGGGACCGTGGGAATCGTTGAGTTGCAGCGCGGCCATGGCCACGGCGGCGGCGGTGTTGCGGCCGAACGGCTCGAGGATGAAGCCCTGGGCGTGGCCGGTCTTGTTGACGGTGCGGTATTCGTCTTCGGTCTTGAACAGCAGTTCGCGGTTGGTGACGGTCAGCACTTCGGACACGCCTTCGAGCTTGGAGGCGCGCAGGAAGGTCTTCTGGATCAGGTTCTGGCCGTCAGGCAGTGCCATGAATGGCTTGGGATGGGCCTCGCGGGAAACGGGCCACAACCGGCTGCCAACGCCGCCGGAAAGAATAACGGGGATCAGGTTCATGCGTATTGGATCCTTTGTTTGCCGGTGTAGCGGCACTGTGAAAATCGATCTGTAGACCAGCTGTACATGGGGTGGAAACCACCGCTGCGCATCGAAGATCTGGCGGCTCCCTGCGCCGCAGACAACATATACGTCAAACCCCTGAAACCGCTCGCTGCTGATGAGTCAAGGAAGTGGCGGCTAGAATATCAGGAAATCCGGGGCCAAGCGCAAATCGTTCGCGCTTGGACACCCGGTCTGGGCCAGTAGTTCAGCGATCATTGCTTGGTGCTGATCTCGGCCAGCATCCGCTTCACGCCCACTTCCCAATGCGGCAATGTCAGGCCGAAACGCTCTGTCAGCTTGGTGATGTTCAGGCGCGAATTCAGCGGGCGCAGGGCGGGTGTCGGGTAGGCACTGGTAGGGATGGCTTCAATGGTTTCCACGGCCAGCTTGGTGCCTTGGCGGCGGGCGTTTTCGATGACCAGCTTGGCGAAGGCGTGCCAGGACGTTTCACCCGTGGCGGCGAGGTGGTAGGTGCCGGCCAGGTCGGGGTTCGCCACGGCCATGGGAATGGCGTGGGCGACGACGTCGGCCAGCAGCTCGGCGCCGGTGGGCGCGCCGATCTGGTCGCTGATGACGCTCAGGCTCTTGCGGTCCTTGGCGAGGCGCAACATGGTCTTGGCGAAATTGTTGCCACGGGCTGCGTAGACCCAGCTGGTGCGGAAAATCAGGTGCTTGCAGCCGGACTTGCGGATGGCCTCTTCGCCTGCCAGCTTGCTCGCGCCGTAGTAGTTGACGGGGACCGTGGTGTCGCTCTCTTGCCAGGGCTTCTCGCCCGTGCCGTCGAACACGTAGTCGGTGGAGTAATGCACCAGCCAGGCGTCCAGATCGAGCGCTTCGCGGGCAAGCACGGCGCTGGCCCGGTGATTGATCAGGTCGGCGGTGTCCTTTTCGCTCTCGGCCTTGTCCACTGCGGTATAGGCGGCAGCATTGACGATCACGTTCGGCGCGATGCGCCGCACCGTTTCGGCCAAGCCTTCAAGCGATGCCAGGTCTCCGCAGAGACCGGCTTCATCGATGTTCCTGCCCAGTGCGACTACCTTGCCCAGCGGCGCCAAGGCACGCTGCAGCTCCCAACCCACCTGACCGTTCTTGCCCAGGAGCAATATTTTCACAGTTCACGCCCTTGATAATTCGTATCGATCCATTGCTGGTAGGCGCCGCTCTTCACGCGGTTCACCCATTCGGGATTATCCAGATACCACTGCACGGTCTTGCGAATACCGGACTCGAACGTTTCTACCGGCGTCCAGCCCAGCTCGCGCTGGATCTTGCTGGCGTCGATGGCGTAGCGAACGTCATGGCCGGGGCGATCTTGTACGTGGGTGATCAAATGCGCATGAGGACGATGGAGTGACTGCGGGCAGAGCTCGTCGAGCAAGGCGCAGACCGTGTGCACGACTTCGATGTTCTGTTTCTCGTTGTGGCCGCCGATGTTGTAGGTCTCCCCTACCTCACCTTCGGTCACCACTTGATACAGCGCACGTGCGTGGTCTTCGACATACAGCCAGTCGCGAATTTGATTACCTTTGCCATAAATGGGCAAGGCCTTGCCTTCCAGGGCATTGAGGATGATCAGCGGAATGAGTTTTTCAGGGAAATGGCACGGCCCATAGTTGTTCGAACAGTTGGTGATCAACGTCGGCAGACCGTAGGTGCGCTGCCAGGCGCGGACCAGGTGATCGGAGCTGGCCTTGCTCGCGGAATACGGCGAGCTGGGCTGGTAAGGCGTGGTTTCGGTGAACAGGTCTTCGGGGCCTTCGAGGTCGCCATACACTTCATCGGTGGAGATGTGGTGGAAGCGGAAGGCAGCCTGGGGCTCGGCGTCGAGTTGCGACCAGTATTGGCGCGCGGCTTCGAGCAAGGTGTAGGTACCGATCACGTTGGTTTCGACGAAAGCGGCAGGCCCGGTGATCGAGCGATCGACATGGGACTCGGCAGCCAGGTGCATGACCAGATCCGGCCGGTGCTCGGCGAACACCCGGTCCATTTGCGCGCGGTCGCAGATGTCGACGTGCTCGAAGGCGTAGCGCGGTGTGCGCTCGCTGCCCATGAGCGAATCCAGATTACCGGCGTAGGTCAATTTGTCGACATTGACCACGGCATCGTCGGTATTCGCGAGGATATGGCGAATGACTGCCGAGCCAATGAAGCCTGCACCACCGGTTACGAGGATTTTCACGTTAAACAACACCATCGAGTTAAAGAAGAGACGCGCTGGATCGATTCAGGGCGCGCGTGACGCATGCAGAATGTTCAAAGGCCGGATGATACCAAACCACCCAACGCCTGTCCCTACGGGACATACAGCCCAATAGCCAGGGTTGTAACGCCCGTTGAACACACTGCAAAAAAAGATGTTACGAGAGGTAACCATAGCCTCCCGCAGCACAGATCCAGCTGTGCCCATCTGCTTCAGCGAGGCAATGGACAACGCATTTCGCCTTTTCGTAAATGACAGTTCCTTTCATCTGACGAAAGGCACACCTGGCGCATGGCCGACTTCATGGGCTGAAGCGTTTATAGTGCCGACCTCACACAAGGAGTGGCAGACATGAAAGCGTTGATAGGCCTGGTGGTTGCGGGATTGCTCGCCGGTTGCGGCACGATCAATACGGTGTTCCGCGACGATGCAGTGACCAGCGACAATCTGAAGGAGGCCGAGTCGTTCTGCGGCGCTGTGCCGCGGGTGTACAGCGGCGTGGTCTATGATTTTTGCCTGCTGCACGGCAAGGAGCCGCCTCCTGGTCGTTCGAGACCCGGGCCGCAGATGGGTTTCGTGGCACTGGACATTGGTGTCTCGGCGATCTTCGACACTCTGATGTTGCCCTACACGCTGTACCGGCAACACAACGATGGCGGGATTGAGGTCGTGGGTCGCTGACGGCTGCCCTGGCGGGGATTAGGGGTTAAGGAAGCCGTCGAGGCAGGTGACTGAGGCGCCGGTGACCTTGATCGAGTGGTCGGTGATTGACAGCTGCATCTTGCCAGCGCGACCCAGCGCAGCCCCCTGGGCCACTCGCAGCTGCGACCCCAGCGAGGCAGTCTGGCCGGTGGCGCGAATGAACGCAGCAACCGCCCCGCCACCGCTGCCGCAGGCTGCATCCTCTGTGATGCCGCAGGTGGGCGCGAAGGTGCGGACTTCGATGTGTTCGTTGCTGCCCTCGGGGTGCGGGCCGAAGATCACCACGCCGGTAGTGCTGGTGCGGTGGTCGTTGATGGCCATGCGCGCCAGGTCGGGGATGACCGCCAGCACGGTTTGTGCGTCGCGCAGTTGCACCACCAGCCAGCGCGGGCCGACGGTCACGAAGCACGGCCGGCGGTCGCGCACCACGCTCACGCCCAACACGGCCTGCAGTTCGCGATGATCGCTGTCGTTGACCGGCTGGATCGTCGCAGGCGGCAATTCGAAGGTGATCAGTTGTGAACCATCGGGCTGGCGGACGACGTCGAGTTCGATCAGGCCCGAGGGGCACTCCTGCACCAGTCGGCCGTTGCGCGGCTCGATCAGTCCGGCTTCGATCAAGGCGTGGGCGCTGCCGATGGTGGCGTGGCCGGCGAACGGCAGTTCCGAATTGGGCGTGAAGATGCGTACGCGGTAGTCCGCTTCAGGGCGAGTGGCGGGCAGCACGAAGGTGGTTTCGGAAAGGTTGTTCCAGTGGGCGATTTCTTGCATCTGTTCGCGCGTCAGGCTTTCGGCCTGCAGGATGACCGCCAGCGGATTACCCTTGAAGCGCTGGGTAGTAAATACATCGACTTGCTTGAACGCTAGGCGGTGCATGGTCGGCCCTGGAAATGGATGTATGGAGACGTAGCACAGGTTCGCATGTTTCCTGTAGCAGCGGCGCGAGCCGCGTCCGGTAGCGCCGTGATTCTTCCGGCCTACTGCGTGTACCGCCGACGCGGCTTGCGCCGCTGCTACAGGGGTTGCGCGAGCCGCGTCCGGCAGCGCCGCGATTTTTCCGGCCTACTGCGTGTACCGCCGACGCGGCTTGCGCCGCTGCTACAGGGGTGTGTGGGTTGGTTATAGGGTGATAGGTCTGCGGCCGGCGAAGGAATGGGCCAAGGTACCGCCGTCGACCAGCTCCAACTCCCCGCCCAATGGCACGCCGTGGGCGATGCGTGAAGCCACCAGGCCTTTCTTCGCCAACAGCTGGGCGATGTAATGGGCAGTGGCTTCGCCTTCGACGGTCGGGTTGGTGGCCAGGATCACTTCGACGAAGGAGCCCTGCTCGTCTATACGGGTCATCAATTGCGGAATGCCGATCGCCTCTGGACCCAGGCCATCGAGGGGCGACAAGTGCCCTTTGAGCACAAAATAGCGCCCACGATATCCGGTCTGTTCAACAGCATAGACGTCCATCGGCCCTTCCACCACGCACAGCAGCGTATCGTCGCGACGCGGATCACCGCATTGCGGGCAAAGTTCTTCTTCGGTGAGGGTGCGGCACTGGCGGCAATGGCCTACGCCTTCCATCGCCTGACTCAGAGCCTGGGCGAGGCGACTGCCGCCGCTGCGGTCGCGCTCGAGCAGCTGCAGGGCCATGCGCTGGGCGGATTTCTGGCCGACGCCGGGCAGTGTGCGCAGGCTGTCGATCAGTTGACGAATCAGTGGGCTGAAGCTCATGGAAGGCGGCCTGACGTTACGACGAGACGCGGTTTATACCCGCGCCTCCGGACCACGTCAAATGCTCAGGCGTCGGAAACCTTGACCACCAGCTTGCCGAAGTTATGCCCTTGCAGCAGGCCGATGAACGCCTCCGGCGCACGCTCCAGGCCGTCGACCACGTCTTCGCGGAACTTGATCTTGCCGTCACGGACCCACGGCACCATGGCGGAGAAGAATTCGGCATGGCGATCGCCGAAGTCGTCGAACACGATGAAGCCCTGCATGCGGATGCGCTTGGTGAGCAAGGTGCGCGGCAACAGTGCAAAGCGGTCCGGGCCTTCGGGCAGATCGGTGGCATTGTAGCCGGCGATCAGGCCGCACACCGGGATGCGCGCACGGGCGTTGAGCAACGGCATGACGGCATCGAAGACTTTGCCGCCGACGTTCTCGAAGTAGATGTCGATGCCTTTGTCGCAAGCTTTGGCCAGGTCGTCGGCGAAGGTTTCGCTTTTATGGTCGACGCAGGCATCGAAGCCGAGCTCTTCGACCACGTAGCGGCATTTTTCCGGTCCGCCGGCAATGCCGACGACTTTCAGGCCTTTGATCTTGCCCACCTGCCCTACCACCGATCCGACTGCGCCGGAAGCTGCTGCGACGACCAGGGTTTCACCTTCCTTGGGCTGGCCGATGTGGGTCAAGCCCATGTAGGCGGTCATGCCGGGCATGCCCAGAACACCGAGTGCCATGGAGGGACTGGGGATACCGGCAGGCAGCGGCGTGAGGTTGCTGCCGTCGGAAATGCAGTGGGTCTGCCAGCCGGTCATGCCGACGACCAGATCGCCTTCGCGGAATTTGGGGTGCCTGGAGGTCTCCACGCGGCTGACGGTGCCGCCGGTCATCACCTCGTCGATTTCCACCGGTGCGGCGTAGGACGGTGCGTCGCTCATGCGGCCGCGCATGTAGGGGTCCAAGGACAGGTACAGCGTGCGCAGCAGGACTTGCCCGTCTTCGAGATCCGGCAACGCCTCGCGCTCGAGGCGAAAATTCTCCGGCGTCGGCGCCCCGGTCGGGCGGGAAGCAAGAACGAAGCGCTGGTTGAGGTTCAGGTCTTGGGACATTGCGGGGTATTCCTTCAGCAAGTGGCTATAGGAAAAGGACAGCATGGGGTGGCGGGATGTTCAACTGGCTGCTCGGCTAACAGACGGCGCTGGATTTCGCGGCCCACAGGGCACCTGGATTACGCGGGCAACCTGTAGGAGCGGCCTGTGGCCGCGAAGGGCGCACACGGTGTGTCTGGTAGACCGCGGTGTGGCTTTCGCGGCCGATGACCGCTCCCACAAAGGGGATTGGATTGCGCGGGCGACCTGTGGGAACGGTCTGGGGCCGCGAAAGGGGCACACGGTGTGTCTGGTAGACCGCGGTGGGGCCTTCGCGGCCGATGACCGCTCCTACGGGGGCAATTGGATTACGCAGGCAACCTGTAGGAGCGGCCTGTGGCCGCGAAGGGCGCACACGGTGTGTCTGGTACACCGCGGTGTGGCTTTCGCGGCCGATGACCGCTCCTACGAGGGGGATTGGATTGCGCGGGAAACCTGTAGGAGCGGTCTGTGGCCGCGAAGGGGCACACGGTGTGTCTGGTAGACCGCTGTGGGGCTTTCGCGGCCGATGACCGCTCCTACGAGGGGGATTGGATTGCGCGGGCGACCTGTGGGAGCGGTCTGTGGCCGCGAAGGGGGCACGCGGTGTGTCTGGTAGACCGCGGCGTGGCTTTCGCGGCCGATGACCGCTCCTACGAGGGGGATTGGATTGCGCGGGAAACCTGTAGGAGCGGTCTGTGGCCGCGAAGGGGGCACGCGGTGTGTCTGGTAGACCGCGGTGTGGCTTTCGCGGCCGATGACCGCTCCCACAAGGGGGTTACTCAGATACAAAAATGCCAGGCTGAGGGCCTGGCATTTGGGGTTTAGAACGGCATCTTGAAGCCGGGGGGCAGTTGCATGCCGGAGGTCATGCCGGACATCTTGTCCTGGCTGTTTGCTTCGATCTTGCGCACGGCGTCATTGACGGCGGCGGCAATCAGATCTTCCAGCACGTCCTTGTCTTCCTGCATCAGGCTGTCGTCCAGGCTCACGCGCTTGACGTCATGGCGACCGGTCATCACTACACTCACCAGGCCTGCGCCCGATTGGCCAGTCACTTCGGCTTTTGCCAGCTCTTCCTGCATCTGAGCCATTTTTTCCTGCATCTGCTGGGCCTGCTTCATCAGGCCGGCCATGCCACCTTTCATCATGGGGTTCACCTCAAAGGTCAATGGGTATGACCGCGCATTGCCGAAGGCATCCTGCGCGGGCTTGGGTAAGAGCGCTTAACGCGTTGGGCTGGTCACCGCTTCGACTGGTTCAATCGTATCGTCGCGAATGATGGCACCAAACTGTTGCAGCATTTGTTGAATGTACGGGTCTTGCTGAATCGACTGCTCGGCATCGGCCTGGCGATTCGCACGCCAGCGCGCGGCGGCCTGGGCCGGGGTTTCCTGTTCCGGGCGGATCAGCTCGATGGTCAGGTTGAGCGTGCGCTGATGGTACTGGTTCAGCGCGTCGTTCAGGCGGCGCTGCTGGGTGCTGTTGAACAGTGCGCTGTGCGCAGGGTCCAGGTGCAGCAGCCAGTCGTCGCCCTCCACCGCGATCAAGGTGCAGTTGGCGGCGATGCTGCCGGTCATGCCCGAGATCGGCAACTTCGGAAACAGCTCGAGCCATTGCAGGGCCAGACCGCTCGCTGGCTGTGCGGCAGGCAGCACTTCGGGCTCGGCTTCGACGGGCGTGTCGTGGACGGTTTCGCTGGCCAGTTCGTCGAGGTAGCTGTAGGCGGCGCCGTCGGTTTCCGGAGCGTAATAGTCTTCGTCCAGCGGTGGCTCGTCGTCGCGGTCCATGCCGGCTGGTGTGTAATCGGCGGGCTCGGCATCGTCGACAGTCGGGGCCGTCTGAGTTTCCGGGGCGTCCGGCACGGCACTGGCAGGCGTGGGCGCCGGCATTGGAGTCAATGCGGGCTGCTCGGCGACGACATCCAGGATCGGTTCCTGAGTGGGCGCCGGTGCGGGCTCTACCGGGTCGTCCCAGGGTAGATCGATAACGGGATCGGGGGCGGCCTGGGAATGCGCGGGGGATTCTTCGCGGCCGCTGACCGCTCCTACGGGGGGATTCGAGGGTGCGGGCATCTCGTAGGAGCGGTCCGTGGCCGCGAAGGGCGCGACGCGGTCTGTCTGGGGATCCGCAGCAGGGCTTTCGCGGCCGATGACCGCTCCCACAGGGGGCATCTCGTGGGAGCGGTCCGTGGCCGCGAAGGGCGCAGCGCGGTCTGTTTGGTTATCCGCAGCAGGGCTTTCGCGGCCGATGACCGCTCCCACAGGGGGCATCTCGTGGGAGCGGTCCGTGGCCGCGAAGGGCGCGGCGCGGTCTGTCTGGGTATCCGCAACAGGGCTTTCGCGGCCGGTGACCGCTCCTACGGGGGTTGGAGCTGCCACGGGTTGGGTGGAATCAACTGTGGCTGGGCTGATCCCCACTGTCTTTAGCGGGTGACTGGGTCCGTCGCTGCTGCCTGCGGGGCGAAACGCGAGCATGCGCAGCAGCACCATCTCGAAACCGCCACGCAGCTCCGGGGCCAATGGCAGATCGCGACGGCCGATCAAGCCCATCTGATAATAGAACTGCACATCTTCGGCCGGCAGCGCCTGCGCCAGCGCCAACACCCGGTCGCGGTCACCCTGGCCGTTGTCCACCGCCTCGGGCAGCGCCTGGGCGATGGCCACGCGGTGCAGCACGTTGAGTATTTCAGCCAGCACGCCATTCCAGTCCGGGCCCTGCTCCGCCAGATGGCGCACAGCCTCGAGCACACTGCGGGCGTCACCTTCGAGCAACGCTTCCAACACGCCATATACCTGGCCGTGGTCCAGGGTACCCAGCATCGCCCGAACATCGGCTGCCAGCACCTTCCCTTCACCAAACGCGATGGCTTGGTCGGTCAGGCTCATGGCGTCGCGCATCGAGCCATCGGCGGCGCGGCCGAGCAACCACAGCGCGTCGTCCTCAAAGGGTACATTCTCGACACCCAGCACATGGCTCAGGTGTTCGACCACCCGCTCCGGCGTCATGTTCTTCAACGAGAATTGCAGACAGCGCGACAGAATGGTCGCCGGCAACTTCTGCGGATCGGTGGTGGCCAGAATGAACTTGACGTAGGGCGGCGGCTCTTCCAGCGTCTTCAGCAACGCGTTGAACGAGTGCGTGGACAGCATGTGCACTTCGTCGATCAGGTAAACCTTGAAGCGCCCGCGGCTGGGTGCGTACTGCACGTTGTCGAGCAGCTCGCGGGTGTCTTCGACCTTGGTGCGGCTGGCGGCATCGATCTCGATCAGATCGACGAAGCGACCCTCGTCGATCTCGCGGCAGACCGAGCATTCACCACACGGCGTTGACGTGATGCCCGTCTCGCAGTTGAGGCACTTGGCAATGATCCGCGCGATGGTGGTCTTGCCCACCCCTCGGGTACCGGTAAACAGGTAGGCATGATGCAGGCGCTGGTTGTCCAGCGCATTGATCAATGCCTTGAGCACATGGGTCTGGCCGACCATTTCGCGGAACGAGCGCGGACGCCATTTACGTGCAAGAACCTGATAACTCATCGAAAACCGTCGCGACATGAAAGCGGAAGACCGCCAATGCTAATGGAGCAGGGCCGAAATTGCATCCGTGCCCTGATCTATTGCTGAGTTCGCCTGAAAAAACGCAGACAAAAGTCGGCAATTGCGATGTTTCGCATGGGTATCGGTTTGGGAGAGTGATGCGATGAATCCGTGCGAGGACGAACTCTGGAATAGGTGGCAACCCTACCAGCCACACCCCGGCACACAATGTTCCCGCTGTGGCTGCTTCCTTCCGGATCTGACCAGGTTCACGGGTAATCGTTGCGGGGGGACCGGCAGGGTCACCATAACGACACTCGCTTGGTAGCGAGCGGGGGCCATTGTACCGGTCCTGACGGAAGTTACAACCCGTTGCGCGAGATAAAATTTGTAGGGCTGTCAGGGACTTGGCGTGGGCGGCTTTGTACGGTCCGGGGCAGGCGCGGATCGCTTGCGCGCAAGACAAGCGACAGCCGCGATGTGAATTGGTAACGTCGCGACATGTCCCCTGCCTGGTTGCTTGCGATGAAGGTTCTGACGCCCTACTCCCACTTATCGTCTGTTCAGTTGGAGCAATTGATAGAGATCGAGATTCGTCCGGAGCAGAGGCAATATTCCGGGGATGTGGACATGGCGCTTTATACGCTACTGGGTTGCACCGACGGTGAGATCCGAGGTTTCGCGCTGCTGGTGGATGAGGTGCCAAAGGGGTTTCTGCTGCTCAAACACGGGCGATTCGTGCCGGAATGGGCGGACTCGAAGGCGGCGACCTTGCATGCATTGCAGGTGGATTGGCGAATGCAGGGACGTGGGCTGGGGCGGGCTTGTCTGGAAGGCTTGCCTGATGCAGCGCGCGCGGCGTGGCCTGGGGTGCAACAACTGGAGTTGTCAGTGGATGCTGATAATGCGGCGGGCATTGGGTTGTACAAGGCGCTGGGATGGGAGGATCGCGGTCAAGCGTACCGTGGGCGGATTGGTTATGAGCGCAGGTATGTGCTGGCGCTGTAGAGGCGACAGCTCTCTTTGCAGCAGCGCTACCTCGCTTTTGTGGGAGCGGGCTCTGCCCGCGAAGGCGTCTGAATGAGCGGTGCACATTTCGGATGGGACGGTGAATGAGCGGGCCTCTTCGCGGGCAGAGCCCGCTCCCACAGGGGGATGGCGGGCACCGGCCGTTGCGTTACACCTGCAGGACGTCGTCGGCGCGGCCACCGGCTTCCTGGACGACGACGTGGATGAAGTGCAGCTTGGCGATCACGGCCGGTGGCAGCACGAAGGGGTAGAAGTCGGGCTGACCCATGGCGCGTGAGAGCTCGTTGAGCATGCCGGCCAGTTCGATCCAGGCGTTCACGAACGCGAGGAATGCCGGGCCGCTGGTGTGGTCCGGGTCATACAGGGTGGCCAGGGGGAACGGCGTGTAGTCGAGGTCCATTTCCTTGGCGCTCATGCCGAAGCCCAACGCGGTGTCGACCGCGTCCATCATGTGCAGGTAGTGGGCCCAGGTTTCCGCCCAGTCTTCCCATGGGTGCATGGTGGCGTAGGCACTGACGAAGTTCTGTTGCCAATCGGACGGTGCGCCTTGGTCGTAATGGCGCTGCAGGGCGTCGGCGTAGCTTTGGCTTTCATCGCCGAACAGGCGGCGGTAGTCGGCCACCCAGTGGGTGTCGGCGATCAGCCGGTCCCAGTAGTAGTGCCCTACTTCGTGCCGGAAGTGTCCGAGCAGCGTGCGGTACGGTTCGCGCATCTGCACGCGGACCTTTTCCCGGTGGGCGTCGTCGGCTTCCTTGATATCCAGGGTGACCAAGCCATTGGCGTGGCCAGTGGTGGGCGCGTTGCCGTTGAGGTCGGTGCCGATAAAGTCGAACGCCAGGCCGGTGGCTTCGTCTTCGGTCTTGGCGATGACCGGCAGGCCGAGGTTGATCAGTTGCGCGATCAGGCGGCGCTTGGCTGTTTCGACCTTGCGCCAATGCTCCGGGTTTTCCGGAACGCTCAGGTCGGGGATGGTCCGGTTCAGGTTGCAGGCGGTGCACAGGGCAGCGGGCCCCTTCTCTGCCGGCACCAGCCAGTTGCACGCTGCGGGGGTGTCGAGGTTGGCGCAGCGGTGGAACAGGCCTGCGTCGGGCACGGCATGCAGGCGCCAGCTGCCTGCTTCGGGACCGGCGTCGAGGGTGGACAAGACATTCTTGGCCGGCCAGAAACCGAGCAAGGCATTGCACGCCAGGCACTGACTGTTGCGGAAGAAGATCGACTGCCCGCAGGTGCATTCCCAGACCTTGCTGTGACGATTTTCCGGTTTGGCGAATGGGGCGGTGATTCGGGTGCTGAGTTGTTCGAAAAAACGATACATGGCGATCTCCGGTGGCCTGCCATGACTAGAGCTTGCGGGTGTGGCAAAGGTTTCATTTGCGGTAGAGGTTGGGTGGAAATGCGGATGGGAGGTTGGAAATGGCCGTGTAGCAGCGGCGCGAGCCGCGTTGGGGGTGGCTGCAGTCCGTCTGAATGAACGCGGTAGATCCGGACGCGGCTCGCGCCGCTGCTACAGGGGAAGAGGATCGCATGGGCTGTAGCAGCGGTCGGTGGCCGCGAAGGGTGCGGTGCGGCTTGTCTGGTGGCCCGCGGTGTCTTTTCGCGGCCGATGACCGCTCCTACAAGGGGGGAGGATCGCATGGGCTGTAGGAGCGGTCGGTGCGGCTTGTCTGGTGGACCGCGGTGTTCTTTTCGCGGCCAATGACCGCTCCCACAGGGAACCCCTATCTTGTGGGTGGGCCTCGGGCTCTGATTGCTGGGGTGCACCTCAATTTGGGGAGAACCTGGGGTGCGCCGTGTCATGATGTTACATGTTGGCGAGAAACTTCAGGAACTGTTCTTCGTCGAGGACTTTTATGCCCAGTTCGCTGGCCTTGGCCAGTTTGGAGCCGGCGCCGGGGCCTGCGACGACGGTGTGGGTCTTGGCGGAAACCGAGCCGGAGACCTTGGCGCCCAGGGCTTCGAGTTTCTGCTTGGCTTCGTCGCGGCTCATCTGCTCCAGCGAGCCGGTCAGTACCCACGTCTGCCCTGCCAGCGGCAGGCCTTCGACGACCTTTTTCTCGCTTGCCCAGTGCATGCCGAAGGCTTGCAACTGCGCTTCCACGGCCCTGGCCGTCTCGGCGTTGCGCGGCTCCTTGAAGTACTCGCGCACCGCCTCCGCCTGCTTGGCGTTAAGCGCCTGGCGAAGGTCGATGCCGTCGGCGGCGATGATCTGGTCCAGGCTGCCCAGCTTGGCCACCAGCTTTTCGGCGCCGGTCGGGCCTACCGAATTGATCTCCAGCTTGGCGATCATACCGGCCAGGGTGGTGCTGGCAGCGTATTCGGGGTGTACGTCGCCCTCCTCCTGCAACTGCAGGCCGCGCTCGAGCAATTGCTGGATGACGCTGCGGTTGTGCGGATCTTCGAAGAAGCTGTGGATCTCGAAGGCCACTTCCAGGCCGATGTCCGGCAGGTAGGTCAGTACCTGCGGCAGCGCTTCGCTGACGCGCTGTAGCGAGCCCAGTGAGCGCGCCAGCACCTTGGCCGTCTCCTCGCCCACGTCGGGGATGCCCAGGGCATAGATGAAGCGTGCCAGGCTCGGCTGCTTGCTGTCGGCGATGGCCTCGAGCAAGTTGTTGCTGGACACCTCGGCGAAGCCGTCCAGCTTGACCACGTCGTCGAACTGCAGTGTGTAGAGGTCGGCGGGCGAACTGACCAGGCCTTCGTCGACCAACTGCTCGACGCTCTTCTCACCGAGCCCGTCGATGTCCATCGCCCGCCGCGAGACGAAGTGAATGATCGCCTGCTTGAGTTGTGCGCCACAGGCCAGCCGCCCGACGCAGCGATAGACCGCGCCTTCGCTGACGGTCTGCTTGCCCTTGCTGCGTTTGACCAGTTGCGTGCGCTCGACATGGGAACCACACACCGGGCAGGTTTCCGGTACCTGAACCGCACGGGCGTTGTCCGGTCGGCGCTCGACCACCACCTGCATGACTTGGGGAATGACGTCACCGGCACGACGGATGACCACGGTGTCGCCGATCATCAGGCCCAGGCGCGCCACTTCGTCCATGTTGTGCAGGGTAGCGTTGGCCACTGTGACACCCGCCACCTTGACCGGCTTGAGCCGCGCCACGGGCGTGACGGCGCCGGTGCGCCCGACCTGAAATTCCACGTCGAGCAGTTCGGTGAGTTCTTCCATTGCCGGAAACTTGTGGGCAATAGCCCAGCGCGGCTCGCGTGCGCGAAAGCCCAGCTCGCGCTGGGAGGCCACGCTATTGACCTTGAACACCACACCGTCGATTTCATAGGGCAACTGGGTCCGGCGGCCGCCGATGTCGTGGTAGTACTCCAGGCACTGCTCGATGTTTTCCGCGACCTTGAGCTCGCGACTGATCGGCATGCCCCATTTCTTGAGCTGTTCGAGGTTGCCGGTGTGGGTGGTGGCGATGTCCTCGGTCACCTGGCCGATGCCGTAGCAGCAGAATTCCAGGGGACGGCTGGCGGTGATCTTCGAATCGAGCTGGCGCAGACTGCCGGCCGCGGCGTTGCGCGGGTTGGCGAAGGTCTTGCCACCGATCTCCAGTTGACTGGCATTGAGCCGTTCGAAGCCGGCCTTGGACATGTACACCTCGCCGCGCACTTCCAGCACCGCTGGCCAGCCACTGCCGTGCAGCTTGAGCGGGATGTTGCGGATGGTGCGCACGTTGACGCTGATGTCTTCACCGGTGGTGCCGTCACCGCGGGTGGCGCCGCGAACCAGGGCGCCGTCCTGGTACAGCAGGGAGACGGCTAGGCCGTCGAGCTTGGGTTCGCAACTGTAGTGGATGGCCGCGCCGCTGCCGAACAGGTCGCCGGTGGGCAGGTCGAGGCCTTCGGTGACGCGGCGGTCGAATTCACGCAGGTCGACTTCTTCGAAGGCGTTGCCCAGGCTGAGCATGGGGATTTCGTGGCGCACCTGGGAGAACGCGGTCAGTGCAGCGTTGCCGACGCGCTGCGTGGGCGAGTCAGGGGTGACCAATTCGGGATGGGCGGCTTCGAGCGCTTTCAGTTCATGGAACAGACGGTCGTATTCGGCGTCGGGAATGCTGGGTTCGTCGAGCACGTGGTAGCGGTAGTTGTGCTGGTCGAGTTCGGCACGCAGTTCGAGGATACGGGTGGCGTCGTTCATGATCGGTTCTCGCTTGAAGCAAAAGAGCAGCCTGGGCTGCTCTTGGGTTGGATCTGGGGGTTTGGCGGCGCTCCGTTCGCGGGCACTGCCCGCTCCCACAAGGGCACGGGCTGCGGCAGTATCGGACCTACCGCTTGTGAGTCATGGCGCGGCGTTCGAACTCGACGATGCGCTGGCGGTAGTGCTCGATGGTCTGCGCGGTCAGTACGCTGCGTTGATCGTCCTTCAATTCGCCGTCCAGTTCATGGGCCAGCTTGCGCGCTGCGGCCACCATGACATCGAAGGCTTGCTTGGGATGACGCGGGCCGGGCAGACCAAGAAAAAAGCTCACGGCACGGGTGCTGAAATGGTCGATATCGTCCAGATCGAAGATACCTGGCTTGACCGCATTGGCCATGGAGAACAGCACTTCGCCGTTGCCGGCCATGCTTTCGTGACGATGGAAAATGTCCATTTCACCGAAGCGCAGGCCGCTTTCCAGGATGTTCTGCAGCAACGCAGGGCCGCGGAAGCCGCTCTCGCTGCGCGAGATGACGCTGATCACCAGCACTTCTTCAACCGGTGGCAGGTCTTTCTCTACGGCCGGTGCACCCGTGCTGGAGAAACCCTTGCTGTCGCTGGTGAAATCGTCGTGGGCGTCACGCGCCGCTTTCATCGCAGGCTGCGCTTTGGCCGGCTTGGGCTCGCGTGCAGGCTTGGGCGGCCGGGCTTCGCGAGGCTCCTTGATCTCGTCTGGCTCAACGGCCAGGTTCAAATCGGCGTGATCGGCCGACGGCTCGCGCTTGGCGCGCTGACCGCCACCGTCGCGCTGGGCGCTCATGGACGGCAGGTCATGCTCATCCAGTTGCGGCTCCTTGTGAGCGTCGAGCACCCGAGGCGGTCCGAGCACTTCGGCGCCGGTGTCTTCCTCGGGTAGGTTGTTGATGTTGCGATCCAGGCGAAACTTGAGCTTGCCCTTGCCGCCACGCATCCGGCGCCAGCCGTCGAAAAGAATGCCGGCAATGACAATGATGCCGATGAGGATCAGCCACTCGCGCAGACCGATTTCCATGTAATCCCGTGCCTCTATAAAAATGATAAAAAATAAAGGGTGTGAACCCTCTTTAAGACGTGGCGCCAACTGTATGTTCTGACAGGCGTTTTCCCACGCGTAAACAAGACTTTGGTAAAACTAGCACGACCAGAAACAACTTTACACCGTCTGTCGCATTTGGCTCGATTTTAACGCCATGATAAGGGTTTTTCAGGCCTCGACCATGGCCAATGCCTCTTCCACGTCCACGGCCACCAGTCGCGAGCAACCGGGTTCGTGCATGGTCACCCCCATCAACTGATCGGCCATCTCCATGGCGATCTTGTTATGGGTGATATAGATGAACTGCACCGTCTGCGACATCTCTTTCACCAACCGCGCGTAACGACCGACGTTGGCGTCGTCCAACGGTGCATCGACTTCGTCGAGCATGCAGAACGGCGCCGGATTCAGTTTGAAGATAGCGAAAACCAGGGCCAGTGCGGTCAAGGCTTTCTCGCCACCGGAGAGCAAATGAATGGTGCTGTTCTTCTTGCCGGGCGGACGCGCCATGATCGTTACCCCTGTATCGAGTAAATCTTCGCCCGTCAGTTCCAGATAAGCACTGCCACCACCGAAAACTTTTGGAAAAAGTGTCTGCAAACCGGCGTTGATCTGGTCGAAGGTGTCCTTGAAGCGGCTGCGGGTTTCCTTGTCGATCTTGCGGATGACGTTTTCCAGGGTGTCCAGCGCTTCCGCCAGGTCGGCGTTTTGCGCGTCCAGATAGCGCTTGCGCTCGGATTGCTGCTGGTATTCGTCGATGGCCGCAAGGTTGATCGCGCCCAAGCGCTGAATGCGCCCGTCGATACGTTGCAGTTCTTCCTCGGCCTCCTGCTCGCTGGCCAGCACGTCGAGGGTGGCCAGTACGCCGTGCAAGTCGTAGCCGTCGGCGTGCAATTGCTCCTGCAGGGTCTTGCGCCGCACGCTGAGCCCCTGCCACTCCAGGCGGTGCTGTTCCAGCTGGCCGCGCAACAGTTGGCTCTGCTGCTCGGCCTGGGTGCGACGTTTTTCGACCTCGCGCAGTTCGCGATCGGCATCGTCCAGCGCCAGCCGCGCGTGGCGCATTTCTTCGTCGACGGCCATGCGTTGCTCGAGCAGGCCTTCGAGGTCCAGGCGCAGTTCTTCGAGCGGAGCTTCGCCCTCCTCCAGGCCAAGACTCAATTGTTCGCGTTTCTCGCCCAAACGCTCGGCCTGCAATTGTAGGCGTTCGAGCGCCTGGCCAGTGGAGTCGTGCTGGGCGCGCAGCGAACCCAGGCGAACCGCCAACTGGTGCGCGCGATCCTTGTGCTGGCGGGCGTCCTGGCGAATGCGCTCCAGGCCTTCGCGCAGGCTGTCGCGCTGGGCCATGAGCTGTTCGCGCTGTTCGGTGTCGGTGGCCATGGCGTCGAGCGCGTCCTGCAGCTGCAAGCGCGACTCACCGAGCTGCTCGTGTTCCAGGGCGCGCTGCTCGGCCAACTCATCCAGTTCTGCGTCCAGGCGACGACGACGCAGCGCCAACTGCTCGGCCTTGGCGCGGCTGGCCGAAAGCCTGGCCTTGAGTTCGCCCTGCTGGCGGTTTTCATCCTGGATGCGGCGGCGCAGTTGGTCGCGCAGCTGTTCCTGGGCATCCTGCTGTTCACGGCAGGCCAACAGCTGGTCCTGCAGTTGCGCCAGGGTCGCTTCACGAGACTCGACGTCCAGCTGCAGGGCCTGCAGCTCCTGCCCACGGGCCAGAACCCCGCGGCTGGCGTCGTTGCCACGGCTGACCCGCAGAAAGTGCCGACCCAGCCAATAGCCGTCCTGGCTGACCAGGCTTTCACCGGTGGCCAGTTGGCTGCGCAGGGCCAACGCGGTGTCGAGATCGGCGACCGTTCGCACCCCAGCGAGCCAGGGGCTCAGGTCGACCTGGCTGTAGACCTTGTGCAGCAGGCTGTCCGGCAACGCTACGGCGCCCGCAGCTTCGCTGATCAGGCGCAGTTCGCCTTGGTCGAAGCCGGCCAGGTCGAGGCCTTGCAGATCATCGACCAGCACCGCCTGGAGATCGGCGCCCAGCACGGTTTCCACCGCCAGCTCCCAGCCCGGCTCGACGCGCAGCCCTTCGGCCAGACGCGGATGGCGGGCCAGCCCTTGCTGCTCCAGCCACTGCGCGGTGCCCGTGCCCGGATCCAGCGCGGCCTGCTGCAAGGCCTCGAGGGAGGCCAGGCGGCCGTTGAGCCGCTGCAGCTCGCCCTGGGCCTGTTGCTGGGCCTGGGTCGCCTGTTGCAGTTGCTGCCGGGTCGCCTCCAGTTGTTCGACGTGTTGCTGTTCCTCGGCGGCCCACTCCTCGATGAGCATTTCGCTGCTGGCCAGCTGTTCGGCCAGTTCGAGGATGGCGGCGTCTTCCGGATCGGCCGCCAGCAGTTCGCGCTCTTCACTGTGCCGCCGCTGCCGCTCGGCCAGGCGCTGCATCGACAGTTCCAGCTGGGCGATGCGCGCCTGCTGGACTTCGGCCTGACGTCGCGGCTCGGCGGAGCGCGTATTGAACCGGTCCCACTGCTCCTGCCAACCCTGCATACCGGATTCCGCGTCTTCCAGGGCCGCGGCGGCTTCCTCGGCGGCGGCGCTGCTGATCGCCTGCTCGGGCTCGAGCATGTCCAGCTCTTCGCCCAGGGTCGCCAGCAGGGTCTGGTCGTGGCCCAGGTGCGATTCGGTTTCCAGGCGAGCGCGCTCGGCTTCCTTGAAATCGTCCTGCAGTTGGCGCAGGCGCTGCTGGCCATGCTGAATGTTCTGCTCGACCCGGGCGATGTCACCGCCCACGGAGTAGAAGCGCGCCTGCACGGTATTGAAACGCTCGGACAGCTCGTGATGGCCATCGCGCAGGCGCTCGATGCTGGCATCGGCGTTGCGCTGTTCCGCCACCAAGGCTTCGAAGGCTACTTCCTGATCGGCGATGACCGCCTCGCGCTGACCCACCTGCTCGTTCAAGGTCTGCCAGCGCAGGGCCGACAGCTGCGCCTTGAGCTGGCGTTCCTCGGCTTTGTACTGCTGGTATTTCTCGGCCGCCTGGGCCTGGCGGTGCAGGCGTTCGAGCTGGCGTTCCAGCTCTTCGCGCAGGTCGGTCAGGCGCGCCAGGTTCTCGTGGGTACGGCGAATGCGACTTTCGGTCTCGCGGCGGCGCTCCTTGTACTTGGAGATGCCGGCGGCTTCCTCGATGAAGTTGCGCAGGTCTTCGGGCTTGGCCTCGATCAGCTTGGAGATCATGCCCTGTTCGATGATCGAGTAGCTGCGCGGGCCCAGGCCGGTACCGAGGAAGATGTCGGTGATGTCGCGGCGCCGGCACTTGGTGCCGTTCAGGTAATAGGTGTTCTGGCTTTCACGGGTGACTTTGCGCCGGATCGAGATTTCCGCGTAGGCCGCGTACTCGCCCACCAGCGTGCTGTCGCTGTTGTCGAACACCAGCTCGATGCTGGCCTGGCTGACCGGCTTGCGGCTGGTGGAGCCGTTGAAGATGACGTCGGTCATCGACTCGCCGCGCAGGTTCTTCGCCGAGCTCTCGCCCATGACCCAGCGCACGGCGTCGATGATGTTGGACTTGCCGCAACCGTTGGGCCCGACCACGGCAGCCATGTTGCTGGGGAAGTTGACTGTGGTCGGGTCGACGAACGACTTGAACCCGGCCAGGCGAATGCACTTGAGGCGCATGCTCAGCGCGCCGCCAGGGCGCTGAGCACCAGTTCACAGCTGCGCTGGCAGTATTCGCCGAGGACCTTGCGGATGAGTTGCGGATCGCGCGCGGAAACCGCCTGCAGCAGCCGCCCGAACAACGCCAGGTATTCGCTCATCGAGGCTTTGCGCTGCTCCAGGGCCAGGTAGTAGGTGCGGTTCATGGCCGGCTGGAGGTTCTCGATGGTTTCTTGCAGGTACGGGTTGTTGGCGAACGGGTAGGCGGCGCGCATGACGTTGAAACTGTCCTCGACGAAGGCGTTGATGTCCTGGCGCTCGTAGCTGGTCTGCAAGCGTTGCTGGATGACCAGGAACGGTGCGAGATCGGCCTCGGTCTGCCAGCGCTGGGCCACGGCGTCACCGAGCATGATGTACATCTCGCCCATCAAGGCACACAGGCTGCGCACCTTGTGCTCGGTGAGTTCGCTGACCTGGGCGCCGCGCCTCGGCAGGATCTCGACCAGGTGGCGGCGTTCGAGAATCAACAGGGCTTCGCGCACCGAACCGCGGCTGACGTTCAGCGCTTGAGTGACCTTGAGTTCCTGAATGCGCTCGGCCGGCTTGAGCTCACCGCTGATGATGCGCTCGGCCAGATGATGGGCAATTTGCTCGGCGAGGCTGTCCGGCGCCTTGAACGTCATGGGTTTCCTTCGACAATCGGTAATCGGCAAGCTGTGATCAAAGCATGCGGCGCAGTGTACTCCAATTGAACGGCAAAGGCGGCAGTTGGCACGGATGTGGCTTGGCAAAAGCAGGACTGCCGGGGTGCAGGCAACGGGCTCGTGAAACTTCCTGACCCGCAGGTCAGCTAATCGTTGACCCCTTCCCGGCCGCCGCATAGATTCTGCTCAAGGCAGACCCAAGAATCAGGTGTCGTGAGGCCATCCGTGATCCAGTTTCTCTTGAATCAACAGCTGCATACCGAGCATGCCCTGGACCCGAACCTGACCGTGCTCGACTACCTGCGCACCGATCTGGCGCGGCCAGGCACCAAAGAGGGCTGCGCCAGCGGCGATTGCGGTGCGTGCACGGTAGTGATCGGCGAACTGGTGGAAGACGGTGCGCAGACGCATATCCGCTATCGCAGCAGCAACGCGTGCCTGACCTTTGTCGCCAGCCTGCACGGCAAGCAGCTGCTCAGTGTCGAGGACCTCAAGCATCAGGGCCGTCTGCACAGCGTGCAGCAGGCCATGGTCGATTGCCATGGCTCGCAGTGCGGGTTCTGCACCCCCGGTTTCGTCATGTCGCTGTTCGCCCTGCAGAAGAACCAACCCCAGGCCAGCCGCGAGCAGGCCTGCGAAGCACTGGCCGGCAACCTGTGTCGCTGCACCGGCTACCGGCCGATCCTCGACGCCGCGGCCCAGGCCTGCGGCGGACCCGCGCTGCCCGATCAGTTCGACAGCCAGCAGGCGCAGACCATCGCCAGGCTGAAAACCATTGCACCGGCGCACACCGACGAACTCCACGGCGGCAACAACCGTTGCCTGGTGCCCTTGACCGTGGCCGATCTGGCCGAGCTGTACAGCGAGCAGCCCGAAGCACGACTGCTGGCCGGC
Source organism: Pseudomonas sp. CFBP 13719 (assembly GCF_014842095.1). Taxonomy (NCBI): domain Bacteria; kingdom Pseudomonadati; phylum Pseudomonadota; class Gammaproteobacteria; order Pseudomonadales; family Pseudomonadaceae; genus Pseudomonas; species Pseudomonas sp. CFBP 13719. Next base: position 107,247 of record NZ_JACYVB010000010.1, on the reverse strand, counting down.
GGCACCGACTTGGCGCTGGAGGTCACCCAGGCGCACCGGGTGCTGCCGGTGATGATCTACGTGGGCCACGTAGCCGAGATGAAGCGCATCGAAACGTTCGAAGACCGCCTGGAGATCGGCGCGGCCACGCCGCTGACCGACTGCTATCAGGCACTGGCGAACGAGTACGCGGATTTTGGCCACCTGCTGCACCGCTTCGCCTCGTTGCAGATCCGCAACCAGGCCACCCTGGGCGGGAACATCGGTAATGCGTCGCCGATTGGTGACACCCCGCCGCTGCTGCTTGCCCTGGGCGCACAGGTGGTACTGCGCAAGGGCTCGCGCAGCCGCACCCTGCCCCTGCAGGACTATTTCATCGACTACCGTGTCACCGCTCGCGAAGACGGCGAGTTCATCGAGAAGGTCATCGTGCCGCGCGCCGACCCGCGCCGGGCTTTTCGCGCCTACAAGGTGTCGAAACGCCTGGACGATGACATTTCCGCAGTCTGTGCGGCGTTCGACCTGCTGATCGAAGACGGTGTGGTGCGCGATGTGCGCGCCGCCTTTGGCGGCATGGCGGCGATTCCCAAGCGCGCTGCGGCCTGTGAATCGGCGCTGCTCGGCAAGCCCTGGAACAAGACCAGCGTCGAGGGCGCCTGCGCCGCCCTGGCCGAGGACTTCACGCCGCTGTCGGATTTTCGCGCGAGCAAGCAGTACCGCCTGCTGACCGCGCAGAACCTGCTGCGCAAATGCTTCATCGAGTTGCAGTCGCCGCACATTCAAACGCGGGTGAGCGCCCATGTCTGAGCATCCAGCGCCCGACAGCCAGGCACGTATGGCTGAACTGTTCGCCCAGGGCCTGACCACCGGCGTTGGCCGGGGCGTCAAGCATGACAGCGCCGAAAAGCACGTCAGCGGTGAGGCGGTGTACATCGACGACCGCCTGGAATTTCCCAACCAGTTGCACGTGTACGCCCGGCTTTCCGACCGCGCCCACGCGCGCATCGTGCGCATCGATACGTCCGCCTGCTACACCATTCCCGGCGTGCGCCTGGCGATCACCCACGAGGACATTCCCGGCCTCAAGGACATCGGCCCGCTGCTGCCGGGCGACCCGCTGCTGGCGATCGACAAGGTCGAGTTCGTCGGCCAGCCGGTGCTGGCCGTGGCGGCGCGCGATCTGGACAGTGCCCGCCGCGGGGCGATGGCCGCCGTGATCGAGTACGAAGATCTGCCGCCGGTGCTGGATGTGGTGGAGGCGCTGCGGCAGAAGCATTTCGTGCTCGACAGCCACACCCACCAGCGCGGTGATTCGGCGACAGCCTTGGCCAGCGCCACCCATCGCCTGCAGGGCAGCCTGCACATCGGTGGCCAGGAGCATTTCTACCTGGAGACGCAGATCAGCTCGGTGATGCCCACCGAGGACGGCGGGATGATCGTCTACTGCTCGACGCAGAACCCCACCGAGGTGCAGAAGCTGGTGGCCGAAGTGCTGGGCGTGTCGATGAGCCAGGTGGTGGTGGACATGCGCCGCATGGGTGGCGGCTTCGGCGGCAAGGAAACCCAGGCGGCCAGCCCGGCCTGCCTGTGCGCGGTGGTGGCGCATCTGACCGGGCAGCCGACCAAGATGCGCCTGCCGCGGGTCGAGGACATGCTCATGACCGGCAAGCGCCACCCCTTCTACATCGAGTACGACGTCGGTTTCGACGACAGCGGGCGCCTGCACGGGATCAACCTGGAACTGGCCGGCAACTGCGGCTACTCACCCGACCTGTCGGCGTCGATCGTCGACCGGGCGATGTTCCATGCCGACAACGCCTATTACCTGGGCGACGCGACGATCAATGGCCACCGCTGCAAGACCCACACCGCGTCGAACACCGCCTACCGCGGCTTCGGCGGCCCCCAGGGCATGGTCGCCATCGAGGAAGTGATGGACCGCATTGCCCGCCATCTGGCCCTCGACCCGCTGACGGTGCGCAAGGCCAACTACTACGGCAAGACCGAACGCAACGTCACCCATTACTACCAGACGGTGGAGCACAACCTGCTCGAAGAGATCACCGCAGAACTCGAGGCCAGTTGCGATTATGGCCAGCGCCGCGAGGCGATTCGTGCGTTCAACGACGACAGCCCGGTATTGAAGAAAGGCCTGGCGCTGACCCCGGTGAAGTTCGGAATCTCGTTCACCGCCAGCTTCCTCAACCAGGCCGGCGCACTGATCCATATCTACACCGACGGCAGCATTCACCTGAACCACGGCGGCACCGAGATGGGCCAGGGCTTGAACGTCAAGGTCGCGCAGGTGGTGGCCGAGGTGTTCCAGGTCGACATCGCGCGCATCCAGATCACCGCGACCAATACCGACAAGGTGCCCAACACCTCGCCCACGGCGGCTTCCAGCGGTGCCGACCTCAACGGCAAGGCGGCGCAGAACGCGGCGCTGATCCTCAGGCAGCGGCTGGTCGAGTTCGCTGCCCGGCACTATCGGGTCAGCGAAGAAGACGTGGCGTTCAGCAACGGCCACGTGCGCGTACGCGACCAGTTGTTGACCTTCCAGAGCCTGGTGCAGCAGGCGTGGATGGGCCAGGTGTCGCTGTCCAGCACGGGTTACTACAAGACGCCGAAGATCCACTACGACCGCAGCCTGGCGCGTGGCCGACCGTTCTACTATTTCGCCTACGGCGCGGCGTGCTGCGAAGTGCTGATCGACACGCTGACCGGCGAGTACAAGCTGTTGCGCACCGATATTCTGCATGACGTCGGCGCGTCGTTGAACCCGGCCATCGACCTCGGCCAGGTGGAAGGCGGCTTCCTGCAGGGGGTGGGCTGGCTGACCTGCGAGGAACTGGTGTGGAGTGACCAGGGCAAGCTGCTGACCAGCGGACCGGCCTCGTACAAGATTCCGGCGGTGGCCGACATGCCGCAGGATCTGCGCGTACACCTGGTGGAGAACCGCAAGAACCCGGAAGACACGGTGTTCCATTCCAAGGCCGTGGGCGAGCCGCCGTTCATGTTGGGAATCGCCGCCTGGTGCGCGATCAAGGACGCCGTGGCGAGCCTGGCTGATTACCGCCTGCAACCGAACATCGACGCCCCTGCCACCCCGGAACGGGTGCTCTGGGGCTGCGAGCAGATGCGCCAGGCCACCGAGGGGAGCACGAACCATGACTGACTGGATCGGCGCGCTGGCCGAGCATCGAGCCCGCGGCGAAGCCTGCGTGCTGGTGACCATCATCGAAGAAAAGGGCTCCACGCCGCGCAACGCCGGGGCCAAGATGGTGGTCAGCGCCAGCGCCCTGTACGACACCATCGGCGGCGGCCATCTGGAGTACAAGTGCCTGCACATCGCTCGACAGATGCTCGCCGAGGGCACCCGCGCCACACGCCTGGAGCGCTTCAGCCTGGGCGCCAGCCTGGGGCAATGCTGCGGCGGGGCGACGGTGCTGCTGTTCGAGCCCATGCTGCAGGCGCAGGCGCAGGTGGTGGTGTTCGGCGCCGGCCACGTCGGTCGCGCGCTGGTGCCCTTGCTGGCGAGCCTGCCGTGCCGGGTGCGCTGGGTCGATTCGCGGGCCGATGAGTTTCCGCCGAGCCTGCCCGATGGGGTCTGCCAGGTGATCACCGACGAGCCGGTGGATGAAGTGGCGAGCCTGCCGGCGGGCAGCTACTGCATCGTCATGACCCATGACCACTCGCTCGATCTGGAGCTGACCCGGGCCATCCTCGAACGCAACGATTTCACCTGGTTCGGCCTGATCGGTTCGGCCACCAAGCGCGCCCGCTTCGAGCACCGCCTGCGCGACCGCGGCATCGCACCCAGTGTGGTGCAGCGCATGCGCTGCCCCATGGGCCTGGCGGCGGTGAAGGGCAAGCTGCCCATGGAAATCGCCGTTTCCATCGCCGCCGAGATCATCGCCACCTACAATGCGCATTTTGGCGCCTGCGCCGAGCCGGGGACAGCCAGCTCGCCGGGGGTCGCCCAACTGCTGCCGCGCTCGCGCCGCAGCCCCGTTCCTTTGAGAGATGCACCATGAGCCTTACCCGCAAAGCCTATCGCGCCGCGATCCTGCACAGCCTCGACGACCCTGCCCTGGTCGGTGTCCAGGCTTCCTACCAATACTTCGCCGATGGCGTGCTGGTAGTGGAGGACGGCCGCATCCTGGCGCTGGGCGCGGCCGACGAGGTGCTGCCGACCCTGGCGGACACCGTCGAGGTCACCCATTATCCGGATGCCTTGATCACCCCCGGCTTCATCGACACCCACATTCACTTTCCGCAGACCGGCATGGTCGGCTCCTACGGCGAGCAACTGCTGGACTGGCTGAACGAGTACACCTTCCCGTGCGAAGGCCAGTTCAGCGACAAGGCCCATGCCGACCAAGTGGCCGATATCTTCCTCAAGGAACTGCTGCGCAACGGCACCACCACCGCGCTGGTGTTCGGCAGCGTTCACCCCGAATCGGTCGACGCCCTGTTCGAGGCCGCTGAGGCCCTGGACCTGCGCTTGATCGCCGGCAAGGTGATGATGGACCGCAACGCCCCGGACTATCTGACCGACACTGCCGAGAGCAGCTATGCCCAGAGCAAGGCGCTGATCGAGCGCTGGCACGGCAAGGGCCGCCTGCACTACGCGGTGACGCCACGCTTCGCGCCGACCAGCAGCGAGGCGCAGTTGACCCTGGCCGGGCAGTTGCTGCGCGAATACCCGGACGTCTACCTGCAGACCCACATCAGCGAGAACCTCAAGGAAATCGAGTGGGTCAAGGCGCTGTTCCCCGAGCGGCGCAACTACCTGGACGTGTACGACCATTACCAGTTGCTCGGCGAGCGCTCGGTGCTGGCCCACGGCGTGCACCTGTGCGACGAGGAATGCCAGCGGCTGGCTGAAACCGGCTCGGCCATCGCCTTCTGCCCGACGTCGAACCTGTTCTTGGGCAGCGGCCTGTTCAACCTGCCCCAGGCCGAGCGTTTCAAGGTCAATGTCGGCCTGGGCACCGACGTCGGTGGTGGCACCAGCTTCTCGTTGTTGCAGACCCTGAACGAGGCGTACAAGGTCATGCAGTTGCAGGGCGAAAAGCTCAACCCGTTCAAGTCGCTGTACCTGGCGACCCTGGGCGGCGCTCGCGCATTGCGCCTGGAAGACCGCGTCGGCACGCTGCAACCAGGCACCGACGCCGACTTCGTGGTGCTCGACTACCATGCCACGCCGCTGCTGAGCTATCGCATCGGCCAGGCCAAGACCTTGGAGGAAGTGCTGTTCGTGCTGATGACCCTGGGCGACGACCGCGCGGTGCTGCAGACCTACGCCGCAGGGCGCCAGGTGCATTGCCGCGACTGAGCGTCCGTACACATTCGTATGGAACTTTTGCAGGAAAATGCCCCCTCAATCGGGTACCCTGCCCACTTTTTCAGAAAGGAGAATCACCATGGCTAAAGCCACTGCCCGCCACATCCTGGTCGCCGACGAAGCCAAGTGCAACGACCTCAAGTCCCAGATCGAAGGCGGCGCCGATTTCGCAGAGATCGCCAAGGCCAACTCCACCTGCCCATCGAGCCGCCAAGGTGGCGACCTGGGTTCGTTCGGCCCAGGCCAGATGGTCAAGGAATTCGACACCGTCGTGTTCAGCGCGCCGATCAACGTCGTGCAGGGCCCGGTGAAGACCCAGTTCGGTTACCACCTGCTGGAAGTCACCAGCCGTCAGGACTGATCGGTCCACGGTCTGCGTTACACCCGAACGGCCCGTCTATCGCGGGCCGTTCTGCATTTGCAATGCCACCGGGCCATGATGTTAGGCTGCACCCTTCGCTCTTAGAACCAGGCAGACAATGCGCGCAGTTTTCCTCTCTTTCGTTCTTTGTGCCCTGTTCACTCCGGTGGCCGATGCCCAGGCTGCGGCGCAGCATGCATTGACCGTCTACGGCGAAGCGCCACGTTACCCCGCCGACTTCCAGCATTTCGACTATGTGAATCCCGACGCGCCCAAGGGCGGCAGCCTGCGCCGCTCGGCGGTCGAGATCGGCCAGTACGACCACATTCTGCCGTACATCGACAAGGGCATCGGCGTCAGCCAGGTCGACGGCCTGCTCTACGCCCCTCTGGCGGTGCGCTCGCTGGACGAGCCATACACCGTGTACGGACTGGTGGCCGAGCGCATGGAGCGCGGTGAGGACGGCCTGTGGCTGCGCTTCTACCTCAACCCCAAGGCGGTGTTCGCCGACGGCCAACCGATCACCGCGCAGGACGTGCGCTATACCTTCGAACTGCTGATGCGCGAAGGCAGCCTGGGCTACCGCACGCAGTTCGCCAATGTCGCGGACGTGCAGGTCGAGGGCCCACGGCAGGTGCGCTTCAACTTCAAGAACGCCGAAAGCCGCACCCTGCCGCTGGATCTGGCGACGCTGCCGGTACTGCCCGAACACTGGTGGAAAACCCGCGACTTCGCCAACGGTGGCGGCTTCGAGGCGCCGCTGGGAAGCGGCCCGTACCGTGTCGACAAGATCGACAACGGCCGCAGCATCACCTTCCAGCGCAACCCCGACTGGTGGGGCAAAGACCTGCCCGAAGCGCGTGGCATGTACAATTTCGACCGCTTCAGCATCGAGTACTTCGGCGACACCGACGTGGCTCGCCAGGTACTGCGCGGCGGCGGCTATGACTACAACCGCGAGTTCTCCGCCACCGCCTATACCATCGGCTACAACGGCCCGGCGCTCGACGATGGTCGCCTGCAACGCGCGCACCTGGCCAAGCAGGGTCTGCAATCGGCCCAGGGCTTCATTTTCAATCTGCAGCGACCGGTGTTCCAGGACCGCCGTGTGCGCCAGGCGCTGGCCATGCTGTGGGATTTCGAATGGAGCAATCGGCAGATGATGCGCGGCATGTACATCCGTCAGCAGAGCTTCTTTTCCAACAGCCCGCTGGCCGCGCGTGAACTGCCCAGCGACGGCGAATTGCAGATTCTGGAAAAACTGCGCGGCCAGGTGCCGGATGAAGTGTTCAGCAAAGTCTTTCATGCGCCCGTCAGCGACGGCTCGGGCTTGATCCGCGACAAGCAGTTGCAAGCCTTGCGCCTGCTGCAGGTGGCCGGCTGGCACGCCGACGGTGACCGCCTGGTGAACGCCGAAGGCCAGCCGCTGAGCTTCACCTTTCTCAATACGCAGAACGGTCTGGAGCGCTTGCTGTTGCCGTGGAAGCGCAACCTGGCGCAGATCGGCATCACCATGGAGATTCGCCGCATCGATTCGTCGCAATACGTCAACCGCTTGATGGCGCGCGACTACGACATGATCATCAGCGGCTACCCGGTGACGCCGACGCCGGGCATCGAGCTGTACAACTTCTTCGGCTCGAGCGTGGCCACCGACCCCGGCTCGAACAACCTGATGGTGCTCAAGGACCCGGCCGTTGACCAGTTGATCAACGGCCTTGGCGCGGCCAGCACGCAACCGCAGATGCGCGACTACGCGCACGCCCTCGACCGGGTGCTGCAGTGGAACTACTACTGGGTGCCCAACTATTACCCGCCAGGCACTTCCACGGTGTGGTGGAACCGCTTCGGCATGCCCGCCTCGCCAGCGCCCAATGACCCGGCCATCGAAACCTGGTGGGAGGTCAGCCCGACGGCGCTCACCACCGAACAGATGCGCGACCGCCTGACAGGGAAGACTCACTGATGCTGGGTTACACGCTACGTCGCCTGCTGCTGATCGTGCCGACCTTGCTGGCGATCCTGCTGGTCAATTTCGCCATCGTCCAGGCTGCGCCGGGTGGTCCGGTGGAGCAAGCCATTGCGCGCCTGCAGGGCGTGGGCGGCGCCAGCGTGACCGGTGGCGGCGGCGACACCCTGCAGGGCGGCTCGCGGGCCAGCCGTGGCCTGGACCCGAAACTGATCAAGGACATCGAGCGCCAGTACGGTTTCGACAAACCGGCCCACGAGCGCCTGTGGCTGATGATCAAGAGCTACGCGGTGCTGGATTTCGGCAGCAGCTTCTTTCGCGGCGCCAAGGTCACCGACCTGATCCTGGACAAGATGCCGGTGACCCTCTCGCTGGGCTTCTGGGCTACCTTGATCACCTACCTGGTGTCGATCCCGCTGGGCATCCGCAAGGCGGTGCACCACGGCAGCCGCTTCGACATCTGGAGCAGCAGCCTGATCATCATCGGCTATGCCATGCCGGCGTTCCTGTTCGCCATGCTGCTGATCGTGGTGTTCGCCGGCGGCACTTCGTTGAACTGGTTTCCGGTGCGCGGGCTGGTCTCGGACAATTTCGCCGAGCTCAGCCTGCTGGGCAAGGTCGCCGACTACTTCTGGCACCTGGTGCTGCCGGTCACCTCGCTGGTGATCGGCGGTTTCGCCACCTTGACCATTCTCACCAAGAACTCCTTCCTCAACGAGGTCACCCGGCAGTACGTGGTGACGGCGCGGGCCAAGGGCCTGAGCGAGCGACGGGTGCTGTACGGCCATGTATTTCGCAACGCCATGCTGCTGGTGGTGGCCGGCCTGCCCCAGGCGTTCATCAGCGTGTTTTTCGCCGGTTCGTTGCTGATCGAGGTGATCTTCTCGCTCGACGGGCTCGGTCGCCTGAGCTATGAGGCCGCCGTGGCGCGGGATTATCCGGTGGTGTTCGGCTCGCTGTTCATTTTTACCCTGTTGGGGCTGCTGATCAAACTGATCGGCGACCTGTGCTACACCCTGGTCGATCCACGCATCGACTTCAGCGCGAGGAATGCCTGATGCGCCTGTCGCCCCTGGCCCGTCGTCGCCTGGACCGCTTCAAGCAGAACCGCCGCGGCTGGTGGTCGCTGTGGCTGTTCCTGGCCCTGTTCGCCCTGACGCTGGGCGGCGAACTGGTCGCCAATGACAAACCGCTGGTGCTCAAGTATGACGGCGAGCTGTACTTCCCGGTGTTCAAGCGCCATACCGAGCAGGAATTCGGCGGCCAGCTGCCGTTCCAGGCCGACTACCGCAGCGACTATGTGCGCCAGCTGATCGAGGGGCGCGGCGGCTGGATGCTGTTTCCGCCGATTCCGTTCAGCGCCGACACGCCCAACTACGACCTGACCCAACCGGCGCCCAGCCCGCCGTCGACCACCAACTGGCTGGGCACCGACGACCAGTCGCGCGATGTGCTGGCGCGGGTCATCTTCGGTGCGCGGGTGTCGATCCTGTTCGCCCTGGCGCTGACCTTGATCAGCTCGCTGATCGGCATCGGCGCCGGTGCTCTGCAGGGCTACTACGGCGGTTGGGTGGACCTGTTCGGCCAGCGCCTGCTGGAGGTCTGGTCGGGGCTGCCGGTGCTTTACCTGCTGATCATCCTGTCGGGCTTCGTCGAACCCAATTTCTGGTGGTTGCTGGGGATCATGGCGCTGTTCTCCTGGCTGGCGCTGGTGGACGTGGTGCGCGCCGAGTTCCTACGCGGGCGCAACCTGGAATACGTCAAGGCAGCGCGAGCGCTGGGGCTGTCGGACCGCAAGATCATCCTGCGGCACATTCTGCCCAACGCCATGAACGCGACCCTGAGCTTTTTGCCGTTCATTCTGACCGGGGCGATCTCGACCCTCACGGCGTTGGATTTCCTCGGCTTCGGCATGCCGGCCGGCAGCGCTTCGCTGGGGGAATTGATTGCCCAGGGCAAGCAGAACCTGCAGGCGCCCTGGCTGGGGTTTACCGCGTTTTTCACCCTGGCGCTGATCCTGTCGCTGCTGGTGTTCATTGGAGAGGGGCTACGCGATGCGTTCGATCCGCGTGCTTGACTGGGGATTTGTGGGGGTTCATTCGCGGCCGCTGACCGCTCCTACAGTGGATGCAGGCACTTCACCAATCCCTGTAGGAGCGGCCAGTGGCCGCGAACGCGGTATCCCAGTCCCCGCAGAAGGCCCTGCCCATGACCGCTGAAAATCTCATCGAAATCCGTCACCTCAGCGTGGCGTTCAACGGCCAGGCGGTGGTCAAGGACGTGAGCTTCGACATTCCCGCCGGCCAGTGCGTGGCTCTGGTCGGCGAATCGGGTTCGGGCAAGTCGGTGACTGCCCATTCCATCCTGCAACTGTTGCCCGGCACCGCTTGCACGAGCAGCGGCAGCGTGCGCTACAAGGGGCAGGAACTGATGGGCGCCGATGCAGCGACCCTGCGTCGCATGCGCGGTGACCGCATCGCCATGATTTTCCAGGAGCCCATGACTTCGCTCAATCCCTTGCACACCGTGCACAAGCAGATCGGGGAAACCCTGCTGGTGCACAAGGGCATGGGTGGCAAGCAGGCCGAGGCACGCATCCTGGAATTGCTCGAGATGGTCGGCATCCAGAACCCGCGCAAGCGCCTCAAGGCCTACCCGCACCAGTTGTCCGGTGGCCAGCGCCAGCGTGTGATGATCGCCATGGCATTGGCCTGCGAGCCACAGCTGTTGATCGCCGACGAACCCACCACCGCCCTCGACGTCACGGTGCAACGGCGCATCCTGCTGTTGCTGCAGTCACTGCAGAAGCGCCTGGGCATGTCGCTGCTGTTGATCAGCCACGACCTCAACCTGGTGCGCAGCATTGCCCAGCACGTTTGCGTGATGCGTGCCGGCGAAATCGTCGAGCAGGCCGCTTGCGAGCAACTGTTCAGCGCACCGCAGCACCCCTACAGCCAACTGTTGCTGGATGCCGAACCGGCCGGCGCGGTGCTGTCCGAGGAAACCCGGCCGGAACTGTTGCAGGTGGACGGCCTGAAGGTCTGGTACCCGTTGGACGGCGGCCTGTTTCGCAAGGCGCGCGAGTTCGTCAAGGCAGTGGACGGCATCAGCCTGAGCGTGCAGCAGGGCAAGACTCTGGGCATCGTTGGCGAGTCCGGCTCGGGCAAGTCGACGCTCGGCCAGGCGATCCTGCGCCTGCTCGACTCCCAGGGTGGCATTCGCTTTCAGGGCCAGGCACTCGATGGCCTGGATCAGAAGCAGATGCGACCGTGGCGCAAGCAGATGCAGGTGGTCTTCCAGGACCCCTTCGGCAGCCTCAGCCCGCGCATGTCGGTGGCGCAGATCATCAGCGAAGGTCTGGAAGTGCACAGCGGCGCCAACGCCCGGGCGTGCGACGAGCAGGTCATCCAGGTGCTGCGCGAAGTAGGCCTGGATCCGGCGGCGCGGCACCGTTACCCCCACGAATTTTCCGGCGGCCAGCGTCAGCGTATCGCCATCGCGCGGGCACTGGTGCTGCGCCCGGCGCTGATTCTGCTGGACGAGCCGACCTCGGCCCTCGACCGCACGGTGCAGAAGCAGGTGGTGCAGTTGCTGCGCCAGTTGCAGGAGCGCCACGGCCTGACCTACCTGTTCATCAGCCATGACCTGGCGGTGGTGCGGGCGCTGGCCCATGATGTGATCGTGGTCAAGGACGGTCAGGTGGTGGAGCACGGCCCCACCGACCGCCTGTTCACCGACCCTCGGCACCCCTACACCCAGGAATTGCTGCAGGCAGCGCTGGTGTAGCGTGGTATAGATTGCAGGACAACCCCTGAGGCAATGCATATGGCACTCGACGGCAAGACGGCTTTGGTTACCGGCTCCACCAGCGGCATCGGCCTGGGCATTGCCTCGGTGCTGGCCCGTCACGGCGCCAATGTGGTGCTCAACGGTTTCGGCGATCCGGCGGCGGCCCTGGCGGAAGTGCGCCGGCACGGCACCCAGGTCGCCCACCACGGTGCCGACGTGAGTGACCCGACGCAGCTGGCCGAGCTGTTCGAGTACGCGCAAGCGACGTTCGGCGGTGTCGACATTCTGGTCAACAATGCCGGCATCCAGCACGTGGCGGCGGTCGAGGCGTTTCCGGTGGAGCGCTGGGACGCGATCATCGCGATCAACCTGTCCTCGGTGTTCCACTCCACTCGCCTGGCGCTGCCGGGCATGCGGGAAAAAGGCTGGGGGCGGATCGTCAATATCGCTTCGGTGCACGGCCAGGTGGGATCGGTCGGCAAGGCCGCCTATGTCGCCGCCAAGCATGGCGTGATCGGCCTGACCAAGGTGGTTGGCCTGGAAACCGCGACCACGCAGATTACCTGCAACGCCATTTGCCCCGGCTTCGTGTTGACCCCGCTGGTGCAGAAGCAGATCGATGATCGTGCGGCCAAGGGCGGTGACCCGGCCGACGCCCAGCGCGAATTGCTCGCGGAAAAACAGCCCTCGCTGGCATTCGTCACGCCCGAGCATCTGGGCGAACTGGCGATGTTTCTGTGCAGCGAGGCCGGCAGCCAGGTGCGCGGTGCGGCGTGGAACATCGACGGTGGCTGGCTGGCGCAATGACGCGGGGAACCGCGCTGTGCCGGCAAAGTCGGAGTAAGGACATTACCATGTGCAAGGAGCTTCTGTGACCATCGCTCCCCCCAGCGAACCGCTCGGCCCGCAAGCGCCGGACCAGACCCGTGAAGTGCATCGCCTGCGGGTGCTGACGGTGAATACACACAAGGGTTTTACCGCATTCAACCGCCGTTTCATCCTGCCCGAATTGCGTGAGGCGGTGCGCAGCACCAGCGCCGACCTGGTGTTCCTGCAGGAAGTGCTGGGCGGCCACGACGGCCATGCGTCCAAGTTCTCCAACTGGCCGCAGATGTCACAGTACGAGTTTCTCGCCGACAGCATGTGGAGCGATTTCGCCTACGGGCGCAACGCGGTGTACCCGGACGGCCACCATGGCAACGCGGTGCTGTCCAAGTACCCGATCCTGCGCTACAGCAATCTCGACATCTCGATCACCGGCCCCGAGCGCCGCGGCTTGCTGCATTGCGTGTTGCAGGTACCGGGGCACGACGAGGTGCATGCGATCTGCGTGCACTTGTCGCTGCTGGAAAGCCACCGGCAACAGCAATTGGCGCTGTTGAGCCAGCTGCTCGATTCATTGCCCGAGGATGCGCCGGTGATCATTGCCGGCGATTTCAACGATTGGCAGTTGCGCGGCAATGCGACGCTGGCCAAGCGCAAGGATCTGCACGAGGCGTTCGAACGGCACAACGGGCAGTTGGCCAAGACTTACCCGGCGCGCTTTCCGCTGCTGCGCCTGGACCGGATCTATGTGCGCAACGCAACCAGCCATGGGCCGATCATTCTGGGCAACAAGCCTTGGACGCACCTGTCGGACCACTTGCCGTTGGCGGTTGAGATTCATCTGTAGCGCAGACCTTTGGAGCAGCGGCGCGAGCCGCGTCCGGGTGCGCTGCGGTCTATCTGTAAAACCGCGATGAGGCCGGACGCGGCTCGCGCCGCTGCTACAAGGATCATTGGCGGTGTCACTGCTGGCTTTCAGGGTCGTCGCTCACCAGGCCCCAATCCGCGCTTTTACGATCGGGCGCAGGCGTTGGCGGAACCGGCGCTGAGGTGTGCTGCACGCCTTCCTCGCCATGCAGCTTCAAGCGCAGGCGCAGGTTGTTCACCGAATCGGCATTCTTCAACGCCTCCTCCTCGCTGATCGCCCCTTCGATGGCCAGCTCGTACAAAGCATGGTCGAACGTCTGCATGCCCAGGTTCACGGACTTTTCCATGATGCCCTTGAGCTCGGAAAACTCGTTGCGGTGAATGAAGTCGCGAATCGTCGGCGTGCCCAGCATCACCTCGACCGCCGCGCGGCGCTTGCCGTCGGTGGTGCGTACCAGCCGCTGCGAGACGAACGCCTGCAGGTTGTTGCCCAGATCGTTGAGCAACTGCGGACGGCGGTCTTCGGGGAAGAAATTGATGATGCGGTCCAGCGCCTGGTTGGCGTTGTTGGCATGCAGGGTGGAAATCGCCAGGTGACCGGTGTCGGCGAATGCCAGTGCGTGTTCCATGGTTTCGCGATCACGGATCTCGCCGATCAGGATCACGTCCGGCGCCTGGCGCAGGGTGTTCTTCAGGGCCGCCTGGAAGCTGCGCGTGTCGACGCCCACTTCACGCTGGTTGATGATCGACTTCTTGTGCCGATGGATGAACTCCACCGGGTCCTCGATGGTGATGATGTGCCCGCTGCTGTTGCGGTTGCGGTAGTCGATCAATGCGGCCAGCGACGTCGACTTGCCGGAACCGGTAGCGCCGACGAACAGCACCAGGCCGCGTTTCTCCATGATCACGTCGAGCAGCTTGCGCGGCAGCTTGAGGTCTTCGAAGCTGGGAATGTCGAGCTTGATGTTGCGTGCGACAATCGACACTTCGTTGCGCTGCTTGAAGATATTGACGCGAAAGCGCCCTACCCCGTGGATCGACAACGCCAGATTCATTTCCAGCTCGCGCTCGAAGTCGATACGCTGCTCGGCGTCCATGATGCCGGCGGCGATCTCGGCAATGTCGCCAGGCTTCAGCGCTTCGGCGCTGAGCGGCTTGAGCACGCCGTTGAACTTGGCGCAGGGTGGCGCGCCAGTGGACAGGTAGAGGTCTGAGCCGTCCTGACTGGCCAGGAGCTTGAGCAATGCCTGGATTTCCATAGGCTTGGGGGTCCTGTAAAGGCGGTCGATAGAAAGTAAGCTATAGCTTGGCTGGATAAGCAGCCGCGGTAAATCAAAGGATAACGCAATGAATGCCTCACCTGTGGGCGGCAAGGTCGCGACACTGATCGCCAGCATGGACTGGACCGACAGCCCCCTGCCCGGCCCCGATGCCTGGCCACAGAGCCTGCGCACGGCCGTGGACATCGTCACCCACTCGCCCATGCCGATGCTGCTGCTGTGGGGCGCGCAGCTGTGCCAGCTGTACAACGACGCCTTTGCCTTGCTGGTGGGCAGCAATCACCCCCGCGCCCTGGGCCAGCCGGTGGACCGCATCTGGCCCGAGCTCAAGCCTTTTTCCGACCCTATCTACGCCGCGGTGATGCGCGGCGAAGTGCGTGCCTTCACCGAGAAGGGCTTCAATCTGCCGCGCGACGGTCATTCGGCGCGGGTCTGGCTGGACCTCACCTACAGCCCGATTCGCGACGAAAACGAGCGTGTCGCCGGCATCCTGGTCACGGCCATCGAAGCCAACGAGCGCCGTGAGGTGAGCGCGGTGGGTAAACGCACCGAGCAGGAGCTGCGCGACAGCGAGGCGCATTTCCGCATGGCCATCGAGTTGTCTCCGGCGGTGCACTGGACCGCCGATGCCAACGGTCGCACCGACGGCGAAAGCCAGACCGAGCGCTGGCGTCAGCTGACCGGCATGCGCAGCCTGCGACCGGACGACGACTGGGCGCAGCTGGTGCATCCGGATGACCACCTGCCGACCCTCGACGCCTGGCATCTGGCGGTGAGCACTGGCCGTCCCTACGATGCCGAGTACCGTTTGCGCATGGCCGACGGCAGCTACCACTGGATGCACGCTCGGGCGCTGCCCCAGCTGGATGCCGACGGCGTGATCCGGCAATGGTTCGGCATGACCGAGGACGTGCAGAATCGGCGTCAGGTCGAGCAGGCGCTGCGCGAGCTCAACGAACACCTGGAAACCCGGGTCAGCGAACGGACTCAGGCCCTGGCCGAGGTCAACCTGCGCCTGCAGAACGAAATGCACGAGCGCGAACGCGCCGAGGAGGCCTTGCGCCACGCGCAGAAGATGGAAGCGCTGGGCCAGTTGACCGGCGGCATCGCCCATGACTTC
Source organism: Pseudomonas sp. CFBP 13719 (assembly GCF_014842095.1). Lineage (NCBI taxonomy): Bacteria > Pseudomonadati > Pseudomonadota > Gammaproteobacteria > Pseudomonadales > Pseudomonadaceae > Pseudomonas > Pseudomonas sp. CFBP 13719. Next base: position 91,710 of record NZ_JACYVB010000010.1, on the reverse strand, counting down.
AACAACATGCTCACCGGCATCATCGGCAGCCTCGATCTGATGCAGCGCTACATCGACGCCGGGCGCAGCAGCGAAATCAAGCGCTTCAGCGAGGCGGCGGTCAGTTCGGCACATCGCGCTGCCGGCCTGACACACCGGCTGCTGGCGTTTTCGCGACGGCAGTCGCTGGACCGCAAGCGCCTGGCACCCAACGCGCTGGTGCATTCGCTCGAAGAGCTGTTCAGCCGCACGCTCGGCGAACATCTGCAGCTGCAGCTGCAACTGGCGCCCGACGTCTGGCCGGTGAATACCGATGCCAGCCAGTTGGAGAACGCCCTGCTCAATCTGGTGATCAATGCCCGTGACGCGATGCCCGACAGCGGCGTGCTGACCATCGAAACCGCCAACTGCGAGCTAGATGCCACCCCCGAAGGCGCTACGCTGGAACCGGTCAAGCCAGGTGCCTATGTGATGTTCCGGGTCAGCGACAACGGCAGCGGCATGAGTGCCCCGGTGCTGGCCAAGGCATTCGATCCCTTTTTCACCACCAAACCCATCGGCCAGGGCACCGGGCTGGGGTTGTCGATGATCTATGGCTTCGCCCAGCAGTCGGGCGGTCAGGTGACACTGCAGAGCCGACCCGGTGAGGGCACCTGTGTGCGTCTCTACCTGCCGCGGCACAGCGAAGCATCCGACGACCCTGCCGAGCCGCGCGCTCCGGCGGTGCCGCCGATGGCCCGCGAAGGAGAAAGCGTGCTGGTGGTGGAGGACGATCCGGCGGTGCGGATGCTGGTGCTCGACGTGCTCGACGAGCTGGGCTATGCCGCCCATTCCGCCGGCGAGGCCAGTGCGGCGCTGGCCTTGCTCGACGCAGGCCTGGACATCGACCTGCTGGTGACCGACGTGGGCCTGCCAGGGCTCAATGGCCGGCAGTTGGCGGAGATCGCGCGGCAGCAGCGGCCAGGCCTGAAGGTGCTGTTCATCACCGGCTATGCCGAGAAGGCCGCCGAGCGATATGGTTTTCTCGCCGAAGGAATGGACATGATCACCAAGCCGTTTTCCATCGAACGCTTGGGCAGCAAGATCCGCGACATGATCAACCTGGCGTGATTTGCGGCATAATCAGCGGCTTTTTCCAGCGAGCATCGGGCAATGAAGGCACAAGCAAGGCACATTCTGGTCAAGACCGCCGAAGAGGCGGAAGCACTGCGCTTGCGGATCGCCAAAGGTGAAGCGTTCGATGTGCTGGCCAAGAAGTATTCGACCTGCCCGTCAGGCAAGCGCGGCGGTGACCTGGGTGAAGTGCGACCGGGGCAGATGGTCGGCGCCATTGATCAGATCATTTTCAAGAAACCGCTTCGCACTGTGCACGGACCGGTGAAAAGCAAGTTCGGTTATCACCTGGTGCAGGTGTTCTATCGCGATTGACGAACATCCGTAGGAGCGGTCATCGGCCGCGAAGGCCCACCGCGTAACGGCGGATGCACCGCGGTGTCTGGTTCGCGGCCACAGACCGCTCCTACAGCGGAAAAAGGCCGCTGCTACAGGGTCAGAGGTATTCGCCAACCGCCTTGGGCCGTTGGTGCTGCAACTTGAGGTCGGTGCGCATGCCGGCAATCAGGTTCGAAATCGCTCGGCTGCTGGTCAACTGCTCGGTACGAATGCCGCTGAGCATGTAATCCACCTTGTGCGAAGTACGGTCGAACACGCGCACGGTCAGCGAACGGTCATGGGCTTGGGTACATTGGCAGCGTTGCGGCAGAAAACTGCTTTCAATGATGTTGCGCAGTTCAAGGGTGGACAACATGATGACACTCCATTCTTGGTCTTATCCCTGATGTCGGGCTTGCCCGAATACAGTGCACGTTCCATGCCCTGCGCTCCACAATACACTTGCTATGGAAATCAAACAGTTACCTCGTAAAGCACGCAAACCTATCGTGCATTGTGCAAGATACCGGTGCGGCGGCGTTGCAAATTGCACAGCATCGCGTCCATTGAAACTTAGCGCGCGGCGTCAAGGTCACCTGCTAACACACCGCGCAGGAGCACCCTTCACCATGGCACGAGCAATCTGGAAAGGCGCGATCAGCTTCGGGCTGGTTCATATTCCTGTAGCGTTGGTTTCGGCCACCGCCTCCCAGGGCGTCGACTTCGACTGGCTGGACAAACGCAGCATGGACCCGGTCGGCTACAAGCGCATCAACAAGAAGACCGGCAAGGAGATGGACAAGGAAAACATCGTCAAAGGTGTCCAATACGAAAAAGGTCGCTACGTAGTGTTGAGTGAAGACGAGATCCGCGCCGCGCACCCTGTCTCGACCCAGACCATCGATATTTTCTCCTTCGTCGACCGCAACCAGATCCCCCTGCCCAACATCGACACACCCTACTTCCTGGCACCTGACCGTCGTGGCGAGAAAGTCTACGCGCTGTTGCGTGAAACCCTGATCAGCACCAAGAAAGTTGCACTTGCACTGGTGGTATTGCACACCCGCCAGTACTTGGCGGCCCTCATGCCATTGGACGGCGCGCTGGTGATGGTCAAGTTGCGCTGGCCTTCGGAAGTTCGCGACCTGGACATTCTCGAGCTGGGCAAAGAGGTGAAGAAGCCCGAACTGACCAAGAAGGAACTGGACATGGCCAAACGCTTGGTCGAAGACATGAGCGGCGACTGGCAGCCTGAAGAATATGTCGACAAGTTCGAGCAGAAGATCATGGCGCTGGTGGAGAAAAAGGCCAACAAGGGCGAGATCGAAGACGTGGAAACCGAGGCCGGCCAGGAGTCGCGCAAGACTGCCGATGTCATCGACCTGACCGAGCTGCTCAAGCGCAGCCTCGCGGGCAAAGCGCCCGCCCCAGCGAAAGCCAAGCCTGCCAAGGAAAAATCCGCAACGAAAAAGGCGCCTGCACGGCGCAGCCCGCGCAAGGCATCCTGAACATAACTAACCAACTTTCATCCGCTCGCGATCAACGGTATTGATGAACAGGTTTTTTCATCAATACCGTTATTGAATAACTTGGTACAAAGTTGCTTTTCATACCAACTTTGCAACACCCTCGACTACACTCGTTGCATTGCATGTTTGCATTGACCACCTGATCGTTCATTGCGCCCGGCTTGTTCGCGCGCGTGGCTGTGGAAGTTGCCAATGAATACCAACGAGTTGTTGATACGCACCAGTCTATTGACCGCCCTTGCGCTACCGTGTGAATACGCCCGGGCTGATTGCACGTTCAGCCCAGGCCTGGGCAATGACGCCTACGTGTGCGACAGCGGAACGGCACCGGGGCTTTCCGACCTGCTGGGCAACAACAGCCTCACCCTGCCCGCCGACGGCACGGGCAGCATCACCGGCGCGGTCGAGTTCGGCCCTGGCCAGGACAGCGTGCTGATGCGCTCGGGTACTGTGGCCGGCGCGATGAGCACAGGCGCGGGCGCAGACACCGTGTTCATCAGCGCCGGGCGCCTGTTTTCCCTGACCCAGGGCGATGGTGCCGATACGCTCGAAGTCGTCGGCGGTACCGTCAGCGGTACAGTCAACCAGGGCAGCGGTATCGACAACTTCATCATGCGCGGCGGGCAGATCCAGGCACTGGGCCAGGGTGACGGGCTGGACACCTTTCTCATGACCGATGGCACCGTCGTCGGCGCCTTCGAGGACGGCGACATCGCGCGAATGAGCGGCGGCACCATCGGCCGGGTCGACATGAAGCTCGACAACAACCTGTTCGAACTGTCCGGCGGCCGCATCAACGGCAACCTGGTTGCCGGCTTCGGCAATGACACCATCGCCGTCTCCGCTGGCAGCATCGGCGGCAACATCAGCGTCAGCGGCGGCACCGACCAGGTGACCGTGAGCGGCGGCGATATCGGCGGCAACGTCTTGCTCAGCTTTGGCGACGACCGCTTCATCTGGCGCGACGCCGGCCTGATCCACGGCACCATCAGCATGGGCGCAGGCAACGACACGGCGCTGCTGAACAACCTCGACGAACCATATCTGGCCTCCCCCAGCCTGCTGTTCGGCGACGTCGGCATCGATACGCTGACGTTCGACAACAGCCGCAGCGCCGGCGGCGCGCGCTACAGCCACTGGGAAACCATCAACCTCAGCAATGGCTCGGTGCTCGACCTGCCCGATCGCTTGAGCCTGGCCGATGACTCGGCACCTGCCGACAGCGGCCTGCTCACCATCGACCGCAGCAGCACTCTGGGCGCCACGCAAGGTTCGGTGGGCGCACGCATCAGCGGGCAGGCCATCACAGTGAACAATGCCGGATCGATCGACCTGACCCGCAGCGGCGCCGACGCAAGCGATCGGCTGACCGTCATCGGCAACTACGTCGGGAATGACGCGCGCCTGAAACTGCAGAGCGTGCTGGCTGCCGACGACGCCCCTTCCGACCGGCTGATCGTCGCCCGGGGCACGCTGAGCGGGAACACGGCGATCACCGTCGACAACCTCGATGGCCAGGGCGCGCTGACGGCAGCCAACGGCATTGCGCTGGTCGAAGCCACGCAGGGCGCGATCAGCACCGATGGCGCTTTCACCCTGGCCAACAACCTGTCGGTCGGGGCCTATCAGTATTACCTGTTCAAGGGCGGGGTGACGGCGGGCAGCGAGAACAGCTGGTTCCTGCGCTCTTCGGTGGTGGCAGCGCCGCCCGTGGTCGAACCTCCGATCATCGAGCCTCCTGTGGTTGAACCGCCGATAGTGCAACCACCGATAGTCGAACCACCGCCAGTCGAGCCCCCGGTCACCCAACCCCCGATCGACGAACCGCCACCGGTAACGCCTCCGGACGCCGGGCTGCCCGAAGAAACCCCGGTCGAGCCTTTCGTGCCGCCCCCGCCAGTGCAACCGGAAACACCGGTTGCCGAACCGGCGCTGCCAGAGCCCGCTCCCGCCGCCCAGGCACCCATCGCGGCGATCGGCACGCCGCCCCTGCCTCAGGCCAGCCCCGGCCAAGCCATAGTGCTGTACCGGATCGAGGTACCGGCCTATAGCGTTGCACCTCCGGCTGCCGCCTTGCTGGCGCTCGACAGCCTGGGCAGCTTCCACGAGCGTCAGGGCGACCAAAGCCTGCTCGGTGAGCGCGGCGCCCTGGCGGCTGGCTGGGCACGCACATTCGGCAGCCACGGGCGGCAGAAATGGGCCGGGGCCGCGGCGCCAAGCCTCAAAGGCAACACCCGCGGCTATCAGGTCGGTCACGACGTGTTCGCCACCCTTGGCGACGGCGGCTATCGCCAGCATGCCGGACTGTTCGCCGGCCACTCGCGGCTGGACGGCAACGTGCGCGGTTTCGCCCTGGGGTTCGATGACACCCCTTCGGGCGACATTCGCCTCCGCGCCGACAATCTAGGTGCCTATTGGACCCTTCTGGGCCCAACCGGCGGCTACGTGGACGTGGTAGCCATGGGCACCCGATTCGCCGGACGCAGCCGCTCCGAACGCGGCTATACCCTCGATCTCGATGGGGACGGCATCACCCTCTCCGTGGAAGGCGGCTATCCGTTTGCTCTCTCAGGGGACTGGACACTGGAGCCGCAGGTGCAACTGATCGGCCAGAGGGTCACGCTGGACACGGCGCGCGATCCGGTCTCCAAGGTGGACTTCGACAACGAGGACTATTGGCGCGCCAGACTGGGCGCGCGGATGAAAGGCGAGTATCGCCTCAGCGGCACAACGGTGGAGCCCTACGTACGGGCCAACCTCTGGCATACCTTGAAGGGCGAAGACGCGGTGACGTTCGACGACAGCGATACCTTGCGCACCCAGCATCGCGCCACGCAGGCTCAACTGGGGTTGGGCATGGCCGCCCGGCTCAGCAACGATGTCAGCCTCTACCTCAACGCCGACTACGCGCGCAGCCTGGACTCGCAACCCCAGGAAAGCCTGCAAGGCAGCCTGGGATTGCGCATCAGCTGGTAGCCTCAGGCGGAATCGTCAGGGCTCATGTCCGCATCACCGGTCTGGGTGCGGACCTGACGGGGATCCACCTCCGGATCGCGGTCCATCGGTACGGGCGAAAGATCTTCGTCGCCGGGACGTGGGTCTTCCGCAGGCTTGCCCTCGGCAAACGGCTCGGGTTCGATCGGATCGTTGGGACGATCCAAAGGGTCGGGAATCTGCGTCGAACTGCTGGGTGCCATATCATCCTCGCTGAAAGCACATGGGGTTCAGCGAATATGACGCCGTCGCAGCGCCGAGGTGCAAATTACTTTGCAGCGCAATGCCTTGCGCTCAGAGACAGGTGGCGAGGGAGGCCAGGCGACGCGTAGCGACCTCGCCCTGCTCGCGGGCATAGAAACTGACCACGCTGCCAGCACCCCGCGGGCGGATGTCGGCGAAGTAAGTCGCCGCAGGCGTGAACACCGTATAGCCGCCGTCGCTGGCTTCGGAAGAGGCATCGGTCATGACGCCGAACATGGCTTCGTCCTGCCAACTGAACTGAACGCACTGAGCGATTTTCTGCGCGGTTTTTTCTGAGTTCATGGTTTGCACTGGCGCTGTGCTGCGCGCCTGTTTCATGTTCAGGCCTGTGCAACCGGTCAGTACGCACAAGCCCACTGCTGCAGCGATGATCCGCATCGTCATTTCCATTCCAGGTAAAGCGCGAATGTATCACTGCCGCCGTTAGCCGGCATCATAGACACTTCACTGGCACAGGTGCATGGCGGTGAGAAACAGGATGAACGCGCCGACCACTTCAAAATGGCTCAGCAGCCAGGCGCCTACCCGTGAGCGCCGGGGTGAGCTGTACGCACCGTACAATTGCGGCCACATGGCGGCCGAAGTAGCCAAAACGGCGCCTGCCAACAGCAACAACACATAGGCCATCGCAAGGTCTCGGGGTGATGAACGAAGATAGGCCTTAGTGCCCGGCCTGCGGTGCTCGTTCCAAAGTGATGCGTGCGCTTCGTCACAAAAGCGCGCATCAGCGGCATTGCCTGCATTCGTCCGCGCCTGCACAATCTCGATTCCCTCATTACCGATCGAAGGCCCCATGGCAGAACCCGATTCGCGTCACCAGGCCGCGCTGGACCGTTTTCTAGAAGCGCGTCCCGAGCTGCAAGCCGAACTGGACAGTCTCAACCCGCTGGCCGCACGCGCGGCCGGTCTCAGCGTCCAGGAATTTCGTGCGGAACGTCTGCACGAGGCGTTCGAGGAATTCGCCGATGCGCAAGGCATGTTTGCCTGGGAATTGACATTGCAGCTCACGGCTGAGACACCGCAAGAGTTCGAAACCCAGCGTCTTGAAGTGCACAAGGAAGTGGCTGAAATGGCTGGCATGCCGTGGGATGAATACATGCAGCTCAACGGCTTGCGCGAGAACTGATCACATCAGGCTTAGGCGCGACCCGCAATGAAAGCACCCCGCGCTGGGCAGGGTGCAGGTTTACCGAGTGCTCAAGCGTGCTGCTTACAGGCTGTTGCCAGGGGACGGTTCTTCATCTTCATCGACGGGCGCGTGAGTGTTCGGTTCGTCCAACGCCTTGTTGCCCGGCGAGCCTTCATGGTCATCGTCGTGCTCGTCGTGCTTCTCGTCCTTCTCGTGAATATCAGGGTAACCCTCTTCCCCGCTGCCGGGCTCGGCCGGCCCTGGATAGGGATTCTGCGGGTGGTTGTTGTCTTGGACCATGATATGTCTCCTTTCTTGGCGCGGTTCATCCGTGCCTGATAGTGGGAGGTCGCTGCCGGTCTGGAAGTGCCGTCGGCTTGACGAGTGGCATCCCGACGGCGACAAACCCCACACCGCCTTGTCTTCTGTCGATTCTTTGCTATAGCTAAAGGCCTCGCTGATCATCAAGGCAATGGAGTGGCCGTCATGAAAAAGATGAGTGTGAGTCAGCTGACCATGCTGACAGCCGTCAACATGCTGGGGTCCGGCATCGTTCTGTTACCCACCAAACTCGCCGAAGTGGGCGGTATCTCGATTCTTTCCTGGCTGATCACGGCCACCGGCTCGCTGGCGCTGGCCTATGCCTTCGCCCGCTGTGGCATGCTCAGCCGTAAAACCGGGGGCATGGGCGGCTATGCGGAATATACCTTCGGCAAGTCCGGCAACTACATCACCAACTATACCTACGGGCTGTCGCTGCTGATCGCCAACGTGGCGATCAGTATCACGGCTGTTGGTTATATCCAGACGTTGTTCGGTATCACACTCGATTCGCTGCAAGTAGGCCTGGCGACCATAGCGCTGCTGTGGATCACCACCTTCGCCAATTTCGGCGGAGCCAACATCACCGGCAAGATCGGTGCGATCACGGTGTGGGGCGTCATTGCCCCGGTCGTACTGGTGTCGACGGTCGGCTGGTTCTGGTTCGACAGCAGCACCTATGCGGCGGGCTGGAACCCCCACGACATGCCCTGGTATGAAGCGGCGGGGGCTTCGGTGGCGATCACGCTGTGGGCGTTCCTGGGCCTGGAGTCGGCGTGTGCCAACGGCGATGCCGTGGAAAACCCGGAGAAGAACGTGCCCATCGCCGTGCTCGGCGGGACGCTGGGGGCAGCCGTGATCTACATCGTCTCCACCAACGTCATCGCGGGCATCGTCGGCAATGCCGAGCTGGTGTCCTCAACCGCCCCCTTCGGCCTGGTGTTCGCCACCATGTTCACGCCGATGATCGGCAACCTGGTCATGGGCCTGATGGTATTGGCCTGCATCGGTTCGCTGCTGGGCTGGCAGTTCACCGTGGCCCAGGTGTTCAAGAGCTCGGCCGACACCGGTTACTTCCTGCCGATCTTCGCCAAGGTCAACCAGCACGGTGTGCCGATCATCAGCATGCTGATCCTGCTGGCGATCCAGACGGCGCTGGCCCTGCTGACCATCAGCCCCGACCTGGCCAAGCAGTTCGATACCCTGGTGAACCTGGCGGTGGTCACCAACCTGGTGCCCTACATCCTGTCGATGGCCACCTTGATGACCTTGCAGAAGGTGTCGAACGTGCCGGCCAACAAAGCCCTGGTGACCAACATCGTCGCCTGGATCGCGGCGGCCTACAGCTACCTGGCGCTCTATAGCTCGGGCGCCCAGGCGCTGATGCTTGGCGGTGTGGCGACCATCGTCGGCTATACGCTGTTCGGCTTCGTCAACAACCGCCTGATCCGCCTGGAAGCGGTCAACAACAGCGCCCCGACCCAAACCGTCGCGGCGCAGCACATCGTCGGCGAGCCGATTCCGGTGAACGGTCTGCCCAACTCGACATTGAACACCCCTGCACTGGAGGCACGACCATGACGGAACATAGAAACCTGCTGGGGATGCTGGCGCTGCTGGTCAGCAACCAGCCCGACAAACGCACGGTATTCGGCAGGGCGCTGATCCAGCTCATCGCCGATGTGGAGGAGCGGTCGATCAGCGTGATCACTTCGGAGAGCCTGGCCGATGCCCGATCGATCCTGAGTACCGACCCGGCGATCCAGTGCGTGCTGCTCAGTTGGGAAATGGACGAGAGCGATGACCACCAGCAGTGCATCGACCTGCTGATCGCCCTGCGCGAACGCAATACCCGAGTTCCGGTATTCCTGATCAGCGATCGCAGCACTGCCGCCAACGTGCCGCTGATCGTCATGCAGCACGCCGACGATTTCATCTGGCTGCCCGAAGACACCAGCCGCTTCCTCAGCGGGCGGATCATGGCCGCCATCGAGCGCTATCGGCAGGCGGTGCTGCCGCCGATGTTCGGCGCGCTGCTCAAGTTTGCCCGCAGCTATGAATATTCCTGGCACACCCCGGGGCATGCCGGCGGCACCGCGTTTCTGAAGAGCACGGCGGGCCGGGCGTTCTACGAGTTCTTCGGGGAAAACCTGTTGCGCTCTGACCTGTCCATTTCGGTGGGCGAACTGGGCTCCCTGCTCGATCACAGCGGGCCCATCGGCCAGGGCGAGCGCTACGCGGCCAAGGTGTTCGGCGCGCACCGGACCTACTACGTCACCAATGGCTCGTCGATGTCCAACCGGGTGATCCTCATGGCCAGCGTCACCCGCGACCAGATCGCCCTGTGCGACCGCAACTGCCACAAGTCCGCCGAGCATGCGATGACGCTGTCCGGGGCGATTCCGACCTACCTGATACCGACGCGCAATCGCTTCGGCATCATCGGTCCGATCCTGCCGCAGACCCTGAGCGCCGAGGGCGTGCGAGCGGCGATTGCCAGCAACCCGCTGGTTAAAAGCCACATCGACCCTACGCCCGTGCACGCCATCGTCACCAACTCCACCTACGACGGCCTGACCTATAACGTGACGCGGGTGGAAGAATTGCTCGGGCAAAGCGTCGACCGCCTGCATTTCGACGAGGCCTGGTATGGCTACGCGCGGTTCAATCCGTTGTACAAGGACCGCTTCGCGATGCACGGCAGCCCCGACGATCACGACGCGTCCAAGCCCACGGTGTTCGCCACGCAATCGACCCACAAGTTGCTTGCAGCACTGTCCCAGGCATCGATGATCCATGTGCGCAACGGGCGCAATCCGATCCCCCATGGACGCTTCAACGAGTCGTACATGATGCACGCCTCGACCTCGCCCAATTACGCCATCATGGCGTCCTGCGACGTCAGCTCGGCCATGATGGAGGCGCCGAGCGGGCAGATCCTGACCAACGAATCCATCGAGGAAGCCATCTCCTTTCGCCAGGTGATCTCGCGAATGCACGCCGATATGCTCGCCAACGACGATTGGTTCGTGTCCTGCTGGCAGCCGCCGTCGGTAGCGATCAGCGGTGCAGCCATAGCGTTCCATGAAGTCGACCCGATCAAACTCAAATCCGACCCCGACTGCTGGGTGCTGCATCCCAACGAGGTGTGGCACGGGTTCGGCGATATCGAAGACGGCTACTGCATGCTCGACCCGATCAAGGTGTCGATCCTGAGCCCGGGCATGGGCGACGACGGCGAGCTTCTGGACTTCGGCATACCGGCGTGCGTGATCAGCGCGTATCTGGGCCGACAGGGAATCGTGGTCGAGAAGACCACCGACTTCACCCTGCTCTTCCTCTTTTCCATCGGTATCACCAAAGGCAAGTGGGGCACCTTGGTGAATGCGCTGCTGGACTTCAAGCGAGACTACGATGCCAACCTGGAGCTCGAGCTGTGCCTGCCCGACCTGCTCGCCGCCACGCAGCAGCGCTACAGCGGCATGGGCCTGCGCGACCTGGCCAGGGAGATCTTCGCCGCGATGAAGGAAACCCGCACCACTGCGGCCATGGCCGCGGCGTTCGGCACGCTGCCCAAGGCGGAATTCAGCCCGGTGGAAGCCTACGAAAAACTGGTCAGGAACGAGGTGGAGCAGGTCACTCTGGAAAACGCAGCCGGACGCATCGCGGCCACAGGCATCGTGCCCTACCCGCCCGGCATCCCGTTGCTGATGCCTGGAGAAAACGCCGGCGCTGCCGACGGTCCGCTACTGGCCTACCTGCGAGCCCTGGAGAGCTTCGACCGATCATTCCCGGGGTTTACCCATGACACCCATGGGATTGAAAGCGATGGGGGGGTGTATCGGTTGTTGGTGCTTAAGTGAGGATGTAGTTGCTGGGGGAATTCGCTGTCGGGCGCCGTACAACTGCTGCCATACCTATGCGACAATACGCGCAATGTCCGGTTTGAATTCCCCGCGTATCGCCCAGCAGTTCGGCCACCGAAACCATCGCTCCCCCAGTTATTGATAGGTAAGCTCCTTGATCTCCACCGCTAACATCACCATGCAGTTTGGCGCCAAGCCGCTGTTCGAGAACGTTTCCGTGAAATTCGGCAACGGCAACCGCTACGGCCTGATCGGCGCCAACGGCTGTGGCAAGTCGACGTTCATGAAGATCCTGGGCGGCGATCTGGAGCCTTCGGGTGGGCAGGTCATGCTCGAGCCGAACGTGCGCCTGGGCAAGCTGCGCCAGGATCAGTTCGCCTACGAGCATTTCTCGGTGATCGACACGGTCATCATGGGCCACGAGGAGCTGTGGAAGGTCAAGGCCGAGCGTGATCGCATCTACTCGCTGCCCGAAATGAGCGAGGAAGACGGCATGGCCGTCGCCGAGCTGGAAACCGAGTTCGCCGAAATGGACGGCTACACCGCCGAGTCCCGTGCCGGCGAGCTGTTGCTGGGCCTGGGCATTCCACTGGAACAGCATTTCGGCCCGATGACCGAAGTGGCGCCGGGCTGGAAGCTGCGGGTGCTGCTGGCGCAGGCGTTGTTTTCGGATCCGGAAGTGCTGCTGCTCGACGAGCCGACCAACCACCTGGACATCAACACCATTCGCTGGCTGGAAAACATTCTCACGGCGCGTAACAGCACCATGATCATCATTTCCCACGACCGGCACTTCCTCAACAGTGTCTGTACCCACATGGCCGACCTGGACTACGGCGAGTTGCGCCTGTTCCCCGGCAACTACGACGAATACATGACCGCTGCGACCCAGTCGCGCGAGCAGTTGCTGTCGGACAACGCCAAGAAGAAAGCCCAGATCGCCGAGCTGCAGACCTTCGTTTCGCGCTTCTCGGCGAACGCCTCCAAGGCCAAGCAGGCGACCTCGCGCGCCAAGCAGATCGACAAGATCCAGCTGGCCGAGGTCAAGCCCTCGAGCCGCGTCAGCCCGTTCATTCGTTTCGAGCAGAACAAGAAGCTGCACCGCCAGGCGGTCACCGTCGAGCGGATGTCCAAGGGCTTCGACGGCAAGCCGCTGTTCGAGAATTTCAGCTTCGTGGTCGAAGCGGGCGAGCGTGTGGCGATCATCGGCCCGAACGGGATCGGCAAGACCACCCTGTTGCGCACCCTGGTCGGCGAGCTGAGCCCGGACGCGGGCGCGGTGAAGTGGACCGAGAGCGCGGAACTGGGCTACTACGCCCAGGACCACGCACACGACTTCGAAGACGACATGAACCTGTTCGACTGGATGGGCCAGTGGACCCAGGGCGAGCAGATGGTACGGGGCACTCTGGGCCGGATGCTGTTCTCCAACGACGAGATTCTCAAGTCGGTGAAGGTGATTTCCGGTGGTGAACAGGGCCGCATGCTGTTCGGCAAGCTGACGTTGCAGAAGCCCAACGTGCTGCTCATGGACGAACCGACCAACCACTTGGACATGGAGTCGATCGAGGCACTGAACCTGGCGCTGGAGAACTATCCGGGCACCTTGGTTTTCGTCAGCCACGACCGCGAGTTCGTGTCTTCGCTGGCCACCCGCATCATCGAGCTGAGCGCCGATGGCGTGATCGATTTCAGCGGCACCTACGATGATTACCTGCGCAGCCAGGGTGTGGTGTTCTAAGGGTTCAACGCATTTCGCCCCACATACCCCCGGACGCGGATCACGCGATCTCTGTAGCAGCGGCGCGAGCCGCGTCAGGGGGCATCGCGTTTATCCTGACCCACCGCATGTGCCGCCGACGCGGCTTGCGCCGCTGCTACAGGGGTTGCGCGATCTCTGTAGCAGCGGCGCGAGCCGCGTCAGGGGGCATCGCGTTTATCTTGACCCATCGCATGTGCCGCTGACGCGGCTTGCGCCGCTGCTACAGGGTTTCCGCGATCTCTGTAGTCAGGGGGCATCGCGTATATTCTGGCCCACCGCATGTGCCGCCGACGCGGCTTGCGCCGCTGCTACAGAGGTTCCGGCCGCCCGAGGAGGAAGCCTTGGGCGTTGGCGGCGCCCAGGCGCTTGAGTTGTGCCAACTCGGCTTCGGTTTCCACGCCTTCAGCGATGATCACACTCCCCGTCTCGCGGGCGAACGCGATCAACGCCGACGCCATCGCGCGTCGCTGGAAATCCTGGTCGATGCCACGGGTCAGGCTCATGTCGAGCTTGATGATGTCCGGACGCACCTGCAGGATGTGCCGCATGCTGGCATAGCCGGCGCCGGCATCGTCGATGGCCACGCGCACACCCCGCAGGCGCAGTGGCTGCAGGGCCACTTGCAACGACGCATAGTCCTGCACCACCGCATGCTCGGTGATCTCCAGCACCAGGCGCTCGGCCGGGTAATTCTCGAACAGACCCAGCAATCGTCCGCTGAGCACCAGCTCGGGTGAGCAGTTGATGCTCAGGTAGGTGCCCGGCGCCAGCTGGGCCAGACCGGCCAGGGCCACATCGATGGCCAGGCATTCCAGTTCCTTGCCCAAGCCGACTTCGGCGGCCTCCTTGAACCAGACGTCCGGGGTGCGGGCCGGTTGGCCGTTGAAGCGCGACAGGCATTCCCAGCCTGCCACGTGCATGGTGTGCAGGTCGTAGATCGGTTGATAGACCACGCGTGGCTGATGCGACTCGATAGCGTCCAACACCCGCAGTGCCTTGTCGTCGTGATCGCGCACCATTTGCAGGTCGGACTCGAGGCGCTCGGCAATCAGCTCGGCGAATACCTTCATCATCTTCAGGTCGCGTTCGGTCAAACCCGGATCAGGTGCGTGACTGAAGCAGCAGAACGTTCCGTACAAGCGCCCGTCGCTCAAATGAATGGGCACGCTCATGTGCGCGCCGATCGGCAGGCCCGGTGTCTGCGGTATGGCCATCGCGGCCGGCAATCGACCGGTATCGCGGATGAGTCCGGGCAGTTCGCCGCTGACCACGCCGCGACAGTAGCCAGCGCTCATCTCCAGCACGTCGCCGGGGCTCAGGGGTATCAGTGCCGCCGCGTCGACGTGGGTGAACACGCGGTCGGTCTGGCGAAAATGGGAAACGAACGCTACATCCATGCCCAAGTGCGTGCGCATGGCGCGCAACACGCGATCCACGCAGCCCGCCTCGTTGGCAGACAGCGGCTTCAGCGCAACCAGGTCCATCAGGTTATTGGCTGTCATGACACACTATCGCCTCCTAATGTGATAGTGCCATCAGTGTAGATGCAGCTCCCCCCCTGTATTCAAGAAAAAAACGACGAGTTGCCCAACGGTAGGTCCGAGTCGATGGCTGACGCGATGGCCGATCTTGCCGACCCATGGCAACTGGCCGTGCCACGGGTGGCGACGCTGCTACACTTGGGCTTCCAACAGTCCACAGGACACAGCACCCGATGCTCGCAATCTTCAACGTCGCCTTTCCAGTGTTCGGGTTGATTCTGGTAGGTTTCGTCTGCCGTCGGCGCAACGTCCTGGGGCCCAATGCCTCGATCGAACTCAACCGATTCGTGATCTACCTGGGGCTGCCTGCCCTGTTGTTCGAAGCCATGGCGCGGCTGGGTACACTGCACGGGCTGGACATGGGCTTCGTAGTGGCTTTCGGCCTGGCCATGGGCATCGTTTTTCTGGTGACACTATGGCTGCGGGTGCGGGCCCGTGCGCACTTTCTCGATGCCACCATCGATGCCCTCGGGGCGGGTTATCCGAACTCCGGTTTTCTCGGCATCCCGCTGTGCCTGCTGACGTTCGGCGACCCCGGCATCGCCCCTGCGGTGATTGGCGCGGTGATGACCGCCTGCCTGCTGTTCGCTGTCGCCATCATCATGATCGAGACCTTCCAGCAAACCGAGAAACGCCTGGGGCGTACCCTGCTCAAGGTCGGCAAATCGCTGCTGCGCAATCCGATCATGGTCGCCCCCGTGCTGGGTTCGCTGGTCGCCTACAGCGGGCTGGTGCTGCCGGTGGGCGTGCGCCAGCTGTTCCAGTTTCTCGGCGCGGCCGCCGGACCCTGTGCGCTGGTGTCGATCGGTCTGTTCCTGGCGGCGGAAAAATCGCACAAGGCCGATGGCAAGACCTTGGCCATGCTGGTGGCGATGAAGCTGCTGGTGCAGCCGGCGCTGACTGCCTGGCTGGCATTCTGGGTGTTCGACATACCGGCGATGTGGGCCTGGGCGGCACTGCTGGTGAGCGCCCTGCCCATCGGCAATGGGCCGTTCATGCTGGCTGCGCTTTATGGCCGCGAGGCCGACACCATGTCGCGGGCGATCCTGGTCTCGACCCTGTTGTCGCTGGTTACGGTGTCGCTGATCCTGGCCTTGATACCGGCTGCGGTGCAGCGCTAGTCGCGCATGTAGCCGCCGTCGACGTCCATGATCTCGCCAGTGACGAAGCTGGCCGCGCCACTGGCCAGGAAGCACACCGCTGCAGCGATGTCGCGTGGCGAGCCGGCACGGCCCAGCGGCATGTCGGCGAGCACCTTGGCGCGTGCCTCGGGGCTCAGGGCGCGGGTCATGTCAGTGTCGGTCAGCGCCGGCGTGATGGCATTCGCGGTGATGTTGAACGGCCCGGCTTCGCGGGCCAGGCCCTTGGTCAAGGCGATCACCCCGCCCTTGGCCGCGGCATAGCAGCTGTTGCCCAGCAGACCGCCACCGCGCTTGCCGGCCACCGACGCGATATTGATGATGCGGCCGGCGCGCCGGGCCATCATGCCCGGCAACACGGCCTTGGCGCAGAAGAACACGCTGGTGAGATCGATGGCCATGACCCGGTTCCATTCGGCGGCGCTGACTTCGAGAAGCGGCCCGGTGGAAACGATCCCGGCATTGTTGACCAGAATGTCGACGCCGCCCAGCGCCTGCTCGACGCTGTCGACCATTGCTTGCACCTGGGCTTCGTCGGACACATCCACCGCCACACCGATAGCGTCGATTCCAAGTTCGCCCAACTGCCTGGCAGCGGAGCGCGCGGCTGCGCCGTCGAGGTCGGCAATCGCCACCCGGGCACCGCATTGACCCAGCGCCTGGGCGATGGCAAGGCCGATACCGCGCGCGGCACCGGTCACCACCGCTACCTGGCCGGTTATGGCAAGACTGATAGGGGCATTCATTATTGTTGTTCCCTTGGTTGAAGATCAGGCAATACAGATGTGCCGTCAGGCTGGCAGGTAGGCGCCCTGGGCGAGTTGGTCCTTGAGCGGCGGGATACCGAGGCGGCGCAGGACGCGGTACAGCGACGGCCGACAGATGCCCAGGGCACGCGCCGCCGCCGACATGTTCCAGCGGCAGGCGTTGAGTACATCGAGCACGTCGGCGCGCTCGTCCACCGGTGCGGCCAGAACGACCGGACGACGGATCGGCGTCACGTTGGCGGGCGACACGGTGGGCGCACTGCCCTGGGCGATGAAGTCCACCGGCAGGTCGGCGCGCTGGATGCGGGTACCTTCCATCACGGCACAGGCGTAGCGAATCACCGCACGCATCTGCCGCAGGTTGCCTGGCCAGGGGTGATTGAGCAGCAGTGGCCAGACATCCGAGGCGATGAGTTGCCGAGGGTCGCAGCCAGGCAATTCGCTGGCCACCATGCGGCAGACCAGTTCGGCGCGGTCGGTGCGCTCGCGCAGCGGCGGCAATTGCACCACACCGGTGGCGATGCGATAGAACAGGTCTTCGCGAAACGTGCCCTGTTGGACCAAGCCAGTGAGATTCTGGTGGGTCGCGCAGATCAGAGCGAAGTCGACCTTGACGCTGCGTTCGGCGCCCAGGGGGGTGACTTCGCGTTCGGCGATCACCCGCAACAGGCGCGTCTGCTGCTCGAACGGCATGTCGCCGATTTCATCGAGGAACAAGGTGCCGCCGTCGGCCTGCTGGACCTTGCCTTTCTTGCCGCAGGGCAACGCGCCGGAGAAGGCGCCGCGCGAGTAGCCGAACAGTTCGCTTTCGATCAGGCTCTGCGGAATGGAAGCGCAATTGAGCGCCACGCACTGCGCCTGATGGCGTTGGCTGTGGGCGTGCAGGGCGCGGGCCAGCACTTCCTTGCCAGTGCCGGTTTCGCCCTGGATGAGCACGGCAATGCCACGCTCCATCAGGCGCAGTGCGCGACGAAACGCCTGGCGAACCTGCGGATCGCTGTCGTTGGCAATATCGGAATCGCACGCGGCGGGTGAAGAAAGTGCGGGCGAAGAGGTCGAAGCACGTGCGGTGTGTTCGCATACAGAAGACATCGGCGTCACCTTTTATTGTTCTATAGCTTGTGACTATCTCGAGGTCTGGCGCTCGTGACGCAAGCCTCGACGCTTTGGCCATTTCACAATACGGCAGGCGGAGTTATGTTTTCCAATCCATAATCAGGCACCCACTGATACCTTTGCGAGCATCAATGATCGAGCTCAGGCATTTACAGTATTTTCGTGCACTGGCCGAAACCCTGCACTTCGGCCGCGCGGCTGAACGGCTGCACATCTCCCAGCCGCCGTTGTCTCGGCAGATCGCCTTGCTGGAAGACGAGTTGGGCGTGAAGCTGTTCGACCGCTCGCGGCGGCATGTGGAGCTGACCGATGCCGGCCAGCGCTTCTACCTGGACACCGGAACGGTGTTTGCCGCGTTCGAGCAGGCCAAGCGCAATGCGCTGGCGGCGGCTCGCGGGGCAGCTGGGGAATTGTCGGTGGGTTTTATGATGTCGACGGCCTACAGCGTGACGCCCGCGATCACCCGGCGTTACGCGGCGCAGTATCCGCAGGTGAATCTGAAACTGACGGAAACCCTGCCCATGGACCTGGCCCAGGACATCAGCAGCGGCCACAAGGATGTGGCGATCATGTACCGCCCGCAGGATTGCAGTGGGTTGGAAACGGTGACGATCTACCGCGAGGAAATGACGGTGGTACTGCCACCGGGGCATCGGTTGCTGGAGCAGCCGTTGATCGATCCGCGCGATCTGGCCGCAGAGACTTTCATCATCGTGCCGCGACGCATCGCCCCTGCCCTGCATGACATGATCGTCAATTACTGCCTGCAGCACGGCGTGACGCCGAATGTGGGGCTGGAAATCAACATGCAGCAGACCATCGTCAATCTGGTAGGTGAAGGGCTGGGCATCGCCATCGTTCCGCGCTCGATGCGCAACATGCGCCTGACCACCACCACCTTTAGGCCGCTGGTGGCACCGCCGGTGATCGAGGTGGTCGCGGTGTGGAAGGCCGACAACCACAACCCCTGCATCGCCACGTTCGTGGAAAGCGCCATGCGCGCCGGGGAAGAGGCGACGCTGCAGGATCAGTGAACCCCTGAGGTATCGCGGCGCCCCTTTCGCGGGCAGAGCCCGCTCCCACAGTGGGGCCTTGCGATTACGCAGATCCTTTGTAGGAGCGGTCAGCGGCCGCGAAGGGTTGATGCGGTATGCCTGACACACCGCAGTGTCCCTTTCGCGGCCGATGGCGGCTCCTACAGGGGGAGCTTGCGATTGTGCGGATCCTTTGTAGGAGCGGTCGGTGGCCGCGAAGGGTTGATGCGGTATACCTGACACACCGCGGCGCTCTTTTCGCGGCCGATGACCGCTCCTACAGGGGGGGCTTGCGATTGCGCAGATCCACTGTAGGAGCGGTCCGTGGCCGCGAAGGGTTGATGCGGTATACCTGACACACTGCGGAG
This sequence comes from Pseudomonas sp. CFBP 13719, assembly GCF_014842095.1. Lineage (NCBI taxonomy): Bacteria > Pseudomonadati > Pseudomonadota > Gammaproteobacteria > Pseudomonadales > Pseudomonadaceae > Pseudomonas > Pseudomonas sp. CFBP 13719. Next base: position 72,470 of record NZ_JACYVB010000010.1, on the reverse strand, counting down.
CCCTTTTCGCGAGGGTCAGATTTCGAGAATGCCGGAGGCCATGTAGCCGCCGTCCACCGGGATCACGTGGCCGCTGATGTAGGAGGCATCGTCGGATGCCAGGAAGGCCACGGCGCCGGCCATTTCCGCCGGGGTGCCGTAGCGGCGCATGGGCACCGCGCGGGCGTAGGACTCGCGGGTGGCACTCGAGTGCAGGCGTTGGGTCAGCGGCGTGTCCACCGGACCCGGCGCGATGCCGTTGACGGTAATCCCGTACTCGGCCAGCTCGATCGCCATTTGCCGGGTGAGGCCAATGACCGCTGCCTTCGACGTGCCGTACGCGGTGCGCCCCGCGCTCGCGCGCATGCCGCTGATGGAGGCGACGTTGATGATCCGCCCCCAGCCCTGCGCCTTCATCAAGCGTGCCGCGTGCTGACCGCACAACAGTGCGCCGGTCACATTGATGTTGAGTACCCGCTGCCAATCGGCCAGGTCGCAGTCCAGAAAGGCTTGCGTCCTGGCGATGCCGGCGTTGTTCACCAGCACGTCGCAGCGCGGCAGGCTTGCGAACACCTCGGCGATCGACTCGGCATCACCGATGTCGATCATCGCCGCCTCGGCTTCGATGCCCTGCGCGCGCAGGCCGGCGACCATTTCCTCGGCGGCGCCGCGGTTGATGTCGGCGACCACCACGCGGTGGCCGTCTTCGCCCAGGCGCTGGGCGATTGCCGCGCCAATGCCCATGGCCGCGCCGGTGATGAAGGCTACCCGACCTGCGCCCATGCTCTTCACGCCGATGGTGCTTGAAAGCTGTCTGACTGCTTGGCTCATGACCAGGACTCTCTTAAAGGAAACCGATGGAAATCCACGGGAAACAGGCAACGATGACCAAGGCCACCACCAGTGCCGCCAAGTACCCCCAGACACGCCGGATGACGTGGTCGGACGGCGTCTTGCTGATGGCACAGGCAGCGTAGAAACCCACCCCCAACGGCGGCGCGAACAGGCCGATGCCCATGGCCAGGATCACCACCATGGCGTAGTGCACCGGGTGGATGCCGAGCATTTCGGCCAACGGGAACATCAAGGGGCCAAACAGCACGATGGCCGGAATGCCTTCGAGCACGCTGCCCAGGATCAGGAAAGTCACGATGGTGACGAACATGAAGCCGATCGCCCCGCCCGGTATCTCGCTGATCAGGTCGACCAGGTTGGCCGAGAAGCCCGACTGGGTCAGTGCCCAGGCCATCGCCGAAGCCATGCCGATGATCAACAGGATTGCCCCGGACAGCGCCGCAGCTTCGATCATCATCGGGTAGACCTTGCGGAACTCGATGTGGCGCATGAACAGGTGCATCACCAGCCCCACCAGCACCACATAGGCCACGCCGATGGTCGACACCTCGGTGGCAGTCGCCGCACCCTCGAGCACGGCCACGCGGATCAGCAGCGGCAACGCTAGGGCCGGCAAGGCGATCATGAACGTTTTGGCGACCACCGACATCGGTGCACGCTTGACGGTGGGCATGACTTCTTTGCGCGAGCGCCACCAGCAGACGATGGCGATGACCACGGTGGCCACCACCGCCGGCATCAGCCCGCCGATGAACAACGCGGTGATCGAGACACTGCACACCGCACCGATGGTGATCAGCACCAGGCTGGGGGGAATGGTCTCGGTCATGGCACCGGTGGCAGCCAGCAAGGCGGCCAGTTCTTCCGGCTCGGAGCCGCGCTTCTTCATTTCCGGGAACAGCGCCGGCGCTACCGCGGCCATGTCGGCCACCTTGGAGCCGGAGATTCCCGATACCAGGAACATCGCGCCGAGCAGCACGTATTGCAGGCCACCGCGAACGTGCCCCAGCAGCGAGGCCATGAAATCGATCAAGGTGCGGGCCATGCCCGACAGTTGCAACACTACCCCCAGCAGGACGAACAGCGGCACGGCGAGTAGGACCATGTGCGACATGCCCTCGTCCATGCGCCCGACCACGATGGACAACGGTGCATGGGTGGCCAGCGCCAGATACGCCATGGTCGCGGTGCCGAAGGCGAACGCGATCGGGATGCCACCGAACACGCAGGCGCCCAGCAGCACCAGGAAGAACACCACCAGGTTGTAGTTGCCGATCTCCGCCAGCAGCGGCTGGGACAGCCACAGCGTGCCGCCGACTACCGCGACCACGGCGACGCCGGCAACGAACTGGCGCAGCGTGGAGTAGCGCGCCATGCGGGACACCGCTGCCAGCAGCATGAGCATGGCGCCGACCGGCAACGCTGCCGCGCGCACCCCGTCGGGGATGCCCAGCGCTGGGGTAGTGATCGCCATCTGCTCGTGGGAGTGGACCATCGCCGGGGTGATGATCATGGCCACGAACAGCACCACGATCAGCGCCGACAGGGTTTCGCTGAAACCCCGCCAGGCCGGTGGCAGCTTGTTCACCAGCGCCGACATGCGCATGTGCTCGCCGCGGTCCAGGGCCAGCACCGCGCCGAACATGGCCAGCCAGATGAACAGCGACGAGGCCAGCTCATCGGTCCACACCAGTGGGTTGTGAAACACGTAGCGCGAGACCACGCCGGCCAGCAGTACACAGGTCTCGACCAGCATCAAGGCTACGGCAAGCACCTCGACCACGCGCATGGCGCCGCGGTTGAGGCAGGTGAGCGCCCGGGCCGGCAGGGGCATGGCAGCGTTTTCGACCGGCATCGCCTCGGCGCTCATCATGCCAGCTTCCCGGAGTATTTTTCGAGGATGGACCACGCCGCTTCGCCGAACTTCTCATGCCAGTCGGCGTAGTAGTTGGCGCTGCGCAGCTTCTCGCGGAACGCCTGCGGCTCGGTGTCGGCCAGCTCCAGGCCCTTTTCCTTGAGGGTGTCGCGGATACTCCCCTGCAAGGCCGCCAGGTCGGCGCGCTGGTTCATCACCGCGGCATCGACGTGCTTGCGCACCACCGCCTGCATGTCCGCCGGCAAGCGGGCGAACGACTTGCTGTTGCCGAGCATCCAGAAGCCGTCCCACACGTGATTGGTCAGCGAGCAATACTTCTGCACTTCATAGAGCTTGGCCGACGACACCAGCGTCAGCGGGTTTTCCTGACCTTCGACGATGCGGGTCTGCAGGGCCGAATACACCTCGGCGAAGTTGATGCTGGTGGGCGCCGCATCGAACGCCTTGAAGATCGACATGATGATCGGGCTGGGCGGCACGCGCAGCTTCATGCCGACCAGGTCTTCGGGCTTGAGCACCGGACGGGTACTGGTGGTGGTGACGCGAAAGCCGTTGTCCCAGATCTTGTCGAAGGCGAACAGGGTCTCGGTCTTGGCGATCTCGCCGCGGACATGGGCGCCCAGCTCGCCGTCCATCGCACTCCAGACCTGGTCGTAGTCCTTGAAGGCGAAGCCCACGGCGCTGATCTGTACCGAGGGCACCAGGGTGCCGAGGATCACTGGCGACAGGGCAAACATGTCCACTGCGCCGGAGCGCACCTGGGCCAGGGTGTCGGTATCGCTGCCCAACTGGCTGCTGGGGAACACCTGGATCTGCACCGCGCCGTCGGTCTCTTCCTTGATCGCCTTGGCCATTTCCCGCGCCCGGACGTTCATCGGGTGAATCATGGGCAGGTTGTTGGCGAACTTGAGCTTGAAGTCTGCCGCCTGGCTTTTCGAGCTGTACAAGCCCAGGCCAGTGGCTGCGACCGCCGCCGATGCGAGGGTGGCGGTCTTGATGAAACTGCGGCGCGAGAAATCACTCATGTAGCTCTCCTGACCTTCTTGTTTTTATTGACCGGTTTTACGACCGGGCTGCCGTGGCTGGCGCTGGGGATGCAGGGTGAGAAAGCAAATCGGGTGCCACCCCTGCCCGCCCTGTTGAAAAACCGCATCTTCAAGCGACCGGCAGTGCACAAGCTGCTGTTTTGCCTGGACAAATCTGTACCGACTCGAATGTATCCGCACGTTTCACGCCTCAAGCGCAGTCCAGCCTGATGTAACAGGTGTCTCCCGCAGGTGTCGCCTGCCGCAAGCGAAGCGACACCTGTGGCGACACGACACCTCGCCACGGTAACAGCCAGCCCGCCACGGGCCGGCGTTTCAGGCCCTTGGCACCGCTCTTGCTATCGACCTTGGCAAACAACATCAATCCAGATTTCATTCGAGGAAAGACCTCATGGGTTCGCCAGTCATCAGCGGTTGGTACCACTCCCCCTTCGGCAAATTCGACCAGCTCGACCCCGAGCAGATGATGGCCGATGCGGCCGTGGCAGCGCTCGAGCATGCCGGGCTGGACGCCGAACAGATCGATTCGGTCCACGTCGGCCATTTCAACGCCGGCTTTCTCTACCAGGATTTCCCCTCCGCCCTGCTCGCCAACCACATTCCGGCCCTGCGCTTCACCCCTTCGGTGCGCGTGGAGAACGCTTGCTCCACCGGCTCGGCGGCGATCCATTCGGCGTTGCAGGCAGTGCTCTCCGGCCAGGCGCGCCACGCGCTGGTGGTGGGCTTCGAGAAGATGAACACGCTGCCCACGGACGAAGTCGGCAAGATCCTGCTCAAGTGCTGCTACGCCAAGGAGGAAGCACAGATCGAGGGCGGCTTCGCCGGGGTGTTCGGCACCATTGCCCAGACCTATTTCGACCGCTACGGCGACCAGTCGGACGCGCTGGCGATGATCGCCGCGAAGAACCACGCCAACGGCGCGTTGAACCCCTATGCACACATGCGTCGCGACCTGGGCTATGAATTCTGCCGCGAGCCGTCGGCAAAGAATCCGTTCGTGGCCGGGCCACTCAAGCGCACCGATTGCTCGCTGATCACCGACGGCGCGGCCGCCCTGGTCATCAGTCGCGACGACCATGCGCCCGGCCGTGGCCAGGCGGTGAGTTTCCGCGCCGCGGTGCAGGTCAACGACTACCTGCCGTTGTCGCGCCGCGACCCGACCTTCTTCGAAGGCGCAGCGCGTGCCTGGCAGCAGGCGCTGGGCACCGCTGGCCTGAGCCTGGCCGACCTGTCGCTGGTGGAGACCCACGACTGCTTCACCATTGCCGAACTGCTCGAATACGAAGCCATGGGCCTGGCCGAACGCGGCCAGGGCGCGCGGGTGATCGCCGAGGGCATCAGCCGCAAGGACGGCCGGCTGCCGATCAATCCTTCCGGCGGGCTCAAGTCCAAGGGCCACCCGATCGGCGCCACCGGCGTGTCGATGCACGTGATGGCGGCCATGCAGCTCAGCGGCCAGGCCGGCGACATGCAATTGGCCAAGGCCGACCGCGCCGGCGTGTTCAACATGGGCGGCGCCGCGGTGACCAACTACGTGAGCATTCTGGAGCGCGTGCAATGACCGGCATCGACAATGTGATGAACCTGGGCGAACTGCTCAACCAGATTGCCCGCCGCTACCCGGATGCACCGGGGTTCATCCGCGGTGACCAGGTGCACACCTGGCGCAGCATTTCGCAGCGGGTCGACAGCGTCGCCGCCGCACTGCGCGCACGCGGGCTGGGCAAGGGCGACAAGTTGCTGGTGCATTCGCGCAACAACCTGCCGCTGTTCGAGAGCGCCTGGGTGGCATTCCGGCTGGGCGCGGTATGGGTGCCGACCAATGTGCGCATCACCCCGCCCGAGGCGGCGTATCTGGGCAGTTCCAGCGGTGCGGTGGCCATGCTCTACGACGAAGGGCTGGCCCATTACGTGGATGCGGTACGCGCCCAGTCGCCGGCGCTGGTGCAGGTGATCGCCCTTGGTGAACCCCGCGAAGGCGAACTCAGCTACGGTCAGTTGCTGGACGAAGGCGCGCCGCACGCCAGCGGTTTCCGCCCCGCCGACGTGAATTACCATGACCCGCTGTGGTTTTTCTACACCTCTGGCACCACCGGCCACCCCAAGGCCGGGGTACTCACTCACGGGCAGATGGCCTTCGTCATCAACAACCACATCGCCGACCTGATGCCCAGCCTTACCCAGCATTCGCGTTCACTGGTGCTGGCGCCGTTGTCCCATGGCGCCGGCATCCATGCGCTGGTCAACGTCGCACGCGGCGCGGCCTGCGTGCTGCCGGCCGGCGATCGACTGGATTGCGACGAAGCCTGGCGCCTGGTGCAGGAACACCAGGTGGACAACCTGTTCGCTGTGCCGACCATCGTCAAGATGCTCACCGAAGACCCGGCCGTCGACCGCTACGACCACAGCAGCCTGCGCCAGGTGATCTATGCCGGCGCGCCGATGTACCGCGCCGATCAATGCCACGCCCTGCGCAAGCTGGGTAAGGTGCTGGTGCAGTATTACGGCCTGGGCGAAGTCACCGGCAATATCACCGTGCTGCCTGCCGATTGCCACGATGCCGAGGATTCGCCGGCAGCCAAGGTCGGCAGCTGCGGCTATCCACGCACCGGCATGCAGGTGGCGATTCTCGACGAGTCGGGCAAGGAACTGGCGACCGGCGAGGATGGCGAGATCTGCGTGCGCGGCCCGGCGGTGTTCAGCGGCTACTACAACAACCCGGAGGCCAACGCCAGCTGCTTCAAGCACGGCTGGTTCCACACCGGCGACCTGGGCCACGTCGACGAGCACGGCTACCTGTTCATCACCGGCCGGGCCTCGGACATGTACATTTCCGGCGGTTCCAACGTCTACCCGCGCGAGGTCGAGGAAGCCCTGCTGACCCACCCTGCGGTCAACGAGGTGGCCGTGCTGGGCATGCCGGACGCGAAATGGGGTGAATGCGGCTGCGCGGTGATCGTCACCACCGGCCCGGTCAGTGACGAGCAGTTGCTGGCCCATCTGGAGCCGCGCCTGGCTCGCTACAAATGGCCCAAGCAATTCGTGCGCTGGGACGACATGCCCAAGTCCGGCTACGGCAAGATCGTCAAGAAGCAGATTCGCGCACTGCTGCAGGAACGCGAGGAGGTGGCCTGATGAACCCCCATTTCGAACAGCGCGACGGCGTACGGGTGTTCGTCCACGGCGGGCCAGCCCAGCAGCCACGGCGGCTTGACCGCAGCGTGGCGCAGGGTGAAGAGTTGCGCATCGTGTTGCCATTGGCGTGCAACGTTGCCGAAGGTTTGCTCGCGGCCCTGCACGGGCGTCGCTACGGCAGTGCGGTGGGGCGGATCCTCTGTGGCGGCGCGGCGCACCTGAGCTATCACCGCATGGTGGTCACCGACAAGGCCGAGCGCCCCTACGACTACGGGGCGCCGGTGGTACTGGACGGCTACATCACGTTCATAAGCGGCGCCATCACCGTGGGCCGCGATGCGCAGAACATGCCGTTGCTGCATTGCCACGCCGGATTCCTGGATCGCGACGGGCAGCAGCACGGTGGCCATCTGGTGCTCGACAAACTGGTGGTCGGCAGCGAAAACCTGGTGATCCGCCTGTGCCTGTTCGATCAGGTCGCCTACCAGGCACAGCCCGACGCCGAAACCCACTTCAATCTGTTGCACCCGATCGACCAGGAGGCCTCATGAACGCCAGTGCCGTACTCGAACCCGACCTGTCTGCTTCCAGCATCCAGACCGGCCGCCTGGGCCGACTCGTGGTCGCCCGGCTCAAACCCAACGAAGACATCGTTGAAAGCGCCGAGGCGCTGTGCGCCAGTCACGGGATCGCCCTGGCCGTGATTCGCGGCGGGCTGGGCAGCCTGATCGATGCACAGCTGGGCTATCTGGGCCGGCACGGCATGAAGACCCTGAACGTGCCTGGGCCGGGGGTGGAAATTCTGAGCATCAGCGGCGAGATCGTCATCGGCGAAAGCCGCCTGCAGGCTGTGGTAGCGGACGCCGACGGCAACATCTTCGCCGGACGGCTGGAGCGCGGTCGCAACCTGTCGTTCATCACCGTCGAGCTGACCCTGCAGGAGTGGCTGCCGGACTGACGTCCCCCCGTGGCCCTCACGTAGGAGCGGTCTTCGGCCGCGAAAAGGCCACTGCGGTGTGCCAGGCGTACCGCGTCAGCCTTTCGCGGCCACGGACCGCTCCTACAGGGTCCTGCGCGGTTTTCGGTTCCCCGTAGGAGCGGTCATCGGCCGCGAAAAGGCCATCGCGGTGGGTCAGGCCGACCACGTCAACCCTTCGCGGCCACGGACCGCTCCTACAGGGTCCTGCGCGGTCTCCGGTTCCCCGTAGGAGCGGTCATCGGCCGCGAAAAGGCCAATGCGGTGTGCCAGGCATACCGCGTCAACCTTTCGCGGCCACGGACCGCTCCTACAGGGTTCTGCGCACGCTCGGGTCACTGTAGGAGCGGTCATCGGCCGCGAAAAGGCCATCGCGGTGGGTCAGGCCGACCGCGTCAACCCTTCGCGGCCACGGGCCGCTCCTACAGGGTTCTGCGCACTCTCGGGTTTGCCGTGCTGTCACTCCTGCCAGTGGCGACACTTGGACGTCTGGCCGACGCCCGGATTGAAGGCGTTGCACGGATCCAGCTGCTGGTAGAAGGCCTTGAGCGCCGGCTTGGCCGGGTACAGATGGCCGACGTTGTGCTCTGCCGGGTACTCGGCGCCGCGTTCGTCGAGCAGTGCCCACATGCGATGTTCCACCGCCAGGCAGTCGCTGCCCTTGCGCAGGATGTAGTCCTGGTGGAACACGTGGCAGAAGAAATGCCCGTAGTACAGCTTGACGATCATCTGCTGCTCGATGTCGTCGGGCAGCGTCTCGAACCACTGCCGATCGTTGCGTGCCAGGGCGATGTCCAGGGCCACGATGTCCTCTACTTCACGGTCATGCACCGCGCGATAGCGAACCGCCGCGCCGGCAGCGGCGAATCGATGCAGGAAGGCCTTGCTGCCCTCCTCTGCAGTACAACGGAAGAAATCCCCCTCGCGCCCGGCAAACAGTTCATCCAGCATCTTCTGGGTAGGCGCCACCGAGCCGGCTGACACCTTGAGCATCAGGTAATGCTCGTAACGCTGCCGAAAATCGCGGATGCGCGGTGGCAGGTGATCGGGGAAGCAGCGCGCGGCGACCTGCAGCACCCGGTCGGCCAGGTTCGCGCGCAGCCAGGGAAAGCGTTTGAGAAAGGTGTCGGCACGGCTCTTGAGGGCGAACATCCTGGGCAGGCGCTGCGTGCCCAGGTGATGGATCATCAGGAAGGTGTCCTTGCCATACTCGGCAGCCACGTCGTAGGCGTCGCGGTGCATGTACTCGCCGGCGATCGGCAGTTCGTCGAACTGCTCGAGCATGTGCCGGCGAATCTGCGTGAGGTCGGCGGTGTCGTTGCTGCCGATGTAGAACACGGCGGTGTCGCGCTCGGCGGCGAAGGTGTCCAGGCGCACGGCGAACACCGCCAGCTTGCCGGCACTGCCGCTGGCCTCGTGCAGGCGCTGGTGGTCGGCGTTGAAGCGCGCCGGGGTGGGCGCGTCGACCTCGCGCACATAGGCGGCATAGCCATGGTCGGAACCGAGCCCGGCATCGGCCTTGATGTCGGCGGCGGTGTAGCGCTGGGCGTCGAGGTTGTCGAGGATCTGCTCGGGCGTATCGCCCAGCTCCACGCCCAGGTGGTTGACCAGCTGCAAGGTGCCGTCCGCGCCGAGCTGGGCATACACGGCCATCTGCGTATAGGCCGGGCCGCGACGTACCAGCGAGCCGCCGGAATTGTTGCAGACTCCGCCGAACACCGAGGCCCCGATGCACGAAGAACCGATCACCGAATGGGGCTCGCGGCCCAGCGGCTTGAGGACCTTTTCCAGCTGATCGAGGGTGGAACCGGGAAAACAGATGACCTGGCGGCCTTCTTCGATCACGTGCACCGTGCGCATGCGCAGGGTACTGATGATCACCACTTCGCGGTCGTAGCCGCCATCGGGGGTGGAGCCCCCGGTCAGGCCGGTGTTTGCCGCCTGCATGATGACGATCACGTCCGCCGCCACGCAGGCCTTGACCACCTGCCACTGCTCCAGCAGTGAGCCGGGGCGGACCACGGCCAGCGCGTTGCCGCTGCCGAAGCGAAAGCCCTGGCGGAAGCGTTCGGTCTCGGCCGACTCGGTCAGCACGTGGGTGGCGCCGACGATGCCGCGCAGTGCGCTGATCAACTCGCTCATTGCGGCACCACCGCGACCGCATCGACTTCGATGAGCATGCCGTCCAGGGCCAGGCGCGGCACCGGGATCAACGTGCAGGCGGGGGTCATCTCGCCGCCCCACGCCTCGCGCAGGGTGTCGCTCCAGATGGCCAGGCGCTCGTGGTCGTGGTCGACCACCAGCACGGTCAGCTTGGCGACGTGGCAATAATCGGCACCGACCGAAGCCAGCGCGGTGCGCAGGTTGGCCAGGGCCTGCCCGACCTGCAGCTCGAAGTCCGGGGAAATGCTGCTGTCCAGGCTTTCACCGCCCTGGCCTGCGATGAACAGCAACTTGCTGCCAGCGGCGACCTGGGCCACATGGGAGTAACCATAGGGCGCCGGATCGAAAAGGCCGGGCGGGTTGCTGAGCGTGAGCGGGGCGAGGTCGGGCATGGGCAGGCTCCTGTTGGCTGACAGACCTTACCCTAGCACGGCTGGCCGGGCACATCGCGGCTTCTTCAGGCGTCTTTCGGCCAGCCCCCACCGAGAGCCCGATACAGACGCACACGGTCGATCGCCGCCGCGGTGGCACTGTCGACCAACTGGGTTTGCGTGGCCAGCAGCGCGCGCTGTACACCCAGCACGTTGATGAAGTCGGTGGCGCCCTGATTGTAGCGGTCGCGGGCAGTGCCCAGGGCCACGGTGTTCTGCCGCACTGCCTCGCCCAGCGCCGCGTGGTGCTGCTGTTCGGCGGCATAGTCGCTCATGGCATCGTCGACCTCGTGCCAGGCCGCCAGCACCACCCGTTGGTAGTCCAGCGCCGCTTGCTGCTGCTGGTGCTCGCGCAGCTCGAGGGTGCCGGTCAGTCGCCCACCCTGGAAGATCGGCAGGTACAGGCTGGGGCCGAGCGACCAGCTGCGTGAATCCCAGCCGCCCAGGTCCGAGCCGGCCAGCGCCTGAAAACCGAAGCTGGCGCCCAGGCTGACCCGCGGATAGAAATCCGCCTTGGCCACGCCGATGGCCGCCGTGGCCCGGTGCAGCGCGGCTTCGCTGCGCTGGATGTCGGGCCGCCGCCGCGCCAGCTCCGAGGGCACCCCCATGGGCACGTCCGGGGCGGGGTTGGGAATGGCTTGCGGGGTGCGCAGTTCGTCGGCCAAAGCCCGGGGCGGTTCCGCCAGCAGGTAGCTCAGGGCGTTGATCAAGCGGTCCTGTTGCGCCTGCAGCATCGGCAGCGAGGCTTCGATGGTTGCCACCAGTGCGGCAGCGTTGGCAGTGTCCAGGTTGGTGGTGACGCCGTTGTCGTACCGGGTCTGCGTCAGACGCTGGCTTTGCCGGGCTATTTCCAGGTTCTGCCGCGCCACCGCCAGGCGTGCCTGCACGCCGCGCAGGCGGATGTAATCGGTGGCGGTGCGCGCCGCAATACTCAAGCCGACCGCATCGCGCTCGGCCTGGCTGAACTGGACGTCGGCCTCGGCCATCTCCACGCTGCGCTGGACATGGCCCCAGAGGTCCACTTCCCAACTGGCGTCGAGCGCCCCGCTCCACAGTTCGAAAGGGGCCCGGCCGTTCTGGCCGGACGGATCGTTCAACCCCTCGCCACTGTTGCGCTCGCGCTGGTAGCCACCGCGCGCACTGAGCCCGGGCAATTGCTGGCTGCCGCTGACCTGGCGCAGGGCCTGGCTCTGCTGCACGCGGTTGCCTGCCGAGCGGATGTCCAGGTTGGCCTTGGCCGCGCGGGTGACCAGCGCGGTCAGTTGCGGGTCACCCAGCTGCTGCCACCAGGCGGCGTCCAGCGCTGCATCGGCGCGCGTCCCGGCGCTGTCCTGCCAGTGGGTTGGCAGCGCTGCCCGAGGACGATGGAAGTCCGGGCCGACGCTGCAGGCGCCCAGGCTGCTCAGGGCGAAAACCAGCAATGCACGTTTCATTTCACGGCTCCTGGGTGGTATCTACCGACGCGACCACCGACAGGCCGACCCGCAGACGCTCAAGGTGCGGTTGGTCGGCCTCGAACACCACCTTGACCGGGATGCGCTGCACCACCTTGGTGAAATTGCCGGTAGCGTTGTCCGGGCTGATCGGCGCGAACGACAGGCCGGTGGCCGGTGCCACGCTGTCGATGTGGCCGCGGAAAACCTGGTCGGGGATGCTGTCGACACGAATCTCCACGCGCTGCCTGGCGTGCATGTGCGCCAACTGGGTTTCGCGGAAGTTGGCGACCACGAACGCTTGGTGCAGGGGCACCAGGGCCAGCAGGGGTCGGCCGGGCGCGACGTAGGCGCCCACACGCACCGAGCGCTGGCCGATCATGCCATCGGCGGGTGCCAGAATCTGCGTGTACGACAGGTTCAGCTCGGCCTGCTGCAATGCCGAGCGATCCTTGTCCACTGCTGCCTCGGCCACTTCCAGTTCGGCCTTGAGCACGTCCAGGGTGCGCTGGGCCGCGACCCGCGAGGCCGCATCGCGATCACGCGAGGCCTCCCAGCCCTGCAGCTCGGCCTCGGCCTTTTGCCGCTCTTCCTGGGTGCCGGCGCCGGCCTGGGACAGGTTGCGGTAACGCTGGGCGTTGGCCTGGGCAAACTTCAGCGAAGCGGCGGTGGCACGGGTCGCGGCGCTGGCCTGGTCGATCACGGCCGCCTGACGCTCGATGCTGGCGCGCAGATTCTTCACCTGCGCCCGTGCGGCACTGACATTGGCGTGGGCGGCTGCGACCGAGGCCGCGTAGTCCCGCTCGTCCAGCCGCGCGAGCAACTGCCCGGCCTGGACCGATTGGTTGTCCTGCACCAGCACCTCGGTGACCACTCCGGCCACCCGTGGCGCCACCAGCACCGAGTCGGCGCGGATGTAGGCATCGTCGGTGCGCTGCACACCATCGCTGTGCAGCACGTGATAAAGGCCATAGGCCGCGCAGACGAGGATGGCGGCGCCAATAAGGGATACAGCGGTTCGGTTGTTCATAACGGGTTTCATGACGGTACCGGGGGTTGCGGTGGATAGGCGCGCTTGGGCAGGGTCACCAACACCACCAGCAGCACGGCGATGAAGGCCAGCAGCGCCAGGAACGCGTCGCTGTAGCTGAGCACGAATGCCTGCGCGCGCACCCGACCGGCCATCTCGGCGGCTGGTTCGCCATAGAGGGGCAACAGGCTCTGGTAGCTGTTGCCGACCTGGTCGAGCAAGGTGTTGGAGTGCAAGTGCTCGCGGGCGGTGACGAAATTTTCCAGCACCACGCCGGCCACCACTGAAGACAGCCCGCGTAAGGTGTTGACCATGGACGAGGCGAACGGACCCTCCAGCGGATGAATCACGCCGGTGGCGATCATCAGCAACGGCACCACCACCATCGGCTGGCCGAACGTGTGCAGGGCCTGCAACAGATAGAAGTCGTCGCGGATCCATTCACCGGTGATCTGCGAGCCACCCAGCAGGGCCAGGGTCAGCAGGCCGAAACCGGCCGCCATCACATAGCGCGAATCCACCCAGTTGCGGTTGATGACAAACGCTACCAGTGGCGCGACAAGCAGTTGCGGCAAGGCGATGCACAGTGCGGTGGGCATGGTCTGCAGCGGCCGGTAGCCCTGGATGTGGGTCAGGTAGCCTGCCGGAATCGCGCTGCCGGCCATGCCGACGAACAGAAACAGGCACAGCGTGGTGATGCCGAAAGCGAAGTTGCGCCGCGCCAGCAACTGCAGTTTGAACAGTGGCAGCGGGTGAAACCACTCGTTGAGCAGAAACAGCGGCAGGCAGACGCCGGCGCCGATCAGCAGCAAAGCGATCAAGGGCGACTCGAGCCAGTCCAGCCGTTCGCCCTGGGTCAGGCCGATGATCAGCATGCTGATGCCCGCGGTGCCCAGCAAGGCACCGCGCCAGTCGGCCTGCCTGAAGCGCTCCAGGCGCAGAGGATCCTGAGGCAGGCCATAGGCAATGCAAGCGGCGCCGATGAGGCAGGCCGGGATGATCTGCCAGAACACCATGCGCCAGTCACCGCCCTCGGTCCACATTGCGGCGAGCGGCATCGCCAGGTTCGGCCCGAAGGTGGCGGTAAGCGCATAGGCCGACAGCCCGTATAACTTGATGTGCCAAGGCAGAAAACGCAGCGCGGCGGTCATCAGCAGCGGCGGCAGCGCCCCTCCGGCAAGGCCCTGAAGCACGCGCAGCAGCAGCAGGCTTTCCAGGTTGGGCGCAAACGGGCACAGTGCGCCGAAGCCGGCGAAGGCCACAGTGACCACGATGGCGAAGCGGCGCAGCGAAAACGTCACCGCCAGCCAGGGCGCCAGCAGCATCGCCGACACCTCGGCTGCCGCGTAGGCGGAACTGATCCAGCTGCCTTCATCGTGGCCAAAGCCGTAGATGCCCAGCAGGTCGGCCAAGGTGATGTCGGTGACACGGTCATTGATGCCGGACGTCAGCGCGGCGATCAATACGCCGATCAGACCGAGCGCCAGACGCCCGCCGAAAGGGGCCGGGGCCGGAGGTGAAGATGGGGACACAAAGAGATCCTGCTGGCGGCAACCAACGACAGGCTGACTGTTGGCTCGGTAACCTGTTGGCTCGGTGACTAATGCGATACACTGTACCGATCAGCGATACAAAAGGCAAATTGCATGAGCAGCGACAATGATCGCAACGGCATTCAAGTCATTTCCCGGGCAGCGGCTATCCTGCGCTGCCTCGAAAGCGAACCGGACGGTCTGAGCCTGGGGGCGATCGCCAGGCGCATCGACTTGCCCCGCTCCACGGTGCAGCGGCTGGTCGACGCCCTGGCCCACGAAGAGCTGCTCAAGGTGCATGGCGCCGGTGGCGTATGCCTGGGCCCGGCCTTGATGCGCCTGGCCTCCAACAGCCATGTCGACATCATCCAGCAGGTACGCCCCTATATGGAGGCAATCACCGAGCGCACCGGAGAAACATCGGTGCTGGTCAACCGCAACGGCACCCATCTGATGCTGCTGCACTCGGTGGTGTCGCCGCAGCCGCTGCGCGTGGCGCCCTCCTCCGGCAGCTTTCTCAGTGTCTACGCGACGTCGGGGGGCAAGGCGCTGCTGGCCAAGATGAGCGACGAAGCCGTAGTGCAACTGCTCGGCCCGGTGCTCGAGCCGCTCACGCCGAGCACGCCGGACCTGCCGCACCTGCTTGAACAACTGGCTGAGGTCCGCGCGCGCGACTATGCCTGCGACGCCAATGAGCACATGATGGGCGTTGGTGCCATGGCCGTGGCCCTGCAGACCTCGCAAGGGCAGTACGCCCTGGCGCTGGTTGGTCCGGTATGGCGGGTCGAGGCTCAGCATGAGGCGTTTCGCCAGGCGTTGTTCGAGACCCGCCAGACTTTGACGCGCGCCTTGGGCGCAGGCCTGCGCCCAGACGAGACGTCGTCAATTTGAAACAAAATGCCACTATCTTGATTGGCACAAGTGCCGAACCTAAAGGCAACATGACACTCAGAGAGTCGCCCCTGCCACAGGATAACAGGCAGGAAAAACAAAGACAGGGAGACCCAGGCGGCTGCACGCAGCACGCATTGGCCGGGTGTGTCAGCTAACCCAAAGAGAGTTCAAGACCCATCCTATGAAAACTTTGAGCAACTGTGCCCGGCAGTTGAAACGCTACTACTACGCATTGCCCGCCGTGCTGCTGGCCGGTACCTGTTCTTTCCTTGCCTTCGAAATCAGCGACAGCCGTGCGGCTCCAGTGGATGGCACGCAGACCCTGGTGTTCCTGCGCCACGCCGAGAAACCCGCCGGTGGCCTTGGCCAACTCAATTGCCAGGGCCTCAATCGCGCGCTGAACCTGGCAGAGGTGCTGCCCCAGCGGTTCGGCAACGCCGATTTCGTGTTCGCCGCCGACCCTGGCCGGCACGTGGAGGAAGGCGAGAACGACGAATCCTACAGCTACCTGCGCCCGCTGATGACCATCAGCCCCAGCGCCATCAAGCTCGGCCTGCCGGTGAACATCGAGTACGGCGCCAACGACACCCAGGACCTGGCCAAGGAGCTGATGCGCGACAAGTACCACAATGCAGTCATCTATACGGCCTGGTCGCATGGGTACCTGCCAGAGCTGATCAACGAGGTGGCCGGCCGCGCCGTAGGTCAGAAGATGAACATCACCGACGACTGGGAGTCCGGCGATTTCGATTCACTCTACGTGCTGACCCTGACCTGGCACGACGGCAAGGCCAGCCTGCTCTCGCGCAACGTCAAGCAGGGCCTGGACAACGGCCATACGGCTTGCCCGGCCTGACCACTGCCAGGGTCGTGTGAGCGGCACCAAGCGTTGCGAGGGAGGCTCGGGTATACTGCCCCTCCCTTTCAACGTGCTTGCCCCGGAGTCACCATGCCTGTCAGTCAACACCCCGATGCCGATCCGATCGTCCAGGACGCCGAGCTCGACAGCCAGGCAGCGATCCCGGCGTTCACCTTCCCGTTCAAGCCCGGTGCCTTCGCAGCCAAGGAAGCGGCGCGTTACCCTGGCGCCGGCAAGTCGAACCACGACAAGACCCCAGGCCGCGCGCCGAACGGTACCCGCCGCTCCATGGGCAAGCGCTAAGGCGCCTGCCGCAGGCAAAACCCTAGAATGCAGAACGACAAAGCCACCCTTGGGTGGCTTTGTGGTTTTCAGGGCTTGTGCCGCTGCTGCGAATACTGCCGCGCGATGATCGGCACGATACGCCGTCCGTCGTGCCAATAGCGCCCTGCCAGGCGACGCGGCTCGCTGAGGATGCGGTGCAGCCACTCCAGTGAGAGCTTCTGCACCCACATCGGCGCGCGCTGCACCTTGCCCGACAGGAAGTTCAGCGCAGCGCCCGTGCACAGGCCCACGCCGTGGGCACGACCGCGGTCGGCGATCATCTTGCACAGCAGTTCCTGGCGCGGCGAACCGACCGACATGATCACCAGTTGCGCCCGGTGCTGTTCGACGAACTGCAGGGTGGCTTCCACTTCTGCAGGGTTGTCGATAAAGCCCATCGGCGGGTTGTAGTGCAGGAACGTCACCGCCGGGTAGCGCTGTGCCAGCACCTGCAGCACATCGGTGGTCGAACCGACGACCGTTACGGTCCAGCCTTCACGCTGGGCTTCGTCCATCACCGACACGGTCAGGGTGCTGCCGGGAATGGCCTCCGGTACACCGGCGTCGAACTTGCGCAGCACGGGCATCAGTACCCGGCTATCGCAGACCCGGTAGGCCGCCGCGTCGTAGGCGTTGCGAAAAACCGAGTCGTTTTCAAGCAGCACAACGTGGTTCACGTTGGCGGTAACCACGTAGCCAAACGGCTTGTTCACGTCGCCCTTGATGGCACGGATCAAGTGCGTTTGGTCACCTTTGTAAAAATCTATTCCAAAAACTTTCATCCAGGCCGTCCTATCAGTTCTAGAATGCGTTAATGCAGCGCCATAGAAAGGCTGCGGGAGCTTGGACGATTCGGCTTATTCGTCTGAAGCATGGTAATTGACTGGTTTCCATCCATAGGCTGAGCCAATGAACAGCAAAAGGTTGTATTCACGTGCAGATTCCGGGCGCGCAGTACCTTTCGTGCCTCAACTCCACCCATCTCGTTCTCGTCGTGCACTGCTGAGTGCGGCGATGGCGCTGGTGCTGGGCTCGGGCGCCGCATTCGCGGATGTGCCGATGGTTCAGATCAACGTATCGGGGGCAGAGTTCTCCGAGAATGCGTTTCCGGGCGTGGAAGGTACGCACTATTTCTTTCCGCGCGAAGGTTTCTTTGCCAATTGGAAGCGTCGTGGCATTCAAAGCGTGCGTTTCCCGCTCAAGTGGGAGCGCTTGCAGCCCACGCTGGGTGGGGCATTCGACCCGACCTATGCCAAGTTGATCGACAAGATGCTGGTGCAGGCTGCACAGGCGAACATGCAAGTGATCCTGGACGTGCATAACTATGGGCGCTACCGCGGCAAGATCATCGGCACCAAGGAAGTCACCGTGGCTCACTACAAGAACCTCATGACTCAGATGGCCCGCCGCTGGAGCCCCTACAGTGCGCTGGCCGGCTACGACCTGATGAACGAGCCGCACGACGAATCCGATGCCATCTGGCCGACCGCGGCGCAGGCTGGGATCGACGCCATACGCAGCATCGACAAGACTCGTCCGATCTACGTCGAGGGCCGCTCGTGGGCCAGTGCCGAACGCTGGCCGCACTATAACGACGAGTTGCTCAAACTCAAGGACCCGTCGAACAAGCTGATCTTTTCCGCGCATATCTACATCGATCCCGACGGCAGTGGTAACTACAAGAATCGAATTTCCGGCAAATGGGATCCGGATATCGGGGTAAACCGGGCCAAACCCTTCGTCGAGTGGCTCAAGCGCAATGGCAAGAAAGGCCACATCGGCGAGTTCGGCGTTCCTGACAATGACCCGCGCTGGCTGGACGCGGCCGAGCGGCTGCACAAGTACCTGGCCCTGCAGTGCATGCCGCTCACCTACTGGTCGAGCGGCCCTTACTGGGGTGGCTACTTCATGGCGGTCGAGCCGATCAACGGCAAGGCGCGTCCTCAATGGTCGGTCATGGGCAGGTACCTGAAAGAGCCGAAGTGCAAGGCTATCGGCCCGACCTGATCGGCAGTCCCATGGGGCCGGCCGGTCGTCCCAGCGGACGATCGGCCGGTTGCGATGCCGGCACCCTCACCTGACCGTAATAGACGAATGCCGCAACCGCGAGCGCTGCGATGTTGCCGTCGTACATCATGGCCGGCGACAGGAACAGATTGATCAGGTTGAAGCACATGTCCAGGACGAAGGCAGCCAGCAGGTCGCCTTTGTTGCGGCACTGACGGCTGATTCTCCAGAATCCGACGAAGTACACCAGAATGATCAGCGGCATGATGAAGCCGTAGCGATACAGCACGCCCAGCAAGCCCACGTCCGACAGGTAGAAGTACGAGCTGTACAGGCGCGAGAACCCGCCCTGCCACTGCAGCGACAACGCCCCCATCCCTACGTACCAGTTAGCCGCGGTGTCACGCAGGATGATCGCCGTGGTATCGGCACGCACCCCGCCCGGCTCGGTCGCTTCCTGCACCAGGGCCATCAGTCGCTCGTACTGCGCTTCGAACGGCGCCGGCATCACCATGTAGGCGATCCCGCCCACCACGATCATTGCCAGGCCCAGCTTGACCAGCACATGCAGGTGCGCACGGAAGATCCACAACGCCGCCAGGGTCCACACCAGCATCGTGTTACGCGTCTGCAGAACCAGCCACAGGTAGGCGGCGAACAGGCCGAGCAACAGCACCGGGACCAGTTCGATACGACGGCGCAGGCGGTACATCAGCATCATCGCGCACAGCGACACATACGACCCGCCAATGCTGAAGCGATCCGGACGCAACGGGTTCAGGCCGTAGTCCTTCTCGTCGACGTTGAACGCGACCGCGGCGTTTTCCGGGACGATCTTGAAGTAGTAGAGAAAACCTACCGCGACGCATGCCAGGCCACCGATCAGGAAATAGCGCTCGAGCTGCTCCTGGGTCGGTTGTGCCTTCAACATCAGGTACAAGGCCGGGAAGAACAGCAGGTAGAGGAAGTTGCGGCGCTCTTCGAGCAGGCCGTAGAACAGCGGCTGCTCGAAGTGATACCAGGAGAACAGTGCGGACATCACCGGCAGGGCCACGCCCATGAACAGGATCCACATACTGGCCCGCGACTGCCACGGGCGTTGCCACATGGCCAGCAACAACACCGCTGCGCCCACCACACCGGCCAGGTACAGCTCACGCAGGTACGGCAGCCCCGCCAGCTTGTTGTCGGTCAGAAAAACGAAGCCGGAGTTGACCACCACCAGCAGGCACAGCAACGTGCGCGGATTGAACAAAGCCTGGAGCATGTCCGTTACCTCGTGGACGATAGATCACTCAGCGCCATTTGAACGCCAAGCCCTCGGTGATGCCCTTGATGCCGAACTTGATGTTCTTGGCACTGCCGCGGTTCTGCAGCACGGTGATCGCGCCCAGCGCAATCGCCGAGACGAAGGTGCACGCGGTCGAATGAAAGCGCTTGTTGTACATGATGGCCGCGCGGTTGCGATAGAAGTGGAACATGTGGCTGCGCCCACGGGTGCTGCCGCTGTCGCCATGGCGAGCGAAGCTGTTCAGAGCGACACGACCATGCCAGCCCACGGCGGCAGCGCGACGCTCCCAATCCACTTCTTCGGAGTACATGAAGTAGCGGTGGTCCATCATGCCGACCTCTTCGATCACCTCGCGGCGCACCATCAGGCTGGCGCCCATCAGGTAGTCGGGCTCGGGCAGGCCCGCTGTGGCCAGTTGCGTGCGATCCAGGTTCTTGCCCATCAGCTTGGTCTTGCCCAGCCAGGGGAACAGCATTCCGCCACCCACGCACTGGACCACCTGTGGCCGGTCCGAATACACCAGCACGGACGCCGAGAAACCGCACTTGGGCGACTGTTCCAGGGTATCGCGCAGCGCTTCCAGCGCACCGGCCTCGACGGTCACGTCGTTGTTGAGCAGCCAGATGTAGCGATAGCCTGCGCGTATCGCGTAGTCGATGCCCACGTTGTTGCCGCCGGCGTAGCCGTGGTTGCCTTCGTTGACGATCAGTACGCGCTCGTGCGGTGTGTCATAGCTGCCGGCGGCGCGCTCGTCGATCACCCGTACGTCCGGGCCGGTCGAGTCATTGAGGAACTGCTTCAGGCGCGACACGCTGTCGTCCTTGGAATCGTTGTCGATCACCACGACCGGAACGCGGCAGTGCGCGTCCAGAGCACGGATGCAGTCGATGGTGGTATCGGCGCCATTCCAGTTGAGGATGATCGCGCATACGTCATTATTGGATCTGGTCATGCTTCAGCCTCCTGTAGAGTGCCACGCTGGCGGTTCTGCCAGGCACGCGCCTTGAATACGACGATCGACAGCATCGCCAGATAGATGAAAATGTTTGCCGCCGCGATGGCCATCACCACCGCCAGGGCCGAGCCGCCCCAGAAGGCGCCCAGGGCCACCGCGCCGAAGCGCAGCGAAGTCGCGAAGACTTCGAAGCCCAGGAAGTAGGCCTGCAGGCGCAAGGCCGGGATGGCCACTTCGCACGGCATCGCCGCGAACCGGGCCAATTCCGCCAGGGCCAGCCAGCGCGCGTATTCGCCCGCTTCGTGCCACTGGGCACCGAAGGCCACGGTGAACAGCCAGGGCCCGGCAATGACCAGGATCAGGAAACCCGCCGAGCCGATCGCCGTCATCGCGCCGACGCCCTTGAGCAGCAGGCCGACCACCGCTTCACGCGCATGGACTGCGGCGGCGATGCGCGGGTAGAAGACGCTGCCCATGGCCTTGCCGATGAAGTTGCTGGGCATTGCCAGCACTTGCAGGCACAGGGCGAAATAGCCGGCCGGTATGGCGCCGAACAGCGAGGCCAGTACCAGTGTGGGCATGTGCACCGACAAGGCGTTGATCAACACCTGCGGAGCACGGAAAAGTGGGAAGTCGCGGTATTCGCTGGCCAGTTGGCGCAGGGTCTTGCGCGGCGCTTCGTCGGTTTCGGCAACCTCGGCCGGGGCCGGTTTGCTCATGGCCATGCCGATCAGGATCAGCAGGCTGTGCACCACGTAGTACAGGGCACTGGTGACCACCAGCATGGTTGCGCTGTTGTTGAACAGGCCGCCGACACTGCGCATGCCGTTGTACACCAGCGCATGGCTGGTGGCGGCACGGGCGGTCAGGCGATAGCGACCATGGCGATAGAGCCACTGCTGCAGCACTTCGAGCACCGCCGAGCTGAACATTACCAGCGGCAGCAGCATCAGATATGGGGTGAGCAGTGACAGGTTCCAGCGTTCGGCCAGCATCGGCCCCCACCACAACAGCACGCCGGCAACCAGTATGGAAACCAGCAAGGCGACCACAGTCGCCAGTTTGGCCAGTCCGCTGGCGTCGCGGTGGGTCTGCGGCAGGACGATGGCCATCGACCAGGTCAGGCTGCAAGCCGGAATCAGAATGATCGTCAGGCTGAGGAAGGTACCCACCACCCCGAACGCTTCGGGGCCGTAGATACGCATGATCACCGGGATCAGCGCGAGGTTGATCAGCTGCGCGCCGGCGGAGCCGCCGAGCGCGGTCGCCAGATTGCGCACCATGCGGTTCTGGCGCAGCTGTTGAATGAGGCCGGGGGCCGGTGCCGGCCCCTGGCTCAAATCGTGTTCCATCCCAGCCTCCGGGCTCAATAGATGTTCCGTGAGAACAGGGTGAACGGGGTCTTGATCAGGATCTTGATGTCCAGCCACAGCGACCAGTGATTGATGTAGGCCAGGTCACGCTCCAGGCGCCCCTGCATCTTGTCCAGGGTATCGGTTTCGCCACGGAAACCGCTGACCTGGGCCAGACCGGTGATGCCCGGCTTGATGCGATGACGTGCCATGTAGGCCATCAACTTGTCGCAGTAGTAATGGTTGTGGGCGATGGCGTGGGGACGCGGACCGACCAGGGCCATTTCGCCGCGCAGCACGTTGATCAGTTGCGGCAGCTCGTCGAGCGAAGAGCGACGCAGGAACGCACCGACGCGGGTGACGCGCGAATCGTTGCGGGTGGCCTGCTTCACTTCCTGGTCGTCGTGCATGCGCATCGAACGGAACTTGTAGACGTGGATCACGGTGCCGTTGCAACCGTCGCGACCCTGGCGGAAAAACACCGGCCCTGGCGAGGACAGCTTGACCGCCACTGCGCAGCTGATCAGCACCGGTGCCAGGGCGATGATCGCCAGCAGCGCCAGGCTGCGGTCGATCAGGTCCTTGGCCATGGCCGCAGCAGGGTGCGAACTCAGCGGGGTTTCGTTGAGGTAGATGGCCGGGAACTGTTCGATCTGCGAGATCGACTGGTTGAGCAGCATCATGCTGCCGAAGTCCGGCACCCAGACCACGTCCACCG
Source organism: Pseudomonas sp. CFBP 13719 (assembly GCF_014842095.1). Taxonomy (NCBI): domain Bacteria; kingdom Pseudomonadati; phylum Pseudomonadota; class Gammaproteobacteria; order Pseudomonadales; family Pseudomonadaceae; genus Pseudomonas; species Pseudomonas sp. CFBP 13719. Next base: position 49,614 of record NZ_JACYVB010000010.1, on the reverse strand, counting down.
CCAGGTCGAGCAGGTCGACGTAGATCGATTCGATCTGCACCATGCGATCCAGTGGCAGGGCGATGTACACCCGACGCACTTGCTCGCGCTGAACGATGTCGCGCAGTTCGTCGAAACCGCCCAGGTGCGGCACGCCCGGCACCGGTACCCAGTCGGCGTCGACTTCGGCGTCGGGCGCGATCACGCCCAGCACTGGTACGCGCGGCTTGAGCTGGCGCGCCAGCTTGCCGGCCAGTTCACCGGCGCCGATGATCACGGCCTTGCGCTCGTTCTTCAGGCGCTGGTTGTGGCGGTTGAGCAGGAAGCGCAGCGGGATGAACGTTGCCGCCTGGGCGAGGAAGCCGTAGGCGATCAGCTTGACGGCCATGCCGGGCGCCAGCGTCTGCGGGCTGCCACTGAGCCAGATGACCACGGCCAGGGCCGCGACCAGGGTCAGCCAGCCGCCGAGCAGGCGCAACAGGCCGCTGAGGTAGTTCAGGCGCTTGTGGTAGACGTGCAGGAAACTGTAGACGGGGACCGAAGCGAGAACCCCGATCATCATCAGGACCCGATACTGGGGCGGGAATTCGTTGAAGTGTGCGTACAGGACACTGAATGTCAGCGCGCATGCCAGGGTGGCACCCGCGAGCCACATGGTCCAGAACGTCAGGCCCCGACGATTTACCATCGGGTGCAAGCGAGGCGCAATCATAGATGTATCCTCTGCAGACAAGTGCGGCGTGGTTGGGCATTTTCCGTAACGCGACCAGCCGTGCGCACGGCTCACCCCGAAGGGAGAGCGGCGCGGCTGCAAGGTCGGAAAGGTTTACTGGGCCGGGGCTGCCGGCAGGTAGTCATAGTAGTGGTCGCGACGCTGACCGGGTTCGGGACGCGACACCTGGTTGAGGACCACACCAGTGATCGGCGCGCCGGTCTGCAACAGCTGGCCGATGCTCTTGCGCACGAGCGGCATGCTGGTGGCTTCGGACTTGATCACGTAGATCACCGAATCGGCCATGCCGCACAACAGTGCTGCGTCGCTCACCGACTGGCTGGCCGGGGTGTCCAGAATCACGCGGTCGTAGCGGTGGCGTGCCCACTCCAGGAAAGTCTGCATGCGCGTGCTGGCCAGCAGTTCCTGCGGGTTGTACGGCATTTCACCGGCGCAGATCACGTCCAGGCTACCGATGGTCTGCAGGCAGTCATCGACGCCCGCCTTGCCCGCCAGCAACTCGGCCAGGCCGATGTGCTGAGCGTCCAGGCCCAGGTTGGTTGCCACTTTCGGACGGCGCAGGTCGGCTTCCACCAACAGCACGCGTTCGACGCGGGCCATGGCACCGGCCAGATTGATCGCCAGGGTGGTCTTGCCTTCGCCCGGAGTGGTCGAGGTCAGGACCAGGGTCTTGCGACGTACATCGTCGTCGTTGAGCATCACGCCGGTGCGCAGGGTACGTACGGCTTCGGCGAATGCCGCGTCGTCGTTGCGCTCGAACTGGCGGTGGATGCGCGAACGGTTGCGGCGCTTGAGCAACGGCACCACGCTCAGTACCGGCAGCTGCAGGGCACGCTCGACGTCGGCGCTGTTCTTGAAGCTGTTGTTCAGGGCTTCACGCAGCAGGGCAATGGCGCAACCGGCGATCAGCGACAGCAGCGCGGCCAGCACTACCAGAATGGCCTTGCGCGGCGTAGTCGGGAACAGCGGCGCGATGGCAGGGTCGACCACGCGGGCATTGCCCGAGACCAGGTCGGCAGTCGCCATGGTTTCGCGCAGCTTGGTCATGAACGTGTTGTACACGTCACGGTTGCTGTCGACATCGCGCTGCAGTTCACGCAGGGCGAACTCCTTGCGGGAGATGTCCTGGATTTCCTGCTTGTTGGTGTTGAACGAGGAGCGCAACGAGTTCTCGTTGTCCTGCGCCAACTGATAGTTGTGCTGCAGGCCGGCGACGACCTGGCTGACCTGGCTGCGCAAGCTGGCCTGGGCGGCTTGCAGTTCGGAGCGTGCGGCAACCATCTGCGGATGCTTGTCGCCGTAGCGCTGGCTGTACTCGTCGACCCGCGCCTGGGCAGTGGCGGCCACGGCCTGGAACTGCTGGATCACCGGGTTGTTGATGACCGCAGGCACGCTGGACAGGTCCAGGTTGCCACCGCGGGCCAACAGACCCTGTACCTGACGGTACTGGCTCTGGGCATCGGCACGTTCGCGGCGCGCATCGACCAGACGGTCGCTGGTACGGGCCAGTTCGTTGGCGGTGATGGTAGCCACGCCGCCGACATCGACCAGGCCCTGGCCGTCGCGATAAGCCTGCAACTTGCTTTCAGCCTGCTGCAACTGGGTACGCAGCTCGACCATGCGGGTGTTCATCCAGCGGCTGGCGGTCAGCGACTCCTGCTGCTGCGAGTTCTGCCGGCTGGCCAGGTAACCCTGGGCCAGGGCGTTGGCGGTGGCCGCACCGGTTTCGGCATCGGCCATGGTCACGCCGATGCTGACCAGGTGGCTCTTGCCCACGACGGTCACGCTGGTGCGCTGGCGAAGTTCCATCACGGCGCTGTTGAACGCCTGCTGCTCGGTGTAGTTGAGCTCCTGGTGCCAGCTCTGCGGGAACCAGTCGGCATGCCAGTTGGACAGCTGGGCCTTGATCTTGGCCAGGCGCGACTGCTTCTGCCGTGGGTCCAGTTCCTCGTGGTGCGACAGGTCGAGCTCGCGCACGGCGCGCTCGGCCACTTCGCGACTCTGGATCAGGCCCATCTGGGTCTGCAGGTAATCGCTGTTGGGATCGGGACGGTCCGGCGTCTGCTGGAACGTGATGACCTGGTTGCCGCTGGGCTCGATGACCAGAGTGGCGACGGAGCGATAGGTCGGGGTCATGTTCAGCGCGTAGATCACGGCGGCGGCGGTGCCTACCGCGAACACGCCGAGGATCATGCCGCGGCGACGCCACAGCGTACGCCACAGTTTGCGCGAATCCAGCGCATCGCGTTCTTCTGACGCGGGCACAGCCTGCCAGGGAGCAACGCCCTGGCTGTTTCTTACGGCAATCTGGCTCATGTCAGAAGAACCCCTGGTCAATGGTGATGGTGTCGCCCGGTTCTACCGGTGTTGCCAATTGGGCCGCTTTGGCACTGCCGCCGCGATTGATGTTGATGCGGTTGACCGAAGCACGCTCGGTCAGGCCGCCGGCCAGCGCGATGGCACGGTCCATGGTCAGGCCCGGCTTGTAGGGATACCCACCCGGCGCCTTGACTTCGCCGCCAATATAGAAGGGGCGGTATTCGACCACGCTCACGGTCACTTTCGGATCTTTCAGGTAATCACCGCTCAGACCCTTGGTGATGACGCGTTCGATCTCGTCGGTGGTCTTGCCCAGGGCTTTCACGTTGCCGAGAAAGGGATAGGAAAAGGTACCGGAATCGTTGAGGTGGACTTCTTCGTTGGTCAGATCGGGTTCACCCAGTACGGACACCCGGATGACATCGCCCGAAGCGAGTTTGTAGGCATCGGCCTGGGCTCCCAGGCTGAACAGTGCCAGTACGACAATCAATGCATGCTTGAACATGGTGGCTTCTCCCCTTTGGGTTGAGTTCACAGGGACAGCTTGAGGCTGAGCAGGTAGATGTTGCGAACGTAGTCTTCGCTGTTCACGTTCGAGTTGTTGTCGACGCGGCTGTAGCCCAGGCCAACCTCGGCCCAGCGGCTGGCGGTGTAGATGATCTCGGCGCCGGCGGCGTTCTGCTTGTCGTCGCGACCGCCCGTGCCCAGGTACTCGCGATCTGCATAGCGATAGTTGACATCGGTGGCGAAGAACGACGACCAGCTGTGGCGCCAGCCCAGGCGGCTGCTGGTCACGTGTACGGTGTTGGCACCGTCGTCACCTTCGTCGAAGGCGCGGCGCATGTTGACCGAGATGGTGGAATAGGTGCGTGGCTTGTAGTCCATGCCCACTTCCCAGGTGCCGCTGCCGTAGTCGTTGCTCTGCGAGCTTTCGAAATCCTTGCGCTCGTAACCCAGACGGGCGGTACCGCTGAGCTTGGCGGTGACATCGCGGTCGATACCGAACAGCACGCGGTTGCCCTTGCTGTTGCGACGATCGAAGTCCAGGTAGTCGTAGTCGACGTGGTCCAGTTCGACCAGGGCGCGGGTGCTGCCGCCCAAACGGTGGAACCAGGTGCCAGTGACGCTGGTGGCGTCGTATTCCTTGTCATCGTTGATGCCGTCGGCGTTGCGATAACGCTGCTGACGATAGCCGCCACCGAGCTCGATCTGGTTCAACGCGCTGAGCGCGCCGAAGGTGTACTTCAGGCGACCGCCCTGGCGGGTGTACTTGTCGTTTTCCCGCGCGTCGGCGGAATCCACGGTCTCTTCACCGCGCTTGTAGTCCAGCGTGGCGTCCAGGCGGTTGCGCGAATCGAACGCCCAGATACCGCCCAGCTCGGCGTCGTGGTCGATGTGGCTGGCGTCGGCGTGGTCCAGGTAGGTCTGGCTGTCGGCCGAGTAGCGGAACTTGTAGCCGGTGTTACGGGTTTCGCGGGTAAACAACAGGGTCGGCTTGACCGAGGTGATCCACGACGCGTCCTCATTGCGATCCACTGCACGGAAGTTGTCGTCGTAGCGTTCGCTTATCTCCAGAGTCGGAGTGAAGTTCACGGGACCAAGCTCGACTTTTGCCGGTTCCAACGCCCAAGCGCTCAAGGGCCAAGGCGCCAGCGCCAGGCATGCCATCCACTGTTGTTTATTCATATCCATTCCCACTGCCGTGATTCGGGGTAGACGCCAAGGGCGCCTAGAAAGAAAAGCCGATTTCGTTGCGTCGCAGATCTGCCTCGACCATCATTCGGCACAGCTCTTCGAGACTGGTCTGCGGCTGCCAGCCCAGTATCTCACGCGCCTTGGCCGGGTCACCGATCAACAGATCGACTTCGGCCGGACGGTGAAACATCGGGTTGACCTTGACCAGCACCTTGCCGGTCGCGCGGCAGGTGCCGCATTCCGCATCATCCTTGCCCGACCAGTCCAGGCTGATATCCACCGCCTTGAACGCCATGCTGACGAAATCGCGCACGGTTTCGGTACGGTTGGTCGCCAACACGAACGTGTCGGGTTCGTCGGCCTGCAGCATGCGCCACATGCCTTCCACGTATTCCTTGGCGAAACCCCAGTCGCGCTTGGCGTCGAGGTTGCCCAGTTCGAGCACGTCGAGTTTGCCCAGCTTGATCTTGGCCACGCTGTCGGTGATCTTGCGGGTCACGAACTCACGGCCGCGCAGTGGCGACTCGTGATTGAAGAGGATGCCGCTGGTCGCGAACAGCCCATAGGACTCGCGGTAATTGATGGTCATCCAGTGGGCGTAGAGCTTGGCGACACCGTACGGGCTGCGCGGATAGAACGGCGTGCTCTCGATCTGCGGGATCGCCTGCACCTTGCCGAACATTTCCGAGGTAGACGCCTGGTAGAAGCGGATCTTCGGGTTGACGATGCGGATCGCTTCGAGCAGGTTGACCACCCCTACCCCGGTGATCTCGGCCGTGGTCAACGGCTGGTCGAAAGACACGCCGACGAAACTCTGCGCCGCAAGGTTGTAGACCTCGGTGGCTTCGGTGTTCTGCAGCAGGCGAATGCTGGCCGACAGGTCGGTCAGGTCGTACTCGACCAGGTGCAGGTTGGCATGGGTAGCGACACCCAGCTCTTCCAGGCGCCAGAAGTTCACCGAACTGGTGCGTCGGTAGGTACCGTAGACGGTGTAGCCTTTTTCCAGCAAAAGCTGCGTCAGGTAGGCTCCATCCTGGCCGGTTACACCGGTGACAATCGCTTTCATGCAAATCTCCAGAGTCTTTGGTAAGCAACAACGACCGGTGCAACGCCAACGGCACATCCTGCGAAGCTGACCTTGGACAAGCTATTGCGACAAGGTTCAGTCCGGACGTCGGTTAAACGCAGCATCGGAGCAAAAAAACAGGTACACGCCTCATTCAGTGCTCAATGGCGCTGGAACGAGGCGGTGTGACCGAGGCATTGGCGATCTCGTGCGACCAAAAGGTCGCTGTTTGTCAGTGCCGACTCTGGGGCGGCATCGGTAAGGCGAGGTGATACTAGGTGGCAGAAGTCCGTCAGTGCAAGCCGAGTGCTATCACCCGCATGTAAATAAATTGTCAGAGGTGTATTTTTGTATAAAGTGCTTATAAATCAATAATTTACGCAAACTGGATTGATGGCGCCAAATATCTGCAGGCCCATTTCGTCAATTTTATTGGCGTCAATGAAGCTAATGGCCACATTGTATGGCAAATCGCCAGCGCAAAGCGACGGTTCATTGGCGAAATTGCCCACCGCCCGACGATCGACACGCTACAGCCCCCAGTGGCCGAGGGCTGCACCCATTGTCCGCCGAACACTGTGCAACGCGCACGAAACAGGTTTGCGGCCATATCGCCAGGACCCCGGCCGTTCGCGATGGCACAACCGCCAGTAAACCGACTTAGCGCGTCTCCTGAATCAGCGCATCGGTACGGGCCTTGACTTGCTGGCGCAGCGCTGTGCCAAGACGAGGCACCGTGGGTGCGTTACTGAAACCACCCCTTCAGATCGGTTTCGGTCGCTTCGGCAGACGCAGAAGACTTCCAGCTGTGTTGAATCAGGACACTGCGCGAGTGGTCTGCCGCTCGACGAGGGAGAAGCCGATATCGACGATCCCGTCTACTTGTTCGGAATGCTGCAGACGCCGCAGCAACAGGTCAGCCGCACAGGCACCCAGGTGTGCACCGTCGATGCGCACCGTGGACAAGGCCGGAAAGGTATGGCTGGCGAAGTTCATGTCGCCAAAGCCCATCACGCCCAGTCGCTCGGGCACCGGCAATCCGCGCGCAGCCGCTTCGGTGAGCACGCCATGGGCCAGGGTGTCGGAGGTACAGACCACCATCAATGGCGGCGTCTGCGGGTCAAGCCGATCGTACTCGAGCAGCGTCTCGAGCCCGCGCCGGCCCTGCTCCAGGGTCGGCAAGCCTGCGAAGATCTGCTGTTGAACATCGTCGATACCCGCCTGCGCGAGGGCGTCGAGCAAGCTGCGCGCGCGGCGCAATCCGCGCGGATCGTCCACCGCAAGCAAGGCAAATCGACGGTAGCCCAGTCGCAGCAGGCGTTGCGCAACATCGCTACCCACCCGTTCGTGGGAAAAGCCCACCAGCATGTCGATGGGATCGTCGGTCAGGTCCCAGGTCTCCACCACGGGTACACCCGCGGCGCGCAGGCGCTCGCGACTGGCCCGGGTGTGGAGGGTGCCGGTGAGGATGATGCCGTCGGGGCGGCGGCTGAGGATGACATCGAGCAGCTGCTGCTCCTGCTCGCTCTGGTAACCGGAAACGCCGAGCAGCACTTGGTAGCCTGCCTGCATCAGGCGTTCGTTGATTGCCTGGAAGGTGTCGGAAAACAGCGGGTTGGTCACCATAGGCAACACCACCGCGACCAGGCGGCTGCGATTGCTCGCCAGGGAACTGGCCAGGCGATTCTGCACGTAGCCGGTCTGGACGATGGCCTGCTGAATCTTCAGCCGGGTTTCCTCGCGCACCGCGTCTGGCGCGTTCAGATAGCGCGAGACGGTCATCGGCGCCACGCCTGCCAGACGCGCGACATCCACCAGGGTGGTGCCGCGGGTACTGCGTCCCTTGCTGCCCGGTTGCTTTGCCGTCATGGTGTGCCGCGTGCCTCAGCTTGCTTCAGGATCAATGGCGTGATGGTATCAGCGCGTGCCGGGGCGCTGCACCTGCGGCCCGTTCGATAATTCAAGGAAGTCCCGTGTCGTCGTCTCAATCTGCAAAACGCTGGTGGGTGCTGGTCGCGGTCATGATGGTGTTTCTGCCCGTGGTGCTGGATGTGACCATCCTCCACGTGGCGGTCCCTTCACTGACCCTGGCGCTGCAGGCCACTGGCACCGAAGTGCTGTGGATCATCGATATCTACCCGTTGATCATGGCCAGCCTGTTGATCCCCATGGGTACCCTCGCCGATCGGATCGGCCACCGTCAGCTGTTGATCACCGGGCTGTGCATCTTCAGCCTCGGCTCGGTACTTGCGGCCTTCTCGCCCAGCGTGGCGGCGCTGATCGCCGCCCGCGCGTTCATGGCCTTTGGCTCGGCGATGATCATTCCCTGCACCCTGGCGATCATCCGCCAGACCTTCGACGACGAGCGCGAGCGCGCCCTGGCGCTGGGCATCTGGGGTTCCACCGGTTCGGCAGGTGCGGCCATCGGGCCATTGGTGGGCGGCGCACTGCTGGAGCACTTCTGGTGGGGTGCGGTGTTCCTGGTCAATGTGCCGGTGATGCTGGTGGTGATGCCGCTGGTGCTCAAGCATGTCCCGCGCACCTCCATCACCGGCAACGGCAACTGGACCATCGCTCAGGCATTGATTCTGATGCTGGGCATCATGGCCACCGTCTATGCGCTCAAGTCCGGGTTCAAACCCGGCAGTTCGGCGTCCCTCACTACCGCTTCGGCGCTGCTCGGCCTGACCATGCTGGGCTGGTTCGGGCACAAGCAACTGCACGCGGCACAACCCATGCTGGACCTCAGCCTGTTCCGCTCACCGGCGATCAGCGCAGGCGTGGTCATGGCGTTGGTGGTAATGGGCGCACTGGCCGGGGTCGAATTGATGTTGGCCCAGGAGCTGCAATTCGTTCTGGGCCAGACCCCGCTCCAGGCCGGCATGTTTCTGTTGCCCTTGATGATCGCCTCGGCGGTCGGCGGGCCGATGGCAGGTCTGCTGTTGCGCGCCATCGGCCTGCGCTGGGTCGGCAGCCTGTCGCTGGCTGCTGCCAGCGCCAGCCTGGCAGGGCTGGCCATGGCTGACCTGCACCACAGCGGATGGGCCGTGGTCGGTCTGTTGGTGGTGCTGGGCCTGTCCCTGAGCATTGGCCTAACGGCGTCGTCGGTGGCGATCATGAGCAGTACCCCGCCGCACAAGGCCGGCTCGGCCGGCGCGCTCGAAGCCACCAGCTATGACCTGGGCACAGGGCTGGGCATCACCGGGTTCGGTATCGTCCTGGGCAGTGGCTACACTCGCTCCATCCAGCTGCCCGAAGGTCTGCCCCTGGCTATTGCGGAGACGGCCCGGCATTCGATCGGCGAAACCATGAGCGCAGCGAAAGCGCTGGGTGGCCCACAGGCTGCCGAGCTGGTCGCCGCTGGCCAAGCCGCGTTCAGCACTTCGCATAACCTCGTGCTGGGATCGGCGGCGACCTTGATCGGGGTTCTCAGCGTAGTGATCTGGGTGGCGCTGCATCGCCATGGGCATACCCACAGCCAGGCGGCATGATCGGTGCGGGCGGTTCGTCGGTCCGGGTGAATTTCTGCAGGCGGACTCACTCGAAACCAGACACAAAAAACACGATGGGTGCTGTCATGATCCCGCTTGAATCCACTGGTCTTCCGCATTCGGGGGCCAGGCCCGAGCGCACTGCCCTGCCGCTCTACCGGTCGCTGCTCGACGAGCCCGACGCCACCGAGCCAGGTCTGGTGAAGCAGTTTCTCGAAGAACAACTGGCGCTGGCGGCCGAGTTGCCGTGCCCGATGCCCGCGGACCCTGCGCAGTTGTTGCAGTGGGTGGCCGAAAATGCCGCGGCGGTGGGCCGCCAGTATGCCGAGTATCTGGAGCTGCGCCATGCCGGTGCGCCCCGACGGTTCTTCAGCAACAAGGCCCACGCGCTGTATTTTCTGCAGCAGGTGGCGCCGAGCAAGCTGGTGGATGGCGCGTGGTTGTTCGGCACCGTCAAGCATGCCGCGGACTGGCGCTATCACGGGCTGATCCGCACCTACCTGGAAGAGTTGGGCGACGGCGATCCTTCGCTCAACCACGTCACGCTGTACCGCGCGCTGCTGGCCGAGCACGACTGCCTGGCGACCCACGAGCTGGCCGACGAGCTGTACCTGCAAGGAGCCATTCAGTTGGCCTTGGGGCAAGCCATCGAGGACTTTCTGCCCGAGGTCATCGGCTACAACCTGGGCTACGAGCAACTGCCGTTGCACCTGCTGATCACTGCGTTCGAACTGAACGAGCTGGGCATCGACCCTTACTATTTCACCTTGCACGTGACCATCGACAACGCCGGTACCGGGCATGCGCACAAAGCGGTAGCGGCTGTTCTCGATATGCTGCCGGGCGGTGCGAACAACGCTGCGTTTCTGCAGAGGCTGCGGGCAGGTTACAACCTCAATGACCTGGGTATCGGTTCTGCCGCAGTGATCGACGGCTTCGATCTGGACCATGAAGTGGTGCAGATGCTGGAGCGCAAGCGCGGCTTTGGCCAATACATGCATTCAGACTACTGCCGCCTCGAAGGCCGGACCGTCAACGAGTGGCTGGCCAAGCCCGGCCAGTGCGGCGATTTTTTGACCGCATTGGAGAACAAGGGCTGGATCAAGCGACACCAGGACCCCGAGGCCAGCCGTTTCTGGCAGATGCTCGATGGGCCGGGAGCGCCCATGTTCGGCGTGTTCAACGGTTACGAACGGCAGTTGCTCAAGGACTGGATCGCCGGCGATTGGCTGGACGATCAGTCCGGCGCCAGCAACCCCTTCAGGGCACGATTCCGTCGGCGTGCACCCGGTGTGGCAAATCCCACTGGCGTGACCAGCCCCGCGGAGTCGACCCAGGCACTGATCCGCAAGATGTCGCCGTCCCTGCACGCATCGCCCGAGGGGTTGGAAGCGACCCGCGCGTTCACTGAGCGGCTGAGCGAAGGGGTGCTGAGCCATGAATATTGAGGTGCGAGGATCTGACATGACCCAGGCGAATGCTTGCCCAGCAGTGGAGGCGGCAGAACTGGACCAGGTGCTGCTCCAGTTGGGGCGCCGCTTGCAAGCAGACGGCTACCGCTTTGTGACGGTGACGCCACTGACCCATCAGCGCAACAACGAGCGGCCTGACAACTCGATCGCCCGGGACCTGCGTGACGTGTTCGGTTGGAGTCGCCCGTTCGCATCCGACCTGTTGCCTGAAGTGGAGACGGCGGCGTTGCTGGAAAATGCCATCGTCAGCGAGCAGTCGGGGCTGCTGCGCAGCGAGGTGCGCTGGTCCAGCCTGGGCGGACAGTTGTTTGTTCACTCGGCCTATCCGACCGTCGCCCACGATTCGGTTTTCTTTGGGCCCGATACCTATCGTTTTGCACGGGCCATCGAGAAGCACCTGCGCGAGGTCAGGCAGCCGATCCGTAGTGCGGTCGATATCGGTTGCGGCAGCGGCGCGGGTGCGATTCTGATTGCGTTGGCGTGCCGCGAGGCGCAGGTTCAGGCGGTCGACATCAATCCTACAGCGTTGCGTTTCACTGCGGTCAATGCAGCACTCGCGGGCGTCACCAATGTAGCGGCCTGGCACAGCGACGTGCTGCAGGGCACCAGCGGGGACTTCGATCTGATCGTTGCCAACCCTCCCTACATGCAGGATCCCCAGGCGCGGGCCTACCGTGATGGCGGCAGCGAACTGGGGTCGGCCTTGTCGGTACGCATCGCCAGCGAGGCGTTAGGTCGATTGGGGCCTGGCGGCAGTCTGCTGCTGTACACCGGCGCACCGTCGGTGGCAGGCGTCGATTTGTTTCTGAGCCAGGTGCAGCCGCTGGTGGACGTACCAGGGTTTCAATGGACCTACGAAGAGGTGGACCCGGACGTATTCGGTGAAGAGTTGGACACCCCTGGGTATCGCCAGGCCGAACGAATCGCCGCCGTGGTCCTCACCGTCACCAGAACCTGACCTTCCGATGGTTTTGCAAAGCCCTGTAGCAGCGGCACGAGCCGCGTCCGGGTTCACTGCTTTGTGTCAGGCGAATCGCATTTGCCGCCGACGCGGCTTGCGCCGCTGCTACAGGGTGGTGCGCGCTGCTAGGACAACTGTAGCAGCGGCGCGAGCCGCGTCCGGGTTCACTGCTTTGTGTCAGGCGAATCGCATTTGCCGCCGACGCGGCTTGCGCCGCTGCTACAGGGTGGTGCGCGCTGCTAGGACAACTGTAGCAGCGGCGCGAGCCGCGTCCGGGTTTACTGGGGTATGTCAGGCGGATCGCATCTGCCGCCGACGCGGCTTGCGCCGCTGCTACAGGGTGGTGCGCGCTGCTAGGACAACTGTAGCAGCGGCGCGAGCCGCGTCCGGGTTTACTGGGGTGTGTCAGGCGGAGCGCATTCACCGCCGACGCGGCTTGCGCCGCTGCTACAGGGGGATGCGCGCTGCTAGATGCCGCTGAACCAGTTGTAACCCTGGTCTTCCCAGTAGCCGCCGGGGTAGTCGTTGCTGACGAAGATCTCGACGATGTGCTTGGGGTTCTTGAAGCCCAGCTTGGTCGGCACCCGGACTCTTAACGGATAGCCGTATTCAGGCGGCAGCGCCACTTCGGCGTAGTCCAGCGCAAGGAGGGTCTGTGGGTGCAGCGCGGTGCGCATGTCCAGGCTCGAGTAGTAGCGGTCGGCGCACTTGAATCCGACGAATTTGGCTGTGGTATCGGCGCCAATGTGCTCGAGGAAGGTTTTCAGCGGCACCCCGCCCCACTGGCCAATGGCGCTCCAGCCTTCGACGCAGATCAGCCGGGTGATGTCTGTCTGCTGCGGAAGCTTGCGCAGGCCTTCGAGTGTCCACGACGCCTTGTCGCGAACCAGGCCGGATACCGCCAGGGCGTAACCCGGCACGTCGATGTCCGGGATGTCGTCCTCGCTGTAGAAAGCGTTGAACGGAAAGGGTTGGGTCATCTGCGCCTTGCTGTAGGTAGGCGCCAGACGTTGGCCATTGAACAGCCAGGCTTGCACCCGATCGTTCCAGCGCGACATGGCCCAGAGCACCTTGTCGACCTGATCGCCATCCTGCAGATTGCAGCCGCTGAGCATCGCCATGGCGCCGACGGTAAGGCCGCCGCGCAGAAAGTGTCGACGTTGCAGGCTTTCGAGCTGGCTACGCTGGGCGGGTTCCAGCGTTATCGGGGCAACCCGGCGCGGTTTGGGTTCATTCATGATCGTTCTTCCCGGTGGTCGAAGGCCTAACCCCGCCGGTGATCATCGGCGGCAGCGTCCTGGGCACCAGCAGCACCAGGGCCAGGTGCACGACAGTGAAGGCGCCGATGGCAGACATGGCGGCGAAATGGACGTAGCGGGCGAAATCGTAGCCGCCCAGCAGTGCTACCAGTTCCTGGAATTGGATGGGCTTCCAGATGGCTACCCCGGATACCAGGATCAGCACCCCGGCCGCCAGTACCAGCCAGTACATCAAACGCTGTACGGCGTTGTAGACGCCCTTTTCATGGATCAGCCGCAGACGCAGCGCATCACGCAAGTCGCGTTTGACCGCGCTGGGGGTGATCGGCAGCAAATCGCGCTTGAAGTGGCGGCTGATCAATCCGTAGAGGACATAGATGAGGCCATTGATAACCAACAGCCACATCACCGCGAAATGCCACGCTATCGCGCCGCCCAGCCAACCACCCAGAGTGAACGAGGGCGGAAAACGGAACGCGAACAGTGGGGAAGCGTTGTAGATGCCCCAGCCACTCATGAACATGCAGGTCATGCCGAAGGCATTGATCCAGTGGGTGAGGCGTACCGTCAGTGAATGTATGCGACGCACGGCCATGGAATGGCCCTCCCATGTCAAAGAAACACACCACCGCGCCCTTCGCGGCCAATGACCGCTCCTACAAGGGGAAGGATGCGCCAACCCCCTGTAGGAGCGGTCCACGGCCGCGAAAAGGACGCCGCGGTGAATCAGGCATACCGCGGTGCGTCCTTCGCGGGCAGAGACCCGCCCCCACAAGGAGCAGGATGCGCCAACCCCCTGTGGGAGCGGGCTCTGCCCGCGAAAAGGATGCCGCGGTGGGACAGTCATACTGCGGTGCGTCCTTCGCGGGCAGAGACCCGCCCCCACAAGGGGCAGGATGCGCCAATCCCCTGTGGGAGCGGTCCGTGGCCGCGAAAAGGACGCCGCGGAGAATCAGATATACCGCGGTGCGCCCTTCGCGGCCGATGACCGCTCCCACATTGACGCGGTGACTGAGCGGGTACGGCGCGGGTTACATCGGTGGCTGGAAGCCATCTTTGCCTACGGCCACGCCACGGGCGATCTTGCCGTCTTCGGCAGGGAACACGACGATCTTGGCGCCTTTCACCAGTTGCTCAGACTTGCCGGCTTCGACATAGGCAATCGGCACATCTTCAGGCACGACGACCTGTTTCTCGCCGCCCTTGTAGTTCACGGTCAGGGTCCGACCATTGGCCTGGGCCAGCTTGCCCACCGTGCCGTTGGTCATGGTACCGGTAGTGCCGTCAGCGTTTTCCCAACCGTAGTGCCCTTCCCCGCTGCCCTTCAGGCTGGGTTCGAACACGGTCACTTCCAGCGCTTTCAACGTACCGTCTGCCTGGGGCGTAGCCGCCGAGCCGATGAAGCTGTCAGCCTTGATCGAGTCGATGTTGGCCTTGGAGACCAGGCGGATGCCGGTCTTGTCGGTGAGGCCGATGGTCTGGTGCGCGCCGCTGCGGGTGGTGAAAGACAAGGTATTGTTGTCCAGCCCATCGACCGTGCCACGCATCGGCTTGACCACCGGCATGTCTGCAGCCGAAGCCATCACGGCGGCGCCGAGCAGCAATGTGCCGAGGGTGGTCGACAGGGCAGTTTTGATCTTCATCGGTACGACTCCTTGCGGTAGGTGTGCCCCCATCCTCGGCCACCAACCCGCACGCGCGCATGACCGCTCGATGACATTTCTGTCATTCGCGCGGCATGCGCCTCAATGACAGTAATGTAACCGACAGCGCCGCGCCGCTTGGTTAGACTGCGCTGTGCGAACCCACCCGCCGCAAACCCTCAACGGCAACCGTGAACGCCCGAGCGAGCCTGATCGATGCATATCCTCTTGATCGAAGACGACACCAAGACCGGCGAGTACCTGAAAAAGGGCCTCGGCGAATCCGGCTATAACGTCGACTGGGCGCAGCACGGCGCCGATGGCCTGCACCTGGCGCTGGAAAACCCCTACGACCTGCTGGTACTCGACGTCATGCTGCCCGGCATCGACGGTTTCCAGATCATGGAGGTGCTGCGCGCGCGGCAGAATGTACCGGTGCTGTTCCTGACCGCCCGCGACCAGCTGCAAGACCGCATTCGTGGCCTGGAACTGGGCGCCGACGACTACCTGGTAAAGCCCTTTTCGTTCACCGAACTGCTGTTGCGCATCCGCACCATCCTGCGTCGTGGCGGCGCCCGTGAGGCCGATCGCTTCCACCTCGCCGACCTCGAACTGGACCTGCTGCGGCGCCGGGTGACTCGGCAACAGGAAGTGATCACCCTGACCAACAAGGAGTTCGCCCTGCTGCACCTGCTGCTGCGTCGCGAAGGCGACGTACTTTCGCGCACCCAGATCGCCTCGGAGGTATGGGACATGAATTTCGACAGCGATACCAATGTCGTCGACGTTGCGGTCAAGCGCCTGCGCAGCAAGGTCGACCAGCCCTACCCGGTCAAGCTCATCCACACCGTGCGCGGCATCGGTTACGTCTGCGAGGTGCGGGCATGCGAAGCCGACGCCAACCTTCCCTGACCCTGCGCTCGACCCTGGCCTTCTCTCTGGTGGCCATGCTCACCGTGGCCGGCGCCGGCTGGTACCTGTACGAATCGATGAAAGCGTCGGTGCTGCAGCGCAGCGACAACGCCGTGCTCGGGCGCCTCGACCACTTCCGCAAACTGCTGCACTACGACCTGACCCTGGACAAGCTGTCGAGCAGCCCGCAGATCTTCCAGAACATGCTCGGCAGCGAAGACGACATCTTCGTCATTGCCGAGACCGGTCAGCCACCGGTGATTCAGGTCAATCCGCTGCACGCGACCCTGCCCTCACTGCCTGCGGTCGGCCATGACGCCGTCCCCGGCAGCGCCGACCTGCGAACCGGAATGGCACCTTCGGGCATCCCGTTGCGGGCCGCGAGCGTATTGACCACCTCCGGCGGCCGCGAAGTGAAGCTCACGGCTGCGCACATCATGGTCAAGGAGATGGCCATGCTCGGCGAGTTTCGCCAACGGATCTACCTGGCCGTGGGCATGGCTTTCCTACTCACCGCGCTGCTCGGCTTCGTGCTGCTGCGCCGCGGCTTGCGGCCACTGCGCGAGATGGCGGCGCACGCCACCGACATCTCCCCGGCACGCCTGCACAGCCGCATGAGCAGCGACAACACGCCGGTCGAACTGCAGCAGTTGAGCGAAGCCTACAATGCCATGCTTGATCGCCTGGCCGAGGGCTACCAGCGGCTGACCCAGTTCTCCGCCGACCTCGCCCACGAGATCCGCACCCCGGTGGGCTCGTTGATGGGGCACTGCCAGGTCGCCCTGCGCCAGGGCCGCAGTGCGGACGAATACCAGGCACTGCTGGCGTCGAATCTGGAGGAGCTCGAGCGTATTTCGCGCATCGTCGAAAGCATCCTGTTCCTGGCGCGCGCCGACGACGCCCAGGCGGTGGTGCAGCGTCAGCCGCTGCAGGTGCACGACGAGCTGGAGCGGGTCACCGACTATTTCGAAGGGCTCGCCGAAGAGCGAAAGATCCGCCTGCTGATCTCGGGCGACGCCACCCTTCACGCCGACCCGCTGCTGTTGCGGCGCGCGTTGAGCAACCTGGTCGCCAACGCGATCCGCTACGCCGACCCGCACAGCGATGCACTGATCAGTGTCGAGTCGGCAGAGGGGCAATGCGTGATCGTGGTAGAGAATCAGGGCCCTGCGCTGGAGCCTTCGGCGCTGAGCAACCTGTTCGATCGCTTCTACCGAGGCGACGCGTCGCGCCAGCAGAATTCGGACTCCAATGGCCTGGGACTGGCCATTGTCGCGGCGATCATGCAGCTGCATGCCGGCGAGGCCAGCGTGACCCAACCGCAGCCCGGACGCATCCGCTTTGCGCTGCATTTCCCGGCGCTGGGAAGCCACTGAAACAAGTCTATTGGGGTTTCTGCCTGGACCGAAACGCCGCCACTTTCATGCGATTGCCACAGGTCGCCATGCTGCACCAGCGGCGTCGATGGGACTTGCTCAGGTCGTGAAAGAACAGCACGCAGTCATGGGCTTCGCATTGCCGAACGAACGCGAACCTGTCCCCGGTGACCAGGCTGACCAGAGCGTCGGCCACCGGCCACAGCAGGCTTGCCGAGCCGGCATCCCTCGGCTCGGCCTCGATGCGAAACGCCTGAGCGGCGCCATTCCACTGCACGCGGCTGACCGGGCGCCCGGCCTCGAGGACCTGGTTGACCACGCCAGGGTCGGCTTCTGCGCCGGTCATCGCGGCGCTCACCAATGCCCTGGCACACGCGCGCAGCGCACGGGCCTGGGTCAATAGCCCGCGCGCAGTGTCCGTCTGGTCATGTCGCGCGGGCAGGCCGGCAGCCTCGAGCCACTTCAGTACGTCCTCGTCGTCGCGCAGGCAATCGTGCTGCTGATCGCCCACGCCGTATTCGGTATTGATGAAATCCAGCGCAAGGTTGTCGGCCACGAACAACGTGTCGGGCGTGGTAAGGGTGAGATCCATGACGCACCGTAACTTATAAAAATAGTTTGACAGGTTACCAAAATCATCCGTAACCTTCAAACACACAAATTAAGGGTTACTCAAGGAGCCGTCATGACTATTTCGAAATCTGCAGCCGCACTTGCCGCCTCGCTGCTGACCACCGCGGCGCCGAATGCCCATTCCGACAGCACCGTGCACTACCGTCACGAACAGGTCGGGGATGTCAAAGTGTTCTATCGCGAAGCCGGCAATCCGAATGCGCCTACGGTACTGCTGCTGCACGGCTTTGCCGCTTCCTCGTTCATGTTCCGCGACCTGATTCCGCAACTGGCCGACCGCTACCATGTGATTGCGCCGGATCTGCCTGCATTCGGTTTCACCGAAGCACCCGTCAGAGGCCAATACGCCTACACCTTCAGCCAACTGGCGCAGACCATCGGCCAGTTTACCGAGCAGCTCGAGCTGGACCGCTACGCGCTGATGGTCCACGACTACGGTGCTCCAGTAGGGTGGCGTCTGGCCGTGGCTCACCCCGAACGCGTGAGTGCGATCATTTCGCAGAACGGCAACGCCTATGAGGAAGGTTTGGGCGCTGGTTGGGCACCCATCCAGACCTACTGGCGCGAGCCCACCCAAGAGCATCGCGATGCCTTGCAGGAGTTCCCGACACCGGCCTCGATCAAATGGCAGTACCTGGAAGGCGTCAGCGACCCGAGCGCGGTTTCGCCGGACGGCTACACGCTGGAAGGCCTGCAGATCTCGCGGCCCGGCAATGCCGACATCCAGCTGGACCTGGTGCTGGATTACGCCTCCAACGTGGCGATGTACCCGGCCTTCCAGGACTACTTCCGCCAGTACCAGCCGCCCCTGCTGGCAGTGTGGGGCGAGCATGACCCGTTCTTCCTTCCGGCCGGTGCGCAGGCCTGGAAGCGCGACCTGCCCCAAGCGGACATTCGCTTCTACGACACCGGCCACTTCGCTCTGGAAACCCATGGCCGGGAGATCATTCCGGTGATCCGCGAGTTTCTCGACAAGAACGTTCGTTGAGGGGTCGTTGGCGAACGCGCCGCCGAGCGAGACGGTATGAGCAATAGGTGGCAGGATGCTGTCGTACCAGCACCTCCCACCAAGGACCCCCATCCATGCTCTACGTCGTTCTGCTTGGCGGCAAGCACCCCAAGGCACGCATCGAAGTGCACGACATCGCCTGCGTCGTCGCCGACTCGCTCGAAGCGACCTATCCGCAGCTGAGGGCAGACTGGTTCGGCAGTCAGAAAGGTTTGCACGTCGATGCCTGGATGGCGGTGGACGGTGTCGAACAGTGGAAGGTCGAGTTCAGCCCGCTGGCGCCCAGCGCCGGCATGCCGCGGCTGTATGTGATCAACCTTGGCGGCTACGAGGCGCGCTCGTTCGGCGAAGCGCACCACTATTCGCTGGTGGTGGCACACACGGCTAGGGAGGCCAAGAATCGCGCCCGCCGCCAGTGCCTCGAAGACTGGCGCCAGCCCCATACCGACGCCGTATTGGACGTGGACGATTGCGTGCCGATCGACCAGGTCGGCGGTCGTTACGTGCACCTGGTCGAGGGGCCTCATCAAGGCATCGAACAGCGCAATGAATACATCGTGCTGCCGTAGAACATCAGTCGGACCGCGGTGCGCCCTTCGCGGCCGATGACCGCTCCCACAAAGGTTCACTCACACCCTGTAGGAGCGGTCCGTGGCCGCGAAAAGAGCGCCGCGGTGAATCAGCCGTAACGCAATGCGCCCTTCGCGGCCGATGATCGCTCCCACAAAGGTTCACTCACACCCTGTAGGAGCGGTCCGTGGCCGCGAAAAGAGCGCCGCGGTGGATCAGCCGTAACGCTATGCGCCCTTCGCGGCCGATGACCGCTCCTACAAAGGTTCACTCACACCCTGTAGGAGCGGTCCGTGGCCGCGAAAAGAGCGCCGCGGTGGATCAGCCGTAACGCGATGCGCCCTTCGCGGCCGATGACCGCTCCTACAAAGGTTCACTCACACCCTGTAGGAGCGGTCCGTGGCCGCGAAAAGGGCGCCGCGGTGGATCAGGCATTGCCTGATCGGGTCGCACGCCAGTGGGCGATCTGCTGCTGGATGTTCCAGTGGATGATCTGTTCGAACAGCGCTTCGGTAAATGCGGGGTCGAAGCCGGCGGCAGTGGCCCATTCCAGGCGTTGCTCGAGCATGGCCGCGACTCGCTCGGGGGCCGGGATCGATTCCTCGCTGGGTTTGAATTGCGCAGCGGCCTTGACGTACTGCAAACGCTGCACCAGGGCGTCGAAGATCTGCCGGTCGTGCCAATCGATGCCGCAGCGGATGTCGTCCAGGTGGCTACAGTCCTGGGGTGTGGGTGGCTGATTCAAGATGGTCGCTCTCGTTCGTCAGGTGGAGTGGGCAAATTGGTGTCCAATGAGCGGGGCATCACGCACGGTCGAGGCCGGCCCCGCCAGTCCAGGACGTGCTGCGCGGTGGCGGCTGGGTGTTCGAATGCCAGCTGCGCTGCAAGGTGGCGCGCCAGGCCTCCGGACGCGCCTCGGCAATCACCTCGTCGATCAACGCATCGATGACCCGGGTGTCGCGGTGATGCGGCGTGGTGATCAGGTGCGCGGTAGCGCCCGAGGTGGCCAGACCGTAGTTGCGGGCAATCCCCGGTGAAGGGCAGGGAAACACCACAGTGATGGAGTTCGGGTTGCGCCACGCGTCGATTCCGCCGGCACGCAACCGATTGACCGCGTATTGGGCACTCTTCAGGCTGTGCGCGACCCGGCGGCGCCACTGGGCCGGGGAATGAGTGCGCAGCGCCGCCCACATGATCATCGGCGTGTGGCCGTTGCGCGAACCGCTGATGGTCTTGTCGCTCGCCGAAATGTAGTCCACCTCCACCGAGATGCGCTCGACGTTCCTGCGTTTGGCCACGACGATGCCGCAGGGGATCGGTGAGCCGATCATCTTGTGCCCGGATACGCAGATGGAGTCGATGCCCGCGGCAAAGGTGAATGGCTGCGGCGTATCCACGAACGGCAGAATCATCCCGCTCAGCGCGGCATCGGCATGCAGGTAGTAGTCACGCCGCGCAATACCTGCCTGTTGCAGGCGCGCCTGGATGATCGCGATATCGTCGACGGCGCCGCGCATGGTGGTGCCGATGTTGGCAAAGATGATCGGGTGCCTCTCCCCGTCCGCCGCGATCTTCGCCAGCAAATCGTCATAGTCGATCTCGCCATTGGGCAGTGCATCCACCGCGCGGCACTTGATGCGCAGCAACTTGACGATCTTCGCCACTGAATAGTGGGTATCCCTGGAATAGTACAAGGTGCCATCGGGAAACAGCTCCCGCGCCAGATAGCAGCCGAACATGTTGCCCTCGGTGCCGCCGTTGGTGACATAGCCCCAGCTGTCCTCGCGGCGAATCTCGAACAGATCGGCGAAGTACGCCATGACGTCCTTTTCGAAGTCAAAGGAGTTGAGCACGTAGTTGCTGTGCTCGCCCCAGTCGCCGCAGTTGTTGATGGAAAAGCGCAGAAAGCGCTCAAGTGCGCTGTAGTCGAAATCGGCATTTTCCGGGTAGCCAATGTTGAAGAACTGATGCTCCAGGCAGTGTCGCCAGAAATCATCGAGTCGAGCGGTGTCGGCAGTAGACAATGTCATCGTGGATCCTTTCTGGAATGACCAAGCGAGCCGCACTGCACCGGCACGGCTCGCCGTTTGAATCAGGCGGCTTTCTGACGGCTCTCGACCAGCGCCCACCAGTTGGCCAGGGTCGGTTCGGTGGCCAGTTCCTCGAAGCTCACGGCCACGCCGCGCTCTTTGAGCTCGGCCGCCAGGCGCATCACCTGGAGGGAATCCAGCCCGTAGAAAATCAGGTTTTCCTGAGGGTCGAGGGCGTCACCGTCCTCGATCAGTTGCAGCAGACGTGTCTGCAGCCAGGCGCGGTTGTCTTCCACCGCCAGCAGTTGGCGCAGCCGCTTCTTGTCGATCTTGCCCACGGCCGTCAACGGCATGCTCGGGATCATCCGAATGCGATCGGGCAACTTGTATTCGGCGATGCCCAGCGCCAGCAGGTGACGGCGCAGCGCGGGCGCCTTGAGCGTCGGATCGCGGCTGACCACGAACGCGCAGCTCTTCTCGCCCAAGGCCTGGTCCGGCATTGCCACCAGCCCGGCGTGAGTCACGTCCGGGTGCAGCACGATGAGGTTTTCGATCTCTTCGGAAGCGATCTTCTCGCCACCACGGTTGACCTGATCCTTGATACGGCCGACCACGCGCAGATCACCACTGGGCAGACGCTTTACCAGGTCGCCGGAATAGTAATAGCCCTGTTCGTCGAACGCCTGGGCGTTCTGCTGCGGACTGTTGTAGTAGCCGCAGAAGGTGTACGGACCTCGGGTAGCGAGCATTCCCGGCTGGCCGCTGGGCACCTCGGCGCCCTGCTCGTCGACGATTTTGATTTCATCACCGGGGCTGACCGGACGCCCCTGGGTGGTGAACACCTGCTCGTCGCTGTCGTCCAGGCGGGTGTAGTTGATCAACCCTTCGGCCATGCCAAATACCTGCTGCAACTGGCAGCCCAGCACCGCCGGCACCTGGCGCGCCAACGAGTCGGCGAACACCGCGCCGCCCACCTGCAGGTAGTGCAGCGATTGCAACTGCGCGCAATGCTGGGGCGCGGCCTGCAACCACAGGGCAACGGCACTGGGCACCAGGGCCACGGTATTGACCGCATGCCGCTGGATGAGGGCGAAGCACGCCAGCGGCTCGGGGTTGTCGGCCATGATCACGCAGCCACCGGCGTGAAACACGCCCAGCGCGCCTGGCGAACTGAGCAGGAAATTGTGCGCAGCCGGCAAGGCACACAGAAAGCGCGTCTGCGCGGTAAGGGCGCAGACCTCGGCGCAGGCGCGCGCGTTGTAGTGGTAGTCGTTGTGGGTGCGCGGGATCAATTTCGGCGTACCGGTGCTGCCGCCGGACAGCTGGAACAGCGCCACTTCATCAGCGGCCGTGGGTGCATAGGTGACCTGTTCGGTGGCCGGCGTCTCGATCCATTCGGCAAGGCTGTGTTCGCTGCGCGAATCGCCCAGAAACAGAGCTACCCGAGGCTGGGCCGCGGCCTGCTCGAACAGGCTTTGATAGCTGTCATCGCGAAACACTTCGTGCTCGCGCGAGCCTATCAGCAAGCGCGGCGACAGCTGCTTGACGTAAGCGCCCAGCTCCAGCTTGCGGTGGCTGAACAACGCATTGAGCGGCACGATGCCGGCCTTGAACAAGGCAAACAATACGACGTAGAACTCGGCAATGTTGGGCAGCTGGACCAGCGCCGCATCGCCACGACCCAGGCCGCGTGCAGCCAGGCGCGAGGCCAGGTTGGACGAGAGACGGTCAAGCTCGGCGTAGGTGAAGCTGCGCTCGCCGCAGATGATCGCCGGCGCGTCGGGTTGTGCCTCGCAGCGCTCATCGAGAATGCGCGTCAGTGGCTGGTCGAGCCAGTAGCCGAGGTCGCGATAGGCCTGGGCACGGTCCTGCGGCCAGCGGGTGAATTCGATAGTCATGGTTTCACTCGTCATGAGGAAGGGGGAATCACGCGTGCAGTCCGCACGCCTGGAGCATGGTGCGCAGCTTGGTCTGGACCTCGGCCCATTCCGCCGCTGGTTGCGAGGCTTCGACGATACCGGCGCCGGCGAACAGCCTGACCCGCGGGCCTGAAACCGTGCCGCAGCGAATGGTCACGACCCATTCGCCGTTGCCCTGGGCGTCGCACCAGCCGACCATGCCGGTGAACAGGCCGCGCTCGGTGGGTTCGACGAAACGAATCAGACGCCGCGCCAATTCGGTGGGGAAACCGCACACGGCAGGCGTGGGGTGCAGGCGACAGGCCAGTTGCAGAGCCGACACGGAGGCGTCGGCCAAGGTGCCTTCGATGCGCGTCGACAAGTGCCAGAGGGTCGGGGTGCTAATCAGCGAGGGCCGCGGCGGTACGTCCAGCCGGGTGCACAGCTCGCTGACCCGCGCGGCGATATCCGAGGTGACGAAGCCATGCTCGTAGTGGTCCTTGTCCGATTCGGACAGCCACTGGGCATTGCGGCGGTCGGCGTCGGCATCGGCCATGCGCTTGGCCGAACCGGCCAGCGGATTGGAGACGAACGAGGCGCCGTGCTTGCGCACCAGCAACTCGGGGCTCACGCCCAGCAAGGTGGCGCCGTCGGCCATGGGTACGCGGAAGTGATAGCCGCTGGGATTCTGCACGCGCAGGTTATGGGCCAGGGCGTCCACGTCGATGTCCTGGCTGAACACCAGTTCGCGCTGCACCGACAGCACCGCCTTGCGCACGTCGCTGTAGCCGAAGTTGGCCACGGCGTGCTCGACCGAGCGCATGAACGCGTGCTCGTCGGGCAGGTTGCGTTGCTCCAGCAGCGACGGCATGGGACTCGGCGTGCCCGCCGCGTCCGGCTGCAGATCGTGCCACTGCGCCTGCTCCGGAACGTAGAGGCACGACGCTTCGGACGGGTCGAAGGGAATGGCGCCGACTATCATCGGCACGGCCTGCCCGGCCTTTCGCGCCTGCTCGAAAGCGCGCTGGACCGCCTGCTGGAAGCGACCTTGCGCGTCCTGTCCACCTACCGCCGGCGCCTCGATGCGTTGCAGCAGCCCATGGGCCCGCAACTCGCGCTGACCCGACATGAACGAAAAATTGTCATTTTTCACAACGTGTTGCACGTGTTGCGGCGCAGTCGCCCTGACGATGGCTGATCTCATCTTCGGTGTCGCCTCCCTGCCCTGAAATGTAAGTTTTAATTGCGAATGTGAATGATTATTGTTTCTAATGGTGACGACATAAACGGAACGTTGTCAATCACGTGAGACGAGTGAGCCATGCGAGAGTTAACTTCAATGCAAGCCGCCTGCTGGATCGGGCGCACTGCTCATGCGGCCTTGGGGAACGTGTCAGCTCACCTGTACGCCGAATTCGATGGCCAGGGAATCGACCTTGAACGCCTGCGCTCGGCGCTGGAAGATGCCTGTAGCCGTCACCCGATGTTGCGGCTGCGAGTCAGCCCCGAGGGCTTGCAACACACCCCGCCAACGGCGCGCGGGCCGGCGCTCGAAGTCGACGACTTGACCGATCTGCCGGACCTGCAAAGGCAACAGGCACTGCAGCGCAAACGCGAAGCCTGGACCCATCAGCAGCTGGACCTGGTCCACGTCGGCGGACTGCGCGTGGGCGTCAGCCTGCTGCCCGAGAATCGCTTTCGCCTGCACGTCGACAGCGACATGATCGCCATCGACCCGTCCAGTTTTCCCACGCTGATGGAAGACCTGGCCGCCGGCTACGAAGCCCCCGGGCAGCCGTGTTCGACGCCGCCGACGTTTTTCCAGTGGCTGGACACCTTGCGGGCAGACCCCGCGGTGAAGGCTGCCCGCGACCGCGATCGCCACTGGTGGCGCCAGCGCCTGGACCACATCGCACCCGCCCCTACCCTGCCCCTGCTCGAATCAAGCGCAGCGCAGCCACACAGCCAGCGCCTGCACACCTGGCTCGACGCCGGGCACTACCAGGCCCTGCAGAAGCTGGCGCGGGAGCACCGACTGACCCTGTCCAACCTGATGCTTGGGCTGTTCGCGTCGGTGCTGGGCGAGCGCACCGGCGATCCACGCTTTCGCCTCAATGTCCCCAGCTTCTGGCGCGCGCCGGTACAGCCGCAGGTGCAGGGGACCATCGGCGAGTTCGCCAACGTGCTGATCGTCGACGTGGAGATGGCCCGCGCCAGCAGCCCGGCGACGCTGTGCCGCCAGCTGGGTGACGGTTTGATCCAGGCCCTGGAGCACTGCGCCTATTCCGGCGTCGACCTGATGCGCGACCTGTCGCGGCATACGGGCTCGGCGCAACTGGCGCCGGTGGTCTTTACCGCTGCCTTGGAGCGCAGCCAGGGCGAGCTGTTGTCCGACCGTGTGCGGCGGGTGTTCGGCCCGATGAACTGGGTGATCTCGCAAGGCCCGCAGGTGGTCCTGGACGTTCAGGTCGCTCACATCGACCAGGGGCTTTCGATCAACTGGGACATCCGTGTCGATGCCCTGCCGCTGGCCTGGGTGTCCCCCCTGTTCGAGCGCTTCGTCGCGCTGGTGCAAGCGGTTGCCGCCGATCCGGCACGCCTCGATCAACCTCTGTCGCCGCCGGCTCGACGGCCGTTGAACGCTCTGCAGCAGGCCTACCTGCTGGGGCGCGGCGCGCACATGCCGCTGGGCGGCGTGGCCATGCAGGAATTCCGTGAATACCGCGGGCACATCGACGCAGTCCTGCTGCGTACGCGCCTGGCCGACATGGTCCGGCGCCATCCGAGCCTGCGTACCCACATCGATGCCCAGCACTGCGTGCAGTACGTCAGCGATGTGGTCGAGCCCCATCTGGATGAAATCGACCTGCGCCACTTACCCCTGAGCGATGGCCTGCGCGAGGTGGAAGAGCGCCGCGAAGCCTACGCACATGCCGTGTTCGGTCTGCACGCAGCGCCCTGGAACGTCACGCTGTTCGCGCTGGCGCAGGACCAGCACGTCGTGTTCGTGCGCATGGACGCCCTGATTCTTGACGGCCACTCCATCGCCGCCTTGCTGGTGGAGCTGTTCACCGGCACGCCCGCGCAGCACTCGGAAACAGGGGCCTCGCTACCGGCGCCGGCCGCGACCGAGCAACGCAAGGCAGACATGGCCTACTGGCGCGACAAGCTGGCGGCCGTCAGCGGGCCGCCCTGCCTGCCGTGGAAACAACCGCTTGCCAAGGCCGGCCCGTCTCGCTACCAGCGACAGAGTCTGCAGGTGCCGCAATCGCGCTTTGCAGCACTGAGCCGGCGGGCCGCACAGCAGCGTCTGTTCAAGAACTCCGCACTCATGGCGGTGGTTCTGGAAGTGCTCTCGCACTGGCTCGACGAGGGCGACCTGTGCGTTGCCCTGCCGGTCGCCCCCAACAGCGGCGCCGACCTGGCCAACCACTCGAGTTTCATCGCTATCAATTGGGCCGTCGATGAGCGCCCGTTCATCGAGCGCGCCAAGGCGTTGCAGGTCGATGTGTTGGAAGGGTTGCAGCATCTGGCGTATTCCGCTGTCGACCTGACCCGGCTGCTGTTCGAGCGACACGGCCCCGGGCCGGTGCTGCCTGTGGTGATCACCAGCGGCCTGTCGTGGCCGGTCACGCCTGCCGACAGCCCCATGCGGCTGCATACCGGGCTGACCCAGACGCCGCAGGTGGCCATGGACATTCGCCTGTCGACGGACGCCGAAGGCTCGCTGCGGGTCGATATCGACTATGCGCACGAGGTACTGGATTCGGCGCAGGTCGGCGACATCCTGCGCATGCTGGACAAAGCCTTCAGCCAGGTTGCCACTCACGACAGCTTCACCCTGGCCACGGCGCCTCTGCTCGACACCAGTCATTACCGCTCCAACAGCCCTGAACGCGATGCCTGCCAGGCGCCTTTCCTGGCCCGCATTGCCGAGCATGTTTTCGATGCCGACAACACCCGCACTGCGCTCATCTGCGGATCCAGGCGGCTGAGTTATGCCGAACTGGGCGACGGCGTGGCACGGGTAATCGCCGCCTTGCAGGCCCGAGGTCTCACGCGTGGTCAGGTGGTCGCGATCTGTCTGCCGCGCAGCCCGGAGCACACGATGCTGACCCTGGCCTGCGCGCTGACGGGGGTGATCTGGGTGCCCATTGATGCTCAAGCACCCGAGCAACGTCGCCGCTACCTGCTGGACAACTGCCAACCCGATCTGGTCGTGCTGGCGGCGCTGGAACCCATCGATCAGCCAGTGGCCGTCATCTCCGAGCTGCTCGCCCAGCACGCGCCCTTCCCGGTGTCGTTGCCTGATTTTTCCCTGAGTGAAGCACCTGGCTACTACCTGTACACCTCGGGCACCACGGGCCAGCCCAAATGCGTCGTGCTGAACAACCGCGCGACCGCCAACGTCATCGGCAGCACGCTGGCACGGTGGCAGGTCACCCAGAACGACGTGCTCATGTCAGTGACGCCGCTGCACCACGACATGTCGCTGTTCGACGTGTTCGGCAGCCTGAGTGCCGGTGCCACGTTGGTGCTGCCGGCGGTGAACGAAGACAAGGACGCGGTGCGCTGGAACCAATTGATCGCCGAGCATCGGGTCAGCCTCTGGTGCTCAGTGCCGGCGATCGTGGAAATGCTTCTGGCCTGCCGCGGCGATCACGACCTGCGCAGTCTGCGCCTGATCGCTCAGGGAGGTGACTACATCAAGCCGGTGGTGATCGAGCAATTGCGCGAATGCCTGCCGCACGCCCGCCTGATCTCCCTGGGCGGGCCCACCGAGACCACCATCTGGAGCATCTGGCACGAGATCGGCAGCGACGACCGCACGCTGATTCCCTACGGCCAGCCGTTGCCGGGCAACCGCTACCTGGTGCTTGATGAACACGGCCGGCATTGCCCGCCGGGCGTTGTCGGCCGTATCCATACCGCGGGCGTGAACCTGGCGCTGGGTTACCTGGACGGCGGCGAGTACGCGCAGACCGATTTCATCACAGTCGACGATGAACAAGGCCAGCCGATCAGGGCCTTCCGCAGCGGCGACCGCGGACGCTACCGCGCAGATGGCACGCTGATCTTCGACAGCCGGGTCAACGGTTATGTGAAGGTGCGCGGCGTGCGGGTGTCGCTGCCCGATGTCGAGAAGGTCCTGAGCCACCACCCCGCGCTGCGCCAGGTGCTGGTGGTGGATTACCAGGACCCCAGCCAGGGCGAAACCAATCTCGGCGCGCTGTATGTGAGCGCTGCCGGCACGCAGGCCATCAGTGTCGTCCAGTTGCGCAATTACGCCCGCGAACATCTGCAGCCTTCCCACCTGCCGACGCGCCTGCTGGCCGTTACCCAGCTGCCGCTGTCGCAGAATGGCAAGGTCGACCGCCGGCGAGCACGCGAGCTGCTCGCCGTCCCGGCCACCGAGTCGGCGCCGGGTGCGGACACGGTGGCGCTGTCCGTGCTGCAGGTCTACCTGAACGTGTTGGGCCGCCCGGCGCAGCACGCCGACAACGCTGCCACCGGCTTCATCAGCCTGGGCTTGCGACCACAGCACCTGAAAGCCATTGCGGCCGGGCTGCGCGAGCGTTTCGCGGTGACGCTGTCGCCCGGCCAACTGCTGCAGTGCCGTAACGCCCACGACGTGCAGCGCCTGCTGGCGAAA
Source organism: Pseudomonas sp. CFBP 13719 (assembly GCF_014842095.1). Lineage (NCBI taxonomy): Bacteria > Pseudomonadati > Pseudomonadota > Gammaproteobacteria > Pseudomonadales > Pseudomonadaceae > Pseudomonas > Pseudomonas sp. CFBP 13719. The sequence continues at coordinate 20,915 of NZ_JACYVB010000010.1, read as the reverse complement.
GACGCGGTCACGCAGGCCCACTGAATCGAATGCGGCGCCCCGCGACGGCGCCGCGCCCACCCGACAATGCTCATGGAGAGACGGGATGACGGATGTAACGACGATAGACATTGCGGGCATAGGCATCGGCCCGTTCAATCTGGGCCTGGCCGCGCTGCTCGATGGCCACGCCGAGGTGAGTCATCTGTTTTTGGAACGCAAGAGCGAGTTTCGCTGGCACGAGGGCCTGCTCCTGCCCGGCACCACCCTGCAGGTGCCCTTTCTGGCGGACCTGGTGACCATGGCCGATCCGACTCACCCTTTGAGCTACCTCAATTACCTGCATCATCATGATCGGCTGCACGCGTTCTATTACTACGACAACTTCCAGGTGCCTCGCCTGGAATACGACCACTACTGTCGCTGGGCCGCGCAGCGCCTGGGTGCCTGCCGATTCGACGAAGAAGTCTGCGAGGTGACTTATGACGCCGACACCCAGCGCTTCCTGATCCAGAGCCAATCGATCTCGGGGTTCAAGCGTCATTACCGCAGCCGACACTTGGCCGTCGGCATCGGCACCCAGCCCCTGTTGCCCCAGTGGGCACAGGTCAAGAGCACCGCGCCGATCATGCACTCGGCGCAGTTCGGCAAACGCCAGGCGGAGCTGGCCGAGTGCCGTCAGGTTACCGTCATCGGTTCCGGGCAAAGCGCAGCGGAATGCGTGCTGGCGCTGTTCAGCGAGCTAACACCGGCGCGGGTCGCGGCCGGCGCCTCGATCCGCTGGATCACGCGCTCCCCGGGGTTCCATCCGATGGAATACTCCAAGCTGGGCCAGGAATGCTTCACCCCTGCCTATATGGACTACTTCCATAGTCTGGCGCCCGAGCGACGGCGCGAAGTCGTTGCCGGGCAAGGGTTGCTGTACAAGGGCATCAGCTTTTCCACCATCGGCGCCCTGTACGACCTGATCTACGAACGCTCCATCGGCGGGCGCGATCCGGGCCTGACGTTGCTGTCGAACTGCGAGGTACAGCGTGTGGAGGATGTTCACGGCGCGCTGCGTATCGCCTACCGACACCGCGAACTGGACCAGACCGGCATGCTGGAAGCTGACGCCATCGTTGCGGCGACCGGCTACCGGCACACCTGGCCGCAGTGGTTCGAACGGCTCAAGGACACGCTGCTGGACACCGACAGCTATGGTGACTGCGTGGTGCAGGCGGACTTCACCGCGCGCCGCCGTGACGACGGCGCCGGCAAGATCTTTATCCAGAACGCGGAAATCTTTCAGCACGGTGTCGGCTCACCCGACCTGGGCATCGCCCCGACGCGCAACGCCACCATCGCCAACCAACTGCTGGGGCGTGCCCGCTACCGACTGCCGAAACGCTCGTCGTTCCAGCGCTACGGCATGCATCAGGACTGAACTGCGCCCCACGGCCCGCCGTAGGAGCGGTCCGTGGCCGCGAAAGGAACGCTGCGGTCAGCCTGATACACCGCGGTGAACCCTTCGCGGCCGATGACCGCTCCTACAGGGAATCGCACTACATCCGTAGGAGCGGTCAGTGGCCGCGAAAAGCACGCCGCGGTCAGCCTGATACACCGCGGTGAATCCTTCGCGGCCGATGACCGCTCCTACAGGGAATCGCACTACATCCGTAGGAGCGGTCAGTGGCCGCGAAAAGAACACCGCGGTCCGCCTGACACACCGCGGTGAATCCTTCGCGGCCGATGACCGCTCCTACAGGGAGTCGCGCTACATCCGTAGGAGCGGTCAGTGGCCGCGAAAAGGACACCGCGGTCAGCCCGACACACCGCGGTGAACCCTTCGCGGCCGATGACCGCTCCTACAAGGGACGGCGCTAGACGCTCAACTGCCCCACCGAAGCTTTTGCCCCTTCCCTGTCCGCGAACGCGGCCAACACCTGTTCGATCGCGCGACTGACCCGGTCCATCTGCGCGGCGCTGTAGCGCGCGGTTTGATAGGTGACGACCAGACGCAGCGAGCGCTGGCCCTGAACCATGTTTTCCATGATTTCGAACTGCATGCCGAACATCGACTGGCTCTTCTCCGGGTCGATCTGCCGGTAGCGAATCGCCTCGCCGTCGGCCCCGCGCAGCGCGCCATTCAAGGCGTTGTTGGCGTGGATCTGAATGTAGACGTCGAACAGCAGGCCGTCCGCAGGCGTCATGCCCAACGCCTGCTGGATCTGCTCCAGCGGCACGTCGGCGTAGGCCATGGAATCATTGATCAGGCTGCTGACTGCCTCGACCACCGACCCCAGCGCCTGCTGCGCATCGAAGCGCACGCGGTGGGCGACCATCGTGGTGAAGTAGCCGACCGTGTTGTAGTAGGCCGGATCGGTACGCCCGGAAGCCGAGGTACCGATGACCAGCTCCTCGAGGCCGCCAACCTTGTGCAAGGCCAAGGCAATGGCGGTGTACAGCACGCCGAACAGGGAAGCATTGTTGTGCCTGGCAAACCGCTGCAGGTCATCGGTCAGGGTCTGGTTCGGCAATATCTCGAACCATTGGGCCTGGGTGCCGGATTCGGTCGAGCGCGCGCCGGTCGCATCGGCGTGGTCAGGCAGCTGCAGGCCGCGCGTGGCAGCGCCCAGCATGTCGGTCCAGTAGGCCAGGTGGCGTTGGTCGATGCCGGCGATTCGGGCGCGCGTGGCGTACTCGTGGAAGGCCGGCGCCGGCTCGTGCCAGACCGGTGCCCGGTCGGCAGCGCGCGCGGCGTAGGCCTGGCTCAGGTCCTGCATCATCACATTGAGCGACCACTCGTCGATGGCCATGTGGTGGACCAGCAACGAAAGCGTCTGCCCTGCCTGCTGCCCGTCACGCAGGAAGCGTACGCGCATCGGCAGCTCGCGGGACAGGTCGAACACATGCCCCGCTTCGCTGGCCAGGCTCGCACCCTCGCTGTGCTGGCTGGACCAGAACCAGCGGTACTGACCCAAGCGCTCGACGGGTACCTGCCGTTGGTAGGGTTCGCCCTCATCGAAATGGAAGGTCGTGCGCAGGCTGGCATGGCGCTCGACCAGATCGTGGAAGGCCTGCTCGAAGACGGCCTCGTCGACCGGCTCGCGAAACGCCACGGCGAACGGCAGGTTGAAGATCGTGCCGAAATCGAAGGCGGCGTAGGCACGTCCCAGCGACGCCTGCGCGGGCGCGAAAGGGGCGGTTTGCGCGGATGACGACGAGGCCGCAGTGGCCAATGCACGCTGCTCGCGCCGCCGCGCGCGTTGCGCCAGCGCACCGGCCGTGGACGCGCTGAAGAAGTCGTTGAAGTCCACTTCCACGCCGTGGCTGTCCGCAAGTTTGCCGATGATCCGTGTCGCCAACAGGGAATGACCGCCGAATTCGAAGAAGTCGTCTTCCAGGGTCATACCGGGTTCCGCTAGCGTGTTGCGGAATTCGGCGAGGATCAGCGCGCCCATGGCATCGGCGTCGTTCGACACCTGCGGATGGACCGATGGCGAGGGCAGCGGCGAGCTGTCGGTGGCCTGGCGTACCAGCCACGGCAGGTGCGGCACGCCCACGGGACGTCCGTCGTAGGCGTCCATGACCAGCCGATACAGGTCGTCTTCGCGACAGGTCTGATCCAGCACCTCATGCAGCACGAACCCGAGGATCACGCCCTGCTCGGTCTGGATCACCAGGGCGGCAAGCGGCGCCTGGGTTTCGGCGTCCCAGAGCGACGCCTGGCGGTCGAGCAACAGCTCACCTGCCTGCGTCGGGCTATCGACCTGCAGCACGGCGACACAGGCTTGCCAATCCTCGGCCGTGACCTTGCGCAACTCGCCTTCATCGTCGAACAGATAACGGGCATTGAGCGCCGGCAGTGCATCGATGACCGCTCTGAGGGCGGCCTCCAGGCGCTGGGTATCGAATGCGCAGCCCAGCGACCAGGCGCTGAAATGCTTGCGGCGCTGTTCCGGATACTGCTGCTGGAGCAGCCAGACCTGCTCTTCATGGGGCGTGAGCGGCGTCTGCAATGCGTTGTCGGGACGGGTTTCCATCATGGAAATAAACACCTTGGTTGGCAGGGAAAAACGAGGCCGCGGCCGATGCATGAACGCGGCAAGACGGTGAGGGCGAGCGGTGCGTTTGCACTCGCGAAACAAACACCGTATCGTGCAAATGATAATCATACTTATTAGCATTCGTCAAAATCGCAGCATCGACATGAGGTAGGGAAAGGCATCGTGGACAACGGATCGTTCGCGCTCAGACAACAAGTGGAGCGGCTCTACAAAGACCATCACGGCTGGCTCAGCGGCCTTTTGCGACGCAAGCTGGGCAACCCGACGGACGCCGCTGACCTGGCGCACGACATCTACCTCAACCTCATCCGCAAGGGCACCTTGCCGGCACCCGAGCACTGCCGCTGCTACCTCACGCAGATCGCCAAGGGCATGCTCATCGACCTTTACCGTCGTCGCAGCCTGGAGGCCGGGCACCTCGAACGCCTGAGGCAACAAGAGGTGCCGCTGGGGCCATCGGAAGAAAGCCGCGCCCTCGCGTTCGAAGCACTGACCCAGGTCGACGCCGCCATCAACCTTCAACCGGCCAAGGCCCGCCAGGCCCTGCTGTTGCATCGTCTGAGCGGGATGGGCCATCGCGAAATCGCCAGCCAGATCAATGTGTCGGTGTCTTCCGTGGAGAAGTACATCGCCAGTGCGATGCGCGCCTGCCAGCCCTTCGCCAGCGATCGCCCTCGCGATCGCTGCACCCATTGAGGATTTTTCGCCGCCGCTCGTAATACACGGTAAGCACCGTGTGTCCACGACCCGTGCCGAGCCTGCACACCCAGCCGAGGGCCCTGCCCCCTTACGGAGATTCAATGAGCGCTGCACCCGCTACCGACCCCCCTATCGCCGAAGGCGCAATGGCTCAGTTGCTCAGGCCCGTTCGCGGACGCCTGATCGTGGCGGCCGTCCTGGCCAGCCTGGGCACCGCGCTGACCTTGCTGCCACTGGCCGCAATCGCCTACCTCGCCGAGTTGGCCCTGGCCCCTGCCGACGGCGGTATCTGGACGACGGATTCGACTGCGCACGTGTGGCCCGTGATCGGCGGCAGCCTGGCCTGCCTCGTGCTGGGCATGATCCTGGTGTCCCTGGGCGAGATGCTGGCCCATCTGCTCGACAACCAGATCACTTCACACCTGCGCCTGGCCATTACCCGCAGGCTGGGCAAGGTGCCGTTGGGTTGGTTCACCGCGCGGGCCTCGGGCGAGGTCAAGCAAGCGATGCAGGATGACGTCGATACCTTGCACAGCCTGACCGCGCACTTCTACACAACTGTCGGCCGGTCGCTGGGGGCGGTTTCGTTCGCCACGGTGTACCTGTTCGCCATGGACTGGCGCATGGCGGTCATCTCCCTGCTGCCCTTTCCGCTGTTCTTTCTCTTCGTTTCCAGAGCCACCCGCGCGAGCAGCGCCAACATGCAGGCGTTCGGCGCCGGGATGGCGCGCATCAACAACGCCGTGGTCGAGTTCGTCAACGGCATCACCGTGGTCAAGTCCTTCGGTGTCGAGGGCAAGGCCCAGGCCAACTACCGTGAGGCCGTGGACGGCTTTGCGGTGGCGTTTGAGGATTTCACCCGCCCCCTGGTCGGTGCCATGGCCAATGCCCACGCGCTGATCACCCCGGTCGTGGTACTCGGCATCGTACTGACGTTCGGCACGCTGTTCACCTGGCTGGGCTGGATCGAAGCCATCGACCTGCTGCCTTTCGTTCTGGTAGCACCCAGCCTGTGTGCGCCTTTGCTGCTGCTCAGCTACATCACCCATGACCTGCACAATGCAACGGCCGCGGCCCTGCGCATTCAACAATTGCTGGCCACCCCGGAACTGGCCAGGCCAACGCAAGCACCCACTGTCCTGCCGGCACGGGCCGAACTGCAGGTGGAGAACCTGAGCTACAGCTATGACGGCGAAACACCGGTACTGAGCAATATCGATCTGACCCTCAGGCCCGGCACGGTGACGGCCGTGGTGGGGCCGTCCGGCGCGGGCAAGTCGACCCTGGCGAGCCTGCTGCTGCGCTTCTTCGACCCGGATGCCGGGCGCATCACCTTGGGCGGCGTCGACCTGCGCCAGATCGACAGCACGCAGTTGTATCGGCATATCGGGTTCGTGCTGCAGGACGTGCGCCTGATCCATGCCAGCCTGCGCGACAACATCGCCCTGGGCCGCGCCACGGCCAGCCTCGACGAGATCGAGCAGGCCGCGCGCCTGGCCAACGTGCACGAGCGGATCATCGCCCTGCCTCGTGGCTACGATTCGGTGGTGGGCGAAGACGCGCAACTGTCCGGGGGCGAACTGCAGCGCGTCAGCATTGCCCGTGCCATGCTGCTCGACCCCGCCATCCTGGTGCTCGACGAAGCTACCGCCGCCGCCGATGCAGAGAACGAAGTGCACATCCAGCAGGCCCTGTCACGCTTCGCCCACGGGCGCACCGTGCTGGTCATCGCCCACCGCCTGGATACGGTGATGCACGCCGACCACATCATCGTGATCGACCACGGCAGCATTCAGGAGCAAGGCACCCACGCACAGTTGCTCGCCAGCGGCGGCCGGTATGCGCGTCTGTGGCGAGCGGGCGACTACCCGAACAACGAGCGCACGGAGCACGGCCCATGCTGAATACCTTCCTGCGACTGCTTGGCAACGACGCCGACGTGCTCTATCGCTACCTGGGGCTGACCCTGCTGTACGGGCTGCTCAACGGGCTGACCATCGTCGCCGTGATACCGGTACTGACCGGCTTGCTCGGTCACGACATCACAGCCGCCACCCGCGGGCTGGTCCCGATGCTGGTCGGCGTAGCGTTGTGCTGGGCGCTGCGGCGGGTGGTCGAGAAAGCCGGCGTGCGCTTCGGCATGGCCGTGCTGCAAACCGGCCGTCATCGCCTGAGCGAGCACGTCGCGCGCCTGCCGGTCGGCTGGTTCGACCCGGACAACACTGCCCGTCTGAGCCATGTCTCGACCCAAGGCATGATGGCTCTGGCGCAACTGCCTGCCCACGTCCTGACACCCCTGATCACCAGCATCATCACCCCATTGGCAGTGGTGGTCGGGCTGTTCTTGCTGAATCTGCAGATGGCCCTGATCGCCTTGGTGACCCTGCCGCTGTTGCTTGCCGTGTTCACCCTGACGGCGCGCATGGGGCAACGCAGCGATGTCCAATTCCATGCCAGCACCGCCCGAGCCAGTCGGCGCATGGTGGAGTTCGCCCAGGCCCAGTCGGTCCTGCGCGCCTTCAACGGCGAAGACGGCGGCACGCGGTTTGTGCAGCAGGCGATCGCCGGCCAGCAGCAGTCGGCCCGGCGCCTGATTCACGTCTCGGCCATGTCGGTAGTGCTCAACAGCTGGGCCGTCCAGGTCAGCTTCGCAGCACTGCTGGCGGCGGCCGGGTGGGCGTTGCACTCGTCTGGCGGCAGCACGACACCCGCTTCGATGGCAGCGCTGGTGGTGGCGCTGGTGCTGGTCAGCCGGTTCATCGACCCATTGCTGGAAGTCGCCAGCTACAGCGAGATATTGCGCGGCGCGCGCGGACAACTGGCCGTGGTCGATGAGCTGTTCGCCGTGCAGCCGCTGCCAATGCCAATCCCGCAAACAGCGGCGGAGCCTGCCGACAACAGCGTGGCGTTCAACGACGTCAGCTTCGGCTACAGCGCCGACCAGGCGCCGATCCTGCAGGGGGTCAATCTGCACATCGCGGCGGGAAGCATGACCGCCGTGGTCGGTGCTTCAGGATCGGGCAAGACCACTCTGGTGCGATTGATCGCGCGCTTCTTCGACGTTGGCCAGGGCAGCGTACAGATCGGCGGTGTGGACGTTCGGCAGCTGTCCAGCGCCTGGCTGGCGGCGCAGACCAGTCAGATATTCCAGGACGCCTACCTGTTCCAGGGCAGCATCGCTGCCAACATCGGCGTCGGCAGGGCCGATGCCAGTCGCGAGCAGATCCTGCAGGCAGCCGAGCAGGCCGGCGTGCTGGAGATCGTCGCACGCTTGCCGCAGGGGCTCGACACCCAGGTCGGCGAAGGCGGCGCGCGGCTGTCCGGCGGCGAGCGCCAGCGCATCGCCATTGCCCGGGCACTGCTCAAGGATGCACCGATCCTGCTGATCGACGAAGCCACCTCGGCCCTCGATGCCGAGAACCAGGCAGCCATCGCGCAGACCTTGGCGCGGTTGCGCGGCAAGCGCACGCTGGTGGTGATCGCGCACCAGCTGTCGACGGTGGAAATGGCCGACCAGATCGTGGTGCTGGCGGACGGGCGTATCGCCGAACAGGGCAGCCATGCCCAGCTCAGCCGCCAGGCCGGGCCCTACGCGCGCTTCCTGGCGCAGCGACGCGCCGCCAAGGGTTGGCGGCTGGCCGCGGCAGCGGCGGATGAGGACGCTACGTGAGGGCGGCGAGCTGGCCGGTTGCGTTCGCGCTGCTGTGCGGCCTGTCCTTGACGCTGGGGGTCAAGGAGGTGTCCTGGAGCGAGCTGTGGAATTTCTCCGGCGATGCCTGGCTGACCCTCACCGCCAGCCGCCTGCCGCGCCTCGTGGCGTTGGTGTTGACTGGTGCCGGGCTGGCCATGTGCGGGGTGATCCTGCAGCAGATCGTGCGCAACCGCTTCGTCGAGCCGGCTACCTGCGGCGGCCTGGATGCGGCCAAGCTGGGAATCCTGGTCGCGCTGACCGTCGCTCCGGCCTCGAGCAGCACGGTCAGGATGCTGTTCGCCCTGGGCTTCTGCTTTCTGGCCAGCGTGCTCTTCGTGGCGATCATTCGCCGCATCCAGTTCAAGAGCGTGGTGCTGGTGCCCGTGGTCGGCCTGATGTACGGCAGCGTGCTCAGCGCGCTGGCCGAATTCCATGCCTATCGCCACAACCTTCTGCAGAGCATGCAGGGCTGGATGCTCGGCGACTTCTCGAAGATCGTGCAGGGCAACTACGAAATCATCTATCTGATACTGCCGATCGTGCTGCTCACCTACCTGTTCGCCCAGCGCTTCACCATTCTGGGCATGGGCGAAGGCATGGCCAGCACCCTGGGCGTGAACTACGCCGCCAACGCCGCCGTGGGCCTGATGCTGGTGGCCGTGTGCGTATCGGCGACGGTGATCACCGTAGGGGCGATACCCTTCGTAGGCCTGGTGGTGCCCAATCTGGTGGCGCTCTACCACGGCGAAAACCTGCAACGCACGCTGCCCATCGTGGCGTTGTGCGGGGCAGCGCTGCTGCTGGTCTGCGACAGCATCGGGCGCCTGCTGATCTACCCGTTCGAGGTGCCGATCGGCCTCACCGCAGGCAGCATCGGCGGTGTGATGTTCCTGATCGTGCTGCTGAGAAAGTACACATGAGCCCGAACGCGACCCGCTACGGACTCTGGCTCTCGGTACTGGTATTGGCTGTGGCTTTCGTGCTGCTGGGCTCGGGAATGGATTTCGCCTACGTGATCCCGCGGCGCCTGATTCGTCTGGCCGCCATGGTCATCGCCGGCGTCTGCATCGCCTACTCCTCGGTGATTTTCCAGACGATCGTCGGCAACCGAATCCTGACTCCGGCGGTCATGGGTTACGAGTCCATCTACCTGCTGTTCCAGGCCCTGTTGATCCTCTGCCTGGGCACGCACAGTTTGGTACTGCTGGGCCGTGGCGGCAACGCGCTGCTGTCGATCGTGCTGATGCTCGGCTATTCGTGGCTGATCCACCGGTGGCTGTTCCGCGATGGGCGCAACAACGTCTACCTGCTGTTGCTGCTGGGGCTGGTGTTGAGCATGGTGATGACCACTTTCACCCAGTTCATCCAGTTGAAGATCAGTCCGGGCGAGTTCTCGATACTGCAGGGCTTCAGCTATGCCTCGTTCAACAGGGCACGGCTGGACCAAGTGATCTATGGCGGCGTGCTGGTGGTCGGCGCCTGCCTGCTGGTGCACCGCACCCTGCCGGTACTCGATGTGCTGGCGCTGGGCCGCGACCAGGCTGTCTCGCTGGGCGTCGACTACGCGCCCAGCGTGCGCCTGCAACTGGCGCTGATCGCGGTGCTGGTGGCCGTGTCCACCAGCCTGGTCGGCCCAACCGCTTTCATGGGGGTGATCGTCGCCAACATCAGCTACGCCCTGGCCCGCACCGCACGCCACCGCGCCATCCTGCCGACCGCCTGCGGCGTGGCCATCGGCGTGTTCATCGTCGCCCAGTACCTGGTCGAGCAGCTGTTCAACTACAACACCTCTGTCAGCATTCTCATCAACCTGGTGTGTGGCGTGTACTTCCTCACGCTGATGATCCGTACCCGAGGCAGCCCATGATCGCCCTCAGCCACGTGCATAAATCCTATGGCAGCACTCAGGTGCTTAACGATGTCAGCGTGCAGTTTCCGACCGGCAAGGTGACCTCGTTGATAGGCCCCAATGGCGCCGGCAAGACCACCCTGCTGATGCTCATTGCCCGCTTGCAGAAGCCGTCGCAGGGCAGCTTGACCCTGAACGGCCGCGACAGCGCCGCCATTGCCGTGCGCGAGTACGCCAGGCGCGTCGCCACCCTGCGCCAGACCCAGGCATTCAGCTTGCGCCTGACGGTCGAAGAGCTGGTCGCCTTCGGCCGTTTTCCCTACAGCCAGGGCAACCTCACCGACGCCGACCACACGGCGATCGACCAGGCCATCGGCTTTCTTTCCCTGCAGGCACTGCGCACCTGCTACATCGACGAACTGAGCGGCGGTCAGCGGCAGCTGGCGTTCCTGGCCATGACCATCGCCCAGCAGACCGACTACCTCCTGCTGGACGAGCCGCTCAACAACCTCGACATGAAACACGCCGTGATGATCATGGGCGCCCTGCGCAGGCTGTGCGACGAACAGGGCCGCACGGTGATTCTGGTGGTGCACGACATCAATTTTGCCGCCAATTATTCCGACCACATCGTGGCCATGAAACACGGTGCCGTCCACAGCCAGGGCTCGGTGGCGCAAGTGGTCAACGAAGCGTGCCTGCGCGATCTCTACGAACTGGATTTTGAAATCCTGCGCAGCGAACGCGGGTTCGTCTGCAACTACTTCAACCCCTCGACATCAAGGCAACCGCTATGAACACCGCACACAACAAGGTCGCCGGTGCCCTGCTGGCATTGGCCATCAGCGCGCTGTATGGCTGCGACAAGCCTACAGCGGGGGCCACACCGCCCGCCGCCGTTCAAGCCGCGCCTGCTGTTACCGACTACACCTCAGTCACCGTAGAGCATGCCTTGGGGACGACCACCATCGACACGCTGCCGCAACGTGTCGTGGCCTTCGACATGAGCGAACTGGACAGCCTCGACCAACTCGGCGCGCCGGTGGTGGGCATCGCCAAGGACTACGTCGCCGACTTTCTGCTCAAGTACCGCGATGATCCGAACGTAGCCGATGTCGGTACCACCATCGAACCCAACCTCGAGCGCCTGCACGCGCTCAAGCCCGACTTGATCCTGATCTCGCCGTTGCAGGCGCGCAGCTATGACGAGCTCAGCCAGATCGCACCGACGGTCTACGACGACATCGACCTGACCAACAAACAGGGCAATTTCATCGAAACGGCGAAGCGTCACCTGACCCTGCTCGGCCGCATCCTGAACAAACCGGCATTGGCCGAGGAAAAGGTCGCGCTGATGGATGCCAAGGTCGCGCAGACGCGCAAGGTCACCGAGGGGCGTCCCGAGAAAGCGCTGATCGTGCTGCACAACAATGGCGCCTTCACCTCATACGGCGTGAAATCGCGCTACGGCTTCATCTTCGACACCCTGGGCGTGAAGCCCGCCAGCAGCGACATCGAAGCCGGGTTGCACGGCCAGCCGATCTCCAACGAATTTATTCAGCAGGCCGACCCGGACATCCTCTATGTCATCGACCGCACGGCAGTGATGGAACGCCGTCCGGCGCTGAATCTGGACAGCCTGGACAACCCCCTGCTGCGCAAGACCAAGGCATGGACCCAGGGCCGTGTGATCTTCGTCGACGCCCGCACCTGGTACCTGTGCACAGCCAGCGTGACCTGTCTTTCGCGCATGGCCGATGAGGTGATGCAGGGCTATTCGCACTGATCCGACGCGGCAAGTGTGGGCCCATCGGAGACGAATCGTCACGAAGACGAGAATTTTTATCGAATGCCAACCATTTGCATTGAGGATATTTCGTTTTGTTTCGGAACCCTAGTGAGCCTCCACTCATTCCCGAATCGAAAGGAATCCAGCATGTTGCCACACAGTCACCCGCGACCCGTGAATCCAGCGCCGAAATTCGCCTTGAGCCGTACCTGCACCGCCGTGCACATGGCCTTGCTGTTCGGCCTGAGCGGCGTATCGATGGGCGCCCTCGCCGAGACTCAAGAGCAGGCGGAAAAAGCTCGCACAGCGGCCGGCCTAGGCAGCCTGGTACTGTCCGAGACCACTATCGAAGGCACCCAGGACACGCTCGGCACCCTGATGCCCGAGTACGCCGGCGGACAAGTGGCGACCGGTGGGCGGGTCGGTCTGCTCGGCAACAAAGACATCATGGAGACGCCCTTCAGCACCATCAGCTACACCGACAAATACATTCGGGACAGGCAGGCAAAGGACATCACCGACGTGATCGCCGCCACCGACCCATCCGTCTTCAACAACGGTATCAAGGGCACCTACGGCGAGAACTATTCGATCCGCGGTTTCGGCGTGAGCGTCAGCGACATGACCGTCGACGGCCTCTACGGCATGGCACCCTTCTACCGGGCATCACCGGAAATGTACGAGCGCATCGAAGTGCTCAAGGGCCCCTCGGCGCTGCTCAATGGCATGCCACCCGGCGGCTCGGTGGGCGGCATCGTCAACTTGATTCCAAAACGCGCTGGCGATACCCCGCTGACGCGCCTGACCGGCACCTACCAATCGGATGCGCAGTTCGGTGGGCATCTGGACATCGCTCGACGCTTCGGCGAAGGCAACCAGTTCGGCGTGCGCTTCAACGGTGTCTACCGTGACGGCGACACCGCCACCGATGACCAGTCGTCGCGCAACGTGCTGTCGTCGCTGGCGCTGGACTGGCGCGGCGCGCGCGCCCGGCTGTCCGTCGACCTCTTCGACGCCGACGACCGTGTCAACGGTCAGAACCGCGGCATTGGCCTGGCTGCCGGCATCGGCATTCCCAAGCCGCCGAAAGCGGGAACGCTGCTCAACCCCGACTGGGCCTACGTCGAAACCAAGGACAAAGGCGTCATCCTGCGCGGCGAGTACGACCTCAGCGACGCCGTGATGGCCTACGGTGCGGTGGGCACCAGCAAAACCCATTACCAATACAGCGGAGCCATATCCTCGGCCGTGATCAATGCGGCGGGTGATTTCAGAACGACCATGGGGCTGCTGAAAACCGAAATCGAGAAAACCTCGGCCGAGGTCGGCCTGCGTGGTCATTTCGATACGTTCGGCATCAATCACCAGTGGTCGGTGAACGCTACCCAATACAGTGACAAGGAAAAAAACTTCGGTCTTCGTGCGGTACCCAATTCAATCGTGACTACCAACATCTACCACCCTGTCTGGGGAGCAAAATCGCCCGAGTCGTGGCCGCCGGTTTCGCACACCGAAAACGACCTGAAAAGCTACGGCATCGCCGACACCCTGTCGATGTTCGACAATCGCCTGCAGGTCACTGCGGGCGTACGCCGTCAGGAAGTGGTCACCGATACGTTCAGCGTCGTCACCGGCGCGCGCAACCGACCCAATTACGATACCCATGCCACCTCCCCCGCAGGCGCCATCCTGTTCAAGCTCACCGACAACCTGTCGCTGTATGCCAACTACATCGAGGGCCTGAGCAAGGGTGCCTCGGCGCCTGCGAGCGCCGCCAACGCCGGCGATGTGTTCGCGCCGTTCAAGTCCAAGCAGAAGGAAGTCGGCCTCAAGCTCGACCTGGGCACCTTCACTCACACCCTGGCGGTGTTCGAGATCAAGCGCCCGAATGCCTACACTGACCCGGCCACCAATATCTATTCGTTCGGCGGTGAACAGCGCAACCGCGGCGTGGAGTGGGGTTTCTTCGGCTCGCAGATGATGGATGTGCGGCTGATGGGCGGTGTCGCCTACGTCGACCCGGAAGTGACCAAGAGTGCCGGTGGCGCCACCGACGGCAAGAAGGCCACCGGTTATCCCAAACTGCAGGGCAAGCTCGGCATCGAATGGGACACGCCCCTGCTTGAAGGCCTGACGCTGACCGCCAATGCCACGGCCGTCTCCGAGCAATACATCAACGCCGACAACAGCCTGTCCGTCCCCGGCTACACCCTCTTCGATGCCGGTGCGCGTTACACCACGCACGTCTCCAACAAACCCGTGACCTTGCGTGCCAACGTGCGCAACCTGACCGACAAGGATTACTGGGGCATGCCGCTCACCCAGAGCCTGGGCCTGGGCGCTCCGCGCACTTATGAGCTGTCGGCCAGCGTCGATTTCTAGAACCAGGCCGGCCCGTCGGCACTCGCGTCCCTGGGCGCGGGTCAAGGTGCCGGCCCAGGGCCTTTTCGCGGCCACTGGCCGCTCCTACAAGAGCGCCGCGCGTTTTATCGGAGCGGCCACTCAGGTGCTCGACTCAGTGCAAATGAACTTGTGACCACGGACGGTTACAGTCACTCTTTGTCGATCTCCGCCCATCGAGCCCAACAGCCGCCATGACCCGTCAGTCCCCCACGTTTCCCTCGCGAGGCCCCTCCGATCACAGCGTTCGCGATCAGATCGTCGAGGCCGCCATGGCCCATTTCGGCCATTACGGCTATGAAAAGACCACGGTGTCGGACCTTGCCAAGGCCATCGGCTTTTCCAAGGCCTACATCTACAAGTTCTTCGAATCCAAGCAGGCCATCGGCGAAATGATCTGCGCCAGCCGGCTGGCCATGATCATGGTCGTGGTCGACCAGGCCATGAGCGAAGCCAGCAGCCCGTCCGACAAGCTGACGCGTCTGTTCAAGGCCGTGGTGGAAGCCGGCAGCGAGCTGTTCTTCCATGATCGCAAGCTCTACGACATCGCCGCTGTCGCGGCGCGGGACAACTGGCCCTCGGCGGCGGCACACGGCCAACGCCTGCATGGGCTGATCGAGCAGATCCTGCGCGAAGGCAGAGAAACCGGCGAGTTCGAACATCAGACGCCTTTGGACGAAGCGAGCCATGGGATCTTTCTGGTGATGCGGCCCTACATCAGTCCAGTGCAGTTGCAATACAACCTCGAGAGCGCCTCGCTCGCCGCCGCGCAACTGCCCGCGTTGATACTGAGGAGCCTGGCACCCTGATATGTGACCATTGACTGATTTGGTCACTAGTATCAGAATCGGATTCCTTCTACCCGCTTGCGTAAGGAATCCCATGTCTCGGCTTCGCGCTCCAGTGCTCGGCATTTGCCTGCTGCCTGTGCTTCTGACCGCCTGCGACGGCCAGCCCAGTACCGTCGACCCACGCAAGCAGCCACCTTTGGTAAGGGTGATCGAGGCCGGCCATGCAACGGATGTCGACCGCGCGTTTACCGGTGTGGTGGCAGCGCGCGTGCAAAGCGACCTGGGCTTTCGAGTGGGGGGCAAGGTCGTGGAGCGTTTCGTCGATGCTGGCCAGTCGGTCAGCCGTGGACAGCGGTTGATGCGACTCGACCCCGCCGACCTGGCACTGCAGTCCAACGCCCGCGAGCAAGCCGTGGCCGCCGCCCAGGCGCTGGCCACGCAGACTGCGAACGATGAGCGGCGCAATCGCCAACTGGTTGCCAGCGGCGCCATTTCCGCTGCCAACTACGACCGTTTCAAGTCAGCGGCCGACACTGCCCGAGCCGATCTGGTGGCACTGCAGGCGCAGGCAGCCGTGGGCCGCAACGAAGCCAGCTACGCTACCCTGACCGCGGATTCCGACGGTGTGGTCGTGGCCACCCTGGCCGAACCAGGCCAGGTCGTGAGCGCCGGACAACCTGTGGTGAAGCTGGCCAAGGCAGGCCCGCGCGAAGCGGTCGTGCAACTGCCCGAGACCCTGCGGCCGGCGCCGGGCAGTACCGCTCAAGCCAGGCTGTTCGGCAGCTCCGGCAACAGCGTCAGCGCCACGCTGCGACAGCTGGCCGACGCTGCCGACCCGCTGACCCGCACCTTCGAAGCGCGCTATGTGCTGACCGGCGAACAGGCCAATGCCCCCCTGGGCTCGACCGTGACCCTTGCCATTGCCCCGACGCCTTCGGTAGCCGACGCCCTGAGCGTGCCCATGGCCGCCATTCACGACCCAGGCAACGGGCCAGGTGTGTGGATCGTCGCGGGCACGCCGGCGGTGATCGCGTGGCGGTCAATCCAGGTCGTTGGCCTGGGAGATGACACAGCCACGGTGCGCGGCGTGCGTCCAAGTGAGCGGTTGGTTGCCCTCGGCCCGCACCTGCTTCATGAGGGCGAGGAAGTGCTGGTGGCGCCGCAGGATCTGCGCGTCCAGGCCGGATCTCAGCCATGAGCGGCAGTCGCTTCAACCTGTCCGCCCTCGCCGTGCGCGAGCGGTCGGTGACGCTGTTCCTGATTTTCCTGATCGCCATCGTCGGCACCCTGTCGTTCTTCAAGCTGGGCCGCGCCGAGGATCCGCCGTTCACGGTAAAGCAGATGACCGTGGTCACGGCCTGGCCCGGCGCAACCGCGCAGCAGATGCAGGACCTGGTGGCCGAGCCTCTGGAGAAGCGTCTGCAGGAATTGAAGTGGTATGAGCGCAGCGAAACCTACACCCGACCGGGTCTTGCCTTCACCCTCCTCTTTCTGCAGGACAAGACCCCGCCTGCTCAGGTCGAGGACGAGTTCTACCAGGCGCGGAAAAAGCTCAGCGACGCGGCCGGCAGCCTGCCGGCCGGGGTGGTCGGGCCCATGGTCAACGATGAGTTCGCCGACGTCACCTTCGCCCTGTTCGCGCTCAAGGCTCAAGGCGAGCCGCAACGCCTGCTGGTGCGTGAAGCCGAATCTCTGCGCCAGCGCGTGCTGCACGTGCCTGGGGTGAAGAAGGTCAATATCATTGGCGAGCAGTCCGAGCGGATCTTCGTGTCCTTTTCCCATGAGCGCCTGGCGACGCTGGGCGTTTCGCCGCAGGACATCTTCGCAAGCCTGAACGGACAGAACAGGCTGACCGCCGCAGGCGCCATAGAAACCAAAGGCCCCCAGGTGGTGGTGCGACTCGACGGTGCCTTCGACAGCCTGGATGCCATTCGCGACACACCGGTGATCGCCAGCGGGCGCACGCTCAAGCTGGGCGATGTGGCCACGGTTGCGCGCGGCTACGAAGACCCCGCCACATTCATGGTGCGTCATCAGGGCGAACCGGCGTTGCTTCTCGGCGTGGTCATGCGTGATGGCTGGAACGGTCTGGACCTGGGCAAGGCGCTGGCCGCCGAAACCGCGAAAATCAACGCCGGGATGCCCTTGGGCATGACTTTTTCGCAGGTTACCGATCAGTCGGTGAACATCGGTTCGGCAGTGAACGAGTTCATGATCAAGTTCTTCATCGCCCTGCTGGTAGTGATGGTGGTGTGCTTCGTGAGCATGGGCTGGCGCGTCGGCGTGGTCGTTGCGGCGGCGGTGCCACTGACGCTGGCGATCGTCTTCGTGGTCATGGAAGCCACCGGCAAGCATTTCGACCGCATCACCCTGGGCTCGCTGATCCTGGCACTGGGACTGCTGGTTGACGATGCAATCATCGCCATCGAGATGATGGTGGTGAAAATGGAGGAAGGCTACGACCGCATCGAGGCGTCGGCCTATGCCTGGAGCCACACCGCGGCGCCCATGCTGGCCGGCACCCTGGTGACCGCTGTCGGCTTCATGCCCAACGGCTTCGCCCAGTCCACGGCCGGCGAGTACACCAGCAACATGTTCTGGATCGTCGGCATCGCGCTGATTGCGTCCTGGGTGGTGGCGGTGGTGTTCACACCCTATCTGGGGGTGAAGCTGCTGCCGGCAATCGAGGCCGTCGAAGGCGGTCACACGGCGATCTATGACACCCCTCACTACAACCGTTTTCGCAGGTTCCTGAGCCAGGTCGTCCAATGGAAATGGGCCGTGGCAGGTATGGTGATGCTGTCTTTCGGCTTGGCGATCGTGGGCATGGCACAGGTCAAGAAGCAGTTCTTTCCTACCTCCGACCGCCCGGAAGTGCTGATCGAGGTGCAGATGCCCTATGGCACGGCCATCGAGCAGACCAGCGCAGCCACTGCCAAGATCGAGGCCTGGCTGCGCCAGGAGGACGCGGCAAAGGTCGTGACTGCCTACATCGGCCAGGGTTCGCCGCGGTTCTATCTGGCGATGGCGCCCGAACTTCCGGACCCCTCGTTCGCCAAGATTGTCGTGCTGACCGACAGCCAGGCGGCGCGCGAGGCCCTGAAACTGAAGATCCGCGCGGCGGTGGCGGGCGGCCTGGCACCCGAGGCGCGGGTGCGGGTGACCCAACTGGTGTTCGGACCCTACTCGCCCTACCCCGTGGCCTACCGCGTCATGGGGCCTGATCCGCAGGTGCTGCGCGAAATCGCCGGCAGGGTGCAGACGGTCATGCAGGGCAGCGCGATGATGCGTACCGTCAACCTCGACTGGGGGCCGCGGGTGCCGACGTTGCATTTCGTCCTCGATCAGGATCGCCTGCAGGCTCTGGGCCTGAGCTCCGCTGCGGTCGCCGATCAGTTGCAGTTCCTGTTGTCCGGAGTACCGATCACCGCCGTGCGCGAGGACATTCGTTCGGTGCAGGTGGTGGGCCGGGCTGCTGGGGGGATCCGCCTCGACCCGGCGAAAATCGGAGGCTTCACCCTCGTCGGCGGCAATGGCCAGCGCATCCCGCTGTCGCAGATAGGCGCTGTCGAGGTCCGCATGGAAGATCCGATTCTGCGCCGCCGCGATCGCGTGCCGACCCTGACCGTGCGCGGCGACATCGCCGAGCACCTGCAGCCGCCGGATGTTTCCAGTCAATTGACGAAGGCGCTGGCGCCGATCATCGCCACGCTTCCCGACGGCTACCGCATCGAACAGGCAGGCTCCATCGAAGAGTCCGCCAAGGCCACCGCCGCACTGGTACCGCTGTTTCCGATCATGATCGCCATCACCCTGCTGATCATCATCCTGCAGACCCGCTCGATGTCAGCCATGACCATGGTGTTCCTCACCGCACCCCTGGGGCTGATCGGCGTAGTGCCTACACTGCTGCTGTTCAACCAGCCGTTCGGCATCAATGCCCTGGTCGGGCTGATCGCGCTGTCTGGGATTCTGATGCGCAACACACTGATCCTGATCGGGCAGATCGACCTCAATCAAAAGGCGGGTCTGGAACCCTTTCACGCCGTGGTCGAAGCCACCGTGCAGCGCGCGCGACCGGTGCTGCTGACGGCGCTGGCGGCGATCCTGGCGTTCATCCCGCTGACCCATTCGGTGTTCTGGGGCACCTTAGCCTACACCCTCATAGGGGGCACGTTCGGCGGGACGGTCATGACCCTGATATTCCTTCCCGCGATGTATTCCATCTGGTTCCGCATTCGTCCGGATACCCGTTCAACACGTCATCCAATGACAGGCTTGGAGAAACACCCATGAACAATCGACAGGGTCAGAAACGCATCGTCGTCACCGGTACCGGGCTGGTAACGCCGCTGGGATGCGGCGTCTACGAGGTCTGGCGCCGACTGTTGGCGGGCGCGTCGGGCATCAGCCCTCTGCCTGCGCACATCGGTGAAGGTACCGGGGTCGCCGTGGCTGGGCAGGTTCCCACGCTGGAGGCCGACCCGGTGGCAGGCTACGACGCGCAGGCGCTGATACCGGCCAAGGAGCGCAAGAAGATGGACCGCTTCATCGAGTTCGCCCTGGTCGCCGCGCATGAAGCGCTGGCCCAGGCCAGATGGCACCCCACCGGTGAAGCCCAGCAGCAGCGCACGGCGACCGTCATCGGCTCGGGCGTGGGCGGCTTCGGCGCGCTCGCCGGGGCCGTGCGCACGACCGACGAGCGCGGACCGCGACGGTTGTCACCGTTCACGGCGCCATCGTTCCTGGCCAACATGGCGGCCGGGCACGTGTCCATCAGCAATGGATTCAAAGGCCCCCTGGGCGCCCCGGTCACCGCGTGCGCCGCTGGCGTGCAGGCGATCGGCGATGCCGCTCGACTGATCCGCAGCGGTGAAGCCGACATTGCCATCTGTGGCGGAACCGAGGCGGCCATCGACCGCGTCACCCTGGGCTGTTTCGCGGCCGCGCGTGCGCTGTCCACAGGGTTCAACGACCGGCCGAGCGAGGCATCGCGGCCGTTCGACCAGGATCGCGACGGGTTCGTGATGTCTGAGGGGGCGGGCCTGCTGGTGATCGAATCGCTCGAACACGCGTTGGCCCGAGGCGCAACGCCGCTGGCGGAACTGGTGGGCTACGGCACCAGTGCCGACGCCTACCACCTGACGGCCGGCCCGGAAGATGGCAGCGGAGCCCGCCGGGCCATGGAACAGGCCCTGCGCCAGGGCGGCATCGACGCGCAAGACGTGCAGCACATCAATGCCCACGCGACGTCCACGCCAGTCGGCGACAAGGGTGAGCTGGCGGCCATTCGCGCCCTGTTCGGCACTCGGGCCGGCCTTGCCATCACTTCGACCAAGTCGGCCACCGGCCACCTGCTGGGCGCCGCCGGTGGAATCGAGGCCATCTTTACCGTGCTGGCCTTGCGCGATCAGATTGCACCGCCGACGCTGAACCTGAAGACGCCGGATGAAGCGGCCGACGGGCTCGATCTGGTCGGTCCGATCGCCCGCAAGACAGCGATGACTTACGCCCTGTCCAACGGCTTCGGCTTCGGCGGCGTCAACGCCAGTGCATTATTCCGGCGCTGGGAGGGCTGATAGCCGTCGGCCTGGCCAACCCGTAGGAGCGGTCCGTGGCCGCGAAAAGGCGCTGCGGTGCATCAGGCAGACCGCGGTGCGCCCTTCGC
>NZ_JACYVB010000009.1:0-191552 GCF_014842095.1 Pseudomonas sp. CFBP 13719 | reverse complement strand
TGTTTCGCGGCCACGGACCGCTCCTACGGGTTTGCGCGGAGCAACTGTAGGAGCGGTCATCGGCCGCGAAACAGGCACCGCAGTGCATCGGCCGGACTGCTTGCGCAGGTGTCGTGTCCGATACTCACCGTGTAGGATACCCGCCAGGTTTCCCAGGAGAGTCCAAATGGGCAAGTTCTTCATTCCGGCCACCTTGGCCGTCAGCCTTCTGCTGGCCGGTTGTCAGGCCGTCAACACCACCAGCTCAGGCGCGGTGGGTGTGGAGCGCAAGCAATACATGTTCAGCATGTTGTCCACCGACGAGGTGAACAAGATGTACGCCCAGTCCTACCAGCAGACCTTGACCGAGGCCAGCGGCAAGGGCGTGCTCGACAAGACCAGCGCCGAAGCCAAGCGCGTGCAGACCATCGCCGATCGGCTGATCGCCCAAGCGCCCAAGCTGCGTCCGGATTCGGCACAGTGGCAATGGGAAGTGAACCTGATCAAGAGCGACGAGCTCAACGCCAACTGCGGTCCCGGCGGCAAGATCATCTTCTACACCGGCCTGATCGACAAACTGAAACTCACCGACGACGAGATCGCCGCCGTGATGGGCCATGAAATCGCGCATGCCTTGCGTGAGCACGGCCGCGAGTCGATGTCCAAGGCCTACGGCATCCAGATGGCACGCAACGGGGCAGGGGCGCTGCTGGGGCTGGGCGAAGACAGCCTGAAGCTGGCCGATACCGTGGTCAACTACAGCCTGACCTTGCCCAACAGCCGCAGCAACGAGAA
Organism: Pseudomonas sp. CFBP 13719; assembly: GCF_014842095.1. Classification (NCBI taxonomy): domain Bacteria; kingdom Pseudomonadati; phylum Pseudomonadota; class Gammaproteobacteria; order Pseudomonadales; family Pseudomonadaceae; genus Pseudomonas; species Pseudomonas sp. CFBP 13719. The sequence goes on along the minus strand of NZ_JACYVB010000009.1, from coordinate 190,778 downwards.
CGAAGCCGACCTGTTCGGGCTGGAGTTGGCAGCGCGCGCGGGGTACGACCCCAATGCCGCCATCACCCTGTGGAACAAAATGACGGCAGCGGCGGGCAGCAACTCGCCACCGGAATTCATGAGCACGCACCCGGCCTCAGCCAGCCGGATATCGTCATTGCAGGCGGCCATTCCCAAAGTCATGCCGTTGTACGAACAGGCGAAGAAGTCCTGATGTATCGCGGCGTCTGATTCGCGGGCATTGACCGCTCCCACGCCAACCTCTGTAGGAGCGGTCAGCGGCCGCGAAAGCCGCGCCGCCGATCCCCGCACTTTTTATACCCAGCCGCTGACCTTCATCGCCTGATACACCGCAACGAACGCCAGGATGAAAAACGCCCCCGAAGCCAGCCGGCGGATCAGCGTCAGCGGCAACTTGTCGGCGGCAAAATTGCCCGCCAGCACCACCGGGACATTGGCAATCAACATGCCCAGCGTGGTGCCGATGATGACCATCAGCAGGTGCGGATACTGAGCTGCCAGCATCACCGTCGCGACCTGGGTCTTGTCGCCGATCTCGGCGATGAAAAACGCGATCAGCGTGGTCATGAACGGCCCGTAGCGCCGTGCGGTGGTGGCTTCGTCGTCGTCGATCTTGTCCGGTATCAGGGTCCACAGAGCGGTCGCGGCGAAGCTTGCCGCCAGGATCCAGTGCAAGGCAGCGTCGGAGAAGAAGCCGCTGAACCAGGCCCCCACTGCACCTGCCGCCGCATGGTTGGCCAGGGTTGCGGCGACGATGCCAGCGATGATCGGCCAGGGCTTGCGAAAGCGTGCCGCAAGGATCAGCGCGAGCAACTGGGTCTTGTCGCCAATTTCGGCCAAGGCCACCAGCCCGGTAGGGACAAGCAGGGATTCCAACATCAGGAGCGTTCCTATGGGGGCGGGTCGACACGGCTATGACACGAACAGCCTCCCCGCCCCGGGTAAGGTGTGCGTGTCATAGGTCTTGTCAAACCCGGGCCGTCTGTGCGGCCGCTGGGTCGCACGCGCCATGGCCTGAGGGCCAAGTATGTTGACGCGTGCCATGCGAGCTGGCGCTCGCGGGAGACTACTCCCCTAGGACGGTGCGGATTCTGCCTAGGCGATGACGATAGGGCAAGAAAATATTTCGCTATTTGACAGCCCTGTAAATCTTGAAACCGCGTCCCTCGGAGAGCGTCTGGCAGCGCCCGAAAGCACCTTCGATCAGCGGTTGATAGCGCAGGAAGCTGTTGGCTACCAAGCGAAGTTCGCCACCTTTTTTCAGATGTTGGCTGGATTTTTCCAGCAGGTTCTCCGCAGCGTGGTAGCTGGTGTGCACCCCGGCATGGAACGGCGGATTGCTGATGATGGCATCCAGATGCAGCGGCGCGGCGTCGATACCGTCGCCGGTGATGACGTCGGCATCCAGACCGTTGGCTGCCAGCGTCAGGCGGCTGCTGGCCGTGGCAAAGGCATCGACATCGAGCAGGGTCAGCTGGTTGTCCGGGTAGCGCCGCTTGAGGCTGGCGCCGATCACGCCGGCACCGCAGCCGAAGTCCAGCAGATGGCCGCGAGGGAGGCCGCCGATGTGATCGAGCAGCAGTTCGGTGCCACGGTCCAGCCGACCATGGCTGAAGACACCCGGCAGGCTGACCACGGTCAACGGCTCATCGGCAATCTGCAGCTCATAGCGCTGCGCCAGGCTTTCCAGATCCACGGCCGGTGGTGCCTGTTCGACCGTCACCTGCCAGAGCTGGCAATGCCGTGCGCTGTCCAGCTTGCGCGGCTTGCCGAAGGCATGCAGCAGCTTCGCCGCGCCCTCGATGCCGCCACGCTTCTCGCCGACCAGGTACAGCTCGCGCCCTTGTAAGCGGGAGGCCAGGGCATTGAGCAGGTAGCTGGTGAGGTCACGGGATTTGGGCAGGAACAGCACTGCACCCTCGAACGCCGTCTCGGGAATATTCACGCCGAAATGGCTGCGGCCTTCGAAGCGTGCCTCCAGCGCTGCCTGGTCGCCGGCATGCCAGCACCAGCCGGCGGCGTTCGGCAGCTGGCCGAAGAGGTCGTCGGCAGGCAGCCCGGCCAACAACAGCTGACCTTGAAACAAACTGGCCTGACGAAGCAGCACTTCACTGCGCGGGTCCATGGGAGGGCTCCTGGCAAAAGCGCGGATTCTAGCAGACCGGGGCCGGTTTCAGACGCTGCGGATGGGCTGGCCGGCGAAGAACGCCGTGGCGTTTTCTGCCAGTTGGCCAATGATCCGCTGGCGCGCCTCGACACTGCCCCACGCACTGTGCGGGGTGATGATCAGGCGTGGGATGTCGTCGCCCAGCAGCGGGTTGCCGTCTACCGGTGGCTCGACGCTGAGCACGTCGGTGGCCGCGCCGCCCAGGTGCCCGCGGCGCAAGGCATCGGCCAGGGCCTGCTCGTCGATGATGCCGCCGCGCGCAGTGTTGACCACAAAGGCGCTGGGCTTGAGCAACGCCAGCTCGGGTGCGCCGATCATGTGTCGGGTGTGCTCGTTGAGCGGGCAGTGCAGGGTCAGCGCGTCGATCTGCGGCAGCAGCTCATGCAGCGGCAGGCGATCGGCGCGTGCCGGGCGGCCGGGAATCTGCCCCGACAGCACACGCATGCCGAAGGCTTCGGCCAGCCTGGCAACCGCGCCACCGAGTTCGCCGTGGCCCAGCAGGCCGAGGGTCTTGCCTTCCAGTTCGACGATGGGGAAATCCAGCAGGCAGAACTGCTTGGCCTGCTGCCATTTGCCGCCCGCAATGGCGCGCTGATAGTCAGGCAGTCGGGTGGCCAGGGCAAGCAACAGCATCAAGGTGTGCTGGGCCACCGAAGGGGTGCCGTAGCCTTGGCAGTTGCACACGGTGATGCCCAGCTTGCGCGCGGCTTCCAGGTCAACGTTGTTGGTGCCCGTGGCCGACACCAGTACCAGCTTGAGGTCCGGGCTTGCCTGCAGGGTTGCGGCATCCAGGGCGATCTTGTTGCTGATGACCACGTTCAGGCCGCGCAGGCGCTCGGGCAGTTGCTCAGGCGTCGTGCTGGGGTAGAGCTGCAGGTCTTCGAAGCAGGCCTTGAGCGCGGCAGGGTCCAGGTCACCCAGGTCCAGGGAGCTGTAGTCGAGGAAGGCGGCACGGGTGGCGGGCATGGGTGAACCTCTTGAAGTGGATGTGGATGTTCTACCATAGCTGCTGGATGAAAATCTTGTGGCCCTGGCCTGCTGACCTGAGGTAGCGTCCGGGGCTGTTTTTTGCAATCACCGCGTTTGCATCTGCCGCGCCTGGAGCCTGCCGTCATGTACTGGACCGAATTTCTCACCGTTGCCTTCATCCACTTGCTGGCGGTGGCCAGCCCGGGTCCGGATTTTGCGGTGGTGGTGCGCGAAAGCGTCAGCCACGGGCGCCGGGCCGGTCTGTGGACCGCGCTGGGGGTGGGCACGGCCATCTTCGTCCATGTGGGCTACTCACTGCTGGGGATCGGCCTGATCGTGTCCCAGTCCATCGTGCTGTTCAATGTGCTGAAGTGGGCCGCTGCGGCGTACCTGCTTTACATCGGTTTCAAGGCCCTGCGCGCCAAGCCGGCCGCGGTCGGTGTGCAGGCCGACAGCGCCGCGCCGGTTGAGCGCACGCCAAAGGGCGCCTACATGGCCGGTTTCATGACCAATGGCCTGAACCCCAAGGCCACGTTGTTCTTTCTTTCCCTGTTTACCGTGGTGATCAGTCCGCACACGCCGCTGCCGGTCCAGGCCGGTTACGGCGTGTATCTGGCGCTGGCCACGGCGCTGTGGTTCTGCCTGGTGGCCATGCTGTTCAGTCAGCGCCGGATACGCGAAGGCTTTGCGCGCATGGGGCATTGGTTCGACCGTGCCATGGGCGTGGTCCTGGTGGCGCTGGGCGTGAAGATCGCCCTGAGCGAAATCCGCTGAAACCTGCCGCGCGCTGGCCTCGGATATCGCTCCTGGCTGGCTATAATGGCCGCGCAGCGCCTCTTGCCAGCACCACCACGAAAATGGAACAGCGTCGATGAATTCAGTACACCTGCCCTGTCGCCGGGGCAGATTACCCCTGGCAGTCGGTTTGGCGACGCTCGCCGGGCCGGCGCTTGCCGTCAGCTTCAACATCGGCGAAATCGAGGGTCAGTTCGATACCTCGCTGTCGGTCGGCGCCAGCTGGTCCACGGCCGGGGCAAACCGCAACCTGATCGGCGTCAACAATGGTGGCGCAGGCCTGTCGCAGACCGCCGACGACGGTCGCTTGAACTTCAAAAAGGGTGAAACCTTTTCCAAGGTCTTCAAGGGGATGCACGACCTGGAACTGAAATACGGCGACAGCGGCGTCTTCATTCGCGGCAAGTACTGGTACGACTTCGAACTCAAGGACGAAGGCCGTCCCTTCAAGGACATCAGCGACGCCAACCGCAAGGAGGCCGCGCAGTCCTCCGGCGCGCAGCTTCTCGACGCGTTCGTCTACCACAACTACGCCATCGGCGATCAGCCAGGCGCCGTTCGCCTGGGCAAGCAGGTGGTCAACTGGGGCGAGAGCACCTTCATCCAGAATGGCATCAATGCCCTCAACCCGATTGACGTCTCGGCCTTGCGCCGACCCGGTGCCGAGATCAAGGAAGGGCTGGTCCCGGTCAATCTGTTCTACGTCTCGCAGAGCCTGACCGACAATCTCTCGGCCGAGGCCTTCTACCAGCTCGAATGGGACCAGACGGTGGCTGACAACTGCGGCACGTTCTTCGCCCAGGCAGACGTTACCGCCGATGGCTGCAGCGATAACCTGCGTGTGCTGGGCGAGCGCTCGGGGTTGCCGGCTGCCGCTCTTCCAGGGCTTGCCGCTGCCGGTGTGGACGTCAACGAGGAAGGCGTGCTGGTGCGCCGTGGTGCAGACCGCGATGCACGCGACAGCGGCCAGTTCGGCGTGGCGCTGCACTACAACTACGACCCACTGGACACCGAGTTCGGTGCCTACTTCATGAACTATCACAGCCGCGCGCCGATGTTCAACGCAACCGGGGCATCGACCACGACCTACGCGGCAGCGTCGCGCGCCGGGGCTTTGGGGCCGTTGCTGGTGGCCGGCAATTCCGGCTACTTCTACGACTACCCCGAAGACATTCGCCTTTACGGGCTGAGCTTTTCCACCACGCTGGCTACCGGCTCCGCCTGGAGTGGCGAAGTCAGCTACCGGCCCAATGCACCGGTGCAGCTCAACACCACCGACATTCTCTATGCCGGTGTGCGCCCACTGGGCGGCACCTACAGCAATGCGTCGCTGCTCGACGGCACCCCCGGCCAGGACTTGAAGGGCTACCGCCGCAAGGAAATCACCCAGCTGCAGACCACCCTGACGCATTTTTTCGATCGGGTCATGGGCGCAGACCGGTTGACGGTGGTGGGCGAGGTGGGCGTCACCCACGTGGGTGGCCTGGAGAGCAGTTCGCGCATGCGCTACGGTCGCGACGCGGTGCATGGACCTGGCGCTTTGCCCGCCACCAACGGCCTGGACACCTGCGCAACCCTGCTCAACAGCGCTACCCTGGCCGCTGCGGGTCCAGGTGCCTCGACCAGCAATCGTTCGCGCAACTGCACCGACGGCGGTTTCACCACCAGCACCGCATGGGGCTATCGCGCCCGTGCCATCTGGGACTACAACAGCGTGCTCGCCGGGATCAACCTGCACCCCAGCGTGGCGTGGTCGCACGATGTGTCCGGCTATTCGCCGAGCCCCGGCGGCAACTTCGAGGAAGGTCGCAAGGCGGTCAGCCTCGGGCTCGACGCCGAGTACCAGAACACCTACACGGCGAGCCTGTCGTACACCAACTTCTTCGACGGCAAGTACACCACGGTGGATGACCGCGACTTCCTCGAACTCAGCTTCGGCGTGCATTTTTAAGCGGCTCTTTGCAAGCCGCAGGCGTCGAGCCTGGTCGGCCCGGTGTGGGGAATCTTTCCCGGGTTTTGCCGTCCAAAGCAGTCAGAGGTCCATGACCCGCCGCATTCTGTTTTGCAGATTTCCGCCTTGTAGTAGGAGTTGCCCATGTTTACCTCGCGTCGCTTGATCACTGCCGCCGCTGCCATCGCCCTGTTGTCCGGGTGCGCGTCGCAGAATCCGTATGAAAACCAGGGCCAGGCCCAGGGTTCTTCGGGCATCAGCAAGACCGCCAAGTATGGCGGGCTGGGTGCACTGGCCGGTGCCGTGGCCGGTGCCGCCATCGACCACAACAACCGTGGCAAGGGTGCCCTGATCGGCGCTGCCGTGGCAGGTGCCGCTTCGGCAGGCTATGGCTATTACGCCGACCGCCAGGAAGCGGCATTGCGTGAAAGCATGGCCAACACCGGGGTCGAAGTGCAGCGCCAGGGCGATCAGATCAAGCTGATCATGCCGGGCAACATCACCTTCGCCACCGACTCGTCGAATATCTCCAGCAGCTTCTACTCGCCATTGAACAACCTGGGCAATTCTTTCAAGCAGTTCAACGAGAACAACATCGAGATCGTCGGCTACACCGACAGCACCGGCAGCCGCCAGCACAACATGGACCTGTCGCTGCAACGGGCCCAGGCGGTCAGCAATTATCTGACTTCGCAGGGTGTCGATGGCTCACGCCTGTCGGTCCGCGGCGCAGGTCCCGACCAGCCAATCGCCAGCAACGCCGACGCCAATGGCCGCGCCCAGAACCGCCGCGTCGAAGTCAACCTCAAGCCGATTCCAGGCCAGCAGTACCCGCAGCAGTAACCCCTGGCTCGCCCATGAAAAATCCCGCTCTGGCAGCGGGATTTTTTGTGGGCGATCAGTCCGTTTCGAGTCGTTCCAGCGTCGCGTCCTTCTGCGTCCACAGCGCGTTGACCCAGGCCTGGAACCGAGCCCGGTACTCTTCGTCCTGATCGTAGCTGTGGCCGATGAACTGCGCGGGAATCGGCAGTTCTTCGAACAGCACATGGATCTCGCCCACCCGACCGCACAGCAGATCCCAGAAGCCGGGAGCACCCTGGGGGTAGAACAGCGTCACGTTGACCATCGACTGCAGTTGCTCGCCCATGGCATCGAGCACGAAGGCAATGCCACCGGCCTTGGGCTTGAGCAGATGGCGAAACGGTGATGCCTGCGCCGCGTGCTTGGCCGGCGTGAAGCGTGTGCCTTCGGCGAAGTTGAAGATGGCGGTCGGCTTGCCGCGAAACTTGGCGCAGGCGCGGCGCGTGGTGAGCAGGTCTTCGCCTTTCTTTTCCGGATGCTTGGCCAGATAGGCCTTGGAATAGCGCTTCATGAACGGGAAGCCGAGCGCCCACCAGGCCAGGCCGATTACCGGCACCCAGATGAGCTCGCGCTTGAGGAAAAACTTCAGCGGACGAATGCGCCGGTTCAGCACGTATTGCAGCACCAGGATATCGACCCAACTCTGGTGGTTGCTGGTCACCAGGTAGGAATGCTGGTAGTCCAGGCCCTGCAAGCCCTCGACTTTCCAGTGGATACCGCCGAGCAGGTTCATCCAGGCCTTGTTGTTGCTGATCCAGGCTTCGTGGATGTGGCGCATCAGTTCGTCGGTCACACGCTGCGCCGCCGCGAACGGCAGGCACAGCTTGATCAGGCTGACGACGAACAGCGGCGTGCAGCAAACGATGGTGTTCAGCGCCAGCAACAGTGCGGCGCACAGGCCGGTAAGGGTTTTCAAGGGAAGGGTCCTAAAGGTCGATGGTGCGGTTGGCCTGGATGGCGGTCAGGGCAATGGTGTAGACGATGTCGTCGACCTGAGCGCCACGCGGCAGGTCGTTGACCGGTTTGCGCAGCCCTTGCAGCATCGGCCCCAGGCTCACGCAATCGGCGCTGCGCTGGACCGCCTTGTACGTGGTGTTGCCGGTGTTCAGGTCGGGAAACACGAACACCGTCGCGCGGCCGGCGACCCGACTGTCCGGGGCCAGCTGGCGCGCCACGTTTTCATTGGCGGCCGCATCGTACTGCAGCGGGCCGTCGATCAGCAGGTCGCGCTGGATCTCCTGGGCCAGCTGGGTGGCCTCACGCACCTTCTCGACTTCTTCGCCACTGGCAGAGTTGCCACTCGAATAGCTGATCATCGCCACCCGCGCGGCAATGCCGAAGGCTTCGGCGGAGTCGGCGCTCTGCAGGGCGATTTCTGCCAATTCCGCAGCGCTGGGGTGCGGGTTCATCACGCAGTCGCCATACACCAGCACCTGATCGGGGAACAGCATGAAGAACACCGAGGACACCAGGCTGCAGCCGGGCGCGGTCTTGATCAGCTGCAGGGCCGGGCGGATGGTGTTGGCGGTGGAATGGACGATGCCTGACACCAGACCATCCACTTCATCCAGGGCCAGCATCATGGTGCCGATCACCACGTTGTCTTCCAGCTGCTGCTCGGCCATGGGCGCGTTCAGGCTTTTGCTTTTGCGCAGCGCAACCATCGGCTCCACGTACCGACCGCGGATCAGGTCGGGATCGAGGATCTCCAGCCCGTCGGGCAGCGCGATGCCATGGGCGCTGGCAACCGCCTGCACCTCGGCCGGCTTGGCCAGCAGCACGCAGCGTGCAATGCCGCGCGTCTGGCAGATGGCGGCCGCCTGGATGGTCAGGGGGTCGTGACCTTCGGGCAGCACGATGCGCTTGTCGGCCTGTTGCGCGCGCTGGATCAACTGATAACGGAACACCGCCGGTGACAGCCGCAGTTCGCGCGGGGTGCCACAGCGCTGGTGCAACCACTGGGCATCCAGATGGCCGGCGACGAAATCGGTGATGATCTCCGCACGTTCGCGGTCATCAATCGGAATTTCCTTGTTCAGCTGGTTCAGGCGTGTGGCAGTGTCGTAGGAGCCCGTGCTCACCGACAGCACCGGCAGGCCGGCCTGCAAGGCGCCCCGACACAGCTCGAGAATGCGTGGGTCGGGTAGCGTATCGCTGGTCAGCAGCAGCCCGGCCAGGGGCATGCCGTTCATGGCGGCCAGGCTCACTGCCAGAATGATGTCGTCACGGTCGCCCGGGGTAACTACCAGAACCCCCGGCTTGAGCAGCTGCACGGTATTGAGCACCGTCCGCGCGCAGATGATGATCTTGTTCATCCGCCGCTGCTCGTAGTCACCGGCGTTGATCACCTGGGCGCCGAGCAGCTCGGCCACGTCACGCGTGCGGGGTGCGTTCAGGTCGGATTGATAGGGAATGCAGCCGAGCAGGCGAAAATCGCCGCCACGCAGCAGGGGCGAGTGTTCCTTGAGGCGGGCGGCGAAGACGTCCATGCCTTCATCGGTACGCACCTTGTTGAGGATGACGCCCAGCACCTTCGGATCACGCGGGCCACCGAACAACTGCGCCTGCAGCTCGACCCGTCCGGAAAGCTCGGCGAGCACTTCGTTCTCGGCGCTCGACACCAGAATCACATCGGCATCCAGGCTTTTCGCCAGGTGCTGGTTGACCCTGGCGGCATAGCTGGCGTGGCGGGTGGGCACCATGCCTTCGACGATGACCACATCGTTGCCCAGGCAAGCCTGCTGGTACAGCGTCAGGATCTCTTCAAGCAATTCGTCGAGCTGACCATCGCCCAGCATGCGCTCCACATGGGCCAGGCCCAGGGGCTTGGGTGGTTGCAGGCCATGGGTACGGGCCACCAGTTCGGTCGAGCGCTCCGGGCCCTGATCGCCGGGGTGTGGCTGGGCAATGGGCTTGAGGAAGCCGACCTTCAGGCCGGCGCGTTCCAGGGTCCGCACCAGCCCCAGGCTGATGGAGGTCAGGCCGACGCCGAAATCGGTCGGCGCGATGAAAAATGTTTGCATGCGAGCTTCTCGGGTGAGCTTCGGGCTGCACGCTACAAGCATCACGCCACAGCCCGCAAGTAGAAACGAATCGCGCCGTGGGCAGTCATAACCTCAAGATGCGTGCAGCAGGCCTAAAGGCCGCGCGCATTGTGTCCGGTCGACCACTGGCCGAGTGGGTTCGCTTTCAAGCCAACCCTTGGTTACACTTGGTCGTTCTACATTCTTATGCAAAAGGTCTTACCTCATGCTGATCGCCGCCAACAAGGCTGTCTCCATCGAATACACCCTGACCAACGACGCCGGTGAGGTTATCGACAGCTCCGCCGGCGGCGCGCCGCTGGTCTATCTGCAGGGCGCTGGTAACATCATCCCCGGCCTGGAAAAGGCTCTGGACGGCAAGCAGGTCGGCGACGACCTGGACGTGGCCATCGAGCCTGAAGATGCCTATGGCGAGTACGCGGCCGAGCTGGTCAGCACCTTGTCGCGCAGCATGTTCGAAGGCGTCGACGAGCTGGAAGTGGGCATGCAGTTCCACGCGTCCGCGCCGGATGGCCAGATGCAGATCGTGACCATCCGCGATCTGGATGGCGACGACGTCACCGTCGACGGCAATCACCCGTTGGCCGGTCAGCGCCTGCACTTCAAGGTCAAGGTCGTCGACATCCGCGACGCCAGCCAGGAAGAAATCGCGCACGGCCACGTTCACGGCGAGGGTGGTCATCACCACTGATCTGAGCAAGGCGCTCTTGCGAGCGGCCAGGCGCAGATGCAAAAAAGGGGCACGTCAGCGACGTGCTCGTTTTTTTTGCCCCGCCACATCGCTACCCCTGTAGGAGCGGTCAGCGGCCGCAAAGGGTTGATGCGTTATCTGCTGGCACTGCGCGGCGCGCTTTTCGCGGCCACGGGCCGCTCCCACACTGATCAGGCTCATGGGCGCGAAGCATCCGTTGGAGCGGTCATTGGCCGCGAAGAGGTGCCGCGGTGTTTGCGAGATCCGCAGAAGACCTCAGGAAGCACGCACTCGTCAGTTGCTTCTCGAACTGCTCGACGATGGCCTCCCAGCCCTGACGGTTGGCATGTCGACGTGCATTGAGGCGGACCCGCCGCAAATTTTCTTCGTTTTCCAGCAGCCAGCCCGCTGCGTCGAGAAACGCCGCTTCGTCGCCCGGCATGGCCAGCGCGCCGCTGTGCCCGTGGCGAATGTGCTGCGCGGCGGCGGCCTCATCGTAGGCCACCACGGCCAGCCCTGATGCCTGCGCTTCCAGCACCACATTGCCGAAGGTTTCAGTGAGGCTGGGAAAGACGAAGATATCACCGCTGGCATAGTGTTCAGCCAGCACCTCGCCGCGCAATGCCCCGCAGAAGATCGCCTCGGGCATCTTCTGCTGCAGGTTGCTTCGCCGCCCGCCGTCACCTACCACGATCAACTTCATCACCCGCTGCGGATGCCGCGCCTGCAGATGGCTGAAGGTACGCGCGAGCAGGTCCAGATTCTTTTCCCATGCCAGGCGTCCGACATGGATCACCGCCAGGTCACCCTCCGCCAGCCCCCAGCGTTGGCGCAACTCGGCGCTGCGCCGCGCAGGATGGAACAGCTGAGCATCGACGCCGCGCGCCAGTAGCTGCAATCGCTCGAAGCCACGTCGCTGCAACTCGAGGCGTTGGCCGTGACTGGGCACAAGGGTCATCTGCGTACGGTTGTGGAACCAGCGCAGATAATGCGTCACCACACGCGCCAACAGCCCCAACCCGCTTTGTGCGGCGTATTGCTGGAAGTTGGTATGAAAGCCGCTGACCACCGCGATACCCAGCAGCCGTGCCGCGCGCAGTGCGCTCAAGCCCAAAGGCCCCGGCGTGGCGACATACACCACGTCGGGTCGCCTCGAGCGCCAGAGCCGCACCAACCGCCGCCTGGACGACTCGCCCCACTGCAGACCCGGATACCCGGGAATCGGCCAGCCGCGACACAGCATCACATCGTCAGCCAGGCCTGTGTCCTGCGCCTGTCGCGGACGCACCACATCCACTCGGTGTCCGCGACGGCGCAACCCTTCGCACAGATATTCGAGCGTACTGGCGACCCCGTTGATCTCGGGGGCGAAGGTTTCGGTGACCAGGGTGATATGCAGAGAGGGAGCTGTCATCGGCTCATTTTCGACGCCATGTATTGCACAGGTGTGGCGCTTTCATGAGGTTTTTATGACTTCAAGTTTCCAGTCGAACAATATCTCGCGCAATTCTTGCCATGGATGTTGAGGCTCGCAGCTGTCATTGCGGCATTTCGCCAAATGATTCGAATTGAAAGGCTGGGAAGATGTTGAATACGTCTGCAGGCCCCCGCATTCCACACAGAAGATTTCGCGTTCTCGGATGTGCCACGATACATGCCAGTGTTTCAATCGTTTATCAGCGGAAAGAGTCGGAATCATCACAGCCTCGCGATGGTTGCAATTGCGACGTGGGAGCAAGTTCACGGCTGCCTGGCAAAGTTTCATGAGCAACCGACCAGGCCTACACATGAGCAGGGATCTTCAGATCATTTTTTTCGCCCATCGCCCGCCCGACCCATCCACCCAGCAACCCACCGACCACGGGGGCAAGCCAGAACAGCCACAGTTGCGCGATATAAGGCCCGCCGGCGAACAAGGCTGGCCCGGTACTTCGTGCAGGGTTCACAGAGGTGTTGGTGATGGGGATGGACACAAGATGGATGAGCGTCAGGGCAAGGCCGATGGCCAGTGGAGCAAAGCCTGCCGGCGCATTGGTGCTGGTGACCTTCATGATGATCAGCAAAAAGAAAAACGTCAGCAAGGCTTCGGCGAACAGGCAGGAAGCCAGGGAATAGTTGCCGGGACTCAAATCGCCGTACCCGTTCGCGGCGAACCCACCCGTTTCGAACAGGGGAACTCCGGAGGCAATCGTGTAGAGCGCTGCGGCCGCGGCGACAGCGCCGACAACCTGGGCCACCACGTAGGGCATGACTTCACTGGGTGAGATCCGGCCGCCCGCCCATAGCCCGATTGTAACGGCAGGATTGAAATGTCCACCCGAAATAGGGCCTACGGCATAAGCCATGGTGAGGACGGTCAAACCAAAAGCCAGTGATACGCCAGCAAATCCGATTCCCAGTTCTGGAAATTTGGCAGCGAATATCGCGCTTCCACAACCGCCGAACACCAACCAGAATGTGCCGAGAAACTCCGCTGCCAATTTCCGATTCATAGTTGTATTGCTCCAGTATTTCAAGGTGATAGTTTCAAATCAACCTGACTACTGGAGTGCACAGGTTACATCTTCAAGAAGCGATGTAAGGTCTTTTGGTATGGCTTGATCAACGGCGGTGTGGGGTAAAGCTGGCGAGAGTTGAAGAATATTTCTTTACGAGAGTCGCTGCCGTGAAAGCTCTTTGTTAGAGGGAGAATAGTAGATTTCGGACTGGTCGCAGTCATTAACGACCAGTGGTTCTACGTCAAAGGCTATTGTCGCTCGCGCACCCAGAACAATGTCGCGCCTGCCACCGCTGCAGGCATCATCAACACGTTCACCCCCGGAATCAGCAACGCCAGATAAACGATGCCGCCGAAACTGAGGCTGCGCCAGCGCTTCTGGCGCAGCCAGGCGAGCATGTCCTGCCAACTCATCTTGTGGTTGTCGGCAGGGTAATCGATGTACTGGATAGCCATCATCCAGACCCCGAACAGCAACCACAGAGGGGCGGCAATGATATTGAGCATCGGGATGAACGACAGCACGAACAGTGCCAGTGCGCGCGGCAGGAAATAGCCGAGCTTGCGCGCTTCGCGGGCCAGCGTGCGCGGGATCATTTCGAACAGTTCGGTCCAGCGGAAGGCGGGGAAATCGTCCTTGCCCCGCGCCACCACTTCGACCTTCTCGGAGAGAAATCCGTTGAAAGGAGCGGCGATGATGTTGGCCAGCATGGTGAAGCTGAAGAACACCATGAACGCTACGAGCACGGCGAACAGCGGCCAGAGTATGAAGCTGAGGAAACCCAGCCAGCTGGGCAGGCTCTGGATGAGGTGGTCGACCCACCCGCTGAACAGGTGGCCGGCGAAGTAGATCAGGCCCACGAACAGCACCAGGTTGATGCTCAATGGCAGCAACACGAACAAGCGCAGCCCAGGAGACAAGACCATTTTCAGGCCCTCGCGCAAGTATTGCGGGCCGGACAGTGCAGGGACAGGCATGGATAACTCCGAGACAGGGGAAACGTGCTGACAGTACCGGCTTTGCAGACGCTCGGGAACCACGGCAATGGCCGGTAACAACCTTGCGTGCTCTGCACGAATGGGCCGTTCGCGGATAGACGAGGGCTATGGGTTGGATTGCCAAAGGGTATTTCCCTAATCGGGCCCACCTCGTTAAGCTTGGGCACATCGAATTTCAACCCTTTCCCATCTTCGCTTCCAAGGAGTTCTTCATGAGCATTCTGGTCAACCGCCAAGCCCCTGACTTCGACGCCGCTGCCGTACTGGGCGACGGCTCGATCGTCGACAGCTTCCAGTTGTCTTCCCTGCGTGGCAAGTATGTGGTGCTGTTCTTCTGGCCGCTCGACTTCACCTTCGTGTGCCCATCGGAAATCATCGCCCACAACAATCGTATCGCCAAGTTCCGCGAGCTGGGTGTCGAAGTCGTCGGGGTGTCCATCGACTCGCAGTTCACTCACCACGCCTGGCGCAGCACGCCGGTGGAGAAGGGCGGCATCGGTGAAGTCGAATTCACCATGGTTGCCGACGTGAAACACGAGATCGTCCGCGCCTACGGCGTCGAGCACGAAGACGGCGTTGCCCTGCGTGCCTCGTTCCTGATCGACCAGCAAGGCGTCGTGCAGCACCAGGTGGTGAACAACCTGCCGCTGGGCCGCGATGTCGACGACATGGTGCGTCTGGTCGAAGCGCTGCAGTTCACCGAACAGCACGGTGAAGTCTGCCCGGCTGGCTGGCGTCCGGGCCAGAAAGGCATGAAGGCCGACGCCCAGGGTGTCGCCGACTACCTGGCCGGGAATGCCAAGAGCCTGTAAGCGCAAACGCTGCCTGGATTTCACGGGCAAGTTTCTGGGCTGGCGGCGTTGAACCTTCCCCAAGGTGCCTTGCCAGTCCTTTTTATTCCAGCCGCACCGGATCGGCGCCAACGTCCGGCAGTCAGGAGTTAGTCATGTCTCAAACTCGTCATTCCCGCGTGATCATCCTGGGTTCCGGCCCTGCCGGTTACAGCGCTGCCGTGTACGCTGCGCGCGCCAACCTCAAGCCACTGCTGATCACTGGCATGCAGGCAGGCGGTCAGCTGACCACCACCACCGAAGTCGACAACTGGCCGGGCGACCCCCATGGCCTGACCGGCCCGGCCTTGATGGAGCGCATGCGCGAGCACGCCGAACGCTTTGAAACCGAAATCGTTTTCGACCACATCAATGCCGTGGACCTCGCCGCCCAGCCGTTCACCCTGACGGGTGACAGCGCGACCTACACCTGCGACGCGCTGATCATCGCCACCGGTGCAAGTGCTCGCTACCTGGGCCTGCCGTCGGAAGAGGCGTTCATGGGCAAGGGCGTTTCGGCCTGTGCGACGTGCGATGGCTTTTTCTATCGCAACCGCGAAGTCGCGGTGGTGGGTGGCGGCAATACGGCGGTCGAAGAGGCGCTGTACCTGGCCAACATCGCCAGCAAGGTGACCTTGGTCCACCGTCGCGATACCTTCCGCGCCGAGAAAATCCTGATCGACAAGCTGCACGCCCGCGTGGCCGAAGGCAAGATCGAGCTCAAGCTCAATGCCACGCTTGAAGAGGTGCTGGGCGACAATATGGGCGTGACCGGTGCGCGCTTGCGCAACAACGATGGCATTGCCGAAGAGCTGAAGGTCGATGGCGTGTTCATCGCGATCGGTCACACACCGAACACTTCGCTGTTCGATGGCCAGCTGGCTCTGAAAGACGGCTACATGGTGGTTCAGGGCGGGCGTGAAGGCAACGCCACCGCGACCAGCGTCGAGGGCGTATTCGCTGCCGGCGACGTGGCTGACCATGTGTACCGCCAGGCGATCACCTCGGCCGGCGCCGGCTGCATGGCAGCGCTGGATGTCGAGCGTTATCTGGATGGGCTGGCCAACGCTTCGTTCTGATCCAGAACCGCAGCGCGGCCTTCGCGGGTAGAACCCGCTCCCACAGGGTGTTGTACTCCCAGTGAGGGACACTGTCCTTGTGGGAGCGGGTTCTACCCGCGAAGAGGCCCAACAGCCGGACACAAAAAAACCGACCTCTCGTGGTCGGTTTTTTTTATGCCTGCCAGTCAGCCCAGGCGGGTCAGCGGCAGTTGGGAAAACTTCACCCCTGCCAACCCATGCGCCATCAGGTTGCGGATATTACCGTGGTCACTGGCCTCGGGCGTCGCTATCACCGAACGGTAGTGTTCGCCAAACGCCAGCAGCGCCTCTTCATCGCTCAAGCCTTCCAACAGTGCCAGGCCCAAGGTCTTGCAGGACCCTTCGTTCTGCCCTGCAGCATTATCCAGAGCGCCGTTGCTGAATGCCTGTGGCTCATAGGCATAGTGCTCGGCGACGAAGGCCAACGTCGCGGCGAACGGATGTTCACCGCTGGCCAAACTGGCGCGCAGCGCGTTTACATCACGCATTGGGCGTCCCCTTGGCAAAGGCCGCCTGCTGCTCGGCGCTGGCTTCCTGCTGGTATTGCGCCTTCCACTGCGCATAGGGCATGCCGTAGACGACTTCGCGGGCCTCATCGAGGCTGACCTCGACCTGCTGCTCGTCGGCAGCTGCCTTGTACCATTTGGACAGGCAATTGCGGCAGAACCCGGCCAGGTTCATCAAGTCGATGTTCTGCACGTCCTTGCGTTCGTCCAGGTGCTTGACCAGACGGCGGAAAGCCGCTGCTTCCAATTCCAGGCGTTGTTGTTCGTTCATGTCGTTCTCCTGCTGAGCGGCAACCGGTCAGCGGCTGCCGGCGAGGGTGATCGAAACCGATTCGGCGAAGCGCAGCGCGTGAGGCTTGTCCACTTCCACTTCGGCGTAGCGCACGGCGGTGTTCTGCATGACCAGATCGAGAATCTCCTGGGTCAGGCGTTCGAGCAGGGCAAAACGGTTGCCCTCCACGTGCTGGATCACCGCCTTGGTGATGGTGCGGTAGTTCAGGGCATGCTCGATATCGTTGTCGCGCACCGCTTCGAGCGCCGGATACAGCACGGTGAGGTTGATCAACACGTCCTGCTTGTTGACGATTTCGTCTTCGTTGATACCGATGAAGGTGCGCAAGCGCAGGTCCTTGACCCGGATGCGTGCCATTCCTGGCTGCAGTGGTGCCATCGTTGTGTGCTCCGCGGAATGTTCGGGGCCAGCGTCGTGCCGAACCGACGCAGGCATGCCTATTTTACGTGTCTGCCGCCGTTGACGGTCAAGGTCGTGCCCGTCACGTAGGGGTTTTCCAACAGGTAGCGCAGGCTCTGGTAGATGACCTCGGCACCCGGCTCGATGCCCAGCGCCGACTTGGCCAGCGATTTGTAGCGGTAATCGGCATCGTCATCCGGGTTGAACAGGATCAGCGCCGGGGCAATCCCGTTCACTTTGATCGCCGGCGCGAACCGCGCCGCGAACGACAGCGTGAGGTTGTCCAGTCCCGCCTTGCTCGCGCAATAGGCCATGTGCTTGGCGCTGCCCTTGCGCGTCACGTCATCGCTGATGTGCACGATGTCGGCAGGTTTCGACGCGCGCAGCAGGTCGGCGCAGTGCAGGTTGATCAGATAGGGCGCCAGCATGTGCACGTTGACCATCTGCTGGAACGCGGCGGCTTCGTCTCCGGCAGTGTCCGCGATCCAGGCCGAGGCATTGTGCACGATGGCGCGCAGCTGGGTGGTCTGCGCCTTGAGTGCGTCGATGAAGGCCAGGATGCCGGCTTCGCTGGCGAAGTCGGCATGGATGGTCACCGCGCCCATCTCACGCAGGTGCGCAACGGTTTCGCGCTCCTGGCGATAGCTGATGATGACCGGTTGGCCTTCGCCCAGCAGGCGTTCGGCACAGTGCAGGCCGATGCGCTGGCTGGCGCCGGTAATGAGGATCGGGTGAGGCATGGGGCGAGCTCTTCGTCGGCAGGTTGCTGCGCTGATTTATACCACAAAGCGCAGCAGGGCCGGCCGTTCAGGCCACCTTGGCCTTGGGCAACGGCGCCCGGTTCGGCGTGGCGTGCAACCAGCCACGCAGCAGGCGCGTCGACAGCGGAATGAAAAAGAACACCATGAGCGGGGTCAGGGCCAGGGTGCTGAGCAGGACCCTGGGCACCAGGCTGATCTCGTTCAGCACGTGGCCGAACAGGAAGTTGAAGATCAACGACACCGGAAAGAACGCCAGCCAGATCGCCACCGCCTGCTTCCAGCGCGGCGGGCGCTGTAGGCCACTGTCGCCGAACCAGCCTTCGGTGCCGCTGACGCGGTGCACGTGTGGCTGGGCGAACAGTTCACTGCCACGGCTCAGCCAGGAGCGACGGGAGGCGGAATGCTCCCATGCATGCAGGGTGGTTTCATCGGCAAAACGGAAGATGATCTGGAATTCGTCGTCGCCCGGCGCGGGTGCCAGAACGCCTGAGCCCAGGTAACCTGGAAAATCGGTGGCCAGTTGCTCGCCCTCATGCAGCCAGGCGATCAGGTCCTGATATTTGCCATCGGCCACGCGGCGCGCAACCATCAGGGTAACGGGGGAGGTAGACATTGTGTATCTCCGGGCAGTCTGGTGCTCCGGGTAGGAGCCTCCATCGAATGCGGCGCCGGGGTGGTGGGCCGCATTTGAAATCTAGCAAGTATTATTCCCGAAAACCGCCCGGCGCACATCTACCGTCCGTTGGTTCATCCGCAAACCTCAACGCGCTGGCAGCGGTTACACTGTGCTCTTCTGTTCCTGGCGGCGGTTGACTAGCAATGAGCGAATCCGGCACCCGATTGCCTGGCGTGCACGACCACGCGCTGGACGAGCTGTACCCCATTCGCGAGGTAGCCCGGTTGACCGGGATCAACCCGGTGACGCTGCGTGCTTGGGAGCGCCGCTATGGTTTGGTGCAGCCTACGCGCACCGAAAGTGGGCACCGCCTGTACTCCCTGGCCGATATCGAGGAGGTGCGCAGCATCCTGGGCTGGATAGAGCGGGGCGTGGCGGTGAGCAAGGTCGGCAAGATCCTGGCCCGTACCCAGCAGGCCAGAACTGCGCTGCCCGGGCCCTGCGACGAGCACGGTGAATGGCAGCAGTGGCAGGAGCGGATCCGCCAGTGCGTGCGTGAGTTTGCCGAGGTCCGGCTCGATCAGGTCTACGGCCAGGTGTTTTCCAGCTACCCGCTGGCCGTGGTATTCGAACAGGTACTGATGCCAGTGTGGCAGGAGCTGCTGGTGCATCAGGGCCACTTTGGGCAGGCCAGTGAATGGTTGTTTCTCGACACCTTCCTGCGTGCCCGCACGCTGCAACGGCTGCGCCTGGCCTCCGATCAGGGTCAGGACAACCGGGTATTGCTGGTGGCCATACCAGAGCAGTGCCGGGAACTCGAACTTCAGGTCACAGGCCTGTTGCTGGGCGGACCGCAAGTCGAAGTGCAATTGCTCGGTCTGGGCCAGCCGCTCGAAGAGCTGAGTCTGGTCTGTGAAAAACTCGCGCCCCAGGCTGTGGTGCTGTTCTCCAATCGCCCCCCGTTGCCGGCGCTGCCAAAGCAGTTGACCAGACTGAACAACGCCCTGAGTTGCCCGCTGCTGTTGGCCGGCGAGTTGTCCGAAATGATGCAGGAGGGCCTGCGATCCACTGAGATTGCATGCCTGGGCAGTGATGGACGTTTGATGCAACGGCGTCTGCAGCAATACCTGGCGGGTCATCTGGACAGCTGATTCGGCGCATTTCAGGTGTGCTGTTGCGGATGCACCAGTTGGTGGTGCAACACGATGAACTGGCGCAGGGACTCTATCGCCTTGGCGTTGTTCTGGCTGAGCCGGTAGGCAAACAAGCCGGGTTCGGCCTCGCGAATCATCGAGCCGCGCAACGGGATCGGTGCGCACCCTTCGGGGGTGAACCACAGCTGGAATTGCGAGGGGGCCTGTGCCCCATTGCGGACCTCGAGCAAGGCGCCCTTGAAGGAAATGTCACGGACCCAGAAGTCGCTGTCACGCCCTTCGCCGTCGCGCAGCACGATCGGCTGCGCGAGGCTCAGCCGCCACGGGCGCAACATCGGCCCGTCCTCATAGATGCTGGGAGCCCCGAGCTCCAGGTGCGCCGCCTGGAACTCGTCTTCCACGACCTGCAGCGGAAAGCTGATCTGCTGGTTTTCCAGGTGTGCTTCGATGGTGACCTGTTCGTGGGATGCCAGGCGCATCAGCAGATCGCGAACCTGCGGTCCACCCTTGATGGAAAGGTTGAGCAGGGTATCGCGCACATTCAGCTGCGGGTTGGCCTGCATCGCCCGCAGAAACTCCAGTTCGTCCTGGGTCAGCAACACATCAGGCGGCATGGCGTGCACTCGCGGCAAAGGGTGACTCGAAGCAACATTGGAAAACGTCCATGGCGGTCATACCGCACCGGGCGGGGCAGGGGTTTCGAGTTCGACGATGCGCTGTTGCAGCGCCGCCACCTGCTGCTCGAGCGCGACGATGCGCTGCTGCGCTTCGACCTCGCTGCTGACATCCTTCTGGATGCCGATGTAGTACATCAGTTGATCGCTGTCGTTGTGCACCGGGGTGATCGACAGCTCATTCCAGAAGAAACTGCCGTCCTTGCGGTGGTTGCGCAGCACCTCGCGGCACGCCAACCCCTGGTCGATCGCCTCGCGCACGCGCTGGCGCGCAGGCTGGTCACGGTCGTCACCCTGCAGCAGGCGGCAGTCCTGGTAGAGCATTTCCAGCGACGTATAGCCGGTCATGCGCTCGAATGCCGGATTGACGTAGATGAGGATGTTGTCCTCGCCTTCCTGTTCGGCGACGACGATGCCGTCGTTGGACGCATCGATCACCAGTTGCAGCAGCTTCGCATTGATCATGTCAGGGTTCCCTAGCGTGCAGCTTAGTCTAATTCATACGGGCTGCGGGAGGGATCCCAGTACGTCAGATCCTGTCTTTCAATGCGCGGTCGGGCTGGTAAGATCAGCGCTTTCAACGGTCCGAGACAGTCATCATGAAAGTTGCCATCCTCAGCGGTTCGGTCTACGGCGCGGCCGAGGAAGTCGCCCGGCATGCCGAGCAGCTGCTAAAGCGACAGGATATCCAGGCCTGGCACAACCCGCGAGCCACTCTGCAGGACGTGCTGGCATTCGCGCCCGAGGCTGTTTTGGCGGTGACCTCGACCACCGGCATGGGCGAACTGCCGGACAACATCATGGCGCTGTACGCTCAGTTGCGGGATGAACTTCCGGCGGCGCTGCGTGGCCTGCCGGGTGGGGTCATCGCGCTGGGTGATTCCAGCTACGACACCTATTGCGGCGGCGGCGAGCAGTTGCGCGAGCTGTTTGCAGAGCTGGGCGTGCACGAGGTTCAGGAGATGCTGCGCCTGGACGCCAGCGAAAGCGTCACCCCGGAAACCGACGCAGAGCCCTGGCTGGCCGAGTTCGTGCAAGCGCTGCAGGCCTGACGATCAGGCCTGCTCGGCGGAGTCGTCCGTAGCTGTGAGCAACTCGTTCAGCGCATCGGGTTGGCTCTTGAATGCCTTGGCGAAGATATCGCGGTTTTTCGCCATGTAGATACCGGCGTCTTCGACCTGCTTGTCATCGAGTGACGGTACGGCTTTTTTCAACACGTCCGCCAGCAATTCGGCCAGCTCGAGCATTTTGTCGTGACGATCGGCTTCAGCTTTGTCCATAAACAGGCGCTCCAGATCTCGGCTGCTGCGGTATACCACTTCGACGGCCATTGACCACCTCATTTGCCCAGGGAATGGTTTCAGTATAACTACTGTTCGTTTATACAGTGCAAAGCATAAGGCAAATCGGCGGGCTTGAACAGAGGTGCCGACGAGGTGCCCTGCGACAGTCTGGCTGCTTCTCACCAGCCATGCCTGGCCCTTATGCTGCATGCTCTGAGCGAGCATAGGCGTTCAGGCGCATCTCACCATCGGTTGGCAAAAGGAATACAGGCAATGAAATGGGCCGAAAAGCTTCGCGGGAGCCTGCACGCCCAGGCCGATTCGCTGGGCAATCTGTGCGTTGAGGCATTCCACTATCTGGCGCTGTTCGGCATTGGCGCCATTACCGCCTGGGCGGCAGTCAGCGCTTTTCTGGGGATGGTAGAGAAGGGCAGCGTGAGCGTGGACGACATTCTGCTGCTGTTCATCTATCTGGAGTTGGGGGCGATGGTGGGGATCTACTTCAAGACCAACCACATGCCCATCCGCTTCCTGCTGTACGTGGCAATCACCGCCTTGACTCGCCTGCTGATCGGCGACGTCTCGCACCACAATGCACCGGATCTGGGCATCATCTACCTGTGCGGCGGCATCCTGCTGCTGGCTTTCGCCATCCTCGTGGTGCGCTATGGGTCTTCGCGCTATCCATCGGTAAAGGAGAAGTCCGACAATTGAGCCGCACGGCAGCTCATTGCAGGCTGGCGGCTACCGGCGAGGTGTGTGTGGCACTGGCGTGAAGGGCCTGCTTGCCGGCCAGCTTCTCGACGTTGCCGGCATCGGTCATCGCCGCGAGGATCTGCATGGCGCTGCCACCTTGCTCGATGGCCATGCCGAACTGAATGCTTTCGATCAGCCGACGCATGCGCTTGGGGTCGTTGCGCTGTTCGGCCGTAATCACGCGCTTGGCGGCAACGCCGCGTTCGTTGGACAGGGTCAGCATGATGCTGCCATCCAGGCGCTGGATGCTCAGGTTTACGCGGTATTCAGGTTGGAACGCATCGCTCAGGGCTTGGAATGGATTATCCATGGTGTACTACCTGCAATAGTCGAACTTCGTTAATGGACTAGGCGATTAGTTACTGGTTCAAGACCGCTGGTCGGCACCGCGTTTCATCTTTTGCTATATGTAACTGCCGCCTTACTTCGTCGCAATTGATGTTGCAATCGCCGTGCCCGGACTGAAAAACTTATTCGCAGGCAATAAAAAAGGCGAGCCCAAGGCTCGCCTTTTTCCACGTTGCAGGGCTCAGGACTTGCTGTTGAGCACCTGTTCGTTTTCCAGAAACTCTTCCTCGAGCAAGGCTTCGTTCGGGCCATCGGGAATGGTTTGCGGGTTGGCTGCACGCTTGTTGCGCAACCTGCCGAACATGTGCTCCAAAGCGTGGCTGAGCTTCTCGGCAGCGCCATCGACCGCCAGATCCAAGGTTTCCGCCTTGTGCGTCACGGAAATGGGCTGGTGACCTTTGGGACGCGCTTCCATCTGGCAGCGCATATCGTCGGGCCCGGATTTCTGGCCGTTTTCGTCGGCGAGGTGGACCTCGATGCGGGTCAGATCCTCTTGGTAGTGTTCGACTGCGTTTTCCACTACGGTGCGCACCCACTCCTGCAGGCGGGCATCGCCTTGAATATGGTTATCGCTATTGACCTGGATCTGCATAGTTCATCCCTTATTCGGCTTGCTAGCTAGAGATTCGATGACGCTGATATTCATCGCCTCTTGAAGTACAAGGTCAGGGAGTTGAAGACACAATTCAACCCCTTGGCGAAGATAAATATTCAGTAACTTTTTCGAACTTTTTCTGAAATAAGTGCCGAACCCGGCACTTTCCCATGCAGACTCGCGGCGTACGACCCGCTGCCACCGGGATTCACCGGCGGCAGGAGCGTGCTGCCAGCGTCAGAAAGCGACGGAGGTCTGCACGTAGATCGTGCGCGGCTCGCCCACGTATTTGCCCTTGTTGTTGTCGTCGAAGGAGCGGGTGTAATACTGGCGATTGAAGATGTTCTTCACACCTACCGCGACGTTCAAGTCGGACAATTGCGGGCCGAAGTCGTAGCCGGCGCGGCTGCTGAAGAGCATGTAGCCGGGAATGCGTCCGGTGCTGCCATCGGCGCTTTCGGCCTGGGTGTTGGCGTTGTCGGCGAACTGGCTGCTCTGGTAGCTGCTGTCCAGGTCGAGCTTCCACGGGCCTTGGGTGTAACCGACGCCCAGGGTGCCCTTGTGGCGAGAGGAGAACGGCACGCGGTTGCCCTTGTTCGGGCCGTCTTCGCGGATGGTGGCATCGACGAACGCGTAGCTGGCGTGAACGTCGAAACCGGCCAGGGCCGGGCTCAAACCGTCCAGTGCGTAGTTGATGCTGGTCTCGATACCCTGATGCCGAGTCTCGCC
The DNA here is from genome assembly GCF_014842095.1 of Pseudomonas sp. CFBP 13719. NCBI lineage: Bacteria > Pseudomonadati > Pseudomonadota > Gammaproteobacteria > Pseudomonadales > Pseudomonadaceae > Pseudomonas > Pseudomonas sp. CFBP 13719. The sequence continues at coordinate 166,740 of NZ_JACYVB010000009.1, read as the reverse complement.
GCGAGCGATCACCGTGTCGTTGGTCTGGTTGCTGTCGTACTGGTTGTCGAAGTTGATCAGGAACGCACCGATTTCCGCGCGCAGATTGCCGTTGTCGTAGCGCGTCCCCAGCTCCCAGGTCCGAGCCTTTTCCGGCTTCACTTCGCCGCCGGTCACGCGGTTGGGCATCTGGCTGTACTGCACACTGCCGAACGAGCCTTCGGTGTTGGCGTACAGGTTCCAGTTTTCGTTGACGTGATAGAGCACGTTCAGGGCCGGCAATGCAGTGGTGTAGTCGCCCTGGTATTTTACGTTGGTGAGGTTGTTGGTCTGCTGCGAGTCGATCATCTCGTAGCGGATGCCGGGCGTGAACGTCCAGCGGCCGATATCGATGCGGTCGTCGATATAGAAGGCGTGGGCCTGGGTGCCGCCACGGGTGTCACGGTCGTTTCGGCTGTCGGTGCTGGGCAGTTGCTGATTGGCGCTGATCGGTGTGCGGTAGCGCAGCTCATGGCCTGCCTCGCTGATGTAGCGGTAGCCCACGCTCATTTCGTGCTGTGTCTGGCCCAGGTCGAAGCCTTGGGAGAAACGCGTCTCCACACCACGTACCCAGTACTCGCGGGGCGACAGGGAGAGAAAGTTGCCCTGGTCCAGATAGCCACTGCGCAGGGTCTTGGTGAAGAAGGTGTTGGCGGTGAATTCTCGGCGATCTTCCTGGTAGCGGTAGCCGAAGTTGACCATGGTGCGGCGCCCCCAGAACTTGTCGTAGCGGCGGGTCGACTGATAGGGGTCGGCCTTGTAGTCGGCTGCGCTGAGGCCACCGGGCATGTCGGCCTCGCCTTCGTAGTACTGCGCCTGAGCGTTGAGGCTGTTGGCTTCGTCGATCTGGTACTTGCCTTTGAGAATCAGGTCGTCGATCTGGGTATCGCTGTGTTCGCGCCAGTCGCCGCCGCGCACACCGGAATAGAGCAGGGCGCCGCCCAGACCGTTGTCGGCCGTGCCGCCCGCCAGCAGGTTGCCGGTGGTCTTGAAGCCATCCTGGCTCGAAGAAGGGCTGGCCTGGGTCTGCAAGCCGCCCTTGACGGTAGGTGCATCGGGAATGGCGCGGGTCACGAAGTTGACGATGCCGCCGACGTTCTGCGGGCCGTAGCGCACTGCGCCGCCGCCGCGCACCACGTCTACGGCGTCCATGTTGCCCATGCTGACCGGGGCGAACGACAACTGCGGCTGGCCATAGGGGGCGAACGGCACCGGGATGCCGTCCATCAGCACCGTGGAACGGGTCGCCAGCCGTGGGTTGAGCCCACGGATGCCGAAGTTCATCGCCATGTCATGGCTGCCCGTGCCGTTGTTCTGTGGTGCATTGACACCCGGAATGCGGTTGAGGACTTCGCGCGCGCTGGTGGCGCCAGTGCGTTCGAAGTCTTCGCGGCGCACCACGTCCCGGGCACCGGCGTGCTCGAACACGTTGGTCTGTTCGGCGGCGCCGAGCCAGTCGCCCACGACACTGGACGCACCCAGTTCGACCGCAGCACCGGCGCTGCCAGGCTGCGCCACAGGTGTGGCTTCCAGGCTGTAGGCGCCATCGCCCAGCGGCTGAGCCTGCAGGCCGGTACCTTCAAGCAGTACCGCCAGGGCCTGTTCGACACTGTAGGTGCCTTGCAGGCCGGGGCTGGGCTGGTCCGCCAGGGTCGTCGAGCCGAATGAAATCAGCACACCTGCCTCGCGGCCGAACTGGTTGACTGCGCTTTCGACCGACGCGGGCGCGATGTGGTACTCGCGGGTAGAGCCCTCGGCGGCCATGGCGTGCGGCAGTTGAGCCACGCTCACGGCAGTGCCGAGCAACAGACAGCGCAGAGCGCGAGCGAGTGGGGTGGGCAGGTTGGACATTCGGCGTTTCCAGGCAGGATGTAGGGGGAGTTACCCTGTCTGTCACGCGAGCAAGGCAAAACGGCTCAAAGAGCGTGCAAATAAATTTTTGCCAAATCTGGGATGGCTAGGCACGCGATTGCACCGTGACCCAATAGCGGGTGAATCGGCGGACGTTGACCGGCAGTGCCGCCTCCAGTGAATCGAGAATTCTCTCGGTATCGCCCAGGGGGAAACTGCCGGAGAGCAACAGATTGGCCGCGCGGGCGTCGCAGTCCAATTGGCCGCGGCGATAACGGCCGACTTCGGCCAGAAAGTCGCCCAGGCGCATGTGCGCGGCGATCAGCATGCCGTCGACCCAGGCGCCACTGTTGGCGTCCAGTGGTCGCGGCGGATCGAAGCGCTGGCGTTCGAACTCGAGCTGCTGGCCGTCGGCCAGACGCTGCGGCTCACCGTGCAGTCCGGCGGCCTCGAGCGTGACGGCGCCCTGCAGTGCCTGCACCTGGGTGCTGCCCGGCAGTTGGCGAACATTGACCTGTCCCCGGCCAGCGGTGATCAGCCCTTGGTCGGTGCTGATGAGCAGGGGCCGCGCATCGGCGACCGCTGTGAGCATGATCTCGCCTTCGAGCAGGTGGATCAGGCGCTGACCCGCATCGAAGCGCACGTCCACGGCGCTGGTGGTGTTGAGGTGGATCCGGCTGCCATCGTCCAGCTGTAGCTGGCGACGCTGGCCCAGCGGGCTGCGGTAGTCGGCCACCAACGGCGGCAGCCAATGCTGTTGTCGCAGGGCCAGGGTGGTTGCACCGGCCATTCCCAGCAGCAACAGCGCCTTGAGTGCGCGTCGACGGCCAGGCGAGTGGGGTGCCCCCACGGTAGCCTGCGCCAGGGAGGCGGGCAGGCCGGCGAACTGCTGATTGACCTTCTGGATGTGATCCCAGGCGCGCCGGTGTTCGCCGTCGGCGTGCAGCCATCGCTGCCAGGCCTGCTGCTGGCGCGGGTCGAGCGGGCCTTGTTGCAGTTCGAGCAGCCACTGCACCGCCTGTTCGGCCACTTGCGGGGAAAAACTGCGGGCTTCGTTCACAGCGCGAAATAGCAGCGCAAGGCTGCCTTGTGCAGATGACGCTTGACCGTGGCCAGGGAAATACCGAGTTCGCTGGCGATTTCGCGGTAGCCCATGCCATCGACCTGTGCCATCAGGAACGCACGCTTGACCGTGACCGGCAGGCCCTCGAGGAGCGCATCCAGCTCAAGCAGGGTCTGCAGGATGATCGCCCGGTGTTCTTCGCACGGTGCAAGGGGCTCGGCCATCTGGCTCAAGGCCTCCAGATACGCGCGTTCCAGATCCTGGCGACGGTAGTGGTTGAACAGCACGCGCTTGGCCACTGTGGTGAGAAACGCCCGCGGTTCACGGATGGGCGTGACCTCGCGCGCTGTCAGCAGGCGCATGAAGGTGTCCTGGGCCAGGTCGGCGGCATTGTCCGGGCAGCCCAGGCGGCTGCGCAGCCACTCGGTCAGCCAGCGGCGATGGACGAGGTAGAGGCCCTCGACCGAATGCGAGGCAGGGGAAGTCACAGAGCTCACCGCGAACACTCCGGCGCCATGGGGTGCGCAGCAGAATAAGAATTGTTCGTATCTTACGGATGAGCCGCCGTTTGGGCAAGGTCGACAGCCGTCACAGCGTCGGCAGAAAGCGTTGCAGCACAAGATAAACGTCAACGGTCTTTGCGCATGAGAATATTTATCATTATTATCAGCACGATTGAGTGCCGCGTTCGGACGTTTGAAGGTCTTTCATGAGAAGCAGAATCGGCGGGGTGCCTGCCTCGTATCGTTGGGCGGTGGCCTCTCGCATCGTCGCGGCCGTGTTTGGCGGCTACGTGCTGGCGGCACTTGCAAGCGTTTGCATCGCCTGGCTGCTGCCCATGGCGCGCGGCGAGGCCGTGGTCAGCGCCATGATGCTGTCGTTCCTGGTGTACCTGGTGGCCGTGCTCTGGTGTTTCGCTTCGCACAGCGCCGGCCGGGCCTGGTTGGGCCTGGCCATACCGGGCCTAGTACTGGCCGCGCTGGCGGGCCTTCTGCACTGGCAGCACCTGCCGTGAGAGAAGGCTTTCGCCAGGCGATGGCGTGGCTGCATACCTGGGCAGGGCTGGTGTTCGGGTGGCTGCTGTTTGCCATCTTCCTGACCGGAACACTGTCCTATTTCAAGGACGAAATCAGTCACTGGGCACAGCCCGAAGTACCGGTGCGTGCGCTCGACGCGCGGGCCAGCCTGGCGCAGGCGCAGACCTATCTGCAAGCCAACGCCGGGCAATCGTCGCGCTGGTTCATCAGCCTGCCGGACGCGCGCGAGCCAGCGCTTTCGGTCATGTGGCAGGACCCCAAGAAGAGCGGGCGCGGCAGCTTCACCCGCCATACCCTGGACCCACAGACCGGGCAGCGAATCGAGGCGCGCGACAGCCGCGGCGGCGACTTCTTCTACCGCTTCCACTACCAGCTGCAAATGGGCTACCCCTGGGGTCGCTGGCTGAGCAGCCTGGCGGCGATGGTCATGCTGGTGACGCTGGTCACCGGCATCATCACCCACAAGAAGATCTTCAAGGAGTTCTTCACCTTCCGTCCCGGCAAGGGCACGCGCTCCTGGCTCGATGGCCACAACGCGATCGGCGTGTTGGTGCTGCCTTTTCACCTGATGATCACCTACAGCAGCCTGGTGATCTTCATGACCATGCTCATGCCGGCGAGCATCACCAGCCGCTATGATGGCGATACCCAGGCGTTCTTCAACGAGATCTATCCAGGCAACCAGCAGGTGGTCGCCGCCGGGCAGCCCGCGCCGCTGGCTAATCTGGGTGCGCTGTACGACCGTGCGCTGCAGCAATGGCCCGAAGGAAGCATCGGCCGGGTGTCGGTGCAGGTGCCGGGCGATGCCAACGCCCAGGTGCAGTTCAGCCGCCATGACGGCGATACCGTGAGCCGCGACCCGGGCGCGGCCATCACCTTCGCCGGCACCACGGGCGCGGTGCTCGAACGGCCGCGCGAAAGCTCCATGCCGATGGTCGTTGCGGGCACGTTCTATGGGTTGCACATGGGGCTGTTCGCCGGGCCCGTGCTGCGCTGGCTGTATTTCTTCTGCGGCCTGGGCAGTACCTTGCTGATCGCTACGGGCCTGGTCATGTGGCTGGGCAAGCGTCAGCTCAAGCATGCCCGCAGCGGTGTGCGGCCCTTCGAGCTGCGTCTGGTGCAGGTGTTGAACGTGGCCGGCATGGCCGGGCTGGTGCTGGCGGTGGCAGGCTTCATGTGGGCTAACCGGCTGCTGCCGGCGACCTATCCGGAGCGTGCCGGCATCGAGGTAGACACCTTCTTCGTCGTGTGGCTGTTGAGCATCGTGCATGCCGCTGTGCGCAGTGGCAGCAAGGCCTGGACCGAGCAGTTGGGCCTGGCGGCGATTGCCTTGGCAGGCGTGCCGGTGCTCGGTCTGCTGACGACCGACCACGGCCTGCCGGCGTCCATCGCCGCTGGCGACTGGGTGGTGGCAGGCGTCGACCTCAGCGCGCTGGGGTGCGGCCTGGTGCTGGCCTGGATGGTCACGAAGATACGCCGCCGCGCAGTGCTGGCGGCATTGCCAGTGGCGCGCGCGCCGCGTGCGCGTGCGGTCACGCCAAGCGAGGTGCATTGATGTTGGCTGCAGGTTTGCTCAGTTATGCCGGCTTCAGTGCCCTGTGCCTGGCCATGGAACGCCATCATCAGGAAATGCTCGGGCATCGACCCAGCCCTTCGCGCAAGGTGCAATTGCGCATGGCGGGCTGGGCCCTGCTGGCCTTGTCGCTGTGGGTCTCGGTGCTCAGTGCTGGCTGGGCCATGGGGCTGGTACGCTGGACCGCAGTGTTGATGGGCAGCGCGGTATTTCTGGTGTGGCTATTGCCGTACCGGCCACGCTGGGCTCTGGTATTGGCCGCAGTCGGCCTGCTGTTGGGGCCGTTGGCGGCCGTGGCCCGCTGGTAGCGCGAGCCCGCCGCCAGCCTGCCGTCAGGTGCAAGCCAGGCGATATTCGCCTGGGGATACGGCACTTGCCTGGCGAAACCGATTGCTGAAGTGACTGGCGCTGGCGAACCCGCACGCCAGGCCCACCTCGCCCAAGGGCAGTTGCGTCTGGCGCAACAGCGAGCGGGCGCGGGCGATCCGTCGAGCCAGCACGTATTGATGCGGCGGCAAGCCAAAGCTTGTGCGAAACATCCGCGCGAAGTGGTACTCCGACAAGCTGCACAAGGCCGCCAGTTGGCCAAGGCTCAGAGGTTCGGCCAACTGCACCTCGATGAAGTCGCGAAGCAGGCGCCGCTGATGAGCTGCAAGCCCACCTTTGAGGCGTAGCTGCGGACGCGCGACCGCTTGGCTGAGCAGGGCGTGAGCAAGCATCTCGTGGGCCAGGCTGCTGGTCAGCACGCGCTCCCCCGGTTCGTTCCAGTTCAAGGTGATCAGACGAGCGAAGCGCCGCGCCTGTGCCGGGTCTTCGAGGAAGGTATTCTCGCGCAACTGCATTTCCCGGGGCTCACGGTCCAGCAGCGTCACGCAGCCCAGCGCAAACTGCTCGGCGCTGAAATAGAGATGGGCCAGGCGGATGTCACCGTTGATGACCCAGGCCGATTCATGGCCGGCCGGCAGGATGCACTGCTTGCCGGGCGCACCTTTCTCCCACGGTCGATCGCGGCGAAAGGTACCCGTGCCGCCGCCGATGTAGCACGACAGAGTGTGATGGGTCGGCGCCTGATACTCCTGGGCATCGTGGTGATTGCTCCACAACGCCGCCACCATCGAGTCGCCCAGGTCGGCGCTGTGCTCGAGGCGCGCGTGGCGCGAGTTGTGCAGCGCCTGAAACACTTGCAGGTCCAGCAAAGCAGTCATGGTCGATACCTCCGTGGCCATGGTACTGCGTCGCGGGAAAGCTGCCAGTGCAGCGGCAGAAAAAGCGCAAGTTTGTGCAAGCCGGGATCGGCCACGGCTCGGACAATGTGCCCCTGACCCCGGAGGCCTTGTCATGAATCTATCGCTGTATCTGCTGACTGTACTGATCTGGGGAACGACCTGGATCGCCCTCAAGCTGCAACTGGGCGTGGTCGAGATTCCCGTGTCGATCGTCTACCGGTTCGGCCTCGCCGCGCTGGTGCTGTTCGTGATCCTGCTGGCCACCCGACGACTGCAGACCATGGGACGGCGCGGTCATCTCATCTGCCTGGCCCAGGGGTTGTGCCTGTTCTGCGTGAATTTCATGTGTTTCCTCACCGCCAGCCAGTGGCTGCCGACCGGGTTGATCGCCGTGGTGTTTTCCACGGCAACCTTGTGGAATGCACTCAACGCGCGGATCTTTCTGGGCCAACGGATCACGGCCAGCGTGATCGGCGCGGGTGGTCTGGGCCTGCTTGGCCTGGGCCTGCTGTTCTGGCCGGAGCTGGCCGGCCATGATGCCAGCCCGCAGACCCTGCTCGGCCTGGGTCTGGCGCTGCTGGGCACCTTGTGTTTCTCGGCGGGCAACATGCTCTCCAGCGTGCAGCAGAAAGCCGGGCTGAGGCCACTGACCACCAATGCCTGGGGCATGCTCTACGGGGCCCTGCTGTTGAGTGCTTACTGCCTGCTGCGCGGCACGCCGTTCAGCATGGACTGGAGCGTGCGCTACGTCGGCTCGCTGCTGTACCTGGTGATACCCGGCTCGGTGATCGGCTTCACCGCCTACCTGACCCTGGTGGGTCGCATGGGTCCCGAGCGCGCAGCTTACTGCACGGTGCTGTTCCCGGTGGTGGCGTTGAATGTCTCGGCGTATGCCGAAGGGTACCAATGGACCGCACCGGCCCTGGGCGGGCTGGTACTGGTGATGCTCGGCAACGTGCTGGTGTTTCGCAAGGGCGCCAGGTCGGCAGCGTCCCCGTCGAGCGGGTCGTCGGGAGCGCTGCCGGTGCCGGGTGGCACGGCGCTGGTTCGCCCTAGCCCTTGAACGCCTGCGGGTTGACCAGATCCTGCGGCCGTTTGCCGAGCAGCGCCGCCGTCAAGTTGTCGATGGCGCGATAAGCCATGGCATCGCGGGTCTGCGCTGTGGCCGAGCCGATGTGCGGCAACGTCACGACGTTGCCGAGTTGGAACAATGGCGATTCGGCCAGCGGCTCCTTCTCGTAGACATCCAGGCCGGCGCCGCGCAAGGTGCCGTCGCGCAGCGCCTGCACCAGCGCCGCTTCATCGACCACCGGCCCGCGCGAGATATTGACCAGAATGGCGCTCTTCTTCATTTGCGCCAGCTCTGTGGTGCCGATCATGTGGCGTGTCTTGTCGCTGAGCGGCACCACCAGGCAGACGAAATCCGCCTCCGCCAGCAGTTGCTCCAGGCTACGAAACTGCGCACCCAATTCCTGCTCCAGTTCAGGCTTGCGGCTGTTGCCGCTGTACAGGATGGGCATGTCGAAGCCCAGCCGACCGCGGCGTGCCACGGCCGCACCGATATTGCCCAGGCCGACGATACCCAGCGTCTTGCCGTATACATCGGTGCCGAACTGGTCGGGACCGACGCTGGCTTTCCAGTTGCCGGCCTTGGTCCAGGCGTCGAGTTCGGCCACGCGCCGGGCACTGCTCATGATCAGTGCGAAGGCCAGGTCTGCGGTACTTTGGGTCAGGACGTCAGGGGTGTTGGTGAGCATGATGCCGCGCTCGTCGAGGTAGCTGACGTCGTAGTTGTCGTAGCCCACCGATACGCTGGAAACCACCTCCAGGTTGGCGGCGTCGGCCAGTTGCTTGCGGCCCAACGGCCGCCCGGCGCCGATCAGGCCGTGGGCTTTGGGCAGGGCCTCGTTGAACTGGGCGGCGATGTCACCCGCCTTGGGGTTGGGCACGATGACGTCGAAATGCGTTTCGAGCCGCTCGACCATGGCAGGGGTGATACGGCTGAACGCGAGGACGGTTTTTTTCATTGGGCGTGTGCTCGTCGGGAGGGAATGAGAGCACGCTAACATTCCCGCTCGAGCAGAAACAATCCCGCCTCAGTTGGCGATCTGCAGGTCGAAGGTCTGCAGGTCGGCGTCGTGCGCCGCCAGAATGTCGGGCAGCGAACCGCGCAGGTATTCCACCCACGTCTTGATCTTCGCATCCAGGTACTGACGGGACGGGTAGATGGCGTACAGGTTCAACTCCTGCAGGCGGTACTCGGGCAGCATGCGTACCAGCGTGCCGTTGCGCAGGCCGTCGATGGCCGCGTAGATGGGCAGCACGCCCACGCCCATGCCACTGCTGATGGCGGTCTTCATGGCGTCGGCCGAGTTCACCTGGAACGGCGCGTTGCTGATGTTGACCATCTCCTGGCCATCGGGGCCCTGGAACAGCCATTTTTCCAGTTGCACCACCGGGCTGACCAGGCGCAGGCAGGCATGGTCGCGCAGGTCGCCGGGCGTGCGCGCCGAGCCGTGCGCCTTCACGTAATCGGGGGAGGCGCAGACGATGCTGTAGGTGATGCCCAGGCGTTGCGACACGAAGCCCGAATCGGGCAGCTCGCTGGCCAGAACGATGGACACGTCATAGCCTTCGTCGAGCAGGTCCGGCACCCGGTTGGCCAGCGTCAGATCGAAGGTCACGTCCGGATGGGTGCGCCGGTAGCGCGCGATGGCGTCGATCACGAAGTGCTGGCCGATGCCGGTCATGGTGTGCACCTTCAACTGCCCCGAAGGCCGCGCGTGGGCATCGCTGGCCTCGGCCTCGGCTTCGGCGACATAGGTGAGGATCTGCTCACAGCGCACCAGATAGCGCTTGCCGGCCTCGGTCAGGGCGATGCGTCGGGTGGTGCGGTTGAGCAGCCGCGTCTGCAGGTGGGCTTCGAGGTTGGACACCGCGCGCGAGACGTTGGCGGTGGTGGTGTCAAGTTGTGCGGCGGCGGCAGTGAAACTGCCGGCTTCGGCCACACAGGTGAACGCACGCATGTTTTGCAAGGTGTCCATGATTCGGTCTCTGGTTCGACGGACAAATTGTCGCATGAAGCCACAATTATACAGAAGGATTATCACCGGTTCGGTAACAAAGAATCGCAGGAAATCCAGCTTATCGGCGCTACGCAGCGGCTCTAGAATGCCGGCCCAGACCCCTCCGCAGTTCTACCCCTCCCGGAAATCGCCGCAGTGCCGCGCCGCCTCATCGACGAGTTGAAAACCCTCAGTGTCTGGACGTTGACCCTGGCCTTGACCGGCTGCCTCGGCACTGCCGGCATCGCCCCTCGGGACCAAGCGTTGTCGGCCGATGCGCTGGCCACCGACGCCGCCATTCAAACCGCCGTCCAGGAAGCGCAATGGCCGCAGACCCAGTGGTGGCACGCATATGGCGACAAGCAGCTCGATGCCTGGGTGAGCCTGGCCTTGCTGGGCAGCCCAAGCATGGCCACGGCGGCCGCCCGGGTGCGCCAGGCCAAGGCCATGGCAGGGCTGGCAGAGTCCGCCGAATCCGTGCATATCGATGCCAGCGCCCGTTTGCATCGCCACGACTGGCCTGCCGACCCCTTCTATGGTCCCGGCGACCTGTCCGGGCAGACCACTTGGGACAACGACGCCGGGCTGGGTTTCACCTATGCGCTGGACCTGTGGGGCCGTGAGCGCAATGCCAGCGAGCGCGCCGTCGACCTGGCGCACATGAGCGTCGCTCAGGCGCGGCAGGCCCAACTGGAACTTGCGAGCAACGTGGTGCAGGCGTACATCCAGCTCTCGCTGCACTATGCCCAGCGTGACATCGTGCACAGCACACTGACCCAGCAAGAGCAGATCCTGGCGCTGGCGCAGCGGCGTCTGCGCGGCGGCATCGGCACCCATCTGGAAGTCAGCCAGGCCGAGACCCTGCTGCCGGAAACCCATCGGCAGATCGACGCCCTGGATGAACAGATCGCCCTGGCACAGAACCAACTGGCCGCACTGGCGGGCAAAGGGCCGGGGCAGGGCAGCCAACTCACGCGTCCAAGCTTGTCTCTGCAAGCGCCGCTTGGGTTGCCCTCGGTGCTGCCCGCGCAGTTGCTGGGGCAGCGCCCTGATGTGGTCGCCAGCCGCTGGGCCGTGGCGGCGAACGCACGGGGTATCGACGTGGCCCATGCCGGCTTCTATCCCAATGTCGATCTGGTCGGCAGCCTGAGCTACCTGGCCACTGGCGGCGGCATGCTGGAGTTCCTCGCCGGCCGCAAGCTGAGCTACAACGCCGGCCCCGCATTGAGCCTGCCGATCTTCGATGGCGGTCGGCTGCGTGCCCAGTTGGCCGATGCATCGGCCGGCTACGACCTGGCCGTGGCACGCTATAACCAGACGCTGGTGGAGGCGCTCAAGCAGATCTCCGACCAACTGATCCGCCGCGCCTCCATGGACAAGCAACAGGCCTTCGCCGAGCAATCGGTGGCTTCGGCGCGCAAGAGCTACGACATTGCCCTGATCGCCTACCAGCGCGGTCTGACCGGCTACCTGGAAGTGCTCAATGCACAGACCCTGCTGTTGCGCCAGCAGCAGATCGAGCAACAGGTGCAGGCCGCGCGCCTGGCGGTGCATGCGCAGTTGGTCACGGCCTTGGGCGGCGGCCTGGGGGCGGGTGCCGACGCCCCGGCTGGCGAACGTCTGCAAGTGCCCAAGCCACTGGCGGTAATCGATCGATGACGGCCTGGCTGGGCAGCCTGCAATGGCGCCGCGGTTTTTTCGAGTGGGCGCGCAGCGACGGCGTCACTTGGATCTATATCTTCAAGGTGCTGCTGGCCGCATTCACCACGCTGTGGCTGGCGATGCGCCTGGAGCTGCCGCAACCGCGTACGGCGATGATCACCGTGTTCATCGTCATGCAGTTGCAGAGCGGCCATGTCTTTGCGAAAAGCTTCTATCGTCTGCTCGGTACCCTCGTCGGGTCGGCCGTGACGGTGGTGTTGATCGCCCTGTTCGCGCAGAACACCGAACTGTTCCTGCCCGGCCTGGCGCTGTGGGTCGGCATCTGCTCGACCGGCGCCATGCGCTGCCGCAACTTCCGCGCCTATGGCTTCGTCTTGGCCGGTTACACAGCAGCCATGGTCGGCCTGCCGGCCCTGGCCCATCCGGACGGCGCCTTCATGGCGGCAGTCTGGCGCGTGCTGGAAATTGCCCTGGGCATTCTCGTGGCGACGGCGGTCAGCGCGGCGATCTTTCCGCAGTCGTCCAGCGCTTCGATGCGCAATGCCTTGTATCAGCGCTTTGGTATCTTCGCCCGTTTCGTCACCGACGGTCTGCGAGGCGACAGCACAGCGGAGCAGTTCGAAGCCGACAACGTACGCTTCATCGCCGAGGCGGTGGGCCTGGAAAGCCTGCGCAGTGTGACCGCCTTCGAAGACCCGCACATGCGCCGGCGCAATGGTCGGGTCAGCCGGCTGAACAGCGAATTCATGACGGTGACCACCCGCTTCAATGCGCTGCATCAGTTGCTCGAACGTATCCGCGCGCGCGGTCATCGCGGCGTGGCAATGGCCATCGAACCGGCTTTGCAGGCATTGACGCACGTGCTGGACGATTTCGCCGGGCAGGCCTTGACCGATGCCGATGCTGCGCGCCTGGCCCGGCGCATGGCGCGGTACAAGGACGCGCTGCCGGCCCAGGTGCGCAGCCTGCGCGAGCTGTTCGAACACAGCGGCCCGGACGATGAAGACCTGCTGGATTTGCATACCGCATTCGAGTTGCTCTATCGCTTCGTCGAAGAACTGCACGACTATGCCCAGACCCATGCCTCGCTGGCCGAGCATCGGCATGCCCGCGAGCGCTGGGACGAGCCGTACCGTGCACAGACCAATTGGCTGGCAAGTGCCGCCGCCGGTATTCGCGGCGCGCTGGTGTTGCTGCTTCTAGACGGCTATTGGATAGCGACGGCCTGGCCCAGTGGCGCGACCATGACCCTGGTGGCTGCAGCCACCGTGGGCCTGTCGGCGGCGTCGCCGAACCCGCGGCGGATGTCGTTCCAGATGGCCTGCGGCACATTGCTGGGGGCGCTGGTGGGCTTCTACACGACCTTTTTCGTGCTGCCGTGGATCGACGGCTTCGCGCTGCTGTGCCTGACCCTCGCGCCGGTGCTGACGCTGGGCGCCTTCCTTGCCTCTCGACCTCGCTTCGTTGGCTACGGATTGGGCCTCCTGATCTTCTTTTCCATGGGCTCGGTGCCCGGCAACCTCACGCAGTACGATCCGTATGCGTTCATCAACGACTACATCGGCATGGTTCTGGGGATGCTGTTCTGCGCTGCCGCCGGTGCGGTCATCCTGCCGCCCAACAGTCGCTGGATGTGGCAGCGCCTGGAGCAGGACCTGCGCGCCCTGGTGGTGTTCGCCATCAGCGGCAAGCCGCGCGGGCTGGGCTCGGCATTCGAAAGTCGCACCCGCGATCTGCTGCACCAGGCCTATGGCCTGGCGGCCGGGCAGCCACAGGTGCAGCGCAATCTGCTGCGCTGGATGTTCGTGGTGATGGAGGTGGGGCACGCCATCATCGAGCTGCGCCGTGAGCAGGAGCGCTTGCCGGTGCACCCGGCCTATGCCTCGTGGCAGCCGTGGCGCCAGTCGATCCGGGTGCTGGGGCGTGCGCTGATCCGCCTGTTCATCCAGCCCCAGCAAGCTAACCTGCAGCGCGCACAGGCGGCTGTCGAGCAGGCCATTGAGTTGGTCAGGAACACCGATGAACCCTTCGCCCGACATTTCGATACCTCGGCGCTGCGCCGGGTGCAGAGTTACCTGCACTTCATTCGCAGTTCGTTGTTGGACCCGCAATCGCCGCTCGCCGAACTGGCCTTCCGAGAAGCCAAGCATGCCCCGTGAAATCGCTTTCCATGGCCTGTACATGCCGACCATGACCCTGTTGTTCGTGCTCGCCGCCGGGTTGGCCTGGGCCTTCGACCGGCTGTTTGCCAGCCTGGATGTGTACCGATTCTTCTGGCACCCGGCGCTGTTGCGCCTGAGCCTGTTCGTCTGTCTGTTCGGCGCCATGGCGCTGACTGTCTACCGTTGAGAACCGCGCAATGAAAAAGTTTTTCAGCCTGTTGGCGACCCTGCTGGTGCTGGCGCTGGCGATCTTCATCGGTCGCCAGTTGTGGGTGCATTACATGCAGACGCCTTGGACCCGTGACGGGCGCGTGCGCGCCGACATCATCAACGTCGCCGCCGATGTGTCGGGCTACGTCACCGCGGTGCCGGTGCGCGACAACCAGCGTGTGCGCAAGGGCGACGTGCTGCTGCAGATCGACCCGGAGCACTACCGCCTGGCGGTCAAGCAGGCGCAGGCGCTGGTGGCGTCGCGCAAGGCGGCCTGGGACATGCGCAAGGTCAATGCCAGCCGGCGTGCCGATCTCGATGAGCTGGTGATCTCCCGGGAGAGCCGCGAGGACGCCGGCAATGTTGCCGCCTCGGCGCTGGCCGACTATCAACAGGCCCAGGCACGCCTGGAGGCCGCGCAGCTGGACCTGGAGCGCACCCGCGTGCTTGCCACGGTGGATGGCTACGTCACCAACCTCAACGTACATGTCGGTGACTATGCGCGGGTCGGCGAGGCGAAGCTGGCCGTGGTCGACGAGCATTCGTTCTGGGTCTACGGCTATTTCGAAGAAACCAAGTTGCCCCATGTGCATGTCGGCGACGCGGCGCAGTTGCAGATGATGAGCGGCGAAACCCTCAAGGGCCATGTGGACAGCATCTCGCGCGGCATCTATGACCGCGACAACCCACAGAGCCGCGAGCTGACGGCCGACGTCAATCCGACCTTCAACTGGGTTCGCCTGGCGCAGCGAGTGCCGGTGCGCATCGAGCTGGACGAGGTGCCCGAAGGCATGCTGCTGGCAGCCGGCACGACCTGCACGGTAATCGTCACGCCCGCCGTGCCGTAAGCGGCTTCCTGACTATTTAGAGAAACTGCCCTGCAGGCGTTCGGCGCGAAATTCCAAGGTCTGCGGGCGATAGCCGGGGCGCAGTGGCGGCAGCGGCAGGCAGTCCTGCCAGTCGGCGCCGGCCTGCAGCTCACCGGGGCCACGGTAGCGGGGCGCGGTGTAGAGGTTTTCCGCCAGGTTGGCGGTCTGGCCGGGCGCATAAGCCGCGATCTGCCATTGCAGCTCCTGCATCGGTACGTTGTTGCCGTTGTTCAGGTTCAAGCGCAGCGGGCGGTCGCCCGGACAGCCCTGTGGATCGTAGGTGATGCGCATTTCCAGCCGCGCCAGGCGATGGGCTTCGCGCGTGTCGCTCATGATGACCCACAGCGCGAGCAATGCCAGGGCGAACACGGCGGCGCCGGAGATCGGCAGGGCCTTGGAGGGATAGCGGACCAGCAGGATGATCCAGGAAATGATCAGAAAGATGCCGATTAACATGACTGCCAGCCTTGGTGAAGAAGTGGGGCGTATCGTACAGAACGTTCGCGTGTCTGTGAAAACCACGCCCGCACATGCTCAGTCGTCGGGCTGATCGCGCAGGAACACCAGGTGGTCTGGCCGTGACTGGTCGGCGTTGTAGCGATAGCCCTGGCGGTCGAAGCCCTTGAGCTGCAGGGGGTCGTGGATTTTTTCGTCGATCACGAAACGCGCCATCATGCCGCGGGCTTTCTTGGCATAGAAACTGATGATCTTGTACTGGCCATTCTTCAGGTCCTTGAAGTCGGCAGTGATCAGGCGCGCCTGCAAAGATTTGCGTTTGACGGCGGAGAAGTATTCGTTCGACGCCAGGTTGAACAGCACGTCGTCGCCTTGCTCGGCGAGGGCCTGGTTGAGCCATTGGCTGATGCGCTCGCCCCAGAACGCGTAGAGGTCCTTACCGCGGGCATTGACCAACTTGGTGCCCATCTCCAGTCGGTACGGTTGCATCAGGTCCAGTGGCCGCAGCAGGCCGTAAAGACCCGACAGCATGCGCAGGTGTTTCTGCGCGTAGTCGAAACCCGCTTTGTCCAAGGTGGTCGCGTCCAGCCCGGTGTAGACGTCGCCCTTGAAGGCGAGCAACGCCTGCTTGGCGTTCTCGGGGGTGAAGTCGGGTGTCCAGCTGCCGAAGCGTGCAGCGTTGAGGCCGGCCAGCTTGTCGGAGAGATGCATGAGCTCGGCGATCTGCGCAGGGCTGAGCTCGCGCAGTTGTTCGATCAACACCTGGGAATGGTCGAGAAATTCAGGCTGGGTGTGGCGCTGGATGACCGGAGGGGTATCGAAATCGAGGGTCTTGGCGGGGGATATCACCATCAGCATGCAGAGGTTCTCCTGTGAGCGTGGGTAAATTCTGGAGCAGTGCCGGGGGCTCGTCCACCTTTAAGCGTGGGGGCATCCAGATGGACCGCAGCGACCCCGGACGCGGCTCGCGCCGCTGCTACAGGGGATCGCTTGTGCCGTTGGTACGGCGTTCCTCTGTAGCAGCGGCGCAAGCCGCGTCCAGCCACACCGCGAACCCTCTGGCACACCACCCATCCCCAACCGTATTGACGCCATCGATCCCACTCGCCCACAGTGCCCGGAAAAAAGGAAACCCGCGCATGGACTACGCACTCATCGACTGGAGCATCATGCTTCTGGCAATCGCCGCCGCCTACATCGTCTTCGGCATTGCCGGCTTCGGCACGGCGCTGGTTGCAGGCCCGGTACTCATCCACTTCATGCCACTGTCCACGCTCATCCCGCTGCTCGTGGTACTCGATTTCATCGCCGCCTTCGGCAATCTGCTTCCCGCCCGGCAGTCGGTGGTAGGGGCGGAGCTCAAACGGCTGCTGCCTTTCATGGCCCTGGGCTGCACCCTGGGCGTGGTCTTTCTGCTCAACCTCAAATCCGACCTGCTGTTGCTGCTGATGGGCCTGTTCATCACCGGCTACGCCCTGTACATGCTGCTGACCACGGCGCGACCCGCGCGGTTGTCGCCTTGGTGGGCCGTACCGATGGGCACGATCGGCGGGCTGTTCGGTGCCTTGTTCGGCAGCGGCGGCTTTCTTTATGCGATCTACCTGGGCGCGCGGCTGGACGACAAACAACAGGTGCGCGCCACGCAAAGCGCGCTGATCAGTTGCAGCACGGTCGTGCGCCTGACGTTGTTCATCATTGCCGGGGTCTACGCCAACACTCAGCTACTGCTGACCGCCGTCTGCCTGCTTCCGGCCATGGCGACTGGCTTGTGGATCGGGCGTCGACTGACCTTGCGCATGTCCCGCGAGGCTTTCGTGCGGTTGGTGACCTGGCTGGTGCTGGCCAGCGGTCTGGCGTTGCTGTTCCGCTATTTCAACCCTTGACCTGCGCGGGCAGGGGATTATCCTGCCGCTTTTGCGCAGCGTCGGGCCCTTGCATGAACACTCAGAACATTCTCGTTCCGCGCCTCTCCACCTTGCCGGTGCACGAGCCGCGTGCGCGGGCGATCCTGCGCTGGCTGGTGCGCAAGGACATCGTCGAGGAACAACTGAGCACCTGTGGGCGCAGCGGCAACCGCATGGCCTACGCCATCGGTCCGGGCGCGCGGCAGGTCGTCGAACACCCTGAACGGCTGCCCTACGGACAAACGGTCAACGGTCTGGAAGTGGTCACCGATCGTTGCATTTTCACGCCCGTGGACGGTTTCCTGCACGAAGCTGGCTGCCCCGAATGCCGTCAGGAAGTGGGTGAGGCGCTGTTCGACAGCCTCGAGGAGTGGATGCCAGGCCTGACCGATAACTTCACCTGCCCGCTGTGCGGCCATGAAGACGACATCAATGGCTTTCTGTTCCTGCAGCCCTGCGCCTTCTCCAATCTAGGTTTCATCTTCAATAACTGGGGCCAGACCCCCTTCAAGGCGGAGTTCATCGCCGAATTCGCCGATTGGCTCGACCAGCCGATCGCGCAGGTGCTGGTAAAGTTCCAGGACAATTGACCGCCAGGCCATCTTTGCCTTTCTTGTGCGGGCATGTGTGGGTATAATGGCGCGCTTCCATTTTCCCGCTCGGGAGCCCCCGCATGCTGCGTATCAGCCAAGAAGCCCTGACCTTCGACGACATTCTTCTAGTGCCCGGTTATTCCGAAGTACTGCCCAATGAAGTCAGCCTCAAGACCCGTTTGACCCGCGGCATCGAGTTGAACATCCCGCTGATTTCCGCGGCGATGGACACCGTGACCGAAGCCCGCCTCGCCATTGCCATGGCTCAGGAAGGCGGCATCGGGATCATCCACAAGAACATGACCATCGAGCAGCAGGCTGCCGAAGTGCGCAAGGTCAAGAAGTTCGAGGCCGGCGTGGTCAAGGACCCGATCACCATCGAAGCTGATGCCACCGTTCGCGACCTGTTCGAACTGACCTCGCTGCACAACATCTCCGGCGTGCCGGTGCTGCATGACGGCAACCTGGTGGGCATCGTCACCTCGCGCGACGTGCGCTTCGAAAACCGCCTGGAAATCCCCGTTCGCGAAGTGATGACGCCCAAAGAGCGTCTGGTCACCGTCCGCGAAGGGGCCGACAAGGACCTGGTCCGCGACCTGCTGCACAAGCATCGCATCGAGAAAGTGCTGATCGTCGACGCCGAGTTCCACCTCAAGGGCATGATGACCGTCAAGGACATCGAGAAGGCCAAGGCCTACCCGCTGGCGAGCAAGGATGACCAAGGTCGTCTGCGCGTCGGCGCGGCCGTCGGTACCGGCAAAGACACCGGCGAGCGCGTCAGCGCTCTTGTTGCAGCCGGCGTCGACGTGGTCGTGGTCGATACTGCCCACGGTCATTCCAAAGGTGTGATCGACCGTGTGCGCTGGGTCAAGCAGAACTTCCCCGACGTGCAGGTCATCGGCGGCAACATCGCCACCGGCGAAGCCGCCAAGGCGCTGGCTGAAGCGGGCGCCGATGCCGTCAAGGTCGGTATCGGCCCGGGCTCCATCTGCACCACCCGTATCGTCGCCGGTGTCGGCGTGCCGCAGATCAGCGCCATCGCCAACGTCGCCGCAGCCCTTGAAGGCAGCGGCGTGCCGTTGATCGCCGACGGTGGCATCCGCTTCTCCGGTGACCTGTCCAAGGCCATCGTCGCCGGTGCCTACTGCGTGATGATGGGCTCGATGTTCGCCGGTACCGAAGAAGCGCCAGGCGAAATCGAACTGTTCCAGGGCCGTTCCTACAAGGCCTACCGCGGCATGGGTTCGCTAGGTGCGATGTCCCAGGCCCAGGGCTCGTCCGACCGCTACTTCCAGGACTCCTCGGCCGGTGCCGAGAAGCTCGTGCCCGAGGGCATCGAAGGCCGTGTCGCCTACAAGGGTGGCCTGTCGGCGATCATCCATCAGTTGATGGGTGGCCTGCGTTCTTCCATGGGTTACACCGGCAGCGCCGATATCCAGGAAATGCGCACCAAGCCCGAGTTCGTCCGCATCACCGGCGCCGGCATGGCTGAATCCCACGTCCACGACGTGCAGATCACCAAGGAAGCGCCCAACTACCGCGTGGGCTGACCCCGGTAGTCCGCCTGCCGCCCGGTGCACATCCGGCGGCAGACGGAAATTCAATCCAGCGGGGCTGTTCACTACAGCCCCGTGTTGTTTCCGAATACATCTGACGAGAATGAGTCATGGCCCTCGACATTCACGCCCACCGTATCCTGATCCTCGATTTCGGTTCCCAGTACACCCAGCTGATCGCCCGTCGCGTGCGCGAAATCGGCGTGTACTGCGAGCTGCACCCGTTCGACATGGACGATGAAGCGATTCGCCAATTCGCCCCGCGCGGCGTCATCCTTGCCGGCGGGCCCGAGTCGGTCCACGAAGCCAACAGCCCGCGCTGCCCGCAGGCGGTATTCGACCTGGGCGTGCCGGTCTTCGGCATCTGCTACGGCATGCAGACCATGGCCGAGCAGTTGGGTGGCAAGGTTGCCGGTTCCGATATGCGTGAGTTCGGCTACGCGCGCGTCGACGTGGTCGGCAAGAGCCGCATCCTCGAAGGCATCGAAGACCACATCGACGCCGACGGCGTGTTCGGCCTGGACGTGTGGATGAGCCACGGCGACAAGGTCACCGAGATTCCGCAAGGCTTCAATGTGCTGGCCAGCACCCCGAGCTGCCCCATCGCCGGCATGTTCGACGACAACCGCCACTACTACGGCGTGCAGTTCCACCCCGAGGTGACCCACACCAAGCAGGGCGAACGCATCCTCTCGCGCTTCATCATTGACATCTGCGGCTGCGAAGCGCTGTGGACCCCGTCGAAGATCGCCGAAGACGCCATCGCCCAGGTCCGCGCCCAGGTCGGTACCGACAACGTGCTGCTGGGCCTGTCCGGCGGTGTCGACTCCTCGGTGGTCGCGGCCCTGCTGCACAAGGCCATCGGCGATCAGTTGACCTGCGTGTTCGTCGACAACGGCCTGCTGCGCCTGCACGAAGGCGAGCAGGTCATGGCCATGTTCGCCGAGAACATGGGCGTCAAGGTGATCCGCGCCAACGCCGAAGACCAGTTCCTCGGCAACCTGGCCGGCGAAGCCGACCCGGAGAAGAAGCGCAAGATCATCGGCCGCACCTTCATCGACGTGTTCGATGCCGAGTCGTGCAAGCTGGACAACATCAAGTACCTGGCCCAAGGCACCATCTACCCCGACGTGATCGAGTCGGCCGGTGCCAAGAGCGGCAAGGCCCACGTGATCAAGTCGCACCACAACGTCGGCGGCCTGCCCGAGGAGATGAACCTCAAGCTGGTCGAGCCACTGCGTGAGCTGTTCAAGGACGAAGTCCGCCGTCTGGGCCTGGAACTGGGCTTGCCGTACGACATGGTCTACCGCCACCCATTCCCCGGCCCAGGCCTGGGCGTGCGCATTCTGGGTGAAGTGAAGAAGGAATACGCTGACCTGCTGCGTCGCGCCGACCATATTTTCATCGAAGAACTGCGCAAGGCCGACTGGTACCACAAGGTCAGCCAGGCGTTCGTGGTGTTCCAGCCTGTCAAATCGGTCGGCGTCGTCGGCGACGGCCGTCGCTACGCCTGGGTCGTCGCCCTGCGCGCCGTGGAAACCATCGACTTCATGACCGCTCGTTGGGCGCACCTGCCGTACGAGCTGCTGGAAACGGTGAGCGGCCGCATCATCAACGAGATCGAAGGGATTTCGCGGGTGACCTACGACGTGTCGAGCAAGCCGCCGGCTACGATCGAGTGGGAATGATGGGACGTCCGGCACTGTCCGGCACCAACTAGCAAGAAATGTCCTGGAGCCCGCGTAATTGCGGGCTTTTGGCTTTTTAGTTCAGAGTTTTTCAGCTCTTTCTACGCTGCAGCTGAGAGTGGTCTGTTCGGGAGATACCACCGCAGGCGTCGATTCCAGCGGGATCATCAGACGAACGAAATGCCACCAATCGTCCCGTTCCTTGCAGATTGCTAAAGTGCAAGCGATCGCAGCAGCTAAGGGATATGAAAGATGCCATCCGTTACCGTTCGAAATGTTTCTGATGAGGTGCACCGCGCTATCCGCTTGCGGGCTGCTCAACATGGCCGCAGCATCGAAGCCGAAATGCGTGAAATTCTGGAGTCTGCGGTGAGGCCGGAAGGTCGGGTCAAGCTGGGCTCGCTGCTGGCACAGACCGGCCGCAAGGTCAGGTTGACGGATGAGGAGTTCGCAGCCTTCGAAAGCGCACGCGATAAAGCCCCCGCCCGCGCAGTGAGCTTTGAATGATCCTGCTCGATACCAATGTGATTTTCGAGCCTCTGCGGCGCTCGCCTGTGGCATGCGTTATTCGATGGATCGACGAGCAGGCATTGGAAACCCTCTATCTGTCGGCCATGACTGTAGCCGAGATACGTGCCGGCGTAGCGTTGATGCCGGTTGGCCGGCGCCGTTCGACGCTACGCGAAAGTCTGGAAAAGCAGGTGCTGCCCATGTTCGTTGGGCGCGTTCTGCCTTTTGATCTGGCCTGCACGCAGGCTTACGCCGAGGTGCCGGCCAAGGCGCGCAAGGCCGGTAGCGGGATCGAGGCTGCCGATGCGTGCAGCGCTGCGGTCGCCCTCGCCAACGGATTCATCGTTGCCACTCGCGATATTCACCCGTTCCGGGCTGCAGGTCTGGTGGTCATCAATCCTTGGGAGCTATAGAGCAAGCCTTGCTCCGATGCCACAAAATGACAGGAAAAACGTAGGGCGTCGTGGCCGATGACCAACCAGCTCACTTCAACACATGCCCTGCAATCAGCCGCGAAATCTCCACCATCGACGTCTTTCCCGAGAACTCGAATCGCACCTTCCCCAGCGCTGAAAAATACACCTCCAGCTCCGAATCCAGGTCGAACGTGCCCGATGTTTCGATCGAGTACGCCACGATGTTCTTGTAGGGCAGGGAGGTGAAGTCCTTCTTGCTGCCGGTCAGGCCCTGCACGTTCACCGCAATGATCCGCTTGTTGGTGAACACCACGCCGTCGCGCATCGACTTGTAGGCGTCGACCACCTGCTCGTCGTCCAGCAGCAGGGCAGTGACGCGTTCGCCGTATTCGGCGTTTTGCTTGAGTTTGAAGAAGCCTTTGTTGTTGAAGTCGATCATGGCCTGGAGTCCTGTATAGGGGTGGCCGGAGTTTACCTTGATGACGGTGGCAGCGAGGGGATTGGGATGAAGTGGGGTACCTGGACTGTGAGGCCAAATATGTAGGCCAGAAGGGTTCGGGGCACTGGCCACACTCGCAGCTCTTTCAGAAACCGGTCCCTTTGACATGACTGATCTACTTCCCACTACGCAATTGGGCGATGTTCTCGCAGACTTCGCACGGCAGGTCACCCAACAACTGCCCGACCTCCACCAAATGGCCGTCGCCACCGCCACCCAGATGCTCGCCTCCATGGGCATCGACACCCATCCCGACACCTTCTACTGGCATCGCTTCGACAATGCCCAGTCCAGCCCCCGTTCGTTCAGCGGCTACGCGCACATGGGCCCGCCAAGCGAATCGATGACGTTTACCGAGTTGGTGATGCGGCGGTTTCGCGCGAGTGATCAGGACAATGCCGACTTGCTGCATGTCATGGGCGGGTTCTACACGGGGGATGCGCAGGTGCTGTGGTTCAACGAGCGCAACGAGGTGCGCCTGGAGCCGGACAAGGTGCTGAACGCGCTGTGGCACATTGATTTTGCGACGTTCTATCACCAAGCGCTTTCGCGATTCTGGGCCGACAATGGGCAAGAGGTGCAGACGTTGATCCGTATCAATTGCCTGCGTGCTGCCGTGGAGGCCTGCCACGGCGGGCACCTGACGCGAGCTCAGGTGCAGGCGGTGTTCGATGGCCTGGGTTGTGAATACGCCATGGCGCCGACGCTGGCCGGTCTGTCAGGTGTACATCGCGCAACCAGCGGCGTCACGGTCAGTGCGCTGCAGATTGCCGGTTACGCCTTTACCAGCGTGCTGTGCTTCAACACCCAGGCAGGCCAGCGATTGTTGTACCTGGCCGGCCGCGACATCGCGTTCGAAGTGTTTGCCGACCTGAAGGCTGCGCAGGCATGGTTGTATCAACAGGTACAAGGCGTGCAAAGTCGGGAGCGCTTGCTCGATCACGCTGCGCTGCTTGAGCCTGCCGCAGCGCTGGCGCGTACCGGTGGTTTGGTACTGTTGGCGAAAAAGCCACTGTCCAGGTTCGCGGCAAAGGTGGCGTGGCAGCCCATCACTGTCGATGCGGCGTGCTGGCTTGCGGCGCAGACCCGCGAACAGATGCTGGCCGAGGCCAACCTGCAGCTGCACAGCAACAGCGAGCTGCGCAAGCAGCTGTGGATCGGCTATCTGGGCGCCGGCCTGCACCTGTTCGGCTCGGCGGCCATGGCCAGTTGGCCGATCGCGTTGATCGTGGTGGTGGCCAGCGCTGGAAAATTTGCGCTGAACGTGGACCGTGCGGTGAACGCCGCAGAGGCGGTGGACCGGCGTGCTGCACTGTATGCGGCGATCTTCAGCGGCATCGAACTGCTGTTGAGCACGACGCTGCTGATCCCTCAAGGGCTGCCGGAACTCGATGACGTGCAACCGCTGCAGGCGCCTGCCCATGGGCTTGAACACACCCCCCTGCTACCTGATACCGACGGGGTGATGTGGGTAGCGGGCAAGCCGACGATTCGTTTGCGTGGCAGTCTGTACCGCGCGCGCTATGACGCGAACCTGCGTTGCTGGCTGATCGTCGATCCGCAGCGGCCCTTTGCCTTTACTGGCAATTATCCGGTGCGCTTCAACGACCAGTTGCAATGGGAGCTGGTGCCCCGCGGTTGTTTGCGCGGTGGCGGTGGCTGCATGAGTGTCTCGGGTGAGATGGAGCTGGAACCACCCCCGGTCAGTTACGTGCAGTTCGAGCGCGCGGCCAGCCGCTACGAAGTGCCGCTGGTGGCCCGCGCAGCCACGCGCGAGCTGTTGAGCGACCAGTTTCGAAAGATGCTGTCCGGCGAATACTTCGACCCCTACACGCCGCTCAATCCAGTGCTCGACAGCCTCAACCAACTGCGGGTCGAGTTGATCGACGATGCCGATGCATTCATCACGCAATGGCGCTCACCTGGCCGATCGCCGTTGCATGCGCCCGACCCGGAACTGCCGCCCTACCTGGCCGTGCGGCGGCTGCTGGATGAGTCCCGCGCGCTGGTGATTGGCGAATCTCATCAGTCCATCGCCAGCAAGCGCTTTTTGATCGAGAACATGTCGGCACTGGCCAAGGATGGCGTCGACACGCTGTACATGGAGCATCTGATGACCGATCTGCATCAGGCCGACCTGAACCAGGTGGCCAGTGATGGTCGGCTGCCCAATGATTTGCAGGATTATCTGCGCGATCAGGATCTTGGCCATCGCACCGACCCGGCTCGACAGTACAACTTCACCACGCTGGTACAGGCCGCGCGTCGCGAGGGTATCCAGGTGCGCGCTCTGGATTGCGCAGCCAGCTATCGACTCGACGGCATGGACGACCTCTACGGCGCCAGTCAGACGCTACGCCAGCGGGTGTTCAGCTACCATGCCAGTCGAGTCATCGCTGCGCGCAGTGCATTGCCAGGCCGGGGTAAATGGATCGCGCTGGTCGGTGACACTCACGCTTCCACCTACAAGGGTGTTCCGGGCCTGGCGCAATTGCAGGACGTGACGGCGTTGCGCATCGTCGATGCCGGTGCCGGCCAGCAGACCAACATCACCCTGGACCCAGGCGAGTACTACCTGCCGTCGATGGGCCACCCGGACGGGGTGGTCAAAGCCGATTGGCGCTTGGCGCTGACCGTGCGCGAAGCGCCCTTCACCTACCTGGATCCGTCCCTGGCCCCACCGGGAACAATCAGGCCATGAAGCAAGGTACAGGCATCACTCCCCTGTAGCAGCGGCGCAAGCCGCGTCGGCGGTGTATGCGAACCGTCTGACACCCAGCCGTACAGGAGCGCAAGTCTTAATCTTTCTCACTTGCAGGTGTATGGTGTCGGCCTTTGATGTTCATCGCGCAGGTGCCGTATCCATGTCTTTCACTCGTCGACAATTCCTCGGTGGCCTGGCGGGCGTGGTGGCGGTTGGAGTGGGTGCCGGGGGTGCTGCCCGATATTGGTTGGGCACCCCTGTGGACCAGGCCGGCGTGGACTATCAGCTGATTGCAGCGCCGCTTGACGTCGAGTTGGTGGCAGGCCACCAAACCCCAGCCTGGGCCTTCGGCGGTTCAGCGCCCGGCCAGGAACTGCGCGTGCGCCAGGGCGAATGGCTGCGGGTGCGTTTCATCAACCAGCTGCCGGTGGAAACCACCATCCATTGGCATGGCATCCGCCTGCCGCTGGACATGGACGGCGTGCCCTACGTGTCGCAGTTGCCGGTCAAGCCCGGTGAGTACTTCGATTACCGCTTCCGGGTGCCCGATGCCGGCAGCTACTGGTATCACCCGCACGTGGCCAGCAGCGAAGAACTGGGCCGTGGCCTGGTCGGCCCGTTGATCGTCGAGGAGCGCGAGCCGACCGGCTTCGCTCACGAGGCGGTGCTCAACCTGAAGAACTGGCATGTGGACGAGGAGGGCGCATTCCTGCCGTTCAGCATTCCTCGCGAGGCCGCACGCAACGGCACCCTGGGCCGGCTTTCCACGATCAACGGGGTGCATCGGGCCACCGTTGATCTTCCGGCCGGGCAGATCGTCCGGGTGCGTATCCTCAATCTGGACAACACCGCCACTTACCGTCTGAATTTCCGCGGCAATGTCGACATGCGCCTGTATGCGCTGGATGGCAACCCCATCGAACCGCGTGCGTTCGGCAAGGATTACTGGATGGGCCCCGGCATGCGGGTGTGCCTTGCAGTCAAGATGCCACCTGCCGGTGAAGAGATTGCCATACGTGACGGTTCGGTACGCCTGGGCACGCTGCGCTCGGTGCCGGCCGCAGCGGGGCCGAGCGATTGGCCGCCGGCATTGCCGGCCAATCCGATCGCCGAGCCGGACCTGGCCAATGCCGAGAAGCTCAATTTCAACTTCGAATGGGTTGGCGAGGTGTCCGACACCGCCGAGGGCAAGCCGCCCAGCCTGTGGCAGATCAACGGCATTGCCTGGGACATCACCGACAAGACCTGCGCCGACCGCCCCATCGCCAAGTTGCAGTTGGGCAAGAGCTACGTGCTGGAGCTGAAGAACATGACCCAGTACCAGCACCCCATTCACCTGCACGGCATGAGTTTCAAGGTGATTGCCTCCAATCGACGCAAGATCATCCCGTATTTCACCGATACGTTCCTGCTGGGCAAGAACGAACGTGCTCAGGTGGCCCTGGTGGCGGATAATCCGGGTGTATGGATGTTCCATTGCCATGTGATCGATCACATGGAAACCGGACTCATGGCGGCAATAGAGGTTTCCTGAACATTGAAACAACCCAAGATCATCGATCGCAGTCGCGATCAATTTTTCATGACGCAAGCGCTCGAGCTAGCCGCCCAAGGTGCGGCGCTGGGCGAAGTGCCGGTGGGCGCGGTCGTTGTGCAGGACGGCGAGATCGTCGGCCGTGGCTTCAACTGTCCTATCAGCGGCAGCGACCCCAGCGCCCACGCCGAGATGGTCGCCATCCGCAATGCCGCGCAGGCCGTGCAGAACTACCGCCTGCCGGGCAGCACCCTCTACGTCACGCTCGAACCTTGCAGCATGTGCGCGGGGCTGATCGTCCATGCGCGCATCGCCCGAGTGGTGTTCGGCGCGCTTGAGCCCAAGGCTGGCGTTGTACAAAGTCAGGGGCAGTTCTTCGCTCAGGGCTTTCTCAACCATCGGTTGATGGTGGAGGGTGGCGTGTTGGCCGAAGAATGTGGGGCTATCCTGAGCGAGTTTTTCAGGGCGCGGCGGGCGAAGGGCTGAGATTGAAGGAGGGAGTGCTGCCGAGGGCCTTTTCGCGGGCAGAGCCCGCTCCCACAGGATCACTCGGGTGCTCTTAGAGCGGCGGTGTCTGCTGTGTGGGCTTTGACTGGTCGACGCCGGGCACGTGCAGGTTGCCATCGGCCACCTGGCTGCCTTCGAGCTGTGGCTGGGTCACCCAGGTAAGGATGTCGTAGTAGCGTCGGATGTTGGCCACGAAGTGCACCGGTTCGCCGCCACGCGCATAGCCGTAGCGGGTCTTGCTGTACCACTTCTTCTGCGCCAGGCGCGGCAACATCTTCTTCACGTCCAGCCACTTGTTCGGGTTCAGCCCTTCACCTTCGGCCAGCTTGCGCGCGTCGTCCAGATGGCCACTGCCCACGTTGTAGGCGGCCAGGGCGAACCAGGTCCGATCGGGCTCCTGGATGCCGTCGTCGAGCTGATCCTTGACGTAGGCGAAGTACTTGGCACCGCCATTGATGCTCTGCTTGGGGTCCAGGCGATTGCTCACGCCCATGGCCTGGGCGGTGTTCTGGGTCAGCATCATCAGCCCACGCACTCCGGTCTTGGAGGTCACGCTGGCTTGCCACATGGACTCTTGATAGCCGATGGCCGCAAGCAGCCGCCAGTCGACCTTTTCCTGCTTGGCCGAGGCCTGGAAGGTTTTCTCGAACTTGGGCAGGCGTTGCTGCAGGTGCTGGGCGAAGGTGTAGGCGCCGACGTAGCCGAGGACATCGACATGGCCGTAGTAGCGATCCTTGAGACGCTGCAGGGTGCCGTTGCCCTTGACCTTGTCGATAAAGCCGTTGACCTCGTTCAACAGGCTGTTGTCTTCGCCCCCGGCCACGGCCCAGCGCTGGTCGCGGCCATCGCCCAAGTCGAAGGCGACGCGCACGTTGGGGAAGTACACCTGGTTCATGGCCACTTCATTGGAGTCGACCAGGGTCAGATCGATCTGCCCCTCGTCGACCATGCGCAGCAGGTCCACCACCTCCACCGCGTCGGACTCTTCGTACTCGAGCGTCGGATACTGCAGCTTCAATTTGGCCAGTTGCTCGGCGTGGCTGCTGCCCTTGAGCACCATGATCTTCTTGCCCACCAGCTCGGCGGCATCGGTGGGTCGGCTCTGGCCGTTGCGATAGATGACTTGCGGCGTGACCTCAAGATACGGATGGGAGAAACGCGCCTGTTTCTCCCGCGCCTCGCTGCTGACCAGGCCCGCGGCCGCCAGCACTGGCCCCTGAGGCTGGCTCAGACCGGCGAAGACGTCATCGAGGTTGTCGGCGGTTTCGATCTTGAGTTCGACACCCAGGTCATCGGCAAAACGCTTGACCAGTTCGTACTCGAAGCCTGTTTCGCCGTTGCGATCCTGGAAGTAGGTGGCCGGGCTGTTGCGGGTTATGACGCGCAGCACGCCGTCCTCCTTGACCCGTTCGAGTGTGCTGGGTTTATCAACACAGCCACTGAGCAGCAGGAGAAGTCCGGTTGCGAAGAGCCATTTGGCGCAGCGCGAGCGTAAGACGGTCTGGGTGAGCATGGGTGCAGTATACGCAAACGGTCGCTCCAGCCATATCTCGACAGCAGGCGAAGGAGTCTGCTAGAGCGCAGCGCAACCTCCGACCGGCCCCCGGCAAGGGATCTGACGAACGATCGCGCTGTTTTTCCATCCGTCGGGTGCCTAGGTGAACGGTTTAGGCTAGAATGCACGGCCTCCAAGCACACCCCCTTTCGAGGCTGTCCCGACGATGTTGATCCTGCGCGGCGCTCCTGCCCTTTCTGCCTTTCGCCACGGTAAATTACTCGAGCAACTGAGCCAGAAGGTCCCCGCTGTTACTGGCCTGTATGCTGAATTCGCCCACTTCGCCGAAGTCGAAGGCGAGCTCGCCAGCGACGACCGGCAAGTCCTTGCCCGTCTGCTCAAGTACGGCCCCAGCGTTCCCGTTCAGGAGCCCACCGGGCGGCTGTTCCTGGTGCTGCCGCGCTTCGGTACCATTTCGCCGTGGTCGAGCAAGGCCAGCGATATCGCGCACAACTGCGGCCTGACCCAGGTCCAGCGTCTGGAACGCGGCATTGCCTTTTATGTGTCTGGTGATTTCAGTGAGGCCGAGGCCGAGCTGATCGGTGCCGTTCTGCACGACCGCATGACCCAAGTGGTGCTGGCGCGTCTGGAAGAGGCCGCCGGCCTGTTCCGTCACGCCGAACCCAAGCCGCTGATCGCCGTGGATATCCTGGGTGGCGGTCGTGCCGCGCTTGAAAAAGCCAACGTCGAGCTGGGCCTGGCCCTGGCCGAAGACGAAATCGACTACCTGGTCAGCAGCTTCCAGGGGCTGGCGCGCAATCCGCACGACATCGAACTGATGATGTTCGCCCAGGCCAACTCTGAGCACTGCCGCCACAAGATCTTCAACGCCAGTTGGGACATTGACGGCCAGAGCCAGGAGAAAAGCCTGTTCGGCATGATCAAGAACACCTACCAGATGCACAGCGAAGGCGTGCTGTCGGCCTACAAGGACAACGCTTCGGTGATCGTCGGCAGCGTGGCCGGGCGGTTCTTCCCGAACCCTGAAACCCGCCAGTACGGCGCGGTGCAGGAGCCGGTGCACATTCTGATGAAGGTGGAAACCCACAACCACCCTACGGCGATCGCACCGTTTCCAGGCGCCTCCACCGGCTCTGGCGGCGAGATCCGCGACGAAGGCGCGACCGGCCGCGGCGCCAAGCCCAAGGCTGGCCTGACCGGTTTCACCGTGTCCAACCTGAACATTCCCGGTTTCGAACAGCCGTGGGAAAAGCCCTACGGCAAGCCCGAGCGCATCGTCACCGCGCTGGACATCATGATCGACGGCCCCCTGGGCGGCGCGGCGTTCAACAACGAATTCGGTCGCCCGGCCCTGACTGGCTACTTCCGCACGTTCGAGCAGCGCATCGACACTCCCCACGGTGAAGAAGTGCGCGGCTACCACAAGCCGATCATGCTCGCCGGCGGCATGGGCAACATCCGTGCCGAGCACGTGCAGAAAGGCGAGATCACCGTCGGTTCCAAGCTGATCGTCCTCGGCGGTCCGGCCATGCTCATCGGCCTGGGCGGCGGCGCTGCTTCCTCCATGGCCACCGGCACCAGCTCGGCGGACCTGGACTTCGCTTCGGTACAGCGCGAAAACCCGGAGATGGAGCGTCGCTGCCAGGAAGTCATCGACCGTTGCTGGCAGCTGGGCGACAGGAATCCCATCAGCTTCATCCACGACGTAGGTGCGGGCGGCCTGTCCAACGCATTCCCCGAGCTGGTCAACGACGGCGGCCGTGGCGGCCGCTTCGAGCTGCGCAACGTGCCCAACGACGAGCCGGGCATGGCCCCGCTGGAAATCTGGAGCAACGAATCCCAGGAACGCTACGTGCTGGCTGTGGACGCCGCCGACTTCGAGCGTTTCCAGGCCATCTGCGAGCGTGAGCGCTGCCCGTTCGCCGTCGTCGGCGAGGCCACTGCCGAGCCGCAATTGACCGTTACCGACAGCCACTTCGGCAACAACCCGGTCGACATGCCGCTCGAAGTGTTGCTCGGCAAGGCGCCGCGCATGCACCGCAGCGCCGTGCGCGAGCAGGAACTGGGCGATGATTTCGACCCCTCCCAGCTGGACCTGGCCGACTCCATCGAACGCGTCCTGCATCACCCTGCCGTGGCCAGCAAAAGTTTTCTGATCACCATCGGCGACCGCACCATCACCGGCCTGGTCGCGCGCGACCAGATGGTCGGCCCGTGGCAGGTACCGGTGGCCGACGTCGCCGTCACCGCCACCAGTTTCGACGTCTACAGCGGTGAAGCCATGGCCATGGGCGAGCGCACGCCGCTGGCGTTGCTCGACGCGCCCGCTTCGGCACGCATGGCGGTCGGTGAAACCCTGACCAACATCGCCGCGTCCAGCATCGCGAAAATTTCCGACATCAAGCTGTCCGCCAACTGGATGTCCGCTGCCGGCCATCCGGGCGAAGACGCGCGTCTCTACGACGCCGTGCAAGCGGTCGGCATGCAGCTGTGCCCCGAGCTGGGCATCACCATTCCGGTCGGCAAGGACTCCATGTCCATGAAGACCCAATGGAGCGAAGAGGGCACCGACAAGAGCGTGACCTCGCCGATGTCGCTGATCATCACCGGCTTCGCGCCCGTGGTCGACATCCGCAAGACCCTGACCCCGCAACTGCGCATGGACAAGGGTGAAACCGACCTGATCCTCATCGACCTGGGCCGTGGTCAGAACCGCATGGGCGCCTCGATCCTGGCTCAGGCACACGGCAAGTTGGCCAGCCACGCGCCGGACGTCGACGATGCCGAAGACCTCAAGGCGTTCTTCGCCGTGATCCAGGGGCTCAATGCCGACGGCCACTTGCTGGCCTACCATGACCGTTCCGACGGTGGCCTGCTGGCCAGCACGGTGGAAATGGCCTTCGCCGGTCACTGCGGTCTCAACCTGCAACTGGCCACCGTGGCGCACAGCCGCGAGGAAATTGCGGCAGTGCTGTTCAACGAGGAACTGGGTGCGGTCATCCAGGTGCGTCAGGACGCCACGCCGATGATTCTGGCGCAGTTCAGCGCCGCGGGCCTGGGCAACGACTGCGTGGCGGTGGTCGGCCAGCCGATCAACAACGGCGCGGTGAACATTCGCTACCACGACGACCTGCTGTTCAGCGGCGAGCGCCGCCTGCTGCAACGCCAGTGGGCCGAGACCAGCTACCAGATCCAGCGCCTGCGCGACAACGCTGCCGGTGCCGATCAGGAATTCGATGCGCTGCTCGAAGAAGACAATCCAGGGCTGAGCTTCAACCTCAGCTACGATGTCGACGAAGACATCGCCGCCCCGTACATCAAGAAGAACGTCCGTCCACAGGTCGCCGTCCTGCGCGAACAGGGCGTCAATGGTCAGGTCGAAATGGCTGCGGCCTTCGACCGTGCCGGCTTCAACGCCATCGACGTGCACATGAGCGATATTCTCGCCGGACGTGTCGACCTGAACGAGTTCAAGGGTCTGGTTGCCTGCGGTGGCTTCTCCTACGGCGACGTCCTGGGTGCCGGTGAGGGCTGGGCCAAGTCGGCACTGTTCAATGCCCGTGCCCGTGATGCGTTCC
The DNA here is from genome assembly GCF_014842095.1 of Pseudomonas sp. CFBP 13719. Classification (NCBI taxonomy): domain Bacteria; kingdom Pseudomonadati; phylum Pseudomonadota; class Gammaproteobacteria; order Pseudomonadales; family Pseudomonadaceae; genus Pseudomonas; species Pseudomonas sp. CFBP 13719. Next base: position 134,543 of record NZ_JACYVB010000009.1, on the reverse strand, counting down.
AGCAGTACTTCGAGCGCAGCGACAGCTTCACCCTCGGCGTGTGCAACGGTTGCCAGATGATGTCCAACCTGCACGAGCTGATTCCGGGCAGCGAGTTCTGGCCGCACTTCGTGCGCAACCGGTCCGAGCAGTTCGAGGCGCGGGTTGCCATGGTCCAGGTGCAGGAATCCAACTCGATCTTCCTCCAGGGCATGGCCGGTTCGCGTATGCCGATCGCCATCGCCCACGGTGAGGGCCACGCCGAGTTCGCTTCGGCCGACGCCTTGCTGCAGGCCGATGTATCGGGCTGCGTGGCGCTGCGCTTCGTCGACAACCACGGCAAGGTCACCGAGCAGTACCCGGCCAACCCGAACGGCTCGCCGCGCGGGATCACCGGATTGACCAGCCGCGACGGCCGCGTGACCATCATGATGCCGCACCCGGAGCGCGTGTTCCGCGCGGTGCAGAACTCCTGGAAGCCTGAGGAATGGAACGAGGACGGCGCCTGGATGCGCATGTTCCGCAATGCTCGCGTGTGGGTGAACTGACGGGTCGGTGAACGAGCAGATGTTCAAGCTGGCCTTCTTCGTTCCCGACAGCCATGTCGAAGTCGTCAAGAGCGCTGTATTCGCCGCTGGCGGCGGTCGCATCGGCGCCTATGACAACTGCGCGTGGCAGGTGCTGGGGCACGGTCAGTTTCGACCCCGAGATGGCAGCCAGCCATTTCTGGGTCGAACCGATACCGTGGAGAAGGTCGAAGAGTGGAAGGTCGAACTGGTCGTAGCCGATTCACTCATTGAACCGGTGGTCCAGGCGCTGCGCCTGGCCCATCCGTATGAAACCCCTGCCTTCGAAGTGTGGCGACTGCACGATCTGTGAGTCGCCACGTTCCCCTCAGCGAATGCGTGCCTGCTCATACAGCCGCTTGACCGCATCCAGGCCTGCGTTGCTGGTGGTGATCGTGTGGCTGGTCTGCAGATCATGCGCGCCTGCCGCCGTAGCATGAGTCGTGCCTCGTGCAACTTTCAGGCTCACGGGTTCGTTACTGAAAACCCCGGACTGTTCGTTCACCCCGGTTTTGTCGGTGCGGGTGAACTCGAAAGTGGCCTGCTCGACTTCGCCTTTGCCAGCGTTGGGCTGCAGTGCCAGCGCTTCCTTGACAGGCGAATTCCATTTGCCGCCCAGCGCTGCCACTTCATTGAGCATTTTGCCTGGAGCTGTGCCTTCGGCCAGCGCGACGCGCCCTTCGACCCCGAGCATTTGCGTGCTGTCGGCGCGATGAGTGACCGCCAGCTTGCCCTTGATGTTGCCGCTCAGCTTGTCGGCCTGCAGGCGTGCGCCGTCCAGACGTGCGTCCATCTGGCTATCGAGCCTGAGGGTCGCTGCACGCAGTCGCGCACCGTGATGTGTCTGCTGCTGCTCGTTGCGATAGCTCAGGCCAAGGGCCGGCTTGAGCGGATCACTCGCATCGGCGCTCAGCTGCTTGCGGTCCAGTTGCCGCTGATCACTGGCGCTCTCCAGATACACACCACCTGCGGTGGCTGCCAGCTTCATGCTCTGTGCCTCGGCCTGGACACCCTGCAGGTGCAGGGCGCGGGCCTTGCGAGCGCCGGCCTGCAGCGCCATGTCACCCTTTACCTGCCACTGGTTGCCGTGCTGATGCTGGGTGCTTTCGTCTCGTTGACCGAAGGTATGCAGACCTTCGGCACTCTTCGATTCACCGCCGCCCTTGAGGGTTGTCTTGTCCACGGCCGCCAGACTGGTAAGGGTGCCTCCCGCCGTCACTTTCAAACTGCCTGCCGGCTTGTCCAGTGTGCCTATGTCGGTACCGTTGAGCTGCACATCGCCGCCGGCGTGCAGGATCACGTCGCCGGGCGCATCGATCCGTGCCTTGCTCGCCGTCCGCTGCTGGTAAGCGCCGTCCTTGCCCAGGCGGTCGAGGATGGCGTGGGCTGGGTTGAACGCCAGGTTGGCACCGGCCTCGATCTGCACCGAGCCGTTGGAGGTGCCGATGCGGGAGCCCTCGTAGCGGCCACTGCCGGTCAAACGGATATCTATCCCTTCGGCCGCGCTCAGGCTACCGACTGTGGGCGTGCTGGTGGTCGCCGCACCCGCCTGTACCTTGTGCATGGCCGCCTTCATGTCGTGGCTGTCGGCATGGATAGCGATCTTGCCCAGGGTGCTGGTGTAATCGGTACCGGTGTCAGCCAGCTTGCCACTGACATCCAGTGATACCGTGCCGCCCTGCAGGCGACTTGACCCGGTATTGACCATGGACGTTGCGTCGACTTTCAACAAGCCGCCACTGTCGATATCAGCGCCCTGGCTGCGGACACTGTCGGCGATCAGATGCACATCGGCGTCGCTGGCCAGGCGTGCCGCGCCCAGGTTGAGCTGGCGGCCGGCAGCCAGGTGGATATCGCCCGCTCCACCGTTCAGCTCGGCGGGGGGCTGTGGCTTGCCGGCACGCGCGGGTGCGTGCAGATTGAGGTCGCCGGCCGATTCGATACGGATGCCTTGACCTGCCGTGAGTCGAGCACCTGGCATCCTGATACCCGCGCCTTCTTCACTGCTGACGATGCGGATGCGCTTGTCCGTGGTCATGGCGCCAAGCAGATTGGCGTCGATGAGCTTGGCGGTACGCGTGCTGCCGATCACGCCATTGTTGGCGTAGTCGACGACATTGCTGCCCAGCACCAGGTCGATATCGGCGCCTGCGGCAATTGGCCCGCTGCTGACGATACTGGGTGCTATCAGCGCCAGACTGCCCGCCCGGTTGCTGGCACCGCCGCTGTCGACACGCAGCAACTCGTCGGCGGCCTGTGTATCGAACTGGGTCAGCCGACCGTCCTGGACAGTGGCCGAACCCACCACGAAGGTGGCCCGGGGCGCGTTGACCAGGCTGGCGCCGTTGAGGGTGATGCCGTTCGGGTTGGCCAGCACATAGTCGGCCGCTGCGCCGAAAACCACTTGCGGGCCGTTGATGTTGGAACGGTTGTGGCCGACCACCTCGTTGAGGATGGTGCTGGCGGCCGTACCGCCCAATTGTTGATTGGCCTGCAACTCGCCGGCCATTTCACTCTTTCCGTCCACCAGGCTGTTGTTGAGCACGAGGCCCTGGGTGCCGACGTTGTATTCGCTGTAGACGTTGTGCGAAAGGCCATTGGCATTGGGCGCAACGATGTCGATGACCGGTACTTTGTACTGGCCGTTGATGATTGGCACCGCGTCGCCGCCGGCAAACGCGGTCAGGCCATCGGCCCAGGCGGCAGAGCAGGGCGCCAGCAGCGCGCTGGCGATGGCCAGTGGCAGCGAGCGCAGGGTCAGGTGGCGCAATTGTTCCATGGTATGAAGCATCGAGGTCTTTCCTTAGGTCCAGGATTGGTTATGCATCGACCTGAGGCCGATGCACGAGAACTACCTTAGGAAGGACGGGTCGGACGCGATAGCAGCAGTGCGCGCGGCCCATCGTAGGATGCGGCCCAAACGAATGTCGGGCCGGCGAAGCGTTGTGCTCAGAGCGCGATTTTTTCCGCGCCTCCGGTCAGATACTGGGTGCGGTTGTGCCCGCCTGCGCGGAACAGTCCGGTGTCGATCATCACCTCTTCGGGTTTGTCCTTCTGCAGATGACTGTACAGAACCTTGATCGCGCCGAGCGAAGGCGTCAGCGCCAGCAGCGATACAGTCACCAGCCGGTCTCGGGAGGACAGGTCGCTGGTCTGCAAGAGAGCAGGCGCTTGCAGCTCGCCGCCGCTCTGCAGTTGTGCGCCGACCAGTCGGGTCGTCCCGAGGACATCAAGAGCCATGGCGTCACTGCCTCTGAGTACGGTGCTGTGCGCGACGGTGTCGCGCACTTCGCGACGCAGGTCGAAGTCGAACTTGGCCGAGACAGGGGTTGAATAGGCAGCGTTCAACTGCTCCAGACGCTGCTTGCTTTTGGCGCCCCATTCACCTGCCAGGTTCGCCAGGCTGCCGATCGCGCCCCATGGATCCCCACCCTTGCCCACCTGGGCTTCGACGTTGACCTTGGTCGCATCCACATCGTCCTTCAGGCTGACTGCCTGCAGGCTGCCGACAGTGCCGCTCACCCGGTCGGCATGCACCTGAGCGCCGGCCAGTTGGAGTTTGCCGGGACTGTTGAATTCAACCGTGCCAGCAGTAAGCCTGGCATTGGCGTAAGTGCTGCTCTCGAGCTTGTCGTAGGCAAGCTTGAACATCGCGTTGAAATCGGCCACCGAGTAGGATTGTTTGGCCCCGCCCGCCTGGCCACCCAGACCGAAGGAAGCGGAAATCAGCTTGTTGTCCCGCTCGCGGGTCGATTGGGCGGCGAGCACGTGGATACCCCCGTTGCTGGTTTCCAGGCGGATCCGCTCGGCCTCGGCGTGCAGCCCCTCCAGCAGTATCGCCGCGGCATGGTCGCTGCCGGCCGTGATCGCCATGTCGCCCAACGTATGCCACTGTGCGCCGCGGCGCAGCGTTGCGTCTTCCTGGGTCTGGCCGAATTCGAAACCTGCGCTGCCCGCCAAAGGTCGACCGCCGGCCGCTGCCTGGGCACTGACCTTGAGCGAGCCGCTGCCTCCGTAGACATGACCGCTGGCTGTGGCGGTGTCGAACGCAGCCAGCGCTACGACGCCCTGGCCGGCGCTGATCGAAAGGCTGCCCACAGGCGTCTCACGCGAGCCGATATCGGTGCCCTGCATGATGATATTGCCTTGGGCTTGTAGCATTACTGCGCCGGGGGTATCGAGCTTGCCGCCCACCGCGAAGGTCTCGGTGCTGTCGAGTACGGTGTATTGCCCGCTGCCACTGATGGCTCCCCCCTGAACCACAGGGGCGGGAGCGACGACTCCGCTGATCTGCGCCGCGCCGCGTCCACGCGTGCCATCGTCATGCTTGACGATACTGTTGCCGGCTTGCAGGAACTGCAGGTTACCGCCGCTTTGAATATGGAGTGGCCCCTCGGCGCTGCGCATGAGGGTGCCTTCGTAAAGGCCATCGGTGCCCAACTGGATACTGATGCCCGTCTTGCCCAGCAGACTGCCGACGACTGCCGTGTCCACCGTCTTGTGTTGGGCGCTGCTGTGACCGCGGGCTGCCGCGCCCATCGCCCAGTCGGCGCCGGTCGAGGTTTCCAGCCTGGCAATGGCGTCTACCCCCAGCGCGTCGATCGCTGTACGCACGCTGTTTTTGGCGGCGTCCATGACATGCCGGTCCGCGCTCAGCGCGATGGCGCCGAGTGTGCTTTCGTACTGGGTACCGATGTCGTGCAGCTTGCCGGTCACGGCGATATCGATCTGGCCGGCGGTGAACTGCGATACCCGAGCGATGCGCGTCAGGGACTGGGCATTGCGATCCAGATAATCGCCCTCGAGATTGATACCTACGCTCCACGGCAGCAGGCCATCTTCCAGGCCAGTGGCATACAGACTGGTCTGGTCGACCCCGCTCCATAGCTTCTGTACCTGACGGGTAATGGCACCGTAGTCCAGCGAGCTGCCTGCGCTGAGTTTGATCTTGTTGTAGTCCAGGGCGGTCTTGATGCTGTCGGTAACGGCCTGATTGTGGACACGGTCGGCGCGCACCTTCAGCAACTGGCCTGCTTCCATCAGCGCTGCCTGGGTAGTGAGTCCTTTCGTAGTCAGGCGTACGTCGTTGCCGGCCCCGATCGAGCTGCGCGTGTGCACGTTTTCGCTGCGTCCGTCGGTGTCGGTTTGCAAGGCGAAAGCTGCGCCGGTACCGACACGGTCGACCCCCGCGGTGATCTCGTAACCCACCGTTCTACCGGTTTCCTGGTTGCGGAAACTGCGTTGCGCCTCGGTGGCCAGAATGCGCGTGTCGTCGGCATCGAGCAGGACGTTCTGCTCGGCCTGCACCGATGAACCGACGATGGCCAGGGCCTGCCCGGCCTCGAGTGCGACGTTGCCACCCTTGAGCTGACTGGCTTGATGCGTGTCCAGCCGGGCGGTGTCCAGCGTCCACTGTTTACGCACCCCTGCACCGGCGTTCCACTGCCCGGAAGATCCTTGCGCGTCGCCTGGCTGTCCCGAGCCTGGCCTGGCTTGTTCGCCGAAAACGGTCAGCTTCCAGTCCTTGCCTTTGAGGGTGGATTCGCTGCTCTGCTGACCGGCCGCGACCATCAGATTACGCCCGGCCTTGACCGTCAGATCGCCTGCGGTGGCAACGCTCGAACCCATGATCCGGGTGTCGCGTTTGCCGTCCAGAAGCAGCGCGCCACTGGCCGTGAGGGAACTGCCTTGATAGGTGCTTTGCCTGCGGTCGTAGCGGCGGTCGGACGAGCTGAACAGGGCCGTGTCCTGGCGCGCATTGTCGATACGCTGGTGGGTCTGAGTACCTTGTACCGTGAGGTCTTGCGACAGGCTTTGCAACACAATGTCCCTGGCCTCCAGCTGCGCGGCGACCAGGTCCACGTGGTCGGCCTTGGCTGCCAGCGTGCCGTTGCTTGCGGTCAGCCGACTGCCGCGATGAGCCAAAGTCTGCTCGCGGTCGTGCAGTTCGGTCGCTGAACGCCGGACGATCACATGGCCTTCGCGGCTGTCCTGGGCAACCGAGCCGTGCAGAACGACGGTGTCTATTTCCACCGCGTCGGTGGCTGAAAGATCCAGATCGCCACGGCTGTTGACGTCGCTGCCCATGACCTTTATGGCCCGTCCCGTCAGGCTGATCGTCTGGCCGTCGATCAGCGTCGACGCTGCGCTCTGGGTTGTCTGGGTAGCCGTGCTGTCCTGGCGTTGAGCGCCTTGGCGGCGGTTGCTGACGGTGACACGGTCGAGCTTGCGGTCGACATTGGCCGTCAGTTCCAGGGTGTTGCCCGCGCCGATGGTCACGTCGCCGACGCTGTTGACGTGGGTGGCAGCGAGCCTGGCATCGTGACCTGCGGTCAGGGTCACGGACTGCGCGGCGTTCAGCGTGTTCGTCAGATGCTCGGTATGGGTCATGTCGACGGTCGTGGTGGTCGCGCCTGCCGGCAGCAGGTACCAGCCGTTATCCACACCGCTTCTGCGGCTGGAGTTGACGGTGCGTGTCAAGGTATCCAGGTTCAGGTTGGCACCGGCGTCGGCGCTGATCGATGCGCCACTGATAGTCAGCGATTTGATGTTGAGGTCCGCTGCCGAGCTCAGCCGCACGTCGCCAGTGCCGGCGTCGAGTACACCCTGGGTGGCCAAGCCATCGCGCTTGGCGGTGCCGATCATGTTCAGGGCGCCCTGCGAAGCGATCTCGATGCCTTCACGAGCCGCCGTCCGATTGATGCCCATGTTGATGCCGGCGCCTTCGCGAGTGCTCAGGATATTGATGCGCTTGGCGTGCATCGCACCCATCAGGCGCGCATCGGTTTTAAACGCTTTCTGCTGGACGTTTCTCACTGCCAAGGTATCGGCATCGACCTGGTGTGTGCCCAACAGAATATCGAGCTTCTGCGCGACATGGATCCAACCCCGCTGGTCGATCTGGGGTGCAATCAGGGCTAACGAACCGCCATTTACCATCACACCGCCGCCACTTATTTCCAGGGCGGTACGTGGATTTATATCACCGTCGGTATTGAGCCCGGTTATCCTGCCGTTCTCGATTTGCGGTCGACCGACCAAGAAGATAGCCTTCTTGTCCAGGCCCAGATTGATCCGGGCACCATCAAGCCAGATCCCGTTGGGATTGCTCAGTACGTAGTCGGCCCTCTGGCCGAAGATCACCTGTTCGCCGTTGATGTCGGAGCGACGGCGACCGATCACTTCGTTGAGAATGGTGCTCGCCGCCTGGCCCTTGAACTGGCCGTTGGCCTGAACGTTCTGAAACTCGCCGGCGACGTGCGCACGGCCGGCCTGCAGGCTGTTGTTCAGCACCACGCCCGGCACTCCGACGTTGTATTGCTCGTAGCGGTTGTGCGAAAGGCCGGCGGCATTGGGCGCCACAATGTCGACGATCGGGGCGGCACCGCCATTGGTGATGACGATCGGGTTGGCACCCGGCTCGAAGGCCGGCTGGATGGCGTCGGCGCTGGCCATGTAAGGCGCCAATACGACACCGGCGATTGCCAGGCGCAAGGCGTCGCGCTGAACACAACGTGATGGTTTGGTCATGGGGATATCTACCTGTTTTTCAGAAGACTTGCGAAAGTCCGAAGGTCCAGAAACCTGGCTCCGGTGAAGCGCTGGCACGCCGTTGCAGGCCGCGCTGATAATCCAGAGTGAGCTGTCCGTCCGCCCAGCTCAGGGTGGCCCCGGCGCTCAAGCCGATGGCGTGCTGGGTCTGGACCTGGTTGTATGTGTGCCGACCCCAGCCCGAGTCCAGCCCGGCGTGGGGGGTCAGGTACAGGCCCTGGGCGAGTACCTGCAAGGTGCTCAGGGTGTTGCGCAACGTGGCGCCCTTGGACACCGGCTGACTGTCCAGGCGATAGCCGCGCACGCTGGCGTTGCCGGCCAGGCGCAGCTGCTCCAGGCTCGGCAGCGGATCTGGGCTGTACTGCACGTCCAGTTCGGTGCTCCATGCCCAGCGTCGCTCGAGCAGATCGAACAATGAGCGGCGGGTGACCGTGCCCCGATATTTCTCGAAGTGTGGTTGCGGCGCGTCATGCCGCAGGGGCGTGCGGTCACTCCCCAGCCAGCCTTGCCCGCGCGAATAGCCCACGGCGCCACTCCACACCGAATCCCCCAGGTGGGTAAGGTTGAGCCCGACGCTGGCGACGCTCAGCGTGGTGCGACCATTGCGTACGGTGGTGCTGTCGAACAGTAGATCGGTGCGCGTCTGGTCCAGGCGCAGGTGCGCATTGAGCAGGGTCGTCTGGTTGCGCCAAAGGCCGCGATCCAGCTTCAGCCCGTAGCTGTCCAGGCTCTGCGCCACATCGTGACCATTGGCCAGCGGCGCCCGAGACTCGAAACGACTCGCCGAAGCGTTCAGGGTCCAGCGCCCGTAGGGTATTTCGTAGAACATTCCGCCCTGGCGACTGTGGCCCGATCCACCGTCCAGGCTGTGGGCATAACTGGCAGCCAGTGAGTCATTGAGACGAAACGGGTTGTCCAGGCTCAGGCTCAACTGCGCCTGATGGCGCCCGGACGCATCGCTGCCTCGGTTGTTCACGCCGGTGCCCAAGGTCCAGGATTTGCCTGTGCTCTGCGGGCGCAGAATGATCCGCGTACCACCCACCTGGGCGCCCGGCGCGATGTCCAGGATCAGGTCGACGGAACGCAACCGGTTGAGCTGGTCCAGGCCACTTTCCACATCGGTGAGCTTGAGCGGGCGACCGATCATTCCGGGAAATGCGCTGCCGAGCGACAGGTCGTCACTGCCGTCGGCGATTTCGATGGATTCGATGAAGCCTTCGAGCATGGCGATGACCAGCTCGCCATCGGCTTCGGGCATTCGAAGGATATAGGGCCTGGCGGCGATATAGCCGGCCTGCACGTAGGCACTGGTCAAGGCCAGCAGCATCTGGTTGATGTCATCGACGCCGATGCACGGCGCCACCCATGGCTGCAGAGCATCTTGCAGCGCAGCGGTGTCCAGCAGTTGATTGTCCTGCACGCGCACGGCGGAAACCACCCAGCACTCGCCATCACCCTGCTCGATCCGCTGTGGTGCCGGGCTGGCTTGCACCGTTGGGTCTTCACGCAGGGTTTCCAGCCGTTGCGCCTGTTCGGCAGCCGCCCGATCGTGGCGCTGGGTATCGAACTGACGCAGGATCTGGTCGTTCAGCGGTTGGCCGCCGGTTTCGGCCAGCGCCATGGCCGGCCCGAAAAGCAGTGCGGATAACACGCGGTCCTTGCGGAAAATCGTCATTGCAGCCCAGCCCCAGTCGTCGACCAATCAATAGGCGGCCACTTTAAGAGGGAGGACTTCCCAGGGAACGGGCAGGGGAGAGGGGCTGTTGGTAGGAAGAATCTGACAGACAGTAGGAAAGAGAGGATTAGAAAAAGGAGCCGGTTGTAGGATGGTTCCTATGGTGGCTGAAGGAAGGTCATGGCGGAGTCGGTGAAAAGGACGCTGCGCTCAAGGCCGGATCTCGATCATCGTGCCGTCCTTGACCAGGCTCCACACCTCCCGCATGTCGTCGTTCTTCATGGCGATACAGCCATCGGTCCAGTCCAGGGTGGCGAAGTACCATTCCGGGTAGTCCTCGTCGATCGGCGTGCCGTGGATCATGATCATGCTGCCCGGTGGAACACCTTCGCGGCGGGCGCGGGCCGAGTCGCTGATGTTGGGATAGGACACGTGCATGGCCAAGTTGAAGCGATCGCTCACCTTGCGCCAGTCGAGCCAGTAGAAACCCTCCGGCGTGCGCTTGTCGCCTTCGCGCACCTTGGCGCCCTGGGGTTGCTTGCCCAGCGAGATGCGGTAACTCTTGAGCGGCTGGCCACCGCTGATCAACTGCAACTGGCGGCTGGTCTTGAGCACCAGCACCTTGTCGATCGGGTCCACCCCCAGGCGTTTGCTCGATTGCAGCGCAGGGACAATCTGGTCGACCGGCTTGCGTTCAACGGTAACGGTGAAGGCGGCCTGGGCGCTCACGGCGAAGCACAGGCAGAACAGAGCGGTCAGGCAGCGCATCTATGGAATATTCCTGCAATGGAAACGCGCCGTTTGGGCCGGTGCGATGGGTCAGGTCTGTGGCCAGCGCGCGAGCAGCGGCCCCAGGCATTCGTTGCGAACCGGATAGCTGTGCTCCAGCCGGTCGGCGAAAAAGTATTCTAAGGTACGCCCGACGGTGGGGAAAGCCAGCTCTGCCCAAGGGATCTGATTTTGCGCGAACAAGCCCACTTCCAGGCTTTCCTCGCCCACGGCAAACGAAGGCGTGGACATTTCGGCGCGGTAGAACACCTGCACCTGGCTGATGTGCGGCAGGTCGAACACGGTGTACAGCGCAAGGTTGGTGACCTGCGCACAGGCTTCTTCGACGGTTTCGCGGCTGGCCGCCTGTTGTAGCGTTTCGCCGTTTTCCATGAAGCCTGCGGGCAGGGTCCAGAAACCACGGCGCGGCTCGATGGCCCGGCGGCACAGCAAGACCTGCTCCTGCCACACGGCAATGCAGCCCGCGACCACTTTGGGGTTCTGGTAATGGACGAGGTGGCAATGCCCGCAGACGAATCGGGGGCGAGTATCGCCGGTAGGGATGCGCAGGGTTACCGGGTTGCCGCAATGGCTGCAGAAATTCATGCTCAGATCCTTGATGGCTGCCGCTATCTTGGCCGTAGTGCAGAGGCGCCGCAAGCCTGTGGCAAGGCAAATCGAGCTTGGGCTGCCAGCGCCTTTTGGTGCATCATGCCAGCAGGCCACGGATCGAGAAACGCCATGCTGGACGAGCTACTGCGCCGGGTGAGCAACCATACGCCACGCACGCTGGAAACAGACAGCCGCTTTCCCGAAGCGGCCGTGTTGCTGCCCATCACCCGCAGCGACGAGCCCGAGCTGGTGCTCACATTGCGTGCCTCGGGGCTCTCGACCCATGGCGGCGAGGTGGCGTTCCCCGGCGGACGGCGTGACCCGCAAGACCCTGACCTGATATTCACCGCCCTGCGCGAAGCCGAAGAGGAAATCGGTCTGCCGCCCGGGCTGGTGGAAATCGTCGGTCCGCTCAGCCCGCTGGTGTCCAAGCACGGGCTCAAGGTCACCCCATTCGTGGGCATCATTCCCGACTATGTGGAATATCGGCCCAACGATGCCGAAATCGCCGCAGTGTTTTCCGTTCCTTTGGAGTTCTTCCGGCAGGACCCGCGCGAGCATACCCACCGCATCGATTACCAGGGCCGCAGCTGGTACGTACCCAGCTATCGCTTCGGCGAATACAAGATATGGGGGTTGTCGGCGATCATGATCGTCGAGCTCGTCAACCTGATGTATGACGCCCGGATCAGCCTGCATCGGCCTCCCGAGCATTACACCGCCATCTGATTGTCGTGCGGCCGGGTGCCGTGCCGACCACTGCCGCGTCGAGGAAATCACATGAAATACCGTCTGGGCGACTCTCGCGTCGAAACCCATCCCGACAGCTGGGTCGCACCCAATGCCACCCTGATCGGCAAGGTACGCCTGCAGGCTGGCGCCAGTGTCTGGTTCGGCGCCGTGCTGCGTGGCGACAACGAGCTGATCGACATCGGCGAGCACAGCAACGTGCAGGACGGCACCGTGATGCATACCGATGCCGGTGTGCCGTTGACCATCGGTCGCGGCGTGACCATTGGCCACAATGCCATGCTGCATGGCTGTACCGTCGACGACTTCAGCCTGATCGGCATCAACGCCGTCATTCTCAACGGCGCCAGGATCGGCAAGTATTGCATCATCGGCGCCAACTCACTGATTGCCGAGGGCAAGGAGATTCCCGATGGATCGCTGGTCATGGGCTCGCCGGGCAAGGTCGTGCGCGAGCTGAGCGAAGCGCAGAAGCGCATGCTCGAAGCCAGCGCCGCGCACTATGTAGACAATGCCCAGCGCTATGCCCGCGAACTGATCGAGCAGGACTCGTGAACCCTCTGCCCAAGCCGGTCAAGTCGCCCTGCATCAGTGTCTGTGCACTGGACGAGCAGGACGTGTGCACGGGCTGCCAGCGCACCGCGGTGGAAATCACCCAATGGGGGCGGATGAGTGACGACCAGCGCCGCGACGTGCTGCGTCTCACCCATCAGCGGGCCCTGGCCCAGGGCCTGGTATTTCCGGGCGGCTAGTCTCGCTCTGGCGTGTGGGCGGCGAGATTGGCGCACGCGATGCCATGTTGAGTTAAAATGCCCGCCCCCTGTCGGGTTGGCCTGCGTGCTGCCCCTCGATCCAGACGATTCCCTGAGGACCTGAAATGACCCGTATCGGAACCCCCCTGTCGCCGACTGCGACCCGCGTATTGCTGTGCGGCTGCGGCGAGCTGGGCAAGGAAGTGGTGATCGAGCTGCAACGCCTGGGCGTCGAAGTCATCGCCGTCGACCGTTACGCCGATGCGCCGGCCATGCAAGTGGCGCATCGCAGCCATGTCATCAACATGCTCGACGGCGCTGCCTTGCGTTCGGTCATCGAAGCAGAGAAACCGCACTACATCGTGCCCGAGATCGAGGCTATCGCCACCGCCACGCTGGTGGAGCTGGAGTCCGAGGGTTTCACCGTGGTGCCAACCGCGCGTGCGGCCCAACTGACCATGAACCGCGAGGGCATCCGTCGCCTGGCCGCCGAAGAGCTGGACCTGCCGACCTCGCCGTACCATTTTGCCGACACCTTCGAAGACTACGCGCGGGCCGTTCAGGACCTGGGTTTCCCCTGCGTGGTCAAGCCGGTCATGAGCTCTTCGGGCAAGGGCCAGAGCCTGCTGCGCTCGGCGGCCGATGTGCAGCAGGCGTGGGACTATGCCCAGGAAGGCGGACGCGCCGGCAAGGGTCGAGTGATCATCGAAGGCTTCATCGACTTCGACTACGAGATCACCTTGCTGACCGTCCGCCACGTTGGCGGGACGACGTTCTGCGCACCGGTTGGCCACCGTCAGGAGAAGGGCGACTACCAAGAGTCCTGGCAGCCCCAGGCGATGAGCCCGGTGGCCCTGGCCGAGTCGGAGCGCGTGGCGCGTGCGGTGACCGAAGCCCTGGGTGGGCGCGGCCTGTTCGGCGTAGAACTGTTCATCAAGGGTGATCAGGTCTGGTTCAGCGAGGTGTCGCCGCGTCCGCACGATACCGGTCTGGTCACCCTGATTTCCCAGGATCTGTCCCAGTTCGCGTTGCACGCACGCGCCATTCTCGGGCTGCCGATCCCGTTGGTCCGGCAGTTCGGGCCATCGGCCTCGGCGGTAATCCTGGTCGAAGGCAATTCTCGCCAGACTGCGTTCGACAACCTCGGCGCGGCCCTGGCCGAGCCGGACACGGCGCTGCGTCTGTTCGGCAAGCCTGAGGTCAATGGGCAGCGGCGCATGGGCGTGGCCCTGGCCCGCGACGAATCGATCGAGGCAGCCCGGGCCAAGGCCACGCGCGCCTCGCAGGCGGTCAAGGTCGAACTGTAAGGTCTGAGTCGACCGGTGCCTGCCCAGCGGCTGCGCCGGTTTTGCGAAGGCGTGACACCGCCGTCACGCCGCTGGCAGGCTGCTCGCGTGCCAGATCAGCACCCGCGACGCGCGGTTTTCCTCGGTCTCGAGAATTTCCATGCGATAGCGTCCGATCTTCAGGCACACCGCGCTGGCCGGTATGCTTTCCAGTGCCTCGGTCACCAGGCCGTTCAAGGTTTTGGGGCCATCGCTGGGCAGGTGCCAGCCCAGGCTCTTGTTGATGTCGCGAATGGAGGCCTGGCCTTCGACCACGAAGCGGCCATCGAGCTGCGGATGGATATGCGGATTGGCCAGCGCATCTTCATCTTCGAACTCGCCGACGATCTCTTCCAGGATGTCTTCCAGGGTCACGATGCCCTGCACCTCGCCATATTCGTCGACGACGATGCCCAATCGGCGCTGCTGCTTGTGGAAGTTCAGCAGCTGCATCTGCAGGGGCGTGCTTTCCGGTACGAAGTAGGCTTCATAGCAAGCGGCCAACAGGGCTTCGACGGTGAGTTCGCGCTGCGGCAGCAGGTGGCTGATCTGGCGGGTATTGAGTACCCGTTCGACATGATTGATGTCGTTGTGGAAGACCGGCAAGCGGGTATGGCGGCTGATCATCAGTTGATCGATGATCTCGTCCAGTGAATCTTCCAGATTGATCCCGTCGATCTCGTTGCGCGGCACCAGGATGTCGTTGACGGTGATCTTGTCCAGCGCATGAATGCTGTTGGCCAGGTGCGGTTTGTTGCTCCGAGCTTCGGCGGCCAGTTCCAGCACACTGCGCGGTATGGCGGGCTCCTGCTGGGCGCCCGTGTCGGCGTGCTTGCGGGTGAAGGGTACGACCAGCAGCCGTGCCGCGCCGTCCAGCAGCCACGCCAGCGGCCAGATCAGCTTCAGTGGCGGCGCCAGGAGGGCATTGGCCATGCCGATGAACGGCCGCGGATAGCGCTGCGCAAGGCGACGTGGCAGGTAGTCGGCCAGCACCAGCAGGGCGAGCGCGCTGCCCAGGCCACCGAGCCAGGCGCCATGGGCGCCGCGCAGATAGATGCCCAGCGTCACCCCCAGGGTGACTGCCATGGCACGGGCCAGGGTATTGAGCAACACCAGGCTGGGCAGCGGCGCCTGTAGCGCCGGTCGATCGCCATTGCGTCCGGTGGGGCGCTGTGCGGCCAGCGTGTGCAGCGCGGCTTCCACTGCGCAAAGCAGCGCGGCGAGAAGAATGGCCAGCGCCAGCGCGCCGAGCATCGGCCCTAGGGGCAGAGTGTCCATGGGTGACCTGTCAGATGTGCAGAATGTATTCGCGAACCAGCTTGCTGCCGAAGTAGGCCAGCATCAACAGGCAGAAGCCTGCCAGCGTCCAGCGAATGGCCTTGTGCCCGCGCCAGCCCAGGCGATTGCGTCCCCACAGCAGCACGCTGAAAACGATCCAGGCGAGGCAGGCGAGCAGGGTCTTGTGCACCAGGTGTTGCGCGAACAGGTTCTCGACGAACACCCAGCCTGAAATCAGTGACAGCGACAGCAGTGCCCAGCCGGCCCAGATGAAACCGAACAACAGGCTTTCCATGGTCTGCAGCGGCGGGAAATTCTTGATCAGCCCAGCCGGATGCTTGTGCTTGAGCTGGTGGTCCTGCAGCAACAGCAGCAACGACTGGAACACGGCGATGGTGAACATGCCATAGGCCAGGATGGACAGCAGGATGTGCGTGAGAATGCCGGGCTCTTCGTGGATCAGCGGTGCAGTCCCGCCGGGCGCGAACTGGGCGATCAGGATGGTCGCCAGGCCCAGGGGAAACAGCAGCACCAGCAGGTTTTCCACGGGTATCTGGCTGGTGGCCAGCAGGGTCAGGGCAATCACCGCCACGGCGATCAGGCTGGCAGCGCTGAAGAAGTCCAGGCTCAGCCCCAGGGGGGTGAGCAACTGCGAGAACAGCGCGCAGCCGTGGGCGATCACGGCCAGGAAGCCGAACAGGTAGAGCACGCGCTTGTCAGCCTTGCCGCCTTGGCCGATACGGGTTGCCTGATAGGCAGTCGCAGCGGCGTACAGGCAGGCGGCGGCGAGGGTGGGGATTAGACTGGGTGACAAGGGGAGCATAGGTCCTGTGGAGCACAAGCCGGAAAGTGCCTGAGTTTGGCATCAAATGCCCGCCGACGAAAGACTGCATACCGCGCAGTGTCCGTGGCACCCACTCTTGGTTATAATCGCCGGCCTGCTCTTGCCGCCACAACCTCGGCTCAACCAGAGCCAGAAAGGATCGCGACATGTTTGAAAACCTTACAGACCGCCTCTCGCAGACGCTGCGCCACGTTACCGGCAAAGCCAAGCTGACCGAGGACAACATCAAAGACACCCTGCGCGAAGTGCGCATGGCGCTGCTCGAAGCCGACGTCGCCTTGCCGGTGGTGAAGGACTTCGTCAACAAGGTCAAGGAGCGTGCGGTCGGCACCGAGGTTTCGCGCAGCCTGACCCCCGGCCAGGCGTTCGTGAAGATCGTCCAGGCCGAGCTCGTCGAGATGATGGGCGCCGCCAACGAGGAACTGAGCCTGGCGGTGACCCCGCCGGCGGTCATCCTCATGGCCGGTCTGCAGGGTGCGGGCAAGACCACTACCGCCGGCAAGCTGGCGCGCTACCTCAAGGAACGCAAGAAGAAGACCGTGATGGTGGTGTCGGCAGACGTCTACCGTCCGGCAGCCATCAAGCAGCTGGAAACCCTGGCCAGCGATATCGGCGTGACCTTCTTCCCGTCCGACATCAGCCAGAAGCCCGTGGACATCGCCAACGCCGCGATCCGTGAGGCCAAGCTCAAGTTCATCGACGTGGTCATCCTCGACACCGCCGGGCGCCTGCACATCGACGCCGAGATGATGGGCGAGATCCAGCAGTTGCACGCGGCGGTCAAGCCGGCCGAAACCCTGTTCGTGGTCGATGCCATGACCGGCCAGGACGCGGCCAACACGGCCAAGGCCTTCGGTGATGCGCTGCCTCTCACCGGCGTTATCCTGACCAAGGTCGACGGCGACGCCCGCGGCGGTGCCGCACTGTCTGTGCGTGCCATCACCGGCAAGCCGATCAAGTTCATCGGCATGGGTGAGAAGAGCGAAGCGCTCGAGCCGTTCCATCCCGACCGAATCGCGTCGCGCATCCTGGGCATGGGTGACGTGCTCAGCCTGATCGAGCAGGCCGAGCAGTCGCTGGACAAGGACAAGGCCGACAAACTGGCCAAGAAGCTGAAGAAGGGCAAGGGCTTCGACCTCGAAGACTTCCGCGACCAGCTCGTACAGATGAAGACCATGGGCGGCCTCGGCGGCCTGATGGACAAGCTGCCGAGCATCGGCGGTGTGAACCTCTCGCAGATGGGCAACGCCCAGAATGTCGCCGAGAAGCAGTTCAAGCAGATGGAAGCCATCATCAACTCCATGACCCCGGCCGAGCGCCGCGACCCCGACGTGATCAGCGGTTCGCGCAAGCGTCGCATCGCCATGGGCTCGGGTACCCAGGTGCAGGACATCGGTCGCTTGATCAAGCAGCACAAGCAGATGCAGAAGATGATGAAGAAGTTCTCGACCAAGGGCGGCATGGCCAAGATGATGCGCGGTATGGGCGGCATGCTGCCCGGCGGCGGTGGCGGCATGCCCAAGATGTAAAGCATTCCGTCGGTACGCGAACCTGTGGGAGCCTGCTCCCACAGGCACATCCCTGTACCGATGAATACCCTGGCCATGTGGCCAAACCCCGTTGCTCGCAACGGCTCATAGGCAAATCCTCGCTGCAAGCCTCGACCTATCGGAAAAAGGCATTTGCAAATGTCCGTGTATTCCCTGAGAATATGCGGCCTTTCGGGCACCCGTGTGCCCGCTGTGCATTATGATTTGCAGCACCGACTACAGGAACGATGTTCAATGCTAACCATCCGTCTTGCCCGTGGCGGCTCCAAAAAGCGCCCGTTTTACCAACTGACCGTAACCGATTCGCGCAACCCGCGTGACGGTTCCCACAAAGAGCACGTGGGTTTCTTCAACCCTGTTGCCCGTGGTCAGGAAATCCGTCTGTCCGTGAACCAAGAGCGCGTCAACCACTGGTTGAGCGTCGGTGCACAGCCTTCTGAGCGTGTTGCTCAGTTGCTGAAGGAAAATGCCAAGGCCGCGGCCTGAGCAATATGAACGCGACGCCAGATTCCGCTGATGACTTGATCGTCGTCGGCAAGATTTTCTCGGTACACGGCGTTCGCGGCGAGGTGAAGGTCTTTTCCTTTACCGATCCGATAGAAAACCTGCTCGATTACAAGGCCTGGACGCTCAAGCGCGAAGGGGTTGTCGTTAAACAGGTAGAGCTGGTCAGCGGCCGATCCACACATAAGGATCTGGTTGCCAAGTTGAAAGGCCTGGACGATCGCGACGAAGCCCGTCTTCTGTCCGGTTGCGAGATTTGCATCTCGCGCAGCTTTTTGCCCGACCTGGCCGAAGATGATTACTACTGGTATCAGCTTCAGGGCCTGAAGGTCATCGACCTGCAAGAGCAACTGCTCGGCACCGTCGATCACCTGTTGGAGACCGGCGCCAACGATGTAATGGTGGTGAAGCCCTGCGCGGGCAGCCTGGATGATCGCGAACGCCTGTTGCCCTATACGGCGCAATGCGTGTTGAAGGTCGACCTGGCCGCTGGCGAGATGAGGGTGGATTGGGACGCGGACTTCTAGGCGATGGCAATCCTTCGCGTGGAAGTGATCACCCTGTTCCCCGAGATGTTCTCGGCCATCAGCGAGTACGGCATTACCAGCCGCGCGGTGAAACAGGGGTTGTTGCAACTGACCTGCTGGAATCCGCGGGACTACACCACGGACCGTCACCACACAGTGGATGACCGGCCCTTCGGCGGTGGTCCGGGAATGGTTATGAAGATCAAGCCCCTGGAAGACGCTCTGGTTCAGGCCAAGGCTGCGGCAGGGGAAGCGGCGAAGGTGATCTACCTGTCGCCCCAGGGCCGGCCGCTGGTACAGGGTGCGGTGAAACAACTGGCGATGTCCGAATCATTGATTCTGATCGCCGGGCGATACGAAGGCATCGACGAGCGTTTCATTGAGGCTCATGTCGATGAAGAGTGGTCTGTTGGCGACTATGTGCTGTCGGGCGGTGAATTGCCTGCCATGGTCCTGATCGATGCGGTTACACGACTGCTGCCCGGAGCTTTGGGGCATGCGGACTCCGCGGAGGAAGATTCCTTCACCGACGGTCTGCTCGATTGCCCGCACTACACCCGACCGGAGGTGTATGCGGATCAGCGTGTTCCCGACATATTGCTTAGCGGCAATCATGCACACATCCGGCGCTGGCGTTTGCAGCAGTCCCTTGGGCGGACCTACGAACGACGTGCCGATCTTCTGGAAAGACGCTCGCTTTCTGGAGAAGAGAACAAGCTGCTGGCGGAGTATCTCCGCGAGCGGGACGATAGTTAACGTATCGATGGTAAGTCAGACGATTTACCTTAGGAGCACAGCATGACCAACAAAATCATCCTTGCACTCGAAGCAGAGCAGATGACCAAAGAAATCCCTCCCTTTGCCCCGGGCGACACCATTGTCGTTCAGGTGAAAGTGAAGGAAGGCGATCGTTCGCGTCTGCAGGCGTTCGAAGGCGTTGTTATCGCCAAGCGCAACCGCGGCGTGAACAGTGCTTTCACCGTTCGTAAAATCTCCAACGGTGTAGGCGTAGAACGTACTTTCCAGACCTACAGCCCGCAGATCGACAGCATGGCCGTGAAACGTCGTGGTGACGTGCGCAAAGCCAAGCTGTACTACCTGCGCGACCTGTCTGGTAAAGCAGCACGTATCAAGGAAAAACTGTCCTGAGTACAGTTTGTTTCTGATGCAGGAAAAGGCAGCCTTCGGGCTGCCTTTTTTGTGGGCGAGGGTTTGTGGGCGAGTCCTCTGCCCGCGAAGGCGTCGCCTCGGGCCTGCGCCCTGTTATCATCCCCGCACCCCCACTGTCCTGCGATTCCGATGCCTGCCCTCGACCACCCCCTGATCGACCAATTCCTCGACGCCCTCTGGCTGGAAAAAGGCCTATCGGAAAACAGTCGCAACAGCTACCGCAGTGATCTGGCGCTGTTCAACGGTTGGTTGCATGAGCGTGGCATCGCGCTGGACGCGGCGGGTCGCGATGTGCTGCTCGATCACCTGGCCTGGCGGGTCGAGCAGGGTTACAAGGCCCGCTCCACGGCGCGGCTGCTGTCCGGCGCACGCGGCTTATACCGCTACCTGCTGCGCGAAAAGCTGATCGGTGCCGACCCCACCCTGCAGATCGACATGCCGCAACTGGGCAAACCGTTGCCCAAGTCGTTGTCCGAGGCCGACGTAGAGGCGCTGTTGCAGGCGCCCGATCTGAGCGAGCCAATCGGCCAGCGGGACCGAGCCATGCTGGAGGTGCTGTACGCCTGCGGTCTGCGCGTGACCGAGTTGATCAGCCTGACCCTGGATCAGGTCAATCTGCGCCAGGGTGTATTGCGCGTGGTGGGCAAGGGCAACAAGGAGCGCCTGGTGCCGATGGGCGAGGAAGCCGTGGTCTGGGTCGAGCGATACCTGCGCGACGGACGCCACGAATTGCTCGGCGGCAGGCCCAGCGACGTGGTCTTTCCCAGCCAGCGTGGCGAGCAGATGACGCGACAGACCTTCTGGCATCGCATCAAACATCAGGCCCAGGTCGCCGGCATCGCCAAGTCGCTGTCGCCGCACACGCTGCGCCACGCCTTCGCGACGCATCTGCTCAATCACGGTGCGGATCTGCGCGTGGTGCAGATGCTGCTCGGCCACAGCGACCTGTCGACCACGCAGATCTACACTCACGTGGCACGCGCGCGTCTGCAGGAACTTCACGCCAGGCATCATCCGCGCGGATGAAAGAGGATGTTCCAGAGCTGTGTCGAGGGTTGTCCAGAGTCGGTCTTGGCCAATGAATGTGGTAGGCTTGCCCGGTTTAAGCAGCGGGCTGTGACGAGCTGATCGTCCACCGCCCCTCAAGTCCGTCGCTTCAGGAGTTCCCATGCGCGTGACCCGCCTTTTCGCCGCCGCAGCCCTTGCGTTGGCCAGCACCTTTGCCGTTGCCGACCCGGCTGCGGAACAAGCGATTCGCAAGACCCTGCAGACCCTGCAGCTGGAAGTCCCGATCGAAAGCGTCGCCGCCAGCCCGCTCAACGGTCTGTACGAGGTCAAGCTCAAGGGCGGTCGCGTGCTGTACGCCAGCGCCGACGGTCAGTTCGTCATGCAGGGCTACCTGTTCCAGATCCAGGACGGCAAGCCGGTCAATCTCACTGAAAAAACCGAGCGGCTGGCCATCGCCAAGACCGTCAACGCAATCCCGGTAGCCGATACCGTTGTGTATCCCGCAGTGGGCGAAACCAAGTCGCATATCACGGTGTTCACCGACACCACCTGTCCGTACTGCCACAAGCTGCACGCCGAAGTCCCCGAGCTGAACCGCATGGGTGTCGAGGTCCGCTACGTGGCGTTCCCGCGCCAGGGCCTGAAATCGGCCGGTGACGAACAGCTGCAGGCCGTCTGGTGCTCCAAGGACCGCAAGGCAGCCATGGACAAGATGGTATCGGGCGATACCATCAAGGCGCCTTCGTGCGCCAACCCGGTTGCCAGGCAGTTCGAGCTGGGCCAGTCGATCGGTGTCACCGGCACGCCAGCCATCGTGCTGGAGAACGGCCAGGTCATTCCGGGTTACCAGCCGGCTGCCAACGTCGCCAAGCTGGCCCTCGACGCGAAAGGCTGAGTGGCACTCGCACGTCATCAATAGCCGAAGGCTCAAGGCCTGCGGCCAGTATCACGACCGTCATCGAGGCGGTCGTTTCATGGGGAGTTCAGAGTGAAACCGGTCAAAGTAGGCATCTGTGGGTTAGGTACCGTCGGTGGCGGCACCTTCAACGTACTTCAGCGCAACGCCGAGGAGATTGCCCGCCGTGCCGGGCGCGGTATTGAAGTGGCGCAGATCGCGATGCGCTCGCAGAACCCCAATTGCCAGATTGCCGGTACCCCCATTACCAACGATGTCTTCGCCGTGGCCTGCAACCCGGATATCGATGTCGTCATCGAGCTGATCGGTGGCTACGGCATCGCGCGCGAACTGGTACTCAAGGCCATCGAGAACGGCAAGCATGTAGTCACCGCCAACAAGGCGCTGATTGCAGTGCACGGCAACGAGATCTTCGCCAAGGCACGCGAGAAGGGCGTGATCGTTGCGTTCGAAGCCGCAGTGGCGGGTGGCATCCCGGTGATCAAGGCCATTCGCGAAGGCCTTTCGGCCAACCGAATCAACTGGGTGGCGGGCATCATCAACGGTACTGGCAACTTCATCCTGACTGAAATGCGCGAGAAGGGCCGTACCTTCGAGGACGTCCTGGCCGAAGCGCAGGCCCTGGGCTATGCCGAGGCCGACCCTACCTTCGACGTGGAAGGTATCGATGCGGCGCACAAATTGACCATCCTGGCGTCCATCGCCTTCGGCATTCCGCTGCAGTTCGACAAAGCCTACACCGAAGGCATCACCCGCCTGACCACCGCCGATGTCAACTACGCCGAAGCCCTGGGCTACCGCATCAAGCATCTGGGCGTGGCGCGCAGCACCGAGCGCGGTATCGAGCTGCGGGTACACCCGACGCTGATCCCGGCCGACCGTCTGATCGCCAACGTCAATGGCGTGATGAACGCAGTGATGGTCAACGGCGACGCGGCCGGTTCAACCCTGTTCTACGGCGCCGGTGCGGGCATGGAGCCGACTGCCTCGAGCGTGGTCGCCGACCTGGTCGACGTGGTCCGCGCCATGACCTCGGACCCGGAGAATCGCGTGCCGCACCTGGCCTTCCAGCCGGATTCGCTTTCCGCTCACCCGATCCTGCCCATCGAAGCCTGTGAAAGCGCCTACTACCTGCGCATTCAGGCCAAGGATCATCCGGGCGTGCTGGCGCAGGTGGCGAGCATCCTCTCCGAGCGTGGCATCAACATCGAGTCGATCATGCAGAAAGAGGTCGAGGAACACGACGGCCTGGTGCCGATGATCCTGCTGACCCACCGCGTCGTCGAACAGCACATCAATGATGCCATCAAGGCGCTGGAAGCCTTGCAGGGCGTGGTCGGCCCGGTTGTGCGCATCCGTGTCGAGCACTTGAACTAAGCGGCAGCTGCCAGAGGAATTCGCAATGCGTTATATCAGTACTCGCGGTCAGGCCCCGGCACTGAACTTCGAAGAGGTTCTGCTCGCCGGTCTGGCCAGTGACGGTGGCCTCTATGTGCCGGAAAACCTGCCGCGCTTCACCCAGGAAGAGATCGCCTCGTGGGCGGGCCTGCCTTATCACGAGCTGGCATTCCGGGTCATGCGTCCGTTCGTCACCGGCAGCATTCCGGATGCCGACTTCAAGAAGATTCTCGAAGAGACCTATGCGGTATTTGCCCATGCTTCCGTGGCACCGTTGCGCCAACTGGGCGGTAACGAGTGGGTAATGGAGCTTTTCCACGGGCCAACGCTGGCGTTCAAGGACTTCGCCCTGCAGCTGCTGGGTCGCTTGCTTGACTACGTACTGGCCAAACGTGGCCAGCGCGTGGTGATCGTCGGCGCCACCAGTGGCGATACCGGTTCGGCTGCGATCGAAGGCTGCAAGCACTGCGAGAACGTCGACATTTTCATCCTGCATCCGCACGAGCGTGTCTCGGCGGTGCAGCGTCGGCAGATGACCACGATCGCTGGCGACAACGTGCACAACATCGCCATCGAAGGCAATTTCGATGACTGCCAGGAAATGGTCAAGAACAGCTTCGCTGACCAGAGCTTCCTCAAGGGCACGCCGTTGGTGGCAGTGAATTCGATCAACTGGGCGCGAATCATGGCCCAGATCGTCTACTACTTCCACGCGGCGCTGCAGCTGGGCGGCCCGGCACGTTCGGTGGCGTTTTCGGTGCCCACCGGCAACTTCGGCGACATCTTCGCCGGCTACCTGGCGCGCAACATGGGCCTGCCGATCAACCAGCTGGTGGTGGCCACCAACCGCAACGACATCCTGCACCGCTTCATGAGCGGCAACCGGTACGTCAAGCAGACCCTGCACGCGACATTGTCGCCGTCGATGGACATCATGGTGTCGTCGAACTTCGAACGCCTGCTGTTCGACTTGCACGGTCGCAACGGCGCGGCCATTGCAGGCCTGATGGACAACTTCCGCCAGGGCGGCGGTTTCAGCGTCGATGAGGAGCGCTGGACCGAGGCGCGCAAGCTGTTCGACTCGCTGGCGGTCAGCGACGAGCAGACCTGCGAGACCATCGCCCAGGTGTTCGCCGAATGCGGCGAGGTTCTCGATCCGCACACGGCCATTGGCGTACGCGCGGCGCGCGAATGCCGTCGCAGCCTCGACACGCCCATGGTGGTGCTGGGAACGGCGCACCCGGTCAAGTTCCCCGAAGCCGTGCAGAAGGCCGGCGTAGGCAAGGCCCTTGAGTTGCCGCCGCACCTGGTCGATCTGTTCGAGCGCGAAGAGAAATGCACGGTGTTGCCCAACGACCTCTCGGCCGTACAAGCCTTCGTCAGCCAACATGGCAATCGCGGCAAGCCGCTCTGATGGCATGCAGCCTCGCGTCTGACGCGATCTGAAACACATAAAGCCCGCCCGATGCGGGCTTTATGCTTTTTACAGTGCCAAGCTTATGCAACTTTTTTCCTGGGCCCTTCTGGCCCGCAGGCAAGGATGCATGGCATGAAACCCACACTGACCTCGTTTTTCACGCTCGCAGGGGTGACGGCGTGGATGGCGGGGTTGTTCATGGCGGTTGCCATCCTTTCGCCCAGCCTGGCAATGGCTGCCCAGAGCCTGCCTTTCGCCTTGGTTGCACCCTTCGCGCAACTTTCTCCACTGCCGCTTTCCAGCACCGAACAGCAGTGGCTGAAACGTCATGGCACGCTCAGGGTGGGTGTTTCGCTGGCCGATCACGAACCCATCGACATCACCAGTGATCGCAACCGCTATCAAGGCGTGAGCGCCGACTACCTGAGCCTGATCGGCAGCCGCCTGGGGGTCGAGCTGCGGGTGTTGGGGTTCGCGCAGCGCAGCGAGGCGTTGCAGGCGCTCAAGGATGGCGAAATCGATCTGCTGACCAGCGCCAATGCCTTCGAGCAGGCCATCGACGGCCTGGCCTTTTCCAAGGAGTACATGCCCGACCGCGGCGTTATCGTGCGCCGCGCGGGCAGCAAGCACAGCAGCGGCCTGGCTGGCGAGAAGGTCGCGCTGGTGGATGGCTATGCCGACGATGCGACGGTGCAGCGCGTGTATCCCGACAGCCGCATCGTGGTTGCACCCAGCTTGAGCAGTGGCCTGCAGGCGCTGCACCAGGGTGATGTCGACGCCATGATCAGCAACGAGGTGATCGTGCGCGCCTACAACGCGCTGCGTCCCTACCTCGCTCTGGATATCGTCGGCCCTAGCGGTCTGCCGCCCGTGGGCTACACCATTGCCAGCCGCCGGGCCGATCCGGTATTGGGGCAAATGGTCGAGCGTGCCCTGGCCAGCCTCGACGATGGCCTGCGCCGCGAGATCCTGACCCGCTGGACCACCGGGCTGGGCTCGGAAATCGGCCACCATCGAGTGCCGCTGGAACCCGCCGAGCAAGCCTGGATCGCCCGGCACCGCCAGGTGCGTGTGGTCGCCACGCAGTATCCTCCCTATCTGTACAGGGACCGCCAGGGAAACTGGGTAGGGCTCAACAGCGAAGTGCTGGCAACGCTGTCCCACATGACCGGCCTGCAGTTCGTCTATCTGCCTTCCAACTCCATGGCGCAGAGCCTGGACATGCTGAAGCTTGGCAAGGCCGATATGAATACCACCCTCTCGGAAACGCCGGACCGCAAGGCTTTCCTGAGTTTCAGCCATTCATTTGGTGGCCAGGGCTGGGTCTTCATCGTTCGTGCCGAGGATCTGCCCATCGGCCATCTGGACGAGCTGGCCGGCAAGGTTTTGGCGATCCCGGCCGAGCACGCCCTGGAAAGCGCGATCCGTATGCAATATCCGCACATCAAGCTGCGCCTTGTGAGCACCTACGACAAGGCGCGCGAGATGGTCGCAAGCGGCGAAGCGGATGCCACCATCGACAGTGAAGTGGGCGCCTATCGTGCGGTCGGGCGTTACCCGCCCGGCGTGCTCAAGGTCGGACGCAATGTCGATGGCGAATGGTCGCCCGACCGTTTCGCCATTCGTGCCTCGGAACCCGAACTCATGTCCATCATCAACAAGGCGCTGGAGGCGTATCCGGTAGCGGAGCTGCGTGCAGCGCGTTTGAAGTGGCTGGGTGCGGTAGTGCCTCCCGAGCCCATGTGGCAACGCATTGCCACCTGGGTCTATTGGCTGCTGGCAGCAGCGCTGGTGCTGGGCGCCGTGTCGCTGTTGTGGAGTGGTCGACTCAAGGTGCAGATCCGGCAGCGGCTCAAGGCCGAGCAGGCGCTCAACGATCAACTGGCATTCCAGCACGCATTGCTCGATGGCATTCCCGGGCCCATCTATGTCCGCGACCTGCAGGCGCGGCTGTTGTCCTGCAACAAGAGTTACGAGCAGAGCTTTGCCACCCGCCTGCAGGACATCAAGGGTCGTACATTGCAGGAAGTCGCGGTGGTCAATGCCAACGAAGCGGAGCAGATGCACCGTGACTATCTCAGGTTGCTGGACGATCAGCAGCCGGTGTCCACCGATCGGCAGATCCTGATGCACGGCCGCAAGGTTCACGCCTGGCAATGGATCGTGCCGTTCTATAACGCCGAGGGCCAGTTGCAGGGTCTGCTGGGCGGTTGGATCGATATTTCCGAACGCAAGCGTCTCGAAGACCAATTGGTCGAGGCGCGGCACACTGCCGAACAGGCCAATCAGGCCAAAAGTGCTTTTCTGGCGACCATGAGCCATGAGATCCGTACGCCCATGGCAGCCATCATCGGTCTGCTCGAGCTGGAGCGCGAGCGGCGCAAGCGTGACGACCAGCCAGTGTCGGAGGCGCTCGAAGTGGCCTGGCGTTCGGCGCAGGAGCTCATTGCCCTGATCGGCGACAGCCTGGACCTGGCGAAGATCGAATCGGGCAGCATGCTGCTGGCCGAGCAGGTAACCGAAGTGAGGCCATTCTTCGACGGCATGCTCGGCCTGTTCTCGGCCCAGGCTGCGAGCAAGGGCATAGCGCTGGATCTCGACATTGCGCCGACCGTGCCCAATACGTTCTGGTTCGATCCGCTGCGGTTGCGGCAAGTGGTCCATAACCTGCTCGGTAACGCCTTGAAGTTTACTCGCCAGGGTAGTGTGAGCCTGGCGGTCGCTGCGCAGCCTTGCAGTTCAGGCCAATGGCAAATGACCATCGTGGTCAGTGACACAGGTGCGGGCATCACGCCCACTCGACAGGCCAGGCTGTTCAGGCCGTTCGTTCAGGGCGGCGTGGACGTGCAGCAGGAATCCGCAGGCACTGGTCTGGGTTTGAGCATCTGCAAGCAACTGGTCCAACTGATGGGTGGCACCATCAGCCTGCAGAGTACCGAAGGCAAGGGGACTCGGGTCGAAGTGCAGATCGATGTGCGGCATCAGGCTGAACATGACGCGGTACCGACCGTGCATGCCCGGCCCGAGAGCGCTGCGCTGGATATACTGGTGGTGGACGACCTGTCGGCGAATCGGATGGTGCTGACCCAGCAGTTGCAGTTCCTCGGGCACCGGGTGCAGGACGCCAGCGACGGCGTGAGTGCGCTGGCTGCGTGGCAGGCCGGGCATTTCGATCTGGTGCTTACCGACTGCAATATGCCCGGCATGAACGGCCATGCCTTGTGCAGAGCCATCCGCCTGCAGGAGGCAGAGTCCGCCGCGGCTCCGGTCACGCTCATCGGTTGCACCGCCAATGCCATGCAGGACGAGCGGTTGCGCTGCGCCGAAGCGGGCATGGATGAACTGCTGGTCAAGCCAATAGCGCTCGACAAGCTGGCGCAGATCATTGCCGACATGCAGCAAGGCCCGCCATTCTCCATGCAGGCGCTGCATCACCTGACCCAGGCGGACGGTGAAGGCATCAGGCGAATGCTCGATGAGCTCTCGCGCAACCTGGAGGCTGAAAGCCAGACGTTGGCCGAGGTCGTCGAAACGCTGGATCGTGTGCGCCTGCACGAGGTGCTCCATCGTCTTCACGGCATTGCCTGCTTGATCGATGCTGCGCCTTTGGCGCGCGTGCTGGCCAAGATGGACGGGTGCTGCCGGTCGGGCAGTGACGAGCAGTTGGCCGCTCAGGGTGCCGAGCTACATCGCGAGATCGTCAGGCTGGCGACGGCAATAGCGCGCTACTAGGAAAATTCTCAGAAATTTTCGGACTTGTCCTATCCCAAGCGTGCCGCTTGCCCTTTAGAGTGCCTGTCAATGCGCAGCTCGATGCGCTTACTCGAGGTTTCATTCATGCGTTCGCTCAGAGTTCTGGTGCTTGAAGACATTCCGTACCAGCTGATCGCCATGCATCAGGTGCTCAATGCGTGTGGCGTGTTCGATGTGCTGACCGCGCAAAGTTTCAATGCGGCGTGCCTCTCGCTGGAAAAGCGTCAGGGCGTCGATATCGTGATCTGCGAGGTGACCGTGGCCGGCCTGGACATGGGCGAGCTGATCGGGCATCTGGCCGCAACCGGGTTGGCACGGGCGCTGATCATCTACAGCAATGGGTCGCAGCCGGTGGAGCCGTTCATGGCATTGGCGCGGCAACATCGGCTACCACTGCTGGGCGTGCTGCACACACCTGTGTCAGCCGCCGCAGTGCATGGCCTGCTGCAGGATTACCAGCACAGCGTCAGAGCACGGGCCATGCTGCCCCTGCCTGAAGTGCACGAGATCAGTCACTTCGAAGGCGCCTGGCCTTTGCCTTTGCGCCCCTAGGGCTGCCCCTCGACGCTCGCCACGTCTGCCGGGGTTGCGTTCATTTCAGTCCGTGGGCCTGCAGGTAGATATACAGCGCAGCATCGTTGCCGATGCCCAGCTTGCGCATGGCGCTTACTTTCTGCGCACTTATCGTCTGCTTGCTGCGGTTTAGCTGCGCCGCGATTTCGTTCACCGAGAGCCCCTGCGCCAGCAGCCGCGTTATCTCAAGCTCGCGAGGCGACAGATCGACATGGCCGGTGATCCGCCTTGCGGGGGTATCGCTCGGCAGTGCCAGGATGCTCTTCACCGATTGGGCCACGAACGGCTTGTTGCGCTTGAGGCTGGCAATCGCTGTGGGCAGTTCGTTCACCAGGCTCGCCTTCCCCAGCAGGCCAGCGACTCCCAAGTTCAGGATCGAACGCAACAGGCCTGGGTTGGTCAGCATGGTCACCACCAGTACAGGCAGCTTTGGCCAATGCCGGCGAACGTAGGCGATCAGCCGCAGGCCATCGCTCTGCTCCTTGGAAGGCATCATGAAGTCGGTGATCAACAGGCCGCACTCGGTCTCGCTCAGGCAGCGTGTCAGTTCCTCCGGCGAGGAGGCTTCGGCCACTACGCGCAAACCGGGGTCTCGTTCCAATACGGCACGCAGGCCGATGCGAAAGATCGGGTGGTCATCGGCCAGCACGATCCGCAGAGGGGCGATCAGTGGGTCGGTCAAGGCGGGCTCCGGTGACGGGCAAATCAGTCGATGAATTCTGGCACACCTGTGGTCCATTCCCGATCTGTTTTGTAGTCCATTTCTGGGCATGCAGGCGCCAAATCGAATAATCAGAAATGTCCTACATTCGCGCTGTCATATTCTATCGGCAACCTCGGTAATAGTCTGACATGGCTTGCTCAGAACTTTTTTCGCTGGGGAGGGGTCAGTGTCATGCACCTTAAGAATTCGAACAGAAGAGTGGTGATGCGATGAAGAATATCAGCCTGTTGCTCAATGAAGCCCTGACGCCGTATCGCGTGACGCTCGAGGGTCAAGATAGTCTTGGCAATTGCCAGGTCGTGGTGATGAGCGCGGCTGGGAGTGTGGTGACCAAGCGTTTGGTCAACCGCAGTCAGTTCGAGGATCTGCGGTCGTTTACCGACGTGGTCGACGGTCTGCACCGTGATCTGTTGGTCGCCGAGGGGCGTCTGGAACCGTCGATGATCGCGGCGCTGCGTAATGTTTCGCAAAGTGCCGGATTCAGCCACGCGCTGGTCTGATATTCATCGAAGGATGGCGGCCTGCGTAATCTTCACTCAGCGCTGACTGCTCATGGCCTCGTTGCGATGGGCATTGAACAACGCGGTGGTTTCGCGCAAATAAGCCGGCCGCTCGGCGGGGGTCAGCCACTGGGCATAAAACTCTGCCAATTGGCTGCTCCTGAGGTCCAGCAATACCGAATTCAGCGCGGCCAGGACGCGATGGCTCGCGGGGCTGTCGGAGCAACCGACGTGGATGAACTGCGAACGCGCTGCGCCCTCGATGGGAACCTGCACCAACTGTTCCGGATCCAGGCCTTCCTGGCGCGCTTGGTAGCGTGCTTCCTGCCAGTAGCCGATCAAGGCCTTGATTCGTCCCAACCTTTCCATGCGCAGGAGGCTGCCCATGGCTTCGTTGCCATGATGGGCCAGAAGCTGGTAACTGTCGGTCTCTGCAAGAATCCGGTCCACGACAGGGCCGTAGCTTCGCTCGGCGATGATACCCAGGGCCACGGTTCTGCTGCGCAGAAGCGCGCTCAGGTCGACCTTGCCGTCTTGCATGAATCCGGCAATGAACGGCAGGTCACCGGGCTGCATGATCAGTGTATTGCTCAGCACGTTCATGCTTGGCACGGAATAGAGAATGCTGCGCGCCCGCTCTGCGGTCCAGAGCAGGGCGGGATCGCAGTTGAGGCCGGGCTCGCCGAGCATCTGCGAAGCACGCGCACGGTTGACCCTGAGGACATTGTGGTCGTAGTCCGGGAGCGCTGCGCGCAGCAACGGCAGGGCCTGGTCGATGGCGCCCTGGTTCCGGCCCGGGCCGCTGGCTATGGTCAGCGGCGCCAGGTCACGCAGCAGCCACGTGATGGTTTCCCGGCCATGGGCAAGCGGTGAGTTGAGCAGGCAGGAGCACAGCGCCAGTGCCAGGAGAAGGCTGCTGGTCGGCAGAATTCTGCAACATGAGTCCATGGCATTCCTTGCACAGGGGTAGGGCGTGGGTGTCCGTTTTTGAAACACTGCGCCATCTTTACCACACCCGGACTCCTGATCAAAACGCGCCGCAGGGTCGCACTGCCCTGTGGTGGTCGTTGATCAGGCGTGCATCGGGTAGACTGTCGGCCTTTTCCTGTTCCCAAGAAGCCTGCCTAATGGCCCAGCCGTCGACCACCTACAAATTCGAACTCAACCTCACCGATCTGGACCGCAGCGTTTACCAGACCGTCAAGCAGACCATCGCGCGTCACCCTTCCGAAACCGAAGAGCGGATGACTGTGCGCTTGCTTGCCTATGCGCTTTGGTACAACGAGCAGGTGTCTTTCGGCCGGGGTCTGTCGGATGTCGATGAGGCTGCTCTGTGGGAAAAGAGCCTGGATGGCCGGATCCTGCATTGGATCGAAGTCGGCCTGCCCGATGCCGATCGCCTGACCTGGTGTTCGCGGCGTACCGAACGCACCAGCCTGTTGGCCTACGGCAGTTTGCGCGTATGGCAGACCAAGGTGGTCGATGCGGTCAAGAACCTGAAGAACGTCAACATCGCCGCCGTCCCCCAGGACGTGCTCGAGACCTTGGCCAAGGACATGCCGCGGGTCATCAAGTGGGACGTCATGATCAGCGAAGGCACGGTGTTCGTCACCGATGACCGTGGTCAGCACGAAGTCCAGCTCGAGTGGCTGATGGGCGAGCGCTAGGCCGCCCAGGTTTCAACTTTCTTCCTTTGTCTTGCAGTGAGAACCGCCCCAGGCCCCATGCGCATCGAACTCCGTCCATTGCCCCAGACCCTGCCTTTCCTCGGCGATATGCCGCCCCTGCTGAATCGCCTCTATGCGGCGCGTGGCGTGTCGAGCGCAGAGGAGCTGGACAAGAGCCTGGCGCGCCTGATTCCCTTTCAGCGGCTCAAGGGCATCGAGGCAGCCGTCGAGCTGCTGGTGACGGCGATCGACCAGCGCCAGCGCATCCTGATCGTCGGTGATTTCGATGCCGATGGGGCAACGGCCAGCGCGGTCGGTGTGCTCGGCCTGCGTTTGCTGGGCGCCGCACACGTCGACTATCTGGTGCCCAATCGCTTCGAGTACGGCTATGGCCTGACCCCGGAAATCGTTGCAGTCGCCTTGCAGCGCGAGCCGCAATTGCTGGTCACCGTCGACAACGGCATTTCCAGTGTCGAAGGTGTGGCTGCGGCCAAGGCTGCCGGGCTGCAGGTGCTGGTGACCGACCACCACTTGCCAGGGCACGAGTTGCCAGCTGCGGATGCCATCGTCAACCCCAACCAGCCAGGCTGCGAGTTCCCTAGCAAGAATCTGGCGGGCGTCGGGGTGATTTTCTACGTACTGATGGCGCTGCGGGCGCGGCTGCGCGAGCTGGGCCGCTATGCGCAGGTGCCGCAACCCAATATCGGCGAGCTGCTGGACCTGGTGGCATTGGGCAGCGTGGCGGACGTCGTGCCGCTGGACGCCAACAACCGCATTCTGGTGTACCAGGGCCTCGAGCGAATCCGCGCGGGCCGCGCGCGGCCGGGCATCACGGCGATCCTCGAGGTGGCACGTCGCGAGCATGCGCGCATCACCTCGACCGACCTGGGGTTCATTCTCGGGCCGCGCCTCAACGCGGCCGGCCGCCTGGATGACATGAGCCTGGGCATCGAGTGCCTGCTGAGCACTGACTTGCCCAGCGCCCAGACCATCGCGGCGCAGCTCGATGGCTTGAATCAGGATCGCAAGTCGATCGAGCAGGGCATGCAGCGCGAAGCCCTGGCTCAGCTCAAGGACCTGGCGCTTGAGTCGATGCCGTTTGGCTTGTGCCTGTTCGATGCGCAATGGCATCAGGGTGTGATCGGCATCCTCGCGTCGCGCCTCAAGGAGCGCTACCACCGCCCGACGATTGCCTTCGCCGACGCCGGTGACGGGCTGCTCAAGGGCTCGGCACGCTCGGTCCAAGGCTTCCATATCCGCGACGCGCTGGATGCGGTGGCGGCCAGGCATCCGCAGTTGATCAGCAAGTTCGGTGGGCATGCGATGGCTGCCGGGCTGACCCTGCCGCAGGAGAACTTTCCGGCCTTCTGCGAGGCATTCGATGCGCAGGTGCGCACCCAGTTGTGCGAGGAGGACCTGACCGGGCGCCTGTTGTCGGACGGTACCCTGGGCGTCGAGGAATTCCATCTGGAGCTGGCACGCGCCCTGCGCAACGCCGGCCCGTGGGGGCAGCATTTCCCGGAGCCGATGTTCCATGGGGTGTTCCAGTTGGTGGAACAGCGTGTAGTGGGCGAGCGACACCTGAAGGTCACGCTCAAGACCGAGTGTGGCAGCGTCAGCCTGGACGGCATCGCTTTCGGCATCGACCGCGAAGTGTGGCCCGATCCTTCGGTGCGCTGGGTGCAGTTGGCCTACAAGCTGGATCTCAACGAGTTTCGCGGACGTGAAACGGTGCAGTTGCTGATCACCCACATCGAGCCGCGCTGAACCGCGCAACCCTGCCTAGCCGCGGAACCACGCTCGCGGCCCGGTTGTCGACTAGTCTTCGAGAACGAGACAGGTACGTCTGCACCCGTGTTCGCGCGGACGCTTCTCGTCCCATCTGAAACTGCCAACCGAGGTGCCCGATGAGCATGTTGCTCGAACCCTATACCCTGCGCCAGTTGACCCTGCGCAACCGCATCGCCGTATCGCCGATGTGCCAGTACTCAAGTGTCGACGGCCTTGCCAACGATTGGCATCTGGTGCACCTGGGCAGTCGCGCCAGTGGCGGCGCCGGTCTGGTCTTCACTGAGGCCACCGCGGTGACGGCAGAGGGGCGCATCACGCCTGAAGACCTGGGTCTGTGGAACGACGAGCAGATCGAACCGCTGCAACGCATCACCCGCTTCATCACCTCGCAAGGCGCGGTGCCGGCCATCCAGCTGGCCCACGCCGGGCGCAAGGCCAGCACTTGGCGGCCTTGGCTGGGCAAGCATGGCAGCGTGCCGGTGAATGAAGGCGGCTGGGTGCCGGTGGGTCCGTCGCGTATCGCTTTCGACCCACAGCACACCGCGCCGACCGCACTGGATGAAGCGGCCATCAAGGACATTATCCAAGCGTTCGTCGACGCGACCCGTCGCGCGCTGACCGCCAATTTCAAAGTGGTCGAGGTGCATGCGGCGCACGGCTATCTGCTGCACCAGTTCCTGTCGCCGATCAGTAACCAGCGCCAGGACAATTACGGCGGCAGCTTTGAAAATCGCATTCGTCTCACCCTGGAAGTCACCCAGGCGATTCGCGACATCTGGCCTGAAGAATTGCCCGTTTTCGTGCGCGTATCGGCGACCGATTGGGTTGAAGACGGCTGGAACCCGGACGAGACCGTCGAGCTGGCCAAGCGCCTGAAAGCGCTGGGCGTGGATCTGATCGACGTGTCGTCGGGCGGTACTTCGGCCAATGCCGAGATCCCGACCGGGCCTGGTTATCAGACGCGCTTTGCCGAGCGGGTGCGCAAAGAGGCGGATCTCGCCACGGGCACCGTGGGCATGATCACCGACCCGGCGCAGGCCGAACACATCCTGCGCACTGGCCAGGCCGACGTCATCCTGCTGGCGCGTGAGCTGTTGCGTGATCCGTACTGGCCGCTGCACGCCGACGAAGACCTCGGCGGGCGTCTGGCTACATGGCCAGCCCAGTACCAGCGCGCCACTCATCGCGATCAGCCGATTGTGGAATCGGACCTGCGCGACTGAGTGGCGCCTCGGCGTTCGAGTGATGTCATCCTCGCCCAGCCCGATGGCAGGCGAGGATACGGGGGCGGGTTACCGCATCATACGTACTTGCGTTTCTCCGGCGCGGGCGGCAGGTACTGGTAGAGCCAGGTTTCGCTGAGGGTGCGGCCCTGGGTCTTGATGAACAGACGCATGTCCACCGGATCGACGCTGTCGCTGGTCGGGTACCAGTCGAACAGCACGCGGAAGCCTTTGATATCGGGCAATTCAAGTACCTGAATATCCTGCACCTTGCCACCCGAGGCCGTGATGATGGGCTCGATCGGCGTTTTCAGCGACTCGAGCCCGCCACCGGCGAAATCCACGGCGAAACGCCGCGCCCAGACATTCGGATAGTGCTCGCCCGGTGCCCAGCCTTCGGTGAAACCGCCCATCCCCGAGCGCGTCGCCGCGACCCGGGCCAGCGGCGTACCGATCGGCGCCAGCGCACTCCAGTACAGCTTGTAACCGAAATTCAGGGCATCGCCGGCCTTGACGGGTGACTTGGGTGTCCAGAACGCAACGATGTTGTCCATGGTTTCACCGGTGGTCGGCAGTTCCACCAGGTCGATGGAGCCTTCGCCCCAGGCGGTGGTGGGCTCGACCCACAGGCTGGGCCGCTTGTGGTACCAATCGACCGTGTCCTGGTAGTTGCTGAAGTCGTGGTCGGTCTGGATCAGGCCGAAGCCTTTCGGATCGACATCGGCGAAGGCGTTGAAGCGCACCCGGTCCGGATTGTTCAACGGCCGGCAGATCCATTCGCCGTTGCCGCGCCACATGGCCAGTCGATCGGAGTCGTGGATTTGCGGATGGATGGTGTCGCACATGCGCCGCTCGTGGTTGCCGCAGCTGAACATGCTGGTCATCGGCGCCACACCCAGTTGCTCGATGTCCTGGCGCGCATGGATGTGCGCGTCGATGTCCATCACCACGCGCTCGGCCTGGCAGTCGATGTCGAAACGGTAGGCACCCGTGGCGCTGGGCGAGTCGAGCAGGGCGTAGACCACGAAGCGGGTACTGTCCTTGCCGGGCGTCTCGAACCAGAACTTGGTGAAGTCGGGGAATTCTTCCTGCTTCTTGGCATAGGTGTCGATGGCCAGGCCGCGCGCGGACAGACCGTACTGGCCGGTGGCATCAACGGCGCGGAAGTAGCTGGCGCCGAGGAAGGACACCACGTCGTGGCGGTCGAGCTTGGGCGCCTTGAACAGTTTGAAGCCGGCAAAGCCCAGGTCGCCCTTGAGCTGCAAGGTGTCGACCGTGGTGTTCTTGTAGTCGAACAGTGGCGGGTGGAAATGCACTTCACGCGCCTGTTTGCGACCGGCGTCGACGCTGTACATGCGCACCGGCGTACGGAAGCCCATGCCCACATGGAAGAACTGCACGTCCAGTTGGCCCTTGAGGTCATTCCACAGCGAGTGATTGGCGTCGTAGGCAATCGCATTGAATTGCTGCGGGGTCATGTTTGCCAAGGTCGGCGGCAAGGTCTGCTTGTTGCTGACATAAGCCTGCGCGGCGAGGCTCTTGGCCTGGGCCTTGAGCATGTCGAAAGTGAACGGTTCGGCTTCGCCATCGGCAGTGGCGGCAAGGGCCTGGGCAGCGAACAACCCGGTGCCGGACAGTCCGGTATAGGCCGCGAGGGCCATCGACGCTTTCAGAAGGTGCCTGCGGTGCATAGATAACCTGTTCTGAATCAACCTCGGTCGCTCCAAGCGACCTGCGAGGCTCGAATTGGAAGGTTTGGGCCTGCCTTGTCCAAACGCAGCGAACTGTACACAGATACCGTAATCCCCGATGTGTTCGCAAACTCCTGTAAAAAAGTTTTCCGGGCCTCAGCGGGTCGATACTGGGATTTGCCCCGGTGGCCGAAGGTTTGCGCAACATCCCGAAGCAAATCACCGTTCGAGCCGAGCAACGGAATGCCCTTACTCTCGTCAAACGTTTCTCCCATTGACGAGACCAAAAAATGAACACGCGTGGCTTGCTCGACCAATTGTTCAAATCCGGCCAGGAACTGCTCAAGAACAAGGGCGGCAGTTCCTCTCCCTTGGGCGGTGCCGGTGGTGCCGGTGGCGTTGCAGGCGCGCTGGGCGGTCTGCTTTCGGGCAAGGGCGGCGCGGGCGGCGCGTTGGGTGGCCTGCTGTCCGGCGGCAAGGGTGCGTTGACCGGCGGTGCCATGGGCTTGCTGCTCGGCAACAAGAGCGCGCGCAAGTACGGTGGCAAGGCGTTGGCCTACGGCGGACTGGCGGCATTGGGTGTGATTGCCTACAAGGCCTACGGCAATTGGCAGGCCCAGCAGCAGAACGCCCCTCGAGGCGAACCGCAGACGGTCGACCGAGTGCCACCCCAGCAGGTAGAGGAACACAGCCAGGCCATCCTCAAGGCGCTGGTGGCAGCAGCCAAGTCCGATGGCCACGTGGATGATCGCGAGCGCGAGCTGATCGAGGGCGAATTCACCCGCCTGGATTCGGACAACGAACTGCAGCAGTGGCTGCACGCCGAACTGAACAAACCGCTGGATCCGGCGGACGTGGCGCGGGCAGCCAAGACACCGGAGATCGCTGCCGAAATGTACATCGCCAGCGTCATGATGGTTGATCAGGAGCACTTCATGGAGCGTGCCTATCTGGACGAGCTGGCCAAGCAGTTGGCCCTCGACCCTGCGCTCAAGCTCGAACTGGAGAAGCAGGTGCGTCAGGCCGAAGTCGAAGCCGTCTGAAGCCGGACGCCGGGTCGGAAGGCTGATGCCGCCGCTCATCCGGCGGAAATGACGTTGGTCGGCAATAGTGGCGCTTTGATCTGCTCGTAACTGGCAATACCCTCGTGGATGAAGGAAAGTCGGGTACCAGCGCGAAATCGTCTGAGGTAGGGCTATACTCAGGCGATTTTTCGTTTGTAGCTGCAGGAATTTTCGAGGGTTGACTGTGAAGAACTGGTCCTTGCGCCACCGCATTCTGGCGAGTTTCGCCGTTGTCATTGCAATCATGCTGTTGATGGTCGTGGTCTCCTACTCACGTCTGCAGACCATCGAGACGAACGAGACCAAGGTGCGCACCGACAGCGTTCCGGGCGTGGTCTTCAGTTCCATGATCCGCAGCGCCTGGGTCGACAGCTACGTGTACACCCAACAACTGGTGGGCTTGAGCTATCAGCGCGAGCTGCTCACGGCCGACGTAGACCAGTACAAGAGCTTCGCCGAGCGCCTGACCCAGCAGATGGCCAATTACCGCAGCACCGTCCAGGACAGCGACGACCAGGCGGCCTTCGAAGAATTCGCGCGGATGCGCGTGACCTATGAAAAGACCTTGGCCGATGTGCTCGAGGCCTATCGACTGCGCAAGTTCAGTGAAGCCCAGCAGATGGCCATCGACGACCTCACGCCCGCCTGGGTGGCAGGTCGCAAGCAGCTCAATACCCTGATCGACCGCAATCGTGAAGCGGCCGAGAAGGCCACCAGCGCCATTGACGCTTCGGTCGCGGCGGCCAAGGTCAGCCTGGTGATTTCCCTGTTGGTGGCAATCATCGTTGCCGGTATCTGCGGGCTCTGGCTGCTGCGCACCATCATGGCGCCCATGCAGAAGATCGTGCGAATTCTCGAAGTGATGCGTACCGGTGACCTGAGCACGCGCCTGAGCCTGGCCCGCAAGGACGAGTTCAACGAGGTCGAGCTGGGCTTCAACGACATGATGACCGAACTCACTGCGCTGGTCGCCCAGGCGCAACGGTCCTCGGTGCAGGTCACCACCTCGGTGACCGAAATCGCCGCCACCTCCAAGCAGCAGCAGGCAACGGCGACCGAGACTGCCGCGACCACTACCGAAATCGGCGCAACCTCGCGAGAGATCGCCGCCACGTCCCGTGATCTGGTGCGAACCATGGGTGAAGTCACCTCGGCGGCCGATCAGGCTTCCTCGCTGGCCGGTTCGGGCCAGCAGGGTCTGGCGCGCATGGAAGAAACCATGCATCAGGTGATGGGTGCCGCCGAGTTGGTCAACGCCAAGCTGGCAATCCTCAACGAGAAGGCTGGCAATATCAATCAGGTGGTGGTGACCATCGTCAAGGTCGCCGACCAGACCAACCTGCTGTCGCTCAACGCTGCCATCGAAGCCGAGAAAGCCGGTGAATACGGTCGCGGTTTTGCCGTGGTCGCCACCGAAGTACGCCGCCTTGCCGACCAGACCGCCGTGGCCACCTACGACATCGAGCAGATGGTGCGAGAGATCCAGTCGGCAGTGTCGGCCGGCGTCATGGGCATGGACAAGTTCTCCGAAGAAGTGCGCCGCGGCATGTTCGAGGTACAACAGGTCGGTGATCAGCTGTCGCAGATCATCGGTCAGGTCCAGGCCTTGGCGCCGCGCGTGCTCATGGTCAACGAAGGCATGCAGGCCCAGGCAACCGGTGCCGAACAGATCAACCACGCCTTGTCGCAGTTGGGTGATGCCAGCAGCCAGACGGTCGAATCCTTGCGTCAGGCCAGCTTTGCCATCGACGAGCTCAGCCAGGTCGCCACCGGATTGCGCGGCGGCGTCTCGCGCTTCAAAGTCTGATGAGCGCATTGCCGGTCACTTCGCGCAGCAAGCTGTTCCTGTTGTTTCGCATTGCGCAGGAACGCTTCGCTCTGGATGCGCTTGA
The DNA here is from genome assembly GCF_014842095.1 of Pseudomonas sp. CFBP 13719. Lineage (NCBI taxonomy): Bacteria > Pseudomonadati > Pseudomonadota > Gammaproteobacteria > Pseudomonadales > Pseudomonadaceae > Pseudomonas > Pseudomonas sp. CFBP 13719. Next base: position 95,075 of record NZ_JACYVB010000009.1, on the reverse strand, counting down.
AGTCGCTGAGGTGCTGCCGCTGCTGCCGCTCAAACCGGTTGCGCATGCCCCGGCCTGGGTGGCGGGTGTGTTCGCCCATCGTGGTCGGGTGGTGCCGGTCCTGGACGTCAGCGCGCTGAGCTTCGGCGTGGCTGCCGTGCGGCGTACCAGCACGCGTCTGGTGCTGGTGCACTATCCGCACGAGCAGGCCGGTCCCGAGGCTCGCCTGGGGCTGATCGTCGAACACGCCAGCGAAACCCTTCGCTGCGATCCCGGCGGTTTCAAACCCTTGGGGGTGCACAACCGTGCCACGCCCTATCTGGGGCCGGTGCTTGAAGACAGCCAGGGGCTGTTGCAGTGGTTGCGGGTGCAGGATCTGCTCGAACCGTCGGTGCGCGACTTGCTCTTCGCTCCGCAGTTGGCGGCCTCCGTATTGGGTGAAACAGGGTGATGGGTGAAGCATCGTGATGGGTGAAGAGCAGCGCTTCGTGCGTTTTCTGCGTGAGCGCATCGGCTTGGACGTGGCCTCGGTAGGCCCGGCGCTGATCGAGCGCGCGGTCGCGCAGCGCAGCCAGGCCGCGCATGTCCGCGACCTGGATGCCTACTGGAAGCTGCTGCAGGGCTCGGCGGCGGAGCAGCAGGCGTTGATCGAGGCGGTCATCGTCCCGGAAACCTGGTTCATGCGTTACCCCGAGTCCTTCGCCGCGCTGTGCAAGGTCGCCAAGGCGCGGCTCGCCGAACGGCCTGGTGTGGCGCTGCGCATCCTCAGCCTGCCGTGTTCCACTGGCGAGGAACCTTACTCGATCGCCATGGCCTTGCTCGACGCCGGGCTGGCGCCGCAGCAATTCAGTGTGGACGGCGTGGACATCAGCCCCCTGTCGGTGGCCCGGGCAACACGAGGGATCTATGGCCGCAATTCGTTTCGCGGCGCGCCGCTGACCTTTCGCGACCGTCATTTCGCGCCTGCGGATGAGGGGTATCTGCTCGATGCTCAGGTTCGCGCACAGGTGCGCTTGCAGGTCGGCAACATTCTCGATCCGCTGCTGCTGGGCGGCGAACTGCCCTATGACTTCGTGTTCTGCCGCAACCTGCTCATCTATTTCGACCTGCCGACCCAGCAGCAGGTGTTCGAAGTGCTGAAGAAGCTCACCTGTGAAAACGGCGCGTTGTTCATCGGTCCTGCCGAAGGCAGTCTGCTGGCACGGTTGGGCATGCGCCCGATCGGTATTGCCCAGTCCTTCGCGTTCGTCCGCGATCGCCATGTTGCACCAACGCCCACACCGCTGCCTCCGGCAACGGCGCGCCTGCAGATGCCGATCAAGCTGTTGCCCGAGCCGGGCAGGTTGCCCTTGCGAACGCGCACCCGTGCGCTGCCGGTGGCCAATGCCGCCGAGGCAGTGGCGAGCGATGGCGCCGGTCTGCTCGCGCAAATCGCCCGGTTGGCCAACGAAGGCAAGAGTGCCGAGGCGCAGGCCGCGTGCGAGGCGTTTCTGCGCAGTCACGGTCCCGACCCCCAGGTGTTCTACTGGTTGGGCCTGCTCAGTGATGTCGGCGGGCAGGTCCTGCAGGCGCAAGGTTATTACCGCAAGGCGCTGTACCTCGATCCACAGCACGCCGAGGCCCTGGCCCATCTGGCCATGCTGCTCACCGCCCAGGGCGACATTGCCGGTGCGCGGCGACTGCAGGAGCGCGCGGCACGCAACGACCGGCCGCACGTCCAGGAGCATAAGCGATGACCGCCCTGGACCTGATCGACAGCGACGCCCAGCAGATCGACGACTGCTGGAACCGTATTGGCATTCATGGCGATAAATCCTGCCCATTGCTGGCTGAACATATCCACTGCCGCAATTGCGCGGTGTATGCCTCGGCGGCCGTGCGCCTGCTGGACCGCTACGCACTGGACCGCCAGCACGCGCCGATGCACTACAGCGAAACCCTGGGCCGTGTCGAAAGCAGGTCGCTGGTGCTGTTCCGCCTGGGCGATGAATGGCTGGCGCTGGCCACCCGCTGCCTGGTCGAAGTGGCCCCGGTGCAGGCAGTGCATTCGCTGCCGCACCAGCGTTCGCGTGCCTTGCGCGGGGTCGCTAACGTGCGCGGCGCGCTGGTGCCATGCCTGGCGTTGGAGGAACTTCTCGGCATCGATACCCAGCACGTGGCGCCGGCCGCGTCGGCGCGGGTCATGCCGCGCATGCTGATCATCGCCATAGACGGCGGCTCGGTGGTGGTACCGGTGGAAGAAGTGGATGGCATTCATCGGATCGACCTGGTCGAGCTCGAACAGGCGTCTACCGCCACCACCCAGGCGGGCGCCCGTTTCACCCAAGGCGTTTTGCCGTTTCGCCAGCGCAGTGTGCGCCTGCTCGATGACAAGGCGCTGCTGATCGCCATGAACCGGAGCCTGACATGACCCCGGAACAGATGCGCGACGCCTCGTTGCTGGAGCTGTTCAGCCTGGAAGCCGAGGCCCAGACCCAGGTGCTCAATGCCGGGCTGCTGGCCCTGGAACGCAATCCGACCCAGGCCGATCAACTGGAAGCGTGCATGCGCGCGGCCCACTCGCTCAAGGGGGCCGCCCGCATCGTCGGCCTCGATGCCGGGGTGCGTGTGGCTCACGTGATGGAAGATTGCCTGGTCGCGGCGCAGGAGCGGCGCGTCTACCTGATGCCCGAACACATCGATGCGTTACTGTTGGGCACCGACCTGCTGATGCGCATCGGCACGCCCGGGCCTGGCGCACCCGGTACCGCCGATATCGAGGCCTACGAGACGCAGATGGCCGCGGTGATGGACCCGTTGGCGGCCTCTGCGGCGCAGGTGCAGATCAGCGCGCCTGTCCCGGCCGCGCTGCCCATGGAGGTCACGCCCGAGCCGCCTCGGGACATCGATCCGTCGCAAGCGATGCCGGGCCAGGACGACCCGGCGGCCGAACTTCCTGCCAGCCGGGCGCGCCGGGTCAGCGATACCGGCGAGCGCGTGCTGCGGGTCACGGCGGAACGCCTGAACAGCCTGCTGGACCTGTCGAGCAAGTCGCTGGTCGAAACCCAGCGGCTCAAGCCCTATCTGCTGACCATGCAGCGCCTCAAGCGCATGCAGGCGCAAAGCATCCGCGCGCTTGGCGGGCTTGCCGAACAGTTGCAGCTCGAGGGCCACAGCGCCGAGGTGCGCGACGCCCTGGCGCAGGCGCAGTCGCTGCTGGATCAGACCCAGCAGATGCTGCTGCAGCAAACTGCCGAACTGGACGATTTCGGCTGGCAGGCCAGCCAGCGCGCGCAGTTGCTCTACGACACGGCGCTGGCTTGCCGCATGCGCCCATTCGCCGACATGCTCGGTGGACAGGAACGCATGGTCCGCGACCTCGGCCGGTCATTGGGCAAGCAGGTGCGCCTGGATATCGAAGGCGAGAAGACCCAGGTCGATCGCGACGTGCTGGAGAAGCTCGAAGCGCCCTTGACCCACCTGCTGCGCAACGCCGTCGACCACGGTATCGAAACTGCAGAACAGCGATTGCTGGCCGGCAAGCCTGCCGAAGGTCGCGTGGTGCTGCGTGCTTCGCACCAGGCAGGATTGCTGGTGGTGGAACTGAGTGACGACGGGGCAGGTGTCGACCTCGCCGCGCTGCGGCGCAGCATCGTCCAGCGCGGTTTGTCGGCCGCCGATACGGTGGAGCAGCTCAGTGAAGAAGAGCTGCTGAGCTTTCTGTTCCTGCCCGGCTTCAGCATGCGCGACACGGTGACCGAGGTCTCGGGCCGCGGCGTTGGCCTGGATGCGGTATTGCACCTGATTCGCCAGCTGCGCGGCTCGGTCGAACTGATCCAAGTGCCAGGGCAGGGCAGTCGCTTCCATATCGAGGTGCCGCTGACCTTGTCGGTGGCGCGCAGCCTGGCTGTGGAAGTGGGGGGCGAGGCCTATGCGTTTCCGCTGGCCCACATCGAACACACCATGGACCTGCCGGCCGAAGACATCATCCAGCTCGAGGGCCGCCAGCACTTCTGGTACCAGAACCGCCATGTCGGGCTGGTTGCGGCTAGCCAGCTGCTGCAGAGACCGGCCAGCCAGGCCGGTGAAGCGAGTCTCAAGGTGGTGGTGATCCGCGACCGCGAGGCGATCTACGGCGTGGCCGTGGAACGCTTCATCGGTGAGCGCACCTTGGTAGTGTTGCCGCTGGACGCCCGCCTGGGCAAGGTCCAGGATATTTCCGCCGGTGCCTTGCTCGACAACGGTTCGGTGGTACTGATCATCGACGTCGAAGACATGTTCCGCTCGGTGGAAAAGCTGCTCAATACTGGCCGTCTGGAGCGTATCGACAAACGCAGCCAGCAGGTCGAATCAGCCCGCAAACGGGTACTGGTGGTGGATGATTCGCTCACCGTCCGCGAGCTGCAGCGCAAGCTGCTCAGCCATCGTGGCTATGACGTGGCGGTGGCCGTCGACGGCATGGATGGCTGGAACGCGTTGCGCAGCGAAGACTTCGACCTGCTGATCACCGACATCGACATGCCGCGCATGGACGGTATCGAGTTGGTGACCCTGCTGCGCCGCGACAGCCGCCTGCAGTCGTTGCCGGTCATGGTGGTGTCCTACAAGGACCGGGAAGAGGACCGCCGCCGCGGCCTCGACGCCGGGGCCGATTATTACCTGGCCAAGGCCAGTTTCCACGACGACGCCTTGCTCGATGCGGTGGTTGAATTGATCGGAGGGGCGCGGGGATGAGGATCGCTATCGTCAATGACATGCCCATGGCCGTGGAGGCGCTGCGCCGGGCGATCGCGCTGGAACCGTCCCATGACGTGGTGTGGGTGGCCGCCAACGGTCGCGAGGCAGTCGAGCGCTGTCAGGCCGTAACCCCGGACCTGATCCTGATGGATCTGATCATGCCCGTGATGGACGGCGTGGAAGCCACCCGACAGATCATGGCCAATACGCCCTGCGCCATCGTCATCGTCACGGTCGACCGCCAGCAGAACGTTCATCGTGTCTTCGAGGCCATGGGGCACGGTGCCCTGGATGTGGTCGATACGCCGACGCTGGGGGTGGGCGACGCTCGCGAAGCGGCGGCGCCGTTGCTGCGCAAGATCTTCAACATCGGTTGGCTGGTGGGACAGCGCAGCCCGGCGGTGCGCAGCGAGTTGCCGCTGCCGCGTTCGGGCGGGGTGCGGCAGAAACTGGTGGCCATCGGCTCGTCGGCCGGCGGCCCGGCCGCCCTGGAAATCCTGCTCAAGGGGTTGCCGCGCGATTACCCGGCGGCCATCGTGCTGGTCCAGCACGTGGACCAGGTGTTCGCCGCCGGAATGGCCGAGTGGCTGAGCAGCGCAGCCGGCTTGCCGGTGCGTCTGGCCCGCGACGGTGAAACGCCGTTGGCTGGCACTGTGCTACTGGCAGGCACCAATCATCATATTCGTCTGCTGAAAAATGGTACCTTAACCTACACGGCAGAACCGGTGGACGAGATCTACCGGCCCTCCATAGATGTTTTTTTCCGAAGCGTGGCGCAATTCTGGAATGGCGATGCGGTGGGCGTACTGCTCACCGGCATGGGCCGCGACGGCGCACAGGGCTTGAAGTCGATGCGTCAGCGCGGCTTCTTGACCATCGCGCAGGACCAGCAGAGCAGCGCGGTCTACGGAATGCCGAAAGCGGCGGCGGCCATTGACGCAGCTGTTGAAATTCGTCCGCTGGAGCGGATCGCACCCCGACTGATGGACGTATTTTCACGATGAACTCGAGCCACCGCGTAGGCAGTATCCAGGTGACAACGCATGATTGATCTACAGATCGAAGCCTTCAGGTCCAACGACAACAACAAGTCGATGGTACTTCTGGTGGACGACCAGGCCATGATTGGTGAAGCCATCCGTCGCAGTCTCAGCGACGAGGCCAACATCGACTTCCACTTTTGCGCCGATCCGCAGCAGGCCATCAATCAGGCCATGCGCATCAAGCCGACGGTGATCCTCCAGGACTTGATCATGCCGGGGCTCGACGGCCTGTCGCTGGTGCGTGACTATCGCAACCATCCGGCCACCCAGGATATTCCGATCATCGTTCTGTCGACCAAGGAAGACCCACTGATCAAGAGCGCCGCCTTCGCCGCAGGCGCCAACGATTACCTGGTCAAGCTGCCCGATACCATCGAGCTGGTGGCGCGCATACGCTATCACTCCAAGTCGTACCTGACCCTGCTGCAGCGCGACGAAGCCTACCGCGCGCTGCGCGTGAGTCAGCAGCAGCTGCTCGACACCAACCTGGTGCTGCAGCGGCTGATGAACTCCGATGGCTTGACGGCGCTTTCCAATCGCCGTCATTTCGACGAGTACCTTGAACTGGAATGGCGTCGCGCAATGCGTGACAAGACCCAGCTGTCGCTGTTGATGATCGACGTCGACTACTTCAAGTCCTACAACGACAACTTCGGCCACCTGGCTGGCGACGAAGCCCTTCGCCGCGTGGCTGACGCCATTCGCCATTCCAGCAACCGCTCCAGCGACCTGCCGGCGCGCTATGGCGGCGAAGAGTTCGCCCTGGTGCTGCCGGGTACCTCGCCAGGCGGTGCGCGGCTGGTCGCCGAAAAACTGCGCCAGACCATTGCCGCACTGAACATCCCTCACATCGCACCCCAGGCCGATGCCTGCCTGACGGTGAGCATCGGGCTGTCGACCATGACCCCGCAGCAGGGCAGTCATTGCCGCGAGCTGATCCTGGCCGCCGACAAGGGCCTGTATACGGCCAAGCATGCCGGGCGCAATCAGGTGGTGGTCGGGGATCAGGGCTAGGGCGTTGTAGCGGCGGTACGTTTTTCGCGGCCGCTGACCGCTCCCACGGGACCACAACAGCGCAAACCTCCCTGTGGGAGCGGTCAGCGGCCGCGAAAGGGGCGGCCACATCTTCCCAAAAAAAACGCGCATCCCCTGCTCGGCGGGCTGCTGTCATTGGCCGGCTGCGGTATACTCTCCGGCTTTTGACACGTTACGCACGAGAGCTGCCCGCCATGGAAATCAACCCGATCCTTAACAGCATCAAGGACCTGTCCGAGCGCTCCGAAACCATTCGGGGGTATCTTTGACTACGATCAAAAGCATGAGCGTCTGACCGAAGTCAATCGCGAGCTTGAAGATCCCGCTGTCTGGAACAACCCTGCCTACGCTCAGGAACTGGGCCGCGAGCGTTCGCTGCTGGCGCAGATCGTCGACACCCTCGACGAAATGAACGCCGGCCTGAGCGACGCAAAGGACCTGCTGCAAATGGCGGCCGAAGAAGAAGACCAAGGCGCCGTCGACGACGTTTCCGCCGAAGTCGAGCGCCTGCGCGCCCAGCTCGAGAAGCTGGAATTCCGCCGCATGTTCAGCGGCGAAATGGACGCCAACAACGCCTACCTGGACATCCAGGCCGGCTCCGGCGGCACCGAAGCGCAGGACTGGGCCAACATACTGTTGCGCATGTACTTGCGCTGGGCCGACAAGCGCGGCTTCGACACTACCATCATGGAGCTGTCGGCCGGTGAAGTCGCCGGTATCAAGGGCGCCACCCTGCACATCAAGGGCGAGTACGCCTTCGGTTGGCTGCGCACCGAAATCGGTGTCCACCGCCTGGTGCGCAAGAGCCCGTTCGACTCCGGCAACCGTCGCCACACTTCGTTCTCGGCCGTGTTCGTCTCGCCGGAAATCGATGACAACATCGAGATCGACATCAATCCGGCCGACTTGCGCATCGACACCTACCGCTCCTCCGGTGCCGGTGGCCAGCACGTCAACACCACCGACTCGGCGGTGCGTATCACCCACGTGCCGACCAATACCGTGGTCAGCTGCCAGAACGAACGCTCGCAGCATGCCAACAAGGACACGGCGATGAAGATGTTGCGTGCGCGCCTGTACGAGCAGGAAGTGCAGAAGCGCAACGCGGCCTCGCAGGCGATGGAGGACAGCAAGTCGGACATCGGCTGGGGTCACCAGATTCGCTCCTATGTGCTCGACGCTTCGCGGATCAAGGATCTGCGCACCAACATCGAACGCAGCGACTGCGACAAGGTGCTCGACGGCGACATCGACGAGTACCTCGAAGCCAGCTTGAAACAAGGGCTGTAACACCGCCTGGCAGGCTGGCGCACCCACCGCGTCGGCCTGCCACGGCTGGCCTGCCCGCGATCCCGACGCCTCAGTCGGGAGCAACGAACCCGTGATGGAAAATCAGAACATGAGCGACCAACAACCCGACCCGCAAGACCTGCAACAGGAAGAGAACAGCCTGATCGCCCTGCGCAAGGAAAAGCTTGCTGCCGTGCGCGCCCAGGGCCAGGCCTTCCCCAACGATTTTCGTCGCGACAGCTATGCAGGCGACTTGCAGAAGCAGTACGTCGACAAGACCAAGGAAGAGCTCGCCGAAGCGGCGATTCCGGTCAAGGTCGCCGGTCGCATCATGCTCAACCGTGGCTCGTTCATGGTGATCCAGGACATGACCGGGCGCATCCAGGTCTACGTCAATCGCAAGACCCTGCCCGAAGAAACCCTGGCGCAGGTGAAAACCTGGGACATGGGCGACATCATTGCCGCCGAAGGCACCCTGGCCCGTTCCGGCAAGGGCGACCTCTACGTCGAGATGACCAGTGTGCGCTTGCTGACCAAGTCGCTGCGCCCGCTGCCCGACAAGCACCACGGCCTGGTCGATACCGAGCAGCGCTACCGTCAGCGCTACGTCGACCTGATCGTCAACGAGGAGGTGCGCGACACCTTCCGTGTGCGCTCCCAGGTCATCGCCCACATTCGCAGCTTCCTGGCCAAGCGCGACTTCCTCGAAGTCGAAACGCCGATGCTGCAGACCATTCCCGGCGGCGCCGCGGCCAAGCCGTTCGAAACTCACCACAATGCCCTGGACATGGAAATGTTCCTGCGCATCGCCCCGGAGCTGTACCTCAAGCGCTTGGTGGTCGGTGGCTTCGAAAAGGTTTTCGAGATCAACCGCAACTTCCGCAACGAAGGCGTTTCGACTCGGCACAACCCCGAGTTCACCATGCTCGAGTTCTATCAGGCCTACGCCGACTACGAAGACAACATGGACCTCACCGAAGAGCTGTTCCGTGAGCTGGCCCAGTTGGTACTGGGCAGCACCGACGTGCCCTATGGCGACAAGGTGTTCCATTTCGGCGAGCCGTTCGTGCGCCTGTCGGTGTTCGACTCGATCCTCAAGTACAACCCCGAGCTGACGGCAGACGACCTCAACGATGTCGACAAGGCCCGTGCCATCGCCAAGAAGGCCGGTGCCAAGGTGCTGGGTTTCGAAGGGCTGGGCAAGCTGCAGGTGATGATTTTCGAAGAACTGGTCGAGCACAAGCTCGAGCAGCCGCACTTCATCACCCAGTATCCGTTCGAGGTGTCGCCACTGGCGCGCCGCAATGACGACAACCCCAACGTCACCGATCGCTTCGAGCTGTTCATCGGCGGCCGCGAAATCGCCAATGCCTACTCCGAGCTCAATGATGCCGAAGACCAGGCCGCACGCTTCATGGCCCAGGTGGCGGACAAGGACGCCGGCGACGACGAGGCCATGCACTACGACGCCGACTTCGTTCGGGCGCTGGAATACGGCATGCCGCCCACGGCCGGTGAGGGCATCGGCATCGACCGCCTGGTCATGCTGCTGACCGACTCGCCTTCGATCCGCGATGTGATCCTGTTCCCGCACATGCGACCACAAGCCTGACGGTCGTTGATCAGCCGCCCCATGGGGCGGCTTTTTTATGAGCGCAGGTCAGCGGTGTCATTGCCGGCCGCCGACGCGGCTCGCGCCGCTGCTACAGGGATTGCGATCTCACGCCGTCGTGACAGGCGATTACGCTATCGTGTAGCAGCGGCGCAAGCCGCGTCGGGGCCCGCACCCACTCCCACTCACTCAAAGGATACGAGCAGTGATCCCAGCCACACCCAGACAGGGAGCCGCCAGCGTTGCCTCGACGCTGGCCCTCAACGTCCAGTATCAAGGCCGCAAGGCCAGCCGCCAGGGCAGTGAACTGCGCCGCCAGGAAATCCTCGATGCCGCCATGCGCATCGTTGTGCGCGATGGTGTGCGGGGCGTGCGCCATCGCGCCGTGGCCGCCGAAGCCGGGGTGCCGCTGTCGGCCACCACTTACTACTTCAAGGACATCGATGACCTGCTCAACGATGCCTTCGCTCAGTACGTCGAGCGCAGCGCCGTGTTCATGGCCAAGCTGTGGAGCAACACCGAAGAGTTGCTGCGCGCCCTGATCGCCAGTGGCGACGGCAGCCCTCAGGCCCGCGCCGCACTGGCCGACGAAATCGCCCGCCTGACTGCCGACTACGTTACGCATCAGTTGCAGACCCGTCGCGACCACTTGATCGCCGAGCAGGCCTTTCGTCAGGAAGCGTTGCTCAACCCGCGCCTGGCCGAACTGGTGCTGGCGCATCAGGACATTCTTCTGCAGGGCGGGCGGCAGATGCTCGAGGTGCTTGGCTCGCGCGAACCGTCGCAGGACGCACAGGTGTTGACGGCGATTATCGGGCGGATGGAATATCAGGGGCTGCTGGCCAGTGCCCCTGCCGATGCCGACCGAGAAATGCTCGGCATCCTTACCCGTTTCATGCAGTGGGTACTGAGCTGAGCCCCATGCAGTGAGAGGTCCGCTGCCGGCGGGCCGAGCCAGAACGAGGAGCAGTACGGTGGACGAGTATCAGCAGACGATTCGAGACCTGTCCGACCGCATCGTGCACGCGCAGACGCCGATCCGCGTGCTCGATGCGGTGAAATGGGACGACTCCATTCGTCACGGCTTTCTGCAGGCGGGCGGCAAGCAGATGCCTGCGGTCGACCGCGACTATTACCAGAATCGCGCCCTGGGCTTCGACTCCAGTGCGGTCAAGCTGGAATTCCAGAACATCGAGCGCGACATCACCCGTCAGCTCGGCCAGTTCAACCCGGTCGGGCAGATCATGCGGCGCATGTGCAAGGAGTACCGCATGGTGGTGCGCATGCTCGAGGCACGCGGCACCGAGGACTTCGGCCTGATCTCGCAGGAGCTGTACGGCGCCGCGTCGGATGCGTTTCATGCTGGCGATCCGACCTTGGCCGACCTCGGCCTGATGCTCTCCGATTACCTGAACAACATTGCCGGGCGCGGCGATCTCAAGGACGAAGCCAAGACCCTGACCGCCAAGGATGCAGTGAACATGCTGCAAGGGCGCCTCAACCGGGTGTTCGGCGAAACCGAGGGCACCATCCGCGTGTTCGAATCCGATGGTATCGTCGCCGACGCTGCCGCAGGCGCGGACTACATCAAGATCCGCAGTGATGCCATGTTCAACGAACGCGATGTGCGCGCGCTCGAAGTGCACGAGGGCCTGGTCCATGTTGCCACCACCCTCAACGGCCAGAACCAGCCGATCTGCACCTTTCTGTCCAAGGGGCCGCCATCGTCCACGGTGACCCAGGAAGGCCTGGCCATTCTGATGGAAGTGATTGCCTTCGCTTCCTACCCGAGCCGTCTGCGCAAGCTGACCAATCGTACGCGCGCGATCCACATGGTCGAGGAGGGCGCCGACTTCCTGCAGGTGTTCGAATTCTTCCGCGAAGAAGGCTTCGAAATGCCCGAGGCCTATGGCAACGCCAGCCGAGTGTTCCGCGGCTCGACTCCGACCGGTCTGCCGTTCACCAAGGACCTGTCGTACCTGAAAGGCTTCATCATGGTCTACAACTACATTCAGCTGGCCGTGCGCAAGGGCAAGCTGGAACAGGTGCCGCTGCTGTTTTGTGGCAAGACCACCCTGGAGGACATGCGCACGCTGCGCCAACTGGTCGACGAAGGGCTGGTGACGCCGCCCAAGTACCTGCCCGAACAGTTCCGCGACATGAATGCACTGTCCGCCTGGATGTGCTTCTCGAACTTCCTCAATCACCTGAGCCTGGACCGAATTGAAGCCGACTACTCGAACATCCTCTGACCTGCCGACGCGGCTGCACCGCTTCCCTGTAGCAGCGGCGCGAGCCGCGTCCGGACGTTGCACATGATGGCCTGCCTGCCGCGACGCCTGCCAGCGCTGCTGCTACTGACCGCGCTACTGACTGGCTGCAGCTCATTATTGTTCTACCCCGAGCAGGGTTTGCCGTTCACGCCGGAAAAAGCCGGGCTGGCCTTCGAGGACGTCAGCCTGACGGCCACCGATGGCACCCGCCTGCACGGTTGGTGGCTGCCCGCCAAGCCCGGCGTGGAGGTCAAGGGCACCGTGCTGCACCTGCACGGCAACGGCGGCAACCTGGCCTGGCACCTCGGGGGCAGTTGGTGGTTGCCCGAACAGGGCTACCAGGTGCTGATGCTCGACTACCGTGGCTACGGCGTTTCGGAGGGCTCGCCCAGCCTGCCGGCGATCTACCAGGACATCGACGCAGCGTTCGTCTGGCTGGCAGCCAAGCCCGAGGTGCAGGCCAAGCCGTTGGTCCTGCTGGGGCAAAGCCTGGGTGGCGCCATGGCCGTGCACTACCTGGCCCAACACCCCAGCCAGCGTCAGCGCCTCCAGGCCGTGGTGCTCGATGGCGTACCCGCCAGTTACCGTGCCGTTGGCCAGTACGCACTGAGCACGTCATGGCTGACCTGGCCACTGCAGGTGCCGCTATCGTGGCTGGTGCCCGACAGCGACAGCGCGATTCGCTCCATTGCCCAGCTCGAGGGCACACCCGCGCTGCTTTTCCAGAGCATGGATGACCCTATCGTACCCTTGGCCAACGGTATCGCACTTTACAAGCAGGCACCGCTGCCGCGAGTCCTGCAGCTGACTCGCGGCGGTCATGTTCAGACCTTCGCCGACCCGACGTGGCGCCAGGTCATGCTGCGCTACCTGGAGGACCCGCAGCACTTCAACGGCATCCGACGGTTGGGAGAAGTGCCCAATCACCCGTGAACGTCAAGGCGTAGGGGGGCGTGAGGATGGGCCCGGCGGTGACGCCTGCAGGATACTGCGGGTCAGTTGCAGGCGCGCCTGGCTCACGCTTTCCAGCAAGGCCGCGTAGGCCAGGTTGTATGAGCTGACGCCATGCTGCTCGGTGTCGCTCAACCGCAGCCTTTCGGGCAAAGGCGCCAACGGGCCCAGCTGACCGCTGTTGACCAGCACTTCATGCAAGCGCTGGCGCTCACTTTCGGACAGCTGCGGCGGCTGCCGCTCCTCGTTGATGGAGGCGTCGAGGGCTTCGGCCACATGGCGTTGCCAGCGATCGATAGCCTGACTTTGACCGTTGCAGGCAGTGCTTATGAACAGCTGCCAGTAAGGTTGGCGATTCACATAGTCTATCCAGGCGTCGTCGTGTCGCTCCAAGGCATAGTTGCCGGCAGCATCGAGCATGCTTTGCGTCACCCAGAGGGTGTAGCTGGTGAACGCTTGTACCAACGGGGGATTGCTCAGGTCCAGCCGTTCAGCCAGCGCCATGCAGAAATACAGCACGATTTCGACATCGTCGATGACATGGCCTTGCTCACCCCAGCGACCGATATGCAGCATGACGTAGTCCCGGACACGCGCCTCACGCCAGTCCTGTCGTGCCATGGCAATCACTGCGGGAATGGCAGACTCGTCGCATGTTTGCTCGAGCAGTGCGTATACCCTCGCAAGGTTTGCCATTGACGAGAAGATCAAGGCATCGCGGTCCACGCAGCTAACCGCGTCCTGCGCTTGCTCATACAGCTGTGCACGCAGTTGTCGATGATTGCACGCACCGCGGATGACGACCTGGATGCGAGCCCGCATGTTGGTACCGGGAAGCCGCGCCTGTGCCGATACATCCAGGCGCAGCAGCAGCCTGAAAAAGTCAGCGGCGGCTGGATCCGTATCATCCAGCAATTGATTGGCCTGCTGCAGCTGGTCCGCCGGAAAACCTGTGAACAGACGAGGCGCATCGCGCAGTGTCTGTTCGTTGCGCGCCGTGATTGATTCCCCAGGCGAAAGCGGTGAAATCAGTGAGCGCGGCGACCACTCCGAATCCATTGATTCGGAGGGTTCAGGTTCGAGGTAGACGTTGCCCACCGTGCGCATTTCTGCTTCAAAGCGCGAGCGCAGAGGCTCAGGCAATGACGCGCTGTACAGACAGAGCCCCGGTGTACTTCCGGCACCTGGCGGCACGCTGGCAATGTTCAGATGGCTGAGGTCGGCGTGGTGCAAGCGTGGCAGCGATTCCAGGCCCACTGGCCAGTGGTCCAGGTTGGACGCGCTCAGGTCCAGCTCCTCCAGAAGTCCCAGGCGGCTGAGGTCCAAGGTCACCGGCGCGGTCGAAATACCTTGGCCGGCGCCCGGTACATGCTCTTCGCTATTGAAGAGTTGTCCGGGTATCAACGGGTTGTTCGACAGATCCAGAACGCGCAGTTGCACCATCGTCGCAAGATCGCGGGCGTCTGCCGCGCTCAGGATGATCAGGTTCTGGGTGAGGTTCAGCGTGTGCAGCGACCTGCGGCTGGCCAGTACGGCAAATACCCCGGCTTCGAACCCGGCCCTGGAGTTTTGCAGCGTCAAGGTGTGCAGGGAGCCGCTGGCGGTGAGGCGACGGACCTGCTGGTGTGTCCAACTGAAGTCTGGCAACTGCATGTCGTTGAGGACCAGAGTCTGCAGATGCCGCAGCGTGCCAACCGCCGCGATGGCTTCAGGGGCCAGATTACTGCGTGACAGGTCCAGCAAGCGCAGATTGTGCAGGCTGCTCAACGCTTCGGGAAGGACGGTCATCGGCAGGTTGATGAGTTCCAGGCGACGCAGATTGGGCATGTGCCGCAGCATCGATTCAAGGTTGTCCAATCGCTGGAAGCCAACCAGACGCAGGTACTCGACTGCCGGCAGGTCAATGTCCAGAGGCGGCAGCGCACCCAAATCGCCCTCGGTCAAATGCAGGCTTGCGGGGCGCAGGGCGATCCGCGCCTCCCACGCGTGCAGCAGGTCGTCGACTGCTCTTTCACGTTCTCGCCGCATGTACCCTGCAGTGCCCTGCTCGGCCCACGACCCTGCGCTGGCGAGCAGGCGAGGGCGCTCCTGCTCGAGTCTGGCGAGCATCGGGCCGATCGGCACGTTGTGCTGCAGCAGGTAGCCAAGGTAATCCTCGGCAGTAGAGGTCATGAAGGCCGATGAGGTGGGGGTGAACAAGCGTTCAAGTCTTGCAGTGGCCGGGTCGCGATCGAACATCTCTGTCTCGCGGGGCCAGGCGTCGCGCCGTGCCACTGTGCCCGGCGTGGGGCTCAGCCACGTACGCGGCACGGGCAGATTGAGCAGGGTCTGGGCCCGAGTGCGCCGGGTCAGGGCCATTTCGCTGAGGCGCTGGTGCAAGCGTTCCGGTTCATTGATTCCCACGCCAATCGCAGTGCGTTGATGGGGGGATAGGGCGTGGAGCAGGGCACGATAGAAGCCGTATTCGCTCAGGTCCTGGGGCAACAGCACTTGGTCCGCGCCGACGGTATACCAGCCTTCTTCATCGTCGCGGTAGACCGACACGGTGTCGACATCCGTGGTGCCGAGTTCTGCCAGAGGCGCACCGGATCGGCCACCGTCGCGCAGCAGCAGGGCGGTACCGGGTTGCCATCCGTCCAGATATTCGAGCAACCGCACCGCCAGGATGAAGGTGTCATTGTTCAGCGTGGAGGGGACGGTAAAACCCTCCAGGGCGTGGATGAGTCGGGCGTCTTGTTCGAGCTGACGGGCCTGCTGTGCCACATCCAGAGGCAGAACGGCGTCGGGCGTCTGCAATGACGCGGCGACCGCCTCGCGGTTGTCATCGATGAACAGCTGTGCCAGTTGCAGGGGAATGGCGGGGTAGCGACGACGCAACTCCCGGGTAGCGCGGTCGGCTGGAATCTCGGCAAGCTCGAAGCGGTGGGCCAGGATGGCCCTGTGCAGCAACATCGACCAGTGCAGCAAGTCCAGGTCTACTTCCAGCGGTGGCACAGGCGCTGCTGTGCAGGCAGAAGGTTGCTGGCAGGGTGGCGGCGTCGGGTCGCCACGGCGCTTGCGGCTCAAGGCCTGCTCCGGCTGGGTTTGACGCCTGGCAGTGGCGTGGTAGAACGCCCGCAGCTGCGGCACGTCGTAGCCTTCGGGCACCGGCAGGCCCTTGCTGATTCGCTCGATGATCTGCGCGACATCGTCGATGATGCGTGCGCGCTTCAAGGCGTAATTCACCAGCATGGGGATCGGCTTGCCTGCCAGGTAGACGCTGCGCAATGGATCGTTGCCGACCCCGCTGATCCGCGCTACCTCAAGCAAGCGCTGATCGTCGAAGCCATCGCTCAGTGGACCGAGACGGCGCAACAGCGAGAGCCGCTTCCAGTGTTCTGGCTTCTCGTGCTGGTGGTACCACGCGCCCTTGTCGTTGTGGCGCAGCAACGGCAGATAGGCGTGGCTGGCTTGCGGGTGTGCAATACGCCACTGCCCCGTTGCATCCTTTTCGACGCGGTAGAACCCCTGGTTGATCTTGATCGCCTGGCCGGCCGCCAGACGGTAAAGCCCTCGTTCATCGGGCCGCCCTGCAGGGGCCTCGGCGTCGGTCAGGCGATACTCGCCCAGCGCCGGAAGCCAGCAGCGTCTGTCGGCACCGACGCGTACGTCGCTCATCGGCATCATCCAATCCGAGGGCTGGCGACCTTCCGGTTCTTCTGCGGCACCGACGCCGACACCTGCACCGAGGATCAGGTGCTGCTGAATGAGACGAGCGAATGACGGGCATTGCTGCTGCAACCGCGCAGCCGCCTGGGCACTGGTAGGAATCAGCACCGCCGCGTCGGCGAGCAGGCGTTTTTCGCGGTTTTGCCGAAGATGAAGGCGCAGACCCTGGCTCAGGATTGGGGCTCGCATCGGAAGTTGGCTCACGGTGTCTGGGTCAAGCCATCTGGCCGTCACCCGTGGCAGGTCGGACAGCGCGATGAAGCGGCTGAAGAAGTGCTGAAACCTGGCATCGAGCAGTTCTCTGCGCACGCTGGCGAAAAAGCTCGCACGTGAAGGGTACTGTTTGAGCGGGTGCAGCGGATGGCCAGGGATGTAGGCCACACAGGGTGCGGCGTCGTCATCGGCGCCCAGCACGATGATCTCGGGCGCAGCCACTTCATTGAACAGCTGCAACGAGCCGATCTGCACCGCCTGTTCATCCACATACAGGCCTTGCTGGGCAAATTCCGCCGAGCCGGTTGCAAAGCCGTCGATCAACCAGTCCAGCATCCTCCGGCCTGGCCTGCCTATGTGCTCGCGGATGCTGGCCAGCGTGGTTTCTTCCTGCAGGATAGCCTGGTAGGCATCCTGCATCGCAGCGCGCAGCACCGACGTGGTCGATGCCGAACGCAAATAGGCAAAGTATTGCTCGTCCAGCGAAAGCCTGTGTTGAACGGCCCATACATCGTTGGGGGTAACGCTCGCCCAGTCGGTGCTCGACAGGTTGCTGCGGATGAACCGATACAGGCTCTGTAGGGTGCCGAACGCTTGCGTTGCACGCTGTCGGGCCTGCCAGCTTCGCGCGTGATGTTCCTGCAATTGGCGCCGCTGCTCGGCGCTGGCCCGTTCGAGCCAAGGGGGCTGGTCCGCGCTTTCAAGGGGCGAAACCAGGGTTTCGTACTGGCGGGTCAGGTGTTTCGAGGGGGTAGCGGGCATGCACGTCTTCCTTCATCGAGTGAAGACGTCATTGGCTGTGAAGAGGGGCAGTGATGAGCGCTACATAATCATCGTCACGGCACGATGGGCAAAAAAAATCCCGGCACAGGCCGGGATTTCCTCTCCGTCCAGAAGCATCAACGCATCGAGGAGCGCGGCGCAACAGGCTGGTTGTCGTTGGAAATGGTCACTTCCACGCGGCGGTTCTGGGCACGGCCCGAGTTGCTGGTGTTGTCGGCAACAGGGTATTCCTTGCCATAGCCCTGAGCGACGACACGCGAAGGCTCGACGCCAGCGCGGACCAGTGCAGCCATCACCGAAGTGGCGCGGCGCTCGGACAGGCTCTGGTTGTAGGCAGCCGAACCGGTGCTGTCGGTGTAGCCTTCAACGATGACCTTGCGATCAGGGTTTTCCTGAAGGAACTGAGCCAGCTTGGCTACGTTGACGAACGCGGACGACTTCAGCTCGGCCTTGTTCAGGTCGAACAGCACGTCACCGAAGGTCACCAGGGTACCGCGGTCAGTCTGCTTGGCGTTCAGGCTTTCCTGAAGCTTCTTGATCTGAGCGTCGCGGGCCTCCAGGCGAGCCTGAGCGCGCTGGGCAGCGGCACCTTTGAGGGTTTCCTCGGCGCTGCGCAAAGCGATGGTCTGCTTGGCCACTTCAACGCGCTGGTTGGTCAGGTAGGCCAATTGGTCGACCTTCTTGGCATCGGCGTCATCACGGAAGGCTTTGTCGGCCTTATCCAGCCACTCCGACGCGTCCTTGGTTTCCAGGGCCGCCAGCTGTACCGACTTGGGGTTGGTCTGCAGGGACGAGAAGTTGGTCCGCGCCTGCTCCAGGTTAGGGTTAGGCGGGGTGGAGCAAGCTGCCAGGCCAACGCTGAGAGCCAACAGAGCAGGAACCATCAATTGTTTACGCATAATCTTCATCCTTTATTCGAGTTCAAGTCGCGGTGGGCAGCTTACTGAGCGCTGCGCTCGGCTTCTTCACGCAGGTCCTGTACACCCTGCTTGGCGTCTTGCACGGCCTTGGCGGCTTTGCCGGCCTGGGCCTTGCGCTCGGCCAGACGTGCGTCCCACTCGGCCTGTTCGGCCAGCATCTTGGCTTTCCCGTAGTTCTCGTCATGCATGGCGATTTCAGCCTGCTTGAACTTGTCCTGCGCCGCTTTCATTTCGACTGCAGCGTATTCGGTACCGCCAGCGCTCACGGCACTGTTCACGGCCGACTGGGTCACAGCGTACTGTTCGGTCGGTGGCTTGCCGGCGCAGCCAGCCAGGACGAAGGTGGTACCCAGTGCCAGGGCAGCCAGTTTCAGCCCGCGCAGAGGGGTGGACGAGGTTTTGGCAGTACGGGTATTCATGGCTTTCAACTCCATTGGATAGCTCCTGAAAAACATCAAAATCCATGACAGTCGAACGTTTCGCGCGCCTGGGTAAAGCCCGGCGACTCACTGACGCCGCTGGCTGTAATGGTTAAACGTTGGGACACAAGGGAATTTTGAATAGTTCAGAAATTTGTCCGAATGGGTGGTTTTTTTCTGACGCCGTGGGTTTGGCGTGCCGAACAGAATCTGGCCCGGAGATCGACGCCATGCCCCATTCGACCGGTGACAGGGAGGCAGTCAGGCCTCGGCGGCCAGTTGCGTTGCAAAGCTCTCGACCGCGCCCAGTACGCGTTTGGCACCGTCCTGAATTTCGGTGATGACAGTGCCGGCCTGGTTCGCCAGTTGCAGGCCAGACTCCGCTTTGTGTTTGCCAGCACCGATGGTGGCGACCGCAACGGTGGCCAGCTTCTGATTCTGCTGCACCACGCTTTCGATCTCGGCAGTGGCTTGAGTCGTACGCGAGGCTAGCTGACGCACTTCATCGGCGACCACCGCGAAACCGCGGCCTTGTTCCCCGGCCCGCGCAGCTTCGATGGCGGCATTCAACGCCAGCAGATTGGTTTGTGCAGCGATGCCGCTGATCGTCTTGATGATGTTGGAAATGACCTGGCTCTGCTCGTCCAGCGCCTCGATGCCTTCGGCGGCGCTTTGCATGTGATGAGCCAAGTCTTTCATCACGTCGACCGTGTCTCGCACGACTTGCGCCCCGCGCAGCGCGGTTTCATCGGTGCGCACCGATGTGTCGTACGCCACCGTCGCGGCTTCGGCGATGGCTATTTCACGCTCCACCATCTCGGTGATGACGGTAGCGACCTTCACCACTTTGTAGACCTTGGCATTGCCGTCCCGAACCGGGTTGTAGGACGCTTCGAGCCAGACATCCCGGCCCTGACTGTCGATGCGTTTGAAGCGCTGGGCGACGAACTCTCCACGGCGCAGCCGATCCCAGAACGCCTGGTACTCACTGGAATCGGCGATATCGCTGCTGCAGAACAGCCGGTGATGCTTACCCTTGACCTGCTCCAGACGATAGCCCATCGCCTGCAGAAACAGGTCGTTGGCAGTGAGCACATGCCCGTTGAGGTCGAACTCGATCACCGCAGTAGAGCGCAACAGCGCCTGAATGAAGTTCTCATGGGCGCGAGAGGTTTCGATGGTATTGGTCAGGTCGCTCGCATAGCAGGAAAACTTGAGCAGCGTGCCGTCGGTAGCGCGTACGGGGTGCATGATGACGCGCAGCCAGGTCTCGCCGCCGTCCTTGCGCAACAACCGCCAGGCGCCGCAGAAATGTTCTCCCTGCCGGATGGCGGTTCGCACTCGCGCATAGTGCGGGTCGCTGCGCACCTGTTCGGCAACCAGGCTTTCCAGCGGTTTGCCCGCCAGCTCGTCATTGCGGTATTGCAGCACTTCCTCGAAGTTGGCGTTCACCCCGAGAATGCACCCTCGCGGGTCGAGTCTCAGGTGAATGGTTTCTTCGTCCAGACCCTGGCGGATCTGCCGGACCATTGCCACTTCCTCACGCAAGGCGGCCATTTCGTTTTTCATGCGTTTGAACCAGAACATGTGGCAGGCCTCGGGTAGGGGAAGGGCACCTAGATTATCGACCGTGCAGAACCATACTTAAGGTCAAGGTGCTCGCGAACCGACTGCGCGTTCTTCGCTATGAAACGCCCGGGCATGAAAAACCCGGCGCGCAGGCCGGGTTTTCCCAAGCGTGGTGAATCAATGCAGCGAAGCGCGGCTTCTGACCGGTTGGTTGTCGTTGGAAATGGTCACTTCCACGCGGCGGTTCTGGGCACGGCCCGAAGCGTCGCCGTTGCCGGCAACCGGGTAGGCCATACCCAGCCCTTGAGCCACGATGCGTTCGGCACCCACGCCGGTACGCACCAGCTGCACCATGACGGCATTGGCGCGTCGCTGCGACAGGGTCTGGTTGAAGGATGCCGAACCAGTGCTGTCGGTATGCCCTTCGACGATGACCTTGCGGTCCGGGTTGTCGCGCAGGAACTGCGCCAGGCGGCCTATGTTGTCGTAGGCACTGGCGCGCAGCTCGGCTTGCCCCACTTCGAACAGTACGTCGCCGAAGGTTACCAGGCTGCCGCGCTCGGTCTGTGCCACGGCCATCGCTTCGGCTGCGGGCTGCCTGGCGTTGAGGCTTTCCTGCAGTTTCTTGATCTGCGCATCGCGAGCTTCCAGACGGGCCTGGGCACGCAGCGCGGCGACGCCCAGGATCGCCTGCTCGGCCGTGCGCAGCTCGATGGTGTGCCTGGCGACTTCGACACGCTGATTGCTCAGGTAGGCCAGATGACCCACGTGCTCGTCTGCCTCGTTGGCGCGAGCGGCCGTTTCGGCGCGCTCCAGCCAGTCGGCGGCATCCTTGGTTTCCAGGGCGGCCAACTGTACCGACTTGGGGTTGCCCTGCAGGCCGGCGAAGTTGGCCTGGGCCTGCACCAGTTGCGGATTGGGGGTCTTGGAGCAGGCAGCCAGCAGCACGACCAGCGCCGACAGGGCGGGAAACTTGAATGTGTTGTTCACGGTATGTTCCTGAATCTTGAAAGAAGAACCCGAAAGCCAGGCTCAAGAAGCAGCGCGCAGGCCTTCCTCGCGCAAGTCCTGGACACCCTGGCGGGCATCGTCGACGGCGCGGCGAGCCTTGGCCGCCTGAGCCTTGCGCTCGGCCACCCGGGCATCCCACTCAGCCTGCTCGGCGAGGCGCCGGGCTTCATCGTGGTGCTTGCGGTGCAAGGCGATTTCAGCGTTCTTGAGCTTGTCCTGGGCGGACTTCATTTCGATGGCGGCGAACTCGGTGCCACCGGCGCTCACCGCTGCATTGACGGCCGACCGGCTCAACGCATATTGCTCGACCGGCGCGGTGCCGGCACAGCCTGTCAGCACAACACCGGCAGCAAGGCACACAAGGGCTGTTTTCAGAGGGCCGAAACACGACCGTACGCTGGATGTATTCACGCGATAGTGCTCCATTGGACAGCGATTGATTGCTTCGTCCGCTATCCGCGGCACGCCGAATCGGGCTTGCCGCCGCGATGCGCAGCGGACGGATCGATGGCCATTTCCTGGCTCTTTTTTCCGAGTCTACAATCGCTATTGAACACTATCCTATTGATTTGTATGGTTTTATTCGTTAGAGCTGGCTTTTTTTTTCTGGCTATTTGACCAAGCGTTTTACAGGTGTAGGAAACTTCCTGAAGTTGCCAGTCCATGTTCAGTTCGCGGTGTCGTCCGCATCGTTTTTCAAGCGCCCAAGGTGTTCGCGCGACAGCGCCAGGAAACGCGGTGTTGCGCCGATGTCTTCGTACATGGGGTCGCCTTCTTCATCGGTGGCGATGACCTTGGTCCCCTTGACGTAGGGAAAGCTGCCTTCGAGCTCTTCGAGTGCCGCACCGATCAGTTCGCCCAACAGTTCCTGAGCGTGATGCTTGGGGTACATCTGGGTCAGGGCCGCCAGGCGAGCGGCCGACTCCATGTCCAGATGTATGTTGATGCCCGTGTCGGTCAGTCGACCCTTGGCGTTCTGTTCCCAATGCTCGGCCAGTTCATGAATCTTCATAGATACCTCATGCGCAGGTTATTCACGCCCCTGTCCAACCTGCTTGTCAGCCTCGGCTCGGCTGGGGCACTCTTTGCTGTAAAGCCGTTGTCGCCTGGCAGCCGTTGCTGCTTGCCAATAATTTGTAGAGCCGTTTTTCCCGTGCTTGTTCAGTGGCCATGGCAATCGGATCACACGCCGCGCCGCGCGGGCTGGAAGGGCACACCGTTTCCAAGCAATGGAGAAAATGCCGATGTCCGATATCGATCTGCGCCTGCGCGAAGACGTGCACCTGCTTGGCGAATTGCTGGGCAATACCATCCGCGAGCAGTACGGCGAGGCTTTTCTGGAAAAGATCGAGCGCATACGGCGTGGCGCCAAGGCGGACCGTCGGGCTGATCCGGCCGGTGACGCGGTCAGTGCCGAACTGCGCTCCAGCCTGGACGACCTCGGCGAGGAAGAGCTGCTGCCCGTGGCCCGTGCCTTCAACCAGTTCCTCAACCTGGCCAACATCTGCGAACAGTACCAGCTGATCCGCCGCCGCGATGAAGGCCAGCCCGAGCCCTTCGAAAACCTTGCCCTGGACGAGCTGCTGGGTCGGTTGAAAAGCGCCGGGCACAGCCCCGAAGCGTTGGCGCAGCAGTTGCTGGCACTGGATATCGAACTGGTGTTGACCGCCCACCCCACCGAAGTCGCTCGCCGTACCTTGATCCAGAAATACGACGCCATCGCCGCCCAGTTGGCCTTGCATGACCACCGCGACCTCACCGCCGCCGAGCGCAACGCGGTGCGGGAGCGCCTGCAGCGGTTGATCGCCGAGGCTTGGCACACCGAGGAGATCCGTCGCACCCGACCCACGCCTGTGGATGAAGCCAAGTGGGGTTTCGCGGTCATCGAGAATTCGCTGTGGCACGCGGTGCCCAACCACCTGCGCAAGGTCGACGCGGCGTTGCAGGCCGCCACCGGCCAACGCCTGCCCTTGAGCGCTGCGCCCATACGCTTCGCTTCGTGGATGGGCGGCGATCGCGACGGCAACCCGAACGTGACAGCCAAGGTGACCCGCGAAGTGCTGCTGCTGGCGCGCTGGATGGCGGCCGACCTGTTCCTGCGCGATGTCGATCAACTGGCCGCCGATCTGTCGATGCAGCAGGCCAGTGCGCCGCTTATGGCCCAAGCGTCCGACAGCCGCGAACCCTATCGCGCCGTGCTCAAGCAGCTGCGCGAACGCCTGCGGGCCACGCGCAACTGGGCCCATGCGTCGCTGCCGGGCGATCAGCCCGGCGATGACCAGGTGCTGCAGCACAATCGCGAGCTGATCGAGCCGTTGCAGCTGTGCTTCGACTCGCTGCACGCTTGCGGCACGGGCGTGATCGCCGATGGACCGCTGCTGGACTGCCTGCGCCGCGCCGTGACCTTCGGCCTGTTTCTGGTGCGCCTCGATGTGCGTCAGGATTCGACCCGCCATCGCGGGGCGTTGAGTGAAATCACCGAGTACCTGGGGCTGGGTCGCTATGACGACTGGGACGAGGACGCGCGGATCGAATTCCTCGTGCGCGAGCTCGCCAATCGCCGGCCGCTGCTGCCCACCTGCTTCGCACCCAGCGAAGACACCGCCGAAGTACTGGCCACCTGCCGCGAGGTGGCGGCGGCGCCGGCTGCGTCACTGGGCTCCTACGTGATCTCCATGGCGGGCGCCGCCTCCGACGTGCTGGCGGTGCAGCTTCTGCTCAAGGAGTCCGGGCTGCGCCGATCGATGCGCGTGGTGCCGCTGTTCGAAACCCTGGCCGACCTCGACAACGCTGGCCCGGTGCTTGAGCGCCTGCTGCAGCTGCCCGACTACCGCAGCTCGCTGCAGGGGCCGCAGGAGGTGATGATCGGCTACTCCGATTCGGCCAAGGATGCCGGGACCACCGCGGCAGCGTGGGCGCAGTACCGGGCCCAGGAAACGCTGGTGAACATCTGCCAGGCACACGGCGTCGAGCTGTTGCTGTTCCATGGTCGCGGCGGCACCGTAGGCCGCGGTGGCGGTCCGGCCCACGCGGCCATTCTGTCGCAGCCACCGGGTTCGGTGGCAGGGCGCTTCCGCACCACCGAACAGGGCGAAATGATCCGCTTCAAGTTCGGCCTGCCGGACATCGCCGAGCAAAACCTCAACCTGTATGTCGCCGCCGTGCTGGAAGCCACCGTGCTGCCGCCGCCACTGCCCGAGCCTGCCTGGCGCAGCGTGATGGACGAGCTCGCGGAACAGGGCGTCAAGGCTTATCGGCAGGTGGTGCGTGAGAACCCGCACTTCGTCGAGTACTTCCGCCAGGCCACGCCCGAACAGGAGCTCGGTCGTTTGCCTCTGGGCAGCCGTCCGGCCAAGCGCCGGCAGGGCGGGATCGAAAGCCTGCGCGCCATTCCATGGATCTTCGGCTGGACCCAGACGCGGCTGATGCTGCCCGCCTGGCTGGGCTGGGAGACCGCCCTCGGCGCAGCGCTGGCGAGTGGCCAGGCCGAGCAACTGACTTCGATGCGCGCCCACTGGCCGTTCTTCCGCACGCGTATCGACATGCTCGAGATGGTGTTGGCCAAGGCCGATGCCGAGATTGCCGCGCTGTATGACGTGCGTCTGGTCGAACCCGACCTGCAGCCATTGGGCGCGGAACTGCGCGACCTATTGTCGCAGTGTTGCGCGGCCGTGCTGGGCCTCACCGGGCAGACCCACCTGCTCGCCCACAGCCCGACAACGCTGGAGTTCTTCAGCCTGCGCAACACCTATCTGGATCCGCTGCATCAGCTGCAGGCCGAGCTGCTGAAACGCTCGCGCGCCCGCGAAGCGGCGCTGGACAGCCCGCTGGAACAGGCCCTGCTGGTCACCGTGGCAGGCATCGCTGCCGGGTTGCGCAATACCGGTTGAGACAGGCGGTCGATCGGTGCAGCCGGGCAGCCACCAGCCCGGGTGCAACCGATTGACGGTAATACCCGGTACAACCCCTGCAGGACACCGTCCCCGGGGGCGGGTGCCTGCGACTTTCGGTGGCTTGTGTGCCCCGTGCCCGCTGTGTATCTTGATCAGCCTTTGGCCGTCTTGCGGCCATCATTTTTTTTGGGAAGGGCTTCTGCCGTCAGCGCGGCCGGAGCAGATTCGACGACTATCTATAAAAATCGAGAGGAGCACATCGATGCGCGTGATTCTGCTGGGAGCTCCCGGGGCCGGTAAAGGTACTCAGGCAAAATTCATCACCGAAAAATTCGGTATCCCGCAAATTTCCACGGGCGACATGCTCCGTGCTGCCGTCAAGGCCGGTAGCGAACTGGGTGTGCTGGCCAAGAGCGTCATGGACAGCGGCGGCCTGGTGTCCGACGACCTGATCATCGCCCTGGTCAAGGAGCGCATCGCTCAGCCCGATTGTGCCAACGGCTTCCTCTTCGATGGCTTCCCGCGCACCATTCCCCAGGCCGAAGCCCTGGTCACCAATGGCGTTGAGCTCGACCACGTTCTGGAAATCGCCGTCGACGACGAAGAGATCGTTCAGCGTATTGCCGGTCGTCGTGTTCATGAGGCATCGGGTCGCGTCTATCACACCGTCTACAATCCACCGCGCGAAGCGGGCAAGGATGACGAGACCGGTGAGGCGCTGGTGCAGCGCAAGGACGACACCGAGGAAACCGTGCGTCATCGCCTCTCGGTCTACCACTCGCAGACCAAGCCGCTGGTGGCGTTCTACAACGAACTGGCGGCTACCCATGGCAAGCCCAAGTGCAGCCATGTCGAAGGCGTCGGTTCGGTTGCCGACATCACCGCCAAGGTGCTTGCCGCACTGAGCTGAGTGTTGGTATCGACACACCGGGTATCCACACACCGGTGGTCGACCATTGCCTTGTCATGAACGGCCCGCTTGCGGGCCGTAGTTGTCTATAATCGCCTTTTCCCACCTTGCCTGGACCCTTTCGATGACCACCCTGCTGGCCCTGGACACTGCCACTGAAGCCTGCTCCGTTGCGTTGCTGCACGATGGCAAGGTGTCGAGCCACTATGAAGTGATCCCGCGCCTTCACGCGCAGAAGCTGCTGCCCATGATCAAAACCTTGCTGGCGGAAGCGGGCGTAGCGCTGACGGCCGTCGATGCAATTGCCTTCGGACGCGGCCCGGGCGCGTTCACCGGGGTACGCATCGCGGTAGGGGTGGTCCAGGGCCTGGCGTTCGGCCTGGATCGTCCTGTGTTGCCAGTGTCCAACCTGGCCCTGCTGGCCCAGCGCGCGTGGCGCGAGCACGGCGCCGGCCAGGTAGCGGCTGCCATCGACGCGCGCATGGACGAGGTGTACTGGGGTTGCTATCAAGAGCGCGCCGGGGAAATGCGCCTGCAGGGCGAGGAAGGCGTATTCGCGCCCGAACGGGCTCAGCTCCCGGCCCAGGCTTCTGGCGAGTGGTTTGGCGCGGGCACCGGCTGGACCTATGCCGAGCGGATCGCTGTGGCCACTGTGGGGCGTGACGCCGATCTGCTGCCCCACGCACAGGACCTGCTCGAACTTGCCCGGTTTGCCTGGGCGCGTGGCGAAGGCTTGCCCGCCGATGGCGCCCAACCGGTGTATCTGCGCGACAACGTTGCTACACCGAAAAAGTCGCCGTTGTAGTACGCTTCGTCGGCGTTCAAGCCTGTAGTGCGCATTTCATCGGCATAATCTGCTCTTGAGATAAAACTTTGCCGCAATGTGTGGTCTAGTGATCACCTGGGTCGCTGCACAACGCTAACGCTGCGGCGGCTTCTTACGACGATCGAGTGAACCTGATGCGTATCGATGGTGTTTCCTCCCAGCCTTATCCAATCAAGCGCAAGCCGCTTGCGGACAAGGCGCGGGTGCAGGAAACCGTCGACGATATCGAGGGTGAGTTCGAGGTTCCTGCGCAGCCTACGCCCCAGCGCTCCCGTGCGCGCGGCACCAGCGTGCCGGCCCGTCAGCAGGACATGATCTTTCCCCGTTCGATGAGCCGCCGTGCGGCTGACGCGCTGGGCATGTACCTGAGCACCCAGGGTTTCGTCGAATGGGACAATGAGGTGCTGGGTCTGGATGTGCATATCTGACTGTGCCCAGCCTGCCTTATTTCATCGGCTGCCCGTCGTGGAGCGAAAACGCCTGGCGCGGTGATCTCTATCCGCACGACGCGCGTCCGCCCGATTTTCTTGCCCTCTATGCTCAGCAGTTCAACGCCGTGGAAGGCAATACCACGTTCTACGCACGGCCGGCGCCCAATACCGTGGAACGCTGGGCTGCGAGCATGCCGTCCGATTTTCGCTTCACGGCCAAATTGCCACGTGACATCAGCCATGGCGGCGATCTGCGCGAGCACCTGGGCGCGGCTGAGGATTTTTGCCGCCTGCTCGCGCCGCTGGGCGATCGGGTGGCGCCCTTGTGGTTGCAGTTGCCAGCGTCTTTCACGCCTTGGCGTCTGCCGGAGTTGATCGACTTCATCGACGTCCTGCAGCGGCCCATCGCCGTGGAGGTACGTCATGGCGCGTTCTTCGCCCGCGGTGACGAGGAGCGGTTGCTCAACAATCTGCTGCGCGAACGCAATGTCGAGCGTATCTGCCTGGATCCGCGCGCCCTGTTCAGCTGTGTTTCGAACGCCCCCGCCGTGCTTCACGCCCAGTCCAAGAAGCCGCGAGTGCCACCGCGCCCAGCGGCGTTCAGCCATAGCCCGCAGGTGCGCTTCATTGGCCACCCAGAGCTGCAGGCGAACGAGCCTTTTCTGACCCCCTGGGTGGAGAAGATCGCCGGTTGGATCGAAGAAGGGCGTACCCCTTACATTTTTCTGCACACCGCCGACAACCTGCTCGCGCCCGCCCTGGCCCGGCGCTTCCACGAGCGTCTGATGGAACGTTTGCCAGGCCTGCCAGCCTTAAAAGAACTGCCCGGGGAGCCACAGACGGCGCAACTCGGCCTGCTCTGATCGCGTTTTCCCGGACGCTTCGGCCAGTTACGCCGAACAGGAGCCCGTGTGCCGAGATTGCTGATCATTCTGCTGCTGTTCGCGGCCGCGCCCGTTGCCGTGTGGCGAGGCTGGATCGAAGTGCCCGCTCGTTGGAATCCCTGGGCTGCGCTGGATATCGCCGAACCGGTGAATTTCCTTACCCGCTACAAGCTCGGCAAATTACAGAACGATCCACAGCTGTGTGTGCAGGCGCTGGCGACTTCCACCGTGCGCTATAGCGTTCAGGCCGACAGCCCGGCGGATGCCAAGTGCCCGTTGGTAAACGTATTGCGTGTGCAGGGCAGCGAGGTCAGATTGAGCAGCAGTTTCCTCGCAACCTGCCCGGTGGTGGTGGCGTTCGCCATGTTCGAGCGCCAGGCCCTGCAGCCGGCAGCGCAGGCGACGTTCGGCCAGGCGGTAACCCAGGTTGATCACTTGGGCAGCTTTGCCTGCCGCAATGTCTATGGTCGCAGTGAAGGACGTCTGAGCCAGCATGCCAGTGCCAACGCGCTGGACATTGCCGGGTTTCGTCTGGCCGACGGACGTCGTATCAACGTGCTCAAGGATTGGCCTGGCGACAGCGCCAACGCGCGCTTCCTGCGTCAGGTACGCGACGGCGCCTGCCAGCATTTCAATACTGTGCTCGGCCCCGAGTACAACGCCGCCCACCGCAACCATTTCCACCTCGACATGGGCCGCTGGAGCGTGTGCCGCTGATCCATTTCCCAGCCACCGCGGTGTACCCGGACGCGGCTCGCGCCGCTGCTACAGGGCCAGGGAGTGGATGTACGGCTGACGCGGCTTGCGCCGCTGCTACAGGTGTAAGGGCTGGATGGACGGCGGGCGCGGGTTGCCGGTTTGGGACTCTGTAGCAGCGGCGCGAGCCGCGTCGGCGGTGCACGCGGGGTACCTGGAAGGACTCGGTCGGCGCTCAGGCAGCCTGGCGAATGTTGTTCAGCACGGCGGGGCGCATCCAGCTCAGGTCCAGCTCCAACGCATGGCATTGTTCACTGATGGTTTCCTGCGCCAGCGGTACCGGCGTCTGCGCCAACTGCCAGTCGAATTCGGCGATCGGCAGGCGCAGCGCACGAGGCAGCGGCCCCGGGCCCGGCTGCGTGCTCTGGTCACCCTGGTTCAACACCAGCGGACGAACCCAGCGGCTGTCGAACGCCAGGTGCGCCTGTTGGGCCAGCACATCTTCCTCGGACAGCGGCGCCGAGGGTTTGTCCAGCAACGTCAGCTCCAGTTCGGCCTTCGGCAGAAACAACGGCTCGGGAGGTTTCACTTCAGTGTCGCGAACATCGCACAGGCGCTGCAGAAGAATATGCGCCAGGATCTCGCTGCCGGCACTGGGCTCGGCCGCCGATGCAGTGTCTGCCGCTGCGTGCGCCTGCCCTTGCACTTGCCCGTCGCGGTGCTCGGTCAGTGCCTGGGCGAAGAAGTCCTGCCACAGCGCACTTGCAGCACCCAGGGTCTGGATGTTGTGCTGGCTGAAGTCGCCGATGGGCGAAATGTAACCTGGCGCTGTGGAATTGATGACGGACATGGCACTCGGCACGCTTGGGCTCTGGCAAAATGCCTGGCAAAGTTCTTATCGGCGGCACGCGCCGATCTTTTAGCCTTTCGATACAGGAATCTTCAGTGGAGCAGCAAGCCGGTGGTCGCATCCAGGTTCAGGCACAGAACGATGCCTGCGAACCGCAAGCCGAAGAATGGGCGCAACGCCTGCATCTGCCTCGCCACTTGCCCGACGCCGATTTCGCTTTGCAGGTCGGCGATACCGGCCTGCAACTGCAACAACTGGGCGCGGACGCTCCGGGGCCCGTGCGAGTGGATTTCGTCGAGGGTGCCGTGGCCCATCGTCGACTCTACGGCGGTGGCAGCGGCCAGATGATCGCCAAGGCCGTTGGCGTGCAGCCTGGCGTGCGCCCGCGGGTACTGGATGCCACTGCCGGCCTTGGCAAGGACGCATTCGTGCTGGCCAGCCTGGGCTGTGAGATGAGCCTGGTAGAGCGCCAGCCGATCATCGCCGCGTTGCTCGAGGACGGACTGGCCCGTGCCCAGGGTGACCTGGAAGTAGGCGCCGTCGTTGCACGCATGCATCTGCTCAAGGGCAACTCGATCGAGGTCATGCAGCAGTGGCAGGGCGAAGCGCCTCAGGTGATCTACCTGGACCCGATGTTCCCCCACCGCGAAAAAAGCGCGCTGGTGAAGAAGGAAATGCGCCTGTTCCGGCCGCTGGTAGGCGATGACATGGACGCACCGGCCCTGCTGGCCGCCGCCCTGGCCCTGGCCAGCCACCGGGTAGTGGTCAAGCGACCGCGCAAGGCGCCGTGCATCGAGGGTTGCAAACCGAGCCATGCGCTGGAAGGCAAGTCCAGTCGCTACGATATCTACCCGAAGAAAGCGCTGAAGCCGACGTGACCAATGGACGCCGCTTGTAGGCCAAGACAACCCTCAGTGCCCGCCGAAGCGTAGGATCGGTCCTGATTTTTCCCGAGGCGGTTTTCGCCCGGTACGCTCAAATAGAATCAAGTCTCATTTGTAGTGAGGCTGTATACATGTACCGTTCTACAGGAGTTTGCACGTTGCCCCGCCGTTCGGCGCTGGGCCTGGCGTTGATCGGCTGCGCCGCAGGTGCCAATGCCCACGAAGGGCCTGAATCGATGGTGCTCGACGAGCTGAGCGTGACCGGCAAGCAGGCCGCGCCACCCTACCAGGTCCAGCGTTCGGCTTCCGCCAAATACGCCGTGCCACTGCTCGACGTGCCGCAAACGGTGACCGTCGTCCCGCGCCAGATCCTGCGCGAGCAGAATGCCCTCAGCTTGCGCCGGGCACTGTCCAATGTCTCCGGCATCTCGTTCAATGCGGGCGAGGGCGGCGGCGGATCGGGAGACAGCATCAACATCCGCGGTTTCAGCGCCAATGCCAACCTGCAGATCGACGGCCTGCGCGACTCTGCGCAGACCCGCCGCAGCGACCTGTTCAACCTGGAACAGGTCGAGGTCATCAAGGGCCCCAGCTCGGTGTTCGGCGGCGCGGGCACCACCGGCGGGTCCATCAACCTGATCACCAAGCTGCCGGTTGCCGACAGCTTCACCGAGCTGGGCGCAGGTGTCGGCACCGACCGCTATCGCCGCCTGACCCTCGACACCAACCAGCCGTTGCACGACCTGGGCGACGGCACCCTGTTTCGTCTCAATCTGATGGCCCACGAGAACCACGTCCCGGGGCGCGATCGCATCGAGCAGCAGCGCTGGGGCCTGGCGCCATCGCTGATGTTCGGGCACGGCAGCGACACGCGCCTCACGCTCAGCTATTTCCATCAGAGCGATGACAGCGTGCCCGACTACGGCGTGCCTGCCCGCGATGGCAAGCGCCTGCCGGGGGTCAAGACCAGTCACTACTACGGCTGGCGCAACCTGGACCAGGACCGCACCGACACCGACAGCCTGACTGTCAGGTACGAGCACGACCTGAACCCGGACTGGAGCGTGCAGAACCTTGCGCGCCTCAGCCAGGTAGATCGCGATGCCACCGTGTCCGCTTCCCATGTCAGGCTGGCCAAGCTTCCGGCGCTGCGTTACCTGCCGGCAGGGCCGCAAGCCTATCGACGCGACGTGCACACCCGCCTGGCCATGAACCAGACCAGCCTCACCGGCCACTTCGATACCTTCGGCCTGGGCCATACCCTGGTGGTCGGCGCGGAGCTTTCACGCGAAATCTACGACCGCAAGGCCTCGGGCTACGCCGTGGAGTCCTTCTACCCGGCCGACGGCTACGATCTGGCCAACCCACCGGGTTACTGGAGCGGGCCGAAGGTCAAGTCGCCCACCAGCGTGGCGCACAACAGCATGGACGATCGGGCGCTGTACGTGTTCGATACTCTGGCCCTGGACGAGCAGTGGGACGTCAGCCTCGGCCTGCGCTACGACCACATGCGGGCCCAGGCCAGCAATCGCTCCGCCAGCGGGGTCCGGACACGGGCAGGCTCCACGGACGGCGTGTTCAGCCAACGGGCCGGTCTGGTCTACAAGCCCACCGAGCACGGTCGCTTCTATGTGGCCTACGGCACCTCGTTCAACCCATCGGCCGAGAACCTGCTGACCTACGGCGCCGGTCTGTCCGACAGCACCCAGAGCCTGGAACCCGAGAAGGGCAAGACCTGGGAACTGGGTACCAAGTGGCAATTGCTCGATGAGCGTCTGCAGCTGGAAGCCGCGCTGTTCCGGGTGGTCAAGGACAACGTGCGCGAGCGCCTGAGCGACGGCAGCAACCTGCTTGCCGGCAAGCAGCGCGTGCAGGGGTTGGAGTTGGCAGCCACGGGCGCGTTGAGCGAGAAGTGGCATGTGTTCGCCAATTACACCCTGCAGAGCAGCGAGACACTGAAATCGCTGGCCAACCCCGAACGCGTGGGGCAGGCACTGAAAAACACGGCGCCGCGATCTTTCAATCTGTGGACCGCCTATCAGCTTCCCAGCGACATTATCCTGGCCTACGGCATCCGCCACGTCGGCAAACGCAACCTGACTTCCCAGGATCAAGTCAAACTCGATGCCTACTGGGTACACGATGCCATGCTGGGCTACCGGGCATCCGACAACCTCGAACTGCAGCTGAACCTGAGCAACCTGACCGACCAGAAGTACGTCGAGCGGGTGCGCACGGTCATCGGCAGCGATACCCGTTCCTCGGCCGTGGAGTTCGGTGACGGGCGTGCGGCGGTGCTGAGCAGCGTCTATCGGTTCTGAACACCGCCGCAAATCCGGGTTACCGCGAAGCGGCATCCATGCGGATACGCAGCGGCTGTTCATCCTTGCCATCCAGCGTCACGCCGTGATGCTGGGTGCTGACGAACAACAAGTGCCCGTCGGCTTCAACGCGGGCACTCACCGAATAGCGATGCCCCGGCTTGACCTGAGCCGGGTCGTATTCAAGTTTGAACGGCAGCGGTACCTGGCCTGTAATCGGGCCGCTCTGCCGGGCGAGGGCCATCGCAGGTGCGTCAGCCAGTGACACGTCCTGCAGGCTCACGGTCAACACTGCCGAGGGCGGCAAGGCAATGCGCTGCAGATAGAACGCCTCCCCCTCGAGCGTGGCCTTGGGTGCGGGCTGCAGGCTGCTGCAGGCGCCGATCAGGGCGCTGAGTACGATCAGTGAAAGGCGTTTCATGGTTATCTCCGTTTGCAGATTCGGCCGTCAGGCAAAAGCATAGGCAAAGACCGTCGGCGATCACAGCCCATCGGCGGCCTCATCGCTACGGTGCAGCGCAACCTGGCGGATCGACAGGCGTATTTCGGCGGGCAATACGCGTTTGGCAGCGCCTTCGGCCAGTTCTTCGAGCATGGGGTGGTGGCTTAACTTGCCTTGAGCATCGCGGCGCAGTACCCCTTGATCGAGCAGGGTCTGAATGAAGTGACGGAACAGGCTCTTGTCGAAGAATTCCGGGGCGTTCAGGCCGTGCAGGATCGACAGGCGCTGGGCCATGGTGGTGCACAGGTCTTCCAGTTCTTCGGCGCTGAGGGTGTTCTGCCCGGCATTGAGCAACAGGGCGATGGCCATGTAGAAACGCTGCAGGGTCTGCGCAATGGCACGCGACAGCAAGGTCAGCAGCACGAATTGCCGCGAACTCGGTGCGGGGCGCAGATAGACCCCGTTTTCCAGGCGCAGCAAGCCGTGTTCGACCAGCGCCTGCAACCACTGGTCGATCACGCCATCGAGCTGCTCAGGGTTCCAGCGGATGAACAGTTCGGCCTGCAGATAGGGATAAAGCGCGTGGGCGTAGCGCAGGATCTGCTCGCGAGTCATGCGCGAAGTGCTCTGGAAGAAGCTGGCCAGCAATGCGGGCAGGGCGAAAATATGCAGCACGTTGTTGCGGTAATAGGTCATCAGCACCGCGTGCTGTTCGTCCAGATACAGGATTTTGCCCAGCGCATCGCTCTGCTCGGACAGCAGCTGCATGCCCTGGACATGAGCGATCAGGCTGCGGGCGTCCCCCGTGGGCACGGTGGTATGAGGCGAGTAGGGCACCTGGCGCAGAAGGGTCAGGTACAGGTCGAGTACCCGTTCCATCGCCCCTTCGTCCAGGGCCAGCTTGCTGGTCGAGAGCAGTGCCAGTGCCACCAGGTTCACCGGGTTGATGGCCGCAGCCTCGTTCATGTGGCGAGCGACGCGGATACCCAGGCGATGCGTGGTTTCGTTCAGCCAGTCGGGCTTGAACTGCGGCGCCAGGTCTTGCTCGCGCCAGCCAGGCTGCTGCTCATCGAGAAAGGCCTGTAGCTTGATCGGCTCGCCGAAGTTGACCGCCACCTGGCCAAAGCGCTGCTTGAGTGCGCCGATGACCTTGAAGACGTCGAGAATCGATTCTTTCTTCTTCGCCGCGCCGCGCAGCTCGCCCAGGTAGGTACGGCCTTCCAGCACGCGTTCGTAGCCGATGTACACCGGTACGAAGACGATCGGGGTGCGCGAGGAACGCAGGTAGCTGCGCAGGGTGATTGCCAGCATGCCCGTCTTGGGCTGCAGCATGCGTCCGGTGCGCGAGCGGCCGCCCTCGACGAAGTACTCCACCGGAAAGCCCTTGGTGAACAGGGTGTGCAGGTATTCGTTGAACACGGCGCTGTACAGCGGATTGCCCTTGAAGGTGCGACGCATGAAAAACGCTCCGCCTCGTCGCAGCAGACTGCCGATCACAGGCATGTTGAGGTTGATGCCGGCGGCAACATGGGGTGGCGTCAGGCCGTTCTTGAACAGCAGGTAAGACAGCAGCAGATAGTCGATGTGGCTGCGATGGCACGGCACATAGATGATCTCGTTGCCGCGGGCAACGTCCTTCACCCCGTCGATATTGTTGACCTTGATGCCGTCGTAGATCTTGTTCCAGAACCAGCTGAGCACCACTTCCAGAAAGCGGATGGCGGTGTAGGTGTAGTCCGAGGCGATTTCGTTGCCGTAGTGCAACGCCCGGGCCTCGGCTTTTTCCACGGTGATGTGCTCGCGTTCGGCTTCTTCGGCAATGGCCTGGCGCACCAGCGGGTCGCGCACCAAACCCTTGACCAGATGGCGGCGATGGGAAATGTCGGGGCCGATGACCGCAGTCTTCAGGTTGCGGAAATGCACGCGCAGGATGCGCTGGGCCATGCGCACCGTTCGCTCGTGACCCTTGTTCTGCTGCACCAGTTCGGCCAGGTGGATCGGCTCGGAAAACTGCACGCGGGTCTTGCGCCCCAGAATCAGAATGCTGACCAGCTTGCGCAAGCGGCCGGTAACGGCCCAACTGTCGGCGAACAGCAGCTTCCAGGGGCTTGACTCGCTCGCGGGTGACTGACCCCAGAACACGCTCACCGGGATGATCTGCGCATCTTCGCCGGCGTTCTGTGCCAGTGCCGTGACCAGCCGCGCCAGGGTGGGCGGGGCGCCGCGCTTGTTCTGACGGCCGAGCCAATCCGGGTCCGGGGTCAGGTAGAACACCGCCGTGGGCTCCATGAGGTCGCCGATGGCCACGGGCAGCACCGGGCGGGGCAGGCCGGCCTTGCTGCATTCGCGGTCGACCACGGCAAGGTCGGCCAGGGAGGGCGATTGCAAGGCGTACAGCACGGGCCTGCTGCGATCCAGGTTCAAGGTGAACGAGGACTGGTTGATGGTTTCAGACCGAACCCACAGGTACAGCAAGCGGCGCAAGGCGCCGAACACGAGGCGGTGCAGAGGTGAGCGGGTCATAGGCCAGGGCTTGGGGGAAAACGCTATTTTACCGGCTTTTGCCGAGGTAAGTGATGCAGGGTGTCGGCGAATATCTTCGCGCGGCTACGGGCTCTTTCGCGGCCACTGGCCGCTCCTGCAGGGGTTTTGCATGGCCTGCCCGCAGCGGTCCCGAATGGTTCTGTAGGAGCGGCCAGTGGCCGCGAACAGCCGCACCGCGGTGTATCAACTGGTACGCCAGGTAATCTCTTCTTCACCGTCGTCGCTGATACGGATCCAGCGGTCGGCATGTTCTTCGCCTTCTTCTTCCACCCAGCTGCCCGGCGCGCAGCGCACCTCGACATTGAGCGCCTTGAAAGCGGCACGCGCGCAGGCCACGTCGTCATCCCAAGGCGTGGCGTCGCTCTCCAGGTACAGACTGTTCCACTTGCCCACGGCCTTGGGCAGCCAGGTGACCGGCACGTCGCCCGCCTGGCACTTCCAGGTCTGGCCTTTCTGCTGCCAGTCGCTGCAGGGGCCCAGGGCCTGGCCGAGCCAGGCGGCGATGGCCTTGTGATCGACGTCGGCGTCCTTGAGGTAAATCTCGATATCAGGTTGGCGCATGGGTAGGCTCGCTCAGTCTTGACGCACAAAATAATCGTAGCGCATGGATACCGTGACCACGAGCGGCCGCGGCTGTTCGATCACCGCGGCGCGTCGCTCGGCGCTGGCGCGCCAGCCATGGGGGGTCATCGCCAGCAAGTTGGCGCGCGATTGCGCGTCGATCAGCTTGAGCTTGAAGGTCAAGGTTTCATGGTGGGCATGCTGCATGCCCTCGGGCACCTGCGACAGGTGTTTGTCGTCGACGTAGTCGCGTACTTCGTCATACAGCTGCTCGCGCAGCTCCATCAGGTGGCCGCTGGTGGGCCCCACACGCATCAGACCGCCCCCCGGCGCCAGCAGGCGCTTGGCTTCGTCCCAGTCCAGCGGGCTGAACACGCTGGTCAGAAACTGACAGCTGGCATCGGCCAGCGGTACGCGCGCCATGCTCGCGACCAGCCAATGCACGGACGGCGCACGCTTGCAGGCGCGCTTGACCGCCTCGCGGGAGATGTCCAGGGCATACCCGTCGGCGCGCGGCAGGGCCTGGGCGATCTGTTCGGTGTAGTACCCTTCGCCGCAGCCGATGTCCAACCAGCGCCGTGGCCAGCGTTCGGCTGCAAGCTCGGCCAGGCGCTGGGCCACGGGCGCGTAGTGGCCTTCGTTGAGGAAGTCGCGGCGGGCTTCGACCATGGCCTGGTTATCGCCGGGGTCGCGGCTGTTCTTGTGCTGCACCGGCAGTAGATTCAGGTAGCCCTGGCGCGCGCGGTCGAAACGGTGGCCGCTGGGGCAGACCATGCCGTTGTCGGCATTGGCCAGCATGGCGGTACAGAGGGGGCAGGTAAGCATCAGGCGAGTAACTCGACGAGGGTCTGGTAGTAGATCTCGGTCAGCACATCGAGGTCGCTGGCCAGGATGCGTTCGTTGACCTGGTGGATCGTGGCGTTGACCGGGCCCAGCTCGACTACCTGGGTGCCGAGGGTGGCGATGAAGCGCCCATCGGAGGTACCGCCGCTGGTGGAGGCCTGGGTTTCACGGCCAGTGACGTTCTTGATGCTCGCGGCCACCGCGTCCAGCAGCGCACCTGGCTCGGTCAGGAATGGCAGGCCAGACAGCGCCCATTCCACATGCCAGTCCAGGCCATGCTTGTCGAGAATCGCGGCCACGCGCTGCTGCAGGCCTTCGACCGTGGACTCGGTGGAGAAACGGAAGTTGAACACCGCCGTCAGTTCACCGGGAATGACGTTGGTGGCGCCCGTGCCGCTGTTTAGGTTGGACACCTGGAAGCTGGTCGGTGGGAAGAACGCGTTGCCGTC
This sequence comes from Pseudomonas sp. CFBP 13719, assembly GCF_014842095.1. NCBI lineage: Bacteria > Pseudomonadati > Pseudomonadota > Gammaproteobacteria > Pseudomonadales > Pseudomonadaceae > Pseudomonas > Pseudomonas sp. CFBP 13719. The sequence continues at coordinate 57,019 of NZ_JACYVB010000009.1, read as the reverse complement.
GTCCCAATGCTCGGCGGCAAGCTCGGCCAGCGCCGGGGCGGCCAGATGGATCGGATTGCGGGCCAGATGAGGATACGCCACATGGCCCTGCACGCCGCGCACGGTCAAAGTCGCGCCGAGAGAGCCGCGACGGCCGTTCTTGACCACATCGCCAACCAGGGCGGTGCTCGACGGCTCGCCGACGATGCACCAGTCCAGTCGCTCGTTGCGCGCGGCCAGGCGCTCGACCACCGCCTTGGTACCGTGATGGGCCGGGCCTTCTTCATCGCTGGTGATCAAGAAGGCCACCGACCCGCGATGGTTTGGATGGTCGCCGACGAAGCGCTCGGCGGCTACCAGCATGGCGGCCAGACTGCCCTTCATGTCGGCCGCGCCGCGCCCGTGGAGCATGCCCTGCGCGTCGATCACAGCCTCGAACGGAGCGATCTGCCAGGCCTGGGTGGGGCCGGTGGGCACCACGTCGGTATGCCCGGCGAAGCACAGCACCGGACCGTCCTGGGTACCGTGAGTGGCCCAGAAGTTATCCACCTCTTCGATGCGCATCGGCTCCAGCGCAAAGCCGGCCTGCCCCAGGCGTTGCATCATCAGCTTTTGACAATCGGCGTCCAGGGGCGTGACCGAAGGGCGGCGGATCAGGTCGCAGGCGAGCTGCAGCGTGGGCGAAAGGTCGGCGGCGGCCGTCATGGAAACTCCGGAAGCAGGGGCGGGCAAAGGGGCGATATGGTAAAGCAAAAACGCATGGGCCAACACCGCACGCCCGCTGGCGGCGCTTTCGCGTCCCAGGACCTACACCGCTGCGCGCACCTTCGTCGGGTGCAGTGGCCGATCTCTCATGTCTTGACCCGCGCGTGGCTATCACCATGCCGCACGCGCCACCTCCTTCACGCGAGCGCATAGCCTGAGACAACGACATGAACGCCGTTACCCGCATTACCCTGCTTGCCACGCTGCTCACCTCCATCGCCACGGCCGTCGCCGCGCCGTCGGTGGACATTACCGTCACCGGTTCGATCGTGCCGGGTGGCTGCACACCTACCCTGAGCAACGCGCTTTTCGATCATGGGCGGTTGTATACCCGCGACCTGCTTGCTTCAGCGCCCACCGTCCTGCTCGATCGTGCCCGTACCTCAACGTTGAACATAAATTGCGAAGCCGCTACCGCTTATGCGCTTCGTGCGGTGGACAATCGCGCCGATTCAGTCCTGGAAAACATCGATGGCAGCCGTTTCGGGCTGGGCTTGACCAGCAAGAACGAGAAAATCGGCTCTTACAGGCTACGTATAGATCCTGAAGGCTCGAGCCTGGATGGCGAACCGGTTCTGCTGTTGATAGGCAGCCCCACTGGCAATGCCTGGTCCGCCGCCGAACGCCGTGCGCGCAGCTTGCGCAACGATGGTCAGCTCATTGGTCTGGCCAGCCGGAAAATCGACGGCGGCGGACCCATGCCGGCAAAGGACGCCGTGCTGACCCTGGTGTCCTACCTGACCATCGCGCCGACCGACAGTTTGACGTTGGACGCTGAAGTGCCCTTGGCCGGTGCCGCTACCCTTGAGTTGTTCTATTTGTAGGAAGAACTACGTGAAGGAAGAACTAGGTGCAGTCAGATCTACCTGTACCAAGATCTTTCGTAGGAACAGATTTACCTTTCTTCAGAAATTTCCTCTTTCAAAGGGGAAACTTCCCCTTCAGCCTGAAGAGCGTGACCGGTTTCCCGTGCCGGTCAGCTCATCGGACAGTGAGGGACAACATCATGCATCCTGGCTTTCGGACGCTGACCGCCATGCTGGCGCTCGGCTTCACCACGCCTGCTTTCTGCGCTTCCACTGTGGATATTCAAGTCACCGGAACGCTCGTTCCCAGCGCTTGCACGCCCATCCTGAGTGTCAGCACGCTGCACTTCGGCACCGTGAGTTCGGCCGACCTGCACCCCGAGCGGCCTACCGCGATGATCGAGCACACGCCGAACCTGACGATTCAGTGCGGCACACCGACCTTGTATGGTCTGCGCCTGGTGGACAACCGCGCCGGTTCAGCCTATGACTCCGGCATTGCTGGTCGACTGGGTATGGGCCGCACGGCGGCGGATGAGCAGATTGGCGCGTATCATCTGCAAGTCGATCCAGCACGTTCGACCGTCGATGGCCGTCGTGTATTTCTCAGCCTCGGCGATCGTACCGGCAGCCTGTGGAGCACTTCTACCGCCCAGCCGATGGCGCTGCCTACCGACGGCAGTTTATTGGGGCTGGTCGACCGTGTCGGCGTAGACACCGGTGCCGTAGTGGTACGAATGGCCCAGCTGGGCATCCGCGCCCATGGCGTTATCGCTCCTGCGCGCAGCCTGACCGTGACCGATGCCGTGCCCTTGGACGGACACGTCACCGTGGAGCTGGTCTACCTGTAAGCATGCGCTACAGGTAGAGGATCTCCAGTGTGGCCGAGCCGTCGATCGGGGTTTCCTGGCGCACGTCCAGCCCTCGGGCTGGTGCCAGGTGCAGTTCGACGGTCAGCGGCAGTGACAGCCCCGACCAGGCGCCGGGGGCGACGCCGGGTGTCGCTTGTCGCCCGAGCGCAGTGGGCTGGCCGTCACTGCGCAGCCATCCATCGGGGTGCGGTCGCCAGGTTTGCGCAGAAGCGTCTCCGAGCAAGGGGTAAGCACTGCTGCCGTCACGACCGATCCCCGCGCCCAGCCGAGCAGTGAAACCGCCCAAGGCCTGACCGTCCGCCGTGCGGCCGATGCCGAACAACGTCGGAGCGGCAGCCAGAAGCTGGTCGCTGACGGAGCCGGCCCGGTTATCCAACGCGCGGATAGCGAAGCGCGTTGGTGCGTCGCAGTCCACTTCCAGCACCGTTTGCCGGCTGAACGTGGTGACCGATTCGCGCCGCAGGTCGGCCATGCCAATGCGACCGAAGTTCACGTTCGCGTTGCCCCCCAGGGAGGGCCGACACGCCGCTGGAGCGAACCCGGCCCTCACCAGCAATGGCTTTTGTTGACCGACAATGTCGAAACTGCCGCTGGCCGACAGCTCATGGGCGTCGCTGGCGGCCAGCACGGTAGGGGCCAGCGTGGCCTGCAGTTCGATCTGCGCCTGCAGGTGTTTGCCCCTCACCGCGCGGCCGCCCCGCAGCGGCTGCAGTGGCTGGTCCCCTTCCAGCGCCGCCGCGCCGGTGCGGGTTGCAACCGGTGGCACAGCGGCCGCCACCTGGCCCCACTGTACGGGCTGATCGTCCACCGATGCCTGCAGCACGCGCAGACGGTAGGCGCCTTGCGAACCCAAGGCATAGCCCTGGTTCGAGAACTGGCTGGCCCGATAGGCAAGCGTCAGATCCTGTTCGGTTTCACACAGTACGCTCAGGCTGAGTCGACGCGGCGGCAGCGGCAACTCGCCGGACTCCAGCTGCACGGTCGTGCGATTGAATTGACCCAGGTCGATGTCGGTCGGGCTGAGCGACAGGCTGCATGCCTGCGCCAGTGCCTGCAACGGCGCTGCCAAGGCGATGGCCAGCAGCCCTGCCAGGCTGATGCGACGGTTCATGATTCGCGCTCCTCGACGCGGCACTGCGCCACGCTCTGCTCGTAATAGGCCTGGGTATCGGCGCTGGCCGGCAGCTCGAACTGCAAACGGCAGGGCTGCTCGTCCACCGTGCGGCTCCACAATTGCGGGCTCGCGTGGACATTGGGCACGAAGACCGCGCCGTCTTCCTGCACCAGTGTCACCAGTTGGCCCTGAGCATCGGTGACGCCCGTGCCACGGTTGAGGCGCCGCCCGGCTTCGTCCTGCACCTGAAGCAGCAGGCGTCGCGTGACCTCCACGCCAAACGTGATCCGCGGCACGGCGCCACGCGAGACCTGGAGGGTAGCGGCGCCTTGGTGCACGTCGACGTTACGCGGTAACGAGGCGGTAGCCACCTGCACGTTGCTGCGACCGAACGGTGCCAGTTGCGGCAACACGGCGCGGCCCTTGCGGTCGGTCCACACGCTGCCGCCGGGGGTATCGATCTGCACGTTCGCGACATTCTCCAGGGTCAGCAGGCCAAAGGTGTCCTGCAACGGATAGGGCGACAGGGTGACGCCGTCTTCGTGCAGCACCACGGCGCCTCGTGCAGCGCCACTGTAGCCATGGCTGTCGCTGCCGTAGTTGGCATAGCCGACGTCCAGTTGACTGGCCTGGGTCAGCCGCGAGATGCCGCCGTTGTAGCTCACCTCGCCGGTGCGACTGGCGCGCTCGGCGGCGACTCGGTACTGAGTGCGCTCGTCCCAGCGGCCTTGCACACCGCTGCCCAGGCGGATGCCGGTGCTGTCGTTGCGGGCGGTCGAACGCCAGTTCAAGCCGTCACCCAGGGGCAGGCTGGCGCTGACATACAAGGCGTTGCCCAGGCCACCGTCGCCGGCCAGCTGCCATTGCCCGGTAGCGGTCAGGGACACGGGGCCGAGCCGTCGCCCCCAGTTGACTTGGGCCCGACTGGAGCGTTGCCCGTCAAAAGCCGTGGCGGTGGACCACGTGCCGCTCAGGCTGCCCGTCCAGGGATGGCTCCAGGCCAGGCCTAAAGCGTACTGGTCGCGCGGGCGGCTGCTCAGGTCCGCGGTCTGATTCCACGCACTGTCGATCAGTTCTCGATAGCCGACCGTCTGCCGACCGGCGCTGAGTAGAGCCGACCAGCGATCGCCGAGCTGCTGATTGAGGCTGATGCTGCCCTGCAACCCTTGGTCGTCCGATTCGCTGGCATGTGCGGCCTGCACCTGGCCCTGCGCTCGCGCGCCGGGCCAGGGTTCAAGGTTCAATCCGGCGCCGCCGGCGTTATACCCTTGGGCGATGAGGGCACCGCCGCTGAAACTGGCGGCGGGGGCCAGCGGATAGCTGCCACCGGCGCTCAGTACCCAAGGCTCCCGGGCGCTGCGACCGCTGTCGCGCAGCTGGCCAATGCCCAGCGCAAAGCCCCGTGCAGGCAAGTCCAGGCCCAGAGTAGCCGCCAGGACAGTAAAGGTGCGACGTTCGCCATCGGCCTCGATCACCGTGACGTCCAAGTCTCTGCGCCGATCCAGCTGAGGAATATCGCTGAGCTCGAAAGGTCCGGCCGGCACCACGGTGGAATAGATCAGCACGCCGCTCTGGCGAACGTCCACCCGCGCCTGGGTAGCCGCAATGCCCTGCACCCGAGCGCCACGGCCGCTGCCGCCGAGCGCCGGTTCGCTCATCCACTGCGCGCCGGTGACGCGCGCGCCGGCGAGCACCGGGTTGCTCAGGTTGATCTGGCCCAACTGCAGCATCGCCTGCTGGTCGCTGAAGGTGCGCTGCGCATAGGCTTCCATGTGCTGCAGGTTCGCTTTGCCCTGCACCGAGCTATAGAACTGACGGCTGCGCAGGATCCAATCGCCTGCATTGACGCCAGCCTCGGTGTTGGCCGAAAGAAACCGGCTGCGTTGACCATTGAACTGGTTGTACAGGCCCTGCACGTCATAGTTGAGCAGGCCGGCAACCCCACCTCGGGTAAAGGCCGGGAGGTCGGCAGATGCGCTGCGCAACGCGGGTGCGGGTACCAACAGCCTGACCTCACCGGCCTGTGGCATCAGCTCGACCAGGGTCTGCGGAAATTGCCCGAGGAAATCGCTGCAGGTCGGCCCGGTGTCGATCAGCTCACCCGCGTCGCGCACGGCCTGGTCGATACACAGAGCGCCTGCCGCGTCGAAGCGGGCCTGGACAATCCCTTTGGGCTGGCCATTGACCCAAAGGCGCACGGCGTGCACGCCTTCGGTGAATCGCGCGGTCTGGCTCAAGTAGGCGGCCAGGCTAGGGTCGATGCCCCGCAGGCGCAGGGTTTCGCTGTCGAACGGCGTCGCGTGTGCCGCCTGGGTATACAGCGCTAACGTCAGCGCGGACAAGGTGCTGCGTCTGACCGCGGTCATCAAGGCGCGCCTTGGTTCAGGGTCGCCTCATGGGTGCCTACGGCAAAACCGTACACGGTGGCAGGGGTGAAACGGATCTGCCCATCGGCGGCCGCCGACGCATTGCCGGGCAGGGTCAAGGTGTCGCCGGGCAAAACGTAGCTGCGCGGCAGTTGCCACGGGGTCTGGCTTGGCAGGCTGTGCAGTTCCTGGGACAGGCGCACGACATAGGGGGTGGGGTTGGCGACCGTCAACTGGCCGTCGTGCAGCGACCAGTGCAGGCCTTTCCAGGGCTCGGCGTTCTTTGCCAGACCCTTGGGATGGAGGATCACCGGCAGGTTCTGCCGCACGTTCACCGACACCCGTGCCTCTCCGGGGGTAGCCGGCTGACTACTCTGTGCCAGGCCTTCGAAGATCACCCTTTTCAGGCGCTGGGTGGTCAGTGGCTCGGGGTTGGACAGGATGAAGCGCACCAACTGCGATTCTCCCGCTTCGACCCGTGCAATGGGTGGGGTGACGAACAGCAACGGTGCCTTGTCTTCGGGGATGTGTTCCAGGGTGACATGCAGCAGCGCTGGATTCTGGTCGCTATTGGTCACTTTGATGGCGGCCTCGGTTTTGCCTTCGTAAACGATGACCACCGAGGTTTCCGGGATCATGCCGTCGGCGAAAAGCCCAGGGCTGCAGGTCAGCAGGGCGGCGATGCACACGCATCGAAGTAGGAGGCGGGTGAGGCGACGATTCATCAGGCACTCCAGGCAGGAAGATGCAAGGAAGACGGCCACGCCTTCCTCGGCACCGCAGTGCCGGGAAGATCTTGTGGGGCGATGGGGCTGCGCGGAGGCTGCGGTACTCTAAAAGCAATCCGCCAGGCTGCGACTCGGACCCTTCCGTGTTGGGCAGGGGAAAGGTTGGCGAGTACCGTAGGATTGATGGAAAGTGCGGCTCGGCGGATCTCGGAACCACCGCAGCGCCCTCCTGTTAGAGGTAGACGACTTCGACGGTGGCGGCGCCGTCGAGGGCAACCTCATCGGTGAGCGTCAGCCCCTTGGCCGGTGCGATTTCCAGATAGGAACGCAGTGTGAGCACGGCGACTTCGACAGCGCTGGGACTGTCGCGGGTATCCACCGTCTTCGCCAGCCCGATCAACCGTCCATCGTTGCGAATGTTTTTCTCGGAGGTCGCCGGCGCGCTCCATGGGGAGCCAAGTGATGCGGCGGTCATCAGCAGTGCGGCGCCGCCGTCAAGCGTCGATCCGCGTACGGATATCTCTAGATAGTGCGCGCCGATCTTTTCATTCATCGGTGTAAATCCAATGCCATACGGCGAGACCACATTGGAGTAGCGCACAGCAGAGTCAGCTCGGTTGTCGATACCTTTGATCGCGTAAACCGTAGGTGCTGTACAGGTAATGGACAGCGTGCCCGTTTTTCCTTTTCCGGAAAAACTCGTGTATTGATCTTGGTTCAGATCCGCTTTGGAAATGCGGCCGTGGTTGAACTCGCTGGTACTCAAGACGGGCGTACACGCTGCCGGCACGATCGTTCCGGTGACAGTGAAATCAACTGTCGATGCTGCCATGGCAACCGGCAATACGGCCAGCACAGCGGCACCGCTCATCAGGCGGGATAATAGGTTCATGAAGGCTTCCAGATTGGCTAGGGGTCGTTGCACAACGCAACATCGCCGACTCTAGAAGGGGCAGGGCATACCGTCAGTGAGCTGTTTCAGAAGTTTGCAGTGAAACTTCCTAGCTGATTTCCACAGCCAGACACGAATTTGCCTCTCATCGTAGGAGCGGTCATTGGCCGCGAAGCAGGCGCCGCGGTGCGTCTGGCGGACCGCGGTGCGTGCTTCGCGGCCACGGACCGCTCCTATGGCGCAGTTGGGTCAGATTTTCTGGGCGATCCAGATGGTATGACGGGTGCCCTTGTTGCCGTGGGCGAATACTTGCACTTCCTCTGCCTTGAAGCCGGCCTTGCGCAGTTTGTCGCTGAACTGGCGGTCGGCGCTTGCCGACCACACGGCCAGTACGCCCTTGGATCTCAGCGCCCTGGCGCAGGCTGCCAAGCCGCCGCTCGAATAGAGCCAGCTGTTGGCCTTCTGGGTGAGGCCTTCGGGGCCGTTGTCGACGTCCAGCATGATCGCATCGAAGCCGGCCGGCTCGGCCTGCAGCACCTTGGCGACATCTTCCAGGCGGATGACCGTGCGCGGATCGGCCAGTGGATTGCCGGCTTTTTCGCCCAGCGGCCCGCGATTCCATTCGACCACGCCCGGAACCAGTTCGGCGACCACCACCTCGGCGGTCTTTCCCAGGTGCTTGAGCGCCGAAGCCAGGGTGAAACCCATGCCCAGCCCGCCGATCAGCACCCGCGAATTCGGCCGCCCGGCCACCTTGCGGCAGGGGATCTCGGCCAGGGCGTCTTCGGAACCGTGCATGCGGGTGTTCATCAGTTGCCCGCCGTCACCGCCCTGAATCTTGATGACGAAGTCTTCGCCGTACTCGAACAGGCAGAGCGCACCGCCGTTATCGGGGATCGGTGTGGTGTCGAGCAGTACGAAGCGTTTCATCGGTCAATCTCGGAAGGAGGACAAGGTAGTGCCATGGTAGTAGCCTGTGTCATCGGAACAGGCAGTCAGGCCTTGGGGTGTTCAATGAAGTTGCGCAGTGTATCGGTCTTTGCATGTGTTGCCCTGTGTGCCGGTGTCGCATCGGCCTCGTCGCTGCCCCCGGGATCGCCGGGTACACCCACGCCAACCCCCTATCCACAGGTCACCGTGCCGTCGACCCATGGCGGCGAGGGCATGAGCAATTCGCCGCCGTTGCTGCCGCCCATACCGTTGCCTGCACCACCCAAGGCCGAGAACGTCCCCGAACCCGAGCGTCAGGACACCCCGCCAACTCCGGTCAAGCCCAAGTCCCCCGGCGGTTGATCGCGTTTTCCCCGGCATACCGCATTCACCGCCGACGCGGCTCGCGCCGCTGCTACAGGGGGTTACAAGCCGCCTGAAACCCCGCAATCCCCACCGCATCCGATGCGCCGCGAACCCTGTAGCAGCGGCGCAAGCCGCGTCCGGGTTCACCGCGTTTCTTCAGGCCGACCGCACCCGGCACACCACGACCCCCTGTAGCAGCGGCGCAAGCCGCGTCCGGGCTCACCGCGTTCCTTCAGGTACGCCACATCAAGATTGTTTGGGTGTCCCCAAGGCCTTGAGCACGAAGGCATATTCCAACGCCACGTCGCGCAGGCCCTGGTAACGGCCGCTCATGCCGCCGTGGCCGGCGCCCAGTTCGGTCTTGAGCAGCAGCAGGTTGTCGTCGGTCTTGCGCGCACGCAAGCGCGCTACCCATTTTGCCGCTTCCCAGTACTGCACACGGCTGTCGTTGTAGCCGGCGATTACCAGCACGTGCGGATACGCCTGCGCGGTGACGTTCTCGTACGGCGCGTAAGCCTTGATGCGCGCGTGCACCTCAGGCTCCTGCGGGTTGCCCCACTCGTCGTATTCGGTCACGGTCAGCGGCAGGTCGGGGTCGAGCATGGTGTTGAGCACATCCACGAACGGCACCTCCGCCACCGCCGCCTGGAACAGCTGCGGACGCTGGTTCAACACGGCGCCGATCAACAGGCCGCCCGCGCTGCCGCCACTGACGACCAGCTGCTCGGCGCGCGTCAGCCCTTGCTCGATCAAGTGTTCGGCACAGGCGATGAAATCGCTGAAGGTATTGCCTTTGTGTTCCTGCTTGCCCGCCCGATACCACGCCTCGCCCAACTCGCCGCCGCCGCGCACATGGGCGATTGCAAAGGCAATGCCGCGGTCCAGCAAACTCAACCGCGCATGGGAAAACCACGGATCCAGGCTCTCGCCGTAGGCGCCGTAGCCATACAGGTACAGCGGCGTGGCCTGCCCAACGAAGGCTTTCTTCATCACCAGGCTGATCGGCACCTGAGTGCCGTCAGCGGCGGTAGCCCAGAGGCGCTGGCTGACATAGTCGTCGGCATCGAACCGACCCAGCACCGGGGTCTGCTTGAGCACCACCTGGGCACCGTCGCGCAGGTTCAGTTGACGAACCTGGCCAGGCCGGTTCAAGGCCTCGTAGCGCAAGCGAATCTGCTCGCTGGCAAATTCCAGGCTGTCGGACACATACAGGCTGTATGCGGCATCCGGCAGTTGCACAGGGTAGGGCGCCAGACCCTGGGCATGTACCTCGATGATCGGCAGGCCACGTGCCCGCAGGCTCAAGGTAAAGGCAGCGACATTGAGGGTAACCCCTTCGAGCATCACATCGTCACGGTGCGCGATCAGCGTTCGCCACTGCTCGCGAGTCGGTGCCGCGCCGGTGTCGGCAGCCTGGTACAGGGCGAAGTTGATGCCCGACTGGTTGCTGCGGATGAACCAGGTCCAAGCACCGTCGAGTTGGCCGTGATCCGGATAGTATTCATGGTCCTCGACCCTTGGCGCCAGGCAGGTGAAATCCCCTGCAGGCTGGTCGGCATCCAGCACCCAGGCTTCGCTGGTGGTCTTGCTGTTGAGCAGCAGGATCAGCTGGCGCTCGGAGCTGGAACGGTAGCAGTGCAGGAAAAAGCGCCCGTCGTTCTCCTCGAACACCTGCTCGGCGCCATCGCTGCCCAAGGTATGGCGGTGCAGCCGGTGAGGGCGGTGGGTCTCGTCCAGTTCACCGAAGAACAGGGTCTGGCTGTCGTTGGCCCAGGTCATGCTGCCGTCGCAGTCGTCGAAGGGCAGTTCCACTACCGTATCGGTGGCCAGCTCCTTGACGAACAGGCGGTAGATTTCGTCGCCACTGGTGTCCAGGCTGTAGGCCAGGCGCTGGTGGTCGGGGCTGATGTTGAATGCACCCATCGACAGGAAGCCGCCCTTGGCCAGCACGTTGGGGTCCAGCAGCAACTGCTCGGAATGCTCATCGACCTGGGTGGTGCCGTCGTCCGGGCGTGTGCAGCGATAGTGCCGCGGGTACTCGTCGCCGGCGGTGGTGCGGGTGTAGTACAGCCATGGCCCCCACGGCGAGGCGAGGGACAGGTCGGTTTCGCGGATGCGCCCCTTTATTTCCTCGAACAACTGCTCGCGCAGCTCGGCCTGGTCGGCCAGCTGTGCCTCCTGCCAGGCGTTCTCGGCCTTGAGGTAGTCGAGCACGTCGGCGTGGTCGCGCGCCTGCAGCCAGGCGTAGGGGTCGTCACCGGCGGCGACATGGGCGATGGGGGCGACGATAGGCTGGGACATGAGCGGCTCTCTTGGCGCGGGCGCTGGCGGTGCGTGCCCCGGGGGCACGACAACAGCAGCGCCGGGCAGACGAAAAGCCGTTATCATAAGCGCCTATTTGCCTGCCATGCCACGGACACCATGACCGAGAACGACTATTTCCTCGCCTGGGGTATCTACGCCTTCGCCGCCCTGGGCTGCATTCTGGTGTGGTTTCGTATCACCCGCTGGATGTGGCGCTACCTGCGCGAGCCATTGCGCCTGCTGGGCGTGGTGCTGCTGCTGACGCCCACCGTGGTCGACCCGGCTCGCGACCTGCTGGCGCCGGCCGTGGCCATCAGCGCCCTGGAACTGCTGTTCAAGATGGGCGGCAGTGCCTGGGGTGCGATTTCCGACCTGGCCATGGCCGCAGTGATTGCCTTGGGCGTGTACGTTATTTTCGCCCTGGTGCGCCTGCCGTTCCTGCGCAAGGCCCAGGCCCGGCGCCTGGCGCAGGCCGAGGTAGACGCCGCCGCGCAGCGCGAGGGCGACGATCGAAGCCGCGCACGTGGCGTTGAAGAACGCGAAGAGCGCCCCGTGCCCACGCCGCCACGGGACAACCTGCGGGTTGAACCGCGCATCTGAATCCACGTTCCATCGTCTCGAGTACCGTGCATGTGTGAACTTCTGGGCATGAGTGCCAACGTACCGACCGATATCGTTTTCAGCTTCACCGGCCTCATGCAGCGCGGCGGCCGCACCGGCCCCCACCGCGACGGCTGGGGCATCGCCTTCTATGAGGGCCGCGGACTGCGCCTGTTTCAGGACCCGACCGCGAGCAGCGAATCGGAAGTGGCGCAGTTGGTGCAGCGCTACCCGATCAAGAGCGAAGTGGTCATCGGCCACATTCGCCAGGCCAACGTCGGCAAGGTCTGCCTGGCCAATACTCACCCCTTCGTGCGTGAACTGTGGGGACGTAACTGGTGCTTCGCCCATAATGGCCAGCTGGCCGATTTCGACCCGCGCGCCGATTTCTATCGTCCGGTGGGTGATACCGACAGCGAAGCGGCGTTCTGCGACCTGCTCAACCGCGTCCGCGAATCCTTTCCCGAACCGGTCGAGTTCGAGCGCCTGCTGCCTATCCTGGTGCAGGCCTGCGAGCAGTACCGTGGGCAGGGTGTATTCAACTGCCTGCTCAGCGATGGCGACTGGCTGTTCTGCTTCTGTTCGACCAAGCTGGTGCACATCACCCGGCGGGCACCTTTCGGTCCGGCACGCCTCAAAGACGTGGACGTGATCGTCGATTTCCAGGCCGAGACCACGCCTGACGATGTGGTGACGGTGATCGCCACCGAGCCGCTGACCGAGAACGAAACCTGGAACCGCTACGCGCCCGGCAACTGGGGCCTGTGGCGCCAGGGCGAGTGCGTGGCCACCGGACAGGCGCAGCCTGCCTGACACCCCACCGTGGCCCTGCCACCTTTGACTGAGAGGACGTTCATGCTGCGAAGCTACCTGCGACTTGTGCTGTTTGCCGTCGGCTTGCTGGTGGGTGTGCAAGTGCCCGGCGTGATCAACGACTACAGCCAGCGGGTCGAGGCCCATCGGCTCGAAGCGCAGCAGAGCCTGCGGGGTTTCAGCGAGACTGCGCAGCGCTTCTTCAATGGCGACCTGCAGGCGCTGGTGGCGCACTACCGTGCCAGCGAAGACCCGGTGTTCCGCAGCGACGCCGCCAGCATCGGCGCACTGCTGGCCCGCAATCAGTTGCTGGAACGCGAGTGGCAAGCGCTGCAGGGGCCTTGGTATGCGAAAGCCTGGCACGTGCTGGCCAAGGCCGATCCGCAATTGCGTCAGGAAACCTTGAATGGCTACAGCTATCAGGTGCTGCTGGCACCCGAGGCAATCGCCTGGGGCATTGCCTGTGCCCTGCTGCTGGCCTGGGTGGTGGAATGCATCATCCTGTTCATCGGCTGGACCCTGTGGTTCGGCCGTCGCCGCGCCAAACCCGTGGCCGAACCCCTGGTGCGCCGCGAACGCTAGAGCGTGCTCCTACCTTCACCGTAGGAGCGGTCAGTGGCCGCGAACAACCTCACGCAATACCTCTCACTTGGCCAAGTAGCGCATCCCGTCCTCCAACCCACTCAGGGTCAATGGGAACATTCGCTGTTCCACCAGATCGCGAATGATGTGCGTCGACGCTGTGTACCCCCAGGTGTTCTCGGGGTAGGGATTGATCCAGATCAGCTTGCGGTAGGTCTGCATGAACCGCTGCAACCACACCAGCCCAGCCTCCTCGTTCCAGTGCTCGACGCTGCCGCCCGGATGAGTGATCTCGTAAGGTGCCATCGCCGCATCGCCGATGAACACCACCTTGTAGTCGGGGCCGTACTTGTGCAGCAGGTCGTGGGTGCTGATGCGCTCGGCGTTGCGCCGCTGGTTGTCCTTCCAGACCGTCTCGTAGACACAGTTGTGGAAGTAGAAATACTCGAGGTGCTTGAACTCGGTACGGCAGGCCGAGAACAGCTCCTCGCAGACCTTCACGTGGGCGTCCATCGAACCGCCGATATCGAACAGCAGCAACAGCTTCACGTTGTTGCGCCGCTCGGGACGCAACTGGATGTTGAGCAGCCCGCCATCGCGTGCGGTGTGATCGATGGTGCCGTCGATGTCCAGCTCTTCGGCCGCCCCTTGCCGGGCGAACTGACGCAATCGACGCAGTGCCACCTTGATGTTGCGCGTACCCAGTTCCACACCGTCGTCCAGGTTGCGGTACTCGCGCTGGTCCCACACCTTCACCGCCTTGCCCTGGCGCTCGCCGGCATCGCCCACGCGAATGCCCTCGGGGTGATAGCCACCGGAGCCGAACGGACTGGTGCCGCCGGTGCCGATCCACTTGCTGCCGCCGGCATGCCGGCCTTTCTGTTCTTCCAGGCGCTGCTTGAAGGCTTCGATCAGCTTGTCCAGCCCGCCCAGGGACTGGATCTGCGCACGTTCTTCGGCGCTCAACGAGCGCTCGAACTCCTTGCGCAGCCATTCTTCCGGGATCAGCGCTTCGAGGTGTTGATCGAGGTTCTGCAGACCATTGAAGTAGGCTGAAAATGCCCGGTCGAACTTGTCGAAATGACGTTCGTCCTTGACCAGGATTGTCCGCGCCAGAAAGTAGAATTCGTCCATGTCGGCGAACGTTACCCGCTGTTCCAGGGCATTGATCAGGTCGAGCAGCTCACGCAGTGACACCGGTACCTTGGCCGCGCGCATTTCATTGAACAGGTTGAGCAGCATGGCGCACGCCCTCGCAGTCGAAAAGGGGGATCAGCGATTGCCGCGCCGGCTCATGAACGCCAAGCGTTCGAGCAATTGCACGTCCTGTTCGTTCTTGACCAGTGCCCCGGCCAGCGGTGGGATGGCCTTGGTCGGATCACGCTCGCGCAGCACGGCTTCGCCAATGTTGTCGGCCATCAACAGTTTTAGCCAGTCGACCAGCTCGGAGGTGGAAGGCTTCTTTTTCAGGCCGGGCACCTTGCGCACATCGAAGAACACGTCCAGGGCTTCGGCCACCAGGGTTTTCTTGATGTCGGGGTAGTGCACGTCGACGATGCGTTGCAGGGTCGGGCGGTCGGGAAAGGCGATGTAGTGGAAGAAGCAGCGGCGCAGGAATGCGTCGGGCAGCTCTTTTTCGTTGTTGGAGGTAATGATGATGATCGGGCGGTGACGGGCCTTGATGGTTTCGTTGGTCTCGTAGACATAGAACTCCATCTTGTCGAGTTCCTGCAGCAGGTCGTTGGGGAACTCGATGTCGGCCTTGTCGATTTCGTCGATCAGCAGGATGACGCGCTCGTCCGCCTCGAACGCCTCCCACAGCTTGCCTTTCTTCAGGTAGTTGCGCACATCGTGGACCTTGTCCACGCCCAGCTGCGAGTCGCGCAGGCGGCTGACCGCATCGTACTCGTACAGCCCCTGGTGGGCCTTGGTCGTGGATTTGATGTGCCAGGTGATCAAGCGCGCGCCGAACGACTCGGCCAGTTGTTCGGCCAGCATGGTTTTGCCAGTGCCCGGTTCGCCCTTGACCAGCAGGGGTCGTTGCAGGGTGATCGCGGCATTGACCGCCAGCTTGAGGTCGTCGGTGGCGACATAGGCGGGAGTGCCTTCGAACTTCATGGGGCTGTCCTCGGTGATCAAAAGTAGTGGCCGACTATATAGCGCAACGAGCTGTTTGGGGTGTGTCAGAAGGCTTGGCGCAAACCCCGTAGGAGCGGTCTGTGGCCGCGAACGGTGCCACGCGGTTCGCCAGATAAACTGCGGCGCCTGGTTCGCGGCCCAAGACCGCTCCTACGAGAAAACCCAAGGAGAGCGGCTGAGCCCTCTGCCCGCGAAGACGTCGGCCGGGCCACTCGCCTCACTCCTGCTTGGGCGGCGCCTGTTCATAGCGTGCATTGAAAGCCTGTACGAATCCGTTGCGCAAGATCTGCCAGAACGCCTGCAATGGGCTGATGTCCTGACGATGCACATTGCCGCTGAGTTCGACCCGGGTCGCGAACTGGTTCTGCGACTGGTTTTTCAGAACCGTCTCGGTCCCACCGACCACGGCCTCCCAGATGGAGCGCAAGATGCCCTTGTCCTTGTTCTCGACGTCCTGTTGCCAGTTGAACACGTCGACATTGTGCAACAGCGGCTTGATGTAACCGCTCAGGCGGGCGTTGTCGGCGTCGGCCTCGATCACGATGTCACCACTGCCGGCGTTGAAATCGAACTTGCCGTAGGCACCCGAGAAATCGTTGAGCCGACGCAACTCGATGCCGGTGGCGCGCAAGCGGAATTCGAAGTCTTCGAAGTTGCTGAACGGATCGAACGTGGCGGTGCTTTCAATGGGGGCCTGGCCGAACAGCTTTGCGTGGCCTTCGAAACGCGCATCGCGCTTGCCTTCGAGGTCCTCGACATTGGTCAGGTTGTACAGGCTGGCGTTGACCTGGGTGGCGCTGAGGTTGACCTGGGGTTTGGACGAGAAATTGCGGAAGCTGATCTTGCCATCGTTGACCCGCACTTCGTTCAAGGTGATCGGCAGCAGCTTGTTCATCTGGTCGCGCCAGTCGGTGCCGGCACCGGTCTGGGTGGCCTGCTTGTTGGTACCACCGTCGACGAAGTTGAGCTCGGGGTGCAGGAACTCTACATGTGCGACCACAGCATGCTTGTTCCACAGGGCGTGCCAGCTCACCGCGATATCGATCACCGGCGCATCGAGCAGCGGCACGGGCACTTTGCCGGAGGTCTTGACGATCTGCAGGCCGTTGATCTGATAGGCGCCGCGCCACCAGGCCAGGTCGACGTCGCTGACGCGGCCCTTGTAGTCACCCATGTCGGCCAGCTTGTCGTTCAAGTAGTCGCGCACCAGATAGGGCAGGGCAATGTGCAGCGCCAGCACCAATACGACCAGGCCGGTCACGGTCCATAGTGGCCAGCTGTAACGACGTTTCATGGCAGGATCTCCAGAACGATAGTTAGCGATTGACTGTCCACAGTCTCATCCGTTCGCTGGACTCGCCCCCATCGCGGGCTTAACCTTGGATTTTTCCTGCTGCAGCACAAGGACCCTTACGCCATGAGCCGCATTTACGCCGACAACGCCCATTCCATCGGCAATACGCCGTTGGTGCAGATCAACCGCATCGGCCCGCGCGGGGTGACCCTGCTGGCCAAGATCGAGGGGCGCAACCCCGGCTACTCGGTCAAGTGCCGCATTGGCGCTAGCATGATCTGGGACGCTGAAAGCTCGGGCAAGCTCAAGCCCGGCATGACCATCGTCGAGCCGACGTCGGGCAATACCGGCATCGGCCTGGCATTCGTGGCCGCTGCGCGCGGCTACAAGCTCATGCTGACCATGCCCGCGTCCATGAGCCTTGAGCGCCGCAAGGTGCTCAAGGCATTGGGTGCAGAGCTGGTATTGACCGAGCCGGCCCGCGGCATGAAGGGCGCCATCGAAAAGGCAGGGGAGATCGTCGCCAGTGATCCCGAGCTGTATTTCATGCCCCAGCAGTTCGACAACCCGGCCAATCCCGCGATTCATGAAAAGACCACCGGGCCGGAGATCTGGAACGACACCGACGGCGCCGTTGATGTGCTGGTGGCGGGCGTGGGTACCGGCGGTACCATTACCGGTATCTCGCGTTACATCAAGCAGGTGCAGGGCAAGCCGATCCTCAGCGTTGCGGTCGAGCCGCTGGGCTCGCCGATCATTACCCAGGCCATGGCTGGCCAGGACATCACTCCGGCGCCGCACAAGATCCAGGGCATCGGCGCCGGCTTCATTCCGAAGAACCTCGACTTGTCGCTGGTGGATCGGGTCGAGCTGGTCAGTGACGACGAAGCCAAGGCCATGGCGCGGCGCCTGATGCAGGAGGAGGGCATCCTCTGCGGTATTTCCTGTGGCGCGGCCATGGCGGCCGCAGCCAAGCTGGCGGAAAAGCCGGAAATGCAGGGCAAGACCATCGTGGTGATCCTGCCCGATTCGGGCGAACGTTATCTGTCGAGCATGCTGTTCAGCGACCTGTTCACCGAAACCGAACTGCAGGCTTGATCANCCTTTTCGCAGCCGATGACCGCTCCCACGGGTATACCCAGCCCCTGTAGGAGCGGCCCGCGGCCGCGAAAGCCACACCGCGGTATGCCTGACACACCGCACCGCCCTTTTCGCGGCCGATGACCGCTCCCACGGGTATACCCAGCCCCCTGTAGGAGCGGTCCGCGGCCGCGAAAGCCACACCGCGGTATGCCTGACACACCGCACCGCCCTTTTCGCGGCCGATGACCACCCCCACGGGTATACCCAGCTCCTGTAGGAGCGGCCCGCGGCCGCGAAAGCCACGCCGCGGTACCCCTGACACACCACGCCGCCCATTTCGCGGCCGATGACCGCTCCCACGGGTACACCTGGACTCCTGTAGGAGCGGTCCGCGGCCGCGAAAGCCACGCCACGGTATCCCTGACACACCGCGCCGCCCTTTTCGCGGCCGATGACCGCTCCCACGGGTATACCTGGACTCTTGTAGGAGCGGTCCGCGGCCGCGAAAGCCACGCCGCGGTATGCCTGACACACCGCACCGCCCTTTTCGCGGCCGATGACCGCTCCCACGGGTACACCTGGACTCCTGTAGGAGCGGTCCGCGGCCGCGAAAGCCACGCCGCGGTATGCCTGACACACCGCACCGCCCTTTTCGCGGCCGATGACCGCTCCCACGGGTACACCTGGACTTCTGTAGGAGCGGTCCGCGGCCGCGGAAGCCACGCCGCGGTACCCCTGACACACCGCGCCGCCCTTTTCGCGGCCGATGACCGCTCCCACGGGTACACCTGGACTTCTGTAGGAGCGGTCCGCGGCCGCGAAAGCCGCGCCGCGGTACAACTGACACACCGCGCTCCCTTCGCGCAGCCCGACCACCGCCCAACGCCTTTCATTTCCAGTCGGGCCCTCAGGGTTTATCATGGCGCACTGCCCACTCGAGGATCCGCTCCATGACCCTTTCCTTCGCCGCCAAGGCTGCCGTGTTGCTGCTGTTCATCGGCAGCACACTCTACGTGCACCTGCGGGGCAAGGCGCGTCTGCCGGTGTTGCGCCAGTTCGTCAACCATTCGGCCCTGTTCGCTCCCTACAACGCCTTGATGTACCTGTTCTCCAGCGTGCCGTCCAAGCCCTATCTGGACCGTAGCAAGTTTCCGGAGCTGGATGTGCTCAAGGATAACTGGCAGGTCATCCGCGACGAGGCCATGCACCTGTTCGACGAGGGCTACATCCGCGCCGCCGAAAAGAACAACGATGCCGGTTTCGGCTCGTTCTTCAAGAAAGGCTGGAAGCGTTTCTACCTCAAGTGGTACGACAAATCCCTGCCGTCGGCCAACGCGCTGTGCCCGCGCACCGTCGAACTGGTCAACAGCATTCCCAACGTCAAGGGCGCCATGTTCGCCCTGTTGCCCGGCGGCAGCCATCTGAACCCGCACCGCGATCCGTTCGCCGGTTCGCTGCGCTACCACCTAGGCCTGTCGACGCCAAACTCCGATGCCTGCCGCATTTTCGTGGACGGTCAGGAGTACGCCTGGCGCGATGGCGACGACGTGATGTTCGACGAAACCTACGTGCATTGGGTCAAGAACGAAACCGAGCACACCCGGGTCATCCTGTTCTGCGACATCGAGCGGCCGCTGAGCAACCGCTTCATGGCGAGCCTGAACAAGCGCGTCAGCGCCTTTCTGGGGCGTGCCACCGCACCGCAGAACCTTGACGACGAACGCGTGGGCGGCATCAACCAGGCCTATGCCTGGAGCAAGACCTTCAGCGATCGCTTCAGTGGCAAGGTCAAGCAGTTCAAGCGAGCCAATCCCAAGGCATACCGCGTGCTGCGCCCAGTACTGGCAGTGGTCGTGCTGACGGCGCTGGGTTACTGGCTGTTCGGCTGACCGCTTGGGCATCTTCGCTGCCCTATGCGCAACCCCGCTCCCACCGGACGCAGAAGTCTTGTGGGAGCGGGTTTGCGCGTAAGGCGAAGAGGCCAGCCCTGACACCGCAAATCCTGCCCCTGTCACACCTTGTCCAACCTTCGTGCCTGAGGATGCATACGATTCGCTTTTACAACAGAATCGTAGGGAAGTTCCATGCATCCTCCACTTTCCTTGCGGCCCTTGGCCGCAATGATCGCCCTGGCCGCTGCCGGGCTGGCGCAAGCCGAACCGATCGAACTGGCTGCACCGACCGTCCTCGACGAGGTCGTGGTCACAGCATCAGGCTTCGAGCAAAGCGTGGAGGACGCCCCGGCCTCCGTCACCATCATCACCGGCGATGAGCTGCGCAAAAAATCCTACAACGATCTCGGCGACGCCGTACGCAACATCGAGGGGGTCGTCGTCAACGGCAGCGCCAATGAAACCGATATCTCCATCCGCGGCATGCCACCGGACTACACCCTGATTCTGGTCGACGGCAAACGCCAGAGCAGCCGTGAAACCCGAGTCAACGGCAACCGTGGCTACGAGCAGAGTTTCGTGCCACCGGCCGAAGCCATCGAGCGCATCGAAGTGGTCCGCGGACCGATGTCTTCGCTGTACGGCTCGGACGCCATCGGTGGCGTGATCAACATCATCACCCGCAAGGTCTCCACGCAATGGGGTGGCTCGGTTTCCTACGATTACGCCGCGCGTCAGCACAGCGACCAGGGCAATTCGCGGCAGACCCAGTTCTACCTCAACGGCCCGCTGGTGGAAAAATACCTGGGGGTGCAGGTCTGGGGCCGCTACCTCGACCGTCAGGCCGATGACGACGTGGAACTCACCAATGGTTTCACCAAGGCCGACCACAAGGACCTCACCGCACGCCTCGCCTTCACGCCCACCGAGGATCACGACATTCTCCTGGAAGGCGGCGCCACGCGCCTGAAGAACGGCGACGGTACCAGCGTCAACTGGGCCACTCGCGAGCAGGAAAACAACCGCGATCATTATTCCATCTCGCACCAGGGCCGCTGGGGCTGGGCCACCTCGGACGTGTCCCTCGCTTATGAAAAGGCCAGCCGCGAAGGCAAGGCGGCGGCCAACCAGCCGGAGATTCTCGGACGCAAGCCGGTGGTGGAAAACACCGTGCTCGATGCCAAGCTGGTCATCCCCACGGCCTACAACATCACCACCACCGGGTTGCAATGGAACCGCGCCAAGCTGACCGACTGGAACCAAGGCTTGATGGACGGCCGCGACTACGAGTTTTCGGTGACCCAGAAAGCGCTGTTCGCCGAGAACGAATGGTCGGTGACCGACGATTTCGCCTTGACCACCGGTGCCCGGGTGGATGAGCACGAGCAATACGGCACCCACGTCAGCCCACGCATCTACGGGGTATGGCGCGCCACCCCGGACTGGACGTTCAAAGGTGGCGTGGCGCGCGGCTTCAAGGCACCGGAGATTCGCGCCGTAGTGCCCGGCTACGCCACCATTCGCCGCAACACCTACGTCAATCTCGGCAACCCGGACCTCAAGCCCGAAACCAGCACCAACTACGAGCTGTCGGCGCTGTGGTCCAATCGCAACGACCTGTCGGCCGGGGCCACGGTGTTCCACAACGTCTTCAAGGACAAACTGTCCACGGAAAACACCGCGCGGCGCTGGAATGGCTACATCGTCCAGGACCGCATCAACGTCGACGAAGCGACGATCACCGGTGCCGAGCTCAACGGACGCTGGGACATCACTCGCGAGGTGGCGCTGAAGGGCAACTACACCTACACCGACTCGGAGCAGAAGAGCGGCAGCAATGCCGGCGCACCGCTGTCGCTGACACCCGAGCACAAGGCCAATATCAGCGCCGACTGGACCCTGTCTGACCGCGCCCAGGCCTGGGCCTCGGTCAACTACTATGGCCAGGAATACGGCACCACCTTGAGCGGCGAACCGGCGCCGGCCTATACCACCGCCGACGTTGGCGGCTCGTACGAGCTGACCCGCGACATCACCCTCAAGGCCGCGGTGTACAACGTCGCCGACAAGCGCCTGGACGACGACACCTACGGCACGGTCAATTACGGTCGGACCTTCTGGATGGGTACCACCCTGCGCTTCTGATACCCGCCGAAATTCAGCCTGGCAAACGCACCAGGGCTGCCAGCCCCGGTGCGCGGTTTTCCAGCAACAGTTCCCCGCCGTGGGCCTGCACGCAGGCGCGGGCAATCGCCAGGCCCAGGCCCAACCCGCCTCCCTGGCTGGGGTCGGCACCGCCTTTGCCCAGTTGCACGAACGGCTCGAACACCTGTTGCAACCAGGCAGCGTCGATCCCCGGTCCGTGGTCGCGGATCTCGATGCACAGTCCGCCCGCATCTTCGCGGTACAGGCGCAATTGCGCATCGCCGCCATGGCGCAAGGCGTTGTCGATCAGGTTGGTCAGGGCGCGCTTCAACGCCAGTGGCCGGCAGCGACAGGTCACGGGGGGCGAGCCCGCCCACTCGACGGGCGTGCCCAAGGTCTGGTAGCGCCGCGCCAGGTCTTCCAGCAAATCACTCAGCGACACCTCGCTAGTAGCCTCCTGCACCGCATCGCCGCGCACGAAATTCAGCGTTTCACTGACCATCGCCCGCAACTCGTCGAGACTATCGAGCATGTCCCCGCGCAGGGTCGGGTCCTCCAGCAACTCGACCTGCAGGCGCAGCTCGGTGATGGGCGTGTTGAGGTCGTGGCTGAGGGCGGCCAGCATGCGCGTGCGGCCTTCGACATGACGGGCGATCCGCGCCTGCATCACATTGAACGCCAGTGTCAGTTCGCGGGCCTCGCGCGGGCCGGACAGCGGCAGCGGCGCGATCCATTCGCCACGGCTGACCCGCTCGGTGGCCAGCGCCAGGCGCTTCACGGGCGCGACCACCCGGCGCATGAAGAAAGCCACGATCAACAATACCGGGATGGTGCTGACCGGCACGCTGTAGGCCAGCAGTCGGCCCCACTCATAGGCACCGGCCGGGGCCTGCTCGGCATTGAGCTGTGCGCCGTTGGGCAGGCTTATCGAGCTGCGCAGGCGCAGCGCCTCCCAACCGGCGCGCTTGAACAGGTGTTCACGGGCCGGGCCGCCATTGCGTCGTTCCAGTTGCAGGACGACCACGGTGTCTTGCTGCAGACCCAG
The DNA here is from genome assembly GCF_014842095.1 of Pseudomonas sp. CFBP 13719. Lineage (NCBI taxonomy): Bacteria > Pseudomonadati > Pseudomonadota > Gammaproteobacteria > Pseudomonadales > Pseudomonadaceae > Pseudomonas > Pseudomonas sp. CFBP 13719. The sequence goes on along the minus strand of NZ_JACYVB010000009.1, from coordinate 34,304 downwards.
CCGCTGGCGCACGGCCGTGGCCAGGCGCTGTTCTTCGCTGTGCATGACGAACGGCTGGACTTCGGCGTCGGGGGCGATCCAGAAATGTGTATCGGCAGTGGTCATGGCCTCGAGCAGGTGCTGCGCAGCGGCCGGGGGCAGATCGCGGGCGGCGTGGTAGGCGCTGGCCAGGCGCTCGACCACCAGCGTGCGCGACAGCGGGTGCACCAGCGAGCCGGTGCGTTGCAGCAGCAGCACGGCAATCAGGTTGGACGCCAGCAGTGCCAGCAGCAGCAGTAGCCCCAGCTGGCGTGCCATGGTCTGAGGCCATGCTTTGCGCAGTCCCCTCATGCCGGCTGCTGGGCGACGTTGGCCGCCAGGCGATAGCCGCCGCCCCACACCGTTTGCAGCAACAGGGGCTGCAGGGCGTTGTCGTCCAGCTTGCGACGCAGGCGGCTGATCTGCCGGTCGATGGCGCGATCGAACAGATCGCTGCCGGGCCGCGAGGTCAGTTCGATCAAGCGTTCGCGACCCAGCACGGCATTGGGATGATCCAGGAAGACTTCCAGCAAGCGGCCCTCCACGGTGCTCAAGCGCACCTGGCTGCGGTCTCGGCGGGTCAATGTGTTGCAGCCGCTGCGAAAGCTCAGGTCGGCGAAGTGGTAGCAGCGCAAGGGCGCTGGCAGGGCTGCCGGCACGGCCGTCAGCGTTGTGCCCAAGGTGCCACGCCGGCGCAGCACGCTGTGGATGCGCGCCACCAGTTCACGCGGCTCGAAGGGCTTGACCACGTAGTCGTCGGCACCGGCATCCAGGCCCTGAACGCGGTCGGCGCAGGCATCGCGCGCGGTCAACAGGATGACCGCCGCCGTGGACTTGTGCGCCAGCGTGCGACACAGCTCGAACCCATCGCCGTCGGGCAGCATCACATCGAGGATCAGTACGTCGAACACGTCCTGCTTGAGCAGCGCCCACATGCCGGCGGCGTCTTCGGTGGTGCGCACGTCGAAACCGAAGCGGCGCAGGTAGATGGCCAGCGGCTCACGGATCTTGCGATGGTCATCGACCACCAGCAAGCGAGGAGAGGAAGGATTCATGGTGATTGCGTTCGCGGATGATTCTCATTCGGAACGCGATACTACAGCAAGCGGGAAACCGCCGCAGCAGTGCCGGGACAGGTCGGCGACAACCTTCCCATCCCGGCCGATGTCACGCCTGGGCGTTCTTGAATGCCAGGCGGAACCGGTGCAGCAACGGCTCGGTATAGCCACTGGGCTGCTCGCAGCCCTGGAACACCAGCGCACTGGCGGCGGTGAACGCCACCGATGCCTGGAAATCCGCTGCCATGGGCCGGTATGACGGATCACCGGCATTCTGCTGGTCGACTACCTTGGCCATGCGCTCCAGGGTTTCGACGATCTGCTCGCGGCTTACCACGCCGTGGAGCAGCCAGTTGGCCAGGTGCTGGCTGGAAATACGCAGGGTTGCGCGGTCTTCCATCAGCCCGACGTCGTGGATGTCCGGCACCTTGGAGCAACCGATGCCTTGTTCGACCCAGCGCACTACATAGCCCAGCAAGCCTTGGGCATTGTTGTCCAGTTCCTGACGGATCTCGTCGGCGCTCCATTGCGCATTGGCCACCACCGGGATGGTCAGCAGGTTGTCCAGCAGAGCGTCGTGCTCGCCTGCTGCGTCGATCTGTTCCAGGGTCTGCTGCACCTCGCTGACGTTGACCTGGTGATAGTGCAGGGCGTGCAACGTGGCCGCAGTGGGCGAGGGTACCCACGCGGTGTTCGCGCCGGCCTTGGGGTGGCCGATCTTCTGCACCAGCATGTCGGCCATCAGGTCGGGCATCGCCCACATGCCCTTGCCGATCTGCGCCTTGCCACGCAAGCCGCAGGCCAGCCCGGTGAGCATGTTGTTGCGCTCGTACGCGGCAATCCAGGCACTGCCCTTCATGTCACCCTTGCGCATCATCGGCCCAGCCTGCATGGCGCTGTGGATCTCGTCGCCGGTGCGGTCGAGGAAGCCGGTGTTGATGAACGCCACGCGGGTCGATGCTGCGGCAATGCAGGCCTTGAGGTTCACCGAGGTGCGGCGCTCCTCGTCCATGATGCCGATCTTCAGGGTATTGCGCGAAAGCTCGAGCAGGTCTTCGATGGCGGCAAACAGCTTGTCCGCGAAGGCCACCTCGGCCGGGCCGTGCATCTTCGGTTTGACGATGTAGAGGCTGCCGGTGCGCGAGTTACCCTTGCGCTCCAGGTCGTAGCGTCCGATCAGGCTGGTGACCACGCCGTCCAGGATACCCTCGGGGATCTCGCGGCCTTCATCGTCGAGAATCGCGGGATTGGTCATCAGGTGCCCGACGTTGCGGATCAACAACAGCGAACGGCCGTGCAGAGTCAACTCGCCGCCTGCCGGCGTGTGGTACTGGCGGTCGGGATTGAGCCGGCGGGTGATGCGCTGGCCGCCTTTTTCCAGTTCCTCGGTCAGATCGCCGCGCATCAGGCCCAGCCAGTTGCGGTAGATCGCCACCTTGTCGCTGGCGTCCACCGCCGCTACCGAGTCTTCGCAGTCGATGATGGTCGACAGGGCCGCTTCGAGCAGCAGGTCCTTCACACCCGCCGCGTCGGTACGCCCGATAGGCGAGGTCGCGTCGATCTGGATCTCGATGTGCAGGCCATGGTGCTTGAGCAGCACGGCAACCGGTTGCTGCGCATCGCCTTGATAGCCGACGAACTGAGCTGGATCGGCCAAGGCGCTGACGCTGCCGTCGGTCAGACTCACCTGCAACTGGCCACCCTCGATGCGGTAGCCGTTGGCATCGCGGTGCGATCCGTTGGCCAGCGGAGTGCTCTGGTCGAGCAGGGCGCGGGCGAAGGCAATCACGCGGTCGCCGCGAACCTGGTTGTAGCCTTGGCCCTTGGTCGCGCCATCGCTTTCCGGAATCGCGTCGGTGCCATACAGCGCGTCGTACAGCGAGCCCCAACGAGCGTTCGCCGCGTTCAGGGCATAGCGGGCATTGGTCGACGGCACCACCAGTTGCGGGCCGGCCACCCGGGCGATCTCGTCATCGACATCGCAGGTGCTGATCTCGACGCGGTCGGGCTGTGGCAGCAGGTAGCCGATGGACTGCAGGAAGCTGCGGTAGGCAGCCGGGTCCTGGATCGGTCCGGGGTGGGCACGGTGCCAGTTGTCCAGTTCGGTCTGCAAACGGTCGCGTTCGGCCAGCAGCAGGCGGTTCTGCGGCGCGAATTCATGGACCAGGGCGTCGAAACCGGTCCAGAACGCTTCGGATTCCAGCCCGCTGCCAGGCAGTACTTCGTTCTCGATGAAATCGTACAGGGTGGCGTCGACCTGCAGACGCTGGGCTCTCATGCGGTGCTTCATTGCAGTCTCCTCGAATACGGGGGCGGGAATTCAGACCAGGGCAGCGGCGCCGGCCTTGGCGACCTGCGCGTCCTCACCGGGCTTGACCCCGGACACGCCGACCGCACCAATGACCTGGCCTTCGTGGATCAGCGGCACGGCACCTTCCAGACAGGTCATGAGGTTACCCGACAGGAACGCGGTACGTCCGTTGTTGACCATCTCTTCGAACACCACCGATTCCTTGCGCCCCAGGGCCGAGGTACGCGCTTTGCCCGGTGCGATGTAGGCGGTGCTGGCGGCGGCGCCGTCCAGGCGTTCGAACGCCAGCAGATGACCGCCGTCGTCGACCACGGCAATGCCCACTGCCCAGTTGTTCTTCTGCGCCTCGGCGCGTGCTGCGGCGAGGATGCGGGTGACGTCTTCGTGGCCAAGAATCGCTTTGCTTTGCATGGGCTTCTCCAGTTCTGTTGTCGAGAGGTTAAAAGTGCAGTGCATTCAAAAATACAGGGTCAATCGGCCATGGCCTGTTCGACCAGTTCGATCCAGTGCCGTACCGGGGTGCGCGCGGCCCCATCCAAGTGGTTCTGGCAACCGATGTTGGCAGTGGCGATCACCTGGGGGGCGCCGCTTTCCAGGGCATTGAGGCGATTGTCGCGCAATTGCCGCGACAACACCGGCTGAGTCACCGAGTAGGTACCGGCGGAACCGCAGCACAGGTGGCCGTCCGGTACGTCGGTCAAATGAAAGCCCAACCGGCGCAACAGGTGTTCGGTCACGCCGCCCAGCTTCTGCGCATGCTGCAAGGTACACGGGCAGTGAAAGGCCAGGCGCAGGTCGGTATGAACAGCCAATTGTTCCACCGGCTCGTCGCGCAACACCTCGACCAGATCCTTGGCCAGGCGGCTGACGGTTCGAGCCTTGTCGGCGTAGGTCGGATCCTGTTCCAGCAGGTGTCCATAGTCCTTGATGAACGCACCACAACCGCTGGCTGTCTGCACGATGGCTTCGGCGCCCGCTTCGATTGCAGGCCACCAGGCGTCGATATTGTGTCGGGCGCGCTGCAGGCCACGGGCCTGATCGTCCAGGTGGTAATCCACCGCGCCGCAGCAACCGGCCTGGCGAACCGCCGTAACGGTGATTCCCAAGCGGTCAAGGACGCGCGCGGCGGCGGCATTGGTGTTGGGCGACAGCCCGGGCTGCACGCAACCTTCGAGCATCAATACGCGACGGGCGTGCTGCGTCGCGGGCCGCGACACGGCAGCATGCACCTGACGCGGCAGCTTGTCCTTGAGGCGTTGCGGCAACAGTGGACGAAAGGTCTGGCCCAGTTGGATCAGCGCCTTGAAAGCGGTCGGGTGCGGGGCCAGCGCGCGCAGACCGCCGCGCAGCCAGCGTTGTTCGACCGGCCGCGGCACCGCCTGATCCACCACTGCACGGCCGATGTCCAGCAGGTTGTGGTAGTCCACTCCCGAAGGGCAGGTGGTCTCGCAGTTGCGGCAGCTCAGGCAGCGATCGAGGTGCTGCTGCGTGTCCGCCGTCACCTCGTGGCCTTCGAGCACCTGCTTGATCAGGTAGATGCGCCCGCGCGGGCCGTCCAGTTCGTCGCCCAGCAGTTGATAGGTGGGGCAGGTGGCATTGCAGAAGCCGCAGTGCACGCAGCTGCGCAGAATACGCTCGGCTTCCTCGGCGCGCGGCAGCAGGCGGGCCTGATCACTCAATTGGGTCTGCATGGGTTCACGGCTCCTGGTTCACAGCTGCGCGTAGAGGCGGCCGGGGTTGAAGATGCCCTGTGGGTCCAACTGCGTCTTGAGCTGGCGATGGTAGCGCAGCAGCAGCTCGGGCAAGGGTTGAAACGGCTCGGGGGTCACGCCTGTGGTGTAGCAGGTGGCGTGCCCGCCGACCGCCTCGACCACCTGGCGAATCGACGCGGCGCTGGCGTTGGATTTCAGCCAGCGCTGGGCACCGCCCCAGTCGATCAGTTGTTCGCCCGGTAGTTGCAAGGCAGCGGTGTTGTTGGGCAGCGACAACCGCCAGAGTGCTTCGGGCTGCGCGAAGAAGGGCAGCCGATGCTCGTTCAGCTCATCCCAGAACGCCGAGTCGATGGGCTCGCCGCCGATGCGCTGGTGGGCTGCGGCCACCGAGCCTTCGCCGCCCTCCAGGCGCAGATAGAGAACGCCATCGCTGTGGCAGGCGGCACTGATCGGCATTGGCTGCTGGCCCCATTCGGCGAGCTTGAGCAAGGCGCGCTCGGCGTCGCAGGTCAGCTTGATGCTGAAGCAGGCGCGTGGCTTGGGCAGCACCTTGAGTGACACCTCGGTCAGCACGCCCAGCGTGCCGAAGCTGCCGGTCAGCAACCGGGACAGGTCGTAGCCGGCGACGTTCTTCATCACCTCGCCGCCGAAGCGCAGGTGCTTGCCCAGCCCGGTGATGACCCGGGTGCCCAGTACATAGTCGCGGGCGGAACCGGCCCAGGGTCGACGCGGCCCCGACAATCCGGCCGCGACCGTGCCGCCCAGGGTGGCCTGCTCGCCATAGGCCGGTGGCTCGAACGGCAACATCTGCCCGGCCTGCTCGACGGCGGCGCGCAGGGCCTGCAAGGGCGTGCCGGCCCGTGCGGTGATCACCAGCTCCGTAGGGTCGTAGCTGACAATGCCGCAGTGTGCGCGCGTATCGAGGCGCTCGCCGGCACCGATGCATCCCAGGAAGGCCTTGCTGTTGCCGCCCTGAATGCACAGCGGGCGGTCGTCGGCCAGCGCCTGCCGAACCTGATCCAGCAGTTGCTCGCTGGCGTCGAAATCGCGGTCGGCCATCAGAAGCGCTCCAGTTCGGGGAATGGCAGTTGCCCGTGGTGGATATGCATGCCGCCAAACTCGGCACAGCGCTGCAGGGTCGGAATGTTCTTGCCGGGATTGAGCAGCCGATCGGGGTCGAACGCGGCCTTCACCGCATGGAACAGGGTCAGCTCGTCGCTGTTGAATTGGGCGCACATCTGATTGATCTTCTCCCGGCCCACACCGTGTTCGCCGGTGATGCTGCCGCCCACCGCCACGCACAGCTCCAGGATTTGCCCGCCGAGTGCTTCGGCGCGTTCGAGCTCACCGGCCTGGTTGGCATCGAACAGAATCAACGGGTGCATGTTGCCGTCCCCGGCATGGAACACGTTGGCCACGCGCAGGCTGTATTGCTCGGACAATTCGGCGATGCCCTTGAGCACGCCCGGCAGGGCGCGACGCGGAATGGTGCCGTCCATGCAGTAGTAGTCGGGCGAGAGTCGGCCCACGGCAGGAAACGCATTCTTGCGCCCGGCCCAGAAACGCAGGCGTTCGGCCTCGTCGCGGGCCTGACGGACCTCGGTCGCGCCGGCCTCCGTCAGCACCTGGTAGACGCGCTGGCAGTCGTCGTGCACATCGGCTTCCACGCCATCGAGCTCGCACAGCAGGATCGCTTCGGCGTCCATCGGATAGCCGGCATGGATGAAGTCTTCGGCAGCGCGAATGGCCAGGTTGTCCATCATTTCCAGGCCACCGGGAATGATCCCTGCGGCGATGATGTCGGCCACGGCCGCCCCGGCCTTTTCCACCGAGTCGAAGCTGGCCAGCAGCACCTTGGCCACCTGCGGCTTGGGCAGCAGCTTGACGGTCACCTCGGTGATGATGGCGAGCATGCCTTCGGAACCGGTGAACAGCGCCAGCAGATCGAAACCGGGCGAGTCGAGGGCATCGCTGCCCAGGGTCAGGCGCTCACCCTCGATGGTCAGCACCTGCACCTTGAGCAGGTTGTGCACGGTCAAACCGTACTTGAGGCAGTGCACGCCGCCGGCGTTTTCCGCAACGTTGCCGCCGATCGAGCAGGCGATCTGTGACGAGGGGTCGGGGGCGTAATACAAGCCGAACGGCGCCGCCGCCTGGGAGATCGCCAGATTGCGCACGCCGGGCTGCACACGCGCCCAGCGTCCGGCGGGGTCGATCTCGAGAATCTGCTTGAAGCGCGCCATCACCAGCAGCACACCTTGTTCGAGTGGCAGGGCACCCCCGGACAGTCCGGTACCTGCCCCACGTGCGACGACGGGCACCTTTTGCGCGTGGCACAACTTGAGCAGAGCCTCGACCTGCTCGATACGCTCGGGCAACACCACCAGCAGCGGTACGGTGCGATAGGCACTGAGTCCGTCGCATTCGTAGGGGCGCAGGTCTTCGGCGCGATGCAGTACGGCAAGGTCGGGGATGCGGGAATGCAGTGCCTGCACCAGTGCGGCCTTGTCGACCTTGGGCAGGACGCCGTCGATGCGTTCGTCGTAGAGGATGTTCATGGGCGCAGGCCACCGGCTTGTCGTTCTTATGCGCTCAACAGTGGTCGCAAACACCCGGCCTGTCTATGGTCGGAACCACTGGTAGGACCAGTTCTTTTCGCCGGGGGGCTTCTATCGAGGCGTCTACTGGCTTATTTTCGGGTGATCGCCGAATGCTCGGCGGTAGTCTCGGGCGATGGTCCTACCAGCAGGCACGGCATGCACAACAAACCTCAGATCGCCGATGTAGTGTGCGAACGCATCGAGCGGCTCATCGTCGATGGCGTTCTCAAGACCGGCCAACCGCTGCCATCGGAGCGGCGACTGGTGGAAAAACTCGGTGTGTCGCGCAACGCGCTGCGCGAGGGCCTCAAGCTGTTGCGCGCCCGGGGCATCATCGCCACCGAGCAGGGCCGCGGTTCGTTCGTGGCGTCATTGTCTCCCGCCAACGATGCCACACCCTTGATGCACCTGTTCAGTTCCCAGCCGCGCACGCTCTACGACTTGTTCGAAGTGCGTTCACTGCTCGAAGGCGAGTCGGCACGGCTGGCCGCGCTGCGCGGTACTCAGGCTGATTTCGTCTTGATCGAGCGCAGCTATCAGGCATTGCTGGCCGCCCACGACCAACCGCTGGACGCCACCCGGCATGCGCACCTGGACCATGCCTTCCACCTGGCGATCTGCGACGCTTCGCACAATCCGGTGCTGGTACAGACCCTGCGCTCGTTGACTGACCTGCTGCTCAACTCGGTGTTTGCCTGCGTGAACAACCTGTACCACCGCCAGCCACAGAAACAACAGATCGACAAGCAGCACGCCAAGCTTTATGCCGCAGTGATCAATCGCCAGCCCGAACAAGCACGCAAGGCGGCCGTTGCCCATATCGAAAGCATCTGCGCCAACCTGCGGGAAATCGAAGGCGAAGAGCAGCGTCTGGTACGTGCGACGCTGCGTCTGGAAGGCTGGGCCTGAAACCTCGGATCAGGTGTTCTTCAGGCACTTGAGGTTGGCGAAGTCATCGCGCAGTTCACCCAGCTTGCGCTCGATGCGCACACGTTGCTCAGGTGTACTGTCGGCCGCCAGCCCCGTCATCAGGTCGATGGCTGCCTGCTCGGTGCGTGCATAGGCCAGCTTGTATTGCGGGGTCCACACCGCTTCGCGCTGTTGCAGCAATTGCGCGATCCGCGCGGGGAATTCGGTCGACTGGCGTTGCTGCAAGGCAGCCATGAACTGCGCCTGCCAGTGCTCGCGGTTGTCGATCCATTCACGATTCTGTTCGCCCAGACTCTGCGACCAAGCCTGCACGCGCTGCTGCTGCGTATCGGTGAGTTTGCCGAACCAAGGTGTCAGGCGCTTGCTCATGCGCTTGGCGCGTTCGTCGATCTGTGCCTGCAGTGGCGGCTCCACGTATTCCTTGCGACGCTTGACCAGATCCTCGTCGAGCGTCTGCTGCAGGGCCCGCACCTGGTTGTCGTCCAGCCCCTGCAGCAACTCGACCGCCGAGGGCGTGACCTGCACGGCGATGGCGGAGATTGCCTGCTTGGCTTCGGCAGTACGTTCGCGCAGTGCCGGCGCAGTCACCTGCTGCTGGGCAACCATTTGCTGGATTTTGTCCAGCCACTGCAGGTTGTCTGCCAGTTGCGTGGTGCAGTGCCAGCGCAGGTGTTCCTTGAGGCGTTCGTCGAACCAGCTTTTCTGCTCGCGGTTCATGTCCAGGTAGTCGTTCATCGACCATGGAATGATTACGTCCAGATTGCGATAGGCCAAGTCCACCCGCGTGCAACCACTGAACACCAGGCACAAGCCCACGAGCAGCACGCAATGCGACAAGCGACGAAACAGAGGATTCATGGCAGCGGTCCGTGCGATGGCGTTGTTGTGGTTATAGAGCCATGCCGGTGCGTGCGGTTCAGAAAAACGCGTGTTGGGCCTTGAGCATGAACATGCTGTCACACTGGCCATTCTGGCCTGAATAGGCAGCGCAATTGGCGCCGCTCAGGTCCGAGCCACTGTAGATGAAGTCCAGGTCGAAGCTGCCGATCGGCCGTGACATCTGCAGCGACCAGTCGTTGAATGCCCGCACTTCCTGCCCCTCGCCGATGGTGAATGGGGTGGTGAGCTGATGGTTGCTGACCTTCATGGTAAAGCCCACATCCAGCAGGGGCAGGCCGCCCAGGTCAGCGAACAGCGTGCTGTTCTGGCCGTCGGGGGTATTGTTGAACGCTGCGCCGAAGCGCCGATCCAGAACACGCAGGCCGGCGTAGAACGCATGCGTCGAAGGCGCATCCAGTTCGGGGTAGCTGTACTGGATCACGCCCACTTCATAACCCAGCGAATTATCGAACGGATGCTTGTAGCCCATATAGGAATCCACCTCCAGATTGCTGGAGGAGGCGAGGCCCATGTTGGGCGACCATTGGCCGAAATACAGACCACTGTCGTGAGTCAGGTCCAGCCCGCCGTGGAAGGAACTGCCGGTGCTCGGCTGCACCAGGCCCACGGCCATGCTGCGCGACGGTGTGGTGCCGAGCTTGAGGTTGAAATCGCCGATGTCACGTTGAATGACCTGGGCGCACAGGGAAGGGGGGACCACGAGTCCGGCTATCAACAACCAGCTGGGTCTGAACATACCTACCTCCAGTAAGCCTGGACGGCCCGATCTAGAAGGGTGCAAGCATACCGCTCATGGGCGGCGCGACGCTGCCATTCGTCGATTCAAGGGGGATGAGGGTGATGCGGGGAGTAACACGACGCTGAAGTTTTGCCCGGCGCGATGGCCGGGCCGCAAACTTACTTCTTGCCCAGGCTGATGTGCTTGGACGGGGTGAAGGTCTGGCCGCTCACGCCCTTGGCAATCTGCTGGATCTCGCCACCGGACTTGAGAAATGCGGCAATCTGTTCGTTGATCGACTCGCTGGTTTCTACGGCTGGAGCGGGTTTGACTTTGCTGTTGGATGCTTTAACGCGCATGGCTGCCATTAACCTGTCAAAAATTAATATGGCCAGGCATTGTACACGATTTATCCTCTCCCGGCTGGGCTATATGGACCAGCGGTGACGCTGTGACCCCCGGCTATCAAGGTTCTCGCCTGCAAGGTTCTGGCGCTCCAATACCTGCCGCGCAAGGCGCCTTGCGCAGCCAACCGCAAGGTTCTCGGGTAGAATGCCGAGCCAGGTGACGAGGAATATTCGAAATGGCTTTAGTCGGGCGCTACAACGCATTGCAAGTGGTAAAACATACGGACTTCGGGCTGTATCTGGACGGCGGCGCAGATGGCGAGATCCTCCTGCCCAATCGCTACATCCCCAAGGATACTCCCAGCGAAGACGAAGACTGGCTGAACGTTTTCGTGTATCTGGACAGCGAAGACAAACTGCTGGCCACCACTGAAAAGCCCAAGGTCCAGGTGGGTGAGTTCGCCAGCCTCAAGGTCGTCGAAATCAACAGCATTGGCGTCTTCCTCGACTGGGGGCTGCCCAAGGACCTGCTGCTGCCTTTCTCCGAAGAAAAACGCCAGATGAAAGCGGGCGAGTACTGCGTGGTGCACGTGTACCTGGACAAACGTACGCGCCGCATTACGGCCACCGCCCGCCTGGATCGCTACCTCGACAAGCTGCCGCCGGCCTATCAGGTAGGCCAGGAAGTCGATCTGCTGGTGGTCGAAGAAACCGACATGGGCTTCAAGGCCATCATCAACAACGCCCACTGGGGCCTGATCCACAAGAACGAAGTGTTCAAGTTCCTGCGCTCCGGCAAGCAGGAGAAGGGCTACATCAAGGAGCTGCGCAGCGACGGCAAGATTGCCCTGAGCCTGCAGCCCATTGGCGCGCAACTGACCAGCAGCCTCAATGCCCAGATCCTCGACAAGCTGCGCGCCAACCAGGGCACCCTCGCGGTCAGCGACAAGAGCGATCCGCAGGTGATCAGCGACCTCTTCGGTGTCAGCAAGGGCAACTTCAAGAAAGCCATCGGCGCGCTGTACAAGGACGGCCAGATCGTCATCCACGCCGACCGTATCGAACTGGTCTGAAGCCCGTCACGCAGGCCGCTCTCAGGCCTGCAGGAATGGCGCGAAGCCGACGCCGCTGCCGGTGGGGCGCACATCCTTGAGGAACGAATCCTTGTCGGCGCTCAGCTCGAGGCTGACTGTCGACTTGCGTTTGCCGGCATTGCGTACCACCAGCCCTTCCATGTGCTCACGCAAGAACGCCGTGGTCACTTTCAGGTGCAGCAACTGATCACTGGAAGGGGTATGCAGCAGCAGGTGAATCCATTCGTACTGGCCGATCTGCAGGCGTGCCACAGGGATGTCGAACCACCAGATGTTGCGTTTGGCGTCCAGCACGGTGAAATGGCAGTTGTTGACGCCGAGCACCGCGCCACCCAGTTCCTTGTTGCGACGGGCGATGGCTTGGGGTTTGTCGAGTTTCATGAAAATTCCTACAGGTATGACGCTTCGGCGCACTGGCCGAATCCGACCGGCATTCTGCGGGCAAATCGGCCGAACATAAAGCGCTGGCAAAACCCATGTGCCTGCCGCACGACCACGGCGTCTTTTGCCACGCAAAATAATTTGAAACTCTGGATGGCCGGTGCCGGTCAATTCCTGTGTCGAGACAAGACATTCCTAAATGACCAGGAGACATACCATGAGCGGCACTTCAGACAAGATCAAAGGCATGGCCAACGAAGCAGTCGGCAACGTCAAGCAAGGCGTGGGCAAAGTCACCGGTAACGAAGAACTGCAGGTCAAAGGTGCAGTGCAAGAGAAGAAAGGCGAAGCCCAGCAAGTAGAAGGCGAAGTCAAGAACACTGTGAAAGACGCTGTAAAAAAACCCTGAGGCAGCGTGTTTCCTGCCTGAGTGAAGTTCGCCAACGGTCATCAAACGATGGCCGTTGTGCTATTGGGCGGACACGGACGTACATACTCTGATTGTCGTTTTTCCTGCAGCTTTACGGTAGAAAGCGTGCCGCTATGAGCCTGCCGCGACTGCTTGACTCAGTTGGGTTGTGCATCCACCCAGGCAGTGTATTCGAAAGTCGAGTGGCGCAAGGAGACGCTATGCTATTTCCCCACATGAACAACCTGCCTTTCATGAAGGTCATGGTTCGCACGGTCAAGGAATTCGTTGACGACGAAATGCCTACCTATGCTTCGGCATTGGCCTACCAGATGTTGTTCTCGCTATTCCCCTTTCTGCTTTTCCTGATCGCCCTGATCGGTTTCCTGCATCTGCCGGATTTCTTCTCGTGGATGCGTTTGCAGTCCGAGTTGGTGCTACCGCCACAGGCGCTGGAACAGGTCAATCCTGTGATCGACCAGTTGCAGCAGTCCAAAGGTGGTCTGCTTTCCATTGGTATCGTAGTCGCCCTGTGGACCGCCTCGGCAGGCGTGCGCTTGACCATGAGCGCAATGAACGCCGCCTATGATGTGGTCGAAGAGCGTCCGGCCTGGAAGCGCATTCCCTTGTCGATCCTGTACACCATCGGCCTTGCCGGCATGCTGTTGTGCGTAGCGGCCTTGATGGTCACCGGTCCCCAGGTCATGCAGTGGCTGGCCGGGCAGATCGGCATGGAAGATTTCATCGTCACCCTGTGGACCATCCTGCGCTGGCCGCTGATCGTCATCCTGTTGATGATCGCCGTCGCGGTGATCTACTACGTCATGCCTGACGTGAAGCAGGAGTTCCGCTTCATCACGCCCGGTTCGATGCTCGCCGTGGTGGTCTGGATCGTCGCATCGCTGGGTTTTGCCTACTACGTGAAAACGTTCGCCGACTACAACGCCATGTACGGCAGCATCGGCGCGATTATCGTGTTGCTGCTGTATTTCTATATCTCGTCTGCCGTGCTGTTGCTGGGCGCCGAGATGAATGCAGTGATCGAACACATGTCGGCCGAGGGCAAGGACAAGGGTGCCAAGGATCCGGAGGAAACCGCCCCCGCTGTGGACCAGACCGGGACCGTACCCACGGGCGAAAAGGACCTGCGTGCAAACCCTGCCACGCCGTCATCGGTTGCAGCGCGCCAGCAGCCTTGAACATAGGCTATGCAGATCAAGCAGCAATCGGACGCACCAGGGCCAGCAAGTTCTTGCTGGCTCGGTAGCGCTGCAGGCGCTGGGTCAGCTCGGCAGGCAGGGTGGTCGCATCCTCGAAGCCGAGGCTGAGGTAGAAACCACGCAATGGCGGTTCGCAAAACAACCATACCGGCCCGCCCAGCGTGGTCTGGGCGGCGCTGAGCAAACGTCGGCCCAAGCCCTTGTTGCGCTGATCGACAGCCACGTGCAGGCCAGTCAACCAGTGCCCCCCGAGCACCGGCAGGAAGTTCGAACCTGCAACGATTTCGTCGCTCCGTGCTACCCACCAGCGGGCGTTGCCCACGCTGCGCATCCGACTGTTCTGCAACTTGTAGAACTTGTCCAGCAGCGGTCGCGCACAGGGCGGCAGTTCGATGAATTCCACGTAAATGTATCCTGTTATTGCCAAAGCGCCGGGTTTGCCCCACGGCGGGAAAAATTGCTTCGTGACGGCACCGACGCTGTAGTAAGGTCCGGGCCTCTTTTTTATGACGGAGATGCGCTGTGCAGCAGCCGATTCGCAAATTACTCTACCTGGCTGGCCTGATCAGCCCGCTATGGCTGGCCGCAAGCCTCATCGTGACCGGCAGCCTGTATGCCGGGTACAGCCACATCGATCAGGCAATGGGTCTGTTGGGCGCTACCGATGCACCCACTCACGCCCTCTGGGCCTGGCTCGGTCAGTACCCGCTGGGCCTCTTGTCGATAGCGTTCGGTATTGGCCTGTACGCGGGCCATGCCCATCTGCGCCTGGCGCGGCTGAGCGCCTCGCTCATCATCGTGTACGGTCTGGCAAGCCTGGCGGCTGGGTACTTCACCTGCGACGTCGGCTGTTCCCTGCAATACCCTTCGACGCAGCAGAACCTGCATACCATCGCCAGCGTGATCATGTCGGCAAGCCTGTCGCTCGCCAGTGCACTGTGGATTGTCGTGGCACGCCGCGAGGGCCGCAAGGGTCTGGTCTGGTTGTCCCTGATCTGCAGTCTGTTCGCGCTGGGCTGCCTGCCGTGGATGGCAGCGGCCATGGACGTGGGCCGTGGCTTCGGCCTGTTCCAGCGAGTCAACTACTTCGCCTCGCTGCTGTGGGTCGCCGGGCTGGCCTGGGCATTGCTCAAGTCCGAGCGCAACGACTACGCTTGAGGCGTCACGTCATCAAGGTGATCCAGATCGCCGCGCCGCCGATCACTGTGACCATGCTGCCCAGGCCAAGCACGCCCTTCACGTCGGCCGGGAAGCGCGCGCGGCTGATCCCTTCCACTCTGCAGCGGTATCGACGCCGCTGGCTCAGCCAGATCAGCAACGCCCCCAGCAGAGTGAATGCGATCAAGCCGCCGGCGAAGCGGCCGTGGTTGGGCATCCAGCGCAGAAAGAACAAACTCGCCACCAGCATCGCCAACAGGGTTCGCCCCCACGCCAGCAACGTCCGTTCAGGCTGCAGCCCTTCGTCCTGATGCCCCGCGTGCGGCACGTTCATCGCAGTACGACGAAAGCTATCAGCGCTGCAGTGACCAGCGCACCGCCAATGGACAGCAGCGGCACCAGCAACGGAATGGGCAAGGGCTGCTTGTGACGCATCGCCCGCTCCACGTTCAGCCAGCGCAGGCTCGCACTTCCACTGAGCAGCATACCCAGCAGCAGCAGGATGACCGCCAGGCTCTTGCGAAACTCGGGTGCGAACACGTCTGCGGTGAACGCTTCGACGGCGATGCCGCCGGCCATCAAGGCCAGCGCCGTGCGAATCCAGGCCAGAAATGTGCGCTCGTTAGCCAGCGTGAAGCGTGGGTCGGGCTCGCTGCCGCCCGTGAGCAGCTTCAGCTGCCGCGCGCTGCGTTGTCCATGGGTGGGGGGGATCCCGGGGTCAGGTCTCGCCATGTGTTTGCCAGACAGGGTGTGGAAGTAGGGCGATGCTACCACTGCCGGCCGCCGTGCCGTCCACTTTCCGCACGTGTCGCCCCGGCCTCAGGCGCCGCTGGTGGTCAGGGGCAGGTGGAAGCTGAACTGCGTGCCGTCTTCATCGCTCGAGGCGACTTCCAGTCGACCGTCGTGGGCCAGCGCGATCTGGTAGGCAATGTACAAGCCCAGCCCAAGGCCACCGCGTGGGCTGCGCACGCTTGGCCGGGCGAAAGGTTTGAACAACTGCGAGCGCACGTTCTCGGCGATCGCCGGCCCGCGGTTATGTACCGACAGCGTGAATGCCTGATCGGACATTCGGCCGCACACACGCACCTCGCTGTCCGCGGCACCGTGGATGATGGCGTTGGACACCAGGTTGGAAAGCAGTTGGCCAATGCGCTCCTTGTCGCACAGCACGCCTTGAAGGTCGTCGACATCCATCGTTATGACCCGGTCGGGATGGATGCGCTGCAGCTCAGAGACCACGTGCTCCAGGCTTCGCGTCAGGTCGGCATCGGGCTGCAGGTCCACCACGATACCGGCCCCGAGTCGGCCCCGGGCAAAATCCAGCACATCCTCGATCAGCTGCGAAGCGCGACGTGCACTGGTCTGGATATGCTTGACGATGCCCAGGCTGCGCTCATCCGTGACGCGTCGCTGCAGCAGCTCAGAGCCGGCATTGATGGCAAACAGGGGATTGCGCAGATCATGGCCGAGCACCGCAATGAATTGATCACGCAGATCGGCCATTTCACGTTCTTCCAGCAGCGCGGTGGCCGTTCGCTGGTGCCGTTCTTCATTCTCCATCTGCACCGCCAGCAAACGCGAGAACGATTGCATCATTGGCTCGATGGTGCTGCCCTTCAAGTACGTGGGCCGTGGATCGAGTGCACAGATGGTGCCGAAAAAGCTGCCATCGGCGCGGAATATGGGCGTCGATATGTAGCTTTCGAACTTGTAGATACGCGGCGCGTGATGGTTGCAGTACACCTCGTCTTCGCTGACCTTGTCGATAATGACGGTCTGGTGGGTGGCGCGTATCTCGTGACACAGGGTAGTGGTCACGTCCAACTCCTCGCCGACTTCCAGGCCAAAGCCCATGTTGTCGAGCACCGCGCAGGTGATCCACGAATCTTCGGTGACTCTGGCTACTGCGGCGAAACGCATCCCGGTGGTTTCGCAGATGACCTGCAGGATTGCCGGGACCGCGTCGATACGCGCGAGGGTGGCTATGTCGGCTGCTGCAGTTGTGCCCATGGAGTGCCCATTGTGGTTGCGCATGCCGGAACCATTGCCTGGTCGTGTCCGGACGGTGCACCGATTCTAGCGATGCCGTTCGAGCCTGTAAAAAAATCTTCGGTCCGCACAGTTTATATCAGCTGTACTCACCCGCCTGCGGCAGCGGGTGAGACCTGCGCGCGGCGCTCTGCTGCTTGAGCAACGGCCCCAGTGTGGCTTGATCCAGGGCCTTGCTCAGATGATCGCCTTGCAGCTCCACGCATCTCTCATGCTGCAGGGCGAGCAGCCGTTGCACGGTATCGACACCGGCGCCGATCACACGCACCCCCATGGCCTCGCCCAAGTCAATCATCCCGCGCACCATTGCGCGATCCCGCGTGTGGTCAGCCATGCCGGCAACGAAGCGCCGGTCGATCTTCAACCCATCGAAGGGATACAGACGCAGATACCCAAGGGAACAGTAGCCACTGCCGAACTCATCGAGAATCAGACCTGCACCCAATTCCTTCAGAGCGTTCAGCGCACCCACGGCACCCTCTGCACAGCCCAGCATCACCTGCTCGGCGACCTGCACCTGCAGACGGCTTGCAGGCAAGCGGGCAGCGGCCAGCGCGTCACGAACATCACGCGCAACATCGCCGCGGCTGAAATGCGCCGGTGCCAGGCTCAGCGACACGGCAATCGACTGTGGCCAGTGGCGTGCTGCCTTGCAGGCCTCACCCAACATCCAGCGGCCGATCGCTACGATCAAGTCGCTGCGCTCGGCCAAGGGCAGGAAAACGTCCGAGGTAAGCAAGCCTTCGACCGGGTGCTGCCAGCGCAGCAGTGCCTCAACGGCGACCACTCGGTCGGCCTCGGCGCTGAACCTGGGCTGAAAGTGCAGCAGCAGCTGTTCGTGGCGTATGGCTGATGCCAGATCGTTTTCCAGTTGCCTGAGCTGGTTCTGCCGATCCAGGGCGGGCGCAAAATGCTGCCAACTGCCGGCGCCCCGAGCCTTGGCCTGACGCAAGGCAACGTCCGCGCAGCGAATCCACTCGTTGGCATCGCCACGTGCGGGCTGGTCATGGACCACACCGATGTTCACACCCACCTGTAGCTGTTTGATGCCATGCACGATCGGACGCTGGATGTTGTTGATCAGGCGCTGGCAGAAATGCTCGATCTCGATCATCTCGTCGATGCTGGCCAGTACCAGCATGAACTGTCCGGCGTGCAGCCGTGTCACCAGATCATTGCTGCGCGTGCTGTCGCGCAGGCGGCTGGCAACCGTGCGCAGAACACATTCGCGCGCGGGCTGGTCCAGGGCCTCTTGCAGTTCGTCGAATCCTTCCAGATCCAGCAACAGCAAGGTCAATGGCAACGGACGCAGGCGGTCGGCCAGGGTCTGGTCGAGGAACCGTGTCAGGGCATGCTCATCCCCCAGGCCTGTCACGGCATCGTGGGTCGAGCGGTGGGCCAACTGAGCCTGGGCACTGACCTGGTCAGTGATGTCGACCAGCGTGCCGCGATAACCGACCACGCGCGATTCAAGCACGATGGGCCGCGCGGCGATGCGGCTATGGCGCATCTGCCCGGCGCTGTCGCGGTAGCTGCAACGCAACTGACCAGCCCCTGCTGCTGTGGTGGTGTTTCCCAACTGTTGCAGCCATTGGCCCGGAGGGAGGGTATCGCACTGCAGCAGCAGTTCAATGGGCTGGCCCAGCCAGGCATCATCAGCAAACCCGGTGGAGGCGGTGAATTCCGAGGACAGATAACTGACCCGCAGGAACTCGTCGGTCTCCCATATCCAGTCCGAACTGGCGCTGGTCAGGTCACGCAGGCGCTCTTCGCTCGATTGCAGGGCCCGATGCTCGTTCTGCAACCGCGCATGGTCCTGGTCGATGTCGCGCAAGCTGCGCAACGTCCTCAGCAACAGCACGCCAGAGACGCCCAATACGACCATTAGCAGTACGGCAATCGTCGGCAGCGACATGCTCCAGAGCGGTTCGCCACCCGGTGGTGGCGTCTGCACGGGGAGTCCTGCGCCGGCATCTTCGAGGGAGATCAGCGGCCGGCCACTGTTATCACCCAGATCGCGTTCGCCGCTCACGCTGTCCGCAGCGACCGTTTCTGCCGATGGGTTGCCGGCGCGATCCACCGAGCCGGGAACGCCGAGCACGGCGCCGCCAGCAATCACCACGCTGGCAAGGATGGGCAGCACGAACGCCAGCACCAGAAGCCGTGCGCGGCGTGAATAGCGGGAAGGGTTGGCGGCATCAACAACATTCATGAGCAGCGGTCCTTGCGAACAGACGTTTCTTGAGCTCATCTGGACGGTTGCGGCCGCGACATGGTTCCCGATGGGCGACCAAGCGCCGGATGCAGGCACTGTCCCGGCGCTCCGGGCCGAGCACGGGCTTCTCACGCCAGGCCGAAAGCGTATGCTGTAACACGCATCTTCCAGCCAGAGGGCTGCATGAATATTCCACTGCTTTTCGGAGTGCTTGCGCTTATGACGTCGTTTTCACCTAACGCCGAAGAACTGCCAACCTCGTTGCGCGAGGACGGCCAGTATCGCAATCAGGTGGTCCTGCCCAAGGACGGCTTCATGAAGAAGCTGCGCATCGGCATCAAATACCTGCTGTTGAGCAAGCCGCCAGGCACCCGTCCGCAGGCAGCGTTGCCCGTCGAGCGCCTGTCTCGCCAGCAACTGCTGGCGGCGGCGGACTACAGCCTGTGGCGGTTGGGGCACTCGACCGTGCTGCTGAAGATGAATGGCCAGTTCCTGATGACCGACCCGGTCTTTTCCGAGCGCGCCTCGCCTGTGCAGTGGGCGGGCCCGTTGCGCTTCCACCAGCCGCCGATCAGCATCGCCGACCTGCCGCCGATCAAGGCCGTTATCCTGTCCCACGACCACTACGACCATCTGGACGAGCACGCGATCAAGGCGCTGGCAGACAAGACCGAATACTTCCTGACCACTCTGGGCGTAGGCGACCGCCTGCTCGACTGGGGCGTGCCTGCCAGCAAGGTGCGCCAGCTGGACTGGTGGCAGGAAACAGAGGTGGGCGGATTGCGTCTGGTGGCGACCCCTTCGCAGCATTTTTCCGGGCGCAGCCTGTTCGACAGCAACAGCACGCTATGGGCATCGTGGGTGGTCATCGACAAGGACTTCCGGCTGTTCTTCAGCGGCGATACCGGTTACTTCCCAGGCTTCAAGCAGATCGGCGAGCGGTTCGGTCCCTTCGACCTTACCCTGATGGAAACCGGTGCCTACAACGTCGCCTGGCCGAACGTGCACATGCAGCCCGAAGAATCCCTGCAGGCGCACCTGGACCTGCGCGGCAAGACGCTGCTGCCGATCCACAATGGGACCTTCGACCTGTCGATACACAATTGGCACGAACCTTTTGATCGCATCAGCGCACTGGCCCAGGCCAGGGACGTGCCGTTGAGCACGCCGCGCATGGGGGAGCGGGTCGACATGCGCAATCCCCAGGCCGGTGTGCACTGGTGGGAGCAGGTCGATTCACCGGCCCCCGTGCCGACGCCCTGATGCGGCACGAGCTCAAGCGTCGGCGTTGGGTTCCTTGCGCGCCTTGCCTTGGCCATCGTCCTTGGGCGGCAGGCCGCTTTCGCTTCTGATCTGCGCATGGCTGATCAGGGCGAAAATGAAGCTGCCGCCGATGATGTTGCCGGCCAGCGTCGGTGCGGCAAAGTCGAGCCAGAAGGCTTTCCAGTCCAGTTCGCCTGCCCACACCAGGTAGGAGACCTCCGCCGAGCCCACGACGATGTGGGTGAAGTCGCCCAGTGCCATCAGGTAGGTAACCAGGATGATGATCCACATCTTGGCGCTTTCCTGCGAAGGGATCATCCACACCATGGTGGCGATCATCCAGCCCGAGATGATGCCTTTGGAAAACATCTGCGACAGGTCGTTTTCCATCACCTTGCGGCCAATTTCCAGAAAGGCCACATCGGTCTTGGCATCGAAGATCGGCAAATGCAGCATGACGTAGGACACCAGCAAGGTCCCCGCCAGGTTACCTGCCAGGACCACGCCCCACAGCTTGAACAGCCGGCCGAAGTTGCTCAGGCTCGGCTTGCTCATGATCGGCAAGACGGCCGTCAGGGTGTTTTCGGTGAACAATTGCTGGCGTGCCAGAATCACCGCAAGAAAGCCAGCCGAATAGCCCAGGCTGGCAATGACCTTGCTGGTTTCGCCATCGGGCAGGCGTGAATTGAACAGACCCATGGCCATCAGCGACAGTCCCATGGTCAGCCCGGCAGCCAAGGCAGACCACCACAAGGCGGCTACCGTGCGTTCGAGTTCGTGATCACCCTGTATGCGAATGGTTTCATGCAGCACCGCCGCGCGGGGCGGCTGGTTTTCATGGACCTCGGCTTTTTCGTCGGCCGACAGGCCAGGGGTCTTGCCGTCTGCTTCAGAAGCATCAAGGCTGGGTTCGTGCTTTTCCATGGAGGTTCCTGCGAATGCGGTGGCGCGCGTGCCCGGTGCACGGCTGCCACAGCACAGACCTTCAGGGCGCCGAATAAGTTGCGTTACTGCCCGCCGGGCGTCGGCTACAAACCGAATACCTCGCGCAGCGCCTTGGCGTAAGCCTGGCTGCCCAGGGTCATGCTGTTGTTGTGCGTACCCCCGGGTACCAGCAGCAACCGCTTGGGTTCGGCAGCGGCGTCGAACAGCTCCTGGCTGAAACGCGCGGGCACATAGCTGTCATCCAGACCATGAACGATCAACACCGGAATCCCGATGTCGCCGATCTTGTCGATGGAGTCGAATTTCTCCGACATGATCCAGCGCACGGGCAGGGACGTATTGGCCACAGCCGCTGCAGCGGCGGCCAGGTCGGTGAAAGTGGACTCCACGATCAGCCCGGCGGCCTTGGGTTCGTCACCTTCGGCCAGATGCTCTGCCAGATCCACCGCGATGGCACCGCCCAGCGAATGGCCATAGATGAATCGTCGCTCGGCGTCGGGCTGCAGTTGCACCAGTCGGGCCCAGGCAGCCTGGGCATCCTGGTACACGGTGCGCTCCGACGGCAGCTCGCCAGGGCTTTCGCCAAAACCGCGGTAGTCGATGGCCAGCACCGAGAAGCCCAGCTCGCGCAACTGACTGATACGCCGCACTTGTGCCGTCAGGTTCCAACGAGTGCCATGCAGATACAGCACCGCCGGTGCATCGGCCCGCGGCGCTGGCCACCACCATGCATGCAGGTACTGGGTACTGCTCAAGGCCTTCTCGACCGGAATCTGCAGCTCGGTCACCCCGGAGGGCAATCCCGAGTACCAACTGGCTGTACCCGGTTCGATGTTGAACAGCAGCTGCCGCTCTTTATAGGCCAGTTGCGAACAGCCATACGGCAAGCCCACACCGATAGCCAAAGCCAGCAGCAGAAAGGGCAGCCAACGCCGACGACGTGGCGCGGTGGTAGGTGTCGCCATGCATGCAAACTCCAAACGGTTCTGAGTACTGGACAGGGACGCACCAGAGGCTGTTCATTGCAAATTGATTTCAAGCGGTGTCAGGGGCCGCTCGGGGCGGTTGTCCGGTGCGCACTGCGCACGCTCTATTGCCATCGCCGAGCCGATCTTCTACTGTCCGCCCACTAACGATGTTTGCGCTACCATTGCTGGCAGCGCTACGCCACAGGAGGACGACAGATGAAAATCGTGATGGTGGGAGAGGCCGCGACACACCGCGAGGAGCTCTCCGCTGCCTTGGACCACCCGGCGCAATTCGTTGCGCTGCCCCGCGAGGCACAGGAATCGGCTGCCTGGGACGCGCAGATCGAAGGCGCCGATGTGCTGGTCTCGATGCGCTTCCAGCGCACTGGCCCCGCACCGGCGTTCCGCTTGTTGCAGGTACCCGGCGCCGGCCTGGACGGCATCGACTTTGCCGCGCTGCCCCCCCGTGCCACTGTCTGCAATGTGTTCGAGCATGAAATTCCCATGGCTGAATACGCCCTGGCCTGCATGCTCGAACACCAGGTCGAGCTGGCGGTTCTTCGTGCGCGCTTCAGTACCGAACACTGGACGGGCGCCTACCTGAAGCGTCAGCCGCGCGGCGAGCTGTTCGGCAAGACCGTGGTCATCGTCGGCTTCGGCCGTATCGGCCAGGCTGTTGCCACCCGTGCCCAGGCTTTCGGCCTGCGCGTCATCGCCATTTCCGCTCGCGCCAACGGCGGACGTGTCGAAGGCCCAATGGACGAGGCGTACACCCCCGATGAGCTCGACCAGGCACTCACGCGTGCCGATTTCGTCATCCTCACCTGCCCATTGAACGAGCGCACCCGCGGCGCGTTCGGCGCTGCGCAGTTTGCCGCGATGCGCCACGATGCCGTGTTGATCAACATTGCCCGCGCCGCCGTGGTCGACGCGCACGCGCTCTACCATGCCCTGCGCGACAACCTCATCGCCAAGGCCTACCTGGACGTGTGGTACAGCTATCCCAGCGGCGACACCGATCCGGTCGCACCCGCTCACCACCGCTTCGAAGACCTGTCCAATGCCTACTGCACGCCCCACGCCTCCGGCTGGACCCAGGGCCTCTTCGAACGCCGCTACGCCTTCATCGCCGCCAACATCAACCGGCTGCACCAAGGCCAGCCCCTCCAGAACGTCGTTACAAACCCCCGTCCCGTCTAACACCCGACGCGGCGACACACCCGGCCCCCTGTAGCAGCGGCGCGAGCCGCGTCCGGCCACACCGCAACTTCCCTGAACCACCGCACCTGCTTCCCACATACGCCCCAAATCCTTCCTACACCGCAGCCCCCCAATCCCTCTGCCTGGACGCACCACGGCTTCGCACACTGACGCCTCCTCAATCCGACCGACAAGGACTGTCATTCATGACCATTGGCTCATCCCACAACCATCCCGCCGACATCGCGGCCGCCGTGCAAAACCCCGCCAGCCTGCCGTGGGCCGCCCGCTTTCCCAACCCTCCGGATCTATGCTTCGACTATCGCCGCCTGCTCGAACAAACCGGGGGCATTGCGCACGCAGGTAACCCACACCACCGCATCTGCATCATCGGCGCGGGCGTTGCAGGGTTGGTGGCAGCCCGCGAACTGCTGCGCTGTGGCTTCGAACGCATCACCTTGATCGAGCAGTCGCGCCGCCTCGGCGGACGTCACCTCACCGTGCAGGTCGACAACCCTCAATCCACGGCCTCGACGCCTTTCGAAATGGGCGCCATGCGCATGCCCTTTTTCAATCGCACTGGCGAGGCGCCGGTAGATGGCCGCTCATTGATGGCCTACTACGCTGGCCTCTACGACCTCAAGACCTCGGACTTCCCCAATCCCGGCACGCCCTTCGTACGCTCCACCGGTATCTATCTGCGCGAAGGTCAACTTGAAGGGCAGACCGAACCTCAGTTGCTGATCTGGAACAACCCCGACGGCAGCACGTCGCCGCCGACCGCCGTGCTGCAAGCCGTCTACCAGAAATGGAAGCTGTTCGCCGAGCGCATGGCGACCCGGGTCGCCGTCGTGTTCGGCAGTGAAGAGTGGCCGGCCCTGTGGTCTGCCATTGTCACGCGCTACCAGCATGTACCATTCCGCGAACTGGTTCGCTCTCCAGCCATCGCTCTCTGGGATCCCGACCAGCCAGGAGACTTCGGTGGCCTGGGCATGTCGGCCGACGAATCTTCGATCTTCTACGCCATCGGCATAGGCGACGGCAGTTGGGGCGCCTTCTATGACGTGTGCAGCCTTTATCCGCTGCGCACCGCGATCTTCGGCTTCAGCAGCCATCTGCAACTGGTTCATGGTCGCGTCGATGGCCAGGGCAAGCCGCTGGCCGCTCCGTTCCTGACGGAGCAGGCCGTGACCGACTCCAAGGGCGTGTCGTTCGCCCCACCTCGCTACCTGGGTCTGGCCGCATTGGATGAGTGCCTGATGTTCATGCCCTTGAAGGAGGGCGCTCGCTCGCCCTACGAGCGATTGCGCGAGCAGCCTGCGGGCCTGATTACCGACAGCCCGGTGAACAGTCTCACGCGACTGGCCGACGGCCGCATAGAAGTGGGTTACCGCTGGCATCAAAGCGACGCACTGGCCAGCCGGCAAGTGAAGCAGAGGTTCGACTCGGTCATCGTCACGGTGCCCTCCTGGATCCTCGAAACGCGCATCCAGGTGGCGGGTTTCACCCCGGCCATGCTGCCCCAGCCCACCATCAATGCCTACAAGACCGCACACTGGGAAACCAGCTGCAAAGTCTACGCGCCGCTGAAGAAAACCTTTCTCCAGGCCAAGCGTGACATACCGCAGATACTCATCACCGACAGTTTTGTGCACGACGTCTATGCCTATCGCTACAACGACAGCTATGCCTATGACTGCATCCTGCTCAGCTACACCTGGGAGGACGATGCGACCAAGCTGGCAGCGTTCAGCGATGCCGAGCTGGTCGACAACTGTGTGCGCGAGCTGGACCGCATCCTGCTGCGCTGCAGCAATGTCGGCTCGCGCATTTCTCCGTTCATCGACACCACCAATGCACGCGTGCAGCGCTGGGTCACGGACCGCAATGCGCTGGGCTGCGCCAAACTCTACCGCGCCGGCGCCTACCAGGATGCGGTCGGGTTGATGAGCTACAACCGCGACTACAGCAGCCTGTCCGGGCTGTACTTCGCGGGTGAGTCTTTTTCGGTCGACGCCGGCTGGACCGAACCGGCGCTGCGCGGCGCCGTGGATGCGGTGATCAACCTCTGCGCCAACCAGGGTGCCGCGTTCAACGGCGGATTCGATCTGTCCCATTACCCTCGGTATGGCACCGAGTCCTGAACGACCTGGTACTCCTTGGCACTACTTGCCGGATTAATCCTACAGATGCTTGGGAAGCGTCCGGTTTTATCATCTAAATGAATGCGTTTTCATGCGGAGGCAATCCAAAAACAACAAAAAGGTGCCTCCATGTCCTCTGCTTCCGCTATCAGCCCCGTGCGGGTCGCTGTCGTTCAGTTCGATCCACAATGTGGCCTCGAACATCGCTCGTTCAACCTGTCCCATAGCCTTCACCTGGCCCAGCGCGCCGTTGCAGGGGGCGCCCAACTGATCGTGCTGCCGGAGCTGGCCAACACCGGCTACGCCTATCGCAACCGCGAAGAAGCGTTCGCGCTGGCCGAGGGCGTGCCGGAAGGCCCCAGCGCGCAGGCCTGGATCGACTTCGCACGCGAACATCAGGTCTATCTCGCCGCCGGCCTGGCGGAACGCGATGGTCACAAGCTTTACGACTGCGCTGTGCTGGTAGGCCCCGAAGGTTTCATCGGCAAGTACCGCAAAGCACATCTCTGGAACCTTGAAAAACTCTGGTTCAGTCCCGGCAACCTCGGTTTTCCGGTGTTCGAAACGCCTATCGGGCGCATTGGGCTGATGATCTGCTGGGACGTCTGGTTTCCGGAAGTGCCACGCCTGCTCAGCCTGCAGGGTGCCGACATCATCTGCAGCCTGAACAACTGGGTGTGGACGCCGCCGCCCCTGTTCGATGAAACCGGCAAATGCATGGCGTCGTACCTGACCATCACTGCAGCACACGTCAACAACACCTTCATCGCTGCGGCCAATCGCATTGGCACCGACCGCGGCGATCGCTTCCTCGGTTGTTCGTTGATCGCCGGAACCAACGGTTGGCCGCTCAGCGCGGTGGCCGGAGCCGAAGAGGAAACCATCCTTTATGCCGACATCGACCTCGTCTCTGCACGCAGTGCACCGATCTGGAACAGCCTCAACGACCTGCCGCGCGACCGCCGGGTCGACCTCTATGGCTCGATGCTGGGCTATGACCGTCACGTCGCGCTGCCGCGCTGAGGAGGGCTGGTCATGCAAACTTCTCTGCACGACACACAAGCCCGCACATCCAGCGGAACCCTCACTGGCCTGTTGATACTGTCGCTGGCCATTACCCTGACCGTGATCAGCGGCAAGCTGCTGGCCGTCGATGCGCTGTGGCCCAGCTATGGCGACATGATGGCTAATCTGCACCATCCCGCGGCCTGGTGGCGCTGGGTGGTGGGTGATATCAGCGAAGTCGCGTTCTACAAGCATGAGTTTGCCTCCATCGGCCTGCTTGCGGGTGCAGGGCTAGGCTGGTGGGCCAATCACACCGGCAAGCGCTGGCAGGGCTTCGCCATCTGCTACGGCACTGGATTATGGCCGTGGGTGGTGACCAGCTCGCTGCTCGGCCTGGGTCTGGGCAATCTGCTCTGGGGCTGGACGCTGTCGGCCGATACCTGGCAACCAACCTTCGTCGCTTTCGTGTCCATGCCAGCGGCCACGGTGCTGTTGTTCGGGCGTGGCTGGCGCGTGGCGCTCACCGGGGCCGTCATGGGCGCCGTGCTGATCACCCCGGCCTGCCTGCTCATCGTCAAGTACGTGTGTACCCCGCTGGTATTGCCAGTGGTGATCGGCAATGTCACCGGCATGGCCGTGGGCAGCATGATCGGCTTCCTGCTGTGCAAGCGTTTCCCAGTGCTGGTCAGGCCCGATGCGGCACCGGCGACAGCGCCACCGGTAATGGCTCCGACGCCGGATTACGGTGTGCGCTGGACCTTGCGCCGCATCCTTGCGGACTTCTCCGAGGCGCCGTTTTTCGGCAATGAATGGGCAAGCCTGGGGTTGGTGCTGGGCGCGCTGCTGGCTCTGATGCTGAATCCGGCCAGTCCGTTCTACGGTTCCGGTTGGCTGTTGCAACTATTGGCGGCGCAAACCCTGGCTTCAGCGCTGGGTGTGCTGATCTGGCGCCACCAATGGATTGCCCGCGGCTGGTATCCGACCTACATTCCTGTCGTCTCGGTAGCCCCCGCCGCCATTCTGGTCCATGGTGGCAGCCTGTCTGTGATCATCCTCAGTGCCGCGTTGGGCGCACTGCTGGCCCCGCCGCTTGCCGTGGCCATCAGCCAGCGGCTGCCATCCTACATGCATGGCTACATCGGCAACGTGCTGTCCATGGCAATCAGCACTGTGCTCATCCTTCCGCTGATCGGCCTGATCATCGGCAGCTCGAACCTTTGACGGAGTACCGCCCATGGCTCTACCCAGAATTTCCGTAGGTGCCCTGGGCGGCACCATCAGCATGCAGGCCCCGGCAAACGGGGCGGGTGTGCAGCCCAGCTTGAGCGGGCAGGGCATGGTGGATCTGCTGCCCGAATTGACGTCGCTGGCCGAGGTTCAGGTGCACACACTGAGCCTACTGCCTAGCGCCTCCATGAGTTTCCAAGCCTTGCTCGAGGCCCTGGAATGGGCCCGTGGCTGTGTCACGGCCGGGGCCGTCGGCGTGGTCTTGAGCCAAGGCACCGATACCCTGGAAGAAGCCGCCTTCTTCCTCGACCTGCTGTGGGATCTCGACGAACCTCTGGTACTGACGGGCGCCATGCGTGCGGCATCGCATTGCGGTGCCGATGGCCCGGCGAATCTGCTGGCTGCAAGTCAGGTGGCGCTGGCCGAACACAGCCGCAGGCGTGGCGTGTTGGTAGTGATCAACGATCAGGTGCACGCGGCGTCCCGGGTGCGCAAGGTGGCTGCCCTGGCCATGGATGCCTTCGTCTCGGCACCCTACGGGCCGATTGGCTTGATGATCGAAGGTCGGGTGCACTACGCCGCCGCCCCTGCAGCGCGCTGCTGCCTGCCGTATCCCACCCGAACCGATCACACCGTGTTGCTGCTGGAGGCCACACTGGATGCAGACACCTTGTTGCTCGACAGGGTCGTCGACGCCGGGTATCGGGGCTTGGTCATTGCCGGTTTCGGCGCCGGGCATGTATCGCAGTGCTGGGCCGCCAGCCTGCAAGTCATTGCCCAGCATATGCCAGTCATAGTGGCCACTCGCACGGGCAGTGGGCCAACGGCCAGCTGCAGTTACGGTTTTGTAGGCGGCGAGGTGGATCTGCAGGCGAAAGGCGCCGTGATGGGCGGCTTTCTCTGCCCGCGCAAATGCAGGATCCTGCTGTGGATGTTGGTTGGTAGCGGCCAAGAGCAAGACATCAGGCGTTACCTGAGCCCGTCGGACAACTGATCAGCAGCAGATCCGGGGACATCGTGCACGCTGGCGGCTACAATGCGGGCATTCTTTTTGATGACCCGACCGAGCAGACCATGGCCTACAACATCAGCAATGACGCGCTGACCGACGCACAACTGGATTACGTGGAAGACGTACTGGGGCAATACGCCAGCGAGAAATCGGTCGGCAGCATCTCCGAGCTCGATGGCTTTTTCACAGCCATCGTTTCGTGCCCTCAGGCAATCGCTTTCGACGACTGGTACGCAGCGCTGTGGGGTGGGCCTGATCACTTGCCGGTCTTCAAGGACGACAAGCAGTTCGAGAAATTCTTCGACCTCCTCATCCAGCACATGAATCAGTTGGCCATGTTGCTGGAGGAAGACTTCGAAAACTTCGCGCCGATCTTCAATCTGTTCGACGACGAAGACGTCGTCAGTGTCGAGGACTGGTGCTATGGCTATGAGCGTGGGGTTGTGGTGGGCGGCAGCTGGCTCGACATGCCTGATCAGGAACAGGACCTGCTGGCATTGATCACGCTGCACACGCAGGGTGTCGACCTCTTGAAGCATGACGCATCAGGCGAGCAACTGGACGCCGAGGAGGCCATGGAAATGATTCAGATGGCCGCCATCCGTCTGCACCAGTACTGGTTCGAGCGTCGTCCGGGCAAGACGCCCGTCACTGCCGACACCAAGACGGGTCGCAACGATCCCTGCCCGTGTGGCAGCGGCAAGAAGTTCAAGCAATGCTGCCTGCATTGACGGACGCATCGAATGCATCCACTGCAAGTGAGCGATTTTTTTACCAGTGACGGCAAATTGCCGTTGACAGTGGCGCACCAATCCGTAGAATTACGCGCCACAGCAGGCACGTAGCTCAGTTGGTTAGAGCACCACCTTGACATGGTGGGGGTCGTTGGTTCGAGTCCAATCGCGCCTACCAAACAAAATCCGCTCTGCTGGGCGGTGCAGAAGGGCGATCCGGAAGGGTCGCCCTTTTTCGTTCATGCGCAATATGCCCGCACATGCTTGCCGCCATGGCTCACCGCGCGCATTATCGCCGATCAATTCCTTCACTTGGCCTTTTGCATGTCTCACAGCCCGGCCCCATCGCCTATCGACGAGTCCGAACGCCTGGCTGCGCTCGAACATCTGAGTGTGCTCGACAGTGTCCCGGAGCCGGGTTTTGACGATATCGTCCAGTTGGCGACTCAGCTGTGCAAGGCGCCCATCGGCCTGGTTTCTCTGGTGGATCGCGAGCGTCAGTGGTTCAAGGCATGTGTGGGGCTCGACGTATCCGAAACCCACCGCGACCTGGCGTTCTGCGCCCATGCCATTCTTGCGCCTGATGCCGTGATGATCGTGCAGGACACTCATCTGGATCCGCGCTTCATGGGCAGTCCGCTCGTGTTGGGCCCTCCCTACATCCGCTTCTATGCCGGCGCGCCGATCATCTCGCGTCAGGGTTTGGCACTGGGGACGGTATGCGTCATCGATACCGTGCCGCGTACGCTGGATGCGGCGCAGTGCAGCGCCTTGCAGGCCTTGGCACGGCAAACGGCTGCGCAATTGGAGTTGCGCCTGCTCAGTGCCGAGCGCGAGCAACAGACCCTCGCCTTGTCCCGTCAGCTCGACAGCGTGCTGGGCGAGCACCAGCAAACCCTGCAGACCCTGCGCCACGCCCAACGGGTTTCCTCGCTGGGTCAACTTACTGCTGGTATCGCCCACGATTTCAACAACCTGTTGCAGGCCGTCAGTGCCAGCCTGCAGATGACTCGCCTCAAGGCACGCAAGCCCCTGGAAGTCGAACGCCTTACCGAAATTGGTCTGCAGGCGGTTCGGCAGGGCGCGCAATTGATTCATCACCTGCTCGCCTTCGCCCGTCGCGAAGAGCCCAGCGTGCAGGCGGTCGTACTTGACGAGCGGATCGAGCACAACAGTGACCTGTTCGGTCGCGCGCTCGGTACGTCGACGAAGGTGCAGCTGGATCTGCAAGCGCCAGCACAGGCGGTGATGTGCGACGCCCATCAACTGGACGCTGCGTTGCTCAACCTGCTGGTCAATGCGCGCGATGCGCTGCGCGGTGCCGGGCAGATCCGCGTGGCCACCTGTGAACGTGTCGTCTGCGGCGACGCCCAACTGGCCGACGGTACCTACCTTTGCCTGAGCGTTGCGGACGACGGGCCGGGCATCCCGGAAGACGTACTGGCCCAGGTCTTCGAACCGTTCTATACCACCAAGACTGCCGGACAGGGTACGGGGCTTGGGTTGTCGCAGGTGTACGGTTTCGCGTCGAGCGCAGACGGTATCGCACGGATCGAGAGCCGGCCGGGGGAGGGCACCACTGTGACCCTTTGGTTGCGCCGGGCAGCAGCGGTATAGCGAATCACTTACACGTCGTGGCTCCAATCGCCTCTATTGCGATCACCGTGATCCCAGTAATCTAGCCTCACTAACTGAGACGAAGGATGCGACTCAGGGTCAGGGACGACCGGCCATTGCAAGGAAGCTGCTGACAGGATGTTGGAATGGCTAGACAAAAAACCCGCTTCGGCGGGTTTTTTGTTGGGCGCTGCTTTGTCCTGCGCACAGCAAACCCCCTGCCACAGCCGGGCAGGGTGGGCCGATTCCGTTACTTGCCCGTCACGATATGCTTGACCATGGCCGCATGACCCGTCTGGTCACTGGCGCGGGAAATCACCTGCACAACCGACATGGTCTGTCCGGAGCCGGCCACGAACGTGGTCGTCATGGTTGCGCCGCCGCCCATTGTCGCGGTGCTGTCGATCTGCTCCACGCCCAGCTTTCGCAAGGTGATGCGTTTTTCCGCAGTCTTCTTGAAGTCAGGCAGTGCAGTCGCCTGTTGCTTGATGAAACCTGCAGTAGCACCCGTCAGGAACTCATCATCGTTGTCGGCAGCATGCCCACCCTTGGGAATGGGCAGCTCAGTGGTCACCACCACGCGTCTTTCCCTTTCATTCATGTACATCATCCCCTTGGCACCTGCAGCGTCGCTTTTCGGATCGGCAGGTGGCAGCGGGTTGGCGGTGTACCCCGCAGGCAGGGTAAACATGAACTTGCCGTCGAGCGTCTTGACGGTCTGCACTTTCGGGGCGCTCGGTGCTGGCTTGGCAGCCCAGGCCGCGTTGACCAGGCCGAGCGTGAGAGCGAGAAACAGGCAAGTGCGGCGCATCGACGAAACTCCAATAAGGTCAGGACTCGGATCCTACTCCAGACCCATGGGCTTGAGAACGTGCGTGAACGCCCTACTTGTCCAGTCGCTGGTCCAGTGCCTGGACCAACTCATGGGCGAACCTGACCCGCGCTTCGTTCGGATAATTCTTGTTCGCCAGCAGTACAACGCCGATTCCCCGTGACGGTACAAACGCCACATACCCGCCAAATCCATTGGTGGACCCGGTCTTGTTTACCCATACCTCGTCCAGGTGCTCCAGCGGGCTTGTGGGTTGGGTGGTCAGGGCTACTGCATTGGAATTGCCTTGCACCAGGGTATCGAGCGCGACGGGGTAGCCGTACTGTTCCCAGATCAGGGCTTGCGTCATGCCACCTACCTTGAAGTAGCCCCTTTGCGTGGCGTCCAGCGCTTCGCGCAGCTTCGCAGGCAAGGCCACCGCTCCGATCTGTGCCTGAACATAATGCAGCATGTCCCGCGCACTGGACTTGAAGCCATAGGCTTCCTCGGCCAATACCGCAGGGTTCAGCCGCACCGGCTGGTCGTTCTTGTCGTAACCCTGCGCATAGAGCGGCAACTGCGCAGTTGGGACATTCAGGTAAGTGTGAGCAAGGCCCAAACCAGGAAGCAGTTTGTCGTGCATGGCTTGGCCGAACGGCATCTTCATGCTCGTGGCTGCGATCATACCGAGCAACCCAATGCTGGGGTTCGCGTAGCTGCGCCGGGTACCCGGTGCATAAGTGGGCTGCCAGTCGTGAAAGTACGTCATCAGTTGTGCGGTGTTCTGGATGTCGTCCGGCAGTTGCAGAGGGAATCCGCCGGCGCTGTGGGTGCCCAGGTCGGCAAGGGACGCCTGGTCCAGCGGTGTGCCGCGCAATGTCGGCAGATACTGGCCGGGATGATCGCTCAGGGACAACTGCCCATTGGCTTGCGCGTAGGTAGCTAGGGTGGCAGTAAAAGTCTTGCTGATCGAGCCAAGCTCGAACAGTGTGTTTGCGGTCACGGGCGCCTTCGTCTCGCGCGACGCCAGCCCATAGGTGAAGAACAGCTGCTGGCGACCGGCAGTGATGGCGACCGCCATGCCCGGAATGTTGTATTGCTCCATCAATGATTCGGCCCGAGCCTTTACCAGGCGTTCGACTGCAGGCTGCGCGGCATAGGTGCCGTCGCCCGGCCATGCAGTCGTGATTGCCGCGAAACCCACCATGACCATGGCTGTGCGCGATCTGCGCATGAGTGACTCCTTTTTCGTTTTTATCGGCAGTGATCACCCTGCATTATCCCGGCATCTCTCTTTGGTGTGTCAGCCGTTATGATGAGCGTCTGTAACAACACCCCCGAGGAAACATGAAATCAGTAACCTGCGCGCTTTTCGCGCTACTGGTCCCGCTGCAGGCCAACGCCCTGGCTGCGGGAGACGCCGTAGCTGGCCAGGCAACATTCGACAAGAATTGCGGCGGTTGCCACAAAGTAGGCCGCGGTGCCCAGGCCGCATTCGGCCCGCAGCTAAACGGCGTGATCGGCCGCGCGGCAGGAAGCACCAGGGACTACAGCTATTCTGCCGAGATGAAGAACTCGGGCATCGTCTGGACGTCCGAGAAGATCGCCGCCTTCGTCGAGGCACCCAGCGATGTGGTACCTGGTACCAAAATGCGTTTGTGGTGGTTCGGCAACGATCAAAAGATGGCCGACCTGCTTGAGTACCTCAAGAGCAATCCCTGAAGCTGGGAAGGACACGGTCAGCACACGTCCGGCTTGGACCTCAAGGCAGCATCCTACGACAATCTCGGAACCAGCCTCTTTGACAGGCTGGCTTGCCTTCGTATTCTCCAATCCTTTTCAAGAGGGCATTGGATGCGGAAAGCAATATTGGCAATAGTGGTGTGTCTGGCGGGATGCGCTTCAAGTGGTGTCTATATGACAGACCCCATGAACCCGCCAGACCCTTGGCGAAAAGGGCCGGCCTCGCAGCGCGAGCTGCCCATGGGCGATCCCAAGCGCCAGCACGTATGCCAGATCGAGCCCCATCGACCTGAGTGCGCGCTGCCAGGTCCATGACGGCACTATGTCGATGGCGTGAAGGGTCTCGATGGGGTGAAAAGTTTTGCAAAGAGGTGTTGACTCACCCGTAAAATCTAGTAATATTCGCCTCCCGCTGACGAGCAATCGAAAGCGCAAGCGGTTGAAGTTGTTAGAGATTAACTAAATACTTCGAAATAAACGCTTGACAGGATGTGAGGCTAGCGTAGAATGCGCGC
>NZ_JACYVB010000008.1:0-269368 GCF_014842095.1 Pseudomonas sp. CFBP 13719 | reverse complement strand
AGCCATGAATGCTCTCCTTGCTGAAAATAATATAGGGGCCCGCAGGCATGTTTACGCTGCAGGTTCCAAAACACTGATCAAGATCTATGCCAATAAGATTGAATTCATTATTTATCAACGAGATGAGTCTGAATCTGTAGATTTGGCCAGCGTCTAACATAGGGATTATCAATAAAAGTGCGCAAGAAGTTGCGCACTGCTGCGCAACTTCTTGCGCACTTGCCTGTGAGTGCTTAAGTGCGCGCCATGCAGCGGTTTGTTCACAGGGTTATCCACAGTTTAGTGTGCAACTTTTGGCGCACGATGGCAATTTAGTATTGCTCGTTTCAATATCTGTAAATATCAGTCGTGCAGGAAATTTCCTCGTGCATTTTCCAGAATAATCCTACATCTTTGTCTATTGCGAGGAGTGTAAGGTATGCCCGCAATGAAAGGGAGGCGTTAGGGGGGCTAGCCACATTTCAATCGCTTAGGCTCGACAAGCAAGCGCTAAAGCATTAGTGCGGTGGCGCGGATTATGAAATTTGTTGGAGTGTGAATTTCTGATGATTGCGTCGCTCACGCACAAAAGAGTGCGCTCGCATTGAATACCTGAATTAAACCTCATCGTTTTTGCCCCGTGTCATTGCAACTCTAACGGGCGTGTCGCGCCAATCTCAATTAAAGGTCATGGATGTCCTATTCCAGTAAGCTTTCTGCTCATTATCTTGAGCTCGCGAAAACCTCTATTTCCAAAGAAGACTTTGCGGGCGAGGACGTTCGTTTTTCGAGCGAATATGAGGCGCTGGAAAGCGAGCTGGGTAAATCATCGTCCATGCACGAAAGCGGTCAGATTGACGCAGGCTTTATGGGATGAAAAAAATTTTAGTAAGCCTTGATCGCTACAGATTCGTGCTGGAGTACGAGAGATATGCGTAGCCGGTTGGGTTGCAGCAATATTGAGACTATCACCGCGAACCGTTAGCGGCAGATGACTGGAAAAACAAGATTAATCGGTTCGCGATTATGTAGTGAGATATGTTACTCAAGTTAACTCGGTAAAAGGACGGCCGCACACAAAATGATCTAAGAGTCGCGTATCAAGCTTAGTTTCGGTGCCTACATAGCTCTGATAATCTCCGGCGCCCATCACTTCTATCTAAACGCCGAGGCCGTTAACGACTTTTCAGGCCATCCCCAAGCATACATCGTCACCCATCCAGTGGAACTTCCCCACCCCAATTCCCTTCAATACCCATGAACCTGTTGCGCCGCCTGGTCCGTTCGGCACCCGTGCAGGTTTTTTTTCGGCCGATCCTGAAACCGGTTTCAGAATCGACACTATATCAGTCCATCTCATCGCGCAGGAGCCCGGAACGGATGACCAAAAACCCATTGAAGCGAGCCTCGATCACCGCCCTGGCAGCCGCGACGTTGGCTTTGGCAGTGAACGCAGCCCATGCCGAGACCATCGATCGCAGCCTGGTTCCCGTTGGTTCGATCCAGGAGGTGGCGGCGTTCAGCGGCCCGGGCCCGTCAGGTATCGTGGTGACCGCGGAAG
The DNA here is from genome assembly GCF_014842095.1 of Pseudomonas sp. CFBP 13719. Lineage (NCBI taxonomy): Bacteria > Pseudomonadati > Pseudomonadota > Gammaproteobacteria > Pseudomonadales > Pseudomonadaceae > Pseudomonas > Pseudomonas sp. CFBP 13719. Next base: position 267,828 of record NZ_JACYVB010000008.1, on the reverse strand, counting down.
GGCGCACGTTTGTCGGCTTTCCGCGTCATGCCGAGGATCACGCCGGGATGACGCTGGGCGAGTTGGTCGACGGCAAGCTGGTTCCCTATCCCTCCGCCGATGTCAGCCTGCCGTCTGAACTATCCGACGCCAAGCGCCTTGTTTCCCTGCACGGCATGACCCTGGACAAGCGTGGGCGCCTCTGGTTGATCGACGATGGCAAGCGCGCCGGCAAGCAGGGCATTCCGGCGGGTGCAGCGAAGGTGGTGGGTATCGACCTGAGCAGTAATAGCATCGTGACCTCTATCGAGCTCAGGGATGCCTTGCGGCAAGACAGCCACATGAATGACCTGCGCATCGATTTGACCCACGGCAGCCAAGGCACCGCTTATGTTGCCGACTCATCCTTCGGTGACGACCCAGCCCTGGTGGTGGTGGATCTGGCCACCGGGAAGCAGCGTCGTGTGCTCGCCGGTCATCCCTCCATCGTGGCGCAGAAGGATTTCGTCACCCAGCTCGACGGTGTGCCCATGCGCTATGACGGCGAGAACAGCGCATTCCCTCACGGTGGTGTCGATGGTCTGGCGCTGACGCCCGATAGCTCGCGTCTGTTCTACTCGCCGCTCACCAGTCGACACTTGTGGAGCCTGCCGACCGCGGCGCTTGCTGACTTCAGTCTCGATGATCGACAACTGGCTGAGCAGATCAACGATGAAGGGGAGGAGGTGATGGTCGACGGGATGGACATGGACGCCCAGGGCCGTTTGTACATGACCGATGCCGAGCATCATCAGGTGTTGCGCCGCTGGCCGGATGGGCGCCTCGACGTGGTCGTGCGTGACCCTCGACTGGTGTGGCCGGACGGGGTATTCGTGACCGCCGATTCGGTGTACGTGACGCTGGGGCAGTGGAGCCGGATGGGCAAGGGATTTGACACCCGGCAGCCGCCGTATTTGTTGGTCAAGGCACCTATCGAGGCCACCCCGCAGTTCGACGCTGCACAATGACCGGAGCAGGGGCACAATCGTGCTCCTGCTGACCGCGCAATCCCTCCGGACAGGTCCGAGTACCCCGACGACTTCAATCGTAGAAACCCCGTTGCTATCCATGCCCCCCGAGCCTCATCCGCCACCAGTAAAAACCGCGGCACACATATTGCTCTGCTAACAATCACTTTATAGATAGCTAGCAAAGATGGGGCCCCCAAATCATGATCGCTACCTCTTCTCGTGCGGTGATCTGCACGCCTCACGCCCAAGCCAGTGCCGCTGGAATGCAGATCCTAGACGCCGGTGGCACTGCCATTGACGCCATGTTGGCAGCCAGTGCCATGCTTGCGGTGGTTTTCCCGCACATGACCGGCCTGGGTGGGGATGCCCTGTGGATGATCCACGACACCCAGGTGCGCACCATCGTGGGGATCGGGCAGGCCGGCCAGCGGTTGCCCGACGGCGGAGTCATCGGCTTGAGAGGGCCGTCGTCGGTCGCCACCACGGCGGGTGCGCTGGCGAGTTGGCAGACGGCGGCGACCATCAGCAGGCATGAGTGGGGTTCCCATTTTGGGTGGGCCGACCTGTTGCAGGACGCCGCCAGCGTGGCGGAGGCGGGCACGCCTGTTTCACAGTCGCAGCTGTTTTGGCAGACATTGCGGCAGCCACTCATCGAGCAGTTGCCGGACCTCCACGGTGTTTGCAAGACCGGTGAGCGCTGGTTACGCACGGGGGATACGCTGCGCCAGCCGGCGCTTGCCAATACCCTGCGGCATTTGGGCAGGCACGGTGTCGAGGACTTCTATCAGGGCGAGTTGGCTCACGCCTTCGGGGCGGCGTTCGATCGCCTCGGTTGTGGCTTGACCCAGGCCGATCTGGCGGCCACGCGAGCGCCGCTGGTTGCCCCGATCTCGATACGTTACCGCCAAGGCAATCTCTATAACGTTGCACCGCCGTGCCAGGGGCTTTATACGTTGCAAGCCATGGCCGCGCTGCAGCATAAGCCACTCGTGCGGCTCGGCAATGACAGTGCGCTTTACTACCACTACCTGGTCGAAGCCATCAAGCAAGGCCTGCTGCGCCGTAACGCGCAGTTGTGCGATCCCCTGAGCACACCTTGGGATTTTGCCGCCAGTCTCGATGAACGACACATCCAAGGGTATGCCGATGCCATCGACGACCAGCGTGCAGCGCCGTGGAACGAGCCGGGACGCCCGGCCGATACGGTGTGGATGGCGGCGACCGATGCCCAGGGGCGGACGGCCTGCCTTATCCAGAGCTTGTTTCACGACTTCGGCTCTGGCTGTATTCTGGGTGACACCGGGGTGCTGTGGCAGAACCGTGCTGCGGGTTTCAACGCCAACCCCGAACACGTCAACGGCTGGGCTCCTGGCAAGCGTCCCGCGCATACGCTCAACCCGTCCTGTTACCTGGCGGACGATGGCCAGCGCTGGTTCTTCGGCACGCAGGGGGGCGACGGCCAGCCGCAGACGCAGATGGTTCTGGCGACTCAGCTGATCGACTATCGGCAGCCTATCGATCAGGCGCTGGCCACTCCACGCTTTCTGCTGGGCCGCAGTTTTTTCGACAGCACCGACAACCTCAAGCTTGAGGGCGATATGCCTGCCGCGACCATCGAAGGCCTGGCGGCGCTCGGCCATGAGGTGGAAATCATAGCTGCACAGAGCCCGATGACGGGCCATGCCGGTATCATTGCCATCGATGCCGGGGGTCGGCGCAGCGCCATGCATGATCCGCGAGGTGAGGGTACGGCCCTCGGCCAGGTAGACTGAGGGCCGAACCGGGCATTTGCCGGATACGGGGCATCTCGTGTATAGGCATGAGGCCTTCCAGACAACAGAGGAAACGATGGGGTTGAGTACCGTCACTGCCAAACAGCTCGAGGTGCAGCGTATCGTCGATGCGTTGTTCAAGGCCATTGCCCAACATCGCCTGCCGCCCGGCACTCGGTTGGTCGAAGCCCACATCGTCGAAACCTTGCAGGCCAACCGCAACCATGTGCAGGTCGCGCTACAGCGCCTGGCGATGCAGAAAGTAGTGACCATCGAAGCCAATCGGGGCGCCATGGTTGCCCAGCCGACGGCGAAGGAAGCGCGGGATATCTTCAGCGCCCGTCGTGCCATCGAGCGGGCCATTGTCGAGGCCATTACCCCGGCCGTGATGCGCAAGCAGCGGCAACGCATTGCCAGCCATATGAGTAACGAGCGCAAAGCCACAAGCGATACCGATCGCCGCGCCATTGTTCGCGAGCTGAGCGAATTTCACCTGCTGCTCGGCGAGATCAGCGGCAATACCGTGCTCAGCGATATCCTCGGCAACCTGATGGTGCGCAGCTCGTTGATCGTGGCGCTGTACCAGCGTAACGACGTGCCGTCGTGCGCGTCGGATGAGCATCAGGAAATCATTACCGCGCTGGAGCAGGGCGACAATGCACGGGCCGTGGCGGTCATGCTCGAACACTTGGACGAACTGGAAGGGCAGCTGGCACTGGAAGAGCGGGCGCTGGAGGAGTTCAACCTCAAGCAAGCGCTGAGTGGCTGATGCGCAGGCTTTGCCTGTTCGATCACGGCCTCAGCAACTTCCCAGCCGGTCGACTGAAGGTTTGCCTGCCACCCTTGAAGCCCATCACCGGCGCGCTGATCTCGGCGATCACCGCAGCGGGTGAGGGCGCGTCGAAGACGATGAAGTCGGCGCGGCAGCCTGGTAGCAGGCCGTAATTTTTCAGCCTGAGCAGGCGTGCCGATTCGCTGGAGACCCATGCCAGGCATTGCAGCAACTGCCCGACAGTACCCATCTGACAGACGTTGGCGAACAGATTGGCCTGACGCACCAGCGACGCATCGCCATAGGGCGTAAACGGATTGCCGACATTGTTGGTAGACACCGAACACGTCACGCCGCAGGCGTGCAGATGCGCCAGCGGCGCCAGCCCCCGGGGCTTGTTGTGGAACACCTCGCGACCCATCAGGAACAGGTCGGTGCTGGGCAGGCAGGTCACCTGTACGCCCGCTTCGGCCAGCTCGAGGGCGATTACCGTCAATGATTCCCTGGGCAGGGCGGACAGTTTGGTCACATGGCCGATGGTCACGCGTCCGCCCCAGCCATGCAGCCGCGTACAGCGTGCGACTTCCATGACGGTGAGGCCTTCGGGGTTCAGATCGAAATCCAGGTGCAGGTCAAGGTCGCAGTCGTAACGCGTAGCCAACTCGAACAAGCGCTGGATCTGTCCCAGCGGGTCGCTGTCCATGTACGGACACCCGCCCAGGACCGTTGCGCCACTTTCCAGTGCCTCGCACAACAGTGTTTCGGTCCCCGGATTGTTCAGCAACCCTTCCTGCGGGAATACACACAGCTCCAGGCTGATCGCCCAGGCATAGTCAGCCTGCAAGCGGCGAATGGCATGGAAGCCGGTCAAGCCGATCTGCGGGTCCAGCTCGACATGGGTGCGCATGTGTGTCGTGCCTTGCACGATGGCTTTGTCCAGCACCTGAGCGCCGCGCCGATACACATCGTCCTCGGTAAACCCCGCTTTCGCCGCTCGGGTCTGGGCCACCGCTTCGGCCAGCGTGCCTTCCTGCAGGTGGCAGCGCTCCATGATGCAGGCCTTGTCCAGATGAATGTGGGTCTCGATCAGGCCGGGCATGATGAGCTGCCCATGCAGATCAAGGGTGTCCCACTGGCGTGTGTCGGCACTCAAGGCGTCGACGAAAAAGCCGTTCTCTACCTGCAGCTGGGTCAGGTGGTTACCGTCGCCAAGCCGCGCATTGATGATCTGCAAAGCGTTCATGCGCTGACTCCTTCGCCCAGGTAGGCCGCGGCCAGGTCTTTGTCGTCGCGCAATTGCGCGGCGCTGCCGGACTTCACAATGGTTCCGGTTTCCAGTACATACGCGCGGTCAGCCACTTGCAGCGCGAGGTTGGCCATCTGGTCTACCAGCAGAATGGTCACGCCCTCGTCGCGCAGCGCAGCCAGCGCGTCGTAAAGCTCGCCGATCATGGCAGGTGACAGGCCCAGCGACGGTTCATCGAGCAGAAGGATCTTCGGCTTCGCCATCAAGCCGCGACCCACCGCGACCATCTGTTGCTCGCCACCGGAGAGCAGACCGGCCGGGTTGTCGATGCGATCGCGCAGACGAGGGAAGCGCTTGAGGATGGCCTCGATTTCAGCGTCGGTGTCGAAGGGTTCGCGACGTGAGTAACCACCCAGCAACAGATTGTCGCGCACGCTCAGGTAAGGAAAGACCTGACGACCTTCGGGTACCAACGCCAGGCCCTGCGCGGCGATCAGGCTGGCACTGGTCTGTTCGATGTTTTCGTTGTCGAGCAGGATGCTGCCGCTGCTGGCGCGATGCAGGCCGGCCAGGCATTGCAGAATGCTCGATTTACCCGCGCCGTTCGCACCGAGGATGGCCACCAGCTCGCCGGGATTGACCAGCAGACTGACCTTGTTGACCACTGCGGACGCGCCGTAATCAATGACCAGGTCCTTGACGTACAAACGCGCATCGCGGCTACCTGCCCAGGGCTGCGCGCGCGGGGTGGCTTGGTAGTCGGTGCCGCCCAGATACGCGGCGATTACCTGCGGGTTCTGGCGGATTTCGGAGGGTGGCCCCGACGCAATCGGCTTGCCAGCGTCGAGCACCAGTAAATGCTCGGACACCGACATCACCAGTGCCATGTCGTGCTCGACCAGAATCACCGTGAGGCCAAAATCCGCCAGCTTGCGCAGCAGTATAGCCAGGTCGTCGGTGTCGCGACGGCTGAGGCCTGCCGCCGGCTCGTCCAGCAACAGCACGGTCGGTGCAGTCGCCAGCGCCCGGGCTATTTCCACCAGGCGGCGGTCTACGTGGGGCAGCTCCTCGGCGGCAATGTTCACTTCACCGCGATAGCCCACCAACGCCAGCAGATCCAGCGCCAGGCTGCGTTGCGTTTCCAGCGCACGGCTGAACGGCAGCCCCAGGCGCCCCTTCTGCATCGCCACGAGCAGGTTGTCGAGTACGGACAGTTCGCCGAACAACAAGGTGGTCTGGTACGTGCGGGCGATACCGGCTCGGGCAGTCTTCCAGGCAGGCAGCCCGGCCAGCGGTTGTTGCAACTCGATCTGGCCGCTGTCAGGGGCGTAAAACCCGCTGATCATATTCAGAACCGTGGTTTTGCCCGCGCCGTTGGGGCCGATGATACTGGTGATACTGCCAGCGGGAGCCTGCAGGCTGACGTGTTGCGCAGCCTGCACGCCGCCGAAGCGGATGCCGATGTCCGTCACCCGCAGGCCTGAGGACGGGCCACGGCTGCGTAAATGAGCAGCGATGCGTGCGTGATCGACGCATGTCGACGGCAGCAGGCGAGCGGGTTTGATCACGCGCCGGGCAAGGGCACCGAGCAATCCGTTGGGCGCGATCCACAGTACGATCAGCAGGAGTATGGAGAAGATCAGCAACCGGTATTCAGCGAAATCCGACAGCAGTTCGGGCACCAGCACGATCAATACGGCACCGATCAGCGGCCCGAACAGCATACCGCTGCCGCCCACGATTACTGCCAGAACGAACAGGATGGATTGGGAGAAGGGGAAGGATTCCGGGTTGATGAACATCAGCAAGGGCGCCAGCAAACCGCCGGCCAGCCCGGTCAAGGCCGCCGACAATGCGAATGCCAGGGTTTTACTTATCACCGGGTTGAAGCCCAGCGAGCGCGCGGCGATTTCCGAGGTTTTCACCGCAAGCATGGCCTTGCCCCAGCCGCTCTGGCTCAGGCGCCGATAGAACAACAGCGCGCCGATCATCAGCGCGGCGGCCAGCAGCGCGAGCAGGATAGCCGGATCGAGGCCGGCGAACTCCGGCAACGGGATACCCATCAGGCCATTCGAGCCCCCTGTTACATCCCGCCATTCGATCAAGCCGTGGTGCACCACGAACGAGAAGGCGATGGTGATCATCGCCAGATACGGGCCGCTGACCCGAAGCGCAGGGATCGCCAATAGCGCGCCGATCAGACCCGCCACGGCACCGGCCATCGGCAGGGCCAGCCACAACGTCCATCCCGCCATGCTCAGCAGGGCCGATACATAAGCGCCAATCGCGTAGAACGCGATATGTCCGAAGGAAATTTGCCCGCTCAGGCCAATCAGGATGTTCAGGCCCACACCGACCACTGCCGCCAGCGCACAGAGGGTGAAAACCAACAGCGAGTAGCTGTCGAGGGTGAACGCCAGAACGCCACAGAGCACAGCAAGCAAGGCGATGAACGCCGGAGCGACCAGGGTTTTGAGGTTGTTCATACTTTCACCAATGCCCGGCTGCCAAACAGACCGTTGGGACGAATCGCCAGCGCCAGAATGACCAGCGCGAAGGTAAATATCTGGGTGAATGCAGAGCCGAAGTACAAGGTGATCAATGCTTCGGCCAGGCCGAACAGCAATCCGGCGGCAAATACACCGCCCGCGCTGCCGATGCCGCCGAGAATCGCTACTGCAAAGGCTTTCAGGCCGAACAACATGCCCATTTCCGCGTTGACGCTGAACAGCGGCGCAATCAGCAGGCCCGCCACCCCCGCGAAGACGGTCGACAACGCAAAGGCGATGGCCACCACCCGATTGACGTTGATACCCATCAACATCGCCGCACGCGGATTCTGCACGCAGGCTTCGAGCACCTTGCCCAGCCGGGTGTAGCGCCGCACCAGATGCAGCGCCAAGGCCACGGCCGCGCCTGCCAGCGGAATCAGCAATTGCAGGGCACTGACGTGGCTGCCGAACAGCTCGACACTCAGGTTCACCAAGGCGCTTTCGAACTGTCGAGGCTCCTTACCGAAGGTAAACAGCGCGAGGTTGTCCACCAGAATTCCGCCCGCCACCGTTGCCATCAGCCAGGCCTGCGAGCCACGGCTGTGGAAAGGTCGCACCAGGTAGCGCTCGATCACCAGGCCATACAGCGCACAGAGGATCAGTGTCAGCGGCACGCCCAACCACAGTGACCAGCCCCAGTTGATGCAAAACGTGTAGCCGAGCACCGCACCGACCATCATGGCGCTGCCCTGGGCAAAATTGACGGTGCGCGATACGACGTAGGTCAGGTGAAAACCCAACGCCAGCAACGCATACATGCTGCCCAGGCCGAGCCCGGTGATAATGGCGGCGGTGAACATCGCTTACTCCTGCGGCTTGAGCGGTACGATCTGGTCGTTGACGAAGTGGCTGAAGATATAGTCGTCAGGCCCCAGGGCGTCATGCTTGGAGGTGCTGAACGGCTGCTTGTAGTGCTTGATCAAGCCGTCATAGTCGGTGATTGCGTAGAAACCATCGCGCACGGCCGGCCCGTCCGTTTGGCCGGCCTTTTCGATGGCTTGAGCGGCGAGATGCAGCGCGTCGTACGCATTGGCAATGCCGACTGCCGGGGTCACGTCGGCCACGGTCTTGATCTGCGGGTAGGCTGTTTTCAATGCGGCCAGCAATGCATCGCCCTTGGCGCCGTTGTGTTCAGTGAACACGTAGGTCTGGATGAAATGCACCTTGGACGCATTCGGGCCTGCCAGTTCGCCGAAGCGACCACCGGCCGGGCCCCAGTGGGAAACCACCGGGACGTTCCAGCCCATGCGGTCCAGAGACTTCACGACCTGCGCCGATGGACCCACATTGCCAACCATCAGCAAAGTGTCCGCACCGGCGTTCTTCAAACGCGTCAGTTGCGGAACCACATCCAGATCGCTGTCCTGGATGCGCTCGACACCGGCATTGGCCAGGCTGCGTTTTTCCAGGGCACGTTTGAAACCCGCCTCGTTGGATTCGCCCCATGGGTTATTGATAAGGATCATGCCCGGCTTTTTCATGCCATTGGCGACGCCGTATTGCACCAGCGCCTCGTCCACCAGCTCATCGACGGCAGAGACGCGGAACACATAGTTATCTGCCGCGCCGTTCTCGGTGATCTTCGTACCTGCCGCCCAGATGCCCATGAACGGTACTTTCAGTTGATTTGCCAGCGGTACGATTGCCAGAGAAACCGGCGTGTCCAAGCCGCCGAACAGCACGGTGACCTTCTCGCGCTGGACCAGTTCGCGGGCGGCGAGCATACCTTTGGACGGGTTGCTTTCGTCATCACGACGCACCAATTCCAACTGACGGCCAAGCACGCCGCCGCGGGCGTTGACCTCATTGATGGCCATGCTCAGGCCGCGCGTCAGGGCTTCGCCGGACTTGGCCGATTGACCCGAGAGGGCGGCTACCAGACCGACTTTGATCGGCGGTTCGGCCGCGTGCGCGCCGAGAACCATTGCCAGGTTGAGAGTGGCTGCCGCAGCCACGGGGAACAGCAGACGTTGCAGGTTTGGAAGCCAGGTGGCCATGGTTTACTCTCCTGATTGCTAGCATTTGCATATTTATTGCTAGCAAGTAGGGTGCCAGTCGTTACATCCTTGGAAACGGCTCACCTATCCATTCGGGCGCCTGTTTACGCGCCAAAATAAAGCGGTCCGCACCAGGCAGAGGCATGCCTGGTTAGCGGGTTTTCCTTGATTCAGGAGTTATGGCAATGATTGAGATGAACGAAGACGTACAGATTGTTAGCAGTTTCCTCGAGGCTTCGATGGCGCCGGATCCGGTCCGCGCTGCGACGTTCATGAGTGAGGATGTGCAGATCACCTTCACCGGCGGGCGGGTGATGCCCAATCCCCAGGCAATCACTGCGTTCAACGGTTCACGTTACGCCTGGGTCAAAAAAGCCTTGGGTAACTTCGATTGGATGGATCGCGGCGATCATACCGTGGTGTATTCGAACGGCACACTGTTCGGCGAATGGGCCGATGGCCGGAGTTTCTCGGGTAATCGTTATCTGGATCGGTTCGAGGTACGCAATGGCAAGATAGTGCGCATGGACGTCTGGAATGACAGTGCCGAATGGCTGCTGGCGCCAGAGATTGCCAAGGCCTGAAAAGCGGTCTGGCGAACCTTTTTCCCACGGGTCCAACAGCCCAGACCTGCGTACAGGGTGAGCCGGGTACCGGCTCGCTACTCAGGGTCTCCAGCATACATACGCCGCATTGAAGAAACCCTGTAGGACAAATCTGATAATCCCCTCTTCGCCTATCGCCCCACCCCACCCGCTGCCAACCTCCGGCTTTCCTTCACCAAACGCTTGAGCCGGAGAGCTGCATGGACGTCGCCTTGTGCACCATCAACAACACCGTTTACGACATCGCCGGATTCGAGGCACTGAGCCCCAATTGCGTGGCTGTCATGCGGCGCAATCTGCTGTGTCCGCGTTGCCTGGGGCCGGGGTTCTATCGCAAGGCGGCGCGCAGTGGCCAGGCGTCGTGTTTCGGCGCGCGGCCGCATGCCGACTTCTGCGACATGGGCGGCCCGCAAAGCGAGTCGTATCGGGGTGATACGCTGGAGCAGGATGATGTGGTCAATCGTGGCGAGCGCATCGAGGTGGACTTTGCCTTCGGTGCGCCGCTGCGTCATTACGGGGTGGAGGAGGGTGCCGAGCCGGTCTACGGAGTGGGCCGGCGCAGTGGCGGGCATGCCGCCCAGGGGGCGCAGACGCGTCAGCGTCGGTTGAGCACGCTGTTGAAGAACTTGATCCTGAGTGAGGACTTCCGTCGCTCCGAGCAGTTGATTTCGGTGGAAAGCGGGCTGTTCAAGGTGCGCGATTTCTTCGTGCCGTTCGCCCGCGCCGAGTTCGATGAGCTGGAACGCATGCGCGGTTACTGGGGCTTGGTGTCCGATGCGGCGCAGTCGGGTGATCAGCCACCGAGTCTGTGGCTCAACACCGGTGGGCGGCAAGACTTGAGCGTGGTGGTCGACGGTTCGCTGGTCGATGATTTCACCCAGCGTTTCCCCATCCATGAACTGGAGGACCTGGCCGGTGCCTACGTACTGGTATTTGGCTGCATGCGTGTGTCGAAGAATGCCAAGAAGTACATCGCGGTGAATGATATCTCGCGTATAACGCTCAACAAGACGCTTTGACGTCGCGCCGGGCTTCACGCCTGGCGCCGCCTGTTCGATTTTGAAGGAGTGATGCATGTTGTTGGAATACGGTGCTATCACCGTGATGTTTCCAATTGCGCTGGTGATTGCCGCTTGGTTGTGGTTGGCCGGTTCACGCCCGGCTTGTACGGTGTGGTTGCTGACGGTGCTGTGCGCCTATGGCCTGGTGGGTGCCAGCAAAATCCTGTTCAAGGGCTGGGGCATCGGCCTGCCATCGTTGAATGTTGCGGTGTTCAGCGGTCATGCGATGAATGCCTGCCTGATGGTGCCGGTGCTGGCGAGCGTTCTGGCGCGGCAGGTTCACCCGTACCTGCGCTGGCCGACGGCCTTGGCGGGTATCGGCTTCGGAATATGGTTCGCCGCGACGCTGGTGGGCAATGTGATCCACCCGATGGCGGAGGCCATCATGGGCGCACTGATTGGCGGTAGCGCCGCCTTTGCATTCTTGCTGGTGCTGGAGCGTTGGAACCTGCAACGCCTGGGGCCGGCCAAGCTGTTGCCGGGCCTGATGCTGATCATGCTCGCGGGGGCTGCGCCAAAATTCACTGCCGAGCACTGGCTCGATCAAGTGGCCACCTCGCTGTCCGGGGCCACAAAGCCCTTTCGTCATGCAGACCTGAAGCGCGAATCGTCAACGCTGTGAAGCAGGGTCAGTGCAGCGGGAGGCGGCGCGCATGCGCCGCTGCGATGGGTAGGGTCAGCCCAGATGCTGGACGATCTTGTCCTTGATCAGCAGGCGTTTTTCCTTGAGCTTCTTGACCTCGTCGTCCGGCGCGGCGCGGTCTTCGGCCTTGACCACGTCGGCGTCGCTGACATGGTACTGGGTCAGTAGCTGACTAAGCCGATCGTCGCTCTTGGCGCGGTTTTCGACTTCTTCCTTGCTCTGTTGCAAATCAGCGAACAGGTTGTGTTTTACCGGCATCTCGACACCTCTGGGTGGGGTGGACAGAATGATGGGCCATGGAAAATGACCCGATGCCTAGGTTCGACCCCCCGCTGGGGGCAGATCGTTCAATGCATGTGCCCGCAACGGGCGCTCGCCGGATTAACGACCGCAGGCGCGCATGGATGTCCCCGTGGAAGCAGGGCCGATATATACTGCGCGCCATTATTCGTGGGAGAGCCTTGTGGCCATCGATATTCACTGGATTCGCGACGATGCCAGCCTGGCTGAGCATTGCGCCCACTGGCAGAGCTTGCCGTACGTTGCCCTCGACACCGAATTCATGCGGGTCGACACCTTCTACCCCATCGCAGGGCTGTTGCAGATCGGCGATGGCGCCAGCGCTTTCCTCATCGACCCTCTGTCGATCACCCAGTGGCAACCGCTGACGCAGCTGCTGGAAAATCCCGCAGTCATCAAGGTGCTGCACGCCTGCAGCGAAGACCTCGAAGTGCTGCTGCGCCTGACCGGCAGCCTGCCGGCGCCGCTGTTCGACACCCAGCTGGCCGCCGCCTACCTCAATCTTGGTTTCTCTATGGGCTATTCGCGCCTGGTCCAGGAAGTGCTGGGCATCGAGTTGCCCAAGGGTGAGACGCGTTCGGATTGGCTGCAGCGACCGCTGTCCGACACTCAGGTCAGCTACGCTGCCGAGGATGCGGTGCACCTGGCCGAGGTGTTCGAAAAGCTGCGTCCGCAGCTGTCCGACGACAAGTACGCCTGGGTGCTCGAAGACGGCGCCGAATTGGTGGCGCAGCTGCGTCGCGAAGTGAACCCCGACGAGCTGTACCGTGACGCCAAGCTGGCCTGGAAACTGTCACGCGCGCAGTTGGCGGTATTGCGCGAGCTATGTGCCTGGCGCGAACGGGAAGCCCGTGCGCGCGACCTGCCACGCAACCGCATCGTGCGCGAGCAGTCGCTGTGGCCGCTGGCCAAGCTGCAACCGGACAACCTGCAGACGCTGGCCAAGATCGAAGACATGCATCCGCGCACCGTCCGCCAGGATGGCGAGCAGATCCTGGCGTTGATCAAGTCTGCTGCCAGTGTTGCGCCCGAGCAGTGGCCCGCGGTGCTGCCCGAGCCGCTGCCGATCGAAGCGTCGGCCGTGCTCAAGCAGTTACGTGCGATTGGCCAGCGTGAAGCCGAGCGTCTGAACATGGCGCCCGAGCTGATGCTGCGCAAGAAGACCCTCGAGGCGTTGCTCAAGACGGGCTACCCCGACGGCCCCTATCAATTGCCCGATTCGCTGCGTGGATGGCGACGCGAGCGCATGGGGCAGGCCCTGCTCGATAGCCTGGCCACCGCTGGAGACCAGCCATGAAACGTATCTGTTCGATCTACCGCAGCCCGCGCAAGAACGAGATGTACCTCTATGTGCTCAAGAGCGATGCGCTGGAGCGCGTCCCCGAAGGGCTGTTGGGTGTGTTCGGCAAACCGGTGCACGCCTTCGATCTGGTGCTCAGCCCGGAACGTGCCCTGGCGCGCGAAGACATCAACCTGGTGCTCGAACACTTGGAAACCCAGGGTTACCACCTGCAGATGCCGCCTGCCGAAGACGAGTACATCGAGCATCTTCCCGAAGAGCTGCTGCGCCGCAACGACCCTATCTGACTCTCCTTATCTGATTAACCCTGCCTGCTGCCGCCCTGCCGATACAGGTTCGCGCAGCTGTCTTGACCAAGGCCTCGCAATGACCCGCGTTCTGATCGCCGAACACGATTATGCCGTTTACGCCAAGTTGCTCGGCGCAGCTGCTCCCCATTTGAATGTACAAACCAGTGGCGACCCCGCCGAGCTGGCGCGGCTGGCGGCGGACTGCCCGGTCTGGCTCGGCCAGCCGGACCTGTTCGTCAACCTGCTGCGCACCGGCGCGACGCCGCAGTGGGCGCAGTCGACGTGGGCGGGCATCACCCCGCTATTGGGCGACGGCCTGCCGCGTGCCTATCGCCTGACCCGCGCCGTTGGCATCTTCGGCCAGGTCATGGCCGAGTACATGCTGACCTATATGCTGGGCCATGAGCGCGAAGTGCTGGCACGACTGGTCAGCCAGGTCGAGCGCAAGTGGGATCCACGCCCCGGTTGCAGCCTGGCCGGGCGTCGCGTGCTGATTGTCGGCGTCGGCGAGATTGGCCAAGCGGTGGCGAAATTCCTGCAACCCTTCGGCGTCACGCTGATAGGTGTGGCCAGCACTGCAAGGGAGTTGTCACCGTTCGTCGAGGTGGCGCCGCTCGAAGAGCTCGGGCGTCTGGTGGAGCAGGCCGACTATGTCATCAACCTGCTGCCCGATACCGTGCAGACCCACGATCTGTTCGACGCCGCGCTGTTCAAGCGCTTCAAGCCGCAGGCGCTGTTCATCAATGCCGGACGCGGCGTGGCGGTGGTGGATGCGGATCTGGTGGAAGCGCTCAAGGAAGGGCACCTGGCTGGGGCTGTGATCGACGTCTGTCGTCAGGAGCCGTTGCCGGTCAAACACCCGTTCTGGACGGCCTGGGGCTTGCTGCTCACCGGTCACAGCGCAGCGCCTACCTCGCCGCTGGCGATGGTCGAGCTATTCGCCGAAAACCTGCAGGCGTGGCAGGACGGCAAGGCGCTGCGCGGCGAAGTGGATTTCGCGCGCGGGTATTGAGTGGGTCAGGGGCGGCGGCGTTAGGTCCGCCGCCCCGTCGGTTTAAAGACTTGCTACAGCGTGAAGTCGCCTTCGGCCACCAGCTGGCTCAACGGCAGGCGTGGGCTGGGCAGTTCGCGGCCTTGCAGGTACTCGGCCAGGGTGGCCTTGTCACCCAGCTTGCCGATGGCCACGGCGGCGTGCAGCGCGTATTCAGCGGGGACCTTCAGCTCTTCACGGGTTTTATCCTGATCGAAGCCGGCCATGCCATGGGTGTGCCAGCCGCTGATGCTGGCTTGCAGGGCGAGGTGGGCCCAGGCCGAGCCGGTGTCGAAGGTGTGCCACAACGCCGGTGATTCTTCGGTGGCGCCGGGGGCGGTGAAGGTGGTCTTCGAGGCAATGATCACGATGGCCGACGAATGCTGCGCCCAGGAGCGGTTGAATTCATTGAGCAGGCCCAGGTAGCGCTCCCAGTTCGGCGTGCCGCGGCGCGCGTAGAGAAAACGCCAGGGTTGCGAGTTGTACGCCGAGGCGGCCCAGCGGGCGGCTTCGAAGAAGCTGAGCAGGGTGTCCTGTTCGATCTCGACCGGCTCGAACGCGCGTGGCGACCAGCGATTGATGAATTGCTCGTGGATGGCATAGTCGGCGATGCGGGGATTGGCGCTCATGGCATTCCTGATTGAAGGGTGATGGAGGGCAGGGGGTAAAAACTACTGCGAATCGATCGCGCCTGACAAGTGAAGCTTACCGGCAGTCGCCAGGGCTTGGCCCGCGCTGCAGGGCGCACTAGACTGGCGGCCCTTTCAGGTACTGCCCGCGCCTGAGCCGTCAATTTCGTACAGGACTCTCGGTCACATGGCTGCCATCGTCGAACCCTTCTGGATGCGCAAGACGCTCGAGCAACTCGATCCGCTCGAGTGGGAATCCCTGTGCGACGGTTGTGGCCTGTGCTGCCTGCAGAAGCTTGAGGACGAAGACGACGAGAGCGTCTACTACACCCGTGTGGCGTGCAAGATGCTTGATCTCAAGACCTGTCAGTGCAGCGACTACCCGCGGCGCAAAGCCCAGGTGCCTGACTGTATCCAGCTGACGCCGGGCCAGGCCGATCAATTCAAGTGGTTACCACCGACCTGCGGTTATCGCCTGGTCAGCCAGGGGCAGGACCTGCCGCTTTGGCATCATCTGGTTTGCGGTGACCGCGAACAGGTGCATAAACAGCGTATTTCGCAGTCCGGGAAAATGGTCAGCGAGAAGGATGTCGACGAAGACGACTGGGAAGACTATCTGATCTTTCGCGCGGGTTGATTCGTCGCGCTGGTGGCTCGGCAGATAAAGCTGCGCCCCGCTGCAGCATGACATGCAGAGGGGCGCTGTTGAGAGCCGAGTCACTCAGACCTTAGGCGTTACCGCCGGGTCTTCGCCGGTCACGGTAGCGGTGTCGGTCGCCGAATCGGCATTTTTCTTCAGGTTCAGCAGATCTTCGCCAGCGCGTTCGATCTTGTTGCGGATCTCTTCCAGATCGCTGCGGCCTTTCTCGGCCAGTGACTTGGCCGCACAGTGACCGCTCCAGCCGCGGGCCAGGGCCGCGCCACCAATGGCCACCTGGATCAGACCGAAGATCCCGCCGCGGCGCAGACCCTTGCCGATCGAGACGACGCCCACCAGCAGCGAGCCGGCGCGTTCCCAACCCTTGACGTTATGGTAGTCGGGCTGGGTAACGGATTTGATAACGTCCACGGTTTTGCTGTCGCTCATGGTGAATCTCCTGATAGGGCAGTGATAACAAGCTGACTGCCAAATCTTCACGCTGTTCCATCGGCTTATTTGAATTTGGGCCCGGAGCGCGTGTTGTTGCCTTTGGCCAGGCGGTCGTAAAGCACAACGTTGACCGTAGCGGCCAGATTCATGCAGCCGGTGGTGGGGATGTAGATGGTGTCTTCGCACCAGTCGCGCACGCTTTGGTCGAGACTGCCGTCCTCGGGGCCGAAGATGTAGATGGCGCGATCCGGGTGGGTGTATTCGGGCAGCGGGCGTGCGCCGTCGACCAGCTCGACGGCCACGGGGGTGCAGCCCAGCGGGATGATTTTCTGCAGGTCGTCGATGCCGATGAGCGGAATGTCGTAGTGAACCCGCTTGGTGTCGGTGACGAAGTCGCGCGCACGCTCGTAGCGCTTGCCCGTATAGAACACCGAGTTGACCCCGTAGCAACCGGCGGCGCGCATGACCGAGCCGACGTTTTCCGGGGATTTGGGGTTGAATAACCCGATGCAGCTGTACCGTTTGTTGGCCACGTGCTCGCTCAGTCTTTTTTCATCAAACCGGCCAGGGCCGCGAAGGGGTTGTGGGTCGCCTTGGCGATGGTCGGGCTGCTGGTCGAGCCTTCGGCGTAGTACTGCTGGTCGGTGTAGCGCGAGTGCTCGTTGTCGTGGCAGTACAGGCACAGCAGTTCCCAGTTGGAGCCGTCCTGGGGGTTGTTGTCGTGGTTGTGGTCGCGGTGGTGCACGGTCAGCTCGCTCAGGCGCTTGCCGGCGAACTCGCGGGCACAGCGGCCGCACACGTGGGGGTACATGCGCAGGGCCTTGTCGCGATAGCCGCTTTCGCGCTCGCGCTGGGCATCGGCGAGAATGCGATCGAGCTTGGCGGTATGGGGTGTGGACGAACTCATGGGGTTCACCTCGGATAATGACGGTCAGGCGCTATATTAACGTTTTCCCGTGCGTAGGAGCGGTCCGTGGCCGCGAAAAGGCCTCGCGGTGTATCAGGCGAACCGCGGTGCGCCCTTCGCGGCCTATGACCGCTCCTACAGTGTGAATGGTGCAGCATTCGGTCGTAGGAGCGGTCCGTGGCCGCGAAAAGGCCTCGCGGTGTATCAGGCGAACCGCGGTGCGCCCTTCGCGGCCGATGACCGCTCCTACGGTGTGAATGGTGCAGCATTCGGTCGTAGGAGCGGTCCGTGGCCGCGAAAAGGCCGCGCGGTGTATCAGGCGAACCTCGGTGCGTCCTTCGCGGCCGATGACCGCTCCTACGGTGTGAATGGTTCAGCGTTCGTGCGTAGGAGCGGTCCGTGGCCGCGAAAAGGGCGGCGCGGTGTTCAGGCAGGCCGCGGTGCGTCCTTCGCGGCCGATGACCGCTCCTACAGTGGGGTGTGGTGTATACTGCGCGCCGGTTTTTTGAGGTGCCGTGTGATGAGTACAGAAGATCCGCGTTTCGCCGGCATTGCCCGCCTGTATGGCTTGGAGGGCATGCAGCGCCTGCGTGATGCGCACGTGGCCATCGTCGGTGTGGGTGGCGTCGGCTCGTGGGCGGCGGAAGCGATCGCCCGCACCGGGGTCGGGGAGATCTCGCTGTTCGACCTGGACGACGTCTGCGTCAGCAATGCCAACCGGCAGTTGCATGCGCTGGACAGCACCGTGGGCAAGCCCAAGGTCGAGGTGATGGCCGAGCGGCTGCGCGGCATCAATCCCGACTGCACGGTGCACGCGGTGGCGGATTTCGTCACTCGCGACACCATGGCCGAATACATCACGCCAAACATCGACTGCGTGATCGACTGCATCGACAGCGTGAATGCCAAGGCCGCGCTGATCGCCTGGTGCAAGCGACGCAAGATCCAGATCATCACCACTGGGGGCGCCGGCGGACAGATCGACCCGACCTTGATCCAGGTCTGCGACCTGAACCGGACGTTCAACGATCCACTGGCCTCCAAGGTGCGTTCGACACTGCGTCGCGACTATGGGTTTTCACGCACGGTCACGCGCCACTACAGCGTGCCCTGTGTGTTCTCCACCGAACAGCTGCGGTACCCCAAGCCCGATGGCAGCATTTGCCTGCAAAAGAGTTTCGTCGGTGACGGTGTGAAGCTGGACTGCGCCGGGGGGTTCGGGGCGGTGATGATGGTGACGGCGACCTTTGGCATGGTGGCGGCGACCAAGGCGGTCGACAAGATCGTGGCTGGGGTGCGGCGTCCGGCAGATAGGGTCAAGGCGTGAATCGGTTTGGCGTGTATCTGATCCACCGTGTCGGCTTCATTCGCGGCCGCTGACCGCTCCCACGGGCGGGGGTAATGCGGTGCATGTGTCACCCTGTGGGAGCGGTCAGCGGCCGCGAAGAAATCCCCACCCGACCCAAAGGTTCACACCAGCTCGCCCATCCGCTTCAACACCGCATTCAGCCCATTGCTGCGCGAGGGCGACAGCTGCCGCCCCAGGCCCAGTTGTTCGAACCACTCGCCCAGGTTCAGCGCGTGCAGCGCCTGGGAGTCCAGCCCCTCGACCCGCACCAGCAGCAGCGCCAGCAAGCCACGGATCATCCGTGCATCACTGGCGGCCCTGAAGTGCCAGCGCTCATCCTGCCGCTCAGCCACCAACCACACCACGCTTTCGCACCCATGCACACGGTTGGCGTCCACTTTCTGCCCATCGTCCAGCGGTTCCAGACGCTCGCCCCACTGCATCAACAAACGCGCCCGCTGCTCCCAACCGGCGGCCTGCCTGAAAGCCTGAAGTGCGTCTTCAGCCTGTGGGTTGAGGTTCATGTCAGTATCTCCAACGCCTTGTCCAGTGCCTCGAAAAACCGTTGCAGGTCGCCTGAGTCGTTGTACAGCCCCAAGGACACACGAATGGCGCCAGACAACCCAAGGTGCTTCATCAAGGGCATGGCGCAGTGATGGCCGGCGCGCACGGCGATGCCTTGATCGGTCAGCAAGTGCGCCAGATCGGCGTTGTGTACGCCCTCCACGACGAAACTGGCCAGCGCGGCCTGCGGCGTGCCAAGCAAGCGCACACCGCTGCGCGCGTGCAGCCCCGCCAGCAATTGCGCATGCAGGCATGCTTCGTGTGCGGCCACGGCCTGGGCGTCCAGATTGCTCAGGTAATCCAGGGTCGCGCCCAGTCCGATCACACCGGCGATGGGCGGGGTGCCTGCTTCATGGCCCAGGGGTGCAGGGTGGAAACTCGCACTCTGGTAATCGGCGTGATGCACCATTTCGCCGCCGAACTGCCAGTGCGCCAGCTTCTGCAAGGCCTCGCGCCGGCCATACAGCAAGCCGACGCCGTCCGGGCCATACAGCTTGTGGCTGGAGAACACATAGAAATCGCACTGCAGGCGCTCGACATCATGGCGTCCATGGACGACGCCCTGGGCGCCATCCACCACCGTGATCGCGCCTTGCGCACGCGCCAGCGCCAGCAGTTCCGGCAGCGGTTGCCACGCGCCGAAGACGTTGGACAGTTGGGTCACTGCCAGCAGCCGGGTACGTGGGCCGATGATCTGCGCAGCCGCTTGCAGGTCGACCACGCCACTGGCATCCAGCGGCAGCACCCGCAATGGCAGGCCACGACGTTTGGCCAGCTGTTGCCAGGGCAGCAGGTTGGCATGGTGCTCTGCAGCGCTGATTACCAGTTCATCGCCGGGCTGCAGTTGCTCGGCCAGGCCATAGGCAAGCAGATTCAGCGCACTGGTCGCGCCGTGAGTGAAGATGATCTGCTCGGGATTGCCTGCATTCAGCCACCGTGCGACCTTCTCGCGGCTGGCTTCGAACGCACGGGTAGCCAATGACCCCGGCAGGTGCTGGGCGCGATGTACGTTGGCCGCGCCGTGGCCATAGTAATGGCTGATAGCGTCGATCACGGCTTGCGGTTTCTGCGCGGTTGCAGCGCTGTCCAGGTAGGTCTGTTGCTGCTGGTGCAAGGCGGCGATGGCTGGAAAGTCAGAGCGCCAGGGGGAGGCATGGAGCATGGTCGAAGACCCCAGGCAAAAGGCCCGGCAGGGATGCCGGGCCCGATATCGCCACTTAGTTGTGAGCGTGCAGCGCTTCGTTGAGTTCGATGGCCGACTTGTGGCTCTTGCACTCCACGGCACCGGTCACCGAATTGCGCCGGAACAGCAGGTCGGGCTGGCCGGCCAGGTCGCGTGCCTTCAAGGTCTTGACCAACTGGTTCTGTTCATCGAGCAGCGCCACCTTGGTGCCGGCCGTGATGTACAGACCGGCTTCGACGGTGTTGCGGTCGCCCAATGGAATGCCGATACCGGCATTGGCGCCGATCAGGCAGCCTTCACCTACTTTGATGACGATGTTGCCGCCACCGGACAGGGTACCCATGGTCGAGCAGCCGCCGCCCAGGTCCGAGCCCTTGCCGACGAAAACGCCCGCCGAGACACGGCCTTCGATCATGCCTGGGCCTTGGGTGCCGGCGTTGAAATTGACGAAGCCCTCGTGCATGACGGTGGTGCCTTCGCCGATGTAGGCGCCCAGGCGCACGCGCGCGCTGTCGGCGATACGCACGCCGGCCGGCACCACGTAGTCGGTCATCTTGGGGAACTTGTCCACCGAGAACACTTCCAGCAGTTCGCCCTTCAGGCGTGCTTCCAGCTGACGCTCACCCAGTTCGGCCAGGTCGACCGCGCCCTGGCTGGTCCAGGCGACATTGGGCAGCAGCGGGAAGATACCGGCCAGGTTCAGGCCGTGTGGCTGCGCCAGGCGATGGGACAGCAGATGCAGCTTCAGGTACGCCTCGGGCGTGGAGGTCAGCGCGGCGTCTTCGGCCAGCAGCGTCGCGACCAGCGGCTTGTGGCTCTCGGCCAGGCGGGTCAACAGGGCGGCTTGCGCCGGGTCGACGTGCTTGAGCGCCTCGGCCAGCTGCGAGGCCTGGGTGTTGCTGAAGGCAACGGCCTGGTTGCCACCGGTGTAACCCAGCAGCGGAGCGATGGCATCGACCAGTGCGGTGGACGGATTGGTCAACGGCTGTGCATAGAACACTTCCAGCCAGGTGCCTTGACGGTTTTGCGTGCCGACACCGAAGGCCAGGCTGAACAGGGAATTGGACATGGAATTACCTCGTGCAGAATAAGTGCGGGCCCGCGTCAGGCAAGGGCCGCTGCGTAGATATCAGGCTTGAAGCCGATCACGGTCTTGTCGCCAAGCTGCAACACCGGGCGCTTGATCATCGACGGCTGGGCGAGCATCAGCTCGATGGCCTTGGCCTGGTCGATGTCGGCCTTCTGCTCGTCGCCAAGCTTGCGGAAGGTGGTACCGGCCTTGTTCAGCAGCACCTGCCAGCCGTGCTCGTCGCACCAGCGGGCCAGGCGCTCGCGGTCGATACCGGCGCTCTTGTAGTCATGAAAGGCGTACGCCACCTGATGCTCGTCGAGCCAGGTGCGGGCCTTTTTCATGGTGTCGCAGGCTTTGATGCCGTAGAGAATATGAGCCATTGATCTAGGAGGGGCTACGAATGCGCCCCACTGCCTCCCGAAAACGAATCGGGGAATTATGCGGCATCGACTGTGACAGCGCCATGCTTGCGTGGCAAGGAGGGAGGGCGGTGCGCGTGGTTCGGCCACGCGGTTGCTGTGCAGACAGGGCGCGGGAGGGCAATTGCCCCCCCGGCTTCGAACCTAGCCAACCGACTTCAAAGGGATCGGCCCCTGCAGGCGATCGAGCATGGTATTGCAGTACCAGTCATCGAACTGGCAAACGCCGGTTTCAGCCGTTTCGGAGAACGGGCCGGGTTCGAACGACGGGGAAGTGACCCCACGCTGGGTGCCCTCTACCAGCGTCCTGTCCTGGTCGTTGGTGGCAATCCAGACTTTGGTCAGGCGATCCAGATCGTAGTCCACACCTTCCATGGCGGTGTTGTGCACCAGCCACTTGGTGGTCACCAGGGTTTCCGTGGCGCTGATGGGCAGCACGCGGAAGCTCAACGCGTGGTCGCCCAGAAAGTGGTTCCAGGTCGACGGATAGTTGAAGTACAGCAAGGCGCCGATGTCGGGCTCGCCAGACTTGTCCAGGCGACCGTTGACGGCAGGTTTGCCGTCCATGGTGTAGCTGACAGCGCCCGCCGACAGCGGTATCCGGGTCATGCGGAAACGGCCATGGATATCCATGACCAAGCGACTGGGCAGGCCTGCCTTTTCACACTTGTTCCAGTATGCCGCCAGTTCCGGATCGTCTTCCCCGCTGGTGCCACCCACTGAAAGATTATCGACGAACGAGTTCAAGAGTTCAGGGTGCGAGCCGTCGCAGTGATAGCACTCGCGATTGTTCTCGAACACCAGTTTCCAGTTGCCTTTCTCGATGATGTTCGACTCGAAGGCAACTTTGCATTCTTCAAGGTTGTGCGGTGCCACGAACGGATCCACAGCTTTTCGGAACGATTCGAAGTCAGGTTTGACCACACCTACGCACACGTAGATGTAAGTGTTCACCACTTCGCAGTGCACCGGTTTGAGGTTGTATTGGCTCTTGTCGAAGTCCTGGCCCATGTTGCCTGCGAACAACAGCTTGCCATCGAGCTCGAACGTCCATTTGTGGTACGGGCAGACCAGCTTGGCGACCTTGCCCTGCGCGGCTTCGCAGACCTTGGCCCCACGGTGGCGGCAGGCGTTGTGGAACGCTCTGACTTCGCCGTCCTTGCTGCGCACGATGACCACGGGGTAATCGCCTACCTGAAGCGTCATGTACTGACCGGGTTTGGCAACTTCGAAAGTGTGGCCTGCAAAGATCCAGTCCTTGTGCCAGATCTGCTCGAGGTCCTGGCGATAGACTTCATCACTGCTATAGAGCGCGCCTGGTAGCGAGTGGTTGGGCTTGCGTTGGGAAACCAGATCAAAAACGGTTTTCTTGAAATCCATATTTCCTCCAGGATGCAGACCTTGGGGGCCAGGTTAGATGCAGCTCGGCATTGCCGACTGGCTATTGATCGCAGCCTATACCCGCCAATCGAGGCGGATCAAACGACATTTAAGGCGTGCAATCAATGCGGGCAGGTTATGAATGGATCGCGTGCTCGCTCCCTTCGTCGAGCCGTCCGTGGCGCACTTCAGTCGGGTTGGCCCCAGGTGCAGTTGGGGCTTGAAAGATCTCCGAGAGCGCCTCTATCGCCGATGACGATGAAGCCAGGTTCTTGACCGCTGCCTTGATCGCTTCGCGGGTTTTTTCATCCAGCGACACCGAAGCGAACATGTCGTACTTGCTTTCCAGTTCCGCAATGGTCATTGCGGTTTCAGGGTCACCCTTGGCTGCCGTGGTCTGGCTACGCAGCACCTCACCGTTGTCCAGGGTAACGATGACCCGCGACAGGATCTCTTCAGGGAAACGCGCCGAGAGATCCGGCGCTTCCACGATCTCGATCCTGGCGCTCATGGCGAGAATGTCCGGGGCGCAGATCGATGCGCCCGTGACTTCTTCGGGCCCGACCTTGCCCCGGACGATAAGCGCGGCCAGAGGGAATGCCAGGGCGTATTGCGCTTCGTCGGCGTTGGCAGGCGTGTGCCCCTGCAGGCAGACCGATTCGAAGAACGTCTCGACGCGAATCTTCTCGATCCGATTGACCTCGATGCCGCCCGATACCTGTTGCAGTGCCACCATTGCCGTAAGCGCAGGCTGAGCCCAACGGCAGACGGGCCATGGCTTGAAGTATTGGCTGTCGATTTCCCAGCGATGGCCCAGATCCTGCCAGAACGCCGCGACGGATTCGTCCTCTATGGTTTCCGCGGGTGCCCCGGTCATGCCTTCGCGTGCCATCAGCAATGCGTTGAGTCCCACGAACGCGCCCGCGCCGTGGCCGTCGCGCAGCATGGTCGGTGACTGCACCACGCGCATCATCGGGCAGCGTGCGCTGAAGTATTCGGCGATGCCCAGCGCGTGACGGAATGTCGATTCGTCGAAGCCCAGCATCCTCGCCCCGGCACACACCACACCAATGCCCGAGAAGCCGCCAGAGGCATGGTAGGTCGGCGAGGTGGCCATCAATGCGACGCCTGCGCGCAGGGCGGTTTCGTAGCCGATGCACAGCGCCGTCAACAGTTCACGACCGCTCACTGGCTTGCCTTGGTGGGCCAGCGCATCTGCCAGGGCGAGCAGGGCGGGCACCACAGTGGCGCCTGCGTGGCCCTTGGAGGTGAAGTGACCCTCGTGGGCGTCGAGGCTGTCGGCAGTGAATCCACCCGCCCAGCCGGCACCGAGCACATTGACCCGCTGGCCGTCGAAGATCATGCGACTGGTGAACTCGCCCCCAGGGTAATGCGCTCGGGCGTATCGCCGGACAGCTTTGCTGGTGTCGTTGCCCGTCGCTCCCGCCATGACCCCGAGAATATCGAGCAGGCTGTTCATGAGGATCTGTTGGGTCTTGGCAGGTGCCTGTTGAAAATCGAAATCTCGGCAGAACAGGAAAAGCGACATCCAGCGGCTCCTTCGAATGATCCTGCAGGTCAGTGCTGACCGACGTGATTCAACGATGAGCGCATCGCCGCCAAGGCGCGAGCAACTTTTTCGCAGGGCTATGCATAACGTCCAGTAATGCTGAACGGCGCTTGAATGTTACCGTCTGGGAAATTTGCCGAGCATCCATTCACGAAATCTGCGCAACGCATCTTCGTTGTCCGAGTTTTCCTTGCACGCCAGGTAGTGGCAGCTATTGCGCAACTGCACTTGATCCGCAATCGGCCTGACCAGCAGGCCTTTGCCGATGAGTCCACTGACCAGATGGTTCCAGCCCAATGCGATGCCCTGATGGGTCAGCACCATACTGATGATCAAGTTGTAGTCATTGGCATTGAAGATGGCCGGGCTGGCAGCGGGGCGATCGTCCAGGTCAATGGCCTGGAAGGCAAACCACACCCCCCAGTCGACATGCTCCGCGACCTGGGAACGGCCATAGGGACTCAGGTTGAGCAACGCGGAGTCGCGTATACCGTCCAGGGAGGCGATCTCCGGATGCTGTTGCAGATACGCCGGCGTGCACACCGGATAGATCAGGTCGTGGCACAGGTGGTAGTTCTTGTAGCCGTCGCGTATGCGCGCAATCTTGGTGATGAATGCATCGGGCTGGACACCGGGTTCCATGGTCAGAAAGTTCTGCGTGGTAATCAGATTGAGCTCGATGCCTTCGCTCTGGGCGAAGAATTCCGGCAGGTTGCTCGACAGCCATAAAGCGGAAAACGCCGGTGAGCAACAGATGGTCAGCACCCGCTTTTCGGATTGCGCACTACGAATACGCTCAGCGGCCTGGGCAATATTGACGAACGACAGGTGGGCCGCGTCGAAAAACAGCGTCCCTGCCGGGGTTAGTTCCACCGCGCGACCTACACGGGTGAACAGTGCCGCGCCCAGGTGAACCTCGAGTTCCTTGATCTGGCGACTGATCGCCGCCTGGGATACACACAGCGCCTCTGCAGCCCGTGTGAAGCTTTCGTACTTGGCGGCGGCCACGAAGGCCTTGACTGCGCGCAGCGAAGGCATCTTGAGCAGAATCGTATCCGGGTCAACGTGCTTCGACATGCGCAACCTCCTGTCAGTACCGCTGTGCTCGGTCGGCGGCGAGGGTATAGCACCCTGGCTTCGCCGTGTCGGTTCGGTGTCGTTTTCGATGCGCTTCGGTCGCTTGCTGGCATGGCAGAAGCCTGCTGCGCAAACCATACAGAACCGATAACCCAACGTTATCGAATAAGGGCTGTAAATGTTGTTGGATCTGAGTACACATTGGGCATAGATTGAAAAAACACCCTAATTCCTGGGGGTAAGAATAAAAAACAAGGAAATCGTTGCGATGAACAATTACCCGTACCACTGCCCCTTACAACATGTTTCGCGTTGCCATGATTTGCCTACTGCAATGAGTGTTGGCGCGGAGGAGGCAAGGTATGAATAACGCCGACGATATAATATCCGTACACAATGTATACAAGGTCTTCGGGGCACAACCCAAAGTGGCCATGAATATGTTGCGCGAGGGCGCTTCCAAGGCCGAAGTGTTCGAAAAGACGGGCCAGGTCATCGGTGTGTTCGATGCGAACTTCTCCGTGAAGCGTGGCGAGATCTTCGTGATCATGGGGCTTTCCGGTTCGGGCAAATCCACCATGGTGCGCCTCTTCAACCGGCTGATAGAGCCCACTTCCGGCTCGATATTCCTCAATGGCAAGGAAATCACCGGCCTGGCCGACAAAGACCTGCTGCAAGTGCGGCGCAAGGACATGGGCATGGTCTTCCAGTCGTTTGCCCTCATGCCCCACATGAGCGTGATCGATAACGTCAGCTTCGGCCTCGAGATCAGCGGGGTCAGCGAAAAGGAACGCTACAGCCGTTCCGTGGTGGCCTTGCGGCAGGTGGGGCTGGCCGGGCAAGAACACAGCTATCCGCATCAGTTGTCCGGCGGCATGCAGCAGCGCGTCGGGCTGGCAAGGGCGCTGGCCAACGACCCGGCCATCCTGCTGATGGACGAAGCGTTCTCGGCACTCGACCCGATGATCCGCAGCGAAATGCAGGGCGAACTGATCAAGCTACAGGCCGAGCAGAACCGCACCATCATCTTCATTTCCCACGACATCGAAGAGGCCGTCCGGATCGGGCACCGCATTGCAATCATGGAGGGCGGCCGAGTGGTACAGATCGGCACCCCGCGCGAACTGCTCTGCAATCCAGCCAACACCTACGTCAAGGACTTCTTCGAAGGGTTCGATACCAGCCGCATCCTGCGGGCGGGCGATATCGCCCAGCTGGACGCCCGCATCGTCTACGAGCCCGGTCGACACACGCCTATCGATGCGGATGCGCTGCTGCGCGAAATCGTTCCGCTCGTTGCCGCCTCGCACACGCCCATGCCTGTCGTGGACCGTGGGGGTTTGTACAAGGGGACCATCTCGCAAGGTCACCTGTTGAACTGCTTGAGCAGCCGATAAATCCACGATCAGCTTTCGGGTCGTCTCTGAGGTGGGCTATGTCCGACTTTAATCTTCTGGATCCTTTCAAAACCATAAACGTACCGCTCGGGACATGGGTCGAGGGTGTTCTCAAGTATCTCGTTCATAACTTCCGTGATGTATTCCGTTCGATTCGCTGGCCGGTGGATCAGGTACTCGATGGCATCCAGGCAGGCTTGCTGTCAGCGCCGCCTACCGTGTTCATCATCATCGCCGCGCTGATCAGCTGGCAGATCGGCGGCAAGCGAATTGCCCTGTTCACCCTGGCCACCCTCACCGCACTGGGGCTGATCGGTGTGTGGGAGGACGCCATGGTCACCCTCGCGCTGGTGCTCACATCGCTGGTCTTCTGTGCCGTCATCGGCATTCCACTGGGGATATTGAGCGCGCGCAGCGATCGGCTCGAGATGATCATTCGTCCGGTACTGGACGCCATGCAGACGCTGCCGGCATTCGTCTACCTGGTGCCGGTGGTCATGCTGTTCGGCATCGGCAACGTGCCCGGAGTGATCGTCACCATCATCTTCTCGGTGGCGCCATTGGTACGTCTGACCAATCTGGGCATCCGCCAAGTGCCCGAAGACAAGGTCGAGGCCGCCAGGGCGTTCGGCTGCACGGCGACGCAAATGCTCTTGAAGGTCCAACTGCCGCTGGCCGCGCCGACCATGATGGCCGGCCTCAATCAAACGCTCATGCTGTCGCTTTCGATGGTGGTGGTGGCGTCCATGATTTCCGTGGGTGGCCTGGGCCTGATGGTACTCAGCGGTATCGGCAGGCTGGACATGGGCCTGGCCAGTGTCGGCGGCGCCGGGCTGGTACTGCTTGCCGTGTTCCTCGATCGACTCACCCAGGCCATGGGCGAGCGCAGCAAGGATCTGGCAACCGGCCAACGCTGGTACGAAACCGGCCCTGTCGGCCTGCTGATGAAGTTGAAAAAGAAGAAGCCAGTCGAAACTGCGATCACTCATTAACGTGCCTGCTCACCCTATATAACCTTTGAACGTGGTGACTCATGAACCCTGCAATCCTCCAGAAATCCGCGCTCGCCAGCCTCACCGCGGCAGTCCTTGGCACCGTTCTGAGCTTCGGTGCGTTCGCCGCCGATGCCAACAAGCCTGGGGACGGCAAGTCGATCACCCCCATCTTTCCATCCATCGCTGAAGAACGTTTCAGGGGGGAGGTGGCCATAGCCGGCCTCAAAGACCTGGGCTACAACGTCAAGCCACCCAAGGAGGTCGATTACCCGGCGATGTTCCTGGCACTGTCGTACGGTGACGCGGACTTCACCGTGCATGAGTGGGGCGCCCTGCATGAAGGCTTCTACAACAAGGCTGGCGGCGATGAGTCGATGGTCAAGGTCGGCGAAGTGATGAAGGGGGTGCTGCAGGGGTACATGATCGACAAGAAAACTGCAGACGCCTACAACATCAAGGACCTGTCGGATCTGAAGAAGCCGGAAATCGCCAAGCTGTTCGACAGCAATGGCGATGGCAAGGCCGACCTGACCGGATGCAACCCGGGGTGGGGGTGCGAAGTCATGGTCGAGTACCATATGAAAGCCTATGGCCTGGAGCCTACGGTGGTTGACAACCGCGGCTCGTACTTCGCCCTCATGGCCGACACCATCGCGCGCTTCGAACAAGGCAAGCCCATTCTGTTCTTCACCTGGGTGCCGCAGTGGATCGCCGGCGTGCTGGTGGAGGGCCGCGACGTGGTCTGGCTGCCGGTGCCCTTTACATCGCTGCCCGATGGCAAGGAATCCAGGGACACTTTCTACAATGGCAAGAACCTGGGCTTCCCGGTAGACACCGTCTACGCGGTGATGAACAAGGAATTCTCGGAAGAGAATCCGGTGGCCACCAAGTTCCTGTCCGAAGTGCGTATTACCACGGCCGATGAAAGTGCGCAGAACTTGCGCATGCAGAAAGGTGAAAAGTCCTTGGCCGATATCAAGCGGCATGCCGCCGAATGGATCAAGGCGCACCAGGCCGAATACGACGGCTGGCTGGCGGACGCTCGCGCTGCGGCGAAGAAATAGATGCATGACACAGGGGCCGGCTGCCGCGCCGGACCCTGTGCCTGCTCGCACCTGGCGCCGCCTGACGACGACTGCCGTCAGGGCCGCTACACCCTGTCACCGCACTGCCTTGCCGATACGTACGTATCAGCGGACTGCGTCCGGCTGCGCGCGTACTTCTCATTGGCGCTGTTACCTGTCCGTGAACTCATGCTGACGGCAGGCAAACTCAACTATCGATGGTCACGATCATGAAAGTTACCTCGCTGCCTGCGGACGACAAGACCTGTGGTTGGTTTCATCTGAGCTATCCACGCACGCCGATGCCCACTCATTCGGGGCACAGGACCGCGCGTTGGGTCGTGGTGGGCGCAGGATTCACGGGTCTTGCGGCAGCTCGGCAGCTGGCGCTGCGCTTTCCCGACGAAGAGATCGTGTTGGTGGAAGCCCAGGAAGTAGGGCTCGGCCCCTCGGGCAGGAATGCCGGTTTCGCCATCGACCTGC
Source organism: Pseudomonas sp. CFBP 13719 (assembly GCF_014842095.1). Classification (NCBI taxonomy): domain Bacteria; kingdom Pseudomonadati; phylum Pseudomonadota; class Gammaproteobacteria; order Pseudomonadales; family Pseudomonadaceae; genus Pseudomonas; species Pseudomonas sp. CFBP 13719. The sequence continues at coordinate 238,093 of NZ_JACYVB010000008.1, read as the reverse complement.
CCCACGATATTGCCGCTGAAGATTACATCGGCGATATCGAACTGGCCAAGATCAGCCTCAGGTTGAACCTGGCCGGGCAACTGTCGTTGAAGGAGTTGGTCAGCCAGCACGCGATCGATTGCCAGCTCAAGGCCTGCGGCAAGTATCAGGCGGCAGTCGAGGAGCGCGGCATCGCCGTGCTTGAAGCGTATCGCCGGGGATTGGACAAGCTCGACCAGCCCTACCAGATGATCGGCGCCGATGAACTGCCCGATCACCTCGGGACGCGCTTCTACAGAAAGGCCCTGTACACCCCAGGCGCTGTGCTGATCCAACCTTCCGCCTTGGTCAAAGGCCTGGCTGACAGCCTGCCTGCGAATGTCACGCTCTACGAGCGCACACCGATCACCGATGTCGAGTACGGCGCCAAGACGGTCCTCAGGCATGCCCATGGCAGCATCACCGCCGACAAGCTGGTGTTGGCCAACAACTCGTTCGGCATGCGTTTCGGTTTTCTCCAGGGGCGAATGTTGCCGATCTACACCTACGGCAGCATCACCCGTCAGTTGACCGAGGAAGAACAAGCGGCACTGGGTGGCAAGCCGTTCTGGGGCGCCATTCCGGCGGATCCTTTCGGCACCACGGTCAGGCGTACCCCGGACAACCGGCTGCTCATTCGCAACAGCTTCAGCTTCAATCCCGACGGACGCAGCAATCAGAAATTCAACGACCGCTTCGTGCGTCGCCACAAGGCGTCATTCGATGTGCGCTTTCCCATGTTGCCGCACGTGGGCTTCGAATACACCTGGGGCGGCGCCCTGGCGATGTCGCGCAACCACAACGGCTTCTTCGGTGAGCTGGCCCCCAACGTCTACGGTGCGCTGGGTTGCAATGGCCTGGGCGTCACGCGGGGCACCATCACTGGGAAGCTTCTCGCCGACTGGCTGGCCGGCGAACACGACCCTCTGATCGACTACCTGCTCAACGCGCCGCGGCCCAACAACAACCCGCCGCAACCGTTTCTGTCAGCGGGGGTGAACATGAATTTGAAGTGGGGACAGTACCGCGCCGGACGCGAGAGCTGACGTGTTTCGAAGTGATCGAGATTCAGACATTCAACTACTGGAGGCTACACCATGAACTTTGACGGCATCTTCACGCCCGCCATCACGCCATTGAAGGCGGACGGCAGTATCGACCCTGTCGCGTTTGCCGAAGTGCTCGAATACCTGATCGATTCGAAAGTGCATGGCGTGATCATCGGCGGCTCTACCGGCGAGTACTATGCGCATTCGCCGCAAGAGCGCATCGAGTTGGCCAAAAAGGCCAGGGAAGTCATCGGCGCGCGCTTGCCCCTGGTGATCGGTACTGGTGCCATCCGCACCGAAGACTCGGTGCAGTTCGCCGAACAGGCTCGGCACATCAAGGCCGATGCCATCTTGGTAGGGTCGCCGCCCTATGCACTGCCGACCCAGCATGAAATCGCCGCCCATGTGCTGGCCGTCGACCAGGCCGCCGGGCTGCCCATCATGCTCTACAACTATCCCGCACGGATGGGTGTCGCCATGGGCAACGAGTTCTTCGAGGCCGTGGCGCACTGCCCGAACATCGTCGCGATCAAGGAGAGCTCCGGTGAAATGGCGCGGTTGCACCGGCTGGCTACCGCTCACCCGGCCATCCAGATTTCCTGCGGCTGGGACGACCAGGCGCTCGAGTTCTTCGCCTGGGGCGCGCGCAGCTGGGTCTGCGCCGGTTCCAACTTCATTCCTCGCGAACACGTTGCGCTCTATGAAGCCTGTGTGATCGACAAGGACTTCGACAAGGGACGGCGCATCATGGCCGCGATGTTGCCGCTGATGGATTTTCTGGAAACCGGCAAGTTCGTCCAGTCCATCAAGTACGGCAGCGAGCTCAGTGGCCTTCGCGCAGGCGGTGTGCGCGCGCCCCTCAAGGGCCTGGACGAAGCCGAAAAGGCCGAGCTTGCAGCCGTGGTGAGCACCCTCAAACAGAACGTTGCCCTCATCACAGGGGAGGCATGAAATGGCCGAGTTGCTGAGCAAAGAAGGCTATCTGGAACTGGCCGGTCGGCTTGAGTACCGTACCCAGGCGTTCGTGGATGGCACATTCCACCCCGCGCGATCGGGCAGGACATTCGCCACCAGCAATCCGGCTACCGGTGCGCATCTTGCCGATGTGGCCGCCTGCGATAGCCAGGATGTCGACCTCGCAGTAGCCAACGCCAAGGCCGCCTTCGAAGATGGCCGCTGGAGCACGCTTTCGCCTGCCGCGCGTAAGGCCGTACTGCTCGGATTCGCCCAGTTGCTGGAAGACAACGCCCACGAATTGGCCGTTCTGGAAAGCCTGGACAGCGGCAAGCCTGTGCGCGAATGCCAAGGCATCGACATTCCCGAAACCATCAACACCATTCGCTGGCACGCCGAGTTGGCCGACAAGATCTATGACGCCACCGCGCCCGTCGGTTCCGGTGCCGTGACCATGGTCGTGCGCGAGCCCATAGGTGTCGTCGGCCTGGTCCTGCCGTGGAATTTCCCGCTGCTCATGCTGGCATGGAAAATCGGTCCTGCGCTGGCTGCAGGCTGCTCGGTGGTGGTCAAGCCGGCCGAGGAAACCACGCTGAGTGCGCTGCGAGTGGCTGAGCTTGCGTATCAGGCCGGCATTCCTGCTGGCGTCTTCAACGTCGTTCCGGGCAGTGGCCAGGAGGCAGGCGAACCGATTGGCCGCCACCCGGACGTGGCCATGATCAGCTTTACCGGTTCGACGGATACGGGTCGTCGCTTCCTCAAGTACTCCAGCGAATCCAACCTGAAGCGGGTCGTGCTCGAATGCGGCGGCAAGAATCCAGCGGTGGTGATGGACGATGTGGAAGACGTGGATCAGGTCGCCCAGCACGTGGTCAACGGCGCCTTCTGGAACATGGGTGAAAACTGCTCGGCGTCTTCGCGGCTGATCGTGCACAAGGACATCAAGGACGCGCTCATCAAGCGTGTGGTCGTGCACTTGCGCGACTGGCAGATGGGCGACCCACTCGACCCAGAGAACCGGTTGGGGTCGATGATCAGCAAGGCTCACTTCGAGAAGGTACGCTCCTACATCGACCAGGCCTCTGACGAGAAGCTCGAGTTTCTGGTCGGCGGAGGTGAAGGCAAACCCATGTTCGTCGAGCCGACGATCATCGATGGCGTCGAGCGCCACAGTCGTCTCTTTCAGGAAGAAATCTTCGGCCCGGTATTGACCGTGACCACCTTCGATACCGTCGAGCAGGCGATCGACTTGGCCAACGACACCGCCTACGGCCTGGCCGCGTCGGCCTACACCGGTAATCTGCGCAATGCGCTGAAACTCTCCCGAGGCATCCGCGCCGGCATCGTCACCGTGAACTGCTTCGGCGAGGGTGATGCCTCGACGCCATTCGGTGGGTACAAGGAATCCGGTTTCGGCGGTCGGGACAAATCGATCTGGGCCCATGATCAATACACCGAGATCAAGACCATCTGGATCGACGCGTCGTAACCCTGCCAGTGAACGCCCCCTCGGCCCTATCCCAGGGTCGGGGGTAGCCCGTACCCGGTCAGGATACGGACGGCGTCACACTTCATAGCGCTGTTCCCTGGAAGGCGGGTAGCCAAAGAAGCTTCGATAGCACTTGCTGAAGTGAGGGCCGGAAACGAAACCGCATGCGATCGCCACTTCGGTGATCGGCATGCTCGAGTTCTGAATGAGCCGGCGTGCTTCGGTGATGCGCAGGCGCAAGTAGTAGCGCTGCGGTGTGGTGGACAGTTGCTCGCGGAACAGGCGCTGCACCTGTCGTCTGGACAGGTGGACACAGGCGGCCAGTTGTTCCGGATCCAACGATTCTTCCAGGTTCGTCTGCATCAACTGGATGATCTCGCGCAACGGCCCGCTCAGATGCTGCTGCCGACCCAGATCGACCGTGCGTGAGCGGGGCTGGTCGTAGTTGAGCAGGTCGGCGATCGCCTCGGCCAGTGCCTGCCCGCACTGTTTCTTGAGCCAGTTCACCATGACGTGATAGGCGCCAGTGGGCGTGGCGGCCGTGAGCCTGTCACGGTCGATGACGGCCACCTCGGTAGTCACGCTGGCGTAGGGCGAGCGTTCGGACAGCGCAGTGCGTTGCTCCGGGTGAATGGCACAGCGATACCCATCCAGCAGACCGGCTTTCCCCAGGTACCAGGCGCCGTTCCAGAGCCCGCCGAGCGCCACCGGCGTCCTCGCCAGCTTCTTCAACAACACCGTCAGCCAAGGTGGAGCGATTCGCGTGGTGCGCAGACCGCCACACACGATCAACACATCCAGTTCCGCCATTCGCACGTCGGTAAGGGGGGTGTCCGGTCGGATCGGTATGCCCAGGTCGCTGACCACCTCGGTGCCGTTGCCCGAGAACGTCCGCGTTTTCACCGCGCCCGGCCTGATCATGTTGGCGGTCGAGAGAACCGCCAGCGCCTGAGTGAAGCAGGGCAGGGAGAAGCCGTCGAGCAGCAGAAAGCCAATCACGCAGACCTCGTGATTCGCCCATTGCAGCACCGGGGCGTGCGGATCGGGAAACGTTGCCGTCGATGAGTGTGCGGTGTCTGGCAACATGGCTGCTTGATCCTGACGGGTGTATCCAGTCTACGGGCAAGCCCATGGCGCAAGAATCTACATTTTCACCGGGCTTAGGATGATCCAGGGTTATCAGCGCCGGGCCACTCGACTGACGTTGCCGACCCGCTCTACCGACGAGTCGCATTGTGTCATGTCATGCGCCGACCCTGCGTAAGCCGGTACCATGGCCACTGTCTGTCGATTCAAAGGAAATCCTGCCCCATGCAAACCGCCTACACCGTGCTGATCCTGCTCATGCTGGTCGGCGTTTCGCGGTTGGTCGCCCGCGTCATTCCCCTGCCATTGCCCCTGCTGCAGATTGCCGCCGGCGCCATCCTCGCCTGGCCGACCCTGGGCCTGCACGTGGCACTGGAGCCTGAACTGTTCCTGTTTCTGTTCCTGCCGCCCCTGCTGTTCTCCGATGGTTGGCGCATCCCCAAGCGTGACCTGTGGCATTACCGCGGCCCCGTGCTGATGCTGGCCGTGGGGCTGGTGCTGTTCACGGTGCTGGGCGCCGGGTACTTCATCCATTGGCTGCTGCCCGACATTCCCCTGCCGGTGGCGTTTGCTTTGGCCGCCGTGCTGTCACCTACCGATGCGGTAGCAGTGTCGGCGATCGCCCAGGACCGTTTGCCAACGCCTCTGATGCGTATCCTGCAAGGCGAGGCATTGATGAACGATGCATCGGGCCTGGTGACGTTCAAGTTTGCCCTGGCCGCGGCGATCACCGGGGTGTTCTCCCTGGCCGATGCCAGCGTCACGTTCGTTCTGGTCGCGGTCGGTGGCCTGGCATTGGGCGTGCTGCTGAGCTGGGTGGTAGGGCGCCTGCGCGTGTGGATGATCGCCCGTGGCTGGGACGATCCAGCCACGCACGTGGTGTTCATGCTGCTGCTGCCGTTCGCCGCCTATGTGCTGGCCGAGCGCCTGGGAGCTTCGGGGATCCTCAGTGCAGTGGCCGCCGGCATGATGCAGAGCTGGCTCGATCTGCTGCCTCGGCAGACGCGCACGCGCATCCTCAACCGCAGCGTCTGGGCTCTGCTGGAGTTCGCCTTCAACGGTTTGATCTTCCTGCTGCTGGGTCTGCAGTTGCCGGACATCGTCAAGGCGGTGATCAGCCACGAACCCACGCTGTGGCCAGCCTTGTCGTGGCGCTGCCTGGAAGTGCTGGCAATCTTCGGCATCCTGCTGTTGCTGCGCTTCGTCTGGGTCCAGAGCACCTGGCGTGCGATATCGTGGGTACGCCGCCTGCGCGGCAAGACCACAATCACCCGCCTGCCCGACGCACGCTCCTGCGCCTTGCTGACCCTGGGCGGCGTGCGTGGCGCGGTGACCTTGGCCGGTGTCATGTCGGTGCCCTTGCTGATGGCGCCCGGCCAGGCCTTTCCCCAGCGCGACCTGCTGATCTTCATCGCCGCCGGTGTCATCCTGCTCTCGCTGGTAGTGGCCTGCATCACTTTGCCGCTGCTGCTGCGCGGGGTCGCCGCCAGCGATGACCAGAGTGCTCGCCAGGAAGTGCGTGATGCCTGGCGCTACACCGCCGAATCGGCCATCCGTTCGCTGGAAGAGGAAGACCAGGCGCAGAAGGCCACCGAGCAGGACGCCAGCCAGGCCGCACTGGCAACCGAGCTCAAGGCGCGCATCATGTCCGAATACCGGCAGCAGCTGGCGGTGTTCGAAGACTCCGCCGAAGCCCAGGCGCTGGCCCGGCAGATGGACCAACTGGAACGCCACCTGCGCATCAAGGCCCTGCGTGCGCAGCGCCTGGCGTTGTATGAAATGCGCCGACAACGCAAGATCGGCGACGACGCCGTGCGCGAAGTGCTGGCCGAACTGGACATGAACGAGGCGAATCTGGGCCATGGGCGCTGAGCGATGGCTGCAGGGTCGAGCCGCCGCTGCGGTGTAACCTCGAAGTCCGGACCTGGCCATCAACAGAACCCGGGGCCATGTCACCCTGCGGACAACCCAATCTCGCTGCATTGCAAGGAACCCGGCCACTCATGCTCAGTGCAGAACTCAAGGCTTTCTACACCGTCGCGCTTCTAGGCAGCGTCACCCAGGCCGCCAAGAAGCTTGGCTTGAGCCAGCCGACGGTCACCACGCAGATTCGGCAATTGGAGAGCCGTTACGCAGTGGAATTGTTCTATCGGGGAGGGCGTCGTTTGACCGTCAGCGACGAGGGCGCTCGACTGTTGCCGAAGGTCAAGGCGCTGTTGCAGCACGAGGCAGATATCGAGTTTCATTTGCGAAACTGCGGCCAGGCCCTTGGCGCACTGAGGATCGGAGCGACGGCGCCTTACTATATCCTCGATCTCATCAAGTCATTCCGCGAGCGGCTGCCACACATCGATGTGTCGGTGCAGATCGGCAACTCCCAGGACGTACTAGAGGCGCTCGAAGACTACCGGGTCGACCTGGCGGCCTCCTCGCAATGGCTCGACGACCCTCGCCTGATGCACCTCGTGCTGGGCACCGATCCTTTGGTACTGGCCGTCCACAAGCAGCACCCGCTGGCCGTGCATGAGTGTGTACCGCCCAGCGCGCTGGCGGGGCAATGCCTGTTGATGCGCGAACATGGCTCGACCACCAGAACCCTGACCGAGCAATTCCTGAACAGCCATCAGGTTCGCCCAGGCATCGAGCTGGAAATCGGCAGCCGGGAATCCATCCGCGAAGCCGTTCTGCGCAATATCGGCGTGAGCCTGATCGCTCGCCAGGAAGTGCCCGTCAACCCGGATCTGCGGATCATTGCGATAGAAGGCGCGCCGCAGATCGCCGAGTACCTGTATTGCCTCAAGGACCGCAGGCAGGCCCGTTTGCCAGCGGCTTTTCTCGACGTCGCTCGCGACAGCGTCGCGCGTCAGACGTAGCCGTTCTGAAGACTGGGCAAATTCACCAATATGACTATCGCCAGCTTTTGGCTATCTGCCACATCGTCGTCGCAATAACGCCCTAGCATTGCCTCATCGACACGCGCCGCGCTTCACAGACGGCTCGTGCTCCACTTGATGAGGTGCCGCCATGCTCCGTTCCAGCCCCACTGATGAAGCCTGTCCAGGCGTGCCGATACGGATTGCCGGCCTGCGCAAGAACTTCGGCGCGTTCAAGGCGCTGGACGACGTATCCCTGCAGATCTCGCCGGGCGAACTGGTATGTCTGCTCGGCCCGTCGGGGTGCGGCAAGACCACGTTGTTGCGATGCATCGCAGGGCTGGAACAGCAGAATCGCGGGGCCATCTACATGGGCTCCAGGGATGTCTCCAACCTGCCGCCTCAGGCCAGGGACTATGGCATCGTGTTTCAGTCGTACGCGTTGTTCCCCAATCTCACCGTCGAGCAAAACATCGGCTACGGCCTCGCCGGCAGCGCGCGCGATATCGTTCGTCAGCGGGTCGCTGCCATGCTCGAGCTGGTAGGGCTGACCGGCAGCGAGAAAAAGTATCCGGGCCAGCTTTCCGGCGGCCAGCAGCAGCGCGTCGCACTGGCGCGTGCGCTGGCCCCCGCGCCGTCGTTGCTGTTGCTGGACGAACCGATGTCTGCGCTCGACGCCCAGGTGCGCGAACACCTGTGCACCGAGCTGCGCACGCTGCAGCAGCGGCTTGGCATTACCACCCTGATGGTTACGCATAATCAGGAAGAAGCCATGCTGATGGCTGATCGGATTGCGGTGATGAACCAGGGGCGCATCGAGCAGTACGCCAGCCCGCAATCGATCTATGAAACCCCCGAGACGCCGTTTGTGGCCAATTTCGTGGGGCAGGGCAACTGGCTGGCTTTCGAAGGCAATGGCAATGGTCATGCGCAAGTCGGCGCACTGCAATTGCGCCTGGCCGATGCCGTTGCGCCCCGCTGCGTCGGGCGCCTGTTCTGCCGTCCCGAGTCGATCTGCGTGAACCCTCGGCACTCGGAGGAAAACCTGTTCGCGGCGCAGATGCAGGACGTGACCTTTCTCGGCAACCGGTGCCGAATGAGCTTCGAATTCGACGAACTGCCGGGCCAATCGCTGACCGCTGAAATCAGCGCGCGTCAGCTGCCACCTTCGGGCACGCGGCATATTCAGGTGGCATTGCCGCCACACAGCTTGCAGGTGTTTGCCTGAGATGCTTACCGCCAAGCTGTCACTGAGTGGCAAAGGTCATGCACGCCGGGTTCAGCGCGCCGACCTGGGCGACCGGGTATTCGTCGTCGGTGGCAAAGTGCTGTTCTTGCTGCTCCTGGTGATAGCGCTGCTCTCGCCATTGCTGGCGATCTTCTGGCGCGGGTTCAGCGACGATGCAGGGCAGGGCGGTGGGCTGATCGCAGCCCGAGAACTGCTGGGCAGCGACAATTTTCACTGGTTGCTGGGTAACAGCCTGCGCGTTTCGGTCAGCGTTGCACTCATCGTGGTCCCCCTGGCCTACCTGTTCGCCTACGCGCTGCAACGCACCCTGATTCCTGCCAAGGGCCTGTGGCGTGGGATATCCCTGCTGCCACTGCTGGCGCCTTCGATGCTGCCCGCCATCGCGCTGATCTACCTGTTCGGTAACCAGGGGCTGCTGCGCGGCCTGTTCACCGACAACATCTACGGGTTCTGGGGCATCGTCATCGGCGAGGTGATCTACACGTTTCCGCACGCCCTGATGATCCTGGTCTCAGCGCTCTCGATGAGCGACGCACGCCTGTTCGACGCGGCCTCGAGCATGGGTGCCAGTCCCTGGCGGTCATTCCACAGCATCACCTGGTCCGCGACGCGGCAAGCAGTGTTCGCCGCGTTCTGCCTGGTGTTCACCCTGACCATCACTGATTTCGGTGTGCCCGTGATCGTCGGCGGGGACTATCAGGTCCTGGCCATCGAAGCCTACAAGGCGGTGGTGGGTCAGCAACAGTTCGGCCGTGGGGCGCTGATCGGCATGGTGCTACTGGTGCCGGCGCTGATCAGCTTTTCAATGGATGCCTGGTTGCGCCGCCGCCAACGTTCCTCCATGAGTGGCCGGGCGCAGGTACTCACGCCCCAGCCCTCGCGAGGGCGGGACGGCTGCTACCTGTTGATCGTGGTGCTTATCTGCGGCTGCCTGCTGGCGGTGCTGGGCATGGCGGTGTTTTCTTCCCTGGTGAAGTTCTGGCCCTACAACCTTTCGTTGTCGCTCAAGCACTACCTGTTCAGTGAGACCGCAGGCGGGGGATGGCTGGCCTATCGCAACAGCCTGGTACTGGCGAGCTGCAGCGCGGTGGTGGGGAGCGCGCTGATCTTCACCGGTGCCTATCTGATGGAGAAAACCCATGGGCAACCCGCCTTCAACCTGGCCCTGCGCATACTCACCTTCATCCCCATGGCCGTGCCGGGCCTGGTACTGGGCCTGGGCTATGTCTTCTTCTTCAACCTGCCGGACAACCCGTTGCACAGCCTCTATGGAAGCATGGCGCTGCTGGTGATCTGCACCATCGCTCATTACCTGACGACCGCGCACATGACGGCAACGACCGCTCTGCGCCAACTGGACAGTGAATTCGAGGCGGCCGCACGGTCCCTCAAGGCTCCCCTGTATCGGCACTACCTGCGCGTCACACTGCCGATTTGCCTGCCCGCGCTGCTGGACATCATTCGCTACTTGTTCGTCTCGGCAATGACCACCGTTTCCGCGGCCATCTTTCTCTACTCGCCAGACAGCATTCTCGCGGCGGTGGCCGTACTGAACATGGACGACGCAGGCAATGTCGGCGGGGCCGCCGCCATGTCGACGCTGATCCTGTTCACTTCGGCTGCCGTTTCCCTTCTGCTCGCCTGGGTCTCGCGCGGCTTGCTGCGACGTTCACAAGCCTGGCGCCAGAGCACGCCTACCTGCTGATTTTCGGAGAACACCATGCACTATCAAGCCCCTGCCAGACTGCAAGCGGCCATTCTCGACTGGGCCGGCACCGTCGTCGATTTCGGCTCTTTCGCACCCACCCGAATCTTTGTGGAAGCCTTCGCCACGTTCGATATCGAACTGAGCCTGGATGAAGCTCGTGGCCCCATGGGCATGGGCAAGTGGGACCACATTCGCAGCCTGTGCGACCAGCCGCAGATCGCGGCGCGCTTCGAGCAACGTTTTGCCAGGCAACCGAGCGACGCGGACGTAACGGCCATCTACGAACGCTTCATGCCGCTGCAGATTGCCAATGTAGGCAAACACAGCGCGCTCATCCCCGGTGCGCTGTCGGCCATCGAGCACATGCGTCAGGCCGGACTCAAGATCGGCACCACCTCCGGATACCCTCGACAGGTCATGGACCACGTCGTGGCACTCGCCGCAGTGGCCGGCTATCAGCCCGATCATGTGGTGGCCGCCGATGACCTGCCCACCGGCCGCCCCGGCCCCGCCCAGGCGTTGGCCAATGTCATCGCGCTGGGCATCGGTGACGTCGCCGCCTGCGTGAAGGTCGACGACACCTTGCCGGGTATTCTCGAAGGCCGCAGCGCAGGGATGTGGACGGTCGGGCTGCGCTTTTCCGGCAATTTTCTCGGCCTGGACCACTCGGCCTTCCAGGCGCTCACACCCTCCGAGCTCGATCGGCAGAGGCTGCGCATCGATGCCCTGTTCGCCCCGGTACGCCCCGATTACCTGGCCGACACCATCGCCGATCTGCCAGCGATCATCGATCGGATCAACGCACGCATGGCTCGTGGCGAAACGCCCGGCAGCCATTGATAGAACCTGTTCGGCCAACCGATACCGCCTTGTCCACTTCACTCAGGATCAAACCATGTTCAAGCCCCTTGCCTTCACTGCAGTGTTCGCAGGCTTCAGCCTTCACGCCAGTGCCGCTACCGAGCTCACCGTGTACACCGCACTGGAAGCCGAGCAGCTGCAGACCTATGAAAAAGCGTTCGAGAAAGCCAACCCGGATATCGACATCAAATGGGTGAGGGATTCGACCGGCATCATCACGGCCAAACTGCTGGCCGAAAAAGCTCGCCCGCAAGCCGACGCAGTGTGGGGTCTGGCTGCCTCGAGCCTGGCAATACTCGATCAGCAAGAGATGCTCGAAGCCTATGCCCCCAAGGATCTGCCCAAGATCGGCGCCAAGTACCGCGACCCGGCCAATCCGCCGGCCTGGGTTGGCATGGATGTCTGGGCCGCCACCATCTGTTTCAACACCATCGAAGCCGAGAAGCAGAACCTGCCGCGCCCAGTGAGCTGGCAAGATCTGACCAACCCGGTCTATCGCGGCAAGATCGTGATGCCCAACCCGGCCTCGTCCGGTACGGGCTTTCTGGACGTCAGCGCCTGGCTGCAAACCTTTGGCGAGGCACAGGGCTGGACCTACATGGACGCGCTGCACCAGAACATCGGGCAGTACGTCCACTCCGGTTCGAAGCCCTGCAAGATGGCCGCAGCGGGTGAGTTTCCCATCGGCATTTCATTCGAATACCCGGCGGTACAGCTCAAACGTCAGGGTGCGCCACTGGACATCATCCTGCCTAAGGAAGGCCTTGGCTGGGAGATCGAAGCGACTGCCGTGATCAAGGGCACCGCTCATCCCGAGTCCGCCAAGCGCCTGGCTGATTTCTCCGCCAGCGCGGCCGGCATGGAACTGTACAAGCAGAACTTCGCGGTGCTGGCCCAGGAAGGCCTGGCCAAGCCTCCCACCGAGCTGCCTGCCGACTACGAGCAGCGCCTGATCAAGAATGACTTCGCCTGGGCCTCGAAAGAGCGCGACAACATTCTGGCCGAATGGCGCAAACGCTATGACGGCAAATCGGCCAAGCCGTAGGGAGTGTGTCGAATGAATCGGTTTGAAAGTGATTTGCTGGTGGTGGGTGCGGGTATTCTCGGGCTTTCCCACGCCTATGCGGCGGCCAGGCGTGGCCTGAAAGTGCGGGTTTTCGAGCGTTCGGCGAGCCCGATCGGCGCGTCGGTACGCAACTTCGGTCAAGCCCTGGTGACCGGTCAGCCACCCGGCATCATGCTCGACCTGGCCAAAGCCAGCCGCGGTATCTGGGCCAACTGGAGCGCCCAGTCGGGCTTCGAGCTCAAGCGCAACGGCTCGCTGTTGTTCGCCCGAACCGAAGCGGAGGAAAACCTGCTGGAAGCATTCAGTACCGAACGTGCCAAGCAGCATGACTACCGGGTCGAGCTGTTGCGCGGCAAGCCGCTGGACGATTTGTACGGCGGGCAATTCAGCCATCATCGCGCGGCCTTGCACGGCATTGACGACCAGCAGCTCTATTCGCGCGAAGCCATACCCAGGCTGATTGACTATCTGCAGCGCGAACTGGGCGTCGAGTTTCACTTCTCGACATTGGTCAACGGCGTCGAACCCGGCAAGCTACAGAGCACCGCTGGCCCCTTTCGCGGCCAACAGGTGGTGGTGTGCTCCGGCCACGACTACCTGACCCTGCTCGCCGAACCCATGGCTGCGCTCAAGCCCCAGGTATGCCGTCTACAGATGCTCCGCGCTCGGCCCGCGTCGAACCTGAACCTGCAGCACTCGGTACTGACCGGTCTGAGTTGCGTTCACTACGGGGCTTTCACCGATCTGCCCGAAGCGGCTGCCATCCGCCACGAAATCGAGCGCGACAGTCCGCACCTCGAAGCACACGGCATTCACTTGCTGATCAGTCCGACGCCCTACGGTGACCTGATCATCGGCGATTCCCATGAATACGGTGCGGACGCCTCGCCGTTCAATACCGAGCAGGTCGATGAATGGATGCTGGAGCTGGCACAGGACACCCTGGGCTGCAACATTCAGGTAATGGAGCGCTGGCAAGGTGTCTATGGTGCCAAGGGGCCCCAGCCGTTTTCCCGCTTGAACATCGCGCCAGGCTTGAGTGCGACGCTGATGCACAGCGGGGTGGGCATGAGCGTCGGACCGGCCCTGGGCGAGCAGGCGGTGGCGGACATGTTTGGGGCGTTCGCCTGATCTGAGGCAGCCGTTGGACAGGTTATCGATGCGCTTTCAGGGATTGAACACGCGGCCGGTTCTGTGTACTGTATATGTATACAGTAACTCATGTGAGGTCACGTTCCATGCGCCGATTATCCAAACTGTGGACTGCCGTTGGTAGCGCTGTACCCGTGGTCGTTGGCTCGGCGCTGGGCGGGCTGGGCCTGGTTGACCTCAATACCCTGCTGGCTATCGCGCTCGTACCGCAGGTCGTGTTTCTCGTGATCGGCGAGTGGCCCGATTTCCAGCGGACCCGCAACCAGCAGGCATGGGCGCAAGAGGAGTTCGCGCATCTACCGCGTTATACGGTGCGCCCGGTGGTGCGTCGACATCGGCTCATGCGCAGCGAGGCCATGAATGAAGCGCTGGCCGAGTTCGACGTCAACGAAGCCAGCCTTGGTCATGCCCGCTAGGCCATGGCCTTGGGGTAGGTGCGCCGGGCAAACCTTCGGTCGCAGCGGCTCAAGGTATGATTGATGCCCACTTCCCAGTCGCCCACCGTCTGCTCCTGCAGCACCGAGTAATGCATGATCGACGCGCGGTCATAGGCAGTACCCTTGACCAGTGCCTTGTCGGTCTTGTCCAGTAGGTTGATGTCCACGGTCTCTTGATCGACACCCTTGGTGGCAAAGTACGCATACAGCTTGGGGATGTCCCAAGGGATGTTTGCCTTGGGGTGCTGATGCTCGTGCAGCAACCCAAGCACGTGGCCGAACTCATGCAACACGGTACGCCCGAACAGCGGATCGTCCGGTTTGACCCCCAAGGCCATGGTTGCATCCATCGGACTGGCCAGCAGCGCATCGGTGCCGACCTGACTGTAGTTGTCGTCGCCGTCGGTATAGATGCGGACGTCGGCAAACATGCCGTCGACGAAATCGAATTTCAGGTTGGCCGAGCGCAGCCACTGTCGCGCCACGTTCTCGATGGCTGCCTTGTGCTCGGTGGGGGTGTCATTGAAAAAGCCGATGGTCAGTGTGCGGCCGGGTGCCCAGAATTTCGAGAACTGACCCAGGGCGCGCCTGGAGCGTCCGTTCGCCGAGACGCTCAGCGCATTGGTCGGGCGTTCGGCCAGGGCTACGCGGCGTGATGCCTCGAAGTCCAGTACAGGCAGGGTCTTGCAGAACAGGGGATTGCACATCATCGATGACTCCTTGAAAAGAGCCATCGATGATGTCGTTCAAACGCCGTGCAATAGCGTAGCTATGTGTTATCGACGCTCGAGAAAGCCCCGGATGCGCTGGGCGGCTTCGACACACTCGCTCAGCGGCGCAACCAGCGCCATGCGCACGCGTCCGGCGCCTGGGTTGAGCCCATCGACGTCGCGCGACAGATAGGAGCCCGGTACGACCGTGACGTGTTCCTGCTCGAACAGCTCGCGGCAGAACTGCGCGTCGTCCATGGGCACCTTGGCCCACAGGTAGAAGCTGCCGTCGGGACGCTTGACGTCCATCACCGGCGCGAGGATATCCAGCACGGCATCGAATTTTTCCCGGTACAGGTCACGGTTTGCCAGTACGTGGGCCTCGTCTTTCCAGGCGGCGATGCTGGCCAGCTGGGTCTGCACGGGCATCGCACAGCCATGATAGGTGCGGTACAGCAGGAAGGCCTTGAGGATGTCGGCGTCGCCCGCCACGAAGCCCGAGCGCAAGCCCGGCAGGTTGGAGCGCTTGGACAGGCTGTGGAACACCACGCAACGCTTGAAATCGCTGCGCCCCAGCTCGGCACAGGCGGTCAGCAGGCCGGGCGGTGGCGCGTCTTCGTCGAAGTACAGCTCGCTGTAGCACTCGTCGGCAGCGATCACGAAGTCATGCTCGTCCGCCAGGGCGATGAGTTTCTTCAAGATCGGCATCGGTACCAGGGCACCGGTCGGGTTGCCGGGCGAGCACAGGAACAGGATCTGGCAGCGCTGCCAGACCTGGGCCGGTACCGCGTCGAAATCCGGGTTGAAGCCGTTCTGGTCCAGGCAAGGCAGGTAATGCGGGGTGGTACCGGCGAGCAGGGCGGCGCCTTCGTAGATCTGGTAGAACGGATTGGGGCTGACCACCAGCCCGTCGACGTCACGCTGTGCAACGGTTTGAGTGAAGGCAAACAGCGCCTCGCGGGTGCCGTTGACCGGCAATACGTGGCGCGCCGGATCGAGCCAGCCCGCCGGGACCTGGAAGCGTCGTTCGCACCACGCGGCGATGGCTTCGCGCAGTGCCGCAATGCCTTGGGTGGTCGGGTACACCGCCATCTGGTCGAGATTGTCGGCCAGGGCTTGCTTCACGAACGCCGGCGAGGCGTGCTTGGGTTCGCCGATGGACAGGGCGATCGGACGTTTGTCCGCAGCGGCCGTGACGCCAGCCAGCAAGGCGCGCAGTTTCTCGAAAGGGTAGGGCTGCAGCTGGTTCAACGCGTGGTTCATATCAAATGCTCAAACGGGACAGCTCGACGCCGGGCGCCTGGCTGACACTGAGTTGGTCGATGATGGTGGCCTGCAGCCGACTGCACAGTTGCGGGTCGGACAGGGGCAGATTGTTCGCATCGGTAATGAAGAACACGTCTTCCACGCGTTCGCCCAGCGTGGAAACCTTGGCGTTCTGCAACGACAGGTCGAATTCCAGGAAGATCTTGCCGATGCGTGCCAGCAGGCCGGGCCTGTCGGGCGCGCTCAGCTCCAGAATGGTCACCGGACGCTGGGCATCGTTCTGGATGGTGACCTGCGGGGGGAACGCGAAGTGCTTGAGCTGACGCGGCACGCGGCGATGAATGATGTTGGGGTAGTCATCGGGGTTGCGCAGCGCATCGCTGAGGCCCTGGCGAATCTGCGCGATACGGCGCGGGTCGTTGCCGATCGAGCCGCCGTCGTTGTCCAGAACGATGTAGGTATCGAGCGTGAACTGGCTGCTGGAGGTAATGATGCGGGCGTCATGGATGTTCAGGTTGAGCTGGTCCATGGCCGCCACCGTCACCGCGAAGAAATCATGCTGGTCGGGCGCATAGATGAAGATCTGCGTGCCGCCTTCGAATTCGCGCTGGGTGGTCTCCTTGATCAGCACCAACGGGTCGCCATTGGCGGGCTGCTGCAGGATGGCATCGGTATGCCAGGCCACGTCACCGGCATTGTGTCGCAGGAAATAGTCGTCGCCCAGCTGGGACCAGAGCTGTTCGATGTCGTCCTGATCGGTGCCGCCGCGTACCAGTATCTCCAGCGCCGCGCTTTGCGTGCGACGAATCTGTTCTTCGCGATCCAGCGGGTTCTCCAGGCCACGACGCAGTGCGCGCTTGGTCTCGGTATACAGCTGGCGCAGCAGACTCGCACGCCAGGAGTTCCACAGGCTGGGATTGGTCGCGTTGATGTCGGCCACGGTAAGCACGTAGAGGTAGTCCAGGTGCACCTCGTCGCCTACCTGCTGGGCGAAGTCATGGATGACCTGCGGGTCGGACAGGTCCTTGCGCTGCGCGGTGGTCGACATCACCAGATGGTTCTGCACCAGCCAGACGATCAGGCGGCTGTCCCAGGCAGGCAACTGGTGGCGCTGGCAGAACTGCGCGGCATCCACGGCGCCGAGCTCGGAATGGTCGCCGTTGCGGCCTTTGCCGATGTCATGATAAAGCCCGGCGAGGTAGATGAGCTCCGGCTTGGGCAGGCGCTCCATGACCTTGCTGGCCAGCGGAAATTTCTCCGAAACCTGGGTGTACTGCAGCTTGCGCAGGTGCTTGATCAGGTTGAGCGTGTGCGCATCGACCGTATAGATGTGGAACAGGTCGTGTTGCATCTGGCCGATGATATCGCCGAACTCGGGCAGGTAGCGGCCCAGGATGCCGTAGCGATTCATGCGGCGCAGGTTGCGGTGAATGCCGACCTCGCACTTGAACAGCTCGATGAACAGGCTGGTGTTGCGGATATCGTTGCGGAAGGTGTCGTCGATCAGGTGGCGATGCTCGCGCAGCAGGCGGATGGTGTCCGCGCGCACGCCCTTGATCTCCGGGTTCTGCGCCATCAGCACGAAGATTTCCAGCATGGCGAACGGGGTGCGCTTGAACACCTGGGTGTGAGTGGCCTCGATGTAGCCATCGTGCAGCTGGAAGCGCGAATTGATCGGCACCGTTGAGCCGGCTTCGGGGTCGCCGAGAATCACTTCCTCGAAATGCTGGATGATCAGGTCGCTGAGCTCGGCGATGCTCATCACCACGCGGTAGTACTTCTGCATGAACCGCTCGATGGCCAGTTTCGCATCGCTGTCCTTGTAGCCCAGCAAGCCGGCGATGGAGCGTTGGTGATCGAACAGCAGGCGATCTTCCGCGCGCCCGGCAAGCATGTGCAGGGCGTAGCGCACCTTCCAGAGAAATTCCTGGGAAGAAGCCAGCAGGTTGTTTTCACTCTCCACCAGGAAGCCTTCCCCGGCCAGCGCGTGCAGGTTCAGCGTGCCGAACTGGCGGCGCGCCACCCACAGCAGGGTCTGGATGTCGCGCAGGCCACCGGGGGAGCCCTTGACGTTGGGTTCCAGGTTGTACTCGGTGTCGTTGTACTTGTGGTGGCGAGCGTTCTGCTCGGCGCGCTTGGCCAGGAAGAACTCGCGGCTGGGCCACATCCGCTCGGTGCTGGTGACCTCGAGCATGCGCTTGCGCAGCCGTTCCGGGCCGGCGATGGTGCGGCTTTCCATCAGGTTGGTGATGACCGTGATGTCGGCGCGCGCCTGCTCGGCGCATTCATCTATGGAGCGCACGCTCTGGCCCACTTCCAGGCCGATGTCCCACAGCAGTGTGAGAAAACGCTCGATCGAATCGCGGAAGATCTCGTAGTCGGCGCTCTCGAGCAGAATCATCAGGTCGATGTCGGAGTAGGGGTGCAGCTCGCCGCGGCCGTAGCCGCCCACGGCGACCAGGGCGATGTCGGCATCCTCGTCCCAGTCGAACTGGCTCCACGCCCGCTCCAGGATGTTGTCGACGAACCAGGCACGGTCTTCGATCAGCCGGCGAATGTCACGGCCGTTGCGAAAACGCTCGTCGAGCACATCGTGAGCCTGGCGAATCGCCTTCTTGAAGGCTGCGATAGGGCTGGCCTTGAGCGCCAGTTCGGCCTGAAACTGGCCGCGATCGAACAACTCCGGATCCACCTGCGGCATGTCGTATTCCTGAAGAGATTAGTGGCCTGAACGGGTTGCCCGCACGCGTGGCATCACGCCGAGACGCGGGGGATGGTGTCGTCGCTGCGCAAGGTGAAGATTTCGTAGCCGCTGGCGGTCACCACCAGGGTGTGCTCCCACTGCGCGGACAGCTTGCGATCCTTGGTAATGGCCGTCCAGCCATCGCCCAGCACCTTGGTGTCGGCCTTGCCCTGGTTGATCATCGGCTCGATGGTAAAGGTCATGCCTTCCTTGAGCTCCATGCCGGTACCGGCACGCCCGTAGTGCAGCACCTGCGGTTCTTCGTGAAACACCTTGCCGATGCCGTGGCCGCAGAATTCGCGGACCACGGAAAAACCGTTCTTCTCGGCGTGCTTCTGGATGACTTCGCCGATGTCGCCCAGGCGGCATCCTGGCTTGACCAACTCGATGGCCTTGTACAGGCATTCCTGGGTCACCTGCGACAGGCGCTCGGCCCACACCGGCACGCTGCCGACGTGGAACATGCGGCTGGTGTCGCCGTGGTAGCCGTCCTTGATCACGGTGACGTCGATGTTCAGCACGTCGCCATTCTTCAGCGGCTTGTCATTGGGAATGCCGTGGCAGACCACATGGTTGATCGAGGTGCAGATCGACTTGGGGTAGCCCTTGTAGTTGAGCGGGGCAGGGATGGCCTGCTGCTCGTTGACGATGTAGTCGTGGCACAGGCGGTCGAGTTCTTCGGTAGTGACACCGGGCTTGACGTGAGGCGCGATCATCTCCAGCACATCGGCCGCCAGGCGGCCGGCAATTCGCATCTTCTCGATGTCTTCGGGGGTCTTGATGGTAACGGTCATTCGGGGCTCTCTGAGCGCTTGCGCGCGTTCGCAGGCTGAAATCGAGGCGATTCTACCAGAGCCGCTGCGGACTGCCGCGCGGCGCTGGCGGCGCCTCTATATAAGAGGTGATGGCGCGCATTGTCGCGCGAATCAGGCAGCGGCGCAAAAGCCGTTGTGCATCGACGCTATTTCAGGTTTCTATATCGGGGCGGCTATGGTATAAAATGCGCCGCTTTCCGGGGATGCCCTGGAAGCAACCAAACCCACACACGTGTCGACACGATGACCTGGGTGCCGGAGGTTATGCCGCCGGTTGGTCATTGGGATACGTGGAGGCTTAACCCGACTTATCAAGGAACTATCATGTCCCAAGTCAACATGCGCGATATGCTGAAGGCCGGTGTGCACTTCGGTCACCAAACCCGTTACTGGAATCCGAAAATGGGTAAGTACATTTTCGGCGCGCGTAACAAGATCCACATCATCAACCTCGAAAAAACCCTGCCGATGTTCAACGAAGCACTGACCTTCGTAGAGCGCCTGGCCCAGGGCAAGAACAAGATCCTGTTCGTCGGCACCAAGCGTTCCGCCGGCAAGATCGTGGCCGAGGAAGCAGCACGTTGCGGCTCGCCGTACGTCGACCATCGCTGGTTGGGCGGCATGCTGACCAACTTCAAGACCATCCGTGCTTCGATCAAGCGTCTGCGCGACCTGGAAACCCAGGCCGAAGATGGCACTTTCACCAAGCTGACCAAGAAAGAAGCGCTGATGCGCACCCGTGATCTGGAAAAACTGGATCGCAGCCTGGGTGGTATCAAGGACATGGGCGGCCTGCCTGACGCACTGTTCGTCATCGACGTCGACCACGAGCGCATCGCGATCACCGAAGCCAACAAGCTGGGTATCCCGGTCATCGGCGTCGTCGACACCAACAGCAGCCCTGAAGGCGTCGACTACATCATCCCAGGCAACGATGACGCCATTCGCGCCATCCAGCTGTACATGGGTTCGATGGCCGACGCGGTCATCCGTGGTCGCAACCACGTTGCTGGCGGTACTGAAGAATACGTTCAGGACGCACCTGCCGCAGCGGTAGAAGGCTGAGTCTAGACGCCCAGCGTTTACTCGGTACGCAAAAAGGGGGCTAGGCCCCCTTTTTGCCACCTCGAGAACCATTGCCGGCATCGTCACCGCTCCAATTGTAAAGAGCCGCTGGCAAGGTCAAGAATTGAGCGCCCGTTAACGGGTGGAATGGTTAGACACCTATCCAAGAGGAATTTGAAATGGCAGAGATTACTGCAGCGTTGGTCAAAGAACTGCGCGAGCGTACCGGCGAAGGCATGATGGATTGCAAAAAGGCCTTGACCAAGGCCGGCGGCGACATCGAAAAAGCCATCGACGACATGCGTGCTTCCGGCGCCATCAAGGCCGCCAAGAAAGCAGGCAACGTTGCTGCCGAAGGCGCCATCGCCGTCAAGGTTGCTGCCGACAACAAATCCGCAGTCATCCTGGAAGTCAACTCGCAGACCGACTTCCTGGCTCTGCAGGACGACTTCAAGAACTTCGTCGCCGCCAGCGTGGAAAAGGCTTTCGCCGACCAGCTGACCGACGCTGCTCCGCTGATCGCCGCTCAAGAGCCAGCGCGTGAAGCCCTGGTCGGCAAGGTTGGCGAGAACGTCAACATCCGCCGTCTGGTGCGCGTGGAAGGCGACGTTGTCGATGCCTACCTGCACGGCAACAAGATCGGTGTCATCGTTGCCCTGAACGGCGGCAACGCCGAACTGGCTCGCGACATCGCCATGCACGTTGCCGCCAGCAACCCGGAATTCCTGCTGCCATCGCAGGTTTCGGCCGAGGCCATCGAGCGCGAGAAGGGCGTCTTCATGAGCCTCAACGAAGACAAGATCAAAGGCAAGCCAGCCGAGATCGTCGAGAAAATGGTTGCCGGTCGTATCAGCAAGTTCCTTGCCGAAGCCAGCCTGGTCGAGCAGGCGTTCGTCAAGAATCCTGAAGTCAAGGTCGGTGACCTGGCCAAGAAAGCCGGTGCTGAAATCGTTTCGTTCACCTACTTCAAGGTAGGCGAAGGCATCGAGAAGCCTGTCGACAACTTCGCTGACGAAGTTGCCGCACAAGTGGCCGCTGCCAGCAAGCAATAAGACGGATTCGTCCTGTTGCCCCAAAGAGGCTGCCCGCTTACGCGCGCAGCCTCTTTTTCAAAGTTGGTGCCCGGATTTAGCCGCTTACAAGGCGCAGGTCCGGTGGTACTGTCGCAGTGCCGCAAGCTAGAGTTAGGCGTGCCGTACACCGGCCCGTCCAGAATTTATTAAACGCCGCAGGAGAGACACGCAATGGCTCAGCAGGTGAGTGGTCGTCAACCTCGCTATAAACGCATTTTGCTCAAACTTAGCGGCGAGGCCCTGATGGGGTCCGAAGATTTCGGGATCGACCCGAAAGTGCTGGACCGCATGGCCCTCGAAGTGGGCCAGTTGGTAGGTATCGGCGTGCAGGTGGGCCTGGTCATCGGCGGTGGCAACCTGTTCCGCGGTGCCGCCCTGAGCGCAGCCGGCATGGACCGTGTCACCGGCGACCACATGGGCATGCTGGCGACCGTGATGAACGCCCTGGCCATGCGCGATGCGCTGGAACGCTCCAACATCGCCGCGATCGTCATGTCGGCCATCTCGATGGTCGGCGTGACCGACCATTACGATCGCCGCAAGGGTATTCGTCACCTCAATTCCGGCGATGTGGTAATTTTCGCCGCCGGCACCGGCAACCCGTTCTTCACCACCGACTCCGCAGCCTGCCTGCGCGCCATCGAGATCGATGCCGACGTGGTGCTCAAGGCGACCAAGGTCGACGGTGTCTACACGGCCGATCCGTTCAAGGATCCGCATGCTGAGAAATTCGACCGCCTGACGTACGATGAAGTACTGGATCGCAAGCTGGGCGTGATGGACCTGACCGCCATCTGCCTGTGCCGCGATCACAAGATGCCGTTGCGGGTATTCAACATGAACAAGCCTGGCGCTCTGCTGAACATCGTAGTGGGCGGCGCCGAAGGAACTCTGATCGAGGAAGGCGAAGTATGATCAACGAAATCAAGAAAGACGCGCAGGCGCGCATGCAGAAATCCCTGGAGTCGCTGCAGCACGCGTTCGGTCGTATCCGTACCGGCAAGGCGCACCCCAGCATTCTGGAAGGCGTTCAGGTCCCTTACTACGGTGCCGATACCCCTATCAACCAGGTCGCCAGCATCAGCGTGAAAGATTCGCGCACCCTGCAGGTTGTCGCGTTCGAGCGCAATATGCTCGGCGCGGTCGACAAGGCCATCGGTGCCGCCGGCCTCAACCTCAACCCGACCAACCTGGGCGAGTTGCTGCTGATCTCCATGCCTGCGCTGACCGAAGAAACCCGCAAGGGCTTCACCAAGCAGGCGCGTGACGCTGCCGAAGACGCCCGCGTGGCCGTGCGCAACATTCGCCGTGACGCACTGAGTCAGTACAAGGATCTGGTCAAGGAAAAGGAAATCAGCGAAGACGAAGAACGTCGCGCCGCCGATGACATCCAGAAGCTGACCGACAAGTTCGTCGCGGACATCGAAACGGCCGTGAAGCAGAAAGAAGCGGACCTGATGGCCGTTTAAGGAATTAGTCCGTCTCATGGAAAAGACCAAGTTGGCTGTACCTTCCACGGTACCGCGGCATGTTGCGATCATCATGGATGGCAACAATCGCTGGGCCAAGAAACGTTTGCTGCCCGGTGTCGCTGGGCACAAGGCCGGTGTGGATGCTGTGCGCGCGGTCATCGAGGTGTGTGCCGAGGCCAAGGTCGAGGTACTGACCTTGTTCGCCTTTTCCAGCGAGAACTGGCAGCGCCCGGCCGACGAGGTCGGGGCGTTGATGGAGCTGTTCTTCAGTGCACTGCGCCGCGAGGCGCGGCGGCTGAACGACAACCGCATCAGCTTGCGGATCATCGGCGACCGTTCGCGGTTCCATCCCGACCTGCAGGCCGCCATGCGCGAGGCCGAAGCGGCCACGGCCGGCAACGACCGCTTTGTCCTGCAGATCGCCGCCAACTACGGCGGCCAGTGGGACATTGCCCAGGCCGCGCAGCGTCTTGCCCGCGAAGTGCAGGCCGGTCACCTGAAGCCGGAAGAGATTACCCCCGACCTGCTGCAGACCTGTCTGGCCACCGGTGACCTGCCCTTGCCGGATCTGTGCATCCGAACCGGCGGCGAGCATCGCATCAGCAACTTCCTGCTGTGGCAACTGGCCTACGCCGAGCTGTATTTTTCCGACCTGTTCTGGCCGGATTTCAAACACGAGGCCATGCGCACGGCGCTGGCCGATTTCGCTTCGCGCCAGCGCCGGTTCGGTAAAACGAGCGAGCAGGTCGAAGCCGGAGCCCGTGCTTAATGCTTAAACAACGCATCATCACTGCGCTGATTCTCCTGCCCATTGCCCTGTGCGGTTTCTTCCTGCTCGAAGGCGCAGGGTTCGCCCTGTTCATCGGCCTGGTGGTTACCTTGGGCGCGTGGGAGTGGGCGCGGCTGGCCGGGTTCGAAAAACAGTCGGCGCGCATTGCCTTCGCCGCCGTGGTAGCGGGTCTGTTGTTCTTCCTCTACCTGACGCCGGGCCTGGCGCCGTTCGTGCTCGGCGCGGCGGTGCTGTGGTGGTGCCTGGCCACGTTCCTGGTGCTGACCTACCCCCGCACCAGTGAGCATTGGGCCAGCCTTGCCTGCAAGCTGCTCATCGGCCTGCTGATCCTGCTGCCGGCCTGGCAAGGGCTGGTGCTGCTCAAGGGCTGGCCGCTGGGCAACTGGCTGATCATGACCGTCATGGTGCTGGTGTGGGGTGCCGACATCGGCGCCTATTTCACCGGCAAGGCCCTGGGCAAGCGCAAGCTGGCGCCCCAGGTCAGCCCCGGCAAGAGCTGGGAAGGTTTCCATGGCGGGCTGGTGACCAGCCTGCTGATCACCCTGGCCATCGGCCTGGTGCGCGACTGGGGAATCGGCCAGATGCTCGCGGGCCTGATCGGCGCGGCGATCGTGGTGGCCATCTCGGTCGTCGGTGATCTGACCGAAAGCATGTTCAAGCGTCGCTCCGGCATCAAGGACAGCAGCAACCTGCTGCCCGGCCATGGCGGTGTGCTTGATCGCATCGACAGTCTGACCGCGGCGGTACCGGTGTTCGCCGTGCTGCTGTGGGCTGCCGGCTGGGGCGTGATGTGAGCGGCGTGCAGCGCGTTACCGTGCTGGGCGCGACCGGCTCCATCGGCCTGAGCACGCTCGACGTGATCGCCCGGCATCCTGACCGTTACAGCGCATTCGCCCTCAGCGGCTTCTCGCGCATGGACGAGCTGTTGGCACTGTGCCTCGTGCATCGTCCGGTGTTTGCCGTGGTGCCCAGTCAGGAGCGTGCCAGCGCCTTGCAGCAGGCATTGCGCCAGGCCGGCTCGCGCACCGAAGTGCTGGTAGGTGAAGAAGGGCTGTGCCAGGTGGCCGCTGCACCGGAGGTGGATGCCGTGATGGCGGCCATTGTCGGTGCCGCCGGGCTGCGCCCGACCTTGGCCGCGGTCCATGCTGGCAAGAAAGTACTGCTGGCCAACAAGGAAGCACTGGTGATGTCGGGCGCGCTGTTCATGCAGGCCGTGCGCGACAGCGGTGCCGTGGTGCTGCCGATCGACAGCGAACACAACGCGATTTTCCAGTGCATGCCCGGTGATTTCGAGCGTGGCCTGGGTAATGTCGGCGTGCGTCGGATACTGCTGACTGCGTCGGGTGGCCCGTTTCGACAGACGCCGCTGGAAGAATTGGAACAGGTCACGCCGCAGCAGGCGTGCGCTCATCCCAACTGGTCGATGGGACGCAAGATTTCCGTCGACTCGGCCAGCATGATGAACAAGGGCCTGGAGCTGATCGAAGCATGCTGGCTGTTCGACGCGCGACCCGCGCAGATCGAAGTGGTCGTGCACCCGCAGAGCGTGATCCATTCCCTGGTCGACTATGTCGACGGCTCGGTGCTGGCGCAGTTGGGCAACCCCGATATGCGCACGCCGATTGCCCATGCCATGGCCTGGCCGCAACGTGTCGATTCGGGTGTGGCACCCCTGGACCTGTTCGCCATCGCGCGGCTCGATTTCGAAGCGCCCGATGAACAGCGCTTTCCTTGCCTGCGCCTGGCTCGGCAGGCAGCGGAGGCGGGCGACAGCGCCCCCGCCATGCTCAACGCGGCGAACGAAATCGCGGTGGCGGCGTTCCTCGAGCGTCGCATACGCTACCCGCAGATCCCGCGTATGATCGAGGACGTCCTCAATCGGGAACCGGTGGTCGCGCTGGATACGCTCGACACGGTCTTCGCCGCGGACGCTCGCGCGCGGGATCTGGCCCAGCAATGGTTGAACCAGCACGGGGGCTGACCCCTGCATGGCCGTAGTTCGGAGAGAGTTATGAGTGCGCTCTACATGATTATCGGCACCCTGGTGGCATTGGGTGTGCTGGTTACCTTTCACGAGTTCGGCCATTTCTGGGTCGCACGGCGTTGTGGCGTCAAAGTGCTGCGTTTTTCGGTGGGCTTCGGCACGCCGCTGTTGCGCTGGCATGACCGCCAGGGCACGGAGTTCGTCGTCGCGGCGATTCCGCTGGGTGGCTACGTCAAGATGCTCGACGAGCGCGAGGGCGACGTGCCGGCCGATCAGGTCGAGCAGTCGTTCAATCGCAAGAGCGTGCGTCAGCGCATCGCCATCGTCGCCGCCGGCCCTGCGGCCAACTTTCTGCTCGCCCTGGTGTTCTTCTGGCTGCTGGCGATGCTGGGCACTCAGCAGCTCAAGCCGGTGGTCGGTTCGGTCGAGCCGGGCAGCATCGCGGCAACCGCCGGTCTGATGGCAGGTGAGGAAATCGTCGCGGTGGATGGCGAAAGCACCTCCGGCTGGGCGGCGGTGAACCTGCAAATGGTAAGGCGCTTGGGCGAAACCGGTGCCTTGCAGTTGACCGTGCGCGAACCTGGCTCCAGCAATGAAGCCACTCGCTCGCTGGCCTTGAACCAGTGGCTGCAGGGCTCCGACGAACCCGACCCGATCCGCTCGCTGGGCATCCGTCCATGGCGTCCGGCGCTGGCGCCGATACTCGCCGAGCTGGATCCCAACGGCCCGGCGCAGGCCGCCGGTTTGCGTACCGGGGACCGCCTGCTGGCGCTGGACGGCCAGCCCCTGGGCGATTGGCAGCAGGTCGTGGACCTGGTCCGCGAACGTCCGGACAGTCGGATCGTGCTGCGCGTGGAGCGTGACAACGCTCCACTGGATGTCCCGGTCAACCTGGTTTCCAAGGGTGAAGGCAAGGCCGCCGGGTACCTCGGCGCCGGGGTGAAACCGGTCGAGTGGCCACCGCAGATGCTGCGCGAAGTCAGCTACGGACCGCTCGATGCCGTGGTCGAGGGCGCCAGGCGTACCTGGACCATGAGCGTGCTGACCCTTGATTCCCTGAAGAAAATGCTGTTCGGCGAGCTCTCGGTAAAAAACTTGAGTGGACCGATAACCATTGCTAAAGTGGCGGGCGCTTCGGCCCAGTCGGGTTTTGGGGATTTCCTGAATTTCCTCGCCTACCTGAGCATAAGCCTCGGAGTTCTCAATTTGCTGCCCATTCCAGTACTGGATGGGGGGCATCTGTTGTTCTACCTGATCGAGTGGGTGCGTGGTCGCCCAGTCTCCGATCGGGTACAGGGTTGGGGAATCCAGATCGGCATCAGTCTGGTGGTTGGGGTCATGCTGCTTGCCCTGATAAACGATCTGGGTCGACTGTAACGCTTCGCTCGTTTGCGAACCTGCCGCTTCTGCGGCAGTTTGTTTATTGCCAGTTGGAATAAGAAAGGACTTCATGAAACGTCTGCTGCTAACTGCGGTTCTTGCCGTACTGATGATCGCTGAAGTTCACGCCGCGTCCTTCACCATCTCCGATATCCGTGTCAACGGGCTGCAGCGGGTTTCCGCCGGCAGCGTGTTTGGCGCGTTGCCGTTGAACGTAGGTGACCAGGCCGACGACGGTCGCCTGGTGGAATCGACCCGTGCACTCTTTAAAACCGGGTTCTTCCAGGATATCCAGCTGGGCCGGGACGGTAACGTCCTGGTGATCACCGTGGTCGAACGACCTTCGGTGGCCAGTATCGACATCGAAGGCAACAAGGCCATCTCCACCGAAGACCTGATGAAGGGCCTCAAGCAGTCCGGTCTGGCCGAAGGCGAGATCTTCCAGCGCGCCACTCTCGAAGGCGTGCGCAACGAGCTGCAGCGCCAGTACGTCGCCCAGGGTCGCTACTCGGCCTCGGTCGATACCGAAGTGGTCACTCAGCCACGCAACCGTGTGGCCCTGAAGATCAATATCAACGAAGGCACGGTCGCGGCCATCCAGCACATCAACGTGGTGGGCAACTCGGTCTTCCCCGAAGAAGACCTGACCGACCTGTTCGAACTCAAGACGTCGAACTGGCTGTCGTTCTTCCGCAACGACGACAAGTACGCACGTGAAAAACTGTCCGGTGACCTGGAGCGCTTGCGTTCCTACTACCTGGACCGTGGCTACATCAACATGGACATCGCTTCCACCCAGGTGTCGATCACCCCGGACAAGAAGCACGTCTACATCACAGTCAACGTCAACGAAGGCGAAAAATACACCGTTCGCGACGTCAAGCTCAGCGGCGACCTCAAGGTTCCCGAAGACCAGGTCCAGCAGCTGATGCTGGTGAAGAAGGGCCAGGTGTTCTCGCGCAAGGTCATGACTTCGACCTCCGAGCTGATCACCCGCCGCCTGGGTAACGACGGCTACACCTTTGCCAACGTCAACGGCGTGCCTCAGCCGCATGACGATGACCATACCGTCGACATCACCTTCGTGGTCGATCCGGGCAAGCGTGCCTACGTCAACCGCATAAACTTCCGTGGCAACACCAAGTCGGAAGACGAAGTGCTGCGTCGCGAAATGCGCCAGATGGAAGGTGGCTGGGCGTCGACCTACCTGATCGACCAATCCAAGACCCGCCTCGAACGCCTTGGCTTCTTCAAGGAAGTGAACGTCGAGACGCCGGCCGTGCCGGGTACCGACGACCAGGTCGACGTCAACTACGCCGTGGAAGAGCAAGCCTCCGGTTCCATCACCGCCAGCGTCGGCTTCGCCCAGAGCGCCGGTTTGATCCTGGGTGGTTCGATCAGTCAGAACAACTTCCTGGGTACCGGTAACCGTGTGTCCATCGGCCTGACCCGCAGCGAATACCAGAGCCGTTACAACTTCAGCTACACCGATCCGTACTACACGCCGGACGGTGTCAGCCTGGGCTACAACGCGTTCTACCGCACCACCGACTACGACGACCTCGACGTCGACGTGGCCAGCTACGCCGTGGACAGCCTCGGCGCCGGCATGAACTTCGGCTACCCGATCAGCGAAACCTCGCGCCTGACCTTCGGCCTGAGCGTGCAGCAGGACGAGATCAAGACAGGTACCTATACCGTCGAAGAGATTTTCGATTTCACCGAGAAGGAAGGCGACAAGTTCCTCAACTTCAAGGCATCGGCCGGCTGGTCGTCGTCCACCTTGAACAAGGGCGTCCTGCCAACCCGCGGTGCTTCGCAAAGCTTGACCGGTGAAGTGACCATCCCGGGCAGCGACCTGTCGTTCTTCAAGATCGACTATCGCAACCAGGCGTTCGTGCCGATCACCGAAAACTACACCATGCGCTTCCACACCGAGCTGGGTTACGGCGATGGCTACGGTTCCACCGACGGCCTGCCGTTCTACGAGAACTACTATGCCGGTGGCTTCAACTCGGTCCGTGGCTTCAAGGACAGCACGTTGGGTCCGCGCAGTACGCCGAGTCAGGCAAACCCTGGACGCGGCACGTTGGAGGACCCGGATCAGGATCCACTGGCCTTCGGTGGTAACGTACAGATCACCGGTGGTGCCGAAGTCCTCTTCCCGCTGCCGTTCGTCAAGGATCAGCGCTCGCTGCGCACCTCGCTGTTCGTCGACGTGGGTAACGTGTTCGACACCAATTGCAATGTCAAACGTGACCCGAATGGTGCCAAGCTCAACGAATGCAACGACATCGACATCGCCAACATGGCCGTTTCCGCAGGCTTGGGCGTGACCTGGATCACCGCCCTGGGCCCGTTGAGCTTCAGCCTGGCGATGCCGGTCAAGAAGCCTGACAATGCCGAAACCCAGGTCTTCCAATTCTCTCTGGGCCAGACCTTCTAAGGTCTGTTCCTTGGCAACAACAACGGATTTTGTAGGAGTTTATCGTGCGCAAGTTGACTCAAATGGTTGTTCTGGCAGCGACGCTCGCCGCCTCGTTGGGTGCTGCTCCGGCCTTCGCCGACATGAAAATCGCCGTTCTGAACTATCAGATGGCCTTGCTCGAGTCCGACGCCGCGAAGAAATACGCGGTCGATGCCGAGAAGAAATTCGGCCCGCAACTGAGCAAGCTGAAAACCCTGGAAAGCAGCGCCAAGAGCATTCAGGACCGTCTTGTTGCCGGTGGCGACAAGATGGCCCAGCCCGAGCGCGAACGTCTCGAGCTCGAATTCAAGCAGAAAGCGCGTGACTTCCAGTTCCAGTCCAAGGAACTGAACGAAGCCAAGGCCGTTGCCGACCGCGAAATGCTCAAGCAGCTCAAGCCCAAGCTCGACGGCGCCGTCGAAGAAGTCATCAAGAAGGGCGCCTTCGACCTGGTTCTGGAGCGCGGTGCCGTGATTGATGTCAAGCCTCAGTTCGACATCACGCGCCAGGTCATCGAGCGCATGAATCAGTCGCGCTGATATGACAGCGACCATGAAGCTCGGCCAGTTGGCCGAGTTCCTAGGGGCCACGGTCAGTGGCGACCCGGAGAAGATCATCACTGGGCTGGCCACCTTGCAGGAGGCCGGCCCAGCTCAGCTGAGCTTTCTGGCCAACCCGCAGTATCGCAAGTTCCTCCCCGACAGCCATGCCGGCGCCGTACTGCTCAAGGCGGCCGATGCCGAAGGTTTTCAGGGCGATGCATTGATCGTTCCCGATCCCTACCTCGCCTATGCGCGCATTTCCCACCTGTTCGATCCCAAGCCTCGCGCCAGTGCCGGTGTTCATCCCACGGCTGTCATTGCAGCCGACGCTCAGGTCGATGCTGCCGCCAGTGTCGGGCCGTTCGCCGTGATCGAAAGCGGTGCCCGGATCGCTGCCGGGGTGACCGTCGGCGCGCATTGCTTCATCGGTGCGCGCTGCGAGATCGGTGAAGGTGGCTGGTTGGCGCCGCGCGTGACCCTCTATCACGACGTGCGCATCGGCAAGCGCGTGGTCATACAGTCCGGTGCGGTGCTCGGTGGCGAGGGCTTTGGTTTCGCCAACGAGAAGGGCGTCTGGCAGAAGATCGCCCAGATCGGCGGGGTCAGCATCGGTGACGACTGCGAGATTGGTGTGAACACCGCCGTGGACCGCGGCGCGTTGGCCGATACCTTGATCGGCAATGGCGTGAAGCTCGACAACCAGATCCAGATTGCCCACAACGTGCAGATTGGCGACAACACCGCCATGGCCGCCTGTGTCGGCATCTCGGGAAGCAGCAAGATCGGCAAGAATTGCATGCTCGCAGGCGGTGTAGGCCTGGTCGGGCACATCGAGATCTGCGATGGGGTATTCATCACCGGCATGACCATGGTGACCCATTCGATCACCGAACCCGGTGCCTATTCCTCGGGTACGGCGATGCAGCCAGCGGCCGAGTGGCGCAAGAGCGCCGCGCGACTGCGGCAGTTGGACGACATGGCGCGCCGCCTCAAGCAGGTGGAAAAGCGTGTCGAGGCAGTGACCCAAGGCGGTAAAGCGTCATCTGATGGCTGATACCCTTTCCATATCAAGTGTGCCCAGCCGCTAGACTGCCCCTTGATTTGCAATAGGAGTGTCGCGCGTCAGCCGCGCGCTCCCTATCTTTACTACAGGCTTCCCCCCGAAATGATGGACATCAACGAGATTCGCGAATACCTGCCGCACCGCTATCCCTTCCTGCTGGTGGATCGCGTAGTGGAGCTGGACGTCGAAAGCCAGAGCATTCGCGCCTACAAGAATGTCAGCATCAACGAGCCGTTCTTCAATGGTCACTTTCCCGCGCACCCGATCATGCCGGGCGTGTTGATCATCGAAGCCATGGCCCAGGCTGCCGGCATCCTTGGTTTCAAGATGCTCGATGTCAAACCGGCCGACGGTACGCTCTACTACTTCGTGGGTTCGGACAAACTGCGTTTCCGTCAGCCCGTGCTGCCCGGTGACCAACTGATCCTGGAAGCCAAGTTCATCAGCTGCAAGCGGCAGATCTGGAAATTCGACTGCAAGGCTTCGGTCGACGGCAAGCCGGTCTGCTCGGCCGAGATCATCTGTGCGGAACGCAAGCTATGAGTTTGATTGACCCTCGCGCCATCATCGACCCGTCCGCCGTTCTGGCAGATGGCGTCGAAGTCGGCCCTTGGTCGATCGTTGGTGCGGGCGTGGAAATCGGCGAGGGCACCGTGATCGGTCCCCATGTCATCCTCAAGGGGCCGACCCGCATCGGCAGGCACAACCGCATCTACCAGTTTTCCTCCATCGGGGAAGACACGCCGGACCTCAAGTACAAGGGCGAAGAAACGCGCCTGGTCATCGGTGACCACAACGTCATCCGCGAAGGCGTGACCATTCACCGTGGCACCGTGCAGGACCGCGCCGAAACCACGCTGGGCGATCACAATCTGATCATGGCGTACGCCCACATCGGGCACGACAGCGTGATCGGCAACCACTGCATCCTGGTCAACAACACGGCCCTGGCCGGCCACGTGCACGTGCATGACTGGGCGATCCTTTCCGGTTTCACCCTGGTTCACCAGTACTGCCATATCGGTGCCCACAGCTTTTCGGGCATGGGCACGGCCATCGGCAAGGACGTGCCAGCCTATGTCACGGTGTTCGGCAACCCGGCCGAAGCCCGCAGCATGAATTTCGAAGGCATGCGCCGCCGCGGTTTCAGCGACGACGCCATCCACGCTCTGCGCCGTGCCTACAAGACGGTCTATCGTCGTGGCTTGACCGTGGAGCAGGCGTTGCTCGATCTGGCCGAGCCTGCGCGTCTGCACCCTGAAGTCGACGTGTTCCTCAAGTCGATCCAGTCTTCGACCCGCGGCATTACCCGCTGATGTCACACCCCGTAGCGCTGACCGTGGCATTGGTGGCAGGCGAAGCCAGCGGCGATATCCTCGGTTCGGGTCTGATGCGTGCGCTCAAGGCACGCCATCCGCACATTCGGTTCATCGGCGTCGGTGGTCCTCTGATGGAAGCCGAAGGGCTGGTCAGCCGCTTCCCCATGGAGCGCCTGTCGGTCATGGGCCTGGTCGAGGTGCTGGGTCGTCTGCGCGAACTGCTGGCACGGCGCAAGCAGCTGATTGCCGAGCTGATCGCGTGCAAGCCGGACGTGTTCATTGGCATCGACGCTCCCGACTTTACTCTCAACATCGAGCTCAAGCTGCGTCAGGCCGGGATCAAGACCGTGCACTACGTAAGCCCTTCGGTGTGGGCGTGGCGGCAGAAGCGCGTCCTGAAGATTCGCCAGGGCTGCGACCTGATGCTCACGCTGTTGCCC
This sequence comes from Pseudomonas sp. CFBP 13719, assembly GCF_014842095.1. Classification (NCBI taxonomy): domain Bacteria; kingdom Pseudomonadati; phylum Pseudomonadota; class Gammaproteobacteria; order Pseudomonadales; family Pseudomonadaceae; genus Pseudomonas; species Pseudomonas sp. CFBP 13719. The sequence goes on along the minus strand of NZ_JACYVB010000008.1, from coordinate 205,022 downwards.
TTCGAAGCCAGGTTCTACGAAGAGCAGGGCGTACCGGTCCGTTTCGTCGGCCATCCCCTGGCCGACACCATTGCGCTGCACGCCGACCGTGGCCAGGCCCGGGCACAGCTGGGCCTGGCGGGTGATTTTCCGGTCGTGGCACTGATGCCGGGCAGTCGCGGCGGCGAAGTCGGGCGCCTGGGCGGGTTGTTCCTCGACAGCGCCCAGTTGCTGTTGCAGTCGCAACCGCACATGCGCTTCGTGATTCCCTGCGCCAACCCGCAGCGCCGTGCGCAGCTGGAGCAGATGCTCGTGGGGCGCACACTGCCGGTGACCTTGCTCGATGGCGACTCGCACACCGCGCTGGCAGCCTGTGATGCGGTACTGATCGCCTCCGGCACGGCCACCCTCGAAGCCCTGTTGTACAAGCGCCCGATGGTGGTCGCCTACCGGCTGGCGCCACTGACATACTGGATCCTCAAGCGCATGGTCAAGAGCCCCTACGTGTCGTTGCCCAACCTGCTGGCCCAGCGCATGCTGGTTCCCGAGCTGCTGCAGGATGACGCCACGCCTCAGGCCTTGGTCGACCGCCTGCTGCCTCTGCTGGCGAGCGGCGAAGAACAGACCAGCGGCTTCGATGCGATTCACCGCACCCTGCGCCGTGATGCGTCCAACCAGGCGGCCGAGGCCGTGTTGCAACTGATAGGCAGGAACGATGGCTAAGCCTCCACAGACGAGCAGGCAACTGCAGATGGGCCTGGATTTCGATCTGGTCGAGGAACTGGTTGCCGGTGTCGACGAAGTCGGCCGCGGGCCGCTGTGCGGAGCGGTGGTGACCGCAGCGGTGATTCTCGATCCGCGGCGGCCGATCCTCGGGCTCAACGATTCGAAAAAGCTTACCGAAGCGCGTCGTGAACTGCTTTACGAAGAGATCTGCGAAAAAGCCCTGGCCTGGTGCATCGCTCGCGCCGAAGTCGAAGAGATCGACCGCCTGAACATTCTTCACGCAACCATGCTGGCCATGCAGCGAGCGGTACAGGGTTTGAGCATCACGCCAAGGCTTGCATTGATCGACGGCAATCGCTGCCCGCAACTGGACGTGCCCAGCGCCCCGGTGATCCAGGGCGATGCCAAGGTCCCGGCGATTGCCGCCGCTTCGATCCTGGCCAAGGTCAGTCGCGATCGGGAAATGTCCGCTTTCGAATTGATCTACCCTGGCTACGGCATGGGCGGGCACAAGGGCTACCCCACGCCGGTGCACTTGGAAGCCTTGGCCCGGCTGGGCCCGACGCCCATTCACCGGCGTTCGTTCGCACCGGTCCGCGCCGCATGGCAGGCGCGCGAAAGCAGCGATCAAGCGCCCGCCTGGGTCTAGCAGGCTGATGTTTTGATCAAGGCCCGGTACAATCCGGGCCTTGTCGTTCTACCGCAACCCATAGGATCAACATGTCGGTTTCCTTCGTTCATCTTCGCCTGCACACCGAATACTCGCTGGTCGACGGCCTGGTGCGGATCAAGCCGCTGGTCAAGGCGCTGGCCGGCATGAACATGCCGGCGGTGGCGGTAACCGACCAGAACAACATGTGTTCGCTGGTGAAGTTCTACAAGGCCGCCATGGGCGCCGGCATCAAGCCGATCTGCGGCGCCGACCTGTGGCTGGCCAACCGCGACCCCGATGGCCAGTTGAGCCGCATCAGCCTGCTGGCAATGAACGCAGTGGGTTATCGCAACATCACCGAACTGATTTCCCGTGGCTTCATCGAGGGCCAGCGCAACGGCCAGGTGATCGTCGAACGGCAGTGGGTGGCCGAAGCCAGTGAAGGGGTGATCTGCCTGTCGGCGGGCAAGGAAGGCGAGATCGGCATGGCGCTGCTGGGCGGTTACCCAGGCGATGCCGACAACCTGTTGCGCGAATGGATGGCGATTTTTCCCGAGCGCTTTTATGTCGAGGTGCAGCGGACCAATCGCACCAACGACGAGGAGTACCTGCACGCGGCCGTAGCATTGGCCGACCGTCTGGGCGCGCCACTGGTCGCCACCAACGACGTCCGCTTCATCAAGCAGGACGACTTCGAAGCCCACGAAACCCGCGTGTGCATCGGTGAAGGCCGGGCGCTGGACGACCCGCGCCGCAACAAGAACTACAGCGACCAGCAGTACCTCAAGAGCGCCGAGGAAATGGCCGAGCTGTTCAGCGACTTGCCCGAGGCGCTGGAAAACACTGTCGAGATCGCCAGGCGTTGCAACATCGACGTCAAGCTGGGCAAGCACTTCCTGCCCGACTATCCGATTCCCGATGGCATGACCATTGACGAGTATTTCCGCAAGGTCTCGTTCGACGGCCTGGAAGAGCGGCTTGCCGTGCTGTTGCCCAGGGACACCACCGAGAATTACGAGGCGCGCCGCCAGGTCTATGTCGACCGGCTGAATTTCGAGCTCGACATCATTATCCAGATGGGCTTTCCCGGCTACTTTCTGATCGTGATGGACTTCATCCAGTGGGCCAAGAGCAACGGCGTGCCGGTCGGTCCCGGGCGAGGTTCGGGCGCAGGCTCGCTGGTGGCCTACGTCCAAAAGATCACCGACCTCGATCCGCTGGAATACGACTTGCTGTTCGAGCGCTTTCTAAACCCCGAGCGGGTCTCCATGCCCGACTTCGACGTCGACTTCTGCATGGATGGCCGCGACCGGGTCATCGACTACGTGGCCGACAAGTATGGCCGCAATGCCGTGAGCCAGATCATCACCTTCGGTTCCATGGCGGCCAAGGCGGTGGTGCGCGACGTGGCGCGGGTGCAGGGCAAGTCCTATGGCCTGGCCGACCGGCTGTCCAAGATGATTCCGTTCGAAGTCGGCATGACCCTGGAAAAAGCCTACGAACAGGAAGAGATTCTCCGCGACTTCATCAAGGTCGATGAAGAAGCTGCGGAAATCTGGGACATGGCTCGCAAGCTCGAAGGCGTGGTGCGTAACGTCGGCAAGCACGCCGGTGGTGTGGTGATCGCGCCGACCAAGTTGACCGACTTCGCGCCGATCTACTGCGACGAAGCCGGTGATGGCCTGGTGACCCAGTTCGACAAGGATGACGTGGAAGCCGCCGGCCTGGTCAAGTTCGACTTCCTCGGCCTGCGCACCCTGACCATCATCGACTGGGCGTTGAAGACCATCAACCGCGACCGTGCCAAGGTCGACGAAGCGCCGCTGGACATCGCTTTCATTCCGCTCGACGACAAACCGACCTATCAGCTGCTGCAGAAGGCCGAGACCACGGCGGTGTTCCAGCTCGAGTCGCGCGGCATGAAGGAGCTGATCAAGAAGCTCAAGCCCGACTGCCTGGAAGACCTGATCGCCCTGGTGGCCTTGTTTCGACCGGGGCCGCTGCAGTCGGGCATGGTGGACGACTTCATCAACCGCAAGCACGGCCGCGCCGAGCTGGCCTATCCGCACTCGGACTACCAGTACGAAGGCTTGAAACCGGTGCTGGCGCCGACCTACGGCATCATCCTGTATCAGGAGCAGGTGATGCAGATCGCCCAGGTGATGGCCGGCTACACCCTGGGTGGTGCCGACATGCTGCGCCGCGCCATGGGCAAGAAGAAGCCCGAGGAGATGGCCAAGCAGCGCGGTGGCTTCATTGACGGCTGCGCAAACAACAATATCGACCCGGACCTGGCCGGCAACATTTTCGACCTGGTGGAAAAATTCGCCGGCTACGGTTTCAACAAGTCCCACTCTGCCGCCTACGGCCTGGTGTCTTACCAGACCGCCTGGCTCAAGACCCACTACCCGGCGCCGTTCATGGCTGCGGTGCTCTCGGCGGACATGCACAACACCGACAAGGTCGTGACCCTGATCGAAGAAGTGCGCACCATGAAGCTGCGCCTGGACGCGCCGGACGTGAACAATTCCGAGTTCAAGTTCACGGTCAACGACGACGGCCGCATCGTCTATGGGCTGGGCGCGATCAAGGGTGTCGGCGAAGGCCCGGTGGAGGCGATCATCGAGGCGCGTCAGGCCGGCCCGTTCAAGGACCTGTTCGACTTCTGCGAGCGCGTCGACCTCAAGCGCATCAACAAGCGCACACTCGACGGCCTCATCCGCAGTGGCGCGATCGACCGGCTGGGCCCGCATTTCCACGATGAAACCAAGGCCTACCAAGCCAACATCGATCGCAACCGCGCGGTCTTGCTGGCGGCCATGGAAGGGGCGATCAAGGCAGCGGAACAGACTGCACGCACCCACGACAGCGGCCACGACGACCTGTTTGGCGGGGTGTTCGTCGAAGCCGACGCCGATGTCTATGCCAGCCATCGCAAGGCCAAGGAACTCACGCTCAAGGAGCGGCTGCGCGGCGAGAAGGAAACCCTGGGGCTGTATCTGACCGGGCATCCGATCGACGAATACGAAGGCGAGATCCGCCGCTTCGCACGCCAGCGCATCATCGACCTCAAGCCTTCGCGCGAGACCCAGACGGTGGCCGGCATGGTCATCGCCCTGCGCGTGATGAAGAACAAGAAGGGCGACAAGATGGGCTTCATCACCCTCGATGACCGTTCGGCACGTATCGAGGCGTCGCTGTTCGCCGATGCCTTCATGTCCGCTCAGTCGCTGCTGCAGACCGATGCCATGGTGGTGGTGGAAGGGGAGGTCAGCAACGACGATTTTTCCGGGGGGCTGCGCCTGCGCGTCAAGCGCGTGATGAGCATGGAGGATGCGCGCACCAACCTGGCCGAAAGCTTGCGGCTCAAGGTGCACGCCGACGGGCTGGGGGGTGATCGGCTCAGCTGGCTTGGCAAATTGTGCCGTCAGCACCGTGGCGCCTGCCCGATCACCATGGAGTACACCAGCAGCGATGCCAAGGCGACGCTGCAGTTCGGCGAGGGCTGGCGCATCGACCCTGCCGACAGCTTGATTCAAGCGTTGCGTGACCAGTTCGGCCGCGAGAACGTCTTTCTGCAATATCGTTGAACTGGCCCTGCGGGGCGGGTTCGACCACAATTAATAAACTCGACCTGAACGCGCCGTTTCCTTTAAGGTATGGCGCCAAACGGATCAACCGGCCGGCCGCTTGGCCGTCGACCCAAGACGGATGCCTATGAACCCGAATTTTCTTGATTTCGAACAGCCGATCGCTGACCTGCAAGCCAAGATCGAAGAGCTGCGTCTGGTAGGCAACGACAATTCGTTGAACATCGGCGACGAGATCTCTCGCCTGCAAGACAAAAGCCGCACGCTGACCGAAAGCATCTTCGGCAACCTGACCAGCTGGCAGATTGCCAGGCTGGCGCGTCACCCGCGCCGCCCGTACACCCTGGACTACATCCAGCACATCTTCAGCGAATTCGATGAGCTGCACGGCGATCGGCATTTCTCCGACGACGCCGCCATCGTCGGTGGTGTCGCACGCCTCGACGACCAGCCGGTGATGATCATCGGCCACCAGAAAGGCCGTGAAGTGCGCGAGAAGGTTCGCCGCAACTTTGGCATGCCGCGCCCTGAAGGCTATCGCAAGGCCTGCCGCCTGATGGAAATGGCCGAGCGCTTCAAGATGCCGATCCTTACCTTCATCGACACACCGGGCGCTTATCCAGGTATCGATGCCGAAGAGCGCAACCAGAGCGAAGCGATTGCCTGGAACCTGCGGGTGATGGCGCGGCTGAAGACGCCGATCATCGCCACGGTCATTGGCGAAGGGGGCTCCGGAGGTGCGCTGGCCATCGGCGTCTGTGACCAGCTGAACATGCTGCAGTATTCGACCTATGCGGTGATTTCGCCCGAAGGTTGCGCGTCGATTCTGTGGAAGACGGCCGAAAAGGCGCCGGACGCCGCAGAAGCCATGGGCATCACCGCTGAGCGCCTGAATCACCTGGGCATCGTCGACAAGGTGATCGACGAGCCTCTGGGTGGCGCCCATCGCGATCCGGCCGCTGCCTCGGCCCTGATTCGCGCCGAGCTGACCAGCCAGCTGGACATGCTCAAGGGTTTCGACACCGAGACCTTGCTCGGCCGCCGTTATGACCGGTTGATGAGCTACGGGTTGTAAGGGCCGAGACAGCGGCGCGCCCTTCGCGGGCAGAGGGCTGAGCCCTCTGCCCGCGAAGGCAACACTGCCGATCCCGATTCATGCACCGAAAAGGGGTCGCTCCATGCGTGAACCCTCCGTCTTGGCCCAGCGCCTGACCGACAGGCTGCAGCCTTATCTGCAAGCACCCGCCTGGCACCTGGCCTTGTCCGGTGGCCTCGATTCCACCGTCCTGCTGCACCTGTTGGTCAGCGTGCCCAACCGTCCGGCGTTGACCGCCATTCATATCCATCACGGTCTGCAATCGGTCGCCGACACCTGGCCTGCCCATTGCCAATCCCTTTGCGATCAGCTTGATGTGCCATTGCGCATCATCAGGGTTCATGTCGAAACCGGTGCCAGCCTGGAGCAAGCCGCACGCCAGGCGCGCTATCGCGCTTTCGATGCGCTGCTCGGCGCCGCTGATGTGCTGTTCGCCGCCCAGCATCAGGACGACCAGGCCGAAACCGTGCTGTTTCGTCTGCTGCGCGGCGCTGGCGTGCGAGGGCTTGCGGCAATGCCCAGGCAGCGACCGCAAGGGCAGGGGATACTGGTCAGGCCGTTGCTTGACGAGCCTCGCGCCGAATTGCTTGGCTACGCGCGCAGCCATGATTTGCAGTGGATCGAAGATCCCTCGAACGCCGATACCCGCTTTTCTCGCAACTATCTGCGCGGCGAAGTCCTGCCCGTGATCACGGCGCGCTGGCCCCAGGCTGCCAGCAGCATCGTCAGGGCCGCCGCGCACCTGAGCGAAGCGGCGCAGCTGCTGGATGAGCTGGCCGCCGCGGACCTTGCGCCTGCGCACACAGCTGGCGAACCTTCCTGGCTGGCATTGCCCAGCCTGGCCCTGGCGCCGCTTCGCACCCTGTCCGAAAGCCGTCAGCGCAATGCCCTGCAGTATTGGCTTGCACCCCTTACGCGCTTGCCCGACACCCAGCATTGGGTAGGCTGGACGTCCTTGCGAGATGCGGATCCCGCAGCAACGCCCCTCTGGCGCTTGGCCGACGGCGAGCTGCACAGGGCCCACGGGCGGATCTGGTGGGTCAGTGGCCAATGGTCGCAGGCCCAGCCCTCCTGTCAGGATTGGCCAAACACCGAACACGCCTTGCAGCTGATCGGCAACGGCGCGGTGCATTGGCAGGGCGGCCCGTTGCCGGGGCACGCGCAGATCCGCTATCGACAGGGCGGCGAGCGCCTGCGCCTGCCGGTCCGCGGCGAGCGTGACCTCAAGCGCTTGCTCAATGAAAACCGGCTGCCGGGGTTCGTGCGCGATCGTCTGCCGCTGCTGTTCATCGACGACCGCTTGGTCGCCGTGGCCAACCTGCCGCTGTCCGCCATCGAAGGTCGACTGCTCTGGTCGCCCACAACCGGCGAGCAGAGTTTGAGATGAAAGGGGGAATCCGGTAGACTACGCTCCCTTCTTGATACAACTTCTGTGAGCCCACCGGATTCACGGACGTTGCCGATTGCCAAACCGTTTTTGGCCGTCGGGGGCTTCGGCCTTCCTTCGCTTTCCCCGGCGGCTTCTGCCGCTTTAACGCAGACTTCTAGGGTTTTTCATGACGCGCTACATCTTCGTCACGGGCGGTGTTGTTTCTTCATTGGGGAAAGGCATTGCCTCGGCTTCATTGGCGGCCATCCTGGAGGCGCGGGGGCTCAAAGTCACCATGCTCAAGCTGGACCCGTACATCAACGTCGACCCGGGCACCATGAGCCCGTTCCAGCACGGTGAAGTGTTCGTCACCCACGACGGCGCCGAGACCGACCTGGACCTGGGGCACTACGAGCGGTTCATCCGCACGACCATGACCCAGAACAACAACTTCACCACCGGCCGGGTGTACGAGCACGTGCTGCGCAAGGAGCGCCGTGGTGATTACCTGGGCGCGACCATCCAGGTCATCCCGCACATCACCGACGAGATCAAGCGGCGCATCATCAAGGGCGCCGGCGATGCCGACGTGGCCATGGTCGAGATCGGCGGCACCGTTGGCGACATCGAATCCCAGCCGTTCCTGGAAGCGATCCGCCAGCTGCGTTTCGAGGTCGGTGCCAAGCGCGCCATGCTGATGCACCTGACGCTGGTCCCCTACATCGCCACCGCTGGCGAGACCAAGACCAAGCCGACCCAGCATTCGGTCAAGGAACTGCGCTCCATCGGCTTGCAGCCTGATGTGCTGGTGTGCCGTTCCGATCACCCGATCGACACGTCGTCGCGCCGCAAGATCGCTCAGTTCACCAACGTCGAAGAGCGTGCGGTGATTGCCCTTGAAGACGCCGATACCATCTACAAGATTCCGGGCATCCTGCACTCCCAGGGCCTGGATGACTTCGTCGTCGAGCGCTTCGGCCTGCAGTGCGGCGGCGCCGACCTGTCCGAATGGGAAGCGGTGGTCGATGCCAAGCTGAATCCCGAACACGAAGTGACCATCGCCATGGTCGGCAAGTACATGGAACTGCTCGATGCCTACAAGTCGCTGATCGAAGCGATGAGCCATGCCGGCATCAGCAATCGCACCAAGGTCAACCTGCGCTATATCGATTCCGAAGACATCGAGAACCAGGGCACGGCCCTGCTCGAAGGCGTCGACGCGATTCTGGTGCCCGGCGGCTTTGGCCTGCGTGGCGTGGAAGGCAAGATTACCGCCGTGCAGTACGCTCGCGAGAACAAGGTGCCGTACCTGGGTATCTGCCTGGGCATGCAGGTGGCGGTCATCGAGTTCGCCCGTAACGTCATGGGCTGGAAAGACGCCAACTCCACCGAATTCGACCGCGCCAGCGGCCATCCGGTCGTCGGCCTGATCACCGAGTGGGAAGACGCCACCGGCGCCGTTGAAACCCGTACTGAAGCCTCCGACCTGGGCGGCACCATGCGCCTGGGCGCGCAGGACTGCCAACTGGTCGGCGGCTCCAAGGTCCACGATTGCTACGCCCGCGACGTGATCGTCGAGCGTCATCGTCATCGCTACGAAGTGAACAACAACCTGCTGCCGCAACTGGTCGAAGCCGGGCTGGTCGTCTCCGGGCGCTCGGGCGACGGCGCGCTGGTCGAAGTGGTCGAGTCCAAGGACCATCCGTGGTTCGTGGCCTGCCAGTTCCACCCCGAGTTCACCTCGACGCCGCGTGACGGTCATCCGTTGTTCACCGGCTTCGTCAAGGCAGCATTGGCTCAACATCAGAAGAAGGCCTGATTACCATGGCGCAGAAGATCATCCGCGTTGGCGACATCGAGATCGCCAACGACAAGCCGTTCGTGTTGTTCGGTGGCATGAACGTGCTGGAATCACGCGACATGGCCCTCAAGGTCTGTGAAGAGTACGTGCGGGTGACCGACAAGCTCGGCATCCCCTACGTGTTCAAGGCCAGCTTCGACAAGGCCAACCGTTCTTCGGTGACCTCCTACCGCGGCCCCGGCCTGGAGGAGGGCATGCGCATCTTCGAAGAGATCAAGAAGGCCTTCAACGTGCCGCTGATCACCGACGTTCACGAGCCTGAACAGGCCGCCGTGGTCGCCGAAGTCTGCGACATCATCCAGTTGCCCGCCTTCCTGTCGCGCCAGACCGACCTGGTGGTGGCCATGGCCAAGACCGGCGCGGTCATCAACATCAAGAAAGCCCAGTTCCTCGCGCCGCAGGAAATGAAACACATCCTGACCAAGTGCGAGGAAGCCGGTAACGACCAGTTGATCCTCTGCGAGCGCGGTTCGAGCTTCGGCTACAACAACCTGGTGGTGGACATGCTCGGCTTCGGCATCATGAAGTCGTTCGAGTACCCGGTGTTCTTCGACGTGACCCACGCCCTGCAGATGCCGGGCGGTCGCAGCGACTCCGCCGGTGGCCGCCGCGCCCAGGTCACGGACCTGGCCAAGGCTGGCCTGAGCCAGGGTCTTGCCGGTCTGTTCCTGGAAGCCCATCCGGACCCGGACAACGCCAAGTGCGACGGCCCCTGCGCGCTGCGCCTGGACAAGCTGGAACCGTTTCTTGCCCAGCTCAAGTCGCTGGATGAACTGGTCAAAGGTTTCCCGGCGATCGAAACGGCCTGATTGCGGTAAAGTAGTGCCCGATTTGTTGCGGTGACCCTTCCGCGGGCAGAAACCCGCTCCCACACGGCTCCATGTGGGAGCGGGTCTCTGCCTGTGAATGGGCCACCGAGACCCCCGCTGCGTCGTTCTCGTCTACTTTGGAGTGTTCATAACAATGGCAAAAATCGTCGACATCAAAGGTCGTGAAGTTCTCGACTCCCGTGGCAACCCTACCGTGGAAGCCGACGTGCTTCTGGAAAACGGCATCATCGGCAGCGCCTGCGCACCGTCGGGCGCTTCCACCGGTTCGCGCGAAGCGCTGGAGCTGCGTGACGGCGACAAGAGCCGCTACATGGGCAAGGGCGTTCTGAAGGCTGTGGCCAACATCAATGGCCCGATTCGCGATGCGCTGCTGGGCAAGGATCCGGTCGACCAGAAGGGTCTGGATCACGCCATGATTGCCCTGGACGGGACCGAGAACAAAGCTTCGCTGGGCGCCAACGCCATCCTCGCCGTGTCCCTCGCCGCTGCCAAGGCCGCCGCGCAGGATCAGGACCTGCCGCTGTACGCGCACATCGCCAACCTCAATGGCACGCCGGGCGTCTACTCCATGCCCGTGCCGATGATGAACATCATCAACGGTGGCGAGCATGCCGACAACAACGTCGACATCCAGGAATTCATGGTCCAGCCGGTTGGCGCCAAGACCTTTTCCGATGCCCTGCGCATGGGCACCGAGATCTTCCACCACCTCAAGGCGGTATTGAAGGCTCGCGGCCTGAGCACTGCCGTCGGTGACGAAGGTGGTTTCGCGCCGGACCTGGCGTCCAATGAAGACGCCTTGAGCGCCATTGCCGAAGCCGTCGAGAAAGCCGGCTACAAGCTGGGCACCGACGTGACCCTGGCGCTGGACTGCGCCGCCAGCGAATTCTTCGACAACGGCACCTACGACCTGGCCGGCGAAGGCCACAAGTTCGACGCCGAAGGTTTCGCCGAATACCTCAAGGGCCTGACCGAGCGCTATCCGATCATCTCGATCGAAGACGGTCTGGACGAATCCGACTGGGCCGGCTGGAAGATTCTCACCGACAAGATCGGCGAAAAGGTCCAGTTGGTGGGTGACGACCTGTTCGTGACTAACACCAAGATCCTCAAGGAAGGCATCGACAAGAAGATCGCCAACTCGATCCTGATCAAGTTCAACCAGATCGGCACCTTGACCGAAACCCTGGAAGCCATCCAGATGGCCAAGGCTGCCGGCTACACCGCGGTGATCTCGCACCGTTCCGGTGAAACCGAAGATTCGACCATTGCCGACCTGGCCGTGGGCACCGCTGCCGGCCAGATCAAGACCGGCTCGTTGTGCCGTTCGGACCGAGTTTCCAAGTACAACCAACTGCTGCGTATCGAAGAGCAGTTGGGTTCCAAGGCGGTCTATCGTGGTCGCGACGAGTTTCGCGGCTAAGCAATAGATGGTAGAAAGACGACATGCGGAGCCTGGCGGATGCCAGGCTTCGTGCTATCTGGTCGCAGAGTTGAAGTTTTTTACCACTGGGTAACGTGATGCGCAGTCCTTATTGGTTGTTTCTTGTCTTGCTTCTGCTCCTGGGTGGTTTGCAGTATCGCCTGTGGGTCGGAAACGGAAGTCTCAAGCAGGTAGCCGAGCTGAAACAGCAGATCGCCGAACAGCATGCCGAGAACGAACGGCTGCTGGAACGCAATCGCGTGATGGACGCCGAAGTACTCGAATTGAAAAAGGGCATGGAGACCGTCGAAGAACGCGCTCGCCATGAACTGGGCATGGTCAAGGAGGGTGAAACCCTCTACCAGTTGGCCCAATGAATACCTCGCTGCCAGCCTTCTGGGCAGTGATTCCGGCCGCCGGCGTGGGTGCGCGCATGGCAGCGGACCGCCCCAAGCAGTACCTGACCTTGGGCGGTCGCACGATCCTGGAACACAGCATCGACTGTTTCCTCGGCCATCCACGGCTCAAGGGCGTGGTCGTCAGCATCGCCGCCGATGACCCGTTCTGGCCCGACCTGCCCAGCGCCAGCAACGAGCTGATCCAGCGCGTGGCCGGTGGTCGCGAGCGTGCCGACTCGGTGCTCAACGCTTTGCTGCATTTGCACGCCCAGGGCGCCGACGGCAGTGATTGGGTGCTTGTGCACGATGCGGCGCGGCCCAATCTTTCCCGCACCGACCTCGACAAACTGCTTGCCGAGCTGGCCGATGACAGTGTCGGCGGTCTGTTGGCCGTGCCGGCGCGGGACACGCTCAAACGTGCCGATGCCGCCGGGCGGGTTCAGCACACGGTGGATCGCAGTACGATCTGGCAGGCGTTCACGCCGCAGATGTTTCGTCTGGGCACCTTGCACAGGGCCTTGGCCGATAGCCTGGTGGCTGGAGTGGCCATTACCGACGAGGCCTCGGCCATCGAGTGGGCCGGCCTGGCGCCGAAGCTGGTGGAGGGGCGGGCGGACAACCTCAAGGTGACCCGGCCCGAGGATCTGGAGTGGCTGCGCCAGCGTTGGGCGATGCGTGGCTGAGGGGGGGCGGTGGCGTCGTTCGCGGCCGATGACCGCTCCTACAGATACTCTGGCCTCTCGGCCAACCCTTCTCGCAGGTAATCGACCAGCTTCCTGATCTTCGGCGACAGGTGGCGCTGCTGCGGATAGAGCCCCCACACCGCCGTGTTGGGGGGTTGATGCGCTTCGAGCAGCGACACCAGCGCACCGCTGCGCAGATGTTCGAGCACATAGTAATCAGGCAGCTGACACAGCCCCACACCCTGCAGCGCCGCTTCGAGCACCGCCTGGCCACTGTTGCAGCGCCAGTTACCCTGCACGCGTTGTGCCTGCTCCTTGCCATCGACCTGCAGCGGCCAGATATCCGAACTGCCTACCAGGCAGTTATGCCGCGTCAATTCCGATACGCTGTGGGGCCGTCCATAGCGCGCCAGGTAGTGCGGTGAAGCGCACAGGAACATTCGCCGTGGCGCCAATCTGGTTGCCACCAATCGCGAGTCCTGCAGGCGCCCCAGGCGGATGGCCAGGTCCAGGCCTTCATGAAGCAGATCGAGGGTGCGGTTGCTCAGCTCGATCTCCACGCGCAGTTGCGGGTACAGGCCCATGAAGCGCGTGACCAGCGGCACAATGAAGCGCTCGCCATAGGCCACAGCGCAGGTCAGGCGCAGCAGCCCCTTGGGTTCACCGGTGAGATCGCTCATGGCGCGCCAGGCTTCGTCGCGGCCGTCCTGCAGCCGTTGGCAATGCTGGAGGAATGTCTGCCCTGCCTCTGTCAGCGCTACCCGGCGCGTGCTGCGATAAAGCAGGCGGGTCTGCAGGCGTTCTTCCAAGCGAGCGATCTGGCGGCTGACGTGCGACGACGACACACCCAGCCGCTGCGCTGCGGCCGTGAAGTGCGCGCATTCGGCCACCGCAACGAACTCGTCGATACCCTCCCAGCGGTTATCAATCACTCGATTATCCCTGTATGGCATCAATGTTTTGCGCAAGCGGCGATTATTCCGTATCCGTCCATGAATTACACTGTTGGCAGTCCCGTTCTTTTCAGGAGCAAGCATTGATGATCAAGTCCCGCGCCGCGGTTGCATTCGAAGCCAACAAACCATTGGAAATCGTCGAGATCGACGTGGCCATGCCCAAGGCAGGCGAAGTCCTGCTGCGAGTGGTTGCGTCGGGGGTCTGCCACACCGACGCCTACACCCTGTCGGGTGCGGATCCTGAAGGCATCTTCCCGTCGGTACTGGGCCACGAAGGCGGGGCTATCGTCGAAGCGGTGGGCGAGGGGGTCACTTCGGTTGCGGTGGGCGATCACGTCATTCCGCTGTACACGCCCGAGTGCCGCCAGTGCAAGTTCTGCAAGTCGGGCAAGACCAACCTGTGCCAGGCCATTCGCGCCACCCAGGGCAAGGGCCTGATGCCGGACGGCACCACACGGTTCTCGTACAACGGCAAGGAGCTGTTCCATTACATGGGCACCTCGACGTTTTCCGAGTACACCGTATTGCCGGAAATCTCGGTAGCCAAGATCGACAAGCAGGCGCCGCTGGAAAAGGTCTGCCTGTTGGGCTGTGGTGTCACCACCGGCATCGGCGCCGTGCTTAACACCGCCAAGGTCAGACCGGGTGATACGGTGGCCGTGTTCGGCCTCGGCGGTATCGGTCTGTCGGCCATCATCGGTGCGGTCAAGGCGAAGGCCGGTCGCATCATCGCCGTCGACATCAACCCGAGCAAATTCGAGATCGCCCGCCAGCTGGGTGCAACCGACTGCATCAATCCCAAGGAATATGACCGGCCGATCCAGGAGGTCATCGTCGACCTCACCGACGGCGGTGTGGATTTTTCCTTCGAGTGCATCGGCAACGTGCAACTGATGCGTGCAGCCCTCGAATGCTGCCACAAGGGCTGGGGTGAGTCGGTGATCATTGGTGTTGCCGGTGCCGGCCAGGAAATCGCCACGCGTCCGTTCCAGCTGGTCACTGGGCGGGTCTGGCGCGGTTCGGCATTCGGTGGCGTGCGCGGGCGCACCGAGTTGCCCAGCTACGTCGAAATGGCCGAGAGCGGGGAGATTCCGCTGGACACCTTCATCACCCACACCATGGGCCTGGAAGACATCAACAAAGCGTTCGACCTGATGCACGAAGGCAAGAGCATTCGCTCGGTCATCCACTTCTGAGGTCTGCCATGAGCCTTGAAAACCTGTCCTGCCAGAAGAGCTTCGGCGGCTGGCACAAACGCTACAAGCACCGCTCCAAGGAGCTGGGTTGCGACATGACCTTCGCCGTGTACCTGCCGCCGCAAGCGGAGCAGGGCGGCAAGTTGCCGGTGCTGTACTGGCTGTCGGGGCTGACCTGTACCGACGAGAATTTCATGCAGAAGGCCGGCGGCCTGGAGCTGGCCGCCGAACTAGGCTTGATCATCGTCGCACCCGACACCAGCCCACGCGGGGCGGGAGTGCCGGATGATCCGGACCAGGCATGGGATTTCGGTCTGGGTGCCGGTTTCTATCTGAATGCTACCGAGCAGCCGTGGGCGCAGCATTACCGCATGCACGACTATGTGGTGCATGAGTTGCCCGCCCTCGTGGAAGCGCATTTTCCTGCCTCGGACAAGCGTTCCATCAGTGGCCATTCCATGGGTGGCCACGGAGCGCTGGTCTGCGCGCTGCGCAATCCGGGACGGTATCGGTCGATTTCGGCGTTCTCGCCCATCAGCAATCCGATGGATTGCCCCTGGGGCCAGAAAGCGTTTTCCCATTACCTGGGCGAGGAGCGCTCGCGTTGGCGCGAATGGGATGCCAGCGTGCTGATCGCCGATGCGGCAGAACATCTGCCGCTGCTGGTGGATCAAGGCGATCGCGATGATTTCCTCGAGAGTCAGCTCAAGCCCCAGGCTCTGAGCCAGGCAGCCAAGTCGGCCGGCTATGCACTGACGCTGCGCATGCAGCCGGGCTACGACCACAGCTACTACTTCATCGCCAGCTTCATCGATGACCATTTGCGCCATCATGCAAAGGCCTTGAAGTGACCGCGCTGGCGCCCTCTGCCCGCGAAGGCGCCAGCACAGTCAACTGCAGATGTTTTGATCCGCCCAACCTGCGCCAAAGCAGGTAGAATCACGCCCTGACTCAATCGGGGCGTTTTCTTCTATGCGTATTGGCCACGGCTACGACGTGCACCGTTTTGCCGAGGGTGACTTCATTACCCTGGGCGGCGTGCGAATCCCACACAAGTTCGGCCTGCTGGCCCATTCCGACGGCGATGTCGTACTGCATGCCTTGAGCGATGCCTTGCTCGGCGCGGCTGCCTTGGGCGACATCGGCAAGCATTTTCCCGATACCGATCCGCAGTTCAAGGGCGCGGACAGCCGCGTACTGTTGCGTCACGTGCTCGCGGTAGTGGCGGGCAAAGGCTGGAAAGTCGGCAACGTCGACGCCACCATCGTCGCTCAGGCGCCGAAAATGGCCCCCCACATAGAAACCATGCGGGAACGGATCGCCGCCGATCTGGGCGTGGAACTCGATCAGGTCAACGTCAAGGCCACCACCACCGAAAAGCTCGGGTTCGCCGGGCGCGAGGAAGGTATCGCCGTGCATGCGGTCGCCTTGTTGCTGCGCGCATGACCGAATTCGAATTGCTGGGTCCGCGGGCCACGGGCGACAGCCTGGGCAGCGCCGTACTCAAGGCCAGCGCCGAAGACTTTCAGGTCGACGAAGTGCTGGACATCCCCTTGGCCGGCCAGGGCGAACACCTCTGGCTCTGGGTCGAGAAACGCAACCTCAATACCGAAGAAGCTGCCCGACGCCTGGCCAAGGCCGCTGGCGTGCCGCTGCGCACGGTCAGCTACGCGGGCCTCAAGGACCGTCAGGCGCTTACCCGGCAGTGGTTCAGTCTGCATCTGCCAGGCAAGGCTGACCCGGACCTGAGCGCAGCGCAAAGCGACACCCTGGCCATCCTCAAACAGGCTCGGCACTCGCGAAAACTGCAACGCGGTGCGCACTCGGCCAACGGCTTTACCGTGCGTTTGACCGCGCTCAAGGCCGATCGGAGCGCGCTCGATGCGCGCCTTGAAGCAATCAAGCAGACCGGCGTACCAAATTATTTCGGTACCCAGCGCTTCGGTTTCCAAGGCGGCAATCTGTTCGACGCCCAGCAGTATGCCGAACGCCAGGCGCTGCCCGAGCAGCGCAACGTGCGTTCGCGACTGCTCTCCACGGCGCGCAGTTTTCTGTTCAACCAGATACTCGCCGCGCGCGTCGCCGACGGTACCTGGAATCGCGCGCAGGTCGGTGATCTGCTGGCGTTCACCGATAGCCGCAGTTTCTTTCCGGCCGGTGCAGCCGAATGCAGCGACCCGCGACTGGACATCCTCGATCTGCATCCCACCGGTGCGCTGTGGGGTGAAGGCGCTTCGGCGGCCGACGGCCACTGTGCCGAGCTGGAAAACACCATCGCCGGCCAGCACCCGGCGCTGTGTGCCTGGCTCGCCAGAGCGGGTCTGGCGCAGGAGCGACGCATTCTGCGGCTGCCCATCGGCGAGCTGACGTGGCATTATCCCGAGCCTGACATCCTGCAGTTGCACTTCGTCCTGCCGGCCGGTTGCTTCGCCACTGTCGTGGTGCGCGAACTCGTCGATCTGGTGCCGACAGGGCAGACGGAAAGTCCATGCGTATTCTGATTTCGAACGATGATGGGGTCACGGCCCCCGGCCTGGCCGCGCTTTACGACGTGTTGCATGACTACGCCCAGTGCACGGTGATTGCCCCCGACCAGGACCGTAGCGGCGCCAGCAGTTCGCTCACGCTGGACCGGCCACTGCATCCGCAGACCTTGCCCAATGGCTTCATCAGCGTCAACGGCACACCCACCGACTGCGTGCACCTGGGCCTCAACGGACTGCTGCCCTTCGAGCCCGACCTGGTGGTTTCGGGTATCAATCTAGGGGCCAATCTGGGCGACGACGTGCTGTATTCGGGCACGGTAGCCGCTGCCCTCGAAGGGCGTTTCCTGGGGCATACCTCGTTCGCTTTCTCGTTGCTGTCCCGTCAGCCCGAACACCTGCCGACGGCGGCGTACTACGCACGCAAGCTGATCGAGGCCCGTGACCAGTTGAACCTGCCGCCTCGCACCGTGCTCAACGTGAACATTCCCAACCTGCCGATCGAGCGGATCCGCGGTATGGTCCTGACCCGCCTTGGCCATCGGGCCAGGGCCGCGGCGCCGATCCGCATGGTCGACCCACGGGGCAAGCCGGGCTACTGGATCGCGGTGGCCGGTGACGCCGAGGATGGCGGCCCGGGCACCGATTTCCATGCGGTCATGCAGGGCTACGTGTCGGTGACGCCACTGCAACTGGATCGCACCTTCAACGAGGCCTTCGGCCACGTTCAAGGCTGGCTGGAGGGACTCGGCTGATGCGCCACAGAGACAATCAGCACCACGGTATCGGCATGACTTCGCAGCGCACGCGTGAACGCCTGATCCAGCGCCTGTGCGACGAAGGCCTGGCCAACACCCAGGTTCTCGAGGTACTGCGTCGCACGCCACGCCACCTGTTCGTCGACGAAGCCCTGGCCCACCGCGCCTACGAAGACACCGCACTGCCCATCGGCCACAACCAGACCATTTCCCAACCCTACATGGTCGCGCGCATGAGCGAGCTGTTGCTGGCGGCGGGCCCATTGGACAAGGTCATGGAGATCGGCACCGGCTCGGGCTACCAGACCGCCGTGCTGTCGCAACTGGTCGAGCGGGTGTTCTCGGTCGAACGGATCAAGGTCCTGCAGGATCGCGCCAAGGAGCGCCTGCAGACGCTCGAGCGACGCAACGTGGTCTTTCGCTGGGGCGATGGCTGGGAAGGCTGGCCGGCCCTGGCACCGTACAACGGCATCATCGTTACCGCAGTGGCGACCGATGTGCCCCAGGCCCTGCTCGATCAGCTTGCGCCCGGTGGCCGGCTGGTGATCCCGGTTGGCTCTGGCGACGTTCAGCAACTGATGTTGATCGTGCGCGAAGAGCACGGGTTCTCCCGGCATGTTCTGGAAGCCGTGCGGTTCGTGCCGTTGCTCAATGGTCCGCTGGCGTGACCGGCACGGGCTCCTGCAGTGAATTCTGCGCGGCGCCGTCTGTCTGACAGCGGGTCATGGCGCAGGTATGGCCACAGCTTGCACCCATGCGCCTTGTAGTCGAGTAGTGAAGTTGGATATTTTCTTGTCACCACAACAAAGGAGCGGCGGGTGAGCCTCACAATCATTGGGCAGCGTGCAGGTAGTTCGAGCGTCAAGCTCCTGATGCTCGGGGTTGCGGTCGCAGCCTTTCTGTCCGGCTGTTCCAGCACCTCCAGCCAGGTCAGCGTGGTCGATCGCAACAACGCGGCCAAAGCGGCGCAGCGACAGCCCGTGACCACAGGCCAATACGCAGTCAGGCGAGGCGATACGCTGTTTTCCATCGCCTTTCGCTACGGCTGGGACTACAAGGCCTTGGCTGCGCGCAACAACATTCCCGTGCCCTATACCATCCGCCCAGGCCAGGTCATCCGCTTCGACGGCAACTCGGGCGCGCCAGCCACCACCGTGGTGACTACCCAGAGCGGCGCTTCGGCGTCTTCTTCGAGCCGCACTACCGTCACCCGCCGTCCGCTCACGCCGACCCCGGCTGCCACCAGCAGCGTTGCCATTCCCGTGCCTTCGCCCACTCCGGTACCTGCCGGCGAGCGCACCCAGGGCGGCTGGGCGTGGCCGGCAAACGGTGTTTTGATCGGAAAATTCGCTTCAAACGGCAGTTTGAATAAAGGAATTGATATCGCCGGTGATTTGGGACAGCCTGTTTTTGCTGCGTCTGATGGTGCGGTGGTCTACGCCGGGAGTGGTTTGAGGGGCTACGGCGAATTGGTCATCATCAAACACAGCGATACCTACGTCAGTGCCTACGGTCATAACCGCAGGTTGTTGGTTCGGGAGGGTCAGCAGGTCAAGGTCGGTCAGACAATTGCCGAAATGGGTTCAACGGGGACGGACCGGGTGAAGCTGCATTTTGAGATTCGCCGCCAAGGCAAGCCCGTAGATCCGCTGCAATTCCTGCCACGTCGTTGATTTGCACTACCAGCCTGTTCCTCCACGTAGTGGGGACGGGCTCACGCGCTGCCATGGAGATTGGCGCCGCTGGAGCTTGAGGTCGAACTCAGCAAAGGACTATAACAATGGCTCTCAGCAAAGAAGCGCCGGAGTTTGACATCGACGATGAGGTGCTCCTTATGGAACCCGGCGTCGTATTGGATGTGATGTCAAACGAAGAACCTGCTGCACCTGCGGTTCGCACCAAGGCACGCAATTCCACATCGCTCAAACAGCATAAATACATCGACTACACCCGGGCGCTCGATGCGACCCAGCTGTATTTGAATGAAATCGGTTTTTCGCCTCTGCTTTCTCCCGAAGAAGAGGTGCACTTCGCACGACTTTCCCAGAGCGGCTGCCCGGCCGGTCGCAAGCGCATGATCGAAAGCAACCTGCGCCTGGTGGTCAAGATCGCCCGCCGGTATGTCAATCGTGGCCTGTCATTGCTCGATCTCATCGAGGAGGGCAACCTGGGGCTGATTCGCGCGGTCGAGAAATTCGACCCCGAGCGCGGTTTCCGGTTCTCGACCTATGCCACTTGGTGGATCCGGCAGACCATCGAGCGGGCGATCATGAATCAGACCCGGACCATCCGCCTGCCGATTCACGTGGTCAAGGAGCTCAACGTCTACCTGCGTGCCGCGCGCGAACTGACCCAAAAGCTCGATCACGAACCGTCCCCAGAAGAAATCGCCAATCTGCTCGAGAAGCCCGTGGGCGAGGTCAAGCGCATGCTTGGGCTCAATGAGCGCGTATCCTCGGTGGATGTCTCGCTCGGGCCGGATTCGGACAAGACCTTACTCGACACCCTGACCGATGACCGACCCACCGACCCCTTGCAGCTACTGCAGGACGACGACCTCTCGCAGAGCATCGACCAGTGGCTGTCCGAGCTGACAGACAAGCAGCGCGAGGTGGTGGTACGCCGCTTCGGCCTGCGTGGCCACGAAAGCAGCACCCTGGAAGACGTTGGTCTGGAAATAGGCCTGACCCGCGAGCGCGTGCGGCAGATCCAAGTGGAAGGCCTCAAGCGGCTGCGCGAAATACTTGAGAAGAATGGGCTGTCCAGCGAGTCGTTGTTCCAGTAGACGCTTTGTCCGTGCGAATCAACGCCCCTTTTGCAAGGGGCGTTTTCGTTATTGGCTTCGCTGCAGTTCGCTGTTGTCAGTATTCACTGTGATGATGTGTAAGCCTTTGGCTATTTATCGAGTCAAAGTTTTGTAAGTTGAAACTCTCGTGTATCTAACTGCACGTTCTTGAACACATTATCGAATAAGCTGACATCCAAGTCAGTTTATTATGGGAATTATTCGCGGTTGTCCTGCGCGCAGGATGCGTTAATATCAAGGCGTGTTCAGGGACGACACAGGTGTTCAGGATCGAGCGCCTAAAAGGGATATCGCAGTGACGCGATTCATCAGGACGATGACAGGGATAAAAGGGACAGGGAAAGGTGGGCGGCTCATTACCGCCCCTTTTTTTTGACTTTTTTTTGAGGGGCAGAGCGAGCGACCAGCCTTTCGAGCGGACGTCACCTCAGTGGCAGACGTCGCGAGCGAACCGGGTTGTCTCGGGGCAGGTCAGGTGCGGCTCAGCGCTCCAGATCCTTGATCTTGCCTTTGACCCCATCGAATGCTTCAGCTTCGGGCAACGCATCCTTCTTCTCGGTAATGTTCGGCCAGACTTCGGCCAAGTCCACGTTCAGCTGGATGAACTCCTGCATGTCCTCGGGCACTTCATCTTCGGAGAAAATGGCTTGGGCCGGGCACTCAGGCTCGCACAGTGCGCAGTCGATGCACTCATCCGGGTGAATCACCAGGAAGTTCGGGCCTTCGTAGAAGCAGTCCACCGGACAGACTTCCACGCAGTCGGTGTATTTGCACTTGATGCAGTTGTCGGTGACGACGAAGGTCATTTCTATTTCTCTCCTCAGGCGGCGGCAGCGAAGCCCTTCACAGGGCCGCTTGGTTTGGGCAGGTCAGCCGCAGACCAGGCTAGAAGCCTTTGGCATTCCCAAACCGCGCGGGATTCTATCAGCTTGTAGGAATAAGCGTTAGACCCGGTTCTTCAGTGCATAGAGCAATTCGATCGCTTGTCGCGGGGTCAGCCCATCGATGTCGGTCTTGGCAATCTGTTCCAGCACCGGGTGCGGCAGGCTGGCAAACAGGTCGGCCTGATGGGGCTTCGCTGTCTTGCCGGGCATTGGTGTGGGCGTCTCGTGGGGCAGGCTGGTGGTTTCCAGACGGCTCAGGTGTTCCTTAGCGCGCAGGATGACTGCGGCCGGTACCCCGGCCAATTGCGCGACCGCCAACCCGTAGCTCTGGCTGGCGGGGCCGGCCAGTACATGGTGCAGGAAAACGATGCGCTCGTTGTGCTCAGTGGCGCTTAGGTGCACGTTGGCCACCAGGGGCTGGCTTTCCGGGAGCACAGTCAGCTCGAAGTAGTGGGTGGCGAACAGCGTGTAGGCGCGCAGTCCGGCCAGGCATTCGGCTGCCGCCCAGGCCAGCGACAGGCCATCGAACGTGCTGGTGCCGCGGCCCACTTCATCCATCAGCACCAGGCTTCGATCGGTGGCATTGTGCAGGATATTCGCGGTTTCGCTCATCTCCACCATGAACGTCGATCGGCCGCCAGCCAGGTCGTCACTGGAGCCGATCCGGGTGAAAATACGGTCCACCAGTGATAACTCGCAACCGGCCGCCGGTACGAAGCTGCCGATGTGTGCCAGCAACACGATCAAGGCAGTCTGGCGCATGTAAGTGGATTTACCGCCCATGTTCGGGCCGGTGATCACCAGCATGCGGGTGCTGTCGTCCAGGCTCAGGTCGTTGGCCACGAAGGGTGTGGTGAGCACTTGTTCCACCACCGGGTGGCGACCCTGGTTGATACGCAGGCACGGCTCGTCGACGAAGCGGGGGCAGTTCAGGTCCAGGTTCAGCGCTCGCTCGGCGAGGTTGCTCAGCACGTCCAGTTCAGCCAGCGCCGCGGCGGTGTCCTGCAGTGGCGGCAGATGGCCGATGAGGTTTTCCAGCAACGCTTCGTACAATGACTTTTCACGGGCCAGGGCACGGCTTTTGGCCGACAGCGCCTTGTCTTCGAAAGCCTTGAGTTCAGGGGTGATGAAGCGCTCGGCGCCTTTGAGCGTTTGCCGGCGGATGTAATCCGCCGGGGCTTGCTCGGCCTGTTTGCTGGGCAGCTCGATGAAGTAGCCGTGGACGCGGTTGTAACCCACTTTCAGGTGGGACAGGCCGGTACGGGCTTTTTCCCGGGCTTCCAGGTCGATCAGGAACTGGCCGGCGTTCTCGCTCAGCGACAGCAGTTCGTCCAGCTCGCTGTCGTAGCCGGTTTTCAATACGCCGCCGTCGCGGATGACCGCAGGCGGATTGTCGACGATGGCCTTGGCCAGCAGGTCGGCCAGTTCCGGGTAGGTCCCGGTAATGGCCGCCAGTTGCGCCAGGTGCGGCGCTTCGAGTTCGGCCATCGCTACTTGCAGTTCGGGCAGGGCGGCGAGCGCATCGCGCAGGCGCGCCAGGTCCCGCGGTCGGGCGTTGCGCAGGCCGATTCGCGCGAGAATCCGCTCGATGTCGCCAATTTCCTTGAGCTGCGGTTGCAGGCTTTCGAAGCGGTAGCCTTCGAGCAGGCAGCCGATGGAGCCCTGACGCGCCTGCAACACCTTGAGGTCACGCAGGGGTCGATTGAGCCAGCGGGTCAGCAGGCGGCTGCCCATGGCGGTCTGGCAGCGGTCGATGACCGACTGTAGGGTGTTGTCGCGTCCGCCGGCCAGGTTGGTGTCCAGCTCCAGGTTGCGGCGAGTAGCGCCGTCCAGCACTACCGTATCGTCCAGGCGTTCGTGACGCAGGCTGCGCAGATGCGGCAGGGCGGTGCGCTGGGTTTCCTTAGCGTAGCCGAGCAAGCAGCCGGCGGCGCCGATGGCCAGGGTCAGCTTCTCGCAGCCGAAACCCTTGAGGTCCTGGGTTGCGAACTGCTGGCACAGGCTCTTGTGCGCAGTGTCCCGCTCGAAGTCCCAAGGCGCACGGCGGCGCGAGCCCTTGCGCTTTTCCGCCGGCAACCCTTGCGGCCAGTCATCGGGAATCAGCAGTTCTACCGGGTTGATCCGCTCGAGCTCAGCCAGCAGGTTTTCCCATCCCGAAAGCTCCATGACCATGAAGCTGCCACTGGTGATGTCCAGCACCGCCAGGCCGAACAAACGCTCGTCGCCCAGCACGGCCGCGATCAGGTTGTCGCGGCGCTCGTCGAGCAGCGCTTCGTCGCTGACCGTGCCGGGCGTGATGATCCGTACCACCTGCCGATCGACCGGCCCCTTGCTGGTGGCCGGGTCGCCGATCTGCTCGCAGATCACCACCGATTCGCCCAGCTTGACCAGCTTGGCCAGGTAGCCCTCGGCCGCATGGTAGGGAATACCGCACATGGGGATCGACTGCCCCGCCGACTGTCCACGGGCGGTCAAGGTGATGTCGAGCAACTTGGCAGCCTTCTTCGCATCCTCGTAGAAGATTTCGTAGAAGTCGCCCATGCGGTAGAACATCAACTGGTCGGGATGCTGGTTCTTCAGCTTCCAGTACTGCTGCATCATCGGGGTGTGGTTAGAAAAATCGGACATTCAAGGACTTAGCTCGCGGGTGTCTTGGGGACGTAAGGCAGGCGCCAATAGTACAGGGATTTTTTTCACGATGTAGGACGTTGGCACCGGTCACGCGGTCGCACGATTGTCCTGCAGGCCGGTCATACGCAGGCACGCCATGGCGACTTTTGACCTGCATGGCGGGAGGGCGTAGCCTCATCGGCCGCCTGATCAAGGAGCTGTTATGGACGCCTCGACCTCACTCTCTGCCGACCTCGGCGAGCACCTGCTTGCCCTGGGCGCCCAAGTCACCACGGCGGAGTCCTGCACGGGCGGCGGTATCGCCGAAGCCATCACTCGCATCGCCGGCAGTTCGGCCTGGTTCGAGGCCGGCTACGTCACTTATTCCAACGCGCAGAAAACCGCTCAGTTGCAGGTTCCGAGCGAGCTGTTCGAACAGGTCGGTGCGGTCAGCCGCGAAGTGGTCGAAGCGATGGCGCAGGGTGCTCAGCGCCACAGCAAAGCGCGCTTTGCGGTGGCGGTCAGTGGCGTTGCCGGCCCCGGCGGCGGCTCGGCTGAAAAGCCGGTCGGCACGGTATGGCTGGCCTGGGCCGACGGTGCGCAGACGTTTTGTCGACGCGAGCAGTTTGCCGGCGACCGCGAAGCCGTGCGCCGGCAAACCGTCGTGGCTGCCCTGCAGGGTTTGTTACACCTTGCCACTGGAGAAAAACCATTTCAGGGGTAGGCGAGGGGCATGGTGTGTGAAATAATACTGGCTACTTATACAGGTGTTATGGCCGTCAGGCCTTATTGATTACGTGAGGACTTCAATGGACGACAACAAGAAGCGTGCCTTGGCTGCGGCCCTGGGTCAGATCGAACGTCAATTCGGTAAAGGCGCTGTCATGCGCATGGGTGACCACGAGCGCCAAGCGATCCCGGCCATCTCTACCGGTTCGCTCGGCCTGGATATCGCGCTGGGTATCGGTGGTCTGCCAAAAGGCCGGATCGTCGAGATCTATGGCCCGGAATCGTCGGGTAAAACCACGTTGACGCTGTCGGTCATCGCCCAGGCCCAGAAGGCCGGTGCAACCTGCGCCTTCGTCGACGCCGAGCACGCGCTGGATCCTGAGTACGCCGGCAAGCTGGGCGTCAATGTCGATGACCTGCTGGTATCGCAGCCGGACACCGGTGAGCAGGCGCTGGAAATCACCGACATGCTGGTGCGCTCCAATGCGGTTGACGTCATCATCGTCGACTCCGTCGCTGCACTGGTACCCAAGGCCGAGATCGAAGGCGAGATGGGCGACATGCACGTGGGTCTGCAGGCGCGCCTGATGTCGCAGGCATTGCGCAAGATCACCGGTAACATCAAGAATGCCAACTGCCTGGTCATCTTCATCAACCAGATCCGCATGAAGATCGGCGTAATGTTCGGCAGCCCGGAAACCACCACTGGTGGTAACGCGCTGAAGTTCTATGCCTCGGTTCGCCTGGACATCCGCCGCACTGGCGCAGTCAAGGAAGGCGACGAAGTAGTGGGCAGCGAAACTCGCGTCAAGGTCGTCAAGAACAAGGTGGCACCACCATTCCGTCAGGCTGAGTTCCAGATCCTGTACGGCAAGGGCATTTACCTCAACGGCGAAATCGTCGACCTGGGTGTGGCCAACGGCCTGTTGGAGAAGTCGGGCGCCTGGTACAGCTACCAAGGCAGCAAGATCGGTCAGGGCAAGGCCAACTCGGCCAAGTTCCTGCAAGACAACCCTGAAATCAAGGCCACTCTCGAGAAGCAGATCCGCGACAAACTGCTGACCGGTGGTACCGATAAGGCGGCAGCAGACAAGGCATCTGCCGCGACTGCACCCGCTGCCGACACGGCTGAAGCAGAAGCTGACTTCTGATTAGCCCATGCCACCTGTCGTACTGGATACACCCGTCGCCGTGCGACGGTCTGCCATGGACCTGCTCGCACGTCGCGAGCATGGTCGAGTCGAGCTGACGCGCAAATTGCGTCAGCGCGGCGCTTCTCCTGAAATGATCGATACCGAGCTTGATCGTCTGACCGACGAAGGCTTGTTGTCGGAAGCGCGCTACCTGGAAAGCTTCATTCGCTATCGAGCCAACTCCGGCTACGGGCCTGCGCGAATACGCGAAGACCTGACTCAGCGCGGTTTGCAGCGCGCCGATGTCGAGCAGGCACTTCGTCAAAGCGGATTCGACTGGGGGGTGCAGCTACGCGAGCTCTGGGAGCGCAAGTTCGCTGCCAGGCTTCCCGTTGAACTCAAGGAGCGCGCCCAGCAGACGCGTTTTCTGGCCTATCGGGGCTACCCGATGGAGCTGATTTCTCGTCTGCTCAACGGCAAGGATCTGGACTGATCCTCTCTGCCGGTGAGGCAGCGGTGTTCGTCGAGTAGCACCGCTACATTTCCTGGAGTATTACTTGCCGCAGTCCTTGGCAGTGTAGGACTGACTGCCGATGGCGCGATTGGTCTTGTATTCGGTGAAGTCATAGCGCATTACGGCGCCCTGTGCCATCAGATTACGAAAACCCTTGTTGCGACACACGCTTGCGCCCAGTTGCATGTACACGGTTTTGGGATCGCGGCGCATTTCTTCGGCTTGGCTTTCGCGAACGCTCAAGTGGTTGACCAGTTGGTTGCCTTCGACGGTGAAACCCTGATCGAGGATGTCTTCGTTGATTGCACGCGGTGTACCGACGCTGCTTTGCTGAGCCACTTTCTGCAGGTTTTTCGACAGCTCCATTTCCTTCAACGATGCAGCGTGAGCGACCAGCGGCAAGGCGAGCAGCAAGGCGAGGGACGGGGCGATAAAGCGCAGCATGAAACACTCCTGGGCAAAAAGCCGGGCAAGACAAGTGGGCGTATGACCCGCCGATGGCGCAGGCGTTCACCCACCTCTGAGGGTAGCCGATTATACGGCGCGGCACGTCGGCTCACCATCGACATCGCTGTAATGGTCAGCTCTGTTAGAATCCGCGCCCCCAGACCCTACCGTGATCCGCAATGAGCCATGCCGTTTCCCTTCTGCGCACCGACCGCCTGGCGCGCAGTACCCAGCCATTCACCGCACGCGGTTCACGCGCGACTCGATGCCCGCGTTGCCGAGTCATTCCGCAATACTGCCTGTGTGCATGGCGTCCCAACGTCGACGCACGGTCGGCCATGTGCCTGCTGATGCATGATGTGGAACCCATGAAGCCGAGCAACACCGGCTGGCTGATTGCCGACGTGATCGCCGACACCCACGCCTTCATGTGGTCGCGGGTAGCCGTCGACCCGCGGTTGCTGGCACTCTTGGCGGATCCGCAGTGGCAGCCCTACCTGGTCTTTCCCGGAGAGTTCGTCGAGCCGCAGCGGGTGACCAGCAGCGTCGCGCCGCAGCCCGGTCGACGTCCCTTGTTCATACTATTGGACGCCACCTGGACCGAAGCGCGAAAGATGTTCCGCAAGAGTCCGTACCTGGCTTCGCTGCCGGTGTTGAGCCTGGCCCCCGAGCAACTGTCGCGCTATACCTTGCGCCGCTCCAAGCGTGACGATCACTTCTGCACCGCCGAGGTGGCGGCGCTGTGTCTGGAGCTGGCCGGTGACGAGCGGGCAGCGCGCGTACTGGATGCCTACCTCGATGTGTTCAGTGCGCATTACTTGGCAGCGAAATTCCAGGAGCCAGTGGACGAGACGGATGCGGCGCATCGGTTTCTGGCCGACTATCTATAATCAGGGTGGTGACGCGGGCTCTGGCCATGGAGTCGCTTGACCACCATGGCCGGGGTCGGCATTCTTGGCGCCGAATCGGGCGGGTACTGTCCGAGCGGCTTCATTTCCTGGAATCCTGTGATCGATGGCCACTTACGAAATCCTGATCGCCGATGACCATCCGCTGTTTCGCAGCGCGCTGCGTCAAGCCTTGACCATGGGCCTGGGCGCAGAAGTGCGTCTGGTCGAGGTGGCGAGCATTGCCGAACTCGAAGTGCGCCTCGATGAAAAGGGCGACTGGGACCTGGTGCTGCTGGACCTGAATATGCCCGGCGCCTACGGATTTTCAGGCTTGGTATTGCTGCGCGGCCAGTATCCGCAGATACCCGTGGTGATGGTCTCGGCGCAGGAAGACGCCTGGGTCATGGTGCGCTCGCGTGAATTCGGCGCCAGTGGCTTCATTCCCAAGTCCAGTTCGCTCGAGACCATTCAGGCGGCCGTACGCGATGTGCTGGATGGAGAAGTCTGGTGGCCACCGCAGGCATTCGAGGCGGTCAGCGTTTCGGCGGAAGCCAAGGCCGCCAGCGAGGGGCTGGCCAGCCTGACGCCCCAACAGTTCAGGGTACTGACCATGGTGTGCGAGGGTTTGTTGAACAAGCAGATCGCCTACGAGCTGAGCGTGTCGGAAGCCACCATCAAGGCCCATGTCACAGCGATCTTCCGCAAGCTCGGCGTGCGGACCCGCACCCAGGCTGCCCTGCTGTTGCAACAACTGGAGTCGACCTCCGCCAACTGAGCTTCACCGTCACGCCTTTTTCACGCCGAACGTTTCATCGTCGGCCGTCTTCCTTTCCTGGATCGTCGCGCATGTCACCTTTCAAGGGCCAGACCGGCCTCAAACGTATTCTCAATGCTACGGGTTACTCCTTCGATGGTCTGCGTGCAGCCTTCACGGGCGAAGCAGCGTTTCGCCAGTTGGTGCTGCTCAACGTCGTGCTGGTGCCGCTGAGCTTTGTGTTGCAGGTCAGCCGCGTGGAGCGCGCCGTGCTCATCGCGGTGTGCCTGCTGGCGTTGATCGTTGAATTGCTCAACTCGGCGATCGAGGCGGCTATCGATCGCATCTCGCTGGAGCGTCACCCCTTGTCGAAGAATGCCAAGGACATGGGCAGCGCGGCTCAGTTCGTTGCCTTGAGCATGATCGTGCTGGTATGGGCGGTGATTCTGCTTTGACCGATGCCTGGCTCAGGCGATGTCGGGCAGGACGATCTCGTCACTGCGCTGCGCGCCGGCGGTGAAGGCGCGGCACAAGTCGAGAAACTCGCGCATGGCCGAGGTCTGGTACTTGCGTTTGTGCCAAATGAAATAGAACTGCCGCGCCAGATCCAGCTCGGGCGTGTGCACCGGCACCAGGCTGCCGCGCCGAAAGGCATCGCGCAGTGCCAGCCGGGAGATGCACCCAATGCCCAGCCCGGACTCCACGGCGCGCTTGATCGCTTCGGTGTGTTCCAGTTCGAGGCGGATATTTAGCGCTAGGCGATGATGACGCATGGCTTGGTCGAATGTCAGGCGCGTGCCCGAGCCCTGTTCGCGCAGAATCCATGCCTCCTGGGTCAGCAACGCCAGACTGGCACTGGGCACCGAAGCCAATGGATGCCGTGGCGCACAGAACACCACCAACTCGTCTTCGACCCAGGGTTGCACCTCGATGTCAGGGTGGCTGCAATCGCCCTCGATCAGCCCCAGGTCGATTTCATAATGCGCCACCTGCTGGACGATGTTCGCGGTGTTCTGGACATGCAGCTTGACCTGGCTTTCGGGGTGCACCTGCATGAAACGGCCGATCAGCAAGGTGGCCAGATAGTTGCCAATGGTCAATGTCGCGCCCACGGCGAGTGAACCGAATCCGGACTTGCCGTTGAGCAGGTCTTCGATTTCCTTGGCCTGATCGAGCAGGGCCACGGCCTGGGGCAGCAGTTGATGACCCAGGGCGTTGAGGCTCAGGCGCTTGCCGGCACGATCGAACAACTGACAGCTCGATTGCCGCTCGAGCTCGGTAATGGAGGTACTGGTCGCCGACTGCGACAGCGACAGCAGGTTGGCGGCGCGTGACACGCTTTCCTGCTGGGCCACGGCGACGAAGACTTGCAACTGGCGAAGTGTGAATCGCATATCTATATAACCGATTACCCATATCTCAATAATCCATTTAACAGATATTGTTGAGCCCCGTAAACTACTGCGCAATCGCGCCCCTGTCAGGCGTACGCTTTTTCTAGGAGCCCCGTACATGAGCAACATGAACCACGAACGTGTACTCAGTGTTCATCACTGGAACGACACCCTGTTCAGCTTCAAGTGCACCCGCGATCCGGGCCTGCGCTTCGAGAACGGGCAGTTCGTGATGATCGGCCTGCAACAGCCCACTGGCCGCCCGCTTATGCGCGCCTATTCGATCGCCAGCCCTAACTGGGAAGAGCATCTGGAGTTCTTCAGCATCAAGGTCCCCGATGGCCCGCTGACCTCGCAGTTGCAGCACCTCAAGGAAGGCGACGAGATCATCATCAGCAAGAAGCCCACCGGCACGCTGGTTCTCGATGACCTCAAGCCGGGCAAGCACCTGTACCTGCTGAGCACCGGCACCGGCCTGGCGCCGTTCATGAGCGTCATCCAGGACCCGGAAACCTACGAGCGTTTCGAAAAGGTCATTCTTTGCCATGGCGTGCGCTACGTGAACGAGGTCGCCTACCGCGAGTTCATCACCGAGCACCTGCCGCAGAACGAGTTCTTCGGCGAGGCACTGCGCGACAAGCTGATCTACTACCCCACCGTGACGCGCGAGCCGTTCGAGAACGAAGGTCGCCTGACTGATCTGATGCGCAGCGGCAAGCTGTTCAGCGATATCGGTCTGCCACCGATCAACCCGCAGGATGACCGTGCCATGCTGTGCGGCAGCCCGAGCATGCTCGACGAAACCAGCGAAGTGCTCAACAGCTTCGGCCTGACCGTCTCGCCGCGCATGCGCGAGCCGGGTGACTACCTGATCGAGCGCGCCTTCGTCGAGAAGTGAGCGGCTGGCCGGCACCATGAAAAAAACCGCCCTTGGGCGGTTTTTTTGTGGGCGACGCGCACGCTCAGGAGGGCACCACTTCCAGCACGCAAATGCGGTCGGGGCTCGGGTAATGCCAGCGCACGTCCACATCCCAGAACCGGGCGCCGTATTCGCGCTCAGGTGCTGGCTTTTGATAAGCCGGACGCGGATCCTGTGCCAGGCATTGCTCGATCAACTCCACCAAGGGCTCGCCCAGGCGCATGGCGTGCGCCCTGGCTTGCGCCAGCCCCGCGTCCAGCCACTGCACGGCAATGGGCTTGGGCGCAGCGCTGGCGATCGCGTTGACGGCAGCAGGGACGTTGTCCGCATAGGGCACGTAGGGTTTGATGTCCAGCACTGGCGTGCCGTCGAGCAAATCGATGCCGGAAAGATGCAGGCGCGCGCCCTCGACCTTGTCCAGGCGGACCACCGATTGACCGATGCCATTGGGCCGATGGGTGGCCCGCGTGGCAAAAACGCCGATCGACTTGTTACCGCCCAGACGCGGCGGACGGACCTTCAGACGCGGCTTGTCTTCCAGTGCCTCATGGAACAGGAACAGCAGCCACACATGGCTGACCTGTTCCAGGCCCTGCACGGCCTCACCCTGATCGAACGGTGGCAGCAGCTCCAGCACGCCGCGCGCGGCCGGCGCCAGTTGGGGCTGGCGCGGGATGGCGAACTTTTCCTTGAAGCAGGAGCGGACAAAACCGATGGGTTCGACGCTGTAGGCCATGGGGCTTAACCACGGACTCGCACGGTCAGGCCCTTGAGGAAGTTGCGCAGCAACTGGTCGCCACACGGACGGTAGTTGTTGTGGCCGAACTTGCGGAACAAGGCGCTCAGTTCCGGCTTGGACACCGGAAAGTCGACCGACTTGAGCACGGCGTGCATGTCGTCTTCCTTGAGCTCGAAGGCCACGCGCAGTTTTTTCAAGACGATGTTGTTGGTGACCGGCAGCTCGACCGCCTGGGCGGGGCGACTCTCGTCGCGACCGCGGCGGTAGATCACCAGGCCATCGAGAAAATGCGCCAGGACGGCGTCCGGACAGTGCACGAAGCCTTCTTCTTCGTCCTTCTTGGTGTAGCTGATGACGTCGGCCTTGCTGATTTCCAGTCCGCCCAAGGCAGTGATGTCGGCAACCTTGCCGTCACTGATGTCGAGCATGTAGCGCACGCTGCGCAGTACATCGTTGTGAATCATGGTGTGAGTCCTGGTTGAACGACACTGCCCAGGCAGCGCCGGAAAAAGAGAGGGTTCAGAATTTTTCCTTGGCCGTCAGGTAGCGCCACTGGCCCAGCGGCAGCTTGCCCATCGACACGCCACCCACGCGAATGCGGCGGATCGAGACGATCGTCAGGCCGACACTGGCGCACAGTTGCTGCAGCACACCGGGTGCCGGGTTCTTCATGGCGAAGCGCAGGCGTGTCTCGTTCTGCCAGCTGGCTTTCACCGCCGGCAGTGCCTTGCCCTTGTACATCGCGCCATGATTGAGGCGGTTGAGGCCGTGTGGGCTCATCTCACCGGTGATCTCCACCACGTATTCCTGTTCGATCTTGGCCGCATCGGCGGTCAGCTTGCGCAGAATCTTCCAGTCCTGGGTGAAGATCTGCAGGCCGCTGGCATTGGCAGGCAGCTCGGCCGCGCAGCTCAGGCGCAGGAAGTGGCCCTTGAGCGGGCGCTTGCCGAAGCCGTGCTCGCTGGACAAGGTCTGAGCGTTCAGCGTGGCCAGCGCGTCTTCGGCGCTCTGTCCCGGTGCCTGGTGCAGCAACAGGGTCACCGGCTCCGGTGCTTCGGCCTTGGCCTGGGAATCGAGCTCGACTTTCTGTGCGTCCACTTTGAACTGCGGTTCGTCGACCACCACGCCGTCAACGGACACCCAGCCGCCTTCGATGAAGAGTTCGGCCTCGCGGCGGGAACACCCGACCAGTTCGATGAGGCGTTTGGAAAGACGAGTGGGTTCAGACATGACTGCGGCCGTAGCAAGGAAAGGGCGCTAGTGTAACTGCCTGGAGGCGGTTAAGCCCGCGCAGATTGCCCGGCGTCTGGCGCCGGTGGCAGGTGTGACGGCGAACCGGGCCGGTCGCCGCCGTCATGCATGTCGAGCCAGGGCAGCTCGAATCAGGCCAGTTCGGCCCACAGATCGTATTCGTCGGCATCGACGATGGTGCACCAGACCTTGTCGCCCGGCTTGAGATGGGTGGCATCGTCGATGAACACGTTGCCGTCGATTTCCGGGGCATCGAAGAAGCAACGGCCCACCGCACCCTGTTCTTCGACCTCGTCGATCAGCACTTCCACGCGCTTGCCGATGCGCATCTGCAGGCGCGCGGCACTGATGGCCTGCTGGTGCGCCATGAAGCGGTCCCAACGGTCCTGCTTCACGTCGTCGGGGACGATGGCCGCGCCCAGCAGGTTGGCAGGCGCGCCCTCGACCGGCGAATACTGGAAGCAGCCAACGCGGTCCAGTTGCGCCTCGCTCAGCCAGTCCAGCAAGTACTGGAAGTCTTCTTCGGTCTCGCCGGGGAAGCCGACGATGAAGGTCGAACGGATGATCAGGTCCGGGCACTGCTCGCGCCACTTCTTGATGCGCGCCAGGGTCTTGTCTTCGAAGGCCGGGCGTTTCATGGCCTTGAGCACTTTTGGGCTGGCGTGCTGGAAGGGGATGTCCAGGTACGGCAGGATCTTGCCGGCCGCCATCAGCGGGATGATGTCATCGACGTTGGGGTAGGGGTACACATAGTGCAGGCGCACCCAGACGCCCAGGGTGCTCAGGGCTTCGCACAATTCGAGCATGCGCGTCTTGACCGGGCGACCGTTCCAGAAGTCGGTCTTGTACTTGACGTCCACCCCGTAGGCGCTGGTGTCCTGGGAGATGACCAGCACTTCCTTGACCCCGGCCTTGACCAGGCGCTCGGCCTCGCTCAGCACATCGCCCACCGGACGGCTGACCAGCTTGCCGCGCATCGAGGGGATGATGCAGAAGCTGCAGCTGTGGTTGCAGCCTTCGGAAATCTTCAGGTAGGCGTAGTGACGCGGCGTCAGCTTGATGCCCTGTGGCGGTACCAGGTCGATCAGCGGGTTGTGGTCATGCCGAGGCGGCACCACCTGGTGCACCGCGTTGACCACCTGCTCGTACTGCTGTGGGCCGGTGACCGACAGCACGCTGGGGTGCACCTTGCGAATGGCATTCTCTTCCACGCCCATGCAGCCGGTAACGATGACCTTGCCATTCTCCTTGAGCGCTTCGCCAATCACTTCCAGGGACTCGGCCTTGGCGGTGTCGATGAAACCACAGGTGTTGACGACCACCACGTCGGCGTCTTCGTAGGTGGATACCACCTGGTAACCTTCCATGCGCAACTGGGTCAGGATTCGCTCGGAATCGACCAGGGCCTTGGGGCAACCCAGCGAGACGAAGCCGACCTTTGGAGCGGCCGACGAAGGAGTGGTGGACATGGCTAACCTCGGTATCGATAGGGCCTCGTGGGCCACTTGGGTGGGCGCTGGGCACGCCTCTGATCAAAAAGTGCGCAATTCTAGCGATGGCGGGGTCGCTTGACCAGCATTATGCGAGGAATTGCGACGAGTGCTGCGCTATGCTTCGCCGCATCTCGCCACATGGCGTTACAAATCACGGGTGCGGGAGTGGTCGATGGTTCAGGCAAGCAGTAACGGCAATGGCGGACATTCGGCGGCCCGACCGATCGGCATGCTGGTGGCAGCGGTCGGTGTCGTTTATGGCGACATCGGCACCAGTCCGTTGTATACGCTCAAGGAGGTCTTTTCCGGGGGCTATGGCGTGCCCATTTCCCACGACGGGGTGCTGGGCATCCTGTCCTTGATCTTCTGGTCGCTGATCTGGGTCGTCTCGATCAAGTACATGCTGTTCGTGCTGCGCGCCGACAACCAGGGCGAAGGCGGCATCATGGCCCTGACGGCGTTGGCGACGCGCGCCACCGCCTCGCTGCCCAAGCTGCGGGCCTTGATGGTGGTGTGCGGACTGGCCGGTGCCGCGCTGTTCTACGGTGACAGCATGATCACCCCGGCGGTGTCGGTGCTTTCGGCCATCGAAGGCATGGAGCTGGCGTTCGATGGCCTGGAGCGCTGGGTAGTGCCGATGGCACTGGTGGTACTGGTGGCGCTGTTCCTGATCCAGAAGCATGGCACGCAGCGCATCGGCAAGCTGTTCGGGCCGGTGATGGTGGTGTGGTTTCTGGTGCTGGGGCTGCTGGGCGCCTACGGGGTGTACCAGCATCCCGAGGTGCTCAAGGCGTTCAACCCGGTATGGGCGGTGCGCTTCTTCATCGTTCACCCCGGCATGGGCGTGGCGATCCTCGGTGCCGTGGTGCTGGCACTGACCGGCGCCGAGGCGCTGTATGCCGACATGGGGCATTTTGGCCGCAAGCCGATTGCCCGCGCCTGGTTCATCCTGGTCCTGCCTGCCCTGGTGCTCAACTACTTCGGGCAGGGCGGCCTGTTGCTGGAAAACCCCGAGGCGGCGCGCAATCCGTTCTTCCTGCTGGCGCCAGGCTGGGCCCTGGTGCCGTTGGTGGCATTGTCCACCCTGGCCACCGTGATCGCTTCGCAGGCGGTGATTTCCGGCGCCTTTTCCCTGACCCAGCAAGCCATCCAGCTGGGCTACATTCCGCGCATGCATATCCAGCACACCTCGAGCAGCGAGCAGGGGCAGATCTATATCGGTGCGGTGAACTGGGCATTGATGGTTGGCGTGGTGCTGCTGGTGATCGGTTTCGAATCCTCCGGTGCGCTGGCGTCGGCCTATGGCGTGGCGGTCACCGGAACCATGTTGATGACCACCATCCTGGTGTCGGCCGTGATGCTGCTGCTGTGGAAGTGGCCACCGGTGCTGGCCGTGCCGGTTCTGCTGGGTTGCCTTCTGGTCGATGGCCTGTTCTTCGCCGCCAACGTGCCGAAGATCATTCAGGGCGGTGCGTTCCCGGTGCTTGCAGGGACCGTGCT
This sequence comes from Pseudomonas sp. CFBP 13719, assembly GCF_014842095.1. Classification (NCBI taxonomy): domain Bacteria; kingdom Pseudomonadati; phylum Pseudomonadota; class Gammaproteobacteria; order Pseudomonadales; family Pseudomonadaceae; genus Pseudomonas; species Pseudomonas sp. CFBP 13719. The sequence goes on along the minus strand of NZ_JACYVB010000008.1, from coordinate 168,959 downwards.
GTTCATCCTCATGACTACCTGGAAGCGCGGCAAGCAGCTGCTGGTCGAACGGATCGACGAGGGCGGGTTGCCGCTGCCGATCTTCATCGGCAGCATCAGCGTACAGCCGCCACATCGGGTTCAGGGTACGGCAGTGTTTCTGACCGCACGTTCCGACGCCGTGCCGCACGCGTTGTTGCACAACCTGCTGCATAACCAGGTGTTGCATGAGCAAGTGGTGCTGTTGACGGTGGTCAACGAAGACACGCCGAGGGTGCCGTTGGCACGGCGGTTCGAGGTGCAGAGCTATGGCGAAGGGTTCTTCCGGGTCATTCTGCACTACGGCTTCATGGACGAACCGGACGTGCCCGGCGCCCTGGCCCTGTGCGATCTGCCGGAGCTGGACTTCAGCCCGATGCGCACCACCTATTTCCTCAGCCGCGAGACGGTGATCGCCTCCAAGCTGGCCGGCATGGCGCGTTGGCGCGAGCAGTTGTTCGCCTTCATGCTGAAGAATGCCAATGGCAACCTGCGTTTCTTCAAGCTGCCGGTGAACCGAGTGATCGAGCTGGGTACGCAGGTGGAGATGTAGGTTCGGTGCAGGCCGCATAAAAAAGCCCCGGCACCTGCGCAGGTCCGGGGCTTTGCTTTTACAGCAGGGTCAGTTCGAGCCGGTACGCTTGTCGATCTGCAGCACCAGGCGCTTGGCCAGCGCCGGGTAATTCTCGTCGAAATGGTGGCCACCCGGCAGCTTGAGCTTCTCGCCCACTGCAGTAGCCTCGGTGCAGCCGCTTTCGTCGGCCTCTTCTTCGCCATACACGCACACCACCTTGGCAGCCGGCAGCTTGGCCATTTCCGGTCCGGTGGGGGCCTCCTTGCCCGCGTTGCCGAGCCACCCCTCGACTTCGATCTCGAAGCTGCCACTGCGGGCGAACGCCAACAGGATGATAGCGCTGACACTGTCCTGTGCCTCGGCGGGCAGGCGATTATAGATGGCCGGAAGCACGTCGGCCCCGAACGAATAACCGGTCAGCACGAAGCGTTTCGCACCCCATTTCTGCCGGTAGAAATGCATCAGCTCGACCAGGTCGTCGGCGCTCTGCTCCGGCGTCTTATGCTCCCAGTAGTAGCGCAGGGTATCGATACCCACGGTCGGGTAGCCCATCGTTGCCATGTCGCCGGCAACCGCCTTGTCGAGGTCGCGCCAGCCGCCGTCTCCCGACAGGAACAGGCTGACGGTCTCGTTGCTCTGCGCGGCGGGCACCTCGACCACCGGGATGGCCAGATGGGTGCCTTCGGTGCCGACCAGGATTGCGGTGATCTGGTTCTTCAGCACCTGCGGCAGCTTCACGTCGTAGTCGCTGATGACAGTCTGCGCATTGGGCTGGTCACGCACGAACGCCGCACTGGCATCGTCGGGGTTGTCATTCCAGGCAACCATCCACTGGCCATGCTCGGCCTTCTTCGGTAGCTCCGGCAGACAGCCGTCCGGTTTCTCCACGCTCAGGTCCACGGACACTGCCTGAGCCTTGTCATTGTCCTGGGTGGCCAACCAGCGCCAGGCCAGTGACGCACCCGGACCTATGCCAGCCACCAGGTCCGGTGCGCCGTCGAGACGCTTGATGGCAGCGTCCAGGGCAGCCTGCTGCAGGCCGCAGTCGGTTTCCGGCAGGATCACCTGGACGATGTGCGCCGAGGCATCCCGGCTCAGGTCCAGCAACTGCTTGTCGGTCAAGGCTTCGGCGGCAGGTAGGGCAATCGCCACCCGCGACTTGGTCCGGGTGCCGGGGACCGCTTCGCGGGCCTCGCTGCCGTTGCTCAGGCGCTGGGCGCTGAGCTGCGCTGCAGGAACAGGGCGCGTGGCCCACCAGTAATAACCCGCAATCGCCAGCAGCAGTACCACAATCAAGGCGAACAACTTGCGCCAGTTACGTCGAATCATCAGCGTTTCACCAATCCTGTCAGGCCACCTGCAATGAGGGCGGCGGTATCAGCCAGTGCCACCAGCGGGTCGAGGCCCGCCGGCACGGCCATGTAACGAGGCTCCCAGGTGGGCTGGAACTTGTCCTTGAAGCGACGCAAGCCCTGGAAGTTGTACAGCTGCTCGCCACGGTTGAAAACCATCGAGCCCAGCCGCTGGGTCAGGGGTGCACCGCGCCGCGGCTGCAGGCCCGACAGCGGCACCATGCCCAGGCTGAAGCGAGCGTAGCCGTGCTTCTTGTAGTGCTGGATCAAGCCTACCATCATGAATTCCATGGTCAATTTGGGCGCCTGGGGATGCGCACGCATCAGGTCCAGGCTGGCCAGCTCCCTGCTGTCGGTTTCCAGCAGGTTGGCGAACGCCACCGGCTTGCCCTCGAAATGGACGATGGCTATACGGAAATGGTTCAGGTATTCCGGGCTGAAACGGCCCAGCGAAAAACCCTTCTCGCGTACGTTCTTGCCACTGAGCCAGGCGTCGGAAATGACCTTGAGCTCATCCAGCGGCGCCTGACCGGGCTCGTAGATCTCCAGCGACAGGCCGTCGCGGCCGCCGCGGTTCCAGGTGTAGCGCAGGTCCTTCATCTCCTTGCCCTTGGCTTCCAGATCGAAAGCGTGCAAGTCGACCCGAGCCTCTTCGCCGAGCTTGATCGCGGTCAGGCCGATGTCCATGTAGAACGGCAGGTTCTCCGCCCTGACCTGATAGAACACCGGGCGGGCGTGATGGAAGTCGCACAGGTCGCGAAACTGCCAGATCATTTCGGCACGCGGCTGGGTCGGGCCGATAGGGTCGTACAACGCGACCAGGCTGCGCCCGCGGCGGGCGTACATCAGAAATGCTTCGTCCTTGGGGTGAAACAGCAGCGCCTTGTCGCCGGTCAGGGCCAGGCCACCATCGGGCTGGTGCGACGCCTTGAGGATGGTCGCGGCGCGCTGCAGCTCTTCAGGCGTGGGCAGGTGAATCACCGGGCGTGCGGTACGCAGCAGCCAGGTCAGCGCGACCACGATCAACAGCACCGCACTGCCCAGGGCCGAGCGAAGGCCGCGGGGAGCATCGGCATCCAGTGCGAACTGCCACCACAGCTTGGTGCTGTAGGGCACATCCTGGTAGGCGAAGAACAGCAACCAGATCGATGCGCCCACCACGCACACGCTGGCGATCAGGTACAGCGGCGAAAACGGCAGCTCCAGCAGGCGACTGGGGCGGTAGAACGAGCGCTTGAACACCGCGAGCAGCAGTGCGGTCATGCACAGCAGCGACGCTTCTTCCCAGTCGAAGCCCTTGAGCAGCGACAGCACGGCGCCCGCCAGCAGCAGCACCATGGTCAATACCCAGGCAGCCGACAGGCGGCGTCGCAAACCTTGCGCCAGCAGCAGGCAGAGTACGCCCACCAGGCTCGCGCCCAAGTGCGAGGCGTCGATGAGGCGATGGGGAATGAGGAAGCCGAGGTCCTGCAGGCGGGTGTCGATCTCAGGCGTGGCACCGGAAAACAGCAGCACCACGCCGGACAGGAATACCAGCACCGCCAATATCGGCGCAGCCAGCCCGGAAGCCACGCGTATCGCCTGCTGGGCGAAAAACAGGCGGCGCGCTTCGTTGGCCAGCAGCACAACGCACGCCACCAGCATCGGCAACACCACATAGATCAGGCGATACAGCAGCAGGGCAGCGGCCAGCGGCGCGGCGCCCAGGGTATCGGCGAACGCCGCCAGCAGGATCGCTTCGAACACGCCGACCCCACCGGGTACGTGGCTGAGTACGCCTGCCGCGAGCGCCAGCAGGTAGATCAGCACGAAAGCGCCGAACGGCGGCGCTTCGGGCAGCAACAGATACAGCACGGTGGCTGCGGCCACCACGTCCAGCGCGGTGATGACCAGTTGCAGCAATGTCAGGCGTGCGCTGGGCAGTCGCAGCGTGCGGCGTCCGGCTTGCACCAACAGATTGTCAGGCAGCGGCTGCTCGGCCAGGCGACGTCGATAGACGCCCAGTACCAGCAACGCGGTCAGTACCAGCACGACCGCGGCAATCATCCCCAGCAGCCCTTGCGACAGCCCGAGGGCCGTCGACGCGGCCGGCAGGCTGCTGAGCGTGGCCACCGCAGCGAGCGGCGGCAGGGCGCAACCCAGTGAAAGGCTGGCGAACAGGGTCATGCGCGCGACTTCGCCTGCGCCTACGCCCAGTCGAGAGTACAACCGATAACGCACCGAACCGCCGGACAGCATCGACAGGCCAATCGCGTTGCCGATGGCGAACGAGGTGAACCCCCCCAAGGCCAGGGTGCGTGCCGGGAGGGTGACGTTGGCATAGCGGCTGGCCGACCATTCGTAGCCCAGCAGGATGATGAATCCGCAGACCATGGCCAGCAGCGCCCCGCCCAAAGCGGCAGGCGGGGTAGCCAGGACCGAGTCGTGCAAGGCGTAGATGTCCAGCTCGCTGAGCAGATGCCGACAGGCCAATAGCGCGATGGCGAACAGCAACAGGGTGACGGCCAGCCCTACCGGTTGCCGATAACGGCTCAGCAGATCGAGCCAGCGTGCACGCGCAGGCTTGATCGGGCCGGCAGCGGCAGCGGCGGGGGGGAGTTCCACAGCGGTTGAATCGGGCAAGTCAGAGCGCATCAATCACCTCTTGGATTGTGCGCAACAGGATGCCGGGATCCCGTCAAAGTACCAATCCCTGTGGAAAAAATAATTCGCGCCATTCTAGCGCCTGCGCACGACCGGTGACCGACGCGTGGCCAACTGTAAAGCAACTTTCACATTGCAGGTGTGCAGGGCGTGTTGCCGTGGCAGAGGGCTTTTTCGAGCGCATACGAAAAAGGCCACCCGTTTATAGAGTGGCCCTTCCGATGTTTGGTTGCGGGAGCCGGATTTGAACCGACGACCTTCGGGTTATGAGCCCGACGAGCTACCAGACTGCTCCATCCCGCGTCTGTGGAGGCGCATTCTACAGATAGTTGAAAGGCTGTCAACGCTTAAAATGCATTAAGGTTCGAAACAGGTGAGATACCTGCACCAATGGCAAGAAAAAGCCCCCGGCGCTTGCGCGGCGGGGGCTGATTCACACGGGCTGATTACACCAGCGGCTTGGGCTCGTCCTGGGTATCTTGCGCGACAGCGGCGCTGGATACCTCAGTGTCGGGCTTCGAGGCAGCGACTTTCGCCGCTTCCTCGGCTTCGCGCTTGCGACGACGCACTTCGCGTGGGTCGTTGGGTGCACGACCGTTGCTTGGCAGCGCCGGCGCCGGTTCGGCTTCCTGAACAGGCTCTGGCTCCACGACCGCTGCGGGCTCGCTTGCCTGCACGGGCTCGGCGACGGGGAGGAAAGCAGTCGGTTCGACTACCACAGGCTCGGTTGCCACAGGTTCCGCGCCAGCCGGTTCGCTGATGTGGTGCAAGGCAGGCTCGGCAGGCAACCACGGAGCGTCTGCAGCAGGCTCGGCAGCGCGAGGCTGAGGCGTCGGCTCGCTGAGCTGCGCAGGATCGACCACCACCGGCGCGTCCACTTCGACATCGGCGCCAGGTTGGCTGACCGGCGCTGGTGTGGCGTCGAACGGAGGCGTCACTTCCACCGGCTCGGCGACGTGCTCTTGCACAGGTTCGGCGACCTCGACAGGCTTGGCTGCTTCGATGGCGGGCTGTTGCTCGACCACCGGTGCGGCGCTTTCGTTGGCAGGAGCAGCCCAGGTGTCGGGCGCCGAGACCGTGGCGGGACGTTCGACTTCAGGCTCGCTGTGGGTCTGGGCAGGAGCAACTGCTGCCGTATCTACCGGCACCTCAACGGCCGCCTCTGCGGTCGGCGCGGTGGCGACGATCTCCGGCGCGGCCAGGCTTTCGCTTTCGGCGGCGGCAGTGTCTTCGACGGTAGCAGGCTGCACGCTGCGATTGGCCTGTTCGGCCTGCTCATGGGCCTGGGCTTCGGCAGAGGCACTGATGGCGCCTTCCGCTACCGCTGCGGTGACGGCAACGCCGGCAGCCAGGGCGGCACCGTTCGACTCGCCTTCTGCAGTCGACTCGTTCGACTCTTCCGAGCCCTCGATTACGTCGCCGTTGGCATCGCGTTGACGTTCGCGACGGTTGCTGCGACGACGCTGACCACGGGACCGGCGACGCGGACGATCGCCGTCGTTGCTGTCCTGGCTGTCGTCCTGCAGCAGTTCTTCGCTGGTCAGTACTTCTTCGGCATTGTCGACTTCTGTCTCGACCGGGTTTTCCGAATGCTCGACACGTTCCTCGCGTGCAGCACGGGGCTGACGCTCTTCACGGGCCGGACGCTCTTCGCGCGGTGCACGTTCTTCGCGAGCAGGGCGCTCTTCGCGAGGGGCGCGTTCTTCACGAGGAGCACGCTCTTCGCGAACGACACGTTCTTCACGCGGGGCGCGCTCTTCGCGGGCCGGGCGCTCTTCGCGTGCGCTTGGAGCGTCCAGCGGTTCACGCAGTTCACGGACCCGTGGAGCGTCATCGCCACCATTGCGTGGGCGACGGTCTTCACGCGGCGCGCGCGGTTGGCGCTCCTCGCGCGGTGCGCGGGCAGGGCGTTCTTCACGGGCGGCAGGTGCATCTTCGCGGGCAGCGCGATCTTCACGCGGTGCGCGATCCTCGCGTGGCTTGCGTTCTTCGTCGCGGCGACCGCTGCTGCGGTTGCGGCTCTGCTGGCGGCCGTTGCGACGCTCTTCGCGCGCCGGGCGCTCGGTGGCAGTGGCAGCGGGTTTCTCGACGACCACAGGTGCAGCAGGCGCTTCCTTGGTGGCGAATAGGCTCACCAGCGACTTGACCAGGCCCTTGAACAGGCTGGGTTCGGCGATCTGTGGAGCAGGGGTGGGGGCAGGCGCTGCCGCTGCCACAGGGGCAGGTTCTTCAGCTACGACCGGCGCGGCGGCGCGGGTCGGCGCGGTTTTCACCGCGGCTTCCTGACGAACCAAGGTGCGCGTGGCGGCAACCGGCAGCACTTCTTCCACTTCGGCAGCGGCGATTTCGTAGCTGGATAGGCTGTTCTGCGCTTCCGGGCTGTCGTCACGCAGGCGCTGCACTTCGAAATGCGGCGTTTCCAGGTGATCGTTCGGCAGGATCACGATGCGGGCACGCGTGCGCAGTTCGATCTTGGTGATGGAGTTGCGTTTTTCGTTGAGCAGGAACGCTGCGACCGGAATCGGCACCTGGGCGCGGACCTCGGCGGTGCGGTCCTTCAGAGCTTCTTCTTCGATCAGGCGCAGGATGGCCAGCGACAGCGATTCGACGTCGCGAATGATGCCGGTGCCGCTGCAGCGCGGGCAGACGATGCCGCTGCTTTCGCCCAGCGAGGGGCGCAGGCGCTGACGGGACATTTCCAGCAGACCGAAACGGGAGATGCGGCCCACTTGTACGCGAGCGCGGTCGGCTTCCAGCGACTCACGGACCTTGTCTTCCACGGCGCGCTGGTTCTTGGCCGGCGTCATGTCGATGAAGTCGATGACGATCAGGCCGCCGATGTCGCGCAGACGCAGCTGGCGCGCGATCTCTTCAGCGGCCTCGAGGTTGGTCTGCAGGGCGGTTTCTTCGATGTCGCTGCCTTTGGTGGCGCGCGCCGAGTTGATGTCGATGGACACCAGTGCCTCGGTCGGATCGATGACGATCGAACCGCCGGAAGGCAACTCGACCACGCGCTGGAAAGCGGTTTCGATCTGGCTTTCGATCTGGAAGCGGTTGAACAGTGGCACGCTGTCTTCGTACAGCTTGATCTTGCTGGCGTACTGCGGCATTACCTGGCGGATGAAGGTCAGGGCTTCATCCTGGGCTTCGACGCTGTCGATCAGCACTTCGCCGATGTCCTGGCGCAGGTAGTCGCGGATCGCACGGATGATGACGTTGCTTTCCTGGTAGATAAGGAAAGGTGCGGAGCGGTCCAGCGAGGCTTCCTTGATCGCGGTCCACAGTTGCAGCAGGTAGTCCAGGTCCCACTGCATCTCTTCGCTGCTGCGGCCAAGGCCGGCGGTGCGAACGATCAGGCCCATGTCGGCAGGGGCGACCAGGCCATTGAGTGCTTCGCGCAATTCGTTGCGCTCTTCACCCTCGATGCGACGGGAAATGCCGCCAGCACGCGGATTGTTCGGCATCAGTACCAGATAACGACCGGCAAGGCTGATGAACGTGGTCAGGGCGGCGCCCTTGTTGCCGCGCTCTTCCTTTTCGACCTGGACGATGACTTCCTGGCCTTCGCTCAGGACTTCCTTGATGTTGACGCGGCCTTCGGGGTTTTTCTTGAAGTACTCGCGGGAGATTTCCTTGAGGGGCAGGAAGCCGTGGCGTTCCGAGCCGAAGTCGACGAAGGCGGCTTCAAGGCTGGGTTCGATGCGAGTGATGCGGCCTTTATAGATGTTGGCCTTCTTCTGCTCGCGGGCGCCCGACTCGATGTCCAGGTCGTAGAGGCGCTGGCCGTCTACAAGGGCAACACGCAACTCTTCGGGTTGAGTCGCGTTGATCAGCATTCTTTTCATGTAGTACCGTCGGTTTCCGGGCTGCCGGAAACGGCGTTCGGCACACACGACTTCTCACGGTCGGTGTCAGGTGCGTCAACAGGGCCTAGGCCACTGCAGTGTCCAGCGATTTCTGCCCAACAGGGGCGGAACCGCGACGACGCGTCCTGCTTGCTGTGGTGTCAAAAGCACTCAGTCAGGAGGAGGAATCAATCGTCTGGCGTGGACGCCCTTGAGCGTCTTGTTAAAGACCGGCATGGCAGAAGTGCCTGAGGCTGCTTCCTGCCGTGACGCGGTGCTACACGGTCCGACGGTTGTGCATCTCCACCCTACACGTATCCCTGATAATTCGGGTGCTGCCGCGCGCTGAATCCGCAACGGGTTGGCAATATCGCGAACTTCAATTCGTAAAGTTCGCCCTGTATGACTAAGGCATTGGGTTTCCGAAGCTTGTACCTGAACTGGGTAAGGACGACTGCAAAGCGTAAGTGGCGTCGAACGAAAGGCAGGAAGGTGTCCGGTATGCCGGGGTTCCTGGGCTTTCATCGGTTTTCTCGCACCTGCGCGGCGTTGCCCTCAAACACTCCGTAACTGGCAAAAGCCCCGTAGGACGGCCTCGCGTCCTCGAGAATTGCGTTGGTCAGGGCCGGTTCATAACCGCTTGTCCGCTGCCCAGCCGCTTATGGCGGCGTTCGCGACTATAGCAGCAATCATTAAGTGCTTCAAATCCATAAAAAATTGTTATGATCGCGGCCATGACGACTACTACTCCCCCAACCTCCGGCGTTCAGCTGATCGAGGTTGCGCCGGAACTTGCCGGCCAACGCATAGACAACTTTCTCATCACGGCGCTCAAGGGCGTGCCTAAAACCTTGATCTATCGCATCCTGCGCAAGGGCGAAGTGCGGGTGAACAAAGGGCGCATCAAGCCGGAATACAAGCTGCAGGCCGGCGACATCGTGCGCGTGCCGCCGGTGCGCCTGCCCGAGCGCGACGCGCCCGTGCCGGTTGCCCAGGGGCTGCTGCAACGGCTCGAAGACGCCATCGTCTACGAGGACAAGGCCTTGATCGTGCTGAACAAGCCGGCGGGTATTGCCGTGCATGGCGGCAGCGGCCTGAGCTTCGGCGTGATCGAAGCCTTTCGCCAGTTGCGCCCTGACACCAAGGAGCTCGAGCTGGTGCATCGGCTGGATCGCGACACGTCCGGGCTGCTGATGATCGCCAAGAAACGCTCCATGCTGCGCCACCTGCACGCGGCGCTGCGTGGCGACGGTGTCGACAAGCGCTACATGGCGCTGGTGCGTGGACATTGGGCGACCGCCAAGAAGCAGGTCAATGCGCCCCTGCTCAAGAGCAACCTGCGCTCGGGCGAGCGCATGGTCGAGATCAACGAAGAAGGCAAGGAAGCGCTGACCCTGTTCAAGGTGCTGCGCCGCTTCGGCGACTTCGCGACCATCGTCGAGGCACGCCCGATCACCGGGCGCACCCATCAGATTCGCGTGCACGCCCTGCATGCCGGGCACGAGATCGCCGGCGACACCAAGTACGGTGACGAAAACTTCTCCAAAGAGATTCGCGAGCTGGGCGGCAAGCGTCTGTTCCTGCACGCCTACGCGCTGACCGTGCCGCTGCCCGATGGCGGCGAGTTGAAGGTCGAGGCGCCGGTCGATGAGGTCTGGGCCCGGACCGTGGAGCGCCTGAGTGCAAGCTGACTACTCGCTGCTGATCTTCGATTGGGACGGCACCCTGTGCGATTCCATTGGCCGGATCGTCGAGGCCATGCACGCCGCGGCGACACTGTCGGGCTATCCGCCATGCAGTGACGAGGCGGTCAAGGGCATCATCGGTCTGGCCCTGTCCGAAGCCATCGGCGTGCTGTATCCCCAGCTTGACGAGGCCCAGGTGTTGACCATGCGCGCGCATTACGCCGATGCCTACATGGCCCTGGACGCCACGCCGTCTGCGCTGTTTCCCGGTGTGCGCGAAGCCTTGCTCGGGTTTCGCGAACAGGGCTACCGCCTTGCCGTGGCAACCGGCAAGGCGCGCCGTGGGCTGGATCGCGTGCTCAAGGCGCATGGCTGGGAAGACTTTTTCGACATCACCCGTGCTGCCGATGAAACCCGCGGCAAGCCCCATCCTCTGATGCTCGAGCAGATCATGAGCCACTGCGCAGTGGGGGCCGAGCGCTCGCTGATGGTTGGCGATGCCTCGTTCGATCTATTGATGGCGCGCAATGCCGGCATGCACAGCGTGGCCGTCGGTTACGGGGCACTGCCGCTGCATGTGCTGCGCCAATACGAACCGCAGATGTGCATCGAATCGTTCGATCAATTGCCCGCGTGGCTCGACAGTCGTCGCGTATCAGCCTGACCAAGGGGTAGAGAATGTCCGATCAATGGAAAGCTCCACGCAGTGAAGATGACAGCGCCCCTGTGGGCGACGAAAAAAGCTGGCGATTGCTCGAAAAAACCTTGCTGGCCAGTGTGCAGGAACAGCGCCGGGCGCGCCGCTGGGGCATCTTCTTCAAGCTGCTGACCTTTATCTACCTGTTCGGCGCGATCTTCCTCTTCTCGCCGCTGCTGGACATGGAAAAGGCCACGAGCGGCAGTGCGTCCGGATACACCGCGGTGATCGACGTGCGCGGTGTGATTGCCGACAAGGAAGCCGCCAGCGCGGACAATATCGTCGGCAGCCTGCGCAGCGCATTCGAAGACACCAAGGTCAAGGGCGTGATCTTGCGCATCAACAGCCCTGGCGGCAGTCCGGTGCAGTCTGGCTACGTCTTCGACGAGATCCGTCGCTTGCGCGGCGAGCACCCGGACATCAAGGTCTACGCGGTCATCGCCGACCTGGGCGCGTCCGGCGCCTATTACATCGCCAGCGCCGCGGATCAGATCTACGCCGACAAATCCAGTCTGGTCGGTTCCATTGGCGTGACGGCGGCCGGCTACGGCTTTGTCGGTACCATGGAAAAGCTGGGCGTCGAACGCCGTGCCTATACCTCGGGCGAGCACAAGGCATTCCTGGATCCGTTCCAGCCGCAGCGTGCCGATGAAACCGAGTTCTGGAAGGGCGTGCTGGCAACCACTCATCGGCAGTTCATCGACAGCGTAAAGGCCGGGCGTGGCGACCGACTCAAAGACAAAGAGCATCCCGAATTGTTTTCCGGGCTGATCTGGTCGGGCGAGCAGGCACTGCAACTGGGTCTGGTCGACGCGCTGGGCAGCAGCAGCATGGTGGCCCGTGACGTGATCGGCGCCAAGGATATGGTCGACTTCACCGTGAAGGAATCACCGCTCGACCGCTTCTCGAAGAAGTTCGGTGCCAGCGTCGCCGATCAGATCGCCATGTGGATGGGCTTCCAGGGGCCGAGCCTGCGCTGAGTCGTTGTAGCGCTGTCGATGGCCTTTTCGCGGGCAGAGCCCGCTCCCGCAGAAGGCCGCTCCTGCGCTTGTGGGAGCGGGCTCTGCCCGCGAAAGCGGCGGTAATCACCCCCGCAAGGCTCAAGGCAGTTGCACACCCTCTGCAAGCAACATGTCCACCAGACGAATCAGCGGCAGGCCCACCAGGCTGGTGGCGTCCGGACCTTCGGTGCTTTGGAACAGGGTCACGCCCAGCCCTTCGGCCTTGAAGCTGCCGGCGCAGTCATAAGGCTGCTCTGCCAGCAGGTAGCGCTCGATGGCAGCGGCCGATAGCGGGCGCATGTGCACCGTGAACGGCACCACATCGACCTGACACTCGCCGCTGGCGACATTCAATAGCGCCAGTCCGGTCAGGAATGTGACGGACCGGCCACTGGCAGCCAGCAATTGTTCGCGTGCCTGGGCGAAGTCGCCAGGCTTGCCCAGAATCCGATCTGCGAGCACGGCCACCTGGTCCGAACCAATGATCAAATGCCCGGGATGCAACGCGGCCAGCGCCCGGGCTTTCTGTTCGGCGAGGCGTTTGACCAGGGCGCACGCCGGCTCGTCCGGCAGGTGACTTTCGTCGATGTCGGGCGATGCGCAGGTGAACGGCAGGCGCAGCCGCGCCAGCAGTTCACGGCGGTAGGGGGAGCTGGAAGCGAGTAGCAGGGCAGGCATGGCAGGCTCCTGTGGATGAACGGCCACTCTATCATGCACTTGGGCCTGAATTTCCTTTGACAGGTGAGGGGGTCGTCCCTAGAATGCTGCGCCTATGTTGAATGACCCGATTCCACCTCACGTTGACCCGCGCAAATTGGCAGATCGTGGCGTAACCCTAGAAGGTTCGCTGCTCTTGGCCGATTTGGAGAGACTCTGCGACCCGCTTTCCGACAACGTCGGTACGGTGCAGGCCAAATTCATTTTCGAGCGAGACGAACGCAAGGCCGTGGTCATCCACAGCTGCCTGGACGTCGAAGTCAAGATGGTTTGCCAGCGTTGTCTTGAGCTGGTACCCCTGCCGATCCACAGCGAATGCAGTTATGCCGTGGTGAAGGAGGGTGCGAACACCCAGTCGTTACCGAAAGGTTATGACGTGCTGGAACTGGGCGAAGATCCATTGGATCTGCAGGCGCTGGTCGAGGAGGAGCTGTTGCTCGCCTTGCCTATCGTGCCTGCTCATCATCCGGAAGAATGCCAGCAGCCGGCGGGAGCAGATGATCCCGATCCGAGCGAGGACGAGGTAACGCGGTCCAACCCGTTCAGTGTATTGGCGCAGTTAAAGCGTGACCCAAACGTTTAGGAGTTAATCAATTATGGCTGTTCAGCAGAACAAAAAATCCCGCTCTGCCCGTGACATGCGCCGTTCGCACGACGCACTCGAGGCAAGCACCCTGTCGGTCGAAAAGACCACCGGTGAAGTGCACCTGCGTCACCACGTATCGCCAGAAGGCGTATACCGTGGCCGTAAAGTGATCGACAAGGGCGCTGACGAGTAAATCTTGTCCGCTCAGTCCATCGCGATTGATGCAATGGGCGGGGACTTCGGTCCCCGCAGCATTGTTCAGGCCAGCCTTGCCTGCCTGTCTGCTACGCCCTCGCTGCACCTGACCCTCGTCGGTCACCCTCAACTTCTCGAAGAACTGATTGCCAGCCAGCCGGCAGTGGATCGCTCACGCCTGCACATCGCTGCCGCCGGTGAAGTGGTCGGCATGGACGAGCGTCCGTCGCAAGCGCTGCGCGGCAAGCCGGATTCGTCGATGCGTGTGGCGCTCCAGCTGCTGCGCGACGAACAGGTCCAGGCGGTGGTCAGCGCCGGCAATACCGGGGCCTTGATGGCGTTGTCCAGGCACCTGCTCAAGACCCTGCCGGGCATCGACCGCCCAGCCATGATGGCCGCCATCCCGACACGGGGAGGCTATTGCCAGCTGCTGGATCTGGGCGCCAATGTCGACTGCAGTGCCGAGCACTTGTATCAGTTCGCCGTCATGGGCTCGGTTGCGGCTCAGGCGCTGGGTGTCGAGCGGCCGCGAGTCGCGCTGCTCAACGTGGGCACCGAGGACATCAAGGGCAACCAGCAGGTCAAGCTGGCAGCCAGCCTGTTGCGCAAAGCGCAGGGCCTGAACTACACCGGCTACATCGAAGGCGACGGCGTGTTTCGAGGCGAGGCCGATGTGGTGGTGTGCGACGGCTTCGTCGGCAATATCCTGCTCAAATCCAACGAAGGACTGGCCGGCATGTTCGCCGAGCGCGTGCAGGCGTTGTTTCGCAGCAGCCTGATGGCGCGCGCTGCGGGCGTGCTGGCCATGCCGCTGCTCAAGCGCCTGCAGGCTGACCTGGCGCCTGCGCGCTACAACGGCGCGAGCCTGCTCGGCCTGCAAGGCATCGTGGTCAAGAGCCATGGCGCCGCTGGTGTGGAAGGGTTGCAGTGTGCGATAGACCGGGCGCGGGACGAGATTCGCGAAAACCTGCCGCAGCGCCTGCATGGGCAGCTGGCGCAGATGCTGCTTTAGGCGTGCGCGGCCAGAGGTGCTTAAATGTGACCACTGGCAGATGTACGTTATCCAACTGTCAGTTCAGTGCGCCGGACACGCTTCCGGCGTCGAATTTTCCGGCAACAAGATCATACAAGGGCTTGTTCAATGTCTGCATCCCTCGCATTCGTTTTCCCGGGGCAAGGCTCCCAGTCGCTCGGCATGCTGGCCGAACTGGGTGCGCAGTACCCTCTGGTCATGGACACCTTCAAGGAGGCGTCCGACGCCTTGGGCTATGACCTCTGGGCGCTGGTTCAGCAGGGCCCGGTCGAAAGCCTCAATCAGACCGACAAGACGCAACCCGCCATTCTCGCCGCTTCCATCGCGCTGTGGCGCCTGTGGTTGGCCGAGGGCGGCGAGCATCCGGCCTATGTCGCCGGCCATAGCCTGGGCGAATACAGTGCGCTGGTGGCCGCCGGCTGCCTGTCCCTGGCCGATGCGGTGAAACTGGTGGAGCGTCGCGGCCAATTGATGCAGGAAGCCGTTCCCGCCGGGCAGGGTGCCATGGCGGCGATTCTTGGCCTGGAAGACGCCGATGTGCTGGCAGCCTGCGCCGATGCGGCCCAGGGCGATGTGGTCAGCGCGGTCAATTTCAACTCGCCGGGCCAGGTGGTGATCGCCGGCACAACGCAAGCCGTCGCGCGTGCCATCGAACTGTGCAAGAACAAGGGCGCCAAGCGCGCCCTGCCGTTGCCGGTCAGCGTGCCGTCGCACTGTGCCTTGATGCAACCGGCTGCCGAGCGTTTCGCCGAGTCGGTCAATGCCATCGACTGGCAGTCGCCGCAAATCCCGGTCGTGCAGAATGTGAGCGCCGCTGTGCCGGCCGATCTCGAAACCCTCAAGCGCGACCTGCTCGAGCAGTTGTACAAGCCGGTGCGCTGGGTTGAAACCGTGCAGTACCTGGCCGCCCAGGGCGCACCGCGTCTCGTGGAATGCGGACCGAGCAAGGTCCTCGCCGGCCTCAACAAGCGCTGCGCCGATGGCGTGAGCACCGACAACCTGAACACCCCCGAAGCCTTCGCCGCCGCTCGCGCGGCGCAAGCCTGATCAAGGAGAACTTGCATGAGCCTGCAAGGTAAAGTTGCACTGGTCACTGGCGCAAGCCGTGGCATTGGCCAGGCGATCGCCCTGGAACTGGGGCGCATGGGCGCCACCGTCATCGGTACCGCCACCTCCGAAAGCGGTGCCGCGCGCATTGCCGCCACGCTCAAGGAGCACGGCATCGAAGGCACCGGCCTGGAACTCAACGTGTGCAGCGACGAGTCGGTGGCTGCCACCCTGGCCAAGATCCAGGAGCAGTTCGGCGCTCCGGCGATCCTGGTCAATAACGCCGGTATCACCCGCGACAACCTGATGCTGCGCATGAAAGACGACGAATGGCACGATGTCGTCGATACCAATCTCAACAGCTTGTTCCGCCTGTCCAAGGCCGTATTGCGTGGCATGACCAAGGCGCGTTGGGGCCGGATCATCAGCATCGGTTCGGTTGTAGGTGCAATGGGCAACGTCGGCCAAGTAAACTACGCCGCGGCCAAGGCCGGTCTGGAAGGTTTCAGTCGTGCCCTGGCTCGTGAAGTCGGCTCGCGCGCAATCACCGTGAACTCGGTGGCGCCCGGTTTCATCGACACCGACATGACCCGCGAATTGCCCGAAGCACAGCGTGAAGCGCTGCAGGGCCAGATTCCACTGGGCCGTCTGGGTCAGGCCGACGAAATCGCCAAAGTGGTCGGTTTTCTGGCCTCCGACGGTGCAGCCTACGTCACAGGGGCTACAATTCCGGTGAACGGCGGCATGTACATGTAAATGAAAATGTGACGGATTGCTTCAAAAAAATGTCTTACCCGGCATCCAAAATCCGTTATAAAGCTGCATCCGAATTCTAGGTGGCGGGCTTACGTGGGGTCGCAGTGACGCTTTCAGTTTGAAAAGCCGAGCTTCTTCTATAAACTTACGTACCGGCCAGCCGCCTGACATATGTCCATTAGGAGTGAAAACAAGGTATGAGCACCATCGAAGAACGCGTCAAGAAGATCGTCGCCGAGCAACTGGGCGTCAAAGCGGAGGAGGTCAACAACACTTCTTCCTTCGTTGAAGATCTGGGTGCCGATTCCCTGGACACCGTTGAGCTGGTGATGGCTCTGGAAGAGGAATTCGAAACCGAGATTCCTGACGAAGAAGCCGAGAAAATCACCACTGTTCAAGCTGCCATCGATTACGTCACCGCCCACCAGGCGTAACGTTTTGTAATCGCCGTTGCTTGTCATGGAAAACCGCACTGCCTTCGTTGGCGTGCGGTTTTTTCTTTAGACGGCCGCGCGGTGATGTTTCCAGAATAAGGAGAGTGCTGTGTCGCGTAGACGCGTCGTGGTCACAGGTATGGGCATGCTGTCACCGCTGGGCACTGACGTGCCGAGCAGCTGGCAGGGCATCCTGGCCGGCCGCAGTGGCATAGGTCCCATCGAACATACGGATCTGTCGGCCTATTCGACCCGTTTCGGCGGCTCGGTGAAGGGGTTCGATGTCGAGCAATACCTCTCGGTCAAGGAGGCACGCAAGCTCGACTTGTTCATTCAGTACGGCCTGGCTGCCGGCTTCCAGGCGGTACGCAACGCGGGGCTTGAAGTCACCGACGCCAATCGCGAGCGCATCGGCGTGGCCATGGGCTCGGGCATCGGTGGCCTGACCAATATCGAAGAAACCTGCCGCATCCTGCACGACAGCGGGCCACGGCGGATATCGCCGTTCTTCGTGCCTGGCTCCATCATCAACATGATTTCCGGTTTCCTGTCGATTCACCTCGGCGCGCAGGGGCCCAACTACGCGATCGCCACCGCGTGCACCACCGGCACCCATTGCATTGGCATGGCCGCGCGCAACATCGTCTATGGCGAGGCTGACGTAATGATCGCCGGCGGTGCGGAAATGGCCGCCTGCGGGCTGGGCATGGGCGGCTTCGGCGCGGCGCGTGCCTTGTCCACGCGCAACGACGAGCCGACCCGTGCCAGCCGTCCCTGGGACAAGGGCCGTGATGGTTTCGTGCTGTCCGACGGTGCGGGTGCGCTGGTACTCGAAGAACTCGAGCACGCCCAGGCGCGTGGTGCGACCATCTATGCCGAGCTGATCGGTTTCGGCACCAGCGGCGATGCGTTCCACATGACGTCGCCGCCCGAAGACGGTGCCGGCGCGGCGCGCTGCATGACCAACGCCCTGCGCGATGCCGGCATCACGCCCGACCAGGTGCAATACATCAATGCCCATGGCACCTCCACCTCGGCCGGCGATCTGGCCGAAGTCAGCGCCATCAAGACGGTGTTCGGCGACCATGCCTACAAGCTGGCGGTGAGCTCCACCAAGTCGATGACCGGGCACCTGCTGGGTGCTGCCGGTGCCGTCGAAGCCATCTTCAGTGTGCTGGCCATCAACAGCCAGATGGCGCCGCCGACCATCAACCTGGACGAGCCGGACGAAGGCTGCGATCTGGACTTCGTGCCGCACACCGCGCGCAGCATGCCGATCGACGTGGTGCTGAGCAACTCGTTCGGTTTCGGTGGAACCAACGGTTCCCTGGTGTTCCGGCGCTTCCCCGCGTGATGCAAGCCTGGCTCGACGGGCAGCCAGGCGATGCGCTGGGCCTGAAGAGTCGGGGCCTGGCCTACGGTGACGGGGTGTTCGAAACCATTGCCGTACGCAATGGCCAGGCGGTGCTGCTGGACCGTCACCTGACGCGTCTTGCGCTAGGCTGCCAGCGTCTGGCCATCGTCGCCGACCTGGCGGTGGTGCGCGACGAGGTCGTGCGCTATGCGGCGGCGCTGGGGCAGGGTGTGCTCAAGCTGATAGTGACCCGCGGTGACAGCGCGCGCGGTTATGCCGCTGATCCGCAGGCTGGCGCGCGGCGCATTCTGCAAGGTTCTCCCATCGCTGCCTATCCGCCGGCGCACCGCGCGCAGGGTGTGGAACTCTACCCTTGCAGCACTCGGCTCGCCGAGCAACCCCTGCTGGCCGGACTCAAGCACCTCAATCGTCTGGAGCAGGTACTGGCCCGCGCCGAATGGAGCGATCCGGCTTTTGCCGAGGGCTTGATGCTGGACGTGTCCGGGCGCCTCGTCGAAGGCGTCTACAGCAATCTGTTCCTGGTGATCGACGGGGCGTTGCACACGCCCGCGCTGCACCGCTGCGGCGTGGCCGGCGTGATGCGCGCCGAACTGCTGGAGCAGGCCGCGACGCTGGGGCTGCAGGTGGCCGTGGGTGACCTGTGGCCTGCGGACCTGGCTCGGGCCGACGAAGTATTCGTCTGCAACAGTGTCTACGGCGTGTGGCCGGTGCGCGCTTTCACGTCACTGAGGTGGTCGGCGGGACCGCTCACCCGTAAACTGCAAGGCATTGCCCACGCGCTATTGGATGCCTGATTTGTGAAGCGTAAATTTCTGCTGTTGCTGGAAACGCTCATCGTTGTTGCCGCACTGGCGACGGGCGTGGTGGCCTGGAAAGTCGACAGTGCCTTGAACCAGCCCCTGGCCGTGGCTCAAGAACAGCTGCTCGACGTGCCCAACCGGGCAACCCCCGGCGGCACGATCCTGCGCATGCAGGCGGCAGGTACCTTGCGCGATGCATTCTGGTTGCGCCTGTACTGGCGCTTCAACCGTGCCGGACAGCCCCTGCACACCGGCGAATACCGCATGACGCCCGGCATGACCGTCAACGACCTGTTCGACGTCTGGCAGCGCGGCGAGGTTGTGCAGTACAGCCTGACCCTGGTCGAAGGCTGGAATTTCCGCCAGGTGCGCGCCGCGCTGGCGCGTCAGGAAAAGCTCGAGCAGACCTTGGGCGGGCTGAGCGACAGTGACGTGATGGCGCGCCTCGGTCACGCCAAGGTATTTCCTGAAGGCCGGTTTTTTCCCGATACCTATAAGTACGTGCGTGGCATGAGCGATGTCGAGCTACTGCAACAGGCCTACGCCCGTCTTGAAGAAGTGCTGGCCAGTGAATGGGCCGAGCGCGCGGCCAGCGCTCCCTACAGCGAGCCTTATCAAGCGTTGATCATGGCCTCGCTGGTGGAAAAGGAAACCGGGGTGCCCCAGGAGCGCGGCGAGATCGCCGGGGTCTTCGTGCGTCGCCTCAAGGCGGGCATGTTGTTGCAGACCGACCCGACCGTCATCTACGGCATGGGCGAGCGCTACAACGGCAAGCTGACCCGCGCCGACCTGCGTGAGCCGACGGCCTACAACACCTATGTGATTGCCGGAATGCCGCCCACGCCCATTGCCATGGTAGGCCGCGAGGCGATTCATGCCGCACTCAACCCGGTTGCCGGCAGTAGCCTGTATTTTGTCGCGCGCGGCGACGGCAGCCATGTCTTTTCCGACGATCTGGAAGCCCACAACAATGCCGTGCGCGAGTATCAACTCAAACGCCGCGCCGATTATCGCTCGAGCCCCGCGCCTGCCACGGCGCCGATAGAGACCGGCACGCGCGAGCCACAAGAGAAGCCGGACGCCGCCGAGGCGCCTGCTCCATGACTTTGCAAGGACACCCTGTGACCGGTTTATTCATCACTCTGGAAGGGCCGGAAGGCGCGGGCAAGAGCACCAATCGCGAATACCTGGCCGAGCGTCTGCGTGCCGACGGCCTGGATGTGGTGCTGACCCGTGAGCCGGGCGGCACGCCCCTGGCCGAACGTATCCGCGAACTGCTGCTGGCACCCAGCGATGAAACCATGTGCGTGGATACCGAACTGCTGCTGATGTTCGCCGCGCGGGCACAACACCTGGCCCAGGTGATTCGCCCGGCGCTGGCGCGTGGCGCGGTGGTGTTGTGCGATCGGTTCACCGATGCCACCTACGCCTATCAGGGCGGCGGCCGTGGGTTATCCCAGGAACGCATCGCCCAGCTGGAAACCTTTGTCCAGGGCACGTTGCGCCCGGACCTGACGCTGGTGTTCGACCTGCCCGTGGAAGTCGGTCTGGCGCGTGCCAGCGCGCGGGGTCGTCTTGATCGTTTCGAACAGGAAGGCCGGGCGTTCTTCGAGGCGGTGCGCGGCGCCTACCTTGCCCGCGCCGCTGCAGCGCCTTCGCGCTACCGGGTGGTCGATGCCGGGCAGAGCCTGGCGCAGGTCCAGCAGGCGCTGGACGCGCTGCTGCCCGAGCTGCGAGGTTTGCCGCGTGGCTGATGCCTACCCCTGGCAGGACGACCTGTGGCAGAAGCTGGCCGGACGCACCCAGCATGCCCATGCCTATCTGCTGCACGGCCCGCAAGGCATCGGCAAGCGTGCCCTCGCTGAGCGCCTGATGGCACTGTTGCTGTGCCAGCGTCCGGCCGCGCAGCACGCCTGTGGTTCCTGCAAGTCGTGTCTGTTGCTGCAGGCCGGCAGCCACCCGGACAATTTCATCCTCGAACCCGAGGAAGCGGACAAGGCGATCAAGGTCGACCAGGTGCGCGAGTTGGTCGCGTTCGTGGTGCAAACCGCGCAAATGGGTGGGCGCAAGGTGGTGCTCATCGAGCCTGCCGAAGCCATGAACGTCAATGCGGCCAACGCGCTGC
The DNA here is from genome assembly GCF_014842095.1 of Pseudomonas sp. CFBP 13719. Lineage (NCBI taxonomy): Bacteria > Pseudomonadati > Pseudomonadota > Gammaproteobacteria > Pseudomonadales > Pseudomonadaceae > Pseudomonas > Pseudomonas sp. CFBP 13719. The sequence goes on along the minus strand of NZ_JACYVB010000008.1, from coordinate 148,076 downwards.
TGAAAAGCCTCGAGGAGCCTTCGGGCAATACCGTCTTGCTGTTGGTCAGCCATCAGCCCAGTCGACTACTGCCCACGGTCAAGAGTCGTTGCGTGCAGCAGGCCTGCCCGTTGCCCAGCCAGGCCGTCAGCCTGCAGTGGCTGGCAATGGCGCTGCCTGAACTCGACGAGGCTGCGCGCACCGATCTGCTCGCGTTGGCCGCCGGCTCGCCCCTTGCGGCGGTCAGGTTGCAGGCCGCCGGGATCGTCGAGCAGCGGGCGCTGGTGGTCGAAGGGGTGAAGAAGCTGCTGAAGGGGCAGCAGACGCCCAGCCAGTTGGCGGAAGCCTGGAACGCCGTGCCGTTGCTGTTGCTGTTCGACTGGTTCTGCGAGTGGTCGAACCTGTTGCTGCGCTATCGGCTGACGACGGACGAGCAGGGTCTGGGCTTGAGTGACATGCGCAAGGTGCTGCAATATCTGGCTGACAAGAGTACCCAGAGCAAGGTGCTGGCCATTCAGGATTGGGTGTTGATGCAGCGCCAGAAGGTGCTGGGCAAGGCCAACCTGAACCGGGTATTGCTCATCGAGGCGCTGCTGGTGTCCTGGATGGCCTTGCCGGGGCAGACGTGATGGGTGCATTGTGATCGAACGCTGCCGATGTTGGCTGCGGTTTGTCTGATGTACCGTGGTGATACCGGACGCGGCTCGCGCCGCTGCTACAGGAATGCGCCGGTTGTAGCAGCGGCGCAAGCCGCGTCGGAGGCGGACGCTGATTAGTCGGTGCGACGCGGTGACGCCGGATGCGGCATGCGCCGGTTGTAGCAGCGGCGCAAGCCGCGCCGGCGGCAGACGCGGTTTGGTCGGTGCGACGCGGTGACGCCGGATGCGGCATGCGCTGCTTGTAGCAGCGGCGCAAGCCGCGTCGGCGGCGGACGTGGTTTGACTGCTGCGAAAATTCACTATCAGTAACGGAGCACGAATGAATCAACCCGTCAGTCCCGGACCGCGCAACGGTATTCTGTCCCTGACCATCAAGGACAAGGCCGTCCTGTACGCTGCCTACATGCCGTTCATCAAGAACGGCGGCTTGTTCATTCCGACCAGCAAGAGCTACAAGCTGGGCGATGAGCTGTTCATGCTGCTCAACCTGATGGATGAACCGGAAAAGATTCCCGTGGCCGGTCGCGTCGCCTGGATCACCCCCAAAGGCGCCCAGGGTAACCGCGCTGCGGGCGTGGGCGTACAGTTCAACGACGGCGACAATACTGCGCGCAACAAGATCGAAACCTATCTGGCCGGCGCCTTGAAGTCCGACCGTCCCACTCACACGATGTAGTTCCCATACCCTCATGCTCGTAGATTCCCACTGTCACCTGGATCGCCTCGACCTTGCCGAACACAACGGCTGCCTGGATACCGCCTTGGACGCTGCGCGTGCCTGCGGTGTCGGGCATTTCCTGTGCATCGGCGTCAGCGCCGAGAACGCCGCCACGGTCAAGGCCCTGGCCGGTCGCTACGACGACGTCGATTGCTCGGTCGGCATTCATCCCCTCGACCTTGCTCCCGGCAAGCCGCCCGCGCTGGATTGGCTGATGGCCGAGCTCGACGCGCCATGCGTGGTGGCGATTGGTGAAACCGGCCTGGACTACCACTACGAACCCGAGGCGGCGCAGCTGCAGCAGGAGTCGTTTCGACTGCACCTGCAGGCGGCCAATTTGACCGGCAAACCGGTGATCGTGCATACCCGAGGCGCTCGCGCCGATACCTTGGCGCTGTTGCGCGAGGCGCAATTGCCCCAGGGCGGCGTGCTGCATTGCTTCACCGAAGACTGGGCGATGGCCAAGGCTGCCCTCGACCTGGGGTTCTACATTTCGCTGTCGGGCATCGTGACCTTCCGCAATGCCGATGCCCTGCGTGAAGTTGCGCGGCAGGTACCTGCCGATCGCTTGCTGGTCGAAACCGACTCGCCCTACCTGGCGCCCATTCCCTACCGTGGCAAGTCCAATCTGCCGCAGTATGTCCGCGAAGTCGCGCAGTGTATCGCCACGGTCCGCGGCGAGACGTTCGACAGCCTGGCCGAGCGCACCACCGACAATTTCTGCCGGCTGTTCCCCCTGGCGCGGGTCCGTCGCCAGGCCTGAGCCTGCGCGGGCAAAAAAAACCCGGGCTCTGGGGGGAGAATCCCGGGTCAAGACCATTAGGAGTCACAACAGGCGCGTGGTCCATCGACGCCTCGCCGACGCTTCACTTGGGGGAGTATGTCGCGCCGACAGGTCAAGTATTGTCGAATGGGTCCGGGGCGCCAGTGCCGCCCGGGGGTTTCTTAAACGTATTTGGAATACACGCGCCGCTGCTCAGCACGGATTGCAGGGTTGCGTGGCATATGCGCCATAAAGCCAGAGAATTCGGATGATCCGTGCATTTTGACCTCATACAGGCATAATGACTGCCTCCGCTTTCGATCCAGTCCTTCCTATGCAAAAAGAACCTCGTAAGGTCCGTGAATTTCGCCGCCGCGAGCAGGAAATCCTCGACACCGCGCTGGCGCTGTTTCTCGAGCAAGGCGAAGACAGCGTTACGGTCGAGCTGATCGCCGACACCGTGGGTATCGGCAAAGGCACCATCTACAAACACTTCAAATCCAAGGCCGAGATCTACCTGCGTCTGATGCTCGACTACGAGCGCGACCTGAACTCGCTGCTGCATTCGGCCGACATCGATCGAGACAAGGAAGCCCTGTCCCGCGCCTACTTCGAGTTCCGCATGCGCGATCCGCAGCGCTATCGGCTGTTCGATCGGCTCGAAGAGAAGGTGGTCAAGGGCAACCAGGTGCCCGAGCTCGTCGAGCAACTGCACAAGATCCGCGCCTCCAATTTCGAACGGTTGACGTTCCTCATCGAGGGGCGAATCAGCGAGGGCAAGCTGGAAGACGTTCCGCCGTATTTCCACTATTGCGCTGCCTGGGCGCTGGTACATGGCGCGGTGGCGCTGTATCACTCGCCGTTCTGGAGCAACGTACTGGAAGATCAGGAAGGCTTTTTCCAGTTCCTCATGGACATCGGCGTGCGCATGGGCAACAAGCGCAAACGCGATCCGGAAATACCCGCACCCAAAGAAGCCTGACCTCCCAAGCCATCCCGAGCCCTGCAAACTGGCGCAGAAGCTGCATCATGTCGCTGATCGCCGGGATCTTGTCGCCGGCTCTGGAGGATGCATGCGTAACCTGGTCGTGCTGCTGGCGCTGTTGGCGTTGAGCGGTTGCATGAAGGTCAGTGATCTGGGCGAAGGCGCTCGCTATCACTTGAGCGATGCGGGTGTGTTGAACCACAGTGAAACTCGCCGGTTCAACAACCTGCGCGTGCAGCCTGACTCGTTCATCTATATTGGCCAAGGCGCGTTCGTGCCGCCCGGCGGCGCCTACCCGCGGCCCAACGTGGTGGCTGAACAGGCGTTCGAAGCGTTCGTCGAGTACTTTCCCCTGGTACGCCGCGCCCCGGCACCGCTGGGCCTGGAACAGGCCTTGGGCGAGGCGCGCAATGCCGGCGCGCATTACCTGCTCTACACCCGTTTCGCGCGTGCCGACGACCGTATCGGCAATGCTGACGAATGGGCCGACCAGGAGGCTCTGGACCGGCTCGGGGTCGACAGCAGCGTGATTCAGATTATGCTCATCGAAACCAGCACCCGCTATCTCATCGACACCGCGACCATCCGCAGCCGTGGCGGGCTGTTGACGATGCGCGACAACAAACCGGAAGATTTGCTTGGTCCACCCCTTGAGGACTACGCTCGCAGCTTGTTGGGCGTAAGCCGCTGAGGAGACGAGCATGACGGGCAGGGCCGACGATTTGCTGGCGCACATTCCTACCGCCAAGAAGGGCTTGCCGCCCGTGCACCTGTGGAATCCCGATTTCTGCGGGCACATCGACATGCGCATTGCCCGTGACGGTACCTGGTTCTATCAGGGCACCCCGATTGGCCGATCGGCGATGGTCAAGTTGTTCGCCGGGATCCTGCGCCGCGATGGCGACGAGTACGTATTGGTGACGCCCGTGGAAAAAGTCGGCATCGTCGTCGATGACGCACCGTTCGTGGCTATCGACATGCAGGTGTCGGGGGAAGGCGAGCAGCAGTCGCTGCGCTTCACAAGCAATGTCGAGGACTGCGTCGATGCCGACGCACAGCACCCGCTGCGGGTCGACATCGACCCGTGCACTCAGCAACCGTCACCCTACGTGTTGGTGCGCAACAATCTGGAAGCACGCATTCACCGCAACGTGTTCTATCGGCTGGTCGAGCTGGCCGTGGTGCGTGACGGTTGGCTGGGGGTGTGGAGTGGCGGGGTGTTCTTCCCGATAGGGCAGGATCCGGCGCAGTAATCAGGCCCCCGTTTCGAGTAACGGGGGCTTTCTTGCGTTTTTGGCAGTGGATTCAAACGGTTATTTCTGCGGCGTCAACGTCAGTCGCTTGGTCCCGTAGGCCTTGTCGAAATGCTGCGGCTGCATCGGGAAGCTGACGTATTGACCCTTGAGCCACGCATCGATGCCGTCGGTGTAGTTGGCACTGGCCGGATTACCCGACTGCCCGCTGCTGCCAAGGCCGATCATCGGCTCGGCCTGGGCGAAGTCGACCACGATGCGCAGCGCCGGTATCGACGCGGTGTCGAAGCTGTCGCCCCAGCGGTAGGGCGCAGCGTTCAAGGTGGTGTGATCGCCGCCGGTGGCAACCGGGCCGCGTAGCACGGGTGCGCCGGCATCGGGCCCGCCCGTGTCGGTCCAGGTGGTGCGATGCAGACGCCCCCACTGCCAAGTGCTTCGATCACTGCCCATCTGCGCCTCGCCGGCGCTGACCGCGGCGGCCAGGCTGCGCGCCAGGATGGCCGGCTTGTCTTCCTTCTGCGCGGTGCTCAGGTCGTCCCAGAACGGGCTGTCGTCACGACCCAGCAGATGATCGGCCTGAGCCGAGTAGGAAGACATGCCCTGGGCTACGAAGGCCTTCCAGCTGGCGCTGTCGAGCGGGCCCAGCTCGTCGAGGAAGGTGCGCTGCGCGCTTTGCTGCAGGAACAACTCGTACAGCGCGGCATCGGCGGATTGCGCGGCGAGGCGGCCATCGAAGGCCATGAGGCGGGTGTAGGCTTCGCGGGCCTTGGTTCGCTCGCCCTCCGGCAGCGCATCGATGGCGCTTTTCAGCGGTTGTGCCATGCCGGGCGCAAGAAACATCTTTTTCAGTTTGGCGGCGAAGGGCGTGGTCTGATCGGACTGCATGGCAATCATGCTGCGTGTGTCGTGCTTGCCGCTGCCGGCCAGTTCGGCCAGGCGCTCGCTGCGCTCGGGGTAGTACCAGGCGTTGGACAGCTGGATGCCATAGCCGGGCGGGACGATGCGCTGGTTGGCGGTACCCAGCCAACCCTGCGGCGGGTCTTGGTCGTAGGGGTGAAGCATGGGGTCGGCGAAGCCGTCCCAGTCATGTCTACCATCCCAGCCGGGCGAGGGCAGCATGCCCTTGCCTTCGAGACGGTTGGGAAAGCGGCCGGTGACCTGCCAGCCAATGCTGCTGGCATCGGCGAACAGCAGATTGGTGGCCACCGCGCGTATCTGCCGGCTGGCATCCGAAGCCTTCTCGACATTGCTGGCCCGCGACAGATCGAACAGCGCATCCAGGCTCTTGTCTTCGGTCAAATCCGGCAGTTGCAGGGCCAGGCCGTAGCCGCCGCTTGCCGGCATTCCGCTGACGTCGTTGAGCAGCGGGCCGTGGCCGGTTTCGTAGACAGCTTCGCGCAGCGGACGCTGCCCCTTGGCCAGGTAGGTCTCCTGACGCACGCGGGCCGGCTGCCACTTGCCGTTGGATTGATACAGCACGCGGCCGCCTTCGCTGCGGACCTTCTCCAGAAAAACATCCTGATTGTCGCCCATCACTGCCGCCATGCCCCAGGCGACTTGACCATTGAAGCCAGCCACCACGCCCGGCATACCGGCCAGGGCGACACCTGCTGCCTGAAAGCGCGGCGCGCGCAGCTGCACGAAGCTCCACGCCGACGGGACGCTGGTTGCCACATGAATATCGTTGGAGAACAGGCTCTTTCCGGCCCGCGTGCGTTGCGGGGCGATGGCCCAGTTGCTGGAGCTTGGCGCGCCAAGCCGCTCGAGTTCGCGATTCATCGTGGTCAGGCCCGCCAGGCTGGCCATCGAGTTGCCCAACGACACGCCCTTGAGCTTGTCGGCCTCGCTGAAAGGCAGGGTTTCATCCGGATAGACCGGCAGCAGCCAGGCCAGTTTGTCGGTGCCCACTTTCTGCGCCAGTGCCAGCGAACCCAGCTCTTCCTGCAGGTTGAGCGACTGGCTGAACGACCACAGCGCAAACATCAGCGCGGAGTCTTCGGCCTTCCAGTATTCGGGGGCGTAGCCAGCCAACTGCGCGGGGAGCTTGCCGCGGTAGCGAAACAGGTAGGCGTTGACGCCCCGTGCATAGACATCGAAAAAACGCTTCAGACGAGGTGACGCGGCGGCATACAACTGGTCGGCGCTTTTCTTCAGGTTGACCCTGCGCAGCAGGCGGTCGCTGTCCAGCGCTTCGACGCCGTCCAGTTCGGCCAGGCGTCCCTGGGCCAGCAGCCGCAGACGGACCATCTGGGTGATGCGGTCGCTGGCGGCCACGTAGCCTTGGGCAAACAGGGCATCGTGGAAGGTATTGCTTTCGATAAGCGGCATGCCCAGCCCGTTACGTCTGACCGAGACATTCTGCGCCAGGCCCTTGAGCGGCTGTACACCCACGCTTGGCGGCAGGTTTTGCTCGGCGGAGCCGCCCAGCCATTGTTGGCAGCCGGTCAGGGTGAGCATGCCGGTGACCACGGCGGCGCAGCCGAACGTGGGCGTGAAGAAGAAACGGGCGGGCGAGGCCATGGCGAAGCTCCTGCGGGGGCTGGCGTAAAAGGCGCTACGTTAGAGAGGGCGGGGGCGACGCGCAAGCGTCAGGCGGGGGATATTTTCTTCTTGCCCGGGCCGCTCGCGGGCACAGCGCATAGTGGTGGGTTTGGGGTCAAGGGAGGGGTGCCAGCACGCAGCACCCTCGGGCATCGCCGCGGCTCAGGCGCCGTGGCACTTCTTGAATTTCTTGTCGCTGCCGCAGGGGCAGGGATCGTTGCGGCCTACATCTTTGAGTGCATTGCGCACCGGTTCCTGTGGGGCGTGGTTGCAGTGCGGGCCATGCACGTGACCGTGGTCGTGCTCATGATGGTGATCATGATGGTGATCATGGTCATGGTCATGGTTGCAGTCAGGGCCGTGCACATGGGGTTGCTGGGACATCGAGAGTACTCCGCAGTTGAAATTGGCCGGAATTATCTCACCCTGGGTTCGGAATAGCAGCGCTGCGGGAAAAATCTTTGCGACGTCTCAGCGACCGGACAAGCCGCGCGCGTCGATTACCCCGGTGTGGTTGAGCACCACGTCGTGGCCGAACAGCACCCCGGTGCGCAATTCGCCGCGCAACTCGTAGCGGATCGCTCGCTCGGGGTGCTTGAGCAGGCGTGACAGCTCGCGCGCGTGTTGCCAGAGATTGGTGCGCACCGGCAGCTCGTAGTATTCGCCACTGTTGGCGGCCACGCTGAACCAGTCGCTGACGTCGCCTTCGGTCAGCAGCATGTCTTCCAGGCGCACGCTGTAGCTCATGCCGCGCACCGGCAGGCTGCGGCCGTTGGGGTTGTCGATGCGGAAACGCAGGATCAGGCGCTGTTGCAGCATGTTGGCCTTGACCACTTCGACCTTGACCAGATGCACCTGAGGATCCTGGTAGTTGCCGGTGAACCAGGTGGCGCAGCCCGTGAGTCCCAGCAGTGACAGCAAGCCGATGCTGCGCAGAACGAGAGTGCAAGCGGACATGGCAGGGACCTCCGGATTTGCCTTGAGTCTAACAAGGCGCACGGGCATGACAAGGGTGTGCTTGTTGCGCCGAAACATCGTGGTCCATAATCACTGTTACGGTGCTGGCTTTTCGGCATCTGTGCGGACGCCTATCGCCCGCAACGGTGCCATGCCAGGAGAGTTGACATGCGTTTCTACGAGATCGTCTTCAGCGGCCAATGCGTGCCCGGCGCGGCGCTGGACCAGGTCAAGAGCAACCTGGCAAAACTGTTCCAGGCCGACGCGCAGCGAATCGAGCTGCTGTTTTCCGGACGCCGGCTGGTCCTCAAGAACAATCTCGACGCCCAGGCGGCGGAAAAATACCGCGCCGCGCTGGCGCGCGCAGGGGCGGTGGCCAGCATCGACGAAATGGCTCAGGACATCGAAGAAATCATCATGACCGCGCCGGCGGCGGCAGGCGACTTCGGCCAGAAACCCATGGCCGTGGCCCGCCGCGCCGAGGTCGTGCCGCGTGATGCGTACATGGCAGCGTTCGTGGCTGTGGATGCGCCGGACTTCGCCATCGCCGAGGTGGGCGCCGATCTGCAGGATGAACGTCCCGCACAGCGCTCGGCGAAGCTGAACCTGCCGCAGTTCAGCCTGGCGCCTGCTGGCAGCGACATGGGCCAGTTGCGGCACGAGCAATCCATTCAGGTGCCGGACATTTCCCATCTGAAAATCATTGGCTGACGTAGCCCGCGCAACACTTCTTCATTTTCTGCTACAAAAAACTACCATTGGTGCGTTTTCCGGTCGGGCCATAGCTTCTAGGATTTATCTTAGCGTGTGGGAACGCCCTCGCAATGTTCCCGTCTGTCGTATCGCGGCTGATCGCCACTATTCCCTCTCTCTTCAGGCGAAACGATTATTCTTGTCCATCCGGCCAAGTATGTAGGATTGTACTTCAGGGCATGTCTGGTCCCAAGGATCGAGTCAATGACAGGAGGCATCATGGCGGTTGAAAACCTTTTCCCGAGCTATAAGGGATGTAATGGGATAGACGGTAACAGGCGACATGCCGAGGCGACAGAGGCAGCACAGGCAGCGTGGGACAGGACTGTGGCCGCGAACGCTCGGAACGAACGGGAAGCTGACGCACGTAGAAAGGCGATCAAGAAGCCGGAGGAAATCAGACCAGTCGGCAGCGTTTTCGCCAAGAGCTGTAACCTCCCTGACGGTGTGATCGACCACAACTCTGGTGGATACATTCCTACTGAACTGATTAGCCAATATGGCGAGTTTGCCTTGCTGGGTGGTCGTGAAACGGATGCACAAGGAAACATTCCCCTTAAGAAAATCAGCGGCTCCGTACCCTCGTCACTGGGAACACTTCTATTGGGCGGCGCTGCTACTGCCACCGCTGGCGGTGTGTCTTGTGGTGGTTTGTGTACGGCTGGCGCTGTGGCTTCTGGGGTTACGTCTGGTGTTGTTGCTGGCGCGTTGACGGGAGTGGTTGCGTTGCTGTGGCCATCCAGCTTGGGCGATAGTAGCCTTTATACAGGAGAACAGCTCCAGTCGCTTAAAGAAGGACGTACACGTGTCCGATTAACCGTTGAGCAGCAGGCCGATGGCACCTTGAAGGGGTACGGGTACAACACCCAAAAGCGCCGTGACTGGGAAATGATTCCCGTAGTGCAGTTCGTTGCTCAAGGCTCCCAGCAAGTGGCTGACTTTGGTGATGGCGTAACCCTGATATGGACACCAGCCGCTGACCCGTCCAGCACGTTAGGAATTCCAGCGTTAGAAGGCGCACCACAGGCGCCACAGGTTTGGATTTATCCGCCCACCGAACAGGCTGATAACATCATCGTCAGCCCGATCTACCCGGACGCTTACAAAGATTTTATTTTGGTGTTCCCGGCTGATTCTGGTGTGCAGCCGTTGTACATCGTTATCAGCGCCCGGTATTCACCGGGAATCGCAACAGGACGGGGTGAAGATGTGTTCGGCATCTGGCTTGCCGGAGCTGGCACAGGGTTAGGCGCTCCAATCCCTACCCGGATAGCGGACGTATTACGGGGGCGAGAATTTAAGAGCTTCGATGCTTTCAGGGCGGCATTCTGGAAGGCAGTAAGCAACGATACTGAGCTATTTAGCCAACTGAATGAGGACGATCAGGCGCGTGTGCTAACTGGGAACGCCCCTACTGTTCGATTCAGAGACTCGGTAGGCAAACGGGTCACCTATGAAATACACCACGTCGAGCTAATTAAAGATGGGGGGGCGGTGTACGACGCGGGCAACCTAAGGGTGAATACCCCTCGAAACCACATTGACCTTCACAAGAAACAGTAGGCACAGCATGGAAAACATTTCTGATTTCACCGAAGCCGAATTCATCGCTTTCATCAAGAACATACGTGTCGTCAACAAAGGCGGCTCAGATGAAGAGCTTGGCGAGTTGCTTGAGAAATTCAGTCAGCTTGCAGGCCATCCCGACGGCTACGATTTGATTTTCCACCCAGAACCCGGTGCGGACAACTCTGCCGAAGGTGTCACCAAGACGGTGAAGGAATGGCGTGCTGCTGAGGGCTTGCCGGGATTCAAAGACGAGTGACCGAGGGGCGATATTTTCCGAACATGACGGACACGCTACTGAAAAACAGCTTATCGGAGTACACCGAAGCCGAATTTATCAAGCTGCTGGAGGAACTCGCCAAGGAAGACGAAGAAGCCGAAACGATGATCGTACAGACTTGCTCTTGTTGCACTTCGAGAAGGTAAGCGAGCATCCAGCAGGATCAGACTTGATCTACTACCCAGAGCCAGGAGCGGATAGCTCCCCTAAGGACGTGATGCAGATTGTGAAGGAATGGCGTACCGCTCAAGGCTTGCTGGGGTTCAAAGAATAATCTTATGAGAGTACATATGGAGCTTCGCCCTGATTTAATGCCGCCGATGCTGGATGAATCTTTGGTCGCTCGGCTGACGAACCTTTCTGAACAAATTGATTGTGGACATCCCGACCAAACTCGGGAGCAGTTGGTCGCGTTCAATCGAGAAGCCATGACCGAGTTTGAATTCATCGACTTTCAGGAAGTCTATGATGCGCAAACCCACGACACTTGGGTTCGCAAGGTCTTAGCAATACCGTATGAACAGCGTGTGACAGATGTAACCAAGCAGGAGCTGATAGAGCGGGCCCGAAGGGTAATGGAGTGCGATGGGGCCGAACACCACATTGATTTTTGGTTGCACATGCTGGAAATCGCCCTTGAAATGCCGAACGGCCTGCATCAAAGAAAAGGTATTTACGAGGATCGGCCAACTCAAGGTCGTTCTCATCGCAAAACTTCTTCGCAGCTTTCACTTGCCTTGCGTAACTATCGCCTGCTGATTGGCGTTCGCTGCTGAAGCGAATGTAGCTGAAGACCTTCCCCATGGCGCCGCGTACTTAAATCTTTATAGTAGGTAATTGTAGCAACACTTCTTGAACTTCAACCCACTGGCGCAGGGGCAGCTGTCGTTGCGGCTGGCCTTGAGCGGGACGGTGGGGTCGATGAAATACCAGCGGCCGTCGTGCTGCACAAACGCCGACCGCTCGCGGTGGCAGTGCTCGCCGGTGCTGTCGTGCCAGCGCGCAGTGAAGGTCACGAACGCGTGTTCCGGCTGGCCGCCGAAGACTTCTGCCGCGACCACCTCCAGGCCCAGCCAGGTGCTCTGCGAACTCCACTGGGCAATGGCCTGGCGGTCCAGGCCGGCCTGCTGGGCGTGCAGGGTAGTGTTCACCAGATAGTCCACCAGGCCCAGCACGTAGGCACTGTAGCGCGAACGCATCAGGCTCTGCGCATCGGGCGCCGGCTGGCCTTCGTGATAGCGACCACAACAGGCCGGCAGCAGGTTGCCACTTGCGCACGGACAGATCGAAACGCTCATATCACCACCAATACTTGCCGAAGTTTTCCGGGTTGGCCCAGAACTTGGCGTTGAGCCAGTCCGGGACTTGTTTGTATTCGCGCACATCATAGGTGTACAGCTTGAGCACCTGCTGGTCGCGGGCGAAGCGTTCGCTGGCCTGCAGGGCCAGGGCGTAGAAGTCGGTGTCGCTCCAGCCGCTGGCGACCGGGTCGGCCAGCACGGCGATGCAGCTCGCATTGAGGTTGCGGATGCCGGCCAGCAGACGCGTGCCTTCGACCTTGTTCAGATGCTCCAGGCAATCCACCGCCAGCGCCAGGTCGAAACGCTGCCCGGCCAGGTCCGCGGGCAGGGGGCCGGGCGCGGCTCTGGATACACGGGTTTCGGGATGCGCAGCCTCGAACGCCGCCAGGGCAGGGAATGCACTCGCGCCGATCAGCAGCAGGCGCTGCGGCGCGTGACGTTCGAGCAAGGCCGCCAGAGCCTGCTGCGGGGTACGGGAAGATACTGCGTCGGTCATTGAAGCTCCTCGGTCGTGGCCACCACATTATAGGGCCCCGACCCGATGGCCCAGCATTGATTGGATGGCGCGCCCTATGGCTTATTGCTGGCGCATATGCCAACCACGGTCTTTACTCCCAGAACGTCGGCCCCTGCTGCCGATTCCCTGAGGAGAAACTAGATGAGCATAGTTCGGACGGCATTACCCTTGATATTGGTCAGCAGCGTGTTGACGGGTTGCGCAGGCTTGCAGAAAACCGACTGGCCGATGTGCGCGGCCGTGGGCGGTGTGACCGGTGCGGCGCTGGGTGCCATCGAAAGCGGGTCGCTGGCAGCCGGTGTGGGCGCGGCAGCAGCCGGTGTCGGCGCAGCCTATTGCTGGGTGCATGGCGATGGCGACGAAGACGGTGATGGCGTACCGGACAGCCGCGACAAGTGCCCTGGCACTCCCAAGGGCACGCCGGTGGACGCCAATGGTTGCCCGCCGCCTGCCCCGGCGCCGATGCCAGTCGCTGCCGAGCCGGCACCGATGCCCAAGGAGGAGACGATCGTCATCCGCAACGTGCATTTCGAATTCGACAAGGCCACCCTCACTGCCGCCGACCGGGCGCAGCTCGATACCGTCGCCACCCGCCTGAAGACCGAAGCGACCACGGCGCGCTTGAGCGTCAGCGGTCATACCGACAGTGTCGGCAAGGACGCCTACAACCAACGGTTGTCCGAGCAGCGCGCCAAGGCAGTGACTGACTACCTGGTCAGCAGCGGCGTACCGCGTGCCAGCGTGGTTTCTGTCAAGGGTGTCGGCGAAGCCCAGCCGGTCGCCGACAACAACACCGCGGACGGTCGCGCCATGAACCGCCGTACCGAGATTCTCATCCAGCGTTGAACCTTTAGCGTCAGCCGCCAGTCCCCTTGTACAACGACCGGCGGCACGCTTTACTTCTCAGTTGCCGGCGTCCGCCGGCGACTCAGGAGCCTTGAATGAAGCTGAAAGATCTATCGCGGACCGTACTTCCCGCTCTGCTGGTCGCCGGTGTGCTGAGCGGCTGTACCACCTCCCCTGAAGGGACATCCCCACTCAACTCGCGCACCTGGCCTGTCTGCAGCGTGCTGGGTGGCCTCGCCGGTGGCGGGCTGGGTGCCATCGAAAGTGGTGCGTGGGCTGCTGGCGGTGGCTTGGCCGGCGCGGTGGTGAGCGGTCTGGTCTGCTATGCCCAGGATGGCGACAAGGACGAGGACGGCGTATTCGATCGACGCGATCGTTGCCCCGATACCCCGGCCAATACACCCGTCAAGCACAACGGCTGCCCATTGCCGGTCTATCCCGCCGTGACCAAGGCGCCTGAGCCGCCGGTGGCCGACATCCCCGAAGTCGTTACCTTGAGCGATGCAGGCGATGTACCGTTCGAATTCGGCAGTGCCGAACTGACCTCAAGCGCCCGTACCGAGCTGACGTCCCTGGCAGCGCGGATGAAGACGGCCCAAGTGGCCACGGTCAAGATCGTCGGTCATACCGACAGCATCGGCAGCGATGGCTTCAACCAGAAGCTGTCCGAGCAACGTGCCGCCAGTGTCGTCTCGTTCCTGCTGGGTCAAGGCGTTGCGGCAGACGAGCTGAGCAGCGAGGGCCGTGGCGAAAGCGAGCCGGTCGACAGCAACGACACCGATGCCGGACGCGCCAAGAACCGTCGCGTGGAAATCCATCTGAGCCATTGATGGGTGCGGGCCGGCAGGTTTTTCCTGCCGGCCTCTGGTCATCGCTACCTTCCAGCCGTTAATGTGCGCCTAGCCGATGCCGTGGGGGGCACATGAAAGGATTTCTGATTCTGGGTAAATGTCTGACCTTGCTGTTCTGGTGGGTGGTGCTGCTCAACCTGTTCATGCCGATGGTCAAACCGTTCCATGCATTGATCAACCTGGCCGGCGGCACCTTGCTGTTCCTGCACTTGATCGAAGCGATCGCCTTCAACAAGCGCCTGCGCGGGCGCAGCCATCCGTGGCTTGACCGAGTCCAGATCCTGCTGGCCGGGATCTTTCACATCCAGTCCATTCCCGCACCGTCCGATACCGAGGCTAGCCATGCGTAAGCTGGGTTTGTTGGCAGTACTGTTTGCGCCGCTGGCATTGGCCGAGTCGGTCAGTGTCGAACCCCATTCGCTGTTGCGCCTGCCGGCCAGCTCCAGCGTGCTGCAGTTGCAGCGCCTGGACGTGGCGGATTACGGCACCTTGCTGATTCCCGCCAACCTGACCGAACTCAGTGTCGAGCAATTGCGCCTGGGGCATGAGGCCCGCATTGCGATAGTGCCGGGCGAGCAGGAGTTGCGCCTGCGCGCGCAGCATGCAGAACTTGGCAGCGGCAGCCAGATTCTCGCCCGTGGCGCGCCCGGTACCCATCAGAAGGCGGCTCGCGCAGGGCGCAATCTTGACGTACAGCTGCAGTCGCTCGACGCTGCGCAAGTGAACATCGACGCGCGCGGCGGCGCAGGTGCGGATGGCTATGCCGGCCTTGATGGTGGCAATGGTCAGGCGCCCGGTTGTACCTGGGGCTCGGCTGGGCGCGGTGGCAACGGCGACAATGGCGGCGACGGCCTGCCTGGCGCGCCGGGCGCCAACGTACGCCTGCGTCTGCCGGCGACCTTCGCCAGCGAAGCGATCAAGGTGCGCACCGACGGCGGCCAGGGCGGCGCTGCCGGTGCTCCCGGACGTCCGGGCGCCGGAGGTAAATCCAAGGGCTGCGTGGTGTACCGCGCCGAAGGCGGCAAGTCGGGCCGCGAGGGCTTGCCGGGAAGAGCAGGCGAGGCGGGCACCGCAGGGACGTTGAGCATCCAGCGCTTCTGACCAGGTTGGTTCAGAACTGTCTGGCCATACCCAGCACCACGGTCGCCAGGCCCAGCAGCAGGCCACCCACCGCCAGGCGACGCAGCTGCTTCACGGCAATCGCGCCGTCCGTCCACGCCTGGGCTGCTACGGCCTTGCGCAGCGTCGGCAGCTGCAGACCCTGCATACGCAAGAACAGCGCGACCATGACCACGTACAGGCCCATCATCACCTGTACGTCACGCGGCGCCGTCTCGAAACCCGTGAAGCGCAGGCGCAGCAGGGCGACGCCGCTGATCGGAAGAATCAGCACAGCGGCCCAGACCCAGCCGAACAGCCGTGGGAAAATATCCACCAGACGCTGCAGGCGCTGAGCCTGCGAACGCGTTGCCAGCCCGGCCCGGCGCAGGATCTTCCAGCTGGCGAGCATGCCGCCCAACCACATCAGCGCAGCGAGCCCGTGCAAGGTTTGAAACACGCTGTCGGCGCTCATGGGTATCTCCAGCCAGCACATCGAAGTCGAGCAGGGTATGATAGCGACCCGATGAGAACCACTGAAAATATATCCAGCCTTTCGCCATGACCAGTCGATGATCAGTAACGAACTCAAAACCACGATCCAGGGCGCCTACACGCGTTTTCTCGAAGCCAAGAGCCTCAAGCCGCGCTATGGCCAGCGCCTGATGATCGCCGAAATCGCCAAGGTACTGGGCGACATCGCGTGCGATGAAGAAGGCCGGCGTACGGGCGATCCGGCGGTGGTGGCCGTGGAGGCGGGCACGGGTACCGGCAAGACGGTTGCCTACAGCCTGGCCGCGATTCCGGTGGCCAAGGCGGCCGGCAAGCGCCTGGTCATTGCCACGGCCACGGTGGCGCTGCAGGAACAGATCGTGTTCAAGGATCTCCCCGACCTGATGCGCAACAGCGGGCTGAACTTCACCTTCTCGCTGGCCAAAGGCCGCGGGCGCTACCTGTGCCTGTCCAAGCTCGACGTGCTGCTGCAGGAAGGACATGCGCAAAGCGCGACTGCGCAGTTGTTCGAAGAGGAAGGTTTCAAGATCGAGGTCGACGAGGCGAGCCAGAAACTGTTCACCAGCATGATCGAGAAACTGGCCGGCAACAAATGGGACGGTGACCGCGACAGCTGGCCGGTGGCCCTGGAAGATCAACAATGGTCGCGCCTGACCACCGACCACAGCCAGTGCACCAGCCGCCACTGCCCGAACTTTGCCCAGTGCACCTTCTACAAGGCCCGCGAAGGCATGGGCAAGGTCGATGTGATCGTCACCAACCATGACATGGTGCTGGCCGACCTGGCGTTGGGCGGCGGGGCCGTTCTGCCCGATCCGCGCGACACGCTGTATGTATTCGATGAAGGCCATCACCTGCCTGACAAGGCGATCGGCCATTTCGCTCACTACAGCCGGCTGCGTTCCACAGCCGACTGGCTGGAGACCACGGCCAAGAACCTGACCAAGCTGCTCGCCCAGCACCCGTTGCCCGGCGACCTGGGCCGGTTGATCGAGCAAGTGCCGGAGCTGGCCCGTGAGATCAAGACCCAGCAGCAGTTCATGTTCAGCGCCTGCGAGCAACTGGCGGACTTCAAGCCGGGCGAAGACATGGAGGGCCGCGAGCGCCCACGCCATCGCTTCGTCGGAGGCGTGGTGCCCGAGCATATGCGGGAAATGGGCATCGAGCTGAAGAAAGGCTTTTCCAAACTGACCGACCTGTTCACCCGCTTGAGCGAGCTGCTCAAGGAAGGCATGGACGGCGAGAAAAACGTGGGCATTGCCAGCCATCAGGCCGAGGAGTGGTACCCGCTGTTCGGCAGTCTGCTGGCTCGCGCCCAGGGCAGTTGGGAATTGTGGACGGCGTTCACCGCCGAAGACCCAGAAGACAGTCCGCCCATGGCGCGCTGGCTGACCCTGTCCGACGGTGGTGCGCTGTACGATATCGAGGTCAATGCCAGCCCGATCCTGGCGGCGGAAATGCTGCGCCGCAATCTGTGGAACGTCGCCTACGGTGCCTTGGTGACCTCGGCTACCCTGACCGCGTTGGGCAAGTTCGACCGGTTCCGCATGCGCGCCGGAATTCCCAAGGCCTCGGTAACCGCCATCGTGCCCAGCCCCTTTCACCATGAACAGGCAGGGGTGCTGCGCGTTCCCGACCTGCGAGCCGATCCCCGCGATGCAGCGGCGCATACCGCCGCGATCATCCGCGACCTGCCGGATCTGGTGGAAGGCTATCGAGGCACCCTGGTGCTTTTTTCCTCGCGCAAACAGATGCAGGACGTGTTCGATGGCCTGGATCGCGACTGGCGCAAGCAGGTGTTCATCCAGGGCAACCTGTCCAAGCAGGAAACCTTGAACAAGCACAAGGCGCGCGTCGATGGCGGTGATTCCAGCGTGCTGTTCGGTCTCGCCAGTTTCGCCGAGGGCGTCGACCTGCCCGGTGCCTATTGCGAGCATGTGATCATTGCCAAGATCCCCTTTGCAGTGCCTGACGATCCGGTCGAAGCGGCGCTGGCCGAATGGATCGAGGCGCGCGGCGGCAACCCGTTCATGGAGATCGCCGTGCCCGATGCCTCGCTGCGCCTGATCCAGGCCTGCGGGCGGTTGCTGCGGACCGAGCAGGATCGCGGCACCATCACGCTGCTCGATCGGCGCCTGGTTACCCAGCGCTACGGCAAGGCGATCCTCAACGCGTTGCCGCCATTCCGTCGCGAGATTTCCTGACGGCCTGTACGCACCCGCTGCAACGATTATCGGGTGCAGGGCGGTTCACAAAGCGCCGAATCGCTGAAACAATGCGCTTCATTTTTCGCGGCGTGGTCGTTGGGAGTCAGGGTGCAGATACAAGGTCACTTCGAATTGCAGTTCGAGGCCGTGCGTGAAGCGTTCGCGGCATTGTTCGACAACCCCCAGGAGCGCGGCGCCGCGCTGTGCATTCAGGTCGGTGGTGAAACGGTGGTCGACCTCTGGGCCGGTACCGCCGACAAGGATGGCGCCCAGGCCTGGCACAGCGACACCATCCTCAACCTGTTCTCCTGCACCAAGACCTTCACTGCCGTGACCGCCCTGCAACTGGTGGCCGAGGGCAAGCTGGCGCTGGACGTTCCGGTGGCCCGCTACTGGCCGGAATTCGCCGCCGCCGGCAAACAGTCGATCACCTTGCGCCATCTGCTCTGCCATCAGGCCGGCCTGCCAGCCTTGCGCGACATGCTGCCGCCCGAAGCGCTCTACGATTGGCCACGGATGACTGCCGCGCTGGCGGCGGAAACGCCATGGTGGCAACCGGGTACCGGGCATGGCTATGCGGCCATCACCTACGGCTGGCTGGTCGGCGAACTGCTGCGGCGGGCCGACAACCGCGGGCCGGGCGAATCCATCGTGGCGCGGGTGGCCAAACCCCTGGGGCTGGATTTCCATGTAGGGCTCGCGGATGAGGAATTCCACCGTGTCGCGCATATTGCCCGCGGCAAGGGCAATGTCGGCGACGAAGCGGCCCAGCGTCTGTTGCAGGTGACCATGCGCGAACCCGCGGCCATGGCCACGCGTGCCTTCACCAATCCGCCGTCGGTGCTGACCAGTACCAACAAGCCGGAGTGGCGACGCATGCAGCAGCCTGCAGCGAACGGGCATGGCAATGCCCGCAGCCTGGCTGGTTTCTACGCCGGTCTGCTCGATGGCAGCCTGCTCGAATCCGAAATGCTCGCCGAGCTTACTCGCGAGCACAGCCTGGGCATGGACAAGACCCTGATGACGCCTACGCGATTCGGCCTGGGCTGCATGCTCGACCAGCCGCAGGTGGCGAACGCCACCTTCGGCCTGGGGGGCGGTGCCTTCGGCCATCCTGGGGCAGGAGGGTCGGTAGGTTTCGCCGATCCGGAACATGATGTTGCCTTTGGTTTTGCCGTGAACACACTGGGCCCCTATATACTGATGGACCCGCGGGCACAGCATCTGGTGCGCGTTCTGCGCGGTTGTCTCTAAAGCGATTGATCACAAATCGACCAGCGGTCGCCCATTGGGCTATGACTGCTCTACTCTATCAATCAATAATTTAGGCCGGTTTGTTAAACCGGTTTGTATTTACCAACACCTTGTGGAATGCACCATGTCACCGAATAAATCCATCGCGTTTGCCTTGTGCCTGGCCGCTACCGGTTGTGCTCAAACTCCCCAGGATTCCTCGGCCCAGGGCGGGCATGCCTGGTGGCCATTTGGCCGTGACGCAGTCGCCAGCAAGGCGGCTGACAAGGAAGTCGAGCAGGCCATCACCGACAAGGTGGCGAAAGCCGATTCCAAGTCCGACAGCGAAAGCCGCTGGTGGTGGCCGTTCGGTGCCAGCAGCACGCCGGCTCAGGCCAAGGTTGCCGAAGTGCCGAAGGTCGACCCCAAGGTCACCCAGGCCTGGCTCGACGCCTACGAGCCGAAGCTGCGCGAAGCCATCAAGGACAGCAAGTTCGAGCTCGAGCGCCGCGAAGACCTGCTGGTGATCACCGCGCCGGTCGACTCCTCGTTCAACCCTGATCGGCCGTCGATGCTGCTGCCGATCAGCCTCGGCCCGATCACCCGCGTGGCCAAGGCCATCGACGCCGATCACAAGACAGCCGTGCTGGTCCTGGGCCATGCCGACACCAGCGGCCCTGGGCCGTTGAACCAGAAACTGAGCCAGGAGCGTGCGCAGTCGATCGCCTCGATCTTCCGCCTCAGCGGTCTGCAGCGTGACCGCCTGATGCTGCGCGGCATGGGTTCGGTGATGCCGCGTGCCGCCAACGACAGTGTCGAAGGTCGCTCGCTCAATCGTCGCGTGGAGATTCTTCTGACCCCGCAGAACACCATGCTCGCCCTGCTGGCCAAGTACAACCAGCCGACCTTCACCGCCGCTGAAATGCTTGCCACCCAGGACGTCAAGGCTGTACCTGCACCAGTGGCCAAGCCCGCCGCCAAGGCGCCGGCCAAGGCTGCAACCGCGAAGAAAACCGCAGCCAAGCCAGCCGTGGCCAAGAAAGCCGCCCCGGCTGCCAAGAAAACCGAGGCCAAGAAAGCCGTCGCCAAGAAAGCCGTGAGCAACGACCAGGCCAAGGCGCACTGATGCAAGGATTGCTGCCATGACGCAAGCGCTGGCCGACATGCGCCGCAGCTACACCCGCGATGGGCTGGACGAGGCGCAGGCACCGTCCGAGCCCTTCGCGCTGTTTCGCCAGTGGTTCGGCGAGGCAGTCGATACCGAGCAGGCGCCGGTGGAAGCCAATGCCATGACGCTGGCTACCGTCGACGCCGAAGGCCGTCCACATTGTCGCGTGTTGCTGCTCAAGGGCCTGGATGATCAGGGTTTCACCTTCTTCAGCAACTACGACAGCGCCAAGGGCCAGCAGCTGGCAGATCGGCCGTTTGCGGCCATGACCTTCTTCTGGCCTACCCTCGAGCGACAAGTGCGAATAGAAGGGCGGGTGAGCAAGGTCAGCGCGGCCGAGTCCGACGCCTACTATCGGGTCCGTCCCCTTGGCAGTCGCCTGGGTGCCTGGGCGTCACCGCAGAGCCAGGTCATCGCCGATCGCAGCGAGCTGCAAGCGCTGCTGCAGGCAACCGAGCAGCGCTTCAGCGCTGCCGAGCCCGAGTGCCCCGCGCACTGGGGTGGTTATCGCCTGGTGGCTGATCGAATCGAGTTCTGGCAGGGGCGTCCCAGTCGCCTGCACGATCGCCTCAACTATCGCCTGCATGCCAGTTCGTGGACTCGCGAACGTCTGGCTCCCTGAAGCTGCCTTGACCTTTTGCCACTGGCCGTTGTCCAGACGTTCAGTGGCTCGTCGAGCATCCAGGCCCGCGTCTGCATCCTTTGACGCACCTCTGACGTAAATTTTTATAGACCGTGTCGTGACAGCCGTTGGCCTGCGGCGTCTAATGTACACATGTCCCATGGAGTCCTGCCAAAATGCGCAAGTCAGTTCTGCTAGTTGCCTGCTTCACCACAATGTCCCTGCTGCTGGGCGGATGTGCCTCCAACCTGTCGGGCGACTCCTACTCGCGCGACGAGGCGCGCCGTGTGCAAACCGTGCGCATGGGCACCATCGAGTCGCTGCGTCCGGTCAAGATCGAAGGCACCAAGACGCCGATCGGTGGTGGCGCGGGTGCCGTGGTGGGTGGTGTTGCCGGCAGTGCAGTCGGTGGCGGCCGCGGCAGTATCGTCGCGGCCGTGATCGGCGCCGTGGCTGGCGGTTTGCTGGGCTCGGCAACCGAGGAAGGGTTTACCCGCACCCAAGGCGTGGAAATCACCGTGCGCGAGGACGACGGCAGCATGCGTGCCTACGTTCAGGCCGTACAGGAGAACGAAGTGTTCCGTGTCGGCGAGCGTGTACGCATCATGACGGTAGACGGCACCAGCCGCGTTTCGCACTAAGCGAACTCGTCGATGAAAAAACCGGCCTAGGCCGGTTTTTTTGCGCGCGCTTCGGGCGTAAGCAACATGCGTTTTCCAGGCAATGCCAATACGCAGTGGCGAAGGGTCAGTGCAGCCCCAGAATATCCCGCGCCACGGCTTCGGCGATGCGTACGCCGTCCACGCCGGCGGAAAGGATACCGCCCGCATAGCCAGCGCCTTCACCGGCCGGGAACAGACCCTTGAGGTTCAGGCTCTGGTAGTCGGCGCCACGAGTAATGCGCAGGGGCGAGGAGGTGCGTGTCTCGATGCCGGTCAGCACGGCGTCATGCATCGAGAAGCCTTTAATCTGGCGTTCGAATGCTGGTAGGGCTTCGCGGATCGCTTCGATGGCAAAAGCCGGCAGCGACAGCGCCAGGTCGCCCAGGGTGACCCCCGGTTTGTACGAAGGCTCGACGCTGCCCAACACGGTAGAGGGCTTGCCGGCAACGAAATCGCCCAGCAATTGCGCCGGCGCCTGGTAGTTGCTGCCGCCCAGCAGGTAGGCCGTGGACTCGAGCTGTTCCTGCAGTTCGATGCCAGCCAGCGGGCCGCCGGGATAATCCTGTTCCGGGGTGATGCCGACGACGATACCGGAGTTGGCATTGCGCTCGTTGCGCGAGTACTGGCTCATGCCGTTGGTAACCACGCGACCTGGCTCGGACGTGGCCGCCACCACGGTACCGCCTGGGCACATGCAGAAGCTGTACACCGAGCGGCCATTCTTGGCGTGGTGGACCAGTTTGTAGTCAGCCGCACCCAGCTTCGGGTGACCGGCGTATTTACCCAAGCGGGCGCGGTCGATGATGCCCTGCGGGTGCTCCACGCGGAACCCGATGGAGAAAGGCTTGGCTTCCATGAACACATTGCGCGCGTGCAGCATGCGAAAGGTATCCCGGGCGCTGTGTCCCAAGGCCATGACCACATGGTTGGAGAGCAACTGCTCGCCGCTTTCCAGAACCACACCCTGCAGGCGCTCGCCATCGACCAGCAGGTCGGTGACTTTCTGCTCGAAACGGATCTCGCCGCCCAGCGCGATGATCTGCTGGCGCATGTTCTCGACCATGCCGGTCAGCCGGAACGTGCCGATGTGCGGTTTGCTGACGTAGAGGATTTCCTCGGGCGCTCCAGCCTTGACGAACTCGTGCAGGACCTTGCGGCCGTGATGCTGCGGGTCCTTGATCTGGCTGTAGAGCTTGCCATCGGAAAAGGTGCCGGCGCCGCCCTCGCCGAATTGCACATTGGACTCGGCGTTCAGCACGTTCTTGCGCCACAGGCCCCACGTGTCCTTGGTGCGCTGGCGCACCTCCTTGCCACGCTCGAGCACGATCGGCTTGAAGCCCATCTGCGCCAGCAGCAGGGCGGCGAAGATCCCGCAGGGTCCGAAGCCGACGACCAGAGGCCGCTGGGCATAGTCCCCTGGCGCGTGCCCGACCACCTTGTAGCTGACATCCGGCGCGACGTTGACGTTGTGGTCATCGGCAAAACGCTCGAGCACGCCGGCTTCGTCGCGAACTTGCAGATCGACGGTATAGATGAACTGCAGTTCGCTGTTCTTCTTGCGCGCATCGTAGCTGCGCTTGAACAGGGTGAAGTCGAGCAGGTCGGCGTCGGCGATGCCCAGGCGCTGCACGATGGCAGGGCGCAGGGCGTCGTCGGAATGGTCCAGGGGCAACTTGAGTTCGGTGATTCGTAGCATGACAGGTCCAAAAATCCGGGCGCGCCCCGGGGGCATAACAGAACCCGGCATTATAAACGCGATGCGCTGCCCGTCGTCAGGTAAAAAACGCTGGACGGTGCAGCTTACTGGTTGCGTGCGCCGCCGAAGGTTGCGCAGCCGCGCTGCACCTCGCCGTTGACGCGCAGTTCGGCGGCGAGGAACTGCACGCCCTGGTTGCGCGTATCGACGCAGCGCTGCGGTGCCACCCACAGCTCGATGCGCTGGCCGTTGGCCTCGGTGGACAGGTTGAAGCGGCCACCGCCGACCTGTTCCTCGACATAGGGCAGGGCCAAGGGAGCCTGACCTTCGCGATCCACGATCATGCCCTGGCCGGTGACCCTGACCTGCCAGCGCGGGGACTCGCCACCAGCGCTCAGGCTGGACAGTTTGAAGTCCGGGTCCTTGCAGGCGGTCAGCGAGCGATCGAGTCGATACAGCTGCTGCAGGCGCAGTTGGCCATCGGTACTGCCGTTGGTGCTGGCGTCGAAACGTCCGCGCAGGTCGGCATACACCACAGGGCGATTGCCAGCCAGTTGCGAGGCTTCCTGCAGTACGCCGGTGCCATTGCTGTCGGTTACCGCATAGCGGCGCGCGTCACCACAGGGTTGGAAGAACAGCCGACCGTTGTCGCCCTGCAGCGCGCCTTGCATGCGGGTCAGGCCTGCGGTGGAAGGGGCGTCTGGAGCGCGGTTGAAGAAGGACTGGCAACTGGCGAGCAGCGGCAGCAGGGCGAGCATGGCGAGGGAGCGGGGCAGGTGCATCGTGGGTCTCCTGAACGATGGAGGCACGGTAGCACAAGGGGCGTGAAAAACGTGTTCACGGGGATGACGGGACTACGACGTCCGCTCCGCCTCTCGGTCTGCCGTAGGAGCGGTCCGCGGCCGCGAAGGCCTTACCGCGGTCTGTCAGTCGAGCCGCGGTGATGCCTTCGCGGCCGCGGACCGCTCCTACAGGTAGCGGGGCGCACAAGCCTGGCGGCCCGCTCAACCGCCCAGGTAGGCTTCGCGCACCTTGGGGTCGGTGAGCAGGGTTTCGCCGCTGCCTTGCATGACCACCCGGCCGTTTTCCAGCACATAGGCACGGTCGGCGATCTTCAGGGCCTGGTTGGCGTTCTGCTCGACCAGGAACACGGTCACACCATCACGGCGCAACTGCTCGATGATGTCGAAGATCTGCTGGATGATGATTGGTGCCAGCCCCAGGGAGGGTTCATCGAGCAACAGCAGCTTGGGTTTGCTCATCAGCGCACGGCCGATCGCGAGCATCTGCTGCTCACCGCCCGACATGGTGCCCCCGCGCTGGCTGAAGCGTTCCTTGAGCCGCGGAAACAAGGCCAGGACCTTGTCCATCTGCTCTTGAAAATCGCCCTTTTCAGTGAAGAACCCACCCATGGCCAGGTTCTCCTCGACAGTCAGGCGCGCGAACACCCGGCGGCCTTCGGGCACCACGGCAATGCTCTTGCGCATGATTTCCGCCGACTCCTTGCCCACCAGCTCTTCGCCCATGTAGCGAATGCTGCCCGAGTGCGCCCGCGGCGCGCCGCACAGGGTCATCAGCAGGGTTGACTTGCCCGCGCCGTTGGCACCAATCAGGGTGACGATCTCGCCCTGGCGAACCTCCACATTGACCCCGTGCAGCGCCTGGATCTTGCCGTAGAAGGTAGAAACGTTTTCGAACTGCAGCATTTACGCTTCCCCCAGGTAGGCTTTGATGACGTCAGGATTGTCGCGGATCTGTTCCGGCGTGCCATCGGCCAAGGGTGTGCCCTGATTGATCACGACGATGTGGTCGGAAATGCTCATGACCAGTTTCATGTCGTGTTCGATCAGCAGGACGGTTGCGTTGTGCTCTTCACGCAGAATCCCGATCAGCGCCTTGAGGTCGTCGGTTTCACGCGGGTTGAGACCGGCCGCAGGCTCGTCGAGCATCAGCATGCGCGGCCGGGTCATCATGCAGCGGGCAATTTCCAGGCGGCGCTGCTGCCCGTAGGCGAGCGTCCCTGCAGTACGGTTGGCGAACTCCTTGAGGTTGACCTTTTCCAGCCAATACTCGGCGTACTCCATGGCATCCCTTTCGCTTTTGCGGAAGTTCGGCGTCTTGAACAACCCGGCAAAAAAGTTGGTGTTCAAGTGCCGATGCTGGGCGATCAGCAGGTTTTCCAGTGCGGTCATTTCCTTGAACAGCCGCACGTTCTGGAAGGTGCGCACCACGCCCTTGCGAGCGATCTGATGGCCGGGTAGGCCCTGGATCGGCTGGCCGTCGAGCAGGATGGTACCGCCGCTGGGCTTGTAGAAGCCGGTCAGGCAATTGAACACCGTGGTCTTGCCGGCGCCGTTGGGGCCGATGAGGGCGACCACCTGCTTTTCCTTCACGCTCAGGGCCACGCCGTTGACCGCCAGCAGGCCGCCGAAGCGCATACTCAGGTCGGTGACTTGCAGAATGTTCTGGCTCATTTGCGCAGCTCCAGGTGGGGACGCTGCATCGGAAGCAAGCCTTGCGGACGCCAGATCATCATCAGCACCATCAAGGCGCCGAACATCAACATGCGATAGTCACTGAACTCACGCATCAATTCAGGCAGCAGAATCATCACGATGGCAGCGAGAATTACCCCCAGTTGCGAGCCCATGCCACCCAGTACAACGATGGCAAGAATGATCGCCGACTCGATGAAGGTGAACGATTCCGGGGTGACCAGGCCTTGCCGTGCTGCGAAGAAACTGCCGGCGAAGCCTGCGAATGCCGCGCCCAGGGTGAACGCGGAGAGCTTGATCACGGTCGGGTTGAGGCCCAGCGCGCGGCAGGCGATCTCGTCTTCGCGCAACGCCTCCCAGGCTCGTCCGATGGGCATGCGCAGCAAGCGGTTGATGACGAACAGCGCCGCCAGGGCCATCAGCAGGGCAATCAGGTAGAGAAAGATGACCTTGCCGATCGGGCTGTATTCCAGGCCGAAGAATTGGTAGAAGGTCTGGCTGCCTTCGGCGGCGCGACGCTCGAACGACAGGCCGAAAAAAGTCGGTTTCTCGATGTTGCTGATGCCGTTCGGGCCGCCGGTGATGTCGGTAAGGTTGCGCAGGAATATCCGGATGATTTCCCCGAAGCCCAAGGTCACGATGGCCAGGTAATCACCCCGCAGGCGCAACACCGGGAAACCCAGGAGGAAACCGAACGTGGCCGCCAGCAGACCGGCCAGTGGCAGGCATTCCCAGAAGCTCAGGCCGAAATAATGCGAGAGCAGGGCATAGCCGTAGGCCCCGACCGCATAGAAACCCACGTAACCCAGGTCGAGCAGACCCGCCAGGCCGACCACGATGTTCAGCCCCAGGCCGAGCATCACGTAGATCAGGATCAGGGTTGCGATGTCCACCGCGCCACGCGAACCGAAGAATGGCCAGATGAACGCCAGTACTACCAGGGCCAGGATGAACCAGCGCTGAGTGCTGGGCAGGGTCAGGAAGTTCGAGGCCTTGGCCGGTATCAATGGGCGGCTCGAATCGCGGCGCAGGCCGCCTATGCGTTCGGCGAACAGCACCCGCAGGAACATCAGCACCGAACAGCCGGCGATGGTCAGCAGGGTACCGGTACTGGCGTTCTGCACCACCAGGGTGACGCCGGAGAAGGCCAGTTTCAGGCCCAGTACCGGATAGGCCACGGCCCACACCAATGCGGCGCTGAACAGCGCGGATCTAAGAGACTTGCTCATACTTTCTCAACCTCCGGACGGCCCAGGATGCCGGTCGGACGGAACAATAGAACCAGGACCAGCAGGCCGAACGAAACGACGTCCTTGTACTGATCACCAAAGATATCCGCGCCGAACGCTTCGGCCACGCCCAGTACCAGGCCGCCCAGCATGGCCCCTGGAATGCTGCCGATACCGCCCAATACGGCTGCGGTGAAGGCCTTGAGCCCGACCAGGAAGCCGGCGCTGGGGTTGATCACGCCATACTGCATGCTCAACAGCACGGCCGCGACTGCGGCCAGCGCCGCGCCTATCACGAAGGTGAGGGCGATGATCGCGTTGGTGTTGATACCCAGCAGGTTGGCCATTTTCATGTCCTCGGCGCAGGCGCGGCAGGCACGCCCCATGCGCGAGCGGGAAATGAACAGGGTCAGGCCGTACATCGCGCCCAGCGTGACCAGGAATACCAGAATCTGCATGTAGGAAATCTGTACTTCCTCGGCACCACCGGGGCCGAAGGTCAGGCTGCCGGGGAGCAGATTGGGAATGGCGAAGTTGCCGGAACCCTGAGACAGCTGCACCGAATTCTGCAGGAAGATCGACATGCCGATCGCCGAAATCAGCGGAATCAACCGGTTGCTGTTGCGCAGCGGTCGATAGGCGACCCGTTCGATGCTGTAGCCATAGGCACTGGTGACCAGGATGGCGGCGGCGAAGCCGGCGATCATCAGTACCGGAAGACTGTGGATGCCCAGCATGGCCAGGCCAGCCAGGACGATGAAAGTGACATACGAACCGATCATGTACACCTCGCCATGGGCGAAGTTGATCATGCCGATGATGCCGTACACCATGGTGTAGCCGATGGCTATCAATGCATAGGTGCTGCCGATGGTCAGGCCATTCACCAACTGCTGCATGTAATGGAATAATTCAGGCATTTACCGCGCTCCTAAAAACCTGTTCGCATTTCTCCGGCCATGTCCCGAGCGCTCTCCTTGGCGCAGTGTTGCCGGGCAGGGCAGGTGAACCGCTGGTCACGGTTTCAAGATTTTCAGGGGGCCAGCCGATGGTTCGCACCGGCCGTACCCGTCACTCGTAAAACAAAGCCCACTGCAATGCAGTGGGCTTTGTGGGGGTATTGCCAGGCTTACTGGGCGGCTTCGGTCTTGGGTTTGCCGAAATGCCACTCGTAGACCACGAACTGGAAGTTCTTCAGGTCGCCCTTGGCGTCATAGCTCAGTTCGCCCATTGGGGTCTTGAAGGTACCGGCGTGGATGGCCTCGGCCACTTTGTCGGTGTCTTCGCTCTTGGCGGCGGTGATGCCGTCGGCAATCACTTGCACAGCCGAGTACGACGGGTAGACGAACGGACCGCTCGGGTCTTGCTTCTTGTCCTGGAATGCCTTGGTCAGCGCGATGTTTTCAGGATCCTTGTCGAAAGACTTGGGCAAGGTGACCAGCAGGCCTTCGGAAGCTTCGCCTGCGATCTGCGAGATGGAATCGTTGCCCACGCCCTCAGGGCCCATGAACTTGGCGTTCAGGCCTTTCTCCTTGGACTGGCGCAGGATCTGACCCAGCTCGGGGTGGTAGCCGCCGTAGTAGACGAAGTCGACGTTGGCCTGCTTGAGCTTGGCGATCAGCGATGAAAAATCCTTGTCTCCGGCGTTGATGCCTTCGAACACGGCGACTTTCACGCCCTTGCCTTCAAGCGTGGTCTTGACCGCGGTGGCAATGCCTTCGCCGTACTGCTGCTTGTCGTGGACGACGGCAACGATCTTGGGTTTGACTACATCGGCGATATAGTTGCCGGCGGCAGGGCCCTGGGCGCTGTCCAGGCCGATGGTCCGGAATACCAGCTTCTTGCCCTTGGCAGTGATGTCGGGGCTAGTGGCCGCCGGGGTCACCATGATGATGCCTTCGTCTTCGTAGACATCGGATGCCGGCTGAGCGGAACTGGAGCACAGGTGACCAACGACGAACTTGACGCCGTCATTGACCACCTTGTTGGCCACCGCAACGGCCTGCTTGGGATCGCAGGCGTCGTCGTATTCGACGGCTACGAGCTGCTTGCCGTCGACGCCGCCCTTGGCGTTGATCTGCTCGATGGCCATCTTCGCGCCGTTGAACTGCATGACGCCGTATTCGGCGACCGGGCCGGTCTTGGGGCCGGCAATGCCGATCTTGATGGTGTCGGCTGCCATCGAATGGCTGGCGACGCCGGCCAGAACCAGAGCGGCAAACAGTTTGGAAATCTGCTTATTCATTAGTGCTCCATTTTTGCGTTGTAGTTTTTATAGTCCTGGCCGAACAGGCGACGGACCGAATCTGGGCCACACTCACCGCTTTACCCCTTCGGCGAGCCATGGCAGACGACATCCGAATCTGCACCCGACAACTGTACCGGTACAGTGTAGAGCGCCGGTTTGCCCGTTGGAAAGCTGGCGTTTGCAGCGAAAGCAATCGGTTGTCGCTAAATCGACATAAAGTTATAGATTCAAGTACATGCCGGTGTCGGGCCAGACGAGAAATGCCGGTTTGCCGGGGCGAAACGCTGCCCTTTATATTGCAACCAGGTTTTTCCAGGCAACTCGGACCGGTATCATGGCGCCGATTTTTTCCTGACGGTGAAACCCATGACTGAAAAAGCTAGCACCCTCTATGCCAAATTGCTTGGCGAGACCGCGATTATCGAATGGCAGTCGTTGCAACCCTTCTTCGCCAAGGGTGCCCTGTTGTGGGTCGATCCTGCGCTGGATTTGATCACGGTAGGGCAGGCACTGGCCGAAGACGCTCACGCCGAGGTAGCCCGATGGCTGGCCGAGGGAAAGGTCGAGAAGCTGTCTGCGCCGCGGGCCTTAGATTTGTGCGAACGCGATCCGACGCTGTGGGCAGTGGTGGTGTCGCCGTGGGTAGTGATCCAGGAACGGGCATCGAGCTGATTTGCGCACTGCAGTGGTGCAAGATCGATCAGTGAGGCGCAATGGCGCCCAGGCACCGATGGCTTTCGAGGATAAAGACCGGTGTTCGAGCTTGCGTCGGCGACACGGTCAGTAACAGTCAGGGTCAATCCGTAACGCCTTCCCGCGCAGCGTTGGCACGCGCGGGAAGGCAACCGTCAGCCGGCTACCAGTACCCGAATGGCTTCCAGGCGCAGTGCGGCCTTGTCGAGCATGGCCAGACCGTCTTCACGCTGTTTGCGCAGAGCAACCAGTTCGCTGTCGCGCACGGTCGGGTTGACCGCCTGCAGCGCCGTCAAGCGTGCCAACTCTTCTTCCGTTTCGGCCGCCAGGCGATGTTGTGCCTGTGCAACGCGTTCGGCATGCCGTGGCGCGATCTTGCTTTCGCCGGCGGTGATGCGCGGTGCAAGCACATCGCGCTGAGCCTGGATGAACTTGTTGGCGCTGGCCTTGGGGACGCTTTCGAGCTGGTCGTTGAGGGTTTCGAACGACACCCTCGAGGCCAGGTCGTTGCCGTTGGTGTCGAGCAGGCAGCGCAGCGCGGCGGGCGGCAGGTAACGCCCCAGCTGCAGCGAACGCGGCGCCACCACTTCGCTGACGTAGAGCAGCTCCAGCAGCACGGTGCCCGGCTTGAGCGCCTTGTTCTTGATCAGCGCCACGGCGGTGTTGCCCATCGAGCCCGCCAGGACCAGATCCATGCCGCCCTGCACCATGGGATGCTCCCAGGTAATGAACTGCATGTCCTCGCGCGACAAGGCCTGCTCGCGGTCGTAGGTGATGGTCACGCCTTCGTCGTCGCCGAGCGGAAAGCTGGCATCGAGCATCTTTTCGCTGGGGCGCAGGATCAGCGCATTGTCGGAATGGTCTTCGCTGTCGATGCCGAAGGCGTCGAAGAGGGTTTCCATGTAGATCGGCAGGGCGAATTGATCGTCCTGCTCTTCGATGGCAGCCACCAGGGCCTGACCTTCGCCGTCGCCGCCGGAGTTGAGCTCCAGCAGCCGGTCACGCCCGGTATGCAGCTCGCTTTCCAGTGACTCGCGGCGGCTGCGTGCCTCATCGATCAGCGCTTGCCACTCGCCGTCGTCGGCGTTTTCCAGCATCGGCAGCAGGCGCGGACCGAACTGGTGCTGCAACGCGTTACCGGTAGGGCAGGTGTTGAGAAAGGCGTTGAGCGCGTTGTGGTACCACTGGAACAGACGCTCCTGCGGGCTGTTTTCCAGGTACGGTACATGTAGCTCGATGATGTGCTTCTGCCCGATTCGATCGAGACGGCCGATGCGCTGCTCGAGCAGGTCGGGGTGGGCGGGCAGGTCGAACAGCACCAGATGGTGAGCGAACTGGAAGTTGCGCCCCTCACTGCCGATCTCCGAACAGATCAGTACCTGCGCGCCGAATTCTTCATCGGCGAAATAGGCCGCTGCGCGGTCTCGCTCCAGGATGCTCATGCCTTCGTGGAACACCGTGGCGAGCGTGCCGGAGCGCACGCGCAAGGCGTCTTCCAGGTCCATTGCGGTTTCGGCGTGGGCGCAGATGACCAGCACCTTGGTGCGCTTGAGCATTTTGAGCGTGTCGATCAGCCATTCCACCCGCGGGTCGAAGCGCCACCAGCGCTCGGCGTCACTGTCCTCGGCGTGGGCCTGGAAGCCGACTTCCGGGTACAGCTCGGCGTGTTCGCCCAGCGGCAGCTCCAGGTAGGCGTCCGGACACGGCAGCGGGTAGGGGTGCAGCTTGCGTTCGGGGAAGCCCTGCACGGCGGCGCGGGTGTTGCGGAACAGCACGCGACCGGTGCCGTGACGATCGAGCAATTCGCGGATCAGGCGTGGGCCGGCTTCTTCGTCACCTGCATTGACTGCGGCGACCAGCGCGTCGCCCTGCGTGCCGAGCAATCCGTGGATAGTCTGTTGCGCGGTGCTCGACAAGCTGCCCTTGTCGAGCAGTTCCTGCACGGCTTCGGCAACCGGGCGATAGTTTTCGCTTTCGGCGCGGAAGGCCGCCAGGTCGTGGAAGCGGTTCGGATCGAGCAGGCGCAGGCGTGCGAAGTGGCTGTCCTGGCCCAGTTGCTCCGGGGTAGCGGTGAGCAGCAGAACGCCGGGGATGACTTCGGCCAGTTGCTCGACCAGCGAGTACTGCGGGCTGGCCTTCTCCTCGTGCCACACCAGGTGATGGGCCTCGTCGACCACCAGCAGGTCCCAGCCGGCGGCGAACAACGCATCCTGGGCCTTTTCATCTTCGGTCAGCCATTCCAGCGAGACCAGCGCCAGTTGCGCGTCCTCGAAGGGGTTGCTGGCATCGCTTTCGATGAAGCGCTCGGCATCGAACAGGGCCATCTGCAGGTTGAAGCGCCGACGCATTTCCACCAGCCACTGGTGCTGCAGGTTTTCCGGGACCAGGATCAGCACGCGGCTGGCTCGCCCCGAGAGCAGTTGGCGATGAATCACCAGGCCGGCTTCGATGGTCTTGCCCAGGCCTACTTCGTCGGCCAGCAATACGCGCGGTGCGATGCGGTCGGCGACCTCGCGGGCGATGTGCAGCTGGTGCGCGATGGGTTGCGCGCGCACGCCGCCCAGGCCCCACAGCGAGGACTGCAACTGCTTGCTGGTGTGTTCCAGGGTGTTGTAGCGCAGCGAAAACCACGGCAGCGGGTCGATCTGGCCGGCGAACAGGCGGTCGCTGGCCAAACGGAACTGGATGAAGTTGGACAGCTGGGTTTCAGGCAGCGTGCGTTGCTCGTTCTGTGCATTGAGGCCGTGATAGACCAGCAGGCCGTCGGCATCGTCGACCTCGCGCACGGTCAGTTTCCAACCTTCGAAGTGAGTGATCACATCGCCTGGAGAAAAGCGCACGCGCGTCAACGGAGCATTGCGCAATGCGTACTGGCGGGTTTCGCCGGTGGCCGGGTAGAGCACGGTGAGCAAGCGACCGTCCTGGGCCAGGACGGTGCCCAGGCCGAGTTCCGCTTCGCTGTCGCTGATCCAGCGTTGCCCCGGTTGATACTGCTGCGCCATGCTGCCTGTCTCCCGCTTTTGAAAAGGCGCTGATTCTAACGGATTGGGGGGCGCAGGGCCAAAGGTATGCTGAATAATCTGGGCGCGGCGCGCCGAAGCCTCAGACCGGCCCTGGCGGGCGCGCAAATCCAATCTGCCGGTGTCCGGGCAGACGCGTTAGGATAGCCGCCTGTTTTGCTCAGTCTTTGATCGGGAGTAGCCATGAGCACCGTGAATCGTGCAGCGGTGGAAGCCGTCCTTCGCCAGTACACCGACCCCTACATGAACCAGGATCCGGTCAGCGCCGGATGCGTGCAAGCCATCGATATCGATGGCGCGCAGGTGCAGGTACGCTTGCAACTGGGGTACGCCGCCGGCCTGTTCAAGAATGGCTGGGCCCAGGTACTGCAGACGGCCATCGAAAACATAGAAGGGGTCGATCGCGCCCATGTGCAGATCGACTGTGTGGTGCAGGCGCACAAGGCTCAGGCGCAGATTCCCGGCCTGGCCAACGTCAAGAATGTAGTGGCCGTGGCATCGGGCAAGGGTGGAGTCGGCAAGTCCACCACTGCCGCCAACCTGGCCCTGGCCCTGGCCCGTGAAGGCGCCCGGGTGGGTATTCTCGATGCCGACATCTATGGCCCCAGCCAAGGCGTGATGTTCGGCATCGCCGAAGGCACCCGACCCAAGGTCAAGGATCAGAAATGGTTCGTGCCTATCCAGGCGCATGGTGTGCAAGTGATGTCGATGGCCTTCCTCACCGATGACAACACTCCGATGGTGTGGCGTGGTCCGATGGTCTCCGGCGCACTTTTGCAGCTGGTCACCCAGACTGCCTGGGACGACCTCGATTACCTGGTCATCGACATGCCGCCTGGCACTGGCGACATCCAGCTGACCCTGGCCCAGAAGGTACCGGTGGCGGGTGCGGTGATCGTGACCACGCCTCAGGACCTTGCGTTGCTGGACGCCCGCAAGGGTGTCGAGATGTTCCGCAAGGTGCACATTCCCGTGCTCGGTGTGGTCGAGAACATGGCCGTGCACATCTGCTCCAACTGCGGTCACGCCGAGCATCTTTTCGGTGAAGGCGGCGGCGAGAAGCTGGCATTGCAGTATGGCGTGGAGCTGCTGGCGTCGCTGCCGTTGTCGATGCTGATCCGCGAACAGGCCGATGGTGGCAAGCCAACGGCGGCGGCCGAGCCAGAGAGCCAGATTGCCATGGTCTACCAGGAGCTGGCGCGGCATGTCGGTGCGCGGATCGTGTTGCAGGAAGCCAGTGCGCAGGCGATGCCCAGCATTACCATCAGCGACGACTGAGCGGTCTGGGAAAGCGAGAGGCGGTGCGCATGGCGCCCGCCCATTACCTGCACCTGAAAAGGTCAAACGGCAGGCATAAAAAAACCCCGCCGGTGAGGGCGGGGTTCTTCAGAAGCTGTTCAGCTCAAGTTATACGACTTGAACTTCTTCAGCTTGCATGCCTTTCTGACCGCGGGTAGCGATGAAAGAGACCTGCTGGCCTTCTTTCAGGCTTTTGAAGCCGTCAGCCTGGATGGCTTTGAAGTGTACGAACAGGTCGTCACCGGATTGTGGAGTGATGAAGCCGAAGCCTTTTTCATCGTTGAACCACTTAACGGTACCGGTTTGGCGATTGGACATGGTGTATCTCCTTGAACAAAGTTAACTGCGGTTCGGGAAAAGCCCTGGCCGAGACTGAGTGCAAAGAGCAGGAAAATTCATGAAGATGTTGGACATCGGGTAGAGATTCTCAGTGACACAAGCAACACAGTGGCGCCACCTTAACCCTTTTTCAGGAACGTGCCAATGGTCTTTGCAGGGTTTCTTGCAAATAGTGCTCGGCGGCGATGCGCCGCCAGGCGGCAGGTTCGCCGAGCCATGGGCGAGGCAGTCTTTGAACCGCGGCGCGAGGCCCGGTAAGATGCCCTTCGAACTTTATTCACCTCGCTATTCAGGACACCCGCCATGAGCATCAAATCGGACAAGTGGATTCGCCGCATGGCGCAAGAGCACGGCATGATCGAACCCTACGTCGAACGCCAGGTGCGCGGCGAGGGCGCGGATCGGGTGATTTCCTACGGGGTGTCCAGCTACGGCTACGACGTGCGCTGCGCCGATGAATTCAAGGTGTTCACCAACATCAATTCGGCCACCGTCGACCCGAAGAACTTCGACGAGAAAAGCTTCGTCGACATCAAGAGCGACGTCTGCATCATTCCACCCAACTCCTTTGCCCTGGCGCGCACGGTCGAGTACTTCCGCATTCCACGCAACGTGTTGACCATTTGCCTGGGCAAAAGCACCTACGCGCGCTGCGGCATCATCGTCAACGTCACGCCGCTTGAGCCCGAATGGGAAGGGCATGTGACTCTGGAATTCTCCAACACCACCACGCTGCCGGCCAAGATCTACGCGAATGAAGGGGTGGCGCAGATGCTGTTCCTGGAGTCCGACGAAGAATGTGAGGTGTCCTACAAGGACCGTGGCGGAAAATATCAGGGCCAGCGCGGCGTGACCCTGCCACGCACCTGATCCCGGCAGACAGGTGAAGGCGATCAAGGCGAACTAGTTATCATTTTACCACTCCATATGAGTGACTTGCCCGGTTTACCCACCGTATTCCGGGCCATTGCTCAGGAGTGTCTATGAAAATCGACCCGACTATCAGTGCTCAACTGGCTCAGCTGCAGCCCAACCAGATTGGCCTACTCGCCTGGTCGCTTCTGGCCGATTCCTACGGCCACATGGCCGGCGGCGTGCCTGGCCAACCCGATCCCGATACCCCACAGCCCACAGAGCCGGGCAGTCCGACCATCCCGGACGAGCCACCGCCCTCGCCTGTGGTCTGATCGCTTACGCGACCCGCCAGACGCCGCCGTCGCCGACCACGTACACACGCTGGTCGGCGTCGCTGTCCATATTGTATCCCCCCGTGAAGGCGCCGAACGCCGGGAGCAGGCTGACCTCGCCTCGCAATAGGTAACAAGGCAGGCGCAAGCTCTGACGCCCGCGCCCATGCAGCCGATAGACCGGATGAATGTGCCCGGCAAGCACATGCAGGCGTTGATGCGGATCAGGTTCGTGCTGGAGCGAAAACGGGCCCATTTCCAGGGGCTCGGTGACCACTTCGAAACGCAGTTCCGCAGGCGGGTCGCCCGCTCGCTTGTCGTGGTTGCCACGGATAAGTGTGATGCGCAAATCTGCGACGCCCGCACGCCAGTCGGTCAAGGCATCCAGCGTTCCAGCCGAATGCGATCCGGGTGCGTGGAGAAAGTCGCCAAGGAATATCAGGTGTTCGGTGGGATACTTCTCCAGGATCCGATCAATCACCTGAAGGTTGCTTGCCGTGGTGCCGCGGGGTACCGGCTGGCCCAGCTTGCGGTAGGCTGCCGCCTTGCCGAAGTGCGCATCGGCAATCAACAGCGCCTTGTGCTCGGGCCAGTAGACCGCTTTCTCCGCCAGCAGCCAAAGCTCGGCGCCTGCCAATTCTACGTTGCAATACTCACTCATCCTGCGGCTTTCTCCAGGTCGCCGACCATGCGGCGTATACGGTCGGCAAGCTTCTCCGAACTCAGGCTTTCACGGAAACGCTCGACCAGCAGCGGGAAGCCCAGCGGCGTCGGACGTTTGACGGCGTGCATATCCAGACGGCGGCTGGCGATCTGTTGCAGTACATGCTCCAGGCGTTGCACTTCGAGTTCCTGTTTCAAGACTTCTTCCTGCGCCTGGGTCAGCAGCAGGTTGCCGGCGTCGTATTGTTTGAAGACCTGAAAGAACAGACCGCTGGAGGCCTGAACCTGACGGGTGCTTTTTTGCGAGCCGGGGTAGCCGCCGAATACCAGCCCGGAGATCCGCGCGATCTCGCGAAAGCGCCGCAGGGCCAGTTCGCCAGCGTTAAGGCTGGCCAGTACATCGCTCAACAGGTTATGCGCGCTGAGCAGTGCAGGGTCCAGTTGGGTCGCCCAGTCCACTTCGGTGGCGCTGAGCAATTCGAGACCATAGTCGTTGACCGCGATGGAAAAGGTCAGGGGCTGGCGCTGAGCAAGGCGCCAGGCCAGCAGGCTACCCAGTCCCAAGTGCACCTGACGACCGCCGAAGGGGTAGATGAACAGGTGCCAGCCTTCGCGCGACTTCAGCGTTTCCGCCAGTAAGGTGGTTTCGCTGGGCAGCGCCGACCACTGTTGCTGTACTTCCAGAAGCGGGCGTACGGCGCGCATCTCGGGGCTGTCGTACTCACCGCGGGCGGCGGCGCCCAGCTTCGCCACCAGGGCGTCGGCCAGCTCGCCGGACAGTGGCATGCGCCCGCCATTCCAGCGCGGCACGGCGGCTTTCTTGGCGGTGCTGCGCTTGACGTAGGCGGTCATGTCCTCGACCCGCACCAGTTCCAGCTGACGCCCG
The DNA here is from genome assembly GCF_014842095.1 of Pseudomonas sp. CFBP 13719. Lineage (NCBI taxonomy): Bacteria > Pseudomonadati > Pseudomonadota > Gammaproteobacteria > Pseudomonadales > Pseudomonadaceae > Pseudomonas > Pseudomonas sp. CFBP 13719. Next base: position 110,849 of record NZ_JACYVB010000008.1, on the reverse strand, counting down.
GCGAACAGAAAGCCGTCGCCCGGCTTGAGACGGGCGATGAAACCCTCTTCGACACTGCCCAGCGAACGGCCGCCACCGCCCTTGCTCCAGTATTTCAACTGCAGGCTGGCATCGCTGACGATGGTGCCGATGCCCATGCGATGACGACGCGCCAGGCGTGCGTCGGGGACGCGCCACAGGCCATGCTCGTCAGGCTCGACTCGACGGTAATCGGGGTAGGCGGTCAGGGAGTGGCCACCGTAGCGCACGAACGCCAGGGCCCACTGCCATTCATCTTCGGTCAGGTTGCGGTAAGCCCAGGTGGTGCGCACTTCGGCCAGCAATGAGTCGGGCTGGAAGCCGCCGCCCAGCGCCATGCTCACCAGATGCTGGACCAGCACGTCCAACGGCTTGTCGGGTGATTCGCGCGGCTCGATGCGTCGCTGCGCGACGGCATCGTGGGCCGCTGCCGCTTCGACCAGTTCCATGCTGTGGGTCGGCACCAAGGTGACCCGCGATGCCCGGCCCGGTGCATGGCCGGAGCGGCCGGCACGCTGCATCAAGCGCGCGATGCCCTTCGCCGAGCCGATTTGCAGCACCCGTTCCACCGGCAGGAAGTCGACTCCCAGGTCCAGGCTCGAAGTACACACTACCGCCTTGAGCTGGCCTTGCTTGAGGGCGCGTTCGACCCACTCGCGCACTTCCCGCGACAGCGAGCTGTGATGCAGGGCGATGATACCCGCCCAGTCCGGGCGCGCATCGAGGATGGCCTGGAACCAGATTTCCGACTGCGCACGGGTATTGGTGAATATCAGGCAGCTGTTACTGCTTTCGATTTCCGCGACCACCTGGTCGAGCATGCGCAGGCCCATGTGGCCACCCCACGGAAACCGTTCGATGGCGGCGGGCAATAGCGTGTCGACCTCGATCGTCTTGGCCTGCGCTCCCTGCACGCTGACGCTGGGCTGGTCGGGCAGAAGTACTTGCTGTGCATGCGCCTGGTTGCCGAGAGTGGCGGAGATGCCCCAAACGATCAGCTGCGGATTCCACTGCCGCAGCCGCGCCAATGCCAGCTGCAACTGCACGCCGCGTTTGTTGCCGATGAGTTCGTGCCACTCATCGACGACGACCATGGCGACGCTGCTCAACTCTTCGCAAGCCTTGTCGCGGGCCAGCAGCAGCGTCAGGCTTTCCGGCGTGGTGACCAGCGCCGAGGGCAGACGCCGGGTTTGCTTGGCGCGATCACTGCTGCTGGTGTCGCCGGTGCGCAAGCCCAGGCTCCAGCCGATCTGCAACTCATCCACCGGTACTTGCAGGGCGCGCAGGGTATCGGCGGCCAGCGCGCGCATGGGCGTGATCCACAAGACCGTGAGCGGCGCCATGACCGGTTTGCGCTTGCCCTTGGGGATGACGGGCCCGGCCTTGGCAAAACGTTGCAGGGCGGCGAACCAGACGGCGTAGGTCTTGCCGGCACCGGTGCTGGCGTGAAGCATGCCTGACTCACCCCGTTTGACCGCGGCCCAGACATCCTTCTGGAAAGGGAAGGGCTTCCATTGACGGCTGGCGAACCAGTGTTTGGCAAAAGCGCTGGGGGTCGGCATGCCGTGACGGAGCGTCCTGAGGTATTTCTAAAAGGACCGCGACCACGCAAGTTGGTTTGATATTTGTACAAAGACGCATGCGTGTATCAGTATCCGGTCATTTCCAGATAGCCTTCGCCGCCGTGGCTGCCGGTCAGGGTCACCGGGCCTTCCCAGTAGGGCGTGCCCACCGCCATCCATGCTTTGGGGTTCAACGCGGTTGTTTGCACATGCAGGCCATGGCTGGGGATGTCGATGGCCCAGCGGGTGGGTACCTGCCGACCGGCCACGGTGGTGTCCTGCAACGGGCGCAAGGTGATGCTGCCTGGGGCCAGCGGTGTACTGCGCCCTTGGGCGTCGATCCAGTTGCCGCTGAGAAAGTCTTGCCCGCCCGCGCCACGCAAGCGAAACACCATCAACTGCTGGCCGTCGTCCAGGTGCAGCGAAAACCAGTCCCAACCGGACTGGTCGGCTGCCAGCGGCTGGCTGCTCCATTCCCGGTCAAGCCACGCGCGGCCCTTGACTTGATAGCGCTTGCCGTCGATCTGCAGCTGGCCGGCAGCGGTGAAGAACGGCTGGCTGTAATAATACGAGGCTTGTCCCGCGTCGGACTTGCGGCTATAGCCTTGCTCCCCCTGCAGCACCAGAGGGCGCTCGCTGGTCAGTGCCAACTGGTAGGCAAAATGTTCGCCGCGGGCCTGCACGTCCATTGCTGCGAGGGGGTGTTCGGCGCCCGGTTGGCTGCGCAGGTGCCAGTTATCGATCCAGGCATTGAACGGCACAACGGTCACACCGGCCTGGCCGATGCCGCCGCGGGCCAGGGTCTGGGCGCTGTGGTGGTCTGTCGCAGAGGTGAGTCCGGCGTGGCCGATCCACAGGTTGCGATTACCCCAGCCCGGTTCTGTGCTGCCCGGTGCCAGCGCGCTGCGGAACAGGGTCCACTGCACGCCGAAGCGTTGCCCTTGATCGTCTTCGAGGTTGGCGGTCAGGTACCACCACTCGATGCGGAAGTCGGGGTGGGCGCCATGGTCGGCGGGAAACTCGAAGAGCTTGCCGGGGGTGACCTGGGCGAAGTCACCGGCCTGGCCGCCGAGCCCGGCAAAACCGGCAGGGGGCGGGGTCGGCTCGCAGCCGCTGGCTGCCAGCAGCAAGGCCAGCAGCAGTATCCGGATCAGCTTAGCGCTCACTGGCCATCACTCGCAGCAGGTCGGTGGGTTGGCTGCGTTGCAGGCGCAGCATGGGCCAGGCCGACGCCAGCATCGCCGCGATCAGCGCCAGGCCGCACAACTGCAGGATCTGCAACGGAAACACCTGCAAGGGCAGGCGCCAGCCGAAGGCCTGCACGTTGATCACCGCCACCAGGCACCACGCCAGCAGAATCCCCAAAGGGACCGCCAGCATCAGGGTCAGCAGAGCCAGGATCAAGGTCTGCGCCACACTCAGCAGGATCAGTTGGCGACGTTGCACGCCCATTGCCCACAGCGGCGCCAGCTGACCCAGGCGACTCTGGCTCTGGGTCAGCAGGCCGATGAACAGGGCCACGCCGGCCACCCCCAGAGTCAGTGCATTGAGGGCGGCCGTGGCGCTGAACGTGCGTTCGAAAACCTGCGAGGCCCAGCGCTTGAGTTGCCGTTGTTCCACCACATGGCTGTCGTCCAGGCCAAACGCTTGCTGCACTCGGCTTTTCAGGGCAGCGGTGTCGGCCTCGGCCATGCGCAGGGCAAAGCGGGCGGGTGGGGTGCCGGGCCAGTGTTGCTGGAACTGCGCGGCGCTGACCAGAATATGGCCCTTGGGGTTGCCGTAGTCGGCATAGATGCCCACCACGGTCGGGGTCCAGCGCCCCTGGGCGGCGGGCAATGCAAGGCGCGCCCCGATGCCTACGCCCAGGCGACGCGCCAGTTGCTCGCTGAGCATCAGGCTGTCAGTGGAAAACAGGGTGTCCCATGGGTTGCCGGCGGCCTGTTCGAGCAACGGCCAATGCTCGCGGTACAGCGGCGCGTCGATCACGGCGGCCAGTTCGGTTGGCCAGCCTTGTTGACGAATCTGCATTTCCCAGCCGGGCAGCACCTGTTCGATCTCATTCTGCCGTTGCAGCCATTGTTGCAGCGCCTGGGCTTGTTCGGCGTGCTGTGGCCGCAGGTACAACTCGGCGCTCAAGCGCTGTTCCAGCCAGCCACTGAAGGTCTGTCGGAACCCTTCGGTCATGCTTGCAGCGCCGATGTTGGCAGCCAGTGCCAGCAGCAACGCCATGAGGGCCAGGCTCAGCCCGGGCAATTGCTGGCGGCAGTCGGCCAGGAACCACTGGCCCAGCACGCCCCAGCGGCGCCGGGCGAGCAGGGCGAGGACACTGCTGAGCAGCACCGGCAAGGCCAACGCTGCTGCCAGCAGCAGGCTGCCCATCAGCGCAAAGCCGGTGGCCAGGCCGTTGCCCCATACCGCCAACAGCACGGCCAGCACAGCTGCGCAGGCTGCCACCATGCCTTGCCGACGTAGCCATTGGCGATGGGCCTGATGCCAGGCTTCGCCGCCGGACAACGCCAGCAGCGGCAGGCGTGCGGCACGCCATAAACTGTCGGCGCCGGCCAGCAACACGCCGCCCAGGCTCAATGCCAGACCGCCCAGCCACCAGGCCGGGCTCAGGTTCAGCTGTCCGGCGACTTCCGCGCCATACAGGCCGCGCAAGCTGGCCGCAACGTCGGGCAGCAGCAGACTCGCCAGCCAGTAGCCGCTGACGATGCCGGCCAGCCCGCCGAGCAGCGCCAGCAGGCCCAGCTCCACGGCCAGGGCCAGCACCAGCAGGGCGGCGCTCACCCCGCAGGCACGCAAGGTGCGCAGCAGGGCACGACGCTGCTCCAGTGCCAGGCCGATGGCGGCGTGGACGATGAACAGGCCGACCACGAACGCCAGCAGCCCCAGCGCGGTCAGGTTCAGGTGAAAGCTGTCGGTCAGGCGCGCGAGGTCGCCGTCGGCAGCGCTGCGGTTGATCTGCAGGCGATCGGTGTATGCGTCGGGCAAGGCCCCTTCGAACGTTCGTGGCAGCAGCAGACGGGTCAGTCGCTCAGGCGTCTGCAGCACCAATTGGGCCGCGCCGATATCCATCAGCAGGACGCCCGGTGCCATCTGTGCCCGGACCTGCAATGGCGGCAGCGTCGCGCCAGTGCCGGCGAGCAACCGCGCACCTTCCTCCACGCCAAGCTCACGCAAGGTCTGCGGCGCTACCCAGGTGCGCCCGGGCGCGCCGATGAACGCGCTCAAGTCATCGCTGCTGGGCACCTCGCCGGCCACGGGGCTGCCGGCTGGCAGGGTCAACGGCTCGATACCCATCACTTGCAGGCGCAGCTGCGGGTGCGAGGGGAGGGCGATCCGGCCCTCGAGCACCGGCGAGACTGGCCAGCCCTGCAGGCGCAGTGCGATGAAGGTCGATTGCTCAAGGTCGGCGCCGTCACGGGCGACGATGCTCGCCTGGGCCTGGCCACCGACCATCTGGCTGGCCAGGGCATAGCTCTGTCGTGCCTGGCTGTTCAGGGCGAGTACGCCGGTGAACAACGCGGTGGCCAGCCACAGGCCGGTGATCAGCGCCACGCCCTGTACCGGATGCCGGCGCCAATGGCTGAGCAGGCTGCGCAGGGTCCAGTACAGCACTGCCACGTCAGCGATCCGTCCCGGTGACGATGCGACCGGCCTGCAGCACCACGCGTCGCTCCAGGCGGGCCGCCACCAGCGGGCTGTGGGTGACCATCAGCAACGTGCTGCCGGTGGTCTGCAACAGCTCCAGCATCAAGTCCAGCGCTTGCTCGCTGGTGGCTTCGTCGAGGTTGCCGGTAGGTTCGTCGGCCAGCAACAGCGGCGGACGCGAGGCCAATGCACGGCCCAGGGCCACGCGCTGTTGTTGCCCGCCGGACAGTTGCTCCGGGTACCGCTGAAGGAGTGCCGACAAGCCCAGGCGTTCGGCCAGTTCGCGCTGCCAGACGGGGTCCAGGCGGCCGGCCAGACGGGCCTGGAAGGCCAGATTATCGCCCACGCTGAGGCTGCTGATCAGGTTGAACTGCTGGAAGATCAGGCCGATGTCGCAGCGCCGCCAGCGTGCCAGTTCCCGTTCGCTCATGTGCGTGAGTACTTGCCCGGCAGCTTCGATCCGACCGCTGTCGGCCACATCCAGGCCGGCCACCAGGTGCAGCAGGGTACTTTTGCCGCTGCCCGATTCACCCATCAGGGCCAGACTGGCGCCACGCTCCAGTTGCAGGTCGATGCCCTGCAGCACCGGCAGCGGGCCTTGCGGTGTGGCGTAGGTCTTGTGCAGACCTTGGATATCCAGCATGGGCAGGCTCTTCGTGACGGTGATGCCGCGGCTCTCAAGCCTTGGCAGCGATGAGGGGCTGTGACTGTGAGTCCGCGCCCATGGGCAGGTTCAAGCTTTGTTGCGTATCAGACGCCGCAGCGCGAAGCGATTCGGATGGCAGGCCCAGGCCACTTCCTGAGGTAGCGGCAGCGGTTCGTTGTCCAGCCAGGCGGCAATCAGTTCACCCGACAGCGGGGCGGTGATCAGCCCGCGCGAGCCATGACCGCTGTTGACGTACAGCCCCGGCAGCCAGGGGCAAGGCTGTTCAGGCACCTGGCGGGCATCCTTGGCCAGGATCGCAAAGCGTTCGGCGAATGCTTGAGCGTCGGCAACCGGCCCGATGATCGGCAGATAGTCCGGACTGGTGCAGCGGAATCCGGCCCGGCCCTGCAACCGTTCGGCGGGCAGCAGCGCGGCGCCCAGACGCACGGCAAGGTCAGGGGAAATCGCCTCGAGCAGGGCGAGGTTGTCGAGGTTGTCGGCCTGGCTGGGTGTCAGGTCATCGCTGTGGAAATCGAAGCTGGCGCCCAGCGTGTGTTCGCCCGAACGGGCGGGGGCGATGTAGCCCTCGGCGCAGACCACCGTCGACAGCGCCGCACTGTGCGGTGTTTCCGACAGGCGAGTGATTTGCCCGCGGATGCGCTTGAGTGGCAGGGCGCAGGTCTGGGCGAAGGCGTTGACTTGCGCGGCGCAGGCCAGCACGGCGACCGGAGCGCTGGCCAAGGGGGTTTGGTCGTCGAAGGCGTGCCATTGGCCGTCGAGGTAGCGCAGTGCTGCCACGTGATGATGGCGCAGCAGGGTGATGCGTGGGTGGCGCGCCAGATGTTCGCACAGCGCCGGTGGGTGGACCCAGCCACCTTCGGGGTAGAACAGTCCGCCGCCGGTCAATTCGACGCCCGCCCGCGTTTCGGCCCGAGGACGATCCAGGCAGTGCAGCAGTTCGGGCGGGAATGCAGCGGCCAGTTGCTGTTGGCGCTGTGCTTCCTTGTCGTCGAAGGCCAGTTGCAGAACACCGCAGGCGTCCCAGTCATGGCCGCGCTGCAGTTGTTCGAGCAGGCGACGAGTATGGCCGAAGCCGGCCAGGATCAATTGCGAAAGGGCCGTGCCGTGGGCCGACAGTTTCAGGTACAGCACGCCCTGGGGATTGCCCGAGGCTTCCTGGGCCACTTCGGCATGACGCTCGAGCAGGGACACGCGCCAACCGCGTGCTGCCAGGCTGGCCGCCGTGGCGCACCCCGCCAGACCTGCGCCGATGACCAGCGCGTGACGTTCGCCTGTGAGCGGCTCGGGGCGGGCGAACCAGGGCTTGGCGACGGGTGTTGCCACTGAGGCGTCGCCCACGAACACCCCTCGTGACACATGCCATTTGTTGCCGATGCCCGGCACTCGTTTCATCTTGAATCCGACGGCCGCCAAGCCGCGCCGCACCCAGCCGGTACTGGTGAAGGTCGCCAATGTAGCCCCCGGCGCTGCCAGCCGCGCCAGTTCGGTGAACAGCTCGGGTGTCCACATATCAGGATTGCAGGCCGGGGCGAAGCCATCCAGAAACCACGCATCGACCTGGCCGTCGAGGGTCGGGAGCTGCTCCAGCGCATCACCTATCAGCAGCGTCAGAGTGACCCGGCCGCCGTCGAACACCAGGCGCTGGAAGCCCTCATGCACGGCCACATACTGCTTCAGCAGCGCTTCGCTATAGGCAAACAGCTCTGGCCACAGTGCCAGGGCACGGGTCAGGTCCGCAGCGCTCAGCGGGTACTTTTCCACGCTGACGAAGTGCAGGCGTGCCCCCGGTGCGGCCGAAGCGGTGAAGCACTGCCAGGCGCAGAGAAAGCTCAGCCCGGTGCCGAAGCCGGTTTCCCCGATCACCAGGCGACCGTCGTCGGCGAGGGCGGCGAAGCGTTCTGCCAAGCGGTTCTGCTCGATGAACACGTGGCGGGTTTCGGCCAGGCCGTCGGCGGCGAAATACACGTCGCCAAAGGCGCGCGAACGAGGGTGACCGGTGTCGGTCCAGTCAAGCTGGGCGAGGAGGCTCGGGGTTTTCATGACGACGTCGGCAATGGGCAAGGCCGCATTGTAGCGCGCAGGCCATGCTTCGCGCGCGCCAGGACGCCCTCACCGCAGCGCAGCTCATTGCCTTTGCCAGGTGGTGATTAATACGCGTCCCGACACGCGCCGCACTGGCTACTGTGCATGTTCCCCTTTCGGCAAGGAGCCGACCATGCACACGATCTACCCTCCCATGAGCCAGGCCGACAACGCCCGGGACAGCCGCCATGCGCGCATCGTCGCGCAGCAGCTGCCCGCCTGGCTGACCCAGGCCAGCCCGGCGATGCGCCAGGCACTGAGCGCCAGCCAGAACGAGAGTCACGCCGCCAAGCTGGCCCTTGCTCCAGTGCTGGCCGAGTTGCGCGACGTCACCGAGTACTGCGCTGACGTGGTGCGCGAAGCACTGCGCGAGCAGTTTCAACTCGACATCGATCCGCGCCGTTATTCGCTGGTGCGCGCGATGCACAACGTGGGTATGGGTTTCAGCCATCGCCTGGCCATCGAACAGAACCTGTTGGTGGCCGCAATGCAGAACTTCGAGGCGAACCTGCCATTTCCGCCGGGCTCTATGGTGCTGCCCGTGGGCGGTGTCGAATACGTCACTGCCGACAAGGACATCGATTTTCGTGCCCGCAGTGACAAGCCGGCGATCACCCTCGATCCGAAGCGATTCGCCTCGATGTGCCGCAGCCTGGATCTGGGCCGGCGCTACCAGAATCATCTGGACAGCGTATTCAAGCCCGAGCACAAGGCCGAACAGGTGGCGGCGCTGTTCAAACGCAATGACCGAGCGCACTTCGCGGTGCTGGCCCACATTGCCCGTATGCGCGGCGATATCGAGCAAGATGGCTACCGCATGCTGCTGCAGATTGCCGAAGCGTCCACCCCGACCTGGGCGGGCAAGACAGTGCGCTATCACTGGTTGCGTCTGCTGGGCAGCGCCGATTTCGCTGCCGTGGCGTTGTGTGGCGTGCAACTGATCGAATCGACCGTCGACGGTCGTTGCCTGGTACTGATGCCGGGCGAGCCCGATCACCCGATCAAGCAATACCCGTCGTTCCAGGCCTTCGCCGAACGCTTGGGAGAAAAACTCCAGCAGGCCGATTTCCAGCGGTATTTCTGCTCGCTGGTGGGCGAAAAGTTTGCCGCGTCGTTCACCCAGCGCCTGCAGCAGCGGCTCGACAATCCGGCCGGTGGTTGGCTGCAGCGCTTGCACCTGGAAAAACTCCAGGTGGTCGGGGATCTGTTCGAGCTGCAGCACAACGATCGCTTGCTCAGGATCTATCAGGATGCCCGAGTGCTGGCGGTGCCGACCGTCGACGAAGACGCGATTGCGCTGGAGCGTGAGCGCCGGCGATATCTGGACGCTGGCACGGCCTTGCTCAATATCGCCGGGTTCGTGATCCCGGCGCTTGGCGCAGCCATGCTGACGTGTGCCGCCGCCCAGCTGCTGCAGGAAGTGTTCAGTGGTGTCGACGACTGGCGCCAGGGTGACGACCATGCCGCCTTCGGTCACGCCATGAGCGTGGCCGAGAACCTGGCGACCATGGCGGCGTTCGCCGGTGCGGTGCACGCCGGCAGTGGCTGGATCGCGCCCAGAGTGCCTGCAGTGGCCGCCGACACCCAACTGGCAGAACTGCTGCCGGTGACCCTCGCCGATGGCCGCCACCAGCTATGGCACCCGAACCTGAACGATTACGCCGCCAAGCCCTTGCCTGCCGATCTGCTGCCCGACACCGACCGTCTCTATCATGATGACGCACGTCACAGTGTGGTCATCGACGAACGCGTGCACGACCTTCGCTTCGATGATCGCCATCAGCAGTGGCGCATCGTTCATCCGCTTGAAGCAGATGCCTATCAGCCGTTGATCGAAGAATCCGGCAGTGGCTGGCGACTGGCCGCCGAGCAGCAACCCCAGGCTGCCGCCGCGCCACTGCGCGATCGTCTGGGTTGGCGGCTGTCGGGCATGGACCCGCAGGATATTCATCAGGCGCTGGCCAGCACCGGCTTGCCGCCGACTGCGCTGGACGAAGTCTACGCCCAGGCCGACCAGCCCACTGCGTTGTTGACCGATGCGTTGCAACGCTTTGCCCTGCATCGTCAGGTACAACGCGCCGGTCTTGTGGGCGACGCCGCGCAGGTGCGTTTCGACCAGCTCTACAGCGCCACGCATTTTGGCAGCGGGCCGGCAGTCCAGCTCGTTTGCCGGGATTTTCCGGCCCTGAGCATCGCCGCCGCCGAGGAGGTACTGCTGGGTGTTGCGCCCGGCGAGCAAGCGCAAATGCTGACCAATCGGCGCATTACTCTGAAGCTGAGCGAGCGTGCCCGTGGCTACCAGCAGGCTCAGCGCTTGAATCGCGCTTTCGAAGGGCTGTGTTTCGACAGCGCCCAGTCGCTGGACAGTGTCGAAGTGGAGGAGGCCATCAAGCAGGTGCTGGGCGATGACGCGCCGGCCGATACGGTGCGTGACTATGCTTTCGCTCACCGCGACGCCTGCGCTCGCTGGCTGGGACAGGCGCATGCGCCGGACAGCTTCAGGGCGCCGATGCGCGACGGCTACGGGCGGGTAGGTTACCCCATGAGCGGTCGCGGTCAGGTTGCCTTGTCGCGTCGGGTGTTGGTGGCGCGCATTCGCCGTATCTACCCAGGTACCAGCGAACGAAGCGCCCGCGAGTTGTTGGGGCTCTATGAGCAGACTGGCATGAGCCGCGCCGGCATCATGCAGGGGTTGGACAACCTCACCTACGAGCGTGAGCAGATGCACGCTCAACTGGAAGCCTGGTCGCATCGACCGGCCCCGGCCAACCTGCCCGCGCGGTACAACGCCAGCAGCGGCGACCTGGTTTACTACCGCGCCGACGTCACTGCGCGCCTGGACATCGCCTGGCGCCGCCAGCTGCCCGCCGAGCGTACGGCCCAAGGCTACAATTATTACCTCAATCTGACCTATTCGCCGTTGCTCGATTTTCCAGCGCTGAACGCCGACCTGAGCTTCGTCACCCACCTGAACCTGACCGGCAGCACGGTGGATGCCACAGCGCTGAACCGCCTGCTCGCCATTTTTCCACACCTGCGCAGCCTGACCCTGCGCGAGTGTAGGCTGGGCCAGTTGCCTGAGGCCGTCGACCGATTGACCCAACTGACCGAGCTGGACCTGACCCTGTGCGACCTCACCCTTGACCAGGCACTGATCGATCGATTGGGGCGGTTGCCCAACCTCGGTGTGCTGAGCGTGAGCGGCAATAACCTTGGGCCAATCGCGACTTCCAGCGGTTTCGACCGGCTGCAGCAGCTCAATCTGGCAGGCCTGGCATTGCCTCATTGGCCGCTGTGGGCCTCGCGTCTGCCGTCGCTGCGTACCTTGAACCTCTACAACACCCGGCTGCGTTACATTCCCGAATCGGTGTTCGATGAAATGAGCCAAGGCCAGCCTATCGATGTGTTCATGGACAGAAACCGGCTGGATGACGCCAGCCGCAGGCGGCTTGCGAGCGCTCGACCACGGCGGCGCTTTCAGTTTTTCTCCCACCGCACCAATGACATTCGTCCGACGCGGGTAGGGCGGCCCTCGGTCGATGTATGGCTGCAGGGTGCCACTGAAGTCGAGCGTCGCCATCGCGCACAGCTTTGGCAAGGTCTGATCGACGAAGAAGACTCTGTGGCCTTCATCGACCTGATCGACAACCTGCGCCGTACGCCCGATTTCGTCGGCAATGCGGCCGAGCTGACCCAACGTGTGTGGAACGTCGTTGCCGGGGCGTCGGCGCATCGCCAATTGCGTCAACGCCTGTATGCCATGGCCCAGGGGCTGGACACCTGCGTGGACGGAGAGCGGCTCATGTTCAGCGATATGGAGGTCCAGGTGCTGCAGCATCATGCCCTGCAGGGTGCTACCTGGAGCCAGCGTGGCCAGCGCCTGTACGAGTTGGCCCGCGGATTGTTCCGCCTGGATCGGCTGGAGGCCATCGCCCGGCGTATCATCACCGAGCGCCGCGGGCGTGGGGTGGGCGTCGACGAGGCAGAAGTACGCATGGCCTTGCGGACCTACCTGGCCCGTCGCCTGGCCTTGCCTGGCCAGCCGCAGAGCATGGCGTATGCGGCCACGGCAGGCATCGGTGTGGATATCTACGACGCCGCGCAGGCCGAGGTGCTGCAAGCCGAGACCGAGTCGCAGTTCATTGCGTTCATGGTGCGTCAGCCCTTCTGGACCGACTACCTGCGCGAACAGCATGCCAGCACACTGGAGCGGCGTCTGGCCCCGTTCGCCGAGGAACTGAGTGTGCTCGATGAGCGTCAGGAGCCGGGCAGCAGCGGTGACTATCTGCGCCAGGCCAACGACATCGCGCGCCGCCGTCAGGACGCGGAGAGCACCGTACTGGGCGAACTAACCGAGCTCGAGCGGGTCGGCTTCAATAGCGATACGTACAGCCCCACCGAGCCTGCCCGGGCTCGAACACGCTAACCGAAGAGGAATGCCTGCCCCATGTTCGAATCTGCCGAGATTGGTCACGCCATCGACAAAGATACTTACGAGGCGCGTCTGCCTGCCCTGCGCGAAGCGCTGCTGGAAGCCCAGTACGAGCTCAAGGAGCAGGCGCGTTTCCCGGTGATCGTGTTGATCAACGGCGTGGAAGGGGCGGGCAAGGGCGAGACGGTCAAGTTGCTCAACGAGTGGATGGACCCGCGCCTGATCGAGGTGCGCACCTTCGATGAAAAGACCGACGAGGAACTGGCGCGACCACCGGCCTGGCGCTACTGGCGCCAGTTGCCGGCCAAGGGCCGCATGGGCGTGTTCTTCGGCAACTGGTACAGCCAGATGATCCAGGATCGGGTGCATGGCGACATCAAGGATGGCCGTCTGGAGCAGGCCATCAACGGCGCGCAGCGGCTGGAGCGAATGCTCTGCGACGAAGGTGCGCTGATCTTCAAGTTCTGGTTCCACTTGTCCAAGCATCAGATGAAGGCGCGCCTCAAGTCGTTGCGTGACGATCCGTTGCACAGCTGGCGGATCAGCCCGCTGGACTGGCAGCAGTCCAGGACCTATGACCGTTTCGTGCGCTTCGGCGAACGCGTGGTGCGGCGCACCAGTCGCGATTACGCGCCGTGGCACGTGATCGAAGGCGTGGATGCCAACTACCGCAGCCTGGCGGTCGGGCAGATTCTGCTCGAAGGCTTGCAGGCTGCCCTGAAGGCGCCCACCGAGCCAGTGCGCAAGGTCGTGGCGAGCAGTGGCGAAAGCATCGACAAACGCAGCCTGATCGGCAGCCTGGATCTGAGCCGGCATCTGCAGAAGGACGATTACGAACACCAACTGATTTCCGAGCAGGCCCGTCTGGCAGGCCTGATGCGCGACAAGCGCATGCGCCGTCACGCCCTGGTGGCGGTGTTCGAAGGCAACGATGCGGCGGGCAAGGGTGGAGCGATCAAGCGTGTCGCCGCCGCGCTCGACCCGCGTCAATACCACATCGTGCCGATTGCCGCGCCCACCCAGGACGAACTCGCCCAGCCCTATCTGTGGCGTTTCTGGCGGCAATTGCCGGCGCGCGGCAAGTTCACCGTGTTCGACCGCTCCTGGTACGGCCGTGTGCTGGTCGAGCGGATCGAAGGCTTTTGCAGTCCGGCCGACTGGATGCGCGCCTACGGCGAAATCAACGACTTCGAAGAACAACTCACCGAGGCCGGCGTGGTACTGGTCAAGTTCTGGCTGGCGATCGATGAACAGACCCAGCTGGAACGGTTCAAGGAACGCGAACAGATCCCGTTCAAGCGTTTCAAGATCACCGAAGACGACTGGCGCAACCGGGAAAAATGGGGCGCCTATCGCGACGCGGTGGGCGATATGGTCGATCGCACAAGCAGTGAGGTGGCGCCCTGGACCCTGGTCGAGGCCAATGACAAGCGCTGGGCGCGAGTCAAGGTACTGCGCACGATCAACGATGCGCTGGAAGCTGCCTTCAAGAAGGACAAGAAAGACTGAGCCATCGCGGCGCTCCCTTCGCGGCCGATGACCGCTCCTACGCAGGTTACGAGGTTGCTCGTAGGAGCGGTCCGTGGCCGCGAAGGGCGCACCGCGGTGGTTCAGACAAACCGCGGCGCTCCTTTCGCGGCCGATGACCGCTCCTACGCAGGTTACGAGGTTGTTGGTAGGAGCGGTCCGTGGCCGCGAAAGGCGCACCGCGGTGGTTCAGACAAACCGCGGCGCTCCTTTCGCGGCCGATGACCGCTCCTACGCAGGTTACGAGGTTGTTCGTAGGAGCGGTCCGTGGCCGCGAAGAGCGCGCAGCGGTGGAGCAGGTGCACTGCAGCGCCTGTTTCGCGGCCGATGACCGCTCCTACGCAGGTTACGAGGTTGTTCGTAGGAGCGGCCGGTGGCCGCGAAAGGCGCGCCGCGGTGGGGCAGGTGAACTGCGGCGCCTGTCTGCTGCCAGGACAGCGCGGCCGATAACCGATAAAGTGCGCGCCCTGTTCATTTCCCGAGGACCCTGCCCATGCCCCAGACTTTCGACATCGCCGTGATCGGCGCCACCGGAACGGTTGGCGAAACCCTCGTGCAGGTGCTCGAAGAGCGTGATTTCCCGGTAGGTGCACTGCACCTGCTGGCGAGCAGCGAATCGGCCGGTGCCTCGGTGGCCTTTCGCGGCAAGAACGTGCGTGTACGCGAAGTCGATCAGTTCGATTTCAGCCTGGTCAAGCTGGTGTTCTTCGCCGCTGGCTCTGCAGTGACGCGCAGCCTGGCAGCGCGTGCCACGGCGGCCGGTTGCACGGTCATCGATCTGTCGGCCGGCCTGCCGGCGTCTCAGGCCCCCAACGTGGTGCCGGAAGCCAATGCCGCCGTGCTGAGCGATCTGCCGCTGCCCGTGCAAGTCGCCAGCCCCAGCGCCGCCGCGACTGCGCTGGCCGTGATCCTGGCCCCCTTGCGTGCTGTGCTGGATCTGCAGCAGGTGCACGTGACCGCCTGTCTGGCCGTCTCGGCGCTGGGCCGCGAGGCTGTCAGCGAACTCGCCCGGCAGACGGCCGAGCTGCTCAATGTGCGCCCATTGGAACCGCAGTTCTTCGACCGCCAGATTGCCTTCAACCTGCTGGGGCAGGTCGGTACGCCGGACGCGCAGGGCCATGTGCCGCTGGAGCGCCGGCTGGTCGACGAACTGCGCGAGTTGCTTGGCATGCCGACGCTGAAGATTTCGGTGACCTGCCTGCAGGCGCCGGTGTTCTTTGGCGACAGCTACAGCATCGCGCTGCAGACCGGCACGACGCTGGACCTTGCGTCCATCAACCAGGCCCTGGCTGCGGCGCCCGGGATCGAAACGGTGGAAGACGACTACCCTACAGCCGTAGGCGATGCGGTAGGCCAGGACGTGGTGTATGTAGGCCGTGTACGCAGCGGTATCGACGATCCCCAGGCGCTGAGCCTGTGGGCCACGGTGGACAACGTGCGCAAGGGCGCCGCTTTGAATGCAGTACAAGTGGCCGAGTTGTTGATTAAAGGTCATGGCTAAAAGATACTTGCCGACAATTTGCAGACAGTTCGCCCGTTTTGCCCAGCTGTTCGCATGTGACAGCGCAAGCTTCTTCTCGCTTGCCGAGGAATGTTCAGACAAGGATTAGGCCATGGTTCAAGTTCGCAAACTGGTGTTAGCAATGGCTGCCGCTTCGGCGCTGTCCTCCGGTATCGCCAACGCCCTGGAGCTGGGTGAGTTGACCCTCAGGTCCGCGGTGAACCAGCCCCTGCTCGCCGAGATAGAACTGCTCGATGTGCGCGGCCTCACTGCCGCCGAGGTGCAGCCGGTGCTGGCCCCGGCCGAGGAATTCAGCAAGGCGGGCGTCGAGCGCCAGGCGTTCCTCGACAGCCTGCGCTTCACCCCGGTGATCAACGCCAGTGGCCGCAGCGTCATCCGCGTGACCTCGACGCAACCCTTGTCGGCGCCCTTGGTGAAGTTCCTCGTGCAGGTCAATTTCCCCAGCGGCCGGCTGCTGCGCGACTACAGCATGCTGCTCGATCCCGCGCAGTTTGCCCCGCAGGCAGCCCAGGCGGCGCAGAATGCACCGCAGCCGGCGCTGAGCGCCCCCGCAGCCAGCGCCAACCAGGCGTCCTACACCACGGGTTCGCGTGACACCCTGTGGGAGATCGCTGCGCGCAATCGCCAGGGCAGCTCGGTCCAGCAAGCCATGCTGGCCATCCAGGCGCTCAACCCCGATGCGTTCCTCGACGGCAACATCAACCGGCTCAAGACCGGGCAGGTGCTGCGCATGCCTGACGCCCAGCAGACCGCGGCCACCGCACCGGGCCCAGCCGTGGCCGAAGTCGCGCGGCAGAATGCTGCCTGGCGCGAAGGCCGTCGCCTCGGTCCGCGGGCGCAACAGGTCGATGCCACGCGCCGTGGCAACGGTGCTCCGGCGCCGGCCGCAGCGCCGCCGCAAGACAACCTCAGCCTGGTGTCAGGCGCCAGCGAGGCCGATGGTCCGGCCGGCGATGCCAGGGCGCTCGACCAGAAGCTCGCCGTGACCCAGGAAGCCCTGGATTCCACGCGTCGTGACAACGAAGAATTGCGCAGCCGCAACGCCGACCTGCAGAGTCAGCTCGACAAGTTGCAGAAACTGATTCAGCTCAAGAACGACCAACTGGCCAAGATGCAGGCGGCGGGCGCCGATGTTCCGGTGCCGGCCGAGGCATTGGCCCCGGCGCAAGCGCTGGCCCCTGCGGATGCCAGCGGCGAGCCTGCCGAGGGCGATCCCGATGCCCCGGTCAACGCCGCGCTGGTTCCGGCACCGGCGGTACCCGGTGCCACCGAGCAGGTCAATCCCGACGCGGCTGCCAGTACCCCGGCCTTGCCTCAGGGTGAGCCGCTGGATGCGACCGGCGACCCGGCCGATGATGCGGTTGCCGAGCAGCCCAGCGACAACTCCACCCTGCTGATGGTGGTCGGTGCCAGTGCTCTCGCAGCGCTGTTCTTGCTCCTGCTGTTGCTGGCCCGTCGTCGCAAGGCGCAGCAGGAGGCGGAGAAGCACATGCGCATGGCCCGTGCGCTGGCCGAAGAGCCCGATCACGGCCCGGATCTCGATTTGCCGCCCAACAGCTTCGAAGAACTGGAGCGCCCGGCAGCAACCGTGCACCTGACCCCGGCCATGGTGGCCGCCTCGGTAGCAGGCGCCAGGGCCAGTGCCGCACCTGCTACCTTCGCCGAGGCGCCCGCGCAGACCGTGCTGCCTACGCCACCGCTGCGCCCCAGCATCGACACCGACGAAGGGCTGTTCGCGGAAGTGGAGCAGAGCATTGCGCGCGGCCGCCTCAACCACGCCGCCGAACTGTTGGAGGCGGCGACCGAGCGCGAGACCAAGCGCAGCGACCTGCGCTTGAAATTGATGGAAGTGTATGGCCTGCAGGGTGACCGGGATGGCTTCGTCGGTCAGGAACGGCAGTTGATCGCCACCGGCCAGAACCATGCGGACGTCGAGCGGTTGAAAACACGTTTCCCTGCCATGCTGGGGGTTGCCGCGGCGGCCGCCGGTGCAGCTGCCACGGCAGCGCAGATGGACGCCGATTACGTCAAGCAGCTGCTGCACGACGAGCCGGGGTCCGCCGATTCGCTGGACGGCACCTTCGACACCGATTTCGACCTCAATCTGGACGACACCCTGGACCCTGCGCCGACGGCGGGCAGTGACATCGACTTCGACACCTTGCTGGCCGAGCAGAAAGCTGCGGCGGGCAACCCGACCAAGGAAGACGACGCGACCTTGCCGGAAGATTTCGATCTGTCGCTGGCTGATGATACCGAGCAGCCACAGGCACCCGAATCGCGCCTGAACGAGATCAATGCCGAACTGGAAAAACTGTCCGACGGTTTTGCCCGCACACCCATGGCCGAACCGTTCGCCGTGCCACCCAAGCCTGAGGATCTCCCGCCGATCGAAGGCGAAGACGATTTCGACTACCTCGACGGGGGAGACGAGGCTGGCACCAAGCTTGACCTGGCCCGTGCCTACATCGAGATGGGCGACAACGACGGCGCCCGCGACATTCTGGGCGAGGTGCTGAAAGAAGGCAGCACCGGGCAGCAGGATGAGGCGCGCGAGATGCTAGGGCGCATCAGCCGGTAACGCGGTGCGGCCGTCGCCGTCTGACGCCCGAACCTGCTCCCACATCTATGCATCGAGGGCCCCATTGTGGGAGCGGGCTCTGCCCGCGAAGGCAGCGCCGCCATTCGATGATCCGGTATAATCGCCGCCATCGCTTAACCAACAGGCTGCAACTTCGTGCAAAACATCGACAACGCGGTCGCCGAATCGGCGGCCGACGGCTTCTATCGCATTGCCCTGGGCGTTGAATACAAAGGTTCGCGCTACCGGGGCTGGCAACGCCAGGCCTCCGGCGTGCGCACCGTACAGGAAACCCTCGAAGACGCTCTGGGCAAGGTCGCCGCATCGCCCATCTCGCTGATGTGCGCCGGCCGCACCGACGCGGGTGTCCACGCCTGCGGCCAGGTGGTGCATTTCGATACCCAGGCCGAACGCAGCATGAAAGCCTGGGTCATGGGCGCCAACATCAACCTGCCTCACGATGTCAGCGTTACCTGGGCGAAAATCATGCCGCCCAATTTTCATGCTCGTTTCAAGGCCATCGCCCGCCGCTACCGCTACGTCATCTACAACGACCAGATTCGACCCGCCCATCTGGGCGAGGAAATCACCTGGAATCACCGTCCGCTGGATGTCACCCGCATGGCGGCCGCCGCCCAGGCCCTGGTCGGTACCCACGACTTCAGCGCTTTCCGCGCCGGCCAGTGCCAGGCCAAGTCACCGATCAAGCAACTGCATCACCTGCGGGTCACTCAGCACGGCAAGATGATCGTCATCGACGTGCGCGCCAATGCCTTCCTGCACCACATGGTGCGCAACATCGCCGGTGTGCTGATGACCATCGGCACTGGCGAGCGTCCGGTCGAATGGGCCGCCGAAGTGTTGCAAAGCCGGGTGCGCCGTACCGGCGGGGTCACGGCCCATCCCTTCGGGCTCTACCTGGTACAAGTCGAGTACCGCGATGAGTTCCCACTGCCCGAGCGCTATATCGGCCCGCACTTCCTGACCGGGTTCGACACACTGGCTGACGTCGCCGACAGCATTTGCTAACATCCGCCGTTCCCCAGCCAAGTCGAGGTACTCGCCGACATGTCAGCCGTTCGCAGCAAAATCTGCGGTATTACCCGCATAGAGGATGCTTTGGCCGCTGCGCACGCGGGTGCCGATGCGATCGGGTTGGTGTTCTATGCCAAAAGCCCTCGGGCGGTGAGCGTGCAACAGGCACGCGCGATCATCGCCGCGCTGCCGCCGTTCGTGACCACCACTGGCCTGTTCGTCAATGCCAGCCGTTGCGAACTGGGTGAGATCCTCGATGCCGTGCCGCTGGACCTGCTGCAATTCCATGGCGACGAAACCCCGGACGACTGCGAGGGTTACCACCGGCCCTACATCAAGGCATTGCGCGTGCGCGCCGGCGATGACTTGCAGGCGGCCTGCCGGGCCTATCGCAACGCCAGCGGTATCCTGCTCGATACCTACGTCGCCGGTGTGCCCGGCGGCACCGGCGAAGCGTTCGACTGGTCGCTGGTGCCCGAGCACCTGGACAAGCCGATCGTGCTGGCAGGCGGGCTTCACGCCGGCAACGTCGCCCAGGCCATCGCTCAGGTCAAACCCTGGGCGGTGGATGTCAGCGGCGGGGTCGAGTCGAGCAAAGGCATCAAGGACCACGGCAAGATCGACGCTTTCCTCAAGGCGGTGCGTGGGGGCGGCATGTGACGGCACGCAGCTCGGCACCGTCCATACGTTTCGCGAAACGCGCGGCACCCAGGTGTGAAGCCTGCGCCACGCTCGCCCACGTATTCGTTTCATATCTGAACACGCTCAAGAGCATGCGCGGGACCTGGCCAGGCCAGTCGTCCCCGGTACTGGAGAAATAAAGCATGAGCAACTGGTTGGTAGACAAGCTGATCCCTTCGATCATGCGATCGGAAGTGAAGAAAAGCTCGGTGCCCGAAGGCCTGTGGCACAAGTGCCCGTCCTGCGAAGCAGTGCTGTACCGTCCGGAGCTGGAGAAGACCCTCGACGTCTGTCCCAAGTGCAACCACCACATGCGCATCGGCGCACGTGCGCGCCTGAACATTTTCCTTGACGAAGACGGCCGCGCCGAACTGGGCGCCGATCTGGAACCGGTCGATCGCCTGAAATTCCGCGACGGCAAGAAGTACAAGGATCGCCTCACCGCAGCGCAGAAACAGACAGGTGAAAAGGACGCGCTGATCTCCATGAGCGGCACCTTGCTGGGCATGCCCGTGGTGGCCAGCGCCTTCGAATTCTCGTTCATGGGTGGTTCCATGGGTGCCATCGTCGGCGAGCGCTTCGTGCGCGCTGCCAACTACGCCCTGGAAAACCGTTGCCCGATGATCTGCTTTGCCGCTTCCGGTGGCGCACGCATGCAGGAAGCGCTGATTTCGCTGATGCAGATGGCCAAGACCTCTGCAGTCCTGGCGCGGTTGCGCGAAGAAGGCATTCCGTTCATCTCGGTGCTGACCGACCCGGTCTACGGTGGTGTCTCCGCCAGCCTGGCGATGCTGGGTGACGTGATCGTTGCCGAGCCCAAGGCGCTGATCGGTTTTGCCGGCCCACGGGTAATCGAGCAGACCGTGCGCGAAAAACTTCCGGAAGGCTTCCAGCGAAGCGAATTCCTCATCGAGCACGGCGCGATCGACATGATCATTTCGCGCCAGGAACTGCGTCCGCGCCTGGGCAGCCTGCTGGCCCAGTTCATGGGCTTGCCGACGCCTACCTACGTCGCTGCCCCGATCGAGCCGATCGTGGTTCCGCCGGCGCCCGCCAACGTATGACCGAGCGCAGCCTGAGCCAGTGGCTCGCCTATCTGGAGCAGCTGCACCCTTCGGCCATCGACATGGGCCTGGAGCGTTGCCGCGAAGTCGCGCAGCGCCTGGGCCTGAGCAAGCCAGCCGAGCGTGTGGTCACGGTGACCGGCACCAACGGCAAGGGTTCGACCTGCGCGTTCATTGCGGCGCTGATGCAGGATCGCGATCTGAAAGTGGGGGTCTACGCCTCGCCGCATCTGCTGCGCTACAACGAACGGGTGCTGATCGACGGCCAGCAGGCTACCGATGCCCAGCTGTGCGAGGCGTTCACTGCCGTTGAAGCCGCACGCGGCGCCACCACACTGACCTATTTCGAGATGGGCACCCTGGCCGCGCTCTGGTTGTTCCAGCGCGCCGGGCTGGATGCCGTGGTGCTGGAAGTGGGCCTGGGCGGTCGGCTCGACGCGGTCAACCTGGTGGATGCAGACGTGGCCGTGGTCACCAGCATCGGTCTGGACCATGCCGAGTACCTGGGGGATACCCGCGAGTCGGTGGCGTTCGAGAAGGCCGGCATCCTGCGCGCTGGCGTGCCGGCACTGTGCGGCGATATCGATCCTCCGCAGCCATTGCTCGAGCAGGTTGCCACGCTGGGTTGCCCGTTCTATCTGCGCGGCCGCGACTACGATTTCACCGTGCAGGGCGATCATTGGTCGTGGCGTGGGGTGGATGTCGAAGGCTACCCGGTCGAGTTGCTGTCGCTGCCAATGCCCAGCTTGCCGCTGGAAAACGCCGCGCTCGCCCTGCAGGCCTACGTGGCGCTCGATCTGCCGCGCGACGCTGCACGTATGGGTTGGGCGCTGGCGCACACCCGGGTGGCCGGCCGCCTGGACCGCCACCGTGTGAGTTACGCCGGCAAGTCGGTCGACATCCTGCTGGACGTGGGTCACAACCCGCACGCCGCTCGCTTTCTGGCCGAGCGTCTGGCGCGTCAGCCTTTGGCGGGCCGGCGTCTGGCAGTGTTCGGCCTGCTCGCCGACAAGGATCTGGCCGGGGTCGTCGAGCCGCTGACAGCCGTCATCGCGCACTGGGCGGTCGCACCGCTGAAAACACCGCGCAGTCGTCCGGCCGCCGAGCTCGATGCCGCGCTCCTGAACCTTGGCGCTGACACGACGTCTCATGGCAGCCTCGCCGATGCGCTCGAAGCGCAGTGCGAAGCCGCAGGCGAGGGTGACGAGATTCTGGTGTTCGGCTCGTTCCACTGTGTCGCCCAGGCCCTGAAATGGATGTATGGCAACGTAGAACGGGAGAACGTGGATGGCATTGCCCAATAAGGTGTTCAAGCAGCGCATGATCGGCGCCCTGGTGCTGATCGCGCTGGCGGTGATTTTCCTGCCGATGCTGTTTTCACGGGAGGATCAAACCGTGCGCCAGGTTCAGGTGCAAGCTCCGGCAGCGCCGCAGGCCCCGGCTGCGCCTCAGGTGCAGGTCGAGCCGGTTGCCGTGCCCGAGCCGCAGATCATCGAGACAGAGCCGGTTCCGGCGCAGGCCGCGACAAAGGCTGCCCCGCCTAGCCAGCCGATCCAGTCGGTGCCTACGACGCCTGCCGCGCCTGTGAAGAAGCCGGTGGAATCGGTGCAGCCTTCCGCGCCCATCGCTGCAGCCAAGGTGCCACCGGTCGCCAAGACGGACACCGCCAGCAAGATCGACCCCAATGGGCTGCCGGTCAGCTGGTCCGTGCAATTGGCCAGTCTGTCCAACCGCGCCGGTGCCGACACCTTGCAGAAGAGCCTGCGCGCGCAGGGCTACAACGCCTACGTGCGTACGGCCGATGGCAAGAACCGGGTGTTTGTCGGCCCGCTGGTCGAGCGCGCCGAGGCCGAGCGTCTGCGTGACGTGATCAACCGCCAGCAGAAGCTGCAGGGGTTCGTGGTGCGTTTCGAACCCGAGCGCGGCTGAGTCTTCGTTAGACGCGAGGCCGTGTCGCTCTCTTCGCGGCCGCTGACCGCTCCCACAAGGGATCGCGGTTGAATGTGGGAGCGGTCAGCGGCTGCGAAAAGCGCGCCGCGGTGGATCAGGTCTACCGCCGTCGCTCCCTTCGCGGCCGCTGACCGCTCCTACGGGGATCGCGGTTGAATGTGGCCGCGAAAAGGGCGCAGCGCGCCCTGCGACAATCGCCGCTTACCCCCGCGCCCGCGCTCTGCTAAAATGCGCCGCCTTATCCGTATGCAGGCCGCACTGTGGCATTTACCTGGGTTGACTGGGCGATCATCGCGATCATCGCCATCTCCGCACTGATCAGCTTGACACGCGGCTTCGTCAAGGAAGCCCTGTCGCTGGTTACATGGATAGTCGCAGGTGGCGTGGCCTGGCTGTTCGGCGGTTCTCTCGCCGGTTATTTCGAAAACTACATCCAGACCCCATCCGCGCGCGTCATTGCCGGGTGTGCCGTGCTGTTCGTGGCCACCTTGCTGGTCGGCGCCATGGTCAACTACCTGATCGGCGAGCTCATTCGCGTTACCGGGCTGTCGGGCACCGACCGCTTCCTGGGCATGGTCTTCGGCGCCGCGCGCGGTGGCCTGCTGGTGGTGGTGGCTGCCGGGCTGATGAGCCTGGGGCCGGTTCAACAGGATGCCTGGTGGCAGGAATCACGCCTGCTGCCGCAATTTCTTTTGGTTGCTGACTGGTCGAAAAACCTCATTCTGGGGATGTCCAGCCAGTGGCTCGCCAGCGGAATCAGCGCACCGGCTGACATTCCGTTCAAGGAGCACCTCTTGCCGGCCAACAAGGCGCAGTGAGTGGTGCTCAGTTCAGATTCATTAAGTAGGGGTTGCGTCGCATGTGTGGCATCGTCGGTATCGTCGGTAAGTCGAACGTCAATCAAGCGCTGTATGACGCGCTAACGGTCCTCCAACACCGCGGCCAGGATGCTGCCGGTATCGTTACCAGTAGCGATGGCAAGTTGTTCCTGCGCAAGGACAACGGGCTGGTACGGGACGTTTTCCAGCAGCGTCATATGCAGCGGCTGGTCGGGCACATGGGCATCGGCCATGTGCGCTATCCCACGGCGGGCAGCTCGACCTCGGCCGAGGCCCAGCCGTTCTACGTCAACTCGCCCTATGGCATCACCCTGGCGCACAACGGCAACCTGACCAACGTCGAGCAGCTGGCCAAGGAAATCTACGAATCGGACCTGCGCCACGTCAACACCAGCTCGGACTCCGAAGTGCTGCTCAACGTGTTCGCCCACGAACTGGCCGTGCGCGGCAAGCTGCAGCCCACCGAGGAAGACGTGTTCGCGGCCGTTACCGACGTGCACAAGCGCTGCACTGGTGGCTACGCGGTAGTGGCCATGATCACCGGCTATGGCATCGTCGGTTTCCGTGACCCGCACGCGATCCGTCCGATCGTGTTCGGCCAGCGCCACACCGACGAAGGCGTGGAATACATGATCGCCTCCGAAAGCGTGTCCCTTGACGTGCTCGGCTTCACCCTGATCCGCGACCTGGCGCCGGGCGAAGCGGTGTACATCACCGAAGACGGCAAGCTGCACACCCGCCAGTGCGCACCCAACCCGCAGTACGCACCGTGCATCTTCGAACACGTCTATCTGGCGCGTCCGGACTCGATCATCGACGGTATCTCGGTGTACAAGGCGCGCCTGCGCATGGGCGAGAAGCTGGCCGACAAGATCCTGCGCGAACGCCCCGAACACGACATCGACGTGGTCATCCCGATTCCGGACACCAGCCGCACTGCGGCCCTGGAGCTGGCCAACCACCTGGGCGTGAAATTTCGCGAAGGCTTCGTCAAGAATCGCTACATCGGCCGTACCTTCATCATGCCCGGCCAGGCCGCGCGCAAGAAATCGGTACGCCAGAAGCTCAATGCCATCGAGCTGGAGTTCCGCGGCAAGAACGTGATGCTGGTGGACGATTCGATCGTTCGCGGCACCACCTGCAAGCAGATCATCCAGATGGCCCGCGAAGCCGGCGCCAAGAACGTCTATTTCTGCTCGGCTGCTCCAGCCGTGCGCTACCCGAACGTCTACGGCATCGACATGCCGAGTGCGCATGAGTTGATTGCGCACAATCGCAGCACCCAGGAAGTGGCCGATCTGATCGGTGCCGACTGGCTGATCTACCAGGACCTGCCCGACCTGATCGACGCGGTCGGTGGTGGCAAGGTCAAGATCGAGAACTTCGATTGCGCGGTGTTCGACGGCAAGTACGTCACCGGCGATATCGACGCGTTCTATCTGAACAAGATCGAGCAGGCGCGCAACGACTCCAACAAGAGCAAGTCGCATGCGGTCAGCGCGATCATAGACCTCTACAACAACTGAATGGGAGCAACGGCATGACACAGGAATGGGATGCCGGGCGACTGGATAGCGATCTCGAAGGGGTGTCTTTCGACACCCTGGCGGTTCGCGCCGGCCAGCACCGCACGCCGGAAGGTGAACACAGCGACCCGCTGTTCTTCACTTCCAGCTATGTTTTCCGTACTGCGGCCGATGCCGCGGCGCGTTTTGCCGGCGAAGTGCCGGGCAATGTCTACTCGCGCTACACCAACCCCACCGTGCGCTCCTTCGAAGAGCGCCTGGCGGCTCTGGAGGGCGCAGAGCAGGCGGTCGGCTTCGCCACCGGCATGGCGGCGATCACCGCCGTGGTCATGAGCCTGTGCAGCGCGGGCGACCACGTATTGGTCTCACAGAGCGTGTTCGGCTCGACCATCAGCCTGTTCGAGAAATACTTCAAGCGCTTTGGCATCGAAGTGGACTACGTGCCGTTGGCCGACGTCAGCGGCTGGGAGCGGGCCATCAAGGCCAATACCAAGCTGCTCTTCGTCGAGTCGCCGTCCAACCCGCTGGCCGAGCTGGTCGACATCACGGCCTTGAGCACAGTGGCTCAGGCCAAGGGCGCCATGCTGGTGGTCGATAACTGCTTCAGTACGCCGGCGCTGCAGCAGCCGCTGGCGCTGGGTGCCGACATCGTC
The DNA here is from genome assembly GCF_014842095.1 of Pseudomonas sp. CFBP 13719. Classification (NCBI taxonomy): domain Bacteria; kingdom Pseudomonadati; phylum Pseudomonadota; class Gammaproteobacteria; order Pseudomonadales; family Pseudomonadaceae; genus Pseudomonas; species Pseudomonas sp. CFBP 13719. The sequence goes on along the minus strand of NZ_JACYVB010000008.1, from coordinate 85,056 downwards.
GTGCACTCGGCGACCAAGTTCATCGACGGCCAGGGCCGTTGCATGGGCGGCGCCGTGTGCGGTCGCAGCAAGGAAATGAACGAGGTGCTGGGTTACCTGCGCACCGCTGGCTCTACCTTGAGCCCGTTCAACGCCTGGATCTTTCTCAAGGGCCTGGAAACCTTGAACCTGCGCATGCGTGCCCATTGCGCCAGCGCGCAGGTGCTGGCGCAATGGCTGGAAGCGCAGGAGGGCATCGAGAAGGTGCATTACTCGGGCCTGCCGAGCCATCCCCAGCATGAGCTGGCCAAGCGTCAGACCAAGGGCTTCGGTGCCGTGGTCAGTTTCGAGGTCAAGGGAGGCAAGGAGGGCGCCTGGCGTTTCATCGATGCGACCCGCCTGATCTCGATCACGGCCAACCTGGGCGACAGCAAGACCACCATCACCCACCCGGCCACCACGTCGCACGGGCGCTTGTCGCCGGCCGAGCGCGAAGCGGCAGGGATTCGCGACAGCTTGATCCGGGTGGCGGTAGGGCTGGAAGACGTTGGCGACCTGCAAGCCGATCTGGCGCGTGGGCTCGCTGCGTTGTAAGCGCTTCTTCACGGCCGCTGACCGCTGCTGCGGTGATCCTTGGCATTGCGGGGATCACCGCAGGAGCGGTCAGCGGCCGCGAATGCTTTCCACACCTTCCCAATCGCTCAGGCTGTACCTTTTTCAAAAAAACTTCATACAGGGTATTGACTTAGGTTCGGTACCTGCGTAAATTTCGCGGCCTCAGCGAAGCAAAGGGTGATTAGCTCAGCCGGGAGAGCATCTGCCTTACAAGCAGAGGGTCGGCGGTTCGATCCCGTCATCACCCACCATTTCGTTAGAATGCAGCTGAGAACGCAACAAAGAGCAACACGTGCTGAAGCATGAGAGCACACACTGCGCAGCGGTAGTTCAGTCGGTTAGAATACCGGCCTGTCACGCCGGGGGTCGCGGGTTCGAGTCCCGTCCGCTGCGCCATTTTATACACTGATTCGGTTCGCCGGGTCAGCGATCGAGAACCTCGAAGTTCTTGGTCAACAGGTTTCAAACGGACGCAAGTCCGAGCGATACGCAGCGGTAGTTCAGTCGGTTAGAATACCGGCCTGTCACGCCGGGGGTCGCGGGTTCGAGTCCCGTCCGCTGCGCCATACAAAGCCTCGAGGCCCTTGAACTCCTCGAAGCAAACAAAGAAAGCGACCTTCGGGTCGCTTTTTTTGTGTCTGGATTTTTTCGAGACTCAGTCCTCCTGCACGTTGGAAGCCAGGCTTAGTTGGAAACCGTCCTCCCCGGCTTGACCTGCATTGACGAGCCTTGCCTGATAGATGCTGTCTGGCGAGTAGGCTTTCAGTTCGACGGTGTCGTAATCGAACAAGTGCATCTCGTGTCCCCCGTGACGCAACCCGGCGTATGCCGATCCTTGAGCGCCAATGGTGTGGAAGCCTGGGGACTTGGGTGTGTTTATCATGAACTCCCAGTGACTGCCACGATCAGGAACATAGTTCGCTGAAAAAGTCACACCCCGGGCAGTCTCGAAAATCTGTACATCTTTGAAAACGACCTGTCTGTTTGGAAACTCGCTGGCGTATCTGGCAGGGATATGACTGAACTCCACTGTCAGGTCCGCGACGCTGCCTACGCTGTTCTTCTGATCTCGTTTGACGGTCGAAAAATCAAACGGCTTCAAGTCTTTGGCGTTCATGCTGCACCTCGTATTCAATGAATAAGTTGTTTTAATCATTACCGGTGTTGCAAGCGCAGGGCGCGACCCCCGGTTAAAAAAAGTTAAGCACATGCTGAGAACTTCGACAGGCAGAAGTATGAATATGATTTTTCATATTTAACGTGTGTGAATTATTATTTAGTTCAGCGTTTCCTCAGTGTCGCTTGTTAGGTTTCAACGGGTTTCAACGAGTGCCGCCGGATAGGCTCGAGCCTGCTGCGTTCAAAGAAAATGGCGCATTCGGCGCTGGCCGTTGTCTGAGCGTTATCCCTTCAGTCGCGCACCGGTGCCCCGTCCCATGAGCAGCAAGAACCCCTGTATCAGCGTCTGTAAGTTCACTGACGAGACCTGTATTGCCTGTGGCCGCACCAAGCCTGAGTGCAAGGCCTGGAAGAAGATGGACAAGGACGAGCGTCGCGACGTGAACGCACAGGCGGTGCAGCGCCTGAAAGACATGAAAAGCACCGCCAAGCGGAAAAAGAAGAAAGCCTGAAAAAATCGGCTAGCCTTTGATGCGCAGGCGCTGTGTTGCGCGTATCATTCGCGGCCCTCCGGCGCGCCTGCGCCGAGCAGTATTCAATTCGACCCACCGGGAGGTGCTTACGATGAAAGATCTCGATCAGCAAGACGGCAGCCAGGAAATCGGCCCAGCCGGCGAAAAACTGCAGAAAGTATTGGCTCGTATCGGCGTGGGTTCGCGTCGCGACGTCGAGGCGTGGATCAGCGAAGGCCGAATCAAGGTCAACGCCAAGGTCGCGACCCTCGGCCAGCGCGTCGACCTGCACGACGCCATTACCGTCGATGGCAAGGTGATCAAGCGCGAAGAAGCCTCGGAAACCGTGCGCCGCGTGATCATCTACAACAAGCCCGACGGCGAAATCTGCACCCGCGACGACCCCGAAGGCCGCCCGACCGTATTCGACCGCCTGCCGCGCCCGCGCGAAGGCCGTTGGATCAACGTCGGCCGCCTGGACATCAACACCACCGGGCTGCTGATGTTCACCACCGACGGCGAGTTGGCCAACCGCCTGATGCACCCCTCGTTCGAAATGGACCGTGAGTACGCGGTGCGCGTACGCGGCGAAGTCGACGACGACATGCTGCTGCGCCTCAAGAACGGCGTGATCCTGGAAGACGGGCCAGCCCGCTTCACCGATATCCAGCAGGCACCGGGTGGCGAAGGCTTCAACCACTGGTACCACTGCGTGGTGATGGAAGGCCGCAACCGCGAAGTGCGTCGCCTGTGGGAATCCCAGGGGTTGGTGGTCAGCCGCCTGAAGCGTGTGCGCTTCGGCCCGGTATTCCTCAATTCCGACCTGCCGATGGGTCGTTGGCGCGAGCTGACTCAGGGCGAAGTCGATACCCTGAGCGCCGAAGTGGGCCTGACCGCCGTGGCCATGCCGTCGATGACCACCAAGACCAAGGACAAGCTGGAGCGCATGCAGCGCAAATCCTCGCGCCCGATGGGCCGCGGCGAGCGCGTGCGCACCTTGCGTCCGGCCCACGACGGCGCGCCGTCCACCGATCAGCGCCCGGCTCGCCAGCCGCGCGGCGATTCGGCGCCGTCCAGTGAGCAGCGTCCAGCCCGTCAGCCACGCGGTGATTCGGCTCCGGCTGCGCGCAAGGACAGCGGTCGTGGCAGTGCCGTGGCCGAGCGTCCGGCGGACATGAACAAGCGTCCAGCCAGGCCTGCGGGCAAGCCGGGTGCCAAGCCCGCGGCAAAGCGTCCGGGCATCAAGCTGGTGGACGACGCGCCGTCGGGCAACCGTCGCGGCCCGGCCGCTGGCACCGGTCAGCGTCCCGGCTTCGGCCGTCGCAAGCCCAAGCCTGAGTAAGGACAACTGATGTCCACGTGCGCCAACCTTGCAGGGTTGGCGTTTTTTTGTGGGGTGTCGGTGGGGGCCTCTTCGCGGGCAGAGACCCGCTCCCACAGGGTTTGCCTGCGGCGGACCATTGCACTCTTGATACCTCGAACGTCGAAGAAGTGACTGCTCCCTGATGACTGAACCAAACCAGCTCAAGCGTGGGCTGAAGAATCGCCATATCCAATTGATCGCTCTGGGCGGAGCCATCGGTACCGGGCTGTTCCTGGGCTCCGCAGGCGTACTCAAGTCCGCCGGGCCGTCGATGATCCTGGGCTATGCCATCTGCGGTTTCATTGCCTTCCTGATCATGCGCCAACTGGGCGAGATGATCGTCGAGGAACCGGTCGCCGGCTCTTTCAGTCATTTCGCCCACAGCTACTGGGGCCGGTTTCCCGGTTTCCTGTCCGGCTGGAACTGCTGGGTGCTGTACATCTTGGTAGGTATGTCCGAGTTGACCGCCGTCGGCAAGTACGTGCATTACTGGTGGCCGGAAATACCCACGTGGGTCTCCGCTGCGGTGTTTTTCCTGATGATCAATGCCATCAACCTGACCAACGTCAAGGTGTTCGGCGAGACCGAATTCTGGTTCGCCATCATCAAGGTCGCGGCGATCGTCGGCATGATTGCCCTGGGCAGCTATCTGCTGGTCAGCGGTGACGGCGGCCCTCAGGCCAGTGTCAGCAACCTCTGGGCCCATGGTGGTTTCTTTCCCAACGGTGTAGGCGGGTTGGTCATGGCCCTGGCGATCATCATGTTCTCCTTCGGTGGCCTGGAAATGCTCGGCTTCACGGCCGCCGAGGCCGACAGCCCGAAGACGGTGATTCCCAAAGCCATCAACCAGGTGATCTACCGCATTCTGATCTTCTACATCGGCGCGCTGGTGGTGCTGTTGTCGCTGACCCCGTGGGATGGCCTGCTGGCCAGCCTGAATGCCTCGGGCGATGCCTACAGCGGCAGCCCGTTCGTCCAGGTGTTCTCGATGCTGGGCAGCGACACGGCCGCGCACGTGCTCAACTTCGTGGTATTGACGGCAGCGTTGTCGGTGTACAACAGCGGCACCTATTGCAACAGCCGCATGCTGCTGGGCATGGCCGAGCAGGGTGACGCGCCGCGTGCACTGGCCAAGGTGGATGGCCGTGGGGTGCCGGTTCGGGCGCTGCTGGTGTCGGCGGCGATTACGCTGGTGGCGGTGGCCTTGAACTACTTCGTACCGCAGCAGGCGCTCGAACTGTTGATGTCGCTGGTAGTGGCGACCCTGGTGATCAACTGGGCGATGATCAGCTACTCGCACCTCAAGTTCCGCCAGCACCTGCAGCGCCAGGGCCAGGTGCCGTTGTTCAAGGCGTTGTGGTATCCGTACGGTAACTACCTGTGCCTGGCGTTCGTGGCGTTCATCCTGATCATCATGCTGATGATTCCTGGCATTCGTGTGTCGGTGTATGCCATTCCTCTGTGGATCGGCGGGATGTACCTGTGCTATCGCCTCAAGTCGAACCCCTCGTCCTGACCGGAGCGCTGCATGCTGGAAATCTCCAACGCCGTCCATCTGCCCGACGCCGAAATCGAACTCAGCGCCATCCGCGCGCAAGGCGCGGGTGGGCAGAACGTCAACAAGGTTTCCAGCGCGATGCATCTGCGCTTCGACATCGGCGCTTCGTCGCTGCCGCCGTTCTACAAGGAGCGTCTGCTGGCGCTGCGCGACAGCCGGATCACCGGCGATGGCGTCATCGTCATCAAGGCGCAGCAGTTTCGCACCCAGGAGCAGAACCGCGCCGACGCCCTGCAGCGCCTGCGCGAGTTGATCCTGCTGGACACCAAGGTGGAGAAGAAGCGACGGCCGACCAAGCCCACGTTGGGTTCCAAGACTCGCCGCCTGGAAGGCAAGACCAAGCGCGGGGCGATCAAGGCCGGGCGTGGCAAGATCGACTTCTGAGTCATCCCGCTGTAGATCATCCAGCCGTAGATCATGCCGTTCCAGATCACGCCGTTCTAGACCAGCTTGTCTTCCGGCGGTGCCAGGCTGGCTGCCTGCCTGTATAGATAGAAGGTCAAGCCCAGGCCGGCGCACGCAGCCACGGCGGCGAACAGAAAGATCGCACTGAAACCGTAGCCTGCGGCGATGGCGCCCGCCACCGGCCCGGTGATGCCCAGCGACATGTCGATGAACAGCGAATAGGCCCCCACGGCCGCACCGCGGCTCGACGCTGGCACCAGGTTGACCGCTTCGACGCCGAGCGCCGGGAATACCAGGGAAAAACCGAAACCGGTCAGCGCCGCGCCAGCCATGGCCAGTTCCTGGCTGGGCGCCAACCACAGCAGCAGCAAGCCCAGGGTCTCCACGCTCAGACAGACGATCGCCACGCGAAAGCCGCCCAGACGGTTGATCAGGTTGCCGAACAAGAGCCGGGCAAGGATAAAGCTGCCACCGAACAGGCTCAGGCACAGCGCAGCGTTGTCCCAGGCATTGCTGGCGTAGTAGAGGGTAATGAAGGTGGCGATGGTACCGAAGCCGATACCGCCCAGGGCCAGCCCGGTACCGTGGGGCAGCACGCGGCCCAGCACGTGCAGAAACGGCAGGCGCTCGCCGGCCACGACTGGCGCGGGCAACTTGTTCCAGGCCAGGGTGATGCCCAGGCCTGCAAGCACGATGATGCTTGCGCCCATGCTCCACAGGCCCAGGTGCTTGACCATCAGCACGCCCAGTGGCGCACCGATGGCCAGCGCGCCGTAGCTGGCAATGCCGTTCCAGGAAATGACCTTGGCGGTGTTCGCCGCCCCGACGCGACCGATTCCCCAGCCAATGGAACCGGAGCCCACCAGGCTTTCTGCCGATCCGAGCAACACTCGACCCACCAGCAGGCTGGCCAGGCTCAGTGCCGGCCAGCTTTGCAACCAGCCGGCCAGCAGCATGAACAACCCGCTGATGCCGCAGCCGACCAGGCCGTAGATGACTGCCTTCTTGCTGCCCAGGTTGTCGATGATCTTGCTCGCCTGGGGGCGGCTGAGCAAGGTGGCCAGGTACTGAACGCTGATGACCAGCCCGGCGATGACCGCGCCGTAGCCCAGGTCGCTGTGGACGAAGCCCGGCAATACCGCCAGCGGGATGCCGATGCTCAGGTAGCCGATGAAGGTGAACAGGACGATGGAGACGACTTGCAGCGTGACCGTCATGGAGCGCTGGGCGTGAGGCATGGGCAGATCCGTCGCGGAAGCAGGTGATGGGCGCAGATACAGGCAGGCTGGCTGGGTGTCCGGCGCACACGAGAAATAAAGACAGGCTTACGTGACGCTCATGATAGAGGCACGAGGCACAAAAAGAGAGATCGGGATGGGTGGTGCTTGCTCATGCGGGTGCTGGCGGGGTCACTCGGGTGCGGGCCAGCAGCGGGGCCGCAGCCCCGACGCCGGTAGGTGTTCAGCTGTTCGAGCAGCCATTGCCCATGACCTGATATTCCATGATGTGCCGCTTGCCCTGCGAGTCTTCGTAGGTCAGGCGCGCCGGAACCACCGCGCAGACGTTGGGAATCGCCGAAGTCGAGATCACGTGAGCAATATCGGGGTGCTGCGAATACTCATAAGGTTCCACCGTGGTTTTTTCGGTGGCAGCCGTGGTGGTTTCATCGGCCAGGGCCATGCCGCTCGCGCCGATCAGCGCCAGAATCAAAAAAGCTTTCATGTCGGTTTTCCTGTTTTGCAGTCGTCAGGGTGCACGCGGCCCTTGTGAGGTCACGTGTGAAACTTGAGAGTGGGAAAGTTGCGATCGACAGGCCTTCGTGGGGGGATGCAGTCTTCGTCGATCGCAGTGCCGTTGCTGGCGAAATCGATTCTAGGCGTGGGTGCCCGAGGTAAACAGAGCCGGTTCGGATAAACAGTTTTATTCGAATCTGCACTAATCCCGCGGGCCTGGGCGTGCATCGTTACAAGCAGCGGTACTACCATCGTCGAATGGCTGCACAGGCCAGATACCCTTAAAACAGGTGTATAAAACAACAACTACTCAACCGAGGTATCAAAGATGAGTGCGGCTTCCCTGTATCCCGTTCGTCCAGAGGTGGCGGCGTCCACGCTGACCGATGAGGCGACCTACAAGGCCATGTACCAGCAGTCCGTGGTCAACCCGGACGGTTTCTGGCGCGAACAGGCGCAGCGCCTCGATTGGATAAAGCCCTTCACCAAGGTCAAGCAGACCTCGTTCGACGACCACCATGTCGACATCAAATGGTTCGCCGACGGTACCCTCAACGTTTCCTACAACTGCCTGGACCGTCACCTGGCCGAGCGTGGCGATCAAGTCGCGATCATCTGGGAAGGCGACGACCCTTCCGAAAGCCGTCACATCACCTACCGCGAGCTGCACGCCGAGGTGTGCAAGTTCGCCAACGCCCTGCGCGGCCAGGATGTGCACCGCGGCGACGTGGTGACCCTGTACATGCCGATGATTCCCGAGGCAGTGGTGGCGATGCTCGCCTGTACCCGCATCGGCGCGGTGCATTCCGTGGTGTTCGGTGGCTTCTCGCCCGAGGCGCTGGCGGGGCGCATCATCGACTGTCAGTCCAAGGTAGTAATCACGGCTGACGAAGGGCTGCGTGGTGGCCGCAAGACCCCGCTCAAGGCCAATGTCGACCGCGCCCTGACCAACCCTGAAACCAGCAGCGTGCAGAAGGTCATCGTGTGCAAGCGCACCGGTGGCGAGATCGAGTGGAACCGTCATCGCGACATCTGGTACCACTCGCTGCTGGAGGTGGCCTCGAGCACCTGCGCGCCGAAGGAAATGGGCGCCGAGGAAGCGCTGTTCATCCTCTATACCTCCGGTTCGACCGGCAAGCCCAAGGGCGTGCTGCACACCACCGGCGGTTACCTGGTGTACGCCGCACTGACCCATGAGCGAGTGTTCGACTACAAGCCGGGCGATGTCTACTGGTGCACGGCGGACGTGGGTTGGATCACCGGCCACAGCTACATCGTCTATGGCCCGCTGGCCAATGGCGCCACCACCTTGCTGTTCGAAGGCGTGCCCAATTACCCGGACATCACTCGGGTGTCGAAGATCATCGACAAGCACAAGGTCAATATCCTCTACACGGCCCCCACGGCCATCCGCGCGATGATGGCCGAGGGCACCAAGGCCGTCGAGGGTGCCGATGGTTCGAGCCTGCGCCTGTTGGGTTCGGTCGGCGAGCCTATCAATCCCGAGGCCTGGAACTGGTACTACAACACGGTCGGCAAGCAGAACTGCCCGATCGTCGACACCTGGTGGCAGACCGAAACCGGCGGCATCCTGATCAGTCCGCTGCCGGGTGCGATCGGCCTCAAACCTGGTTCGGCGACCAAGCCGTTCTTCGGCGTGGTGCCGGCGCTGGTGGACAACCTGGGCAACCTGATCGACGGCGCCGCCGAGGGCAACCTGGTGATCCTCGATTCGTGGCCAGGCCAGTCGCGCACCCTCTACGGCGACCATGACCGTTTCGTCGATACCTATTTCAAGACCTTTCGCGGGATGTACTTCACCGGCGACGGCGCGCGTCGCGACGAAGACGGCTACTACTGGATCACGGGCCGAGTCGATGACGTGCTCAACGTTTCCGGGCACCGCATGGGCACGGCCGAGATCGAAAGCGCGATGGTTGCCCATCCCAAGGTGGCCGAAGCCGCCGTGGTGGGTGTTCCCCACGACCTCAAGGGGCAGGGCATCTACGTCTATGTCACGCTCAATGGCGGCGAGCAGACCAGCGAGGAACTGCGCCTGGAGCTCAAGAACTGGGTGCGCAAGGAGATCGGCCCCATCGCCTCGCCCGATGTGATCCAGTGGGCGCCGGGGCTGCCCAAGACGCGCTCGGGCAAGATCATGCGGCGCATCCTGCGCAAGATCGCCACGTCTGAATACGACGCCCTGGGCGACATCTCTACACTGGCCGATCCTGGGGTGGTGCAGCAGCTGATCGATACCCACAAGGAAATGCACCGCGCTTCGGCCTGAGTTGACGCGAAGAGGCCCATAAGGCTGGCCAGGCAACGCTGGCGTTACTGCGGTAACGCCAGTGTTGCGCCGGTTGCCACCCAAGGCCCCATCGCCCGTCACACGCATCATCTCCCGCAACCCCAAGCTTGCCGTCCGCAAAGGCTTTGCCAATAATGGGCGCGCTAATTGCTTCATGGACAGGTTGCGCGTCTTTTTGCTCATCCACAATCGGCATGAGCTGTCAATGCCTGGGTCTTGGCGTCTCGGTGGTTCTGTAACTACTTGTCGCATTGAAGAAATATCGACTGGCACAGTGCCGTTAAAATGCGCTCACTCGCCGAACCCTGTGGCGTCGCCCGTTAAGCCTTACTTTTCGCATTCTGGGCCTGCGCTCACTTTGCCCATACTGCCCATTTTCGCTGGAGCTCACCCAATGAAGAAACTTGCACTGTTTGGCGCATTGGCACTGTCCGTGCTGTCGGCGGCATCGTTCGCCGATGAAAAGCCGCTGAAGATCGGTATCGAAGCCGCTTACCCACCGTTCGCTTCCAAGGCGCCGGATGGCAGCATCGTCGGTTTCGACTACGACATCGGCAACGCGCTGTGCGCCGAGATGAAGGTCAAGTGCACGTGGGTCGAGCAGGAATTCGACGGCCTCATTCCCGCCCTCAAGGTGCGCAAGATCGACGCCATTCTGTCGTCGATGTCGATTACCGACGACCGCAAGAAATCCGTCGATTTCACCAACAAGTACTACGCCACTCCGGCGCGTCTGGTCATGAAGTCCGGCACCCAGGTGAGCGACTCCATGGCCGAGCTCAAGGGCAAGAAGATCGGCGTGCAGCGTGGCACCATCCATGACCGTTATGCCACCGAAGTGCTCAAGCCGCTGGGCGTCGAAGTGATGCCGTACGGCTCGCAGAACGAGATCTATCTGGACGTGGCGGCCGGTCGACTGGACGGCACGCTGGCCGATGCCACCCTGTTGCAGGACGGTTTCCTCAACACCGACGCCGGCAAGGGCTATGCATTCGTCGGCCCGTCGGTCAACGATCCGAAGTACTTCGGCGACGGTATCGGCATCGCCGTGCGCAAGGGCGACAAGGCCAACGTGGAGCGTATCAACGCAGCCATCGAAGGCATTCGCGCCAATGGCGAATACAAGAAGATCCAGGACAAGTACTTCGATTTCGACATCTACGGCAAATAAGCCGGCAGGCGTCACCTGACTGATGGTGCAAACGGCGGGGAACCGCGGTCTGCACCATTTTTCATTCTCCGGGCGAGGATCTCTACATGTTGAAAGGCTACGGGGCCGTCATTCTCGATGGCGCTTGGCTGACGCTGCAGCTCGCCTTGTCGTCCATGGCGCTGGCCATCGTGCTGGGTCTGTTCGGCGTGGCACTGCGCCTGTCGCCGGTACGCTGGCTGGCCTGGCTGGGGGATCTCTACGCCACGGTGATTCGTGGCATACCCGATCTGGTGTTGATCCTGCTGATCTTCTACGGCGGCCAGGACATCCTCAACCGCGTGGCGCCATTGGTGGGTTACGACGACTACATCGACCTCAATCCGCTGCTGGCCGGTATCTTCACCCTGGGTTTCATCTTCGGTGCCTACCTGTCGGAAACCTTTCGCGGGGCGTTCATGGCCATTCCCAAAGGACAGGCCGAAGCCGGCATGGCCTATGGCATGAGCAGCCTGCAGGTGTTCTTCCGGGTGCTGGTGCCGCAGATGATTCGCCTGGCGATTCCCGGCGTCACCAACAACTGGCTGGTGCTGACCAAGGCCACGGCCTTGATTTCGGTGGTCGGCCTGCAGGACATGATGTTCAAGGCCAAGCAGGCGGCGGACGCCACTCGCGAGCCGTTCACCTTCTTCCTTGCGGTGGCGGCGATGTACCTGGTCATCACCAGTGTGTCGCTGCTGTTGCTGCGCGCCATTGAAAAACGCTACTCGGTGGGCATCAAGGCGGCCGAACTATGATCTTCGATTACAACGTGGTCTGGGACAGCTTGCCGCTGTACATGAGCGGCATGCTGGAAACCTTGAAACTGCTGGCCATCTCGCTGCTGTTCGGCCTGCTGGCGGCGCTGCCGCTGGGTTTGATGCGGGTGTCCCGGCAGCCGCTGGTCAACGGCATCGCGTGGCTCTATACCTACGTGATCCGTGGCACGCCGATGCTGGTACAGCTGTTTCTGATCTATTACGGTCTGGCCCAGTTCGAGGCCGTGCGCAACAGTGTGCTCTGGCCATGGTTGTCGAGCGCCACGTTCTGCGCCTGCCTGGCGTTTGCCATCAATACCAGTGCCTACACTGCCGAGATCATCGCCGGCAGCCTGCGTGCCACGCCACCGGGCGAGATCGAAGCGGCCAAGGCCATGGGCATGTCCAGGGCCGGGATGTACCGGCGCATCCTGCTGCCCTCGGCACTGCGTCGAGCACTGCCGCAGTACAGCAACGAAGTGATCATGATGCTGCAGACCACCAGCCTGGCTTCGATCGTGACCCTGATCGACATCACCGGCGCAGCACGTACGGTGAACGCCCAGTATTACCTGCCATTCGAAGCCTACATCACGGCGGGTGTGTGCTACCTGTGCCTGACGTTCATTCTGGTGCGCCTGTTCAAGCTGGCCGAGCGCCGCTGGCTGGCCTACCTGGCACCGCGCAGGCACTGAACGCGTGCAGCAAAAACCTTTTCGCCACGGGCCGCTGGCCCGTGACTGACCGATTTGCGAGACCCCCGATCATGTACAAACTTCAAGTTCAGGACCTGCACAAGCGCTATGGCTCGCACGAGGTACTCAAGGGTGTCTCGCTGGCGGCGAAGGCGGGCGATGTGATCAGCATCATCGGCTCCAGCGGATCGGGCAAGAGCACGTTCCTGCGTTGCATCAACCTGCTCGAACAGCCCCACGCGGGCAAGATCCTGCTCAACGACGAAGAACTCAAGCTGGTTGCCGGCAAGGATGGGGCGCTCAAGGCGGCCGATCCCAAGCAGCTGCAGCGCTTGCGTTCGCGCCTGTCGATGGTGTTCCAGCACTTCAACCTGTGGTCGCACATGACAGCGCTGGAAAACGTCATCGAAGCGCCCGTGCACGTTCTGGGCGTATCGAAAAAGCAAGCGCTGGAAAAAGCCGAGTACTATCTGGCCAAGGTCGGCGTCTCCCATCGCAAGGATGCCTATCCGGGGCACATGTCCGGCGGCGAGCAGCAGCGTGTGGCCATTGCCCGCGCGTTGGCGGTGGAACCTGAGGTGATGTTGTTCGACGAGCCGACTTCGGCGCTCGACCCGGAACTGGTCGGTGACGTGCTCAAGGTGATGCAGGCGCTGGCTCAGGAAGGGCGCACCATGGTCGTCGTGACCCACGAGATGGGTTTCGCCCGTGAGGTGTCGAACCAGCTGGTGTTCCTGCACAAGGGCCTGGTCGAAGAGACCGGCGATCCGCGCGAGGTGCTGGCCAATCCGCGTTCCGAGCGGTTGCAGCAGTTTTTATCCGGCAGCCTCAAGTGATCCTTGCTTGAAACATCTGCCGGGTGTTTCGTACGCACCGGTCGAGCATGCCTGGCTTGGCGCAGTGCCATTTCCCATTCGGTTTTTGATACTTAAGGTTTCGGTCCGCATCAGATGACAGCCCAACGAATCGGTTTCCTCTATTGGCCCAGCACGCGAGCCCTGACCTTGGCGCTGGCCGAAGAGGCCCTGCGAGTGGCGCAGAAGGTGCACCCGGACGTGACCTACGAGTTGCTTTTTCTGCAGGCCGAGCCGCCGGTTCCGGGCGGGTGGCAGTTGCCGGGCGAGGCGTGGAACGGTCGCCTGGAAGGGTGCCAGAAGCTCTTTCTGCTGGCTGACGAGCCTCCGTCGGCATTGGCGCCGGCGCTGGCCACGGCGCTCAAGCAGACGGTACGGGCGGGATGCCTGGTGGGCGGGCTGTCGGCGGGGGTGTATCCGCTGGCGCAGTTGGGGCTGCTCGACGGCTACCGCGCGGCCGTGCACTGGCGCTGGCAGGACGATTTCGCCGAGCGCTTCCCCAAGGTCATCGCCACCAGCCACCTGTTCGATTGGGACCGCGACCGCATGACGGCATGCGGGGGCTTGTCGGTGCTCGACCTGCTGCTGGCGGTGCTGGCCCGCGATCACGGCGCCGAACTGGCCGGGGCGGTATCCGAAGAGCTGGTGGTGGAGCGTATCCGCGAGGGCGGCGAGCGCCAGCGCATTCCGTTGCAGAATCGCCTGGGGTCCAGCCATCCGAAGCTGACCCAGGCGGTGTTGTTGATGGAAGCCAATATCGAAGAGCCGCTGACTACCGACGAGATCGCCCAGCATGTGTGTGTTTCGCGGCGCCAGCTGGAGCGCATCTTCAAGCAGTACCTGAACCGCGTACCCAGCCAGTACTACCTCGAGTTGCGCCTGAACAAGGCGCGCCAGATGCTGATGCAGACCAGCAAGTCGATCATCCAGATCGGCCTGTCGTGCGGGTTTTCCTCGGGCCCGCATTTTTCCAGCGCGTACCGCAATTTCTTCGGCGCCACCCCCCGCGAGGATCGCAACCAGCGTCGCAGCAGCAGCCCGTTCGAATTGTCTTCGGTGCCCGCCGAACGAGGTTGACCCTCGCTCCGGGATGCGCCGTGCCAGGTGAAGCGCGGTGTGGCTTTCGCGGCCACTGACCGCTCCTACGGGAGTGCGCGCAGAACCCTTGTGGGAGCGGGCTCTGCCCGCGAAGCAGGCGGCGCGGTGTGCCTGGTGAAGCGCGGTGTGGCTTTCGCGGCCACGGACCGCTCCTACGGGAGTGTGCGCAGAACCCTTGTGGGAGCGGGCTCTGCCCGCGAAGGGCGCGCTGCGGTCTATCTGACTGAACCGGATGGCGAGCGCCTTTCTATCCCTATATGTCGCATTCGCGACAACCCCCGTAGAATGGCGGTTTGGCGCTGTAACAAGTTGTCGCATGGCGGCAATGCCGCGCGTGCACCAGTCCTTACAATTCCCTATCGCTCGGCCATTCTGCGCTGAGCGTTCCTTGACAGGAGACTCCGATGTCCGTTGAGCAAGCCCCCGTGCAACGTGCCGATTTCGACCAGGTAATGGTGCCCAACTATGCACCGGCCGCTTTCATTCCCGTGCGCGGTGCAGGTTCCCGGGTGTGGGACCAGGCTGGTCGCGAGCTCATCGATTTCTCCGGTGGCATCGCCGTCAATGTGCTGGGTCACGCGCACCCGGCATTGGTAGGCGCGCTCACCGAGCAGGCCAACAAGCTGTGGCACGTGTCCAACGTCTTCACCAACGAGCCCACCCTGCGCCTGGCCAGGAAGCTGGTCGACGCCACCTTTGCCGACCGGGTGTTCTTCTGCAACTCCGGCGCCGAAGCCAACGAGGCCGCATTCAAGCTGGCCCGGCGTGTGGCGCACGACAACTACGGTCCCGAGAAATACGAGATCGTTTCGGCCCTCAACAGCTTCCACGGCCGCACGCTGTTCACTGTCAGCGTGGGCGGCCAGCCGAAGTACTCCGACGGTTTCGGTCCGAAGATCACCGGCATTCGCCACGTCCCCTACAACGACCTCGAAGCGCTGAAAGCGGCCGTGTCCGACAAGACCTGCGCCGTGGTGCTGGAGCCGGTCCAGGGCGAAGGCGGCGTGGTGCCGGCCGATCCGGCCTACCTGCAAGGCGCCCGCGCGCTGTGCGACCAGTTCAACGCCCTGCTGGTGTTCGACGAAGTGCAAAGCGGCATGGGCCGCAGCGGCGAGCTGTTCAGCTACATGAACTACGGCGTGACCCCGGACATCCTCTCCAGCGCCAAGAGCCTGGGTGGCGGCTTTCCGATCGGTGCGATGCTGACCACCGATGCCCTGGCCAAACACTTCGCGGTCGGCGTACATGGCACCACGTATGGCGGCAACCCCTTGGCCTGCGCCGTGGCCGAGGCGGTGCTCGACGTGGTCAACACGCCCGAGGTACGAGCCGGCGTCAAGGCGCGGCACCAGCGCTTCAAGACGCGCCTGGAGCAGATCGGCCAGCGCTACGGCGTGTTCAGTGAAGTCCGTGGCCTGGGCCTGCTGATCGGTTGTGCCTTGAGCGACGCCTGGAAAGGCCGTGCCAAGGACTTCTTCAATGCAGCCGAACGGCACGACCTGATGATTCTGCAGGCCGGCCCGGACGTGGTGCGTTTCGCCCCGAGCCTGGTCATCGACGAGGCCGACATCGACGAAGGCCTGGACCGCTTCGAACGCGCCGTGGCGCACCTGACCCAGGCCTGAACGGCCCGTTCGCGGCGTTGGCTCCAAGCCTGCGCCGCCTCTGCAATCGACCCGCTGCAATCGACAAGGAGTGGCACCATGCTGGTAATGCGCCCTGCGCAAATGGCTGACCTGGCCGAGGTTCAGCGGCTGGCTGCCGACAGCCCCATCGGTGTCACGTCCCTGCCCGACGATGCGGGCCGGTTGAGCGACAAGATCGCCAAGTCCGAGGCGTCCTTTGCCGCCGAAGTAAGCTTCAACGGTGAGGAGAGCTATTTCTTCGTGCTTGAAGACCTGAGCACTCAACGCCTGGTCGGCTGTTCGGCAATCGTCGCGTCTGCGGGTTACTCCGAACCCTTCTACAGCTTTCGCAACGAGACCTTCGTGCACGCCTCGCGCGAACTGAAGATCCACAACAAGATTCACGTGCTTTCGCAGTGCCATGACCTGACCGGCAACAGCCTGTTGACCAGCTTCTACGTAGTGCCCGAACTGGTCGGCAGTATCTGGGCCGAGCTCAACTCGCGCGCACGCCTGCTGTTCATGGCCAACCACCCGGAGCGCTTTGCCGATTCGGTGGTGACCGAGATCGTCGGCTACAGCGACGAACACGGCGACTCACCTTTCTGGGACGCGATCGGCCGCAACTTCTTCGATCTCAACTATGCCGAGGCCGAACGGCTGTGCGGCATCAAGAGCCGGACGTTTCTCGCCGAACTGATGCCGCACTACCCGATCTATGTGCCATTGCTGCCCGACCAGGCGCAAGAGGCCATGGGCCAGGTACACCCGCGCGCGCAGGTGACGTTCGACATTTTGATGCGCGAAGGCTTCGAAACCGATCACTACATCGACATCTTCGACGGTGGGCCGACCCTGCATGCACGGGTATCGGGCATTCGCTCGATCGCCCACAGCCGTGTGGTGCCGGTCAAGCTTGTCGCCGGCTCGGATGAGCGCGGCGGCCCTGGCCGCCCGTACCTGGTTTCCAATGGCCTGCTGCAGGACTACCGCGCGGTGCTGCTGGAGCTTGACTGGGTACCCGGCAAGCCGGTCGGGCTGGACCTGGCCACCGCCGAGGCGCTGGGTGTGGGCGAGGGCGCCAGCGTGCGTCTGGTTGCAGTTTGATACCTGGTTGAACAGGCCGAGTTCTGCAGGTACCACGCGGTACCTGCTCGAGGAGAAAGCATGATCGTTCGTCCCGTACGCAGCAGTGACCTGCCGGCGCTGATCGAGTTGGCCCGCAGCACCGGCCCCGGCCTGACCACCTTGCCCGCCAACGAAGAACGGCTGGCGCACCGGGTCGGCTGGGCCGAGAAGACCTTTCGCGGCGAAGCCGGGCGCGGCGATGCCGATTACCTGTTCGTACTCGAGGACGATGACGGCACGGTCGTGGGCATTTCCGCCATTGCCGGTGCCGTGGGCCAGCGCGAACCCTGGTACAACTACCGGGTGGGCCTGACCGTGAGCGCCTCGCAGGAGTTGAACATCTATCGCGAGATTCCCACGCTGTTCCTGGCCAACGACCTGACCGGCAATTCGGAGCTGTGCTCGCTGTTCCTGCGCGAAGGGCACCGCAAGGGCTTGAACGGGCGCTTGCTGGCCAAGGCGCGGCTGCTGTTCATCGCTCAGTTTCCGCACCTGTTCGGGCGCAAGGTGATCGCCGAGATGCGCGGCATTTCCGATGCCGACGGACGCTCGCCGTTCTGGGAAAGCCTCGGCCGGCATTTCTTCAAGATGGAATTCAGCCAGGCCGATTACTTGACCGGTGTCGGCAACCGCGCCTTCATCGCTGAATTGATGCCCAAGTTCCCGCTCTACAGCTGCTTCCTGTCCCCGGCTGCGCGCGAGGTCATCGGCAAGGTCCACCCCGATACCGAGCCTGCCCTGGCGATGCTCAAGGCCGAAGGCTTCAGCTACCAGGGCTACGTCGACATCTTCGACGCCGGCCCGGCGGTGGAATGCGAGACCAGCAAGATTCGCGCGGTCCACGACAGCAAGAGCCTGGTCCTGGCCATCGGCACCCCCGGCGACGATGCCCCACCGTTTCTGATCTACAACCGCGAACGCGAAGAGTGCCGCATCACTGCGGCGCCGGCGCGCTTCGCCTCCGGCACACTGGTGGTCGATCCCTTGACTGCCCGACGTCTGCAACTGAGCGCGGGTGACCAGGTGCGCGCGGTACCCATGACCCCGCCAGCACGGGAGGTACTCTGATGAATACGCTATACATCGATGGTCAGTGGCTGCCGGGCGAAGGCGAACAGCTGACGTCCCTCAATCCGGTGGGTCAGGCCGTGGTCTGGCAGGGATGCTGCGCCAGCGCCGAGCAGGTGGACAAAGCCGTTCTGGCGGCGCGGCATGCCTTCGTGGATTGGGCGAGCCAGCCGCTGTCGGCGCGCATCACCGTGCTGCACGCGTTCGCCGATCGGCTCAAGGCCTGCGCCGACGAACTGGCGCAGTGCATTGGCGAAGAAACCGGCAAGCCATTGTGGGAGGCGGCCACCGAAGTGACCAGCATGGTCAACAAGGTCGCTATCTCGATTCAGAGTCACGCCGAGCGCACCGGTGAGAAGAGCGCACCCTTGGCCGATGCCACGGCGGCCCTGCGGCACAAGCCCCACGGCGTGGTGGCGGTGTTCGGTCCGTACAACTTTCCCGGACACCTGCCCAACGGCCATATCGTGCCTGCACTGCTGGCGGGCAATTGCGTGCTGTTCAAGCCCAGCGAGCTGACCCCCAAGGTTGCGGAGTTGACCGTGCGCTGCTGGGCCGAAGCCGGGTTACCCGCAGGCGTGCTCAACCTGCTGCAGGGCGGCCGCGACACTGGCATGGCACTGGCCGCCAATGCCGGGCTCGACGGGTTGTTCTTCACCGGATCCAGCGCCACTGGCAACCTGCTGCACCAACAATTCGGCGGCCAGCCGGGCAAGATCCTCGCGCTCGAGATGGGCGGCAACAACCCTCTGGTGGTCGAGCAGGTGCAGGACCTCGATGCGGCGGTCTATACCATCATTCAGTCGGCATTCATTTCTGCCGGTCAACGCTGCACCTGCGCGCGGCGCCTGCTGGTACCCGTCGGCGAGTGGGGGGACCGTCTGCTCGAACGTCTGGTGCAGGTGTGTGCCACCCTCGAGGTTGGCGAATACGACCGCACCCCAGCGCCTTTCATGGGCTCGGTGATCTCCCTGCCCGCGGCGCAGGCGCTGCTCCAGGCCCAGCAACAGCTGCTGGACAACGGTGCCGTCAGCCTGTTGAGCATGACCCAGCCCAGGGCCGATGCTGCCTTGCTCACGCCGGGCATTCTCGACGTCACCGGCGCCCACGGGCGTCGCGACGAGGAGCTGTTCGGCCCGTTGCTGCAAGTGGTGCGCTACGTCGATTTCGAAGCGGCCATCGCCGAGGCCAATGCCACTCAGTACGGCCTGGCTGCCGGACTGCTGTCGGACTCGGAAGCGCGTTACCGCGAATTCTGGTTGCGCAGCCGAGCGGGCATCGTCAACTGGAACAAGCAACTGACCGGCGCTGCCAGCAGCGCACCGTTCGGCGGCGTCGGCGCGTCCGGCAACCACCGCGCCAGTGCCTACTACGCCGCCGACTATTGCGCCTATCCGGTGGCCTCGCTGGAAACCCCCACACTCGGTTTGCCCGCGACCCTGAGTCCGGGCATCACGCTGTAGGCGGTCGTTGCACCCTTGCGTACAAGAACAGATCCACGGAGCCGAACCGATGAAACCCTGTGAAGTGAATTTCGATGGCCTGGTGGGGCCTACCCACAACTACGGTGGGTTGTCCTACGGCAACGTGGCGTCGCAGAGCAACAGCCAGCAAGGCTCGAATCCGCGCGAAGCGGCGCGTCAGGGCCTGGCCAAGATGAAAGCGCTGATGGAACTGGGGTTCACCCAGGGCGTTCTGGCACCGCAGGAGCGCCCGGACGTGGCAGCGTTGCGCCGCTTGGGCTTCGCCGGCAGCGACGCCGAGGTGATCGCCCAGGCCGCGCGTGATGCCATGCCGCTGCTGGTGGCCAGCTGTTCGGCCTCGAGCATGTGGGTAGCCAACGCCGCCACTGTCAGTCCCAGCGCCGACACGGCCGATGGGCGCGTGCATTTCACCGCGGCGAACCTCAACTGCAAATTCCACCGCAGCATCGAACACCCCACCACCAGCCGGGTGCTGCAGGCGATGTTTGCCGACCCCGCGCACTTCGCCCACCATGAAGCACTGCCTGCCGTCGCCCAGTTCGGCGACGAGGGCGCTGCCAACCATACCCGGCTGTGCCGGGACTATGGCGAGGCTGGCGTGGAGTTCTTCGTCTACGGTCGCAGCGCCTTCGACGCACGAGTGCCCGCGCCGCAGAAATATCCGGCGCGCCAGACCCTGGAAGCGTCCCAGGCCGTGGCTCGGCTGCATGGGTTGAGCGAGCAGGGCGTGGTGTTCGCCCAGCAGAATCCGGCGGTCATCGACCAGGGCGTGTTTCATAACGATGTGATCGCGGTCGGCAACGGCGAGCTGTTGTTCCATCATCAGGACGCCTTCCTCGACAGCGACCGCGTGCTGGCCGAACTGCAAACCAAGCTCGCCGCGCGCGGTGGTCGGTTGCAGGCGATCAGCGTGCCGCGCGCCGACGTTTCCGTGGACGACGCCGTGCGCACCTACCTGTTCAATAGCCAGTTGCTCACCCGCGCCGATGGCAGCATGCTGCTGGTGGTCCCGGAAGAGTGCCGCGCCAACCCGCGGGTCTGGAGCTACCTGGAGCAGCTGACCGGGCAGGGCACGGGCATTGCCGAGGTCAAGGTGTTCGACCTCAAGCAAAGCATGCGCAACGGCGGCGGTCCGGCCTGTCTGCGATTGCGCGTGGCGCTCAAGCCCGACGAGCTGGCGGCGGTCAATCCAGGTGTGATCCTGACGCCCGCGCTGCACGACACCCTGAACGACTGGGTCGAACGCCACTACCGCGACCGTCTGGTCGAGGCCGACATGGCCGACCCGCAACTGCTGATCGAATGCCGCGAGGCATTGGACGAGCTGACCCGCATCCTGCAGTTGGGTTCGGTCTATCCTTTTCAGCTCTAACCAGCATTTTCTGTTCTGAACAGCATTTCCAACTTTGAACTTCATTGAGGTAACTGTATGTCCGACGCCCTGCGCTTGATTCTCGAAGACACCGACGGCACCCAACTGGAAACCTCCTGCACGCGCTTCTGCGTGGTCTGGCAGGGCAAGGAAGTCTGGATCCAGCATGATGGCCGCGGCCAGTTGCTGATCGGTGTGGACGTCGAGGAAGGCGATGCCGAATACGCCAACCTGTTGCTGCGCCCGCTGGCGACCAACCTGGTCAGCCTGCAGTTGGAAATGGAGCCGGCCGACGCCGGTGCCGAAGACGGCCACGTTCACGGTCCCGACTGCAACCACTAAAACCTCATCCTTCAGGGACGCCGCCCCATGCTCGCTCTTGGCAAACTGCTCGAACTGACCCTGGCCGGCCATGAGCCGACGCAGAAGATCCAGCTGACCACCAAGGGCGTATGCCTGCGCTGGCTGGGGGAAGGCGCCCTGGAGGTGCGTCCGCCGGCCGCAACGGACAGCGGCCTCGACCTGCTGCTGTCTGCCGGTGTGCACGGCAATGAAACCGCGCCCATCGAGCTGCTCGACAGCCTGCTGCAGGCCATCGCCCGGGGCCAGCTGATTCCCCGAGCGCGTATCCTGTTCCTGTTCGGCAACCCCGAAGCCATGCGCCGGGGTGCGCGCTACATCGAGCGCGACGTCAACCGGCTGTTCAACGGCCGGCACGCTGCGGTCAGCGGCAACGAAGCGTTGCGTGCCGGCGAACTGGAACGCCTGGCCACGACCTTCTTCAGCGTGCCGCAACGCACACGCCTGCATTACGACCTGCACACCGCCATCCGTGGCTCACGGATCGAGCAATTCGCCCTCTATCCCTGGAAGCAGGGCCGCGAGCATTCCCGGCAAGAGCTGGTGCGCCTGCAGGCGGCAGGCATGCGCGCCGTGTTGCTGCAGAACAAGCCTTCCATCACGTTCAGCGCGTTCACCTACGAGCAGCTCGACGCCGAAGCCTTCACCCTGGAACTGGGCAAAGCCAGGCCATTCGGGCAGAACGCCGAGGTCGACCTGACGCGTCTGGAAGCCAGCTTGCGCCAGTTGATCGAAGGCCGCGAAGCGGACCTGGATCAACCGCTCGCGCAGCTGGAGCTGTTTTCCGTATCGCGTGAGGTCATCAAGCACACGGATGCCTTCCGTCTGCACTTGGACGATGACGTCGAGAACTTCACTGAACTGGCGCAGGGTTACCTGTTGGCCGAGGACGGCCGCGAACAGCGCTGGATCGTGGAAGAGCAGGGCGCACGGATCATTTTCCCCAACCCCAAGGTTGCCAATGGCCTGCGCGCCGGCATCCTCATCGTGCCGACAACGCAGGAGTGAGGCTCAGGGGTAGTTCAGGCGTGGCGGCAGACCCAACTCGCGGCGTAGGCTGTTTTCATTGAACGGATCCGGATTGGTGTTCAATGGCGGTGTTTGCGGGTCGTCGTCGAAGTCGAACGGGGGATGTTCGGTAGGCAGGCCGACCACCTGACGCTCGTGATCGAAGCCGAACATCGACCCTGTGGCGAAGTTATAGGCATGGCACAGCTCGTGGTACAGCACCACCACGGGAAAACTACCCGGCGGTTGCCAGGCGGGGTTGTAGACCAGTTCGCCGGATTGCCCTGCTGGCGCGCGCTGACCATCGATCATTGGTAAATGCGGGTGGCCGAAATAGCCGTTGGGTTCATGGGTAAAGCGCACAGTCACCAGTGTGCCATGGACGTTGGCTGCTTCATCCAGTGCCGCCAGCAGCAAACGGGCCGTAGGCGAGGTGCGCAGCAGATCGAGGTCGGCTTCTACCCGCTTGACGAAGCCATCGCTGCCTTCGATGCGCAGGGCTTGATTGCCGGCGCGGTGATCGCTGCCACGATGCAGACGCAGCGTGCCTTCCTCGCGCAGGATCGAGTCATCCTCGTCACTGCTGTAGACCACGTTGCTGCCTGAGCCGGGGAATATCGAATCCCCGCCCGGGCCGGGACTGATGACGCTCAGGCCTGCGCCCGCCACCAGGCGATCATCCCCTGCGCCGCCGGCCATGAAGGTCAACTGCTCACCGCCGAAGCAGGTGTCGTCGCCGTCTCCTGCGTAGATCGTGTGCATCCCATTGCCACGGGTCAGGACGGTGTCATCGCCTGCGCCAGCGTCTATGTAGAAGTTGCCCGCACCGACCTTTACCAAGTCATCGCCCGCCCCGGTGCGCAGCTCTGTCTTGCCGTGCAGTCTTTGCGCGCGCACCACGTCGTCGCCGGCATCGGTGTCGATGACCAGGGTCAGCGGTTGGATGATGGGTTGGATACGGTACTGCAGGCGGTTGAGCGTCAGCAGCAGCGCATCGTCGCTGGAATCGAGGCTCAGTTGGTCATCGGCGCCCGTGGTGGTGATCAGCAGGCGTGGTGCCGTTCCAGCGTCGAAGTCGATCCGAACATGCCGATCGGCATAGGGCAGCGAATGACTGCCGAGTTCGTGGGCATGTTCCTCAGTGCGGCGAGTGAACACCCGAGGGGGCTGATGTTGCATGGCAGGCTTCCTGTATCCGATAGAGAAGCCGCAGGGTAGGGGGGAGGGCAATGCGGGGAGTGTTACACATGTATCGATTACGAGGGCTTGTGCCGGGACTTCCGGCGAACCGGCCAAGGGGCCCGGTCGGGCCCCTTGGCCGAGAGCGCAGCACAGGGCTGAACTTCAGGCGCTTTTCTGTTGCTGCTGCAGGCGACGCAGGGCGCGTACTTTCTGCACGGTATCGGCCACGGTGCGTGCAGCTTCCGCGCCTTTGTGCAGGAAGTGATTGAAGAAGTAGGTGTGATGCTGCTCGCCGTCGTGGAAATGATGCGGGGTCAGCACCACCGAGAACACCGGCACTTCGGTTTCCAGCTGAACCTGCATCAACGCGCTGACCACCGACTGGGCGACGAACTCGTGACGGTAGATACCGCCGTCCACCACCAGGGCAGCCCCGACCACAGCGGCATAGCGCCCGCTTTTGGCCAGCAGCTTGGCGTGCAGCGGGATTTCGAAGGCACCGCCGACTTCGTAGAAATCGATGTCGGCTTCCTGATAGCCGAGCACGCGCATTTCTTCGACGAAGCCTTTGCGGCTCTGGTCGACAATATCCTTGTGCCAGCAAGCCTGGACGAACGCGATTCGTTCGTGGCTGTGGCTTTTGCTGTCAATTGCAGTGGGTTGCATCGGTTCACTCCTGTTCAAGAAAAAAACAGGGCATGTGGATCGAAGGGGATCTATGGGTACATGCGCATGGCACGGCCCTGCGTTGGCCTTTTGAAGGTGTCGCAATCCCGTTCTCTCTTCATCCGGACTATGACCGTCGGCCCCGGGATCACACCGGGTCTGCTGACCTTGCAGGCCGTTGCCGGCTTGCAAGCGCTCGCGGGCTCGACGCATTGCGCGCCATCACCGCCGGTGGGGAGTTGCACCCCGCCCTGAGAACGTTTGCCACCCCAGTGGGCGACGCAACTTTTGTAACATATTTGCGGGCGAGCTGAACAGCGCGTGAGCAAATGTTTCGACAAGACTTGATTCATGGCCCTGCAATCCGCAGTAATAGAAGCTGACACGAACCCGAGGCCATCATGTCCATCATCGACCTGCGCAGTGACACCGTTACTCAGCCCACGCCCGCCATGCTGGCGGCCATGCACGCGGCGCCGACCGGCGATGATGTCTATGGCGAAGACCCGACCGTCAATCGCCTCGAAGCCGAACTGGCGAAACGTCTGGGGTTCGCCGCCGGGCTGTTCGTGCCCAGTGGCACCATGAGCAATCTGCTCGGCCTGATGGCGCACTGCGAGCGTGGCGAGGAATACATCGTCGGCCAGCAGGCCCATACCTACAAGTACGAAGGCGGCGGCGCTGCTGTGCTGGGTTCCATCCAGCCCCAGCCTCTGGAGTTCCAGGCCGACGGCACACTGGACCTGGATCAGGTCAGGGCAGCGATCAAGCCCGACGATTTTCATTTCGCCCGCACCCGTCTGCTGGCGTTGGAGAACACCATGCAAGGCAAGGTGCTGCCGTTGAGTTACCTTGCCCAGGCCCGCGACTTGACCCGCGAGCATGGGCTGCAACTGCACCTCGATGGCGCCCGGCTGTACAACGCGGCGGTCAAACTGGGTGTCCCGGCCGGTGAAATCACCCAGTATTTCGATTCGGTCTCGGTGTGCCTGTCCAAGGGGCTCGGCGCGCCGGTCGGTTCGGTGCTGTGCGGCAGCCAGGATTACATCGCCAAGGCACGTCGATTGCGCAAGATGGTCGGCGGCGGCATGCGCCAGGCCGGAATTCTGGCAGCGGCCGGGCTCTATGCGCTGGATCACCAGGTGCAGCGCCTGGAGCAGGATCACGCCCATGCCGCTCGCCTGGCCGAGGGGCTGCAGGCCCAGGGTTACACCGTCGAGCCGGTGCAGACCAACATGGTCTATGTGCACCTGGATAACCGCGCCGGCGCGTTCAAGGAGTTCGCAGCCACCCGCGGTGTCACTGTGAGTGCCGCGCCGCGCCTGCGCATGGTCACTCATCTGGACGTGGATGCGGCGCAGATCGAGCAGGTCGTTGGCGTATTCGCCGATTTCGCTCGCACCTGAACACCTTGCTGTCCAATTGAGTGGGCCAATCGTAGAAACACACTGTACCCCGGCCTCAGGGCCTATATAATGCGGCCCTTTGCCGTCGCATCGCCTGCCGGGCGTGCGCACTGGCCTCTGGCCGCAGCCTGTCGTGGAAGAACCTATGAAAAGCGCAGAAATCCGTGAAGCCTTCCTTCGCTTCTTCGAGGAGCAAGGCCATACCCGAGTCGCCTCCAGCTCCCTGATCCCGGGCAACGACCCGACCCTGCTGTTCACCAACGCGGGGATGAACCAGTTCAAGGACTGCTTCCTGGGCCAGGAAAAGCGGGCCTACACCCGTGCCGTGAGCAGCCAGAAGTGCGTGCGTGCCGGTGGCAAGCACAACGACCTGGAAAACGTCGGCTATACCGCCCGCCACCACACCTTCTTCGAGATGCTGGGCAACTTCAGCTTCGGCGACTATTTCAAGCGCGACGCGATCACCTACGCCTGGACCTTCCTGACGTCCGAGCTGTGGCTGAACCTGCCCAAGGAAAAACTCTGGGTCACGGTCTACGCCAGCGATGACGAAGCCTACGATATCTGGACCAAGGAGATCGGCGTACCGGCCGAGCGCATGGTCCGTATCGGCGACAACAAGGGCGCCCCCTATGCGTCCGATAACTTCTGGACCATGGGCGATACCGGCCCCTGCGGCCCCTGCACCGAGATCTTCTACGACCACGGCGCCGACATCTGGGGCGGCCCGCCCGGTTCGCCCGAGGAAGACGGCGATCGCTACATCGAGATCTGGAACAACGTGTTCATGCAGTTCAACCGCACCGCCGATGGGGTGTTGCATCCCTTGCCGGCGCCGTCGGTGGACACCGGCATGGGCCTGGAACGGGTCAGCGCGGTGCTGCAGCATGTCAATTCCAACTATGAAATCGACCTGTTCCAGAGCCTGCTCGAAGCGTCGGCCAGTGCCATCGGTTGCGCCAACCAGGGCCAGTCCTCGCTCAAGGTCGTGGCCGACCACATTCGCTCCTGCGGCTTCCTGATCGCCGACGGCGTGCTGCCGTCCAACGAAGGCCGTGGCTACGTGCTGCGCCGCATCATTCGCCGCGCCTGCCGTCACGGTAACAAGCTGGGCGCCCAGGGCAGCTTCTTCTACCAGATCGTGGCCGCGCTGGTCGCCGAAATGGGCGATGCCTTCCCCGAACTCAAGGGCCAGCAGGCGCACATCGAGCGCGTGCTCAAGGCCGAGGAAGAGCAGTTCGCCAAGACCCTGGAGCAGGGCCTGAAGATCCTCGAGCAGGATCTGGCCGAGCTCAAGGGCAGCGTGGTTCCGGGTGATGTGGTGTTCAAGCTGTACGACACCTACGGCTTCCCGATGGACCTGACCGGCGATATCGCCCGCGAACGCGAGCTGACCCTGGACGAAGCCGGCTTCGAGCGCGAAATGAACGCCCAGCGCGAACGCGCCCGTTCCGCCAGCTCGTTCGGCATGGACTACAACAGCCTGATCAAGGTCGACGCACCGACCGTGTTCCTGGGTTACGACGCCACCCACGGCAATGGCAAGGTCATTGCGCTGTACAAGGACGGTGTCGCGGTCGACGTGCTCAAGGAAGGCGAGGAGGGCGTAGTGATCCTCGACCAGACGCCGTTCTACGGCGAGTCCGGTGGCCAGGTGGGTGACCGTGGCTACCTGCTGGCCGGCGGTTCGCGTTTCGATGTGCGCGACACCACCAAGACCAGCGGTGCCTTCCTGCACCATGGCGTGGCCGTGCTCAGCGACCTGGCGGTCGGTGCCGAAGTCAGTGCCGTGGTCGACCAGACCCTGCAGCAGGCCACCGGCCTCAATCACTCGGCCACACACCTGTTGCACGCAGCGCTGCGCCAGGTGCTGGGCGATCACGTGCAACAGAAAGGCTCGCTGGTCGACAGCCAGCGCCTGCGCTTCGACTTCAGCCACTTCGAGTCGATCAAGCCCGAGCAGATCAAGGCCCTGGAAGACATCGTCAACGCCGAGATCCGCAAGAACACCCCGGTGCAGACCGAAGAGATGCCGATCGACGAGGCGCGCAAGAAGGGCGCCATGGCCCTGTTCGGCGAGAAGTACGGCGACACCGTGCGCGTGCTGACCATGGGTGGCGACTTCTCGGTGGAGCTGTGCGGGGGTATCCACGCCAAGCGCACCGGTGACATCGGCCTGCTGAAAATCACCAGCGAAGGTGGCGTCGCCTCGGGCGTGCGCCGCATCGAAGCGGTGACCGGCGCGACCGCCCTGAACTACCTGAACCAGGCCGAAGAGCAGCTCAAGGAAGCCGCGCAACTGGTCAAGGGCAGCCGCGACAACCTGATCGACAAACTTTCGGCCGTGATCGAACGCAACCGCGCCCTGGAAAAGCAGCTGGAGCAGTTGCAAGCCAAGGCCGCCAGCGCCGCCGGCGACGACCTTTCTGCCTCGGCGATCGAGGTCAAGGGCGTGAAGGTGCTGACCGCGCGCATCGACGGTCAGGACGGCAAGGCACTGCTGGCGCTGGTCGACCAGTTGAAGAACAAACTGGGCCAGGCCGTTATCCTGCTCGGCGGCGTGCACGACGACAAGGTCGTGCTGGTGTCCGGTGTGACCAAGGAGCTGACGGCCCGGCTCAAGGCCGGCGACCTGATGAAACAGGCCGCCACGGCCGTCGGTGGCAAGGGCGGTGGTCGCCCGGACATGGCCCAGGGTGGCGGCGTCGATGCCAGCGCCCTGGATGCTGCGCTGGCCCTGGCCGTGCCTTTCGTCGAACACGCGATCTGATTCAACCCTCGCAGGGCTCGTGCTGCGCACGGCGAGTCCGGTGTTGTATTTAATGGGCGCCCTTCACGGGCTGAGGCGGCTTTGAAATGGCTTTGATCGTACAGAAATTTGGCGGCACCTCGGTTGGCACTGTCGAACGTATCGAACAGGTTGCCGACAAGGTGAAGAAATTCCACGATGCCGGCGATGACCTGGTGGTCGTGCTTTCGGCCATGAGTGGCGAGACCAATCGCCTGATTTCACTGGCCAAGCAGATCAGCGACCAGCCGGTACCGCGCGAACTGGACGTGATCGTCTCGACCGGCGAGCAGGTGACCATCGCGCTGTTGGCCATGGCGCTGATCAAGCGCGGCGTGGATGCGGTGTCGTACACCGGCAACCAGGTGCGCATTCTGACCGACAGCGCGCACAACAAGGCGCGCATCCTGCAGATCGACGACCAGAAGATCCGCGCCGACCTCAAGGCCGGGCGGGTGGTGGTGGTGGCAGGCTTTCAGGGGGTCGACGAAAGCGGCAACATCACCACCCTGGGTCGCGGTGGCTCGGACACCACCGGCGTCGCCCTGGCGGCTGCGCTGAAGGCCGACGAGTGCCAGATCTACACCGACGTCGATGGTGTCTACACCACCGACCCTCGCGTGGTTGCCCAGGCCCGACGCCTGGACAAGATCACCTTCGAGGAAATGCTCGAAATGGCCAGTCTCGGTTCCAAGGTGCTGCAGATCCGCGCAGTGGAATTCGCCGGTAAGTACAACGTCCCGCTGCGCGTTCTGCACAGCTTCCAGGAGGGTCCGGGCACCCTCATTACCATTGATGAAGAGGAATCCATGGAACAGCCGATCATTTCCGGCATCGCCTTCAACCGCGATGAGGCCAAGCTGACCATCCGTGGCGTGCCTGACACCCCCGGCGTGGCCTTCAAGATCCTTGGCCCGATCAGCGCGGCCAACATCGAAGTCGACATGATCGTGCAGAATGTTTCTCACGATAACACCACCGACTTCACCTTCACCGTGCACCGCAACGACTATCAGGCGGCCCTGGCCGTGCTGGAACAGACCGCCAGCGAGATCGGTGCGCGGCAGGTGGTCGGCGATGCCAAGATCGCCAAGGTGTCGATCGTCGGTGTCGGCATGCGCTCGCACGCGGGCGTCGCCAGCCGCATGTTCGAAGCCCTGGCCAAGGAAAGCATCAATATCCAGATGATCTCCACCTCCGAGATCAAGGTCTCGGTGGTCATCGAAGAGAAGTACCTGGAGCTTGCCGTGCGCGCCCTTCATACGGCGTTCGAGCTCGATGCTGCCCGACAGGGTGATTGACAGGCGGTGAGAGAAGGGCGCGGCTAATCGCGCCCTTCTTTGTTTTCGGGCTATGTCCATGGCTTCCCACCATGGGTTCGTGCCCTTTGTTGCAGACTGTGTTGTCCCTGAAATGAAAGCGTAAGGAGAAAGGTATGCTGATTCTGACTCGCCGGTGCGCGGAAAGCCTGATCATTGGCGACGGCGAAATCACCATCACGGTGCTCGGAGTGAAAGGTGGCCAGGTGCGAATCGGGGTGAATGCACCCAAGGAAGTGGCCGTGCACCGCGAGGAAATCTACCTGCGGATCAAGAAAGAGAAGGACGACGAACCAAGCCATTAATTTTTATCGTTTTTTATGTTTGCAAACGGGGAAGAAGCTGGTTAATATACGCCCCGTGTTGCGGAGAGCTGGCCGAGTGGCCGAAGGCGCTCCCCTGCTAAGGGAGTACACCTCAAAAGGGTGTCGGGGGTTCGAATCCCCCGTTCTCCGCCATTATTTGCGTAGTACGTTGAGTCTGGCTTTTTTCGTAAGTTGTTGAAATTACTGAAAAAAGTGCTTTACAAAAGAATTCGACGGCCTATAATGCGCGGCAACAAATGCACTCGTAGCTCAGCTGGATAGAGTACTCGGCTACGAACCGAGCGGTCACAGGTTCGAATCCTGTCGAGTGCACCAATCAAGAAGTTGTTTTCAGCGATGTCTGCAGCTTCTGTTTCAACCAGTGGTAGCCTGGTCCAACAAAATACCACCTGCACTCGTAGCTCAGCTGGATAGAGTACTCGGCTACGAACCGAGCGGTCACAGGTTCGAATCCTGTCGAGTGCACCATACAAGTGAAAAGCCCGCATTTATTGCGGGCTTTTTGCTTTCCGCGTTTTGAGTTTTTTCGACGGGGGCGTCTGCTCCCCGGCCAGATACCTGGGTTTTCGCTTGCTCTTCGAACGGCTGGCTTTCTTCGTGGCCGAACGCTGCGGCTTCGATGGCGCTGCCAGGGGCTCGCGCGTTCCATCTTCGACAATGGTCACCGGCAGCGGGCGGGGCGCAGCCTTGCGCGCCATTGGTTTTCTTCCGGATGAGGGGTTCAGCGCCCGCTGATAGACCCACGGTTGGGTTTCGGGGCAGTTCGAGTGGGTGAACGTGATGTGGCCTTGGGGGCCCTGGCAGCGTTGTACCACCGCCGCAGTGGCTGAATGATGGGCTGCCAAAGCCAGCAGCAGAAACATGGGGGAGGGTATGCGCACCGGTGTTCGTCCTTGGTTGCGGTTCATGTCCACCAGCAGCCTAGCCACGACCGTCCTCTCACGCATTGTGCTTTGTTTACCGAATGCGTCGTCCCACCCCCCGTACTGCGCAAATGCCCAGCGCCGCACGCAAGCAGTTGTTTCACCCAGTTTTTTTCGCTATGAATCCGTACAAGTTGTGTATGATTGCGCCCGTCAGCCCCGCCGGGGCTTTGGAAAATTTCCATGGACTTACCCAGTAGTTACTCACTGAAGCTGTATACCAATCAAGAATCGACTGATTGATTCTCCCGGCGTGCCCACTGCTGGGAGTGGAGTTCGCCTATGTCTGAAGTAGAAGCAAAGAAAACGCAGGAAAGCCTGCAGGACCGTCTGGCCCAGGTCGTCGACCTGTTGCAGCGCCAGCGTATCGTCGAAAGTCTGGCTCACCGCCAGGAAGGCCAGCACAACGAGCTGGTCGAAAATCTGGTTCACCGGCAGAACCTGGTCGAGTTGCAACGCAAGCTCGATGATCTTCACTCCGCCGACGTCGCCTACATACTCGAAGCCTTGCCCCTGGAAGAACGTCTGACGGTCTGGCAGTTGGTCAAGGCCGAGCGTGATGGCGATATCCTTCTGGAAGTGTCCGACTCGGTGCGCGAGACGCTGCTCGCGGACATGGATGACCATGAAATCCTCGCTGCGGCCAAGGAAATGGACGCCGACGAGCTCGCCGACCTGGCTTCCGAGCTGCCGCGCGACGTGGTTCACGAGCTCATGGAAACCCTCGACGCCCAGCAGCGCGAGCGCGTGCGTTCGGCTCTCAGCTACGAGGACGAGCAGGTCGGTGCGCTGATGGACTTCGAGATGGTCACCATCCGCGAAGACGTCAGCCTGGAAGTGGTGCTGCGCTACCTGCGCCGTCTCAAGGAGCTGCCGGGCCACACCGACAAACTGTTCGTGGTCGACTCCGACGGTATTCTCAAGGGCGTACTGCCGATCAAGCGCCTGCTGGTCAACGACCCGGATAAACAGGTGGCCGATATCATGGCCAGCGACACCGTGAGCTTCCATCCCGATGAAGACGGCTACGAAGCGGCGCAGGCATTCGAACGTTACGACCTGATTTCCGCGCCGGTGGTCGACAAGCACGGCAAGCTCATCGGCCGCCTGACCATCGACGTGATGGTCGACCTGATTCGTGAGGAAAGCGAAAGCGAAGCGCTGCGCACCGCCGGTCTGCGTGAGGAAGAGGACATTTTCGCCTCGGTATGGCGTTCGCTGCGCAACCGCTGGTCGTGGCTGGCGATCAACCTGATCACCGCATTCATGGCGTCGCGGGTGATCGGCCTGTTCGAAGGCTCGATCGAGAAGCTGGTGGCCCTGGCGGCGTTGATGCCGATCGTGGCCGGTATCGGCGGCAACTCCGGCAACCAGACCATTACCATGATCGTGCGGGCCATGGCCCTCGACCAGGTCAGCCATGGCAACGGCAATACCAAGCGGCTGATGCGCAAGGAGCTGGGCGTCGCACTGGTCAACGGCCTGGTCTGGGGCGGTGTGATCGGGGTGGTGGCGTATCTGCTGTATGGCAGCTGGTCGCTGGGCGTGGTGATGACCGCGGCGATGACCCTGAACCTGCTGCTCGCGGCGCTCATGGGTGTGTCGATTCCGATGGCCCTGGCCAGGTTCGGGCGCGATCCGGCGATGGGCGCCAGCGTGATGATCACTGCTGTCACCGACAGCGGCGGGTTCTTCATCTTCCTTGGTCTGGCCACGCTGTTCCTGATGTAGCGAGCTGCAGCGACGCGCCTCGACAGCGGATTTTGCATTCGCCGGCGAGGGCGTCGCGCCGTGGTTCATGTCGAGCGTTTCAAGCCTGCAGTCCCCCGAAGAGCTTTACCGCCAGCGGCTTGCCGATGGGCCCGCGCCAGATGCGCTGTGCATCGCTGCCGTGGGCCTGTTGCCAGCGCAGGCCGAGCGTGCGTTGCTCGGCGCGCTTGATGTGCGCCTTGTCGAACTGTTCGAAGGCAGCCCTCTCTCGCCGATAGTGAAAGTGCGCGTACCACAGGGTTACGGGTGGCTGGACACTGATGTCGCGGATGACGTACTCCTGCAGAAAATCAGCCTCACCCTGTGCGGTGGCGATGTTGGTACGCGTCCCTACTTTGACGATGTCGACCTGGCGCTGCTCGACCAGGTAGTCCAGATAGCCCTCGGTCGGGGTCTGGCTACCCATCGCCTGCTTGATCCGCAGCGTCCGGCCCTTGGCCCACAGTTCTCTGGCACGCGCGCGCAGGCGGTGGGCCAGTTCGTGCGTCGGCGCCTGTTGTTCGATCAGTTGGGCGCGCAGTTCCAGTTGCCGGCCTTGATTGACCATCAGGTCTTCCAGGTTGGCAGGCGCCTCGCCGGGTATGGCGTAGCCCTGCACGCGCCGCTCATGGGCGGGGGTGGCATCCAGCCAGGTTTGGCCCTCGGTGATCAATTCGGCCAAGGGCCGCGACGGTGTGTGCAGCGAACTTACCGCAGGCGCATCCTGCAAGCGCCACTGGCCCGCGACACGGCGATAGGTTTCAAGCCTGCCGCCGGAACCGGTCAAGGTAAAGATCTGCTCGCCGTCCGCTGCCCGGCCTATGTCACCGATGAAGAAATCATGCTCATGGGTCTCGAACACCCGACGCGTGGCAGGCCCTGCGGGTTTTGCGCGCGGAGCCAGGTTGCTCAGTTGCGGAATGGTCCGGTCGGCATGTTCGATCAAGCGATTCAGCGACTGGATCATCCGTTCGAACTGATCGGGCTCGAAGCGATCGGGACGGTTGCGCACCCATGTGTTCATCTGATTACGGTAATCGACGTAGATCTGGCGCGAGCTGCGCAGCACATTCTGTCGTTCGCGCAGCCCGGATGTGGTTTCCATCAACTGAAAATGACTTTCCAGGCCATGGTGGAAACGGTTTCTCATGGCCTGGGTGTCGAGCAGGTGAAACATGTCCGCCACGTTGGAGGTGTCTGCGGTCTTGTGGGCCAGTTGAGTGAGGTTGGACGCGCGAGCAATCTCCAGGTCGACCTCTGCCATGCCTTCCAAAGCCTCGCGCAAGTGCGCACGGTCGCTGCGCAGGGTGACTTTTTCTGCCCAGGCCTGCGCCTGCTGCAGGCGCTGCTCCATGAGGTTGAACTGTTGATCCAGAGCCAGGCGAGTGCGCCGCTGTTCGAGCATCTGCCTGATGGGAAGATCGAACAATTCGCCAGCGGGCCGGGTTTGGTTGAGTGTCTCGGTGAGTTCGGTGATCGAACGCTTGGCCAGATTGGCATGGTTGATTCTGCGGCCTGCAACGATGTAGGCCACTTCGCTCTGGAACTGGCGATTGCGCTTGAGGAAGTCGCGGGACACGTAGCCCTCGTGCTCCTGCAACAGCCGGTACAGTGCCTCGGCCCCTGCGATGTCACTGGCACAGGCGGCTTCGGCGCGGGTTCGTTGCCGTGGGTCGGCGGCAAGCTGTCTGATCAGGGCCTCATGCTGACTCATCTGCTCGCGCAGGGCCGCGCTCTTGTGATCGATGCTGCTGGCGAGTTCGAAATGGCGGCGATACTGGCGATCCACCAGCCAGCGCGGCAGCCGCTCACGGATCGCTGCGGGCCAGAGCGGTTGCAGGCCATCGGCGGCGCGATGGCCGAGGTAGCCGAGCACGTTACCGCCGCCCGCGAGGCCGTCGTTGATCAGCGTGCCATAGAGCGCGCCGTGGGTTTGCCAGTGCCCGTTAGGGTCCAGTGCAATGGGCTGTCGGTAGGTCTTGCTGGTGGTGCCATGCAGCCGCCAGGTCTGCGGGCTGGCATGCAGTGTGACCTGGTAGGGCAGGCCGTCGCGCAGGATGAAATCGCCTTTGGCGTGGCGATAGATGCCCCGGTACAGGCCCTGGCTGCCGGGCTGCAAGCCACTGAGGTCCAGGGGTAGGCGGTAATGGTAGCCGGCGAACGGGTCGGTCAGGCCGGTCGGGGCATGCCTCGTCGGACCGGGTGCGCCTGCACGCCGCGCCAGCATCGACCATTGGCGGCTGCGGGCGAGCAAACGGCCGCTGGAGGGCGCGGAAACGGCGCCCGGCAGGATATCGATGGCCGCATCAATCAGCGCACCGAGCAACGCTTCGAGTTGGTTGAGCGACTCGCCGATTTCACCGGTACGTAGCGCATCGACCGCCGCATTGGCCGCTGTCCAGGCATCGAACAGGGCCACTGCGGTACCCACGAACGGCAACACGCCGATGGCCATCTTGATGTAGTTGAACACGTTGCCATGGGCCAGCGCCGCTTGTTCCAGATACAGGGCGTCGTTGCTGCGACCTCGTCGGCGCTGGGCTTCGACCAGCCGGCCCATGTGGGCGTCGAGCAGATGGCTGGCGAGCGAGGTCGTCGCCGGCCAAGAGCGGCCGACACCGATCAACTTGTCGAACCGGCGCAGGCCGGCCTGTTCGATCCGCGCCCTGTGGCTGGCAACGCTGCCCGTGATTGCCCGGTCGGCGAGATAGTCGGCCATCTTGCTGTCGAACGTCAGGGTGAACAGCCGCAGGCGTGCTTCTTCCAGGCTCGGGTATTCGCGCAGGCAGCGATGGTCGGGGGCATCGGGCAAATACAGCAGGGTCTGGCCGCCATTGCGATCATGAATGAAGGTCACTCCGGACAATGTGGTGGGCAAGTCGTGCGTGTCGCTGCCGCCGACCGTCAGCCGCGCCGGTAGCAGCTGCACGTCACGCCCGCTGGCGCGGAACGCCACGGCGTCGCTGGCATCGGTCGCGAGCAGTGCCAGGGCATGGCCGGAAAGGCTGATACTGCCTTGGTGGCGAGCGTACTCGCTGTGCATGTGCAGCATCAGCCGCATGGGTTCGAGCAGGCATTCACGCTGGTGGGCGAGGGCATGCGCGGAGTGCTCCGCGTGGCCGAGGAACGCCTGGCGAATCTTGTCTTCACATGCCTGCGCCAGATTCAGATCGCGGATCGTTCGCCGCAGATAGTTCAGGTCGATACCTGCCGACACGCGGGCGCATTCCTCGCGATCTTTTTCGGTATCGGCACTGGCCACTTGCACGCGCATGAAACCCAGGCGCTGCAGCATGTCGGCATCGATGTTGTGCTGTGCCAGCCTGGCGAGCGGCCATGGCGTGCGCTTCGGGCCTGGCGTGGCCACGGTCTGCTGGGGGGTCCCGGGAGCGCCGGAGCCGGCCACCGGGACTTTGCGATGAACCAGGTGGTCGGGGATGTCGACCACCACCTCCACGTCTTCGGTCAGGTTGAAGTCGGCACGCAGCCGCTGCTGCAGCAGCGTGCTGGCGTAATGGTCCAGGTCTGGCAGGTCACGCTCCAGTTGTGCATTCGAAGCGCGCGCTGCACGTACATAGTCGCTGATCAGCGATTTGAGGCGCAGGCGATCATTCGTCGTCAGCGTTTTAAGCCAGTCGGGCAGGCCATTTTCCAGGCTTTCACTGAACCCTTCCTGGACCAATTGCGCGTAGGCTTGGTCGCGTGCTGCGTGAGCGGGAACCAGCAATCGCTCCCAGGTGTTGCGGGTGAGTCGCTGCAAGGTTTCCAGGCGTTGCCGCTGATGGGTCGCCGCTGGCAGCTTTTCGATGAGCTCGCCGGCCTCCTGCTCGCACGCGTGCAATTGACCTTGCAGGCCGTAGTCGAAGATGTCGCCGGCAACCGGCGACAGATTCAAGCGGACAGTGTCTGCAGGATCGTTCAGGCGCAACAGCGACTGCTTGAGCTGCGCCAGCGAGTCGAATGCCTCCAGCCCGCCACCCAGGCCAGGCCAGTAGACCAGCACGAAGCCAGTGCCTGCCAGGGCCTGAGTGTGCATGAACGCCACCACCCCATGCAGTTCCTGTACATGAGTCGTGGTGCCAGTGCCGTTCACGCTCGACATGGACACGGACATCGCGCAGGCGATACCGGCCTGGGCATCACGCTTGCTGGCCTGCGGGTGCGATAACACGGCGTGCATCAGTTGTACCTGAGCCGTGGTCAACAGGCCCAGCGCCTGTTGCACGGCCACTTCGGCGCGCAGACCGTCCAGACGAGCCTGATAGAGGGCCGCGTAATGGGTGTTGGGCAGGTAGCGCAGGCGGTAGAGATCTTCCAGCCTGGCCGCGTTCAGCAACCCCGCTGCGGCCTGGGCTGCGCGCTCCTGGGTGGCGGTGAGAGTGGCGAGCAAGGTTTTCAAGCGCGCCCAGGCAGGGCTGGCGCTGCTCGCTCGAAGGTCATCGCCGAGCAGCTGCAGCAGTGCCAGATGCTGGCGCTTGACCTCGGCCCAACGCTGACTTTGGGGAATGTCCGCAGCCAGGCTGCCGAAGGCTGCGAAGTTGTCCGCCGAAGGCGTTGGATCGGGCGCGTCGAAGGCGGGCAGGCGGGCGAACGGTGGTTCGCTTGCCGGCGCGATTGCAGCTTCGCCCTGGGCGGCGGTGTCGTTTTCGCCACTGCAAGCCAGAAAGGCAAGCGATGCTTCCATGTAGCGAGTGCGGCAATGGCTCAACCATTCCTTGCAGGCGCTGACCAGTTGCGCCGGCTGATAGCTGAGTTTGACCGCAGCATCGGCTTGCAGCGTCGCGTGCGGCCACACCTGAGTGCGGTTCTGCAGCAGGTAGGTCTGTAATGCCTGGCGATCGGCAAAAGCCTTCAACGCCGGATTGCCGGATGGCAGGTAGAGCAACTGCATCACTGGCGCATCGCTGTCCGGGGTCACTACCAGTGCACCTGCTGCTTTGTGCTTGACCCCTTCTCGGGTGCGCAGCGCAATGGTTTCCAGATAGATCGGCGACGATCCGCTTTCGCTGCCACCTTCGAGCAGGGTCAGCAGCGGCAACAGTTGCGCATGGGTCAGTTGTGCATGGTAGTAGGCCAGGCGCGCGGCCGCTTGCATGTGGTCGAGGAACGCCTGCTCGGCCACGGCGCGGCGGGAAAGGGCGGTGTGCGCTGCCCGTCCGTTCCAGTAGTCGAGCCAGCGCTGCTTGAGCGCCTGCTCCCGCGTCTGCGCCGTGACCTCTGCAGCCTGAAGGACATCGGTCGCGCGTGGGGCGTGTTGCAGCAACGCCTGCAGGCACATGCGGGCGCGCTCCCAGAGCTGGGAGCCTTCCTGAAGCAGATGATCGTGGCGCAGCGCGTACAGGCGTTGCGCAAGGGGGCGGGTGGTGAAGGCGTTGCTGGCATCGCTCATGGACCGGGTTTCCTGATGTCAAGGTGATGACCGGTAGAGTCATCGCGCTCGACATTACGAACCTTGCACAGGAGGACAGGGCGCTACTTAGATAGGCCGGACTGAATAGTCCTGCGCAGCGTTTTTTGCAAAAGTCGCTCAGCGGACCGCGCTGACACCGTCCAGCGTCGAGAACGAGGTGTCCTTGGCGGTCAGCAGAAAGTCGCGCATGTACGGAGCGTCGAGCATGTCGGTGCGTACCGCGGCGTACAGCGTTGCGAACAGGCCTTTGTCGCCCAGGCGCTTGGCCTTCACATAGCCCCGTGAACTGTATTCGTGCAACGCCCAGTGGGGCATGCCGCAGACGCCCCGGCCACTGGCCACCAACTGCATCATCATCACCGTCAGTTCCGAGGTGCGCACCTGCGCCGGCTCGATATCGGCCGGCTCCAGGAAGCGCGTGAAGATATCCAGCCGATCGCGCTCCACCGGGTAGGTGATGAGTGTTTCACTGGCCAGGTCTTCCGGCACGATGAAGGGCTTGCCCGCCAGCGCGTGCTGGTTGGCCACCGCCAGCATGGCTTCGTAGGTGAACAGCGGCACATAGGTAATGCCGGGCAGCTCCAGCGGGTCCGAGGTAACCACCAGGTCCAGATCGCCACGCGCCAAGGCTGGCAGTGGTGCGAATGCAAAGCCGGAAGCCAGGTCCAGTTCCACTTCTGGCCAGGCATCGCGGAACTGGTCGATGGTCGGCATCAGCCATTGGAAGCAGCTGTGGCATTCGATGGCCATGTGCAGCCGACCCGCCGTGCCACCGGCCAGCCGGGCGATGTCACGCTCGGCACCGCGCAGCAGGGGGAGGGTGGCATCCGCCAATTGCAGAAGGCGCAGTCCGGCGCTGGTGAAGCGGATCGGCTTGGTCTTGCGCACGAACAGCTGCAGGCCCAGGCGCTCTTCCAGTTCCTTGAACTGATGAGAAAGCGCCGATTGGGTCAGGTGCAGGCGCTCGGCGGCTTCCACCAGGCTATCGGCTTCGCGCAGGGCGTGCAGGGTTTTCAGGTGACGGATTTCGAGCACCGGGGTCTCCATGAGAAGAACTTGTGATCAACACGAAAAGATTGAGTTTGTCTCATGTTGCCCGGGTTGTCGACAATGGCGCCATCATTTACAAGGAGCTGCACCCATGGCACTGGCCCACACCCTCGGCTTTCCTCGCATCGGCGCCGACCGCGAACTCAAGAAGGCGCTTGAAGCGTATTGGAAAGGCGACCTCGACCAAGCGGGGCTGCGCCTTGCAGGGCGCGAGCTGCGTGCCCGTCACTGGCAGTTGCAGGCGCAGGCCGGTCTCGAGCTGCTGCCGGTAGGCGACTTTGCCTGGTATGACCAGATGCTCGCCCATTCGCTGGCCTTCGGCGCGGTGCCCGGTCGATTCGCCAAAGCCCTGGGCAGCGACGGCCGGCCCACGCTCGATACGCTGTTCGCCATGGCCCGCGGTGCCAACACCTGTTGCAACGCTGAAGCAGGTCAGACGCAGCACGCACTGGAACTGACCAAGTGGTTCGATACCAACTATCACTATCTGGTGCCCGAGTTCAGCGTCGACCAGCGCTTCCTGCTCAGCTGGGAACAACTGTTCGAGGAAGTCGACGAAGCCATTGCCCTGGGGCACAAGGTCAAGCCGGTGCTGATCGGGCCGCTCACCTACCTGTGGCTGGGCAAGACCAAGGGGCAGCCCTTCGACAAGCTCGATCTGCTCGAACGACTGCTGCCGGTGTACGGTGAAATCCTCTCGCGCCTGGCCAGGCAAGGCGTCGAGTGGGTACAGATCGACGAACCGATCCTGTGTCTGGATCTGCCCCAGGAATGGAAGAACGCCTTCGAGCGGGCTTATCACATCCTTCAGTATTCGCCGCTCAAGAAGCTGCTGGCGACCTACTTTGGCGGCCTCGACGACAACCTTGGCCTGGCCGTGGGCTTGCCGGTGGACGGCCTGCACGTCGACCTGGTGCGCGCACCCGAACAGCTGCCTGCCGTGCTCGACCGCCTGCCGACCTACAAGGTGTTGTCGGTCGGAGTGGTCAACGGTCGCAACGTCTGGCGCTGCGATCTGGCGCAGGCACTGGTGTCGCTGCACCAGGCCCGCGAGCGCTTCGGTGCCAACCTGTGGGTCGCAAGCTCGTGCTCGCTGCTGCACAGCCCGGTCGATGTGCGCCGCGAGGACCGGCTCGATGCCGAACTCAAGGGCTGGCTGGCCTTCGCCGTGCAGAAGTGCGAGGAGATCGCCGTACTTGGCCAGGCGCTGAATACGCCCGACGCTGCGCAGGTACGCCAGGCCCTGGCGCAGAGCGAGGCAGTGCAGGCCAGCCGTTTGCAGTCGCCGCGCATTCACAAGCCTACCGTGCAAGCGCGTCTGGCTGCGGTCACGGCCGTCGACAGTCGGCGGCCGTCGGCCTTCGCCGCGCGCATCGAAGTCCAGCGCGCGCAATTGCGCTTGCCGGCGTTTCCCACCACCACCATCGGTTCCTTCCCGCAAACCGCATCGATTCGTCTGGCCCGCCAGGCCTACAAGGCCGGCAAGCTCTCGGCCAACGACTACACCGATGCCATGCACTGCGAGATTCGTCATGCGATCCAGGTTCAGGAGCGCCTGGGCCTGGATGTGCTGGTGCACGGCGAGGCCGAGCGCAACGACATGGTGGAATACTTCGCCGAGCAACTGGACGGCTATCTGCTGACGCGGTTCGGCTGGGTGCAGAGCTATGGCTCGCGCTGCGTCAAGCCTGCGGTCATCTACGGCGACATCAGCCGCGACCAGGCCATGACCGTGGATTGGATCGCCTACGCCCAGCGGCAGACGGCCAAGTGGGTCAAGGGCATGCTGACCGGCCCGGTGACCCTGCTGGCGTGGTCGTTCGCGCGCGAAGACCTGCCTCGCGAAGTCCAGGCCCGGCAGTTGGCTCTGGCGGTTCGCGACGAAGTGCAGGATCTGGAGCGCGCAGGGGTGCGCATCATCCAGATCGACGAAGCTGCATTTCGCGAGGGGCTGCCGCTGCGCCGAGCGCAATGGCCAGCCTACCTGGAGTGGGCCGTGCAGGCGTTCCGCCTGTGCTCCAGTGGCGTCGCCGATACCACGCAGATTCACACGCACATGTGCTACAGCGAGTTCAACGACGTGATCCAAGCCATCGCCGCCATGGATGCCGATGTGATCACCATCGAAACCTCGCGCTCGGACATGGAACTGCTGGAGGCGTTCGAGGCCTTCGACTACCCCAACGACATCGGTCCGGGGGTATACGACATCCATTCACCGCAAGTGCCTGACACCGAGCAGATGCTGCGCCTGTTGACCCTGGCCGCGGCGCGGATCCCGGCCGAACGGCTGTGGGTCAACCCCGATTGCGGGCTCAAGACCCGTGCCTGGCCTGAAACCGAAGCGGCATTGGTCAACATGGTGGCGGCGGCGCGCCAGGCCCGTCAGCGGCTGGCCTGAGATCGAACGACATACCGTATGGCGGAGTTCATCAAACGGTCATGGAAGTGTGGCAGCGCGCTGTACGAAAAGTCATCAGACTTGCGCCTCAATGGGGTTCTGCGTTCTGGTGTAAGTCATGCGTCTATGGGTGTTCCTGGCCGCGCTGCTGTGCGGGCAGTGGGTTTTTGCAGCTGCGCGCTGCGATGTCGATGTTCCGCTTCAACACGCTCCACTGGCTCAGGTCAGCCTGGCCTATCAAAGTATCGGACGTCCGCAGGACCCGGCGCTGTTGCTGGTGATGGGGCTGGGTGGACAGTTGATCGATTGGCCCGACGAGGTGGTCGGCGCTCTCTGTGAGCAGGGCTTTCGAGTGATTCGCTTCGACAATCGCGACGTGGGCCTGTCCACCTGGTCACAGGCACCGCCGTCGGCCAACCTGACATTCGAGGTGCTGCGCTACAAGCTGGGCTTGGCGGTGTCGGCCCCGTACAGCCTGACCGACATGGCCGACGACGCACTGCGGCTGATGGACACCCTGCAGGTGCAGCGTTTCCATGTGCTGGGTGCCAGCATGGGCGGAATGATCGCGCAGCACTTGGCCGATCGTGCCCCGCAGCGGGTACAGAGCCTGACCCTGATCATGTCGAGTTCGGGTGCGCCGGGCCTGCCCGAGCCACGCCCGGCGTTGCTGCAGTTGCTGGCCAAGCGCAGCGCACCGAACCGTGAAATGGCGCTGGAGCAGCAAGCCGATCTGCTGGCGGCGTTGGGCAGCCCGCAGGTCGCCGATGACCGTGCCGAACTGCTGCATCAGGCGCAGATGTCATACGACCGGGCGTTCAATCCGCAAGGGGCGCAGCGGCAGATCCTGGCGATTCTTGCCGAGCCCAGCCGCGTGGCGTTGCTCAATCGCCTGCGGGTGCCGACTCTAGTGGTGCATGGCACGGCCGATCCGCTGTTGCCGGTGATGCATGGGGTGCATCTGGCGGCGCACATCCAG
Source organism: Pseudomonas sp. CFBP 13719 (assembly GCF_014842095.1). NCBI lineage: Bacteria > Pseudomonadati > Pseudomonadota > Gammaproteobacteria > Pseudomonadales > Pseudomonadaceae > Pseudomonas > Pseudomonas sp. CFBP 13719. The sequence continues at coordinate 42,623 of NZ_JACYVB010000008.1, read as the reverse complement.
GGCAGTCAGTTGCGGCTGATACCGGGGTTGGCGCATCGTTTCCAGGAAGCGTTCAAGGCGCCGCTGCTGGGTGCGGTGCTGCCGTACCTGGCGCAGCAGCGCCAGCGCGAGGGGGTGTTGGCGGGGTTGTAGCTGACTGGGTGTCAGGGAGGGCCTCTTCGCGGGCAGAGGCCGCTCCCACAGGGGCTCCGTTTAGCCCAAACTCTTGTGGGATAGTGCAGCGCCCGCGAAGAGGCCCGCAAGCCAATCACTTATCTCAGTTCAACCCGTACTTTTTGACCTTGTCGAACAGGGTGGTCTTGGCCATGCCCAGCTCCAGGCTGGCCTGGCTCAGATTGCCCGCCGTGCGCTGCAGGGCCTCGGTCAGCAGGTTGCGCTCGAACGCTTCCACCGCTTCGGAAAAGCCCAGGCTGACCACGGCCGCTGCATCGTTTTTCTTGAACGCCGGCAAACCCAGCGCGTAGCGCTCGGCCACGTTGCGCAGTTCACGGACGTTGCCGGGCCAGTCATGGCTCATCAGGCGCGACAAGGTTTGTGCATCGAGCTCGGGCGGCTCGCGGTCGAAGCGCAGGGCGGCCATCTGCAGGAAATGTTGAAACAGCTCGAGAATGTCTTCACGGCGCTCGCGCAGCGGCGGCAGTTCCAGCGTCACCACATTGAGGCGGTAATACAGGTCACTGCGGAACTGGTTCTGTCGGCTCAACGCGTCAAGGTCGGCTTTGGTGGCGGCGATCAGGCGACAGTCGACGGCAATGCTCTGGTTCGACCCCAGGCGTTCCAGGGTGCGCTCCTGCAATACCCGCAGCAGCTTGATCTGCAGCGGTATCGGCATGCTTTCCACTTCGTCGAGAAACAGCGTGCCCTGATCGGCATGTTCGATCTTGCCGATGCGGCGCTTGCCGGCGCCGGTGAAGGCATTGGCTTCATGGCCGAATATTTCGCTTTCGAACAGCTGCTCCGGCAGGCCGCCGCAATTGAGTGCCACGAATGGCTGCGGTTGGCGCCGGCTGAAATCGTGCAGGCAGCGGGCGACCAGTTCCTTGCCGGTCCCGGTTTCACCCTCGATCAACACGTTGGCCGAGGTGTCGGCGACGTTGGCGATCAGCTCGCGCAGGTTGTGCATGGCGGGCGAACGGCCAATGATGCGGCCTTCCAGCGAACTGCGTTCGGCCAATTGACGGCGCAGCGAACTGACCTCGCGCGCCAGGCCGCGTCGCTCCAGCGCGCGGCGCACCACGTCCACCAGGCGCTCAGGCGAGAAGGGCTTCTCCATGAAGTCATAGGCGCCGCTGCGCATGGCCCCCACGGCCATGGAAATGTCGCCGTGGCCAGTGATCAGCACCACGGGCAGGCTGGGGTCACGCGCTTTCAGCTGGCTCAGCAGTTCCAGGCCATCCATGCCGGGCAGGCGGATGTCGCTGACCACGATACCGGCAAAGTCGTCGCCGATGCAGGCCAGCGCGGCCTCGGCGCTGGCCACGCCCTGGCTGGGAATGTCTTCCAGCGCCAGGGCCTGCTGGCAGCCGAGCAGTACGTGGGGGTCGTCTTCGACGATCAGGACGGTCAAGGCGTTCATGGCGACTCGCTGGGCGACGCTGCCGCAAGCGGCAGGCTGAGAATGAAAGTGGTGCCACCGTCGGCGGGGTGCTCGACGGCCAGGTTGCCACCGGCAGCCGCCGCCAGACTGGCCGACAGGGTCAGGCCCAGGCCCAGGCCGTGGTCGCCGGGTTTGGTGGTGAAAAAGGGCTCGAACAGATGCTTGCGTGTCTCGACGTCGATGCCGTGGCCGTTGTCGCGCACCTGCACGGCGTAGCGCTCACCCTCCATGCGCCCCTCCAGCCAGAGTGTCGGCTGCGGTTCGCCGGCGGTGGCATCCAGGGCGTTGCCGATCAGGTTGACCAGAATCTGTTCCAGGCGGGTCTGGTCGATCGCCAGCTGCATTTCGCTGCAGTTGCGCTGCACGCTCAGGCCACTGGCCTCGATGCGGCTGGCCAGCACCTGCAGCGCACCGTCCAGCGCCTTGCCCAGGCTGGCCTGGCCCTTGTCGTCGCCGCGCCGGGCGAAAGAGCGCAGGCTGGCAGTGATGCGCCCCATGCGGTCGATGAGTTCATTCATGGTGCTCAGGTTGGTGCTCGCCGTGTCCAGCGCGCCGCGTTCCAGAAAACGCACGGTATTGCCCGACAAGGTGCGCAAGGCCGCCAGCGGTTGATTGAGTTCGTGGGCGATACTGGTCGACATCTGGCCGATGGCGGCCAGCTTGCCTGCCTGCACCAACTCGTCCTGGGCCTTGCGCAACGTTTCCTCGGCCTGGCGGCGTTCGCGGATCTGGCCCTTGAGGCGTTCGTTGCTGGCGCGCAGGTCCTGAGTGCGCTCGGCGATGCGCCGCTCCAGATGGCTGTTGGCCTGTTCCAGCGCTTCACGGGCGGCAAGGCGGGTGGCCAGTACCTTGCGTCGCTCGTTCCAGGCAATCAGCAGGAAGGCCAGCAAGGCGAAGGCCACGGCCACCAGCACGCCCTGCACGATGGCTTCGTGCCGCAGATCCTGCATGGAGGTCAGCAGGGTGAAGCGCCAGGGCGTGTCGGCCAGGCGCCGTGACTGCGACAGGTAGGTGACGTCGATGTCCTTGCCTGGCTTGTCGGTGTGGGTGGTGAAGGTGAGCAACTCCACCCCATCGGCCAGGCGCTGGCGGGCGAGCGGCTCGAGCTCGTTGAGCGGCCACCAGTAGTATTGCAGGCTGCGCGCCAGGCGCTCCTTGATTTCCGGGGTCAGCGGGCGCACCGACTTCAAGCGTCGCGCCGGATCGCTGGAAAGAATGATGATGCCGTTCTCGTCGCTGACGAAGGCCTCCAGGCGAGCCTTCTGCCAGCGCTCTTCCAGTGCTTCCAGGCGCACCTTGATCACGGCCACGCCGATCAACTTGCCGTGTTCCTCCAGGCCGTGGGCGAGGAAATAGCCGGGCTCGCCGGTGGTGCTGCCGATGCCGTAGAACCGCCCGGGCTGGCCGCGAATGGCCGCTTGGAAATAACCGCGGAACGACAGGTCCTCGCCGAGAAAACTGTCGGCATCGCGCCAGTTGCTGGTGGCCTGCACACGGCCGGTGGTGTCGAGCACGTAGATGGCGCGGCTGCGGCTGCGACGATTGAGACCTTCCAGGTAATCGTTGACGGCCTGGCGGTGCTCGCCGTCGGGTTCGTTGAGCAGGGTCGAGACGCTGTCCTCGAGTTCCAGCAGGCTGGGCAGGTAGGTGTACTTGGTGATTTCGCTTTCGACGGCGCGCGCGTGCAGTTCAAGCTGCCGTTCGCCGTTTTCGCTCAAGGCGCGAATGCTGTTGTGCTCGCTGACCAGAAAACCCACGTAGCCCAGGCCCAGCGTCAACAGCAGGATCAGCGGCGGCAGGAACAGTTGGCGAATCAGGCGGGGCTTCACGATCAGGTCAGGCTTTGTGGCGGGCAGGCATTTCATCACAGTCGCCTTCAAGCAGCCAGCGTCCTGCACCCCGCAGGGCGGGCGCAGGACGGCCGGTCATCAGTGCTGCAAGATCTTGGCGAGGAACTGCTGGGCGCGATCGGACCGCGCGCTGACATCGCCGAAGAATTCTTCCTTGGGGCAGTCTTCAACGATCTGTCCCTGGTCCATGAAGATCACCCGGTTGGCCACCTTGCGGGCAAAGCCCATTTCATGTGTCACGCACATCATGGTCATGCCTTCGTGGGCCAGTTGCACCATCACGTCGAGTACTTCGTTGACCATTTCCGGGTCGAGCGCCGAAGTCGGTTCGTCGAACAGCATGACCACCGGGTCCATGGCCAGGGCGCGGGCGATTGCCACGCGCTGCTGCTGGCCGCCGGACAGCTGGCCGGGATGCTTGTGGGCGTGGGCGGAGAGGCCGACGCGTTCGAGCAACTGCAGGCCTTTTTTGGTGGCTTCTTCCTTGCTGCGGCCCAGCACCTTGATCTGCGCGATGGTCAGGTTTTCGGTGATGGTCAGGTGCGGAAACAGCTCGAAATGCTGGAACACCATGCCCACGCGCGAACGCAGCTTGGGCAGGTTGGTCTTGGGATCGGCGATGGACGTGCCGTCGACCACGATGTCGCCTTTCTGGAAAGGCTCCAATGCATTCACGCACTTGATCAGGGTCGACTTGCCCGAACCCGAGGGCCCGCACACCACGACCACTTCACCTTTCTTGACGTCGGTGCTGCAATCGGTGAGCACCTGGAAGTCGCCATACCACTTGTTGATATTCTTGATGGAGATCATACGGCTAACCTTTTTTGCAGACGCTTGACCAGAAGGGAGGCGCTGAAGCTGATGAGGAAATACACCACGCCGGCGAAGATCAGGAATTCGTTGGCCCGGCCAATGATGTCGCCGCTGGCGCGCGCCGAGTTGAGAAAGTCCACCAGGCCGACGGTGTAGACCAGCGAAGTGTCCTGAAACAGGATGATGCTCTGCTGCAGCAGCAGCGGGGTCATCTTGCGGAACGCCTGGGGCAGGATGATCAGGCGCATGGTCTGACCGTAGTTCATGCCCAGCGCTTGCGCGGCACCCATCTGGCCCTTGGAGATGGACTGCACGCCGGCCCGCACGATTTCACAGAAGTACGCCGCCTCGAACATCATGAACGCCACGAGGCACGAGGTGAAGGCACCGACCGGGGTGTCTTCGCCGGTGATCCAGCGCAGCACGAAGGGCACCGCCAGGTAGAACCAGGTGATGACCAGCAGCAACGGAATGGAACGGAAGTAGTTGACGTAGGCACCGGCGAAGCGCGACAGCAGCTTGTTCGATGACAGGCGCATCAAGGCCAGTATCGTGCCCAGGGCAATGCCGCCGATGACGCCCAGCACCATCAGCTGCAAGGTCATGACCATGCCGTTCCACATGCCCGGCAGCGCCGGGATGATTCCACTGAAGTCCATCATTTACCTCCCAGGGAGATCAACCCAGGCACGGCGAGTCTGCGTTCGAACACGCGCATCAACAGCATCAGGCTCATGTTCAGGGTGAAGTAGATCAGCGTGGCCAGGGTGAAGGCCTCGAACAGGTTGGCCGAAAACTCCGCGGTCTGCTTGGTTTGCGCCAGCAATTCCATCAGGCCGATCAACGATGCCACCGACGAGTTCTTGAACACGTTGAGGAATTCGGAGGTAAGCGGTGGAATGATGATGCGGTAGGCCTGCGGCAACAGCACGTTCCAGTAGATCTGCGGCAGGCGGAAGCCCATTGCCCTGGCGGCCGATTCCTGACCGTGGGGCAGCGCCTGAATGCCGGTACGCACTTGCTCGCACACCCGCGCCGCGGTGAACAGGCCCAGGCACACCACTACGCTGAGGAATGCCGAGGTAGTCGGGTTGAGGTCCTGCTTGTACCACTCCTGCATGCCTTCGGGCAGCAGGTCGGGGACCAGGAAATACCAGATGAACAGCTGCACCAGCAACGGCACGTTGCGGAACAGTTCGACGTAGCAGGTCGCGATGCCCGAGACCCAGCGGCTCGGTACGGTGCGCATGACGCCCAGCACGGAGCCCAGCAGCAGGGCGATGATCCAGGCGACCACGGCAATGGCGATGGTCCAGCCCAGGCCGGAGATGTACCAATCCAGGTAGATCTCGCTGCCGACGCCAGTGGACTTGAAGAAGACGCTCCAGTCCCAGTTGTAATTCATGGGGAATACCCCTCGGAAATTGATTCACGGGCACAGGCTTTCACTCGAACGCCGGGCGGCGCTCGAGTGAAGGCAGGGTGGTGCTTACGACTTCTTGTCGGGAGCCGGCTTGTCGTTGGGGTTGGCGATCAGCGCCTTGAGCTCGTCGCTCATCGGGAAGCCAAGGTTCAGGCCCTTTGGCGGGATCGGCTGGCTGAACCACTTGTCGTAGATGCCGTTGATGTCGCCGGAAGCGAAGGTGGCCTTGATCGCATCGTCGACCGCTTTCTTGAACGGCTCGTCACCCTTGCGCACCATGCAGCCGTAGATTTCATAGGACTGCGGCGTGCCGGTCACTTCCCAGTCGGTAGGCTTCTTGGCCTTGGCCATTTCGCCGGCGAGCAGGGCGTCGTCCATCATGAAGGCGACGGCGCGTCCCGATTCGAGCATCTGGAAGGACTCGCCGTGGTCTTTTGCCGAGACGATGTTCATGCCCATCTGCTTGTCGGCGTTCATGGACTTGAGGATGCGCTCGGAGGTGGTGCCGGCGGTGGTGACGACGTTCTTGCCTTTAAGGTCGTCGAAGTCCTTGTAGGACGAATCTTTCTTGCTCAGCAGACGGGTGCCGATCTCGAAGATGCCCACGGAGAAATCGACTTGCTGGGCGCGTTCGGCGTTGTTGGTGGTGGAACCGCATTCCAGGTCGATGGTGCCGTTCTGCACCAGAGGAATCCGGGTCTGCGAGGTGACCAGGTTGTACTTGACCTTCAGGTCGGGCATGTCGAGGTCCTTCTTCAGGGCCTCGACGACCTTGAGCTGGATGTCGTGCGAGTAGCCGACCGGCTTGCCGGACGCATCGGCGATGTACGAGAAGGGGATGGATGCGTCGCGGTGACCGAGGGTGATGGTGCCCGAATCCTTGATTTTCTTCAGAGTGCCGGTGAGTTCGGCAGCCAATGCTGGAGTACTGATCAGCGCGGCGGCAATGGCGGCGCTCAGGAGTTTTGGAACGATACGCATCAATGAATCCTCGACTTTGTTTTTTTTATCGAGCCCGCAGGCCCTCGGGGTACAGCGAAATCCGGCGGCTGGGTAGGTGCCGGCTTCGTTGAAGAGTGTAGAGCATGAGTCGTGCCAAGGGCGGGGTTTGCGAGCAAGTCATTGGTGGGCATAGAAATTCTGGTGTTTGCGTAGGGCGGATGAGTAGCAGGTCGTTCGGAAAACCGAATACGGGCGGGCTGGGAAAACGGATTTCCGGCTGTCTCTTCCTTCGGCGTGTGCCGTTCGCGGCCGATGACCGCTCCCACAGGGGTCGGGACAAACCGTGGGAGCGGTCAGTGGCCGCGAAGTAGACGGCGCGGTGTGTCAGGGTTATGGCGGTGCGTTCGCGGCCGATGACCGCTTCAGGGTTGGTTTCAAAACCGTGGCTTCACCGCTTTCCAGTCCGGCTTGTACCTGGTCATCTGCCGCACGTCGTCGCGAGAACGAATCCCGCAGCGCAGGAACTGTTCATGCAGCATGCCCAGCTGGTCGCGATCCAGTTCCAGCCCCAGTCCCGGTGTCTTGTTGATCTTCACGCAGCCGTCGACGATGGGCAGCTTGCCGCCCTTGATCACTTCTTCGTCCGGCTCCTGCCACGGATAGTGAGTGTCACAGGCGTAATCCAGGTTCGGCACCGACGCCGCCACATGGGCCATGGCCATCAAGCTGATGCCCAGGTGCGAGTTCGAATGCATGGACACACCCAGGCCCCAGGTGTGACACATGCTCGCCAGCACTTGGGTATCGCGCAGGCCACCCCAGTAGTGATGGTCGGCGAGCACGATCTGCACACTGTTGCGCTCGACGCTGCGGCGAAACTCGGCGAAGTCGGTCACCACCATGTTGGTCGCCAAGGGCAGCCCGGTACGCTTGTGCAACTCGGCCATGTCGTCCAGCCCGGGGCAGGGGTCCTCATAGTATTGCAGGCTGTCGCCAAGCAGCTCGGCCATGCGGATCGACGTTTCCAGCGACCAGTTGCCGTTGGGGTCGATGCGCAGCGGGTGGTCGGGAAAGGCTTTTTTCAGGGCCAGAATGCACGCCACCTCGCGCTCGGGTTCGAGGGTGCCGGCCTTGAGCTTGATGCTCTTGAAACCGTATTGCTCGATCATGCGCCTGGCCTGGGCGACGATCTGCTCCTCGTTCAAGGCCTCGCCCCAGTTGTCCGCAGGGTAGGGCGAGTCGACGTGCTCGGCGTACTTGAAAAACAGGTAGGCACTGAATGGCACTTCGTCACGCACCGCGCCACCGAGCAGATCCACAAGCGGGCGGTTCAGCGAACGCGCCTGCAGGTCGAGCAACGCCACCTCGAATGCCGAATAGGCGTTGGTCACCGCCTTGCTGGCATGAGAGCCCGGTGCCAACTCGGCGCCGCTTACGCTGGCCGGCTTGTGCCTGGCGACAGTGCTGGCGACGATCTGGCGCAGACCGTTGAGGTTGAACGGGTCCAGGCCCGGCAGTTGGTCCTTGATGGCCATCTGAATGGCCAGCGCCGGTGCGTCGCCGTAGCTTTCGCCCAGCCCGACATAGCCGTTGTCGCTCTCCACCTCGATGATCGAGCGCAAGGCATAGGGTTCGTGGATGCCGCTGGCATTGAGCAGTGGCGGGTCGCGGAAAGCGATCGGGGTAACGGTTACGCGTTTGATCTTCACAGGCATTCTCCTCGGGATGCAGGCCCCGCCTGGCGGGGCGTTCCTTGTCAGTGCGCAGCGGCAGGTTGCAGCGGCTTGTCATCGGGCTTCTGCCCGCGGGGTCGGGTGCGGGCGAAAAACACCACGATCGCGGCCAGCACGGAGGTGGCGGCCAGGCCATACAGGCCGCCCTGGATCGACCCGGTCTTCTCTTCCAGAAAACCGAACACGGTCGGGGCGACGAAGCCGCCCAGGTTGCCCACCGAGTTGATCAGGGCCAGCACGGCGGCAGCGATGCGTGCGTCCAGATAGGCTTGCGGGATCGGCCAGAACAACGCCGAGGCGGCCTTGAAACCTACGGCGGCAAAACAGATGGCAACGAAGGCGAATACCGGACCGCCGTAGGTCGACATGAACATGCCTGCGGCTGCGATCAGCAAGGTCGTTGCCACCCACGCCTGCTGATGCTTGAAGCGCGCAGCCAGGGCGGCGAAGCCGTACATGGCGGCAATCGAAATGATCCAGGGAATGGAGTTGAACAGGCCCACTTCGAAGTCGGACACGTTGCCCATCTTCTTGATCATGCTGGGCAGCCAGAACGTGGCGCCGTAGATGGTCAGGGCCACCGAAAAGAAGATGAAGCAGAACACCAGGATCTGCGTGTCGGCGAGCAACTTGAAGATCGACGGCTTGACCACGTGCTCTGCTTCCCGCGCCCGCTGCTCGTCGGCGATGACGCGGCTCAGGGTCGTCTGCTCGGTGGCGGTGAGCCACTTGGCTTCGTGGATGTGCGACTGCAACCAGTAGTAGACGAACCCGCACAGCGCCACCGAAGCGCCGCCCTCGATCAGAAACATCCACTGCCAGCCATGCAGGCCCAGCCCGGTCACGCTCAACAGTGCGCCGGTGATGGGTCCGGAGATGATCGAGGCGATGGCCGAACCACTGAGGAAGATTGCCATGGCTTTGCCGCGCTCGCTGGCAGGCAGCCACTGGGTGAAGTAGTAGAGCACGCCGGGATAGAAGCCCGCTTCGGTGACGCCGAGCAGAAAGCGCATGACGTAGAAGCTGGTTTCACCCTTGACGAATGCCATGCCCATGGCCACCAGGCCCCAGGTGAACATGATCCGCGTGAGCCAGGCGCGGGCACCGAAGCGTTGCAGGAGCATGTTGGAGGGCACTTCGAACAGCGCGTAGCCAACGAAGAACAGCCCCGCACCCAGGCCGTAGGCAGCGGCGCCGATACCCAGGTCGGTTTCCATGTGAGTGCGGACGAAACCGATGTTCACCCGGTCGATGTAATTGACGATGAACATCACGACGAACAGTGGCAGCACATGCCGTTTGACCTTGGCCACCGCGCTGGCGAGCACGCTGGGGTCGATGGCACCGGATTGAACGTTCAAGGGCGACTCCGATGGTTATTTTTTTTGGAGGGCTCGATCATGAACTTGGGGTATTGTTTCAGTCCAATTCAAGTTGGCACTTGATTGATACCGAGGTTGAATCAATGTTCGAGCTCAGTCAGCTCCGCTGCTTTACCACGGTGGCCACGGAACTCAATTTTCGCCGCGCCGCCGAACGTCTCAATATGACCCAGCCGCCCTTGAGTCGGCAGATCCAATTGCTGGAACATCACCTGGGCGTGGAGCTGTTCACCCGCAGCACCCGCAGCGTGGCGCTTACCGCAGCCGGGCGGGCGTTTTTCGTCGAGGCGCAGAATCTGCTGGAGCGCGCGCAGCAAGCGGCGGTGTCGGCCCGGCGTTTTGCCGAAGGCGATATCGGCTCGGTGAACATCGCCTTCGTCGGCAGCGCGGTGTACGAGTTCCTGCCCAAGGTCATCGCCGAGGCGCGGCTCAAGCAGCCGCAGGTGAAGATCGACCTCTCGGAAATGAATACCTACCAGCAACACGAGGCCTTGCGTGCCCGGCGTATCGACCTGGGCATCGCGCGCGCACCGTTGCTCGACAGCGGCTACCTGACCGAATGCCTGGTGCGTGAACCCTTCGTCCTGGCCACCCCAGCCGGGCACCCGCTGGCCGACGCCGGCGTGGTGCGCGTGCAAGATCTGGACGACCAGCCGTTCCTGATGTACTCGCACTCGGCCTATCCGCCGTTCAATGAATTGCTCACAGGAATGTTGCGTTCGGCTCAGGTGACCCCGCAATACGTGCAATGGCTGGGCTCGTCGCTGACCATCCTGGCGCTGGTCAATGCCGGCATGGGCGTTGCCCTGGTGCCGCGTTGCGCCACCAGCGTGGTATTCAAGAATGTGGTATTTCGCGATATCGATCTGGGCGAGGGCGTGCAGAGCGAATTGCACCTGATCTGGCGCGAGAACAACGACAATCCGGCATTCGCCATGTTGCTCGAGGCCATCAGACGTGCGGCGCGCACCGGCTGGGGTGGCGATAGTCACTGATCATAAATTGATCAAGGCCGGCAAAGCCTTGCGCTGCGTGGCCTGCGGCCTGTTCTCCCAAGCTTATCCACAGGCAGGTGCACGCCGAATGTGTATAAACCCTTGAAATAGCTCGTTTTTTGAGCAGGCCATGAAGACGCTTGCGGGCCGTGGCCTGCAGGGCATTGCACCCAGGTTATGCACTGGCTCATGCCTGTTTTCAGGGGATAAGCATCGGCCTGCATCCAAAGCGTCCCAAGTGCAGGCGCACTCGGGACTTCGCGCGTCTGTCAGCGGTTGCGGGCGTCCTTCGCATCCATTTCGGCATTGCGTTCGTGCACCTTCTTCAGCTGCTCATCGGTCAATGGCAGCTTCTGGGCACTTTGCTTGAGCACCATCAAGCCACCGACGATCGAGCCGATGGCCACCAACAATATCAACCAGGCATACCAGGGCATGGGACACTCCTTGAAAGGTGCGCCGAGAATGCACGGCGCTTGTGAAGATTGGAGCGACAGGGTGTCGCAGTGGTTCCATCATAGCCCTCCACGATCGAGCCGGCCTGGCGCTGCATGCCAGGGCGAGTGGCTGTGGGTGACGCCCGCGCCTTGGCAAAATCCGCTACAATGCGCGCCGATTTCGACCTGCCCCAGAGAACCCGCCATGTCCGTCTGCCAGACTCCCATCATCGTCGCCCTGGATTACCCGACCCGCGAAGCGGCCCTGAAGCTGGCCGATCGACTGGATCCCAAGCTGTGCCGGGTCAAGGTGGGCAAGGAGCTGTTCACCAGCAGCGCCTCGGGCATCGTCGAAACTTTGAACGCCAAGGGCTTCGAGGTGTTCCTGGACTTGAAATTCCACGATATCCCGAACACCACCGCCATGGCCGTCAAGGCTGCTGCCGAAATGGGCGTGTGGATGGTCAACGTCCACTGTTCCGGCGGCCTGCGCATGATGGCGGCTTGCCGCGAGGTGCTGGAACAGCGCTCTGGCGCCAAGCCGTTGCTGATCGGCGTCACCGTGTTGACCAGCATGGAGCGCGAAGACCTTGCCGCCATCGGCCTGGACATCGAGCCGCAGGAGCAGGTGCTGCGCCTGGCGGCGCTGGCGCAAAAAGCCGGCATGGATGGTCTGGTCTGTTCGGCGCTCGAAGCCCAGGCCTTGAAGGCAGCCCATCCGACCCTGCAGCTGGTCACGCCAGGCATTCGCCCGGCCGGCAGCGCACAGGATGACCAGCGGCGCATCCTCACACCCCGCCAGGCGCTGGATGCGGGTTCCGATTACCTGGTGATCGGGCGTCCGATCAGCCAGGCTGCCGATCCAGCCCAGGCATTGGCCGATGTGGTTGCGCAGATCAACGGCTGAGCTTGCCCGCGTTGAGAATCAGCAACGTCAGTACGCCGGCGATGATCCCCCAGAACGCCGAGCCTACCGAAAACAGCGTCAGGCCCGAGGCGGTGACCATGAACGTCACCAGGGCGGCCTCGCGCTCCTTCGGCTCGCTCATGGCCTGAGTCAGGCCATTGATGATGGAGCCGAACAACGCCAGTGCGGCGATCGACAGCACCAGTTCTTTGGGCAGGGCGGCGAACAGCGCTGCCAGGGTGGCGCCGAACGTGCCGGCAATGGCGTAGAACACGCCGCACCAGACCGCCGCGGTATAGCGTTTGGTGGGGTCTTCATGGGCATGCGGCCCCGTGCAGATGGCCGCGCTGATGGCCGCCAGGTTGACTCCATGGGAACCGAACGGCGCCATCAGCAACGAGGCGATACCCGTCACCGAGATCAATGGCGAGGCCGCTACCTGATAACCATCGGCGCGCAGCACGGCGATACCCGGCATGTTCTGCGAGGTCATCGCCACCACGAACAGGGGAATGCCGATGCTGATGGTCGCGGCCAGGGAAAAGGACGGCGTGGTCCACTGCGGCTCGGCGACCTGCAGGCTGAAATGGCTGAAATCGAGCAAGCCGAGCGCGCCGGACACCAGCGTGCCGATGACCAGCGCTGCCAGCACCGCATAGCGCGGCGACAGCCGTTTCACCATCAGGTAGGTGAAGAACATGCACAGCACCAGGGCTGTGCGATGTTGCGCGGCGACGAATATCTCGCTGCCGATCTTGAACAGGATACCGGCCAGCAGCGCTGCGGCCAGCGAAGCAGGCAGGCGCTTGAGCAGGCGCTCGAAACTGCCGGTCAGGCCGCAGATCGTGACCAGTACCGCGCAGGTGATGAACGCGCCGATGGCTTCCGGGTAACTCACGCCGCCCAGGCTGGTGATCAGCAAGGCTGCGCCCGGTGTCGACCAGGCGACTGTTATGGGGGTGCGGTAGCGCAGCGAGAGACCGATGCTGCACACCGCCATGCCGATCGACAGTGCCCAGATCCACGAGGATATCTGCGCGGTGGTCAGGCCGGCGGCCTGGCCGGCCTGGAACATCAGGACCAGCGAGCTGGTATAGCCGGTCATCATGGCGATGAAACCGGCCACCACGGCAGATGGCGCGGTATCGGCCAACGGGCGCAGCGGGGCGACGGTGGTGGGGTTGGGCATGGCGGTCCGATCCTTGTCCTGAGCAGCGTCGCTCAAGGGTAAGCCAAGGTGTACGGGCGCATGCGGTACAGCGGCGCGATCAATCGACGATACAGCTGGGCGACAGCGCTCAGGCTGCCGCGAAGCGGGTGTTGAGGTAATCGATGATCACTTTGGAATCGTACATCCAGGTAACCTTGCCGGCCTCCTCGATACGCAGGCAGGGCACCTTGATCTTGCCTCCCTCGGCCAGCAGGGTATCGCGCGCCACGGGGTCGTTCTTGGCGTCGCGCAGGGGCACCGGCACATTGAGCTTGTGCAGGGTGCGCCGGGTCTTCACGCAGAACGGGCAGGCGTGGAACTGATAGAGCGTCAGCCCGCTGGCGGCGCGGTCGACCTCGGCCTGCGCTTCGGGGCTGCGCTTGCGCCGCGGTGGGCGGGTGAGCAGGTCGCCCGCCACGATCACCTGGCCCAGTCCGATACGCAACGCTTTCATCAACATGTGGCAGCCCTCGAGGTTGGGGTACGGCTTACTTGATCAGGCTGAGAAATTCGCTGCGGGTCGCCGCGTTGTCGCGGAACTCGCCCAGCATCACCGAGGTGATCATCGAGGAATTCTGCTTCTCGACGCCACGCATCATCATGCACATGTGCTTGGCTTCGATGACCACGGCGACACCCAGTGCGCCGGTGACCTGCTGCACCGCATCGGCGATCTGCCGACCCAGGTTTTCCTGGATCTGCAGGCGGCGAGCGTACATGTCGACGATACGCGCCACCTTGGACAGCCCGAGCACCTTGCCGCTGGGAATGTAGGCGACGTGAGCACGCCCAATGAACGGCAGCAGATGATGCTCGCACAACGAATAGAGTTCGATATCCCTGACCAAGACCATTTCGCTCGCATCGGAGCTGAACAGCGCACCGTTGGTGACTTCATCGAGAGTCTGCTCGTAGCCGCGGCACAAGTACTTCATGGCTTTGGCGGCGCGTTTGGGCGTATCGAGCAGGCCTTCGCGGTTAACGTCCTCGCCGAGCTGGCCAAGGATCTCGGTGTAGTTCTGTTCCAGGGACATGATCAAACCTGTGGGGAAATATTTCGCAGACGCGAAGGGTACGGCTCCGCTCGCACGGGTGCAAGCGAAGCGTTATTCGTCGCGGCCTTCGAGCATGGTGCGCTTGAGCATCACGTACACCGCGCCGGCGCCGCCGTGGCGTGGCTGGCAGGAGGTGAAGCCCAGCACCTGCGTGTGCTGGCGCAGCCAGGTGTTGACATGGCTCTTGATCATCGGCCGCTTGCCGTCCAGGCGCACCGCCTTGCCATGGGTCACGCGCACGCAGCGGATCTCGAAGCGAGTGGCTTCGGCGAGGAATGCCCAGAGCGTTTCGCGGGCTTTCTCCACCGTCATGCCGTGCAGGTCGAGGCTGCCTTCGAAGGGGATCTGGCCGACCTTGAGCTTGCGCATCTGGCTTTCCTGGACGCCGTCGCGCGCCCAGTGCAGGTCGTCCTCGGGGCCGACGTCGATGACGAACTGATCGGACAGCCCGTCGACCGTCGTGCCCTGGGTGCCCACCGTGGCTGCCTGGCGCAGTGCCTGCAGCTTGAGCTTGTCGGCTTTCGGCCTGCCGGTGTCGGCGCGATCGTGCTGGATACGCCGCACGCCGCGCATCTGGTCCTTGAACAGGGAAAATTCGTCGTCTTGCATGAAGGTCTCCACCACGGGAGCGCTAGTCTACGCGACTCAATCGTGCTTTTTCATCAGGTGCGGGGCCAGGCCGAGTTCACGGCTGCGGCGCATTCCACGGCGACTGCGGCGCCAGAGCCACAGGCCCAGATAAAGCACCAGCAGCCCCATGCCAGCGAGTATGGCTGCGCCGCTGGTGGTGGTGTCCAGCCCGGCGACCTGAGGCGGATGCCCCAGCAGGGTAGCGATGCCGGCCATCGCCAGCAGCAGGCCGAAGGTCAGCAGCACGGCGCCCAGCCCCGCGCCCAGACGATAGCGCCAGCCACCGGGAGCACGTTTCCTGAGTCTGCGCGCATTGAAACCATGGGATGACTTCATTGATTCCTCGGTGGCGATCGGGCCGGCTGGGGGTCAGAGCAAGTCGCCGGTCATGGCAACTGCGGCGAAGTTGTCACGCATGATGGCCATTTCTGCTTCCTGCACCTTGGCTGCGGCAAGCACGCCGTCGCCCTGGGGCAGGTCACGGGTCGCGCAGGCGTCGGCCACCAACGTGCAGCGATAGCCGTAGTCTTTGGAAGCGCGCACGGTGGTGCTGACGCTGGAGTGACTCATGAAGCCGCAGACGATCAGGTCCAGATGGCCGTAGCTCTGCAGCAGCTCGTGCAGCCCGGTATTGTTGAAGGCATTGGGCATGCGCTTCTCGACCACGGCTTCGTCGCCCTGCGGTTCGAAACCCTCGATGAACTCGCCGCGTCGGCCCTGGGGGTCGAACAGCCCGCCAACGGTGCCCAGGTGGCGGATGTGCACCACCGGACGCTTGGCCGCACGCGCCGCGGCAACCAGGCTGGCGATGTTGGCCAGCGCTTCGTCCATGCCCGACAGGGCCAGGTCGCCACTGAGGTATTCCTTCTGCGCATCGATGATGATCAGGCTGGCGTTGGCGATCCGGGTGGGCGGGAAACCGCGGCCACTGAGTTGGAACATCGTCTTTGGAACGGACATCTGGGGCTCCTTTGGCTAGGGCTTTTGCCGCATTGTCCTCTGCTCGAGCCGTTCTGTGAATCGGATTGAGCGAACATCGCGAAAATCACCCGCGGGCCTCTGTTAATATTCCGGCTTGATTCGACCGAGGAGCTTTTGTGATCACTTCCCGCTTGCGCACCGTGCGCGACCACATCCGTTGGGCCGTCAGCCGTTTTCATGGCGAAGAGCTGTTCTTCGGCCACGGTACCGACAACGCCTGGGACGAAGCCCGTCTGTTGGTGCTGGGGGCGTTGAACCTGCCTTATGAAATTGCCGACAGCTACCTGGATTGCCGCCTGGAAGACGATGAGATCGTGCGTGTGCAGCACCTGCTCAAGCGGCGCATGGAAGAGCGCGTGCCGGCCGCCTACCTGATCGGCGAGGCATGGTTCTGCGGCATGTCGTTCATCGTCGATGCACGGGTGCTGGTGCCACGTTCACCGATCGGCGAACTGATCGAGAACCGCTTCGAGCCCTGGCTGAGCCAGCCGCCGACGCGGATTCTCGACCTGTGCACCGGTTCGGGCTGCATCGGCATCGCTTGCGCCGACGTTTTTCAGGACGCTGAAGTAGTGCTGGCCGACCTGTCGTTCGAGGCGCTCGAGGTGGCCAATCAGAACATCGAGCGGCATGGCCAGGAAGAGCGGGTCTATACGGTGCAGGGCGATGGTTTCGAAGGGTTGCCGGGGCAGCGTTTCGACTTGATCGTGTCCAACCCGCCTTATGTCGATGCCGAGGATTTCGCCGACATGCCCGCCGAGTATCAGCACGAACCCGAGCTGGGCCTGGCCTGTGGCGACGACGGCCTGAACCTGGTGCGGCGCATGCTGGCCGAGGCGGCGGATCACCTCAACGACAAAGGCCTGTTGATCATCGAGGTCGGCAACAGCCAGGTGCACGTCGAGGCGCTCTATCCGGAGGTGGATTTCCACTGGCTGGAGTTCCAGCGCGGCGGGCACGGCGTGTTCATGCTCAGCGCGGCACAGTGCCGTGAGCATCAGGCGTTGTTCGCTTCGCGTATCTGAGGGCGCATGAACTGTAGAGCGGGTTGCGCTCGCGAACGTCTGCAGCGGTTTGGCTCGATACCGCAGTAACGCCTTCGCGTGCAGAGCCCGCTTCCACACAGTTTTTGCGAGTGCCGCTGTCAGCGGTGGGTGGCGATCCAGATCAGCAGCGCGGCCTGGAACACAGCGAATGCAATGAGGCAGGCGATGGTGAAACGTAGGCCACTTTCCTCGCGCGAGAATTTACCGATACGTTCCTGCTGCCCGTGCAGCCTCAACTCCATCTCCTGCAACTGCTGCTCGGCCATCTGCAGCATCTCGCTGGCCGCCAGCACCTCGACCATCTGAACTTTCTCCGCGTTCCAGGTGCTCAGCAACTGACTGACGGCAATCGGGTGGTACTGGCCCTTGAGGCGTTGCACGTCTGCGTATTCAACGTTCAAGCCTTGGGTGCGCAGCGCGTGGTCACGACGATCCAGGCCGGCAGGCTGGAGCGCTTCCTTGCTCGACAACGCCGCGCCTTGCAGCGTGTAGTGCGGCCAATGACGCTGCAGCCATGCAGCGGCGTGGGCCATGACGAAGCGCCCCAGGCCACGGTTGACCGGTTCCAGTTGCAGGCCTGCGTCACTGCCCAGGCTGACCTGTCGCAGCTGATGATCGACCCAGACATCCAGCCGGTTCTGCTCGCTGCGCACGCGCTGGGCAGGCAGCTGGATGTCGAGGCGCAACAGGCTCAGGGCAGGGTCGTGGCGCTCGGCCATGCCGAACTGCACGAAACGCAAGGGGCGCGGGCCGCTGGCACGGTCGGCGGGCAGGGGCGACAGGCGCAGCATCCTGAACTGCTCGGGGGTCACCTCGGCCCACGGCCGCGGCGGCGCTGCAGGTTCTTCGACGACGGCTTCTGGCGGGGCTTGTTCGGTCATGGTGCGATCCTCTTCACGCACCTTGTATCGGCCACGCCTGCCCACTCTTGAACGCTGCCATGGGTCCCCTGGCGCGTTGCTTCAAAGCCCGTCGATGAATTTCACCACTGCCTGACCCAGTTCCGCCGCCAGCGGACGTTTGTGGTCACGATACGACTTGAGTTGCGAGGGCAGGTCCATCGGCACGATACGCAGCACGTGGTTCATGCCGGGAATCAGCGCCAGCTGCGCATCGGGCTTGGCGCGTTGCAGTGCCTGCGCATCGCCAATCCCGACCTGGATGTCGTTGCTGCCCTGGACGATGAGGGCGGGGATCTTCAAGGCGGCGAAGGCCTGCGCAGGGTCCTGGCGCAACAGCGAAATCAGGTAAGGCTGCACGCTGGGGCGAAACAGCACCTGCAGGGGCTGGGGCACGTCCGGGTCGTACTGCCCAGCTTCCAGGCGCTCGATCAACTGATAGCTGCGCGGTTGCAGCTCGGCTGGCAAGCGCTCGCCGATCTGCTCGCGCAACACTTCGCCCAGCGGGCGACCGCTGCCCGACAGCGAAATGACCGCATCGGCCTGGGCGCGCTGCGCTGCCAGAGTGGCGATCAGCGCACCTTCGCTGTGGCCCAGGATGATCAGCGGGCCGAAGCGCGGGTCGCGCTTGAGCTGCGCGCTCCACGCCACGGCATCGTCGACGTAGCCTGCCACGCTCAGGTCGCGCTCGTCGGGGGTGGCCTTGCGGCCGGTGGCCACGCCGCGCTTGTCGTAGCGCACGCTGGCAATGTTGTTCTGCGCCAGCAGCAAGGCGAGCTTCTTCAGGCTGTCGTTGCGACCCGCCTCGGGATTGTTGCCGTCCCGGTCGGTCGGACCAGAGCCGGAAATCATCAGCACCACCGGCACCGGCCGATCCGCACGGGGCACCAACTGCGAGCCGTACAGCGTGCCCTGAGCGGTCTGCAGCTCAATCGGGCGCCTGGCAATATCAGGGGTGGCGGCCAGTGCAGCGGTGCTGCTGATGAACAGAAACAAGGCAACCAACCGGAACGTCATCTGCAACATCATCGAGCCACTATCAAGGGAAGTGCGCTTTGGACTGGGGCGTCTGGCTAAGGTTCAGGGATGAACTGGCCGTCGACCCTGCGTATACTGGCGCTCTGTCTGATTCGGTTGATTTCGCGGAGCGCCCTGCATGTCCGGCAATACCTTCGGCAAGCTGTTCACTGTCACCACCGCTGGCGAAAGCCATGGCCCGGCGCTGGTCGCCATCGTCGACGGCTGTCCGCCAGGGCTGGCAATTTCCGTGGACGACCTGCAGCGCGACCTCGATCGACGCAAGCCGGGTACCAGCCGGCACACCACCCAGCGTCAGGAACCCGATGAGGTCGAGATTCTCTCCGGGGTGTTCGAAGGGCGTACCACCGGTACCTCGATCGGCCTGCTGATTCGCAATACCGATCAGAAATCCAAGGACTACTCGGCGATCAAGGATCTGTTTCGCCCGGCCCACGCGGACTACACCTACCATCACAAGTACGGCGAGCGCGACTACCGTGGCGGTGGTCGCAGTTCGGCGCGTGAAACGGCCATGCGCGTGGCCGCAGGCGCGATCGCCAAGAAGTACCTGGCCACCCAGGGTATCCAGATCCGCGGCTACATGAGCCAGCTGGGCCCGATCCCGATTGCCTTCAAGAGCTGGGATGGCGTCGAAGACAACGCCTTCTTCAGCCCCGATCCGGACAAGGTTCCGGAGCTGGAGGCCTACATGGACCAGCTGCGCCGCGACCAGGATTCGGTCGGCGCCAAGATCACCGTGGTGGCCGAAGGCGTCATGCCGGGCCTGGGCGAGCCGATCTTCGATCGCCTGGACGCCGAGCTGGCCCATGCCCTGATGAGCATCAACGCGGTCAAGGGCGTGGAAATCGGCGCCGGTTTCGCCTGCGTTGCCCAGCGCGGCACCGAGCACCGCGACGAGATGACGCCCGAAGGGTTCCTCAGCAACCACGCGGGGGGTGTGTTGGGTGGCATTTCCTCGGGCCAGCCGATCATCGCTCACCTGGCCCTCAAGCCAACGTCCAGCATCACCACGCCGGGTCGCTCGATCGACGTTCACGGCCAGCCGGCGGACGTCATCACCAAGGGCCGCCATGATCCGTGCGTGGGCATCCGTGCCACGCCCATCGCCGAAGCCATGATGGCCATCGTGTTGATGGACCACCTGCTGCGCCATCGCGCGCAGAATGCCGACGTCAAGGTCGACACCCCGGTGCTGGGCCAGCTTTGAGCGCGGTGCCGCCGCCGGCGGGGCATTCGGTCCCGTATTGGCGGCTCTCCACCTTCTACCTGTTCTATTTTGCCTTGCTCGGGTCGACGGCGCCGTTCCTGGCGCTGTACTTCCACTATCTGGGCTTCGACAGCGCGCGCATCGGCGAGCTGGTGGCGATTCCCATGCTCATGCGCTGCGTGGCGCCCAACCTGTGGGGTTGGCTGGGCGACCACACCGGTCGACGCCTGGCCATCGTGCGCATTGGCGCGGTCTGCACCCTGGCCAGTTTTTCCCTGATCCTGGTGGACACCGGCTACGCCTGGCTGGCAATGGTGATGGCCCTGCACGCGTTCTTCTGGCACGCGGTACTGCCACAATTCGAAACCTTGACGCTGGCACACCTGCAGGGGCAAACCGCACGTTACAGCCAGGTCCGCCTATGGGGCTCGATCGGCTTCATTCTGGCCGTGGTGGGCCTGGGCCGGGTATTCGAGAGCCTGAGCCTGGATGCCTATCCGTACGCGCTGCTGTTGATCATGGCCGGTATCGTCGTGGCGAGTGCGTGGGTACCGGATGTACCTGCCGGCGAGGGCATTCGGCGCACGACGGGGGAGGGCTTCATGAAACAGCTGATTCGCCCCGGCGTATTGGCGTTCTATGGGTGTGTGGGCCTGATGCAGCTGAGCCACGGCCCGTACTACACGTTTCTGACCCTGCACCTGGAGCAGCTGGGCTACAGCCGTGCGGTGATCGGCATGCTGTGGGCAGTCGGGGTGGTGGCCGAGGTCCTGATGTTCCTGGCCATGAGCCGGATTCTGGCGCGCTTTTCCTTGCGCCATGTGCTCATCGCCAGTTTCCTCCTGGCGGCCATACGCTGGTTGCTGTTGGGCAGTTTCGCCGAACACCTGTGGCTGCTGGTGCTGGCGCAGCTGATGCACGCCGCCACCTTCGGCAGCTTCCATGCGGCGGCGATCCATTTCGTGCAGCGCAGTTTCGGCGCCCATCAGCAGGGTCAGGGGCAGGCCCTGTATGCCGCACTGGCCGGTGTCGGCGGCGCCCTGGGGGCGCTCTACTCAGGCTACCTGTGGCAATCCCTGGGCGCTGCCGGCACGTTTGCCCTGGCCAGCCTCGCCGCGTTCGCTGCCGCGTTGATCATGCTCAGGCGCACGCCCCATGATCTGCCACCTGTGGCCAGTCACTGAAACCCATTCGAGGAATTTGCATGAGTCGCCTGAGCGTCTATCACCACAGCACTGCAGACATCCCCAACAAGGTGCTGAGCCACACCGAAGACATTGCGGCTACGCTGGCAGAGCTCGGTGTGCGCTTCGAACGCGCCGGATCGACGCTGCCCGTCTCGTTCGAGGCAAGCCCCGAGGAGGTCGTCGCAAGCTGTCGGGCCGAGGTCGACGCCTGGATGGCCCAAGGTGGCTACATGAGCGTGGACGTGCTCAGCCTGGACGAGAACAACGTGCAGCACACCCCGACGCAGGCCGAACTGCTGCGCGAGCATCGTCTTGTCGGAGAATGGGTACTGTGCGTGCTGGCGGGCCGCGCGCTGTTGAACCTGCACGTTGGGGGTTACGTGTACGCGCTGCTGTGCGAGCGCGATGATCGCGTCGTGGTTCCGGCGGGCATGGCCCATTGGCTGGACATGGGCGAGCGGGGGCGACTGATTGCGTTGCGCGTGCTCACCGACTCACGTGGCTGGTGCCCGGAGTACGTGGTGCAGCCTATGAACGATCTGTTTCCAGGGCTGGACGAATGATCCGGCCTCTATCGAGCCGAAAAAAAACCCGATACCAGGATGCGCCAGGTATCGGGCTTTAGAAGAAACAGAGGTCAAGCAACAGCGGTCCAGCGAATACGTGCCGAGCAACACTTGCCGGGCAGATCAGCCTACGCTGATCAGGCCGAATGGTAGGTCGGCAGCGCGAAGCGGTTCTGGCTTTGCAGCATGTTGATTGCTGGCAGCTGGCTGGCTTCGCCGGCCAAGTCGCGACGGATCGCGCTGATGACCCAGGTCAGCTGCTCAGGGGTGTGCAGCTGGGCATAGGAAATAGAGCGTTTGATCTGTTTGCCATCAGTATCACGCAGGGTCAGCAGAACAGCACCATCCGGACGCGGCTGGGTGGTCACTTCGTACTCGGAGAAAACGGAAACGAATTTTTCGTGGAGGAAGTTCATGTGCAGCTCCTAGCAAGTTGGCAGGCATGTCTAGGTAGTTGCAGCGAGTGTGCCAAGTTTCGTTAAATATAAAAACCTTGTAAATCAACAGCTTGGGAATAAGGCAAAATTCGGGCTCCGTGCAATTTGCATGAATGGTCGTCGGGCATGCTGCATTTTGCGCGGCGTGGTGGGTCTGACGGTAAGTCGCCCGGAGGGAATGACAGGCGCAGGACGGATTTTTTCCTTCGCCATTACTGTCTATGACCACAAATCGCCAATAAATTCCCGCTTCCAGGGGCGATAGCCAGGCTCTGTTGCAGGCTCGACGCCCAGCGGGAACACTGCCTACCGTGAACCATTTGCCAGGAGGTTTTGCCATGACCCAACCCGAAGCTCGCCAGATGAACGACGAAGAAGCCGCCGAGTTCGCTGAACAAGTGTTCGACGTCGCTCGCAACGGCGATGCGCAGATGCTCGAGCGCCTGCTCGAAAAGGGCCTGCCGCCCAATCTGCGCAACCACAACGGCGACACCTTGTTGATGTTGGCGACCTATCACGGCCACCTCGATGCGGCACGCGCGCTGCTGCAGTACAAGGCCGATCCGTTGATTGCCAACGACAAGAATCAACTGCCCATGGCTGGCGCCGCTTTCAAAGGCAACCTGCCCATGGTGCAGTTGCTGATCGAGCAGGGTGCCCCGGTCGATGGTGCATCGGCCGATGGCCGGACCGCGCTGATGATGGCCGCGATGTTCAATCGCACGGAGATGGTCGAGTACCTGCTGGCGCAGGGCGCCAACCCGAACGCAGTGGACGCACAAGGCATCACTGCCCTGGGCGCCGCGCGTGCCATGGGGGCCACGCTGACCATCGAACAGTTGCAGAAGCTGGCGGCCTGATACCCGCTTGGCTGAATTGCGGCTATCCTTGCGGCCTTTTTCCAGCGCCGCAGGGGTTGCCTCATGAAACAGTCACTTGTCGAACTCATCGGTAAAATCGGTTCGGGCTGCATGCGCGATGAAGACATCGAACGCATTGCCGATGAAGCCGCCCAGGCCTACGCCGATCCCCAGGCCTTCCTGGCCGCCAACCCCGACATCAACTACGACGACAGCTTTGCCATCCCACTGGGCGAATGGGTGGTGGTGGGCAGTCTGCCCGACACGGTCATTTTCCAGGCCGACACCTACCCCGAGTTGCTGCAGCAGATCATCGACTCGTTCGGGCCCGATGTGACCTTCAATATCAAGCCCAAACAGCTGAACAAGGTCGAGGCGCTGACCGCGCTCAATCGTATCCAGGTGCAACTGGGAGCCATGAGCAAGGAAGAGGGCGGCTACGTGCTGTTCAACTTCAGCCAGCCACTGGACGACGAACTGCAGATGGTGCTGGTGTACGGCAAGGACGTGGATCGGGTGACGGCGCTGGGCGCAGAATTGCACATCGTGGCGGTACCAGCCCTGGAGGCATTGCGCGTCGCAGTGCACGTCTGAACGCTTGTTCCAGCTTTCGCTCGGTTGCCACGGAACCCCTGCGACACGCCGCTATCCTAGTTGATGCATGCCATCCACAAGGAGTATCACATGGGTTCCACTTTCAATAGCCTGATCGGCCTGATCATCCTCGCGCTGGACATCTGGGCGGTCATCAACGTCATCAAGAGTGGTGCCTCGACCGGGGCCAAGGTCCTGTGGGTACTGCTGATCATCTTGCTGCCGGTATTGGGCCTGATCATCTGGGCCATCGCCGGTCCACGCGGCAACGTACGGGTCTGAATGCAACAGGTCGAACCTGCAACGGGTTCGACCTGCCAGCCCTACCGACGTATCATCCTCGGCCCGACCGCCGTTTCGCGGCCGCAGCAAAGAATCTGAACGGAATTTTCACCTGTCTTCACGGACAATCCGCGCCCAGATTTCACCTTCGCGTCACCCCTAGACCCTAACCGACAGACCTCAACGGACCTTTCCCACACATGGCTACTCCGGACGCCTTGAGTCAAAAGCAGGCCGCGCGCGGCACACTGCAACCGACCGTCAAATCGCACCTGGCTTATACCCTGCTCAGCGGCCTGGCAATCATGCTGATGCTCAGCGGATTGCGCCTGGCCTTGCTGATGTACAACCGCGAGATGATCGGTGATACGCCTGCCAGCACCTTCGTCGAAGCTTTCTTCAATGGCTTGCGCTTCGACCTGCGCCTGGTGGTGTACCTGCTGATTCCATTGCTGCTGGCGGTGCTCAGCGCTCGCGCCATGCGCTGGCGCGGGCTGTTCCGGGCCTGGCTGACGATAGTGTCCAGCGTGGTGCTGCTGTGCGGCCTGATGGAGATGGACTTCTACCGCGAGTTTCACCAGCGCCTCAACGGCCTGGTGTTCCAGTACGTGAAGGAAGATCCCAAGACCGTCCTGAGCATGATCTGGTATGGCTATCCAGTGGTGCGCTATCTGCTGGCCTGGGTCTTCGTGACCTGGCTGCTGAGCCTGGTGTTCAAGGGCTTCGACGGCCTGACCCGTCCGCGCGTTGCCACGGCGGCCAGCGTCAGCAAGCCGGTGGCGCCTTGGTATGCGCGCGCAGGTGTATTCGTGGTTATTCTGCTGATTGCCGTGGTGGCCGCGCGCGGCACCCTGCGCCAAGGCCCGCCGCTGCGCTGGGGCGACGCCTACACCACCGACTCGAACTTTGCCAACCAGCTGGGCCTCAACGGCTCGCTGACGCTGATCGCCGCCGCGAAAAGCCGCATGTCCGAAGACCGCGACAATATCTGGAAGGCGACTCTGCCGCAGGACGAAGCGCAAAGCGCCGTCCGTGAAATGCTGCTGACCCCCCACGACACGCTGGTGGACAGCGACACCGCCGCGGTGCGCCGCAACTTCCAGCCGCCTCAGGCCAACACCCTGCCGATCAAGAACGTGGTGGTGATCCTGATGGAGAGCTTTGCCGGTCATTCGGTGGGCGCGCTGGGCGCCGAGGGCGGCATCACGCCGTACTTCGACAAGCTGGCCCAGGAAGGGCTGCTGTTCGATCACTTCTTCTCCAGCGGTACTCACACCCATCAGGGCATGTTCGCCACCATGGGTTGCTTCCCCAACCTGCCGGGCTTCGAATACCTGATGCAGACCCCAGAGGGCAGCCACAAGCTCTCCGGCCTGCCGGAGATGCTCAGCGCCGCTCGCGGTTACGACGACGTGTATGTCTACAACGGTGACTTTGCCTGGGACAACCAGTCCGGGTTCTTCAGCAACCAGGGCATGACCACGTTCATCGGTCGCAACGACTTCGTCAATCCAGTGTTCTCCGATCCGACCTGGGGTGTGTCCGACCAGGACATGTTCGACCGCGGCAACGAAGAACTGGCCAAGCGCGGCGCTGCTGGCAAGCCGTTCTACGCACTGCTGCAGACCCTGTCCAACCACGTGCCCTACGCCTTGCCGGCCGATCTGCCAGTCGACAAGGTCACCGGGCGCGGCAGCCTGGACCTGCATCTGACCGCCATGCGCTACTCGGACTGGGCCCTGGGCCAGTTCTTCGAGAAGGCCCGCAAGGAGCCGTACTTCAAGGAAACCCTGTTCATCGTGCTGGGCGACCATGGCTTCGGTAACCAGAAGCAGATCACCGAGATGGACCTGGGCCGCTTCAACGTACCGTTGCTGCTGGTCGGGCCGGGCATCCAGGAGAAATTCGGCAAGGTCAACCACACCGTCGGCTCGCAGCCCGATGTGGTGCCGACCATCATGGGTCGCCTGGGCGGCGCCAGTCAGCACCAGTGCTGGGGGCGCGACCTGCTCAACCTGCCTGCCGGAGACCCCGGCTTCGCCGTGATCAAGCCTTCGGGCAGCGAGCAGACCGTGGCGATCATCAAGGGCGACCGCATTCTGGTCGAGCCCCGTGACATGGACACGCGGCTGTATCGTTATCAGTTGGGCCGTGAATTCGACGCCCAGTTGATCCCCGATGCCGACGATGTGCCGCAATTGCGGGCCAAGCTGGACTCGTTCATCCAGACCGCGACCAAGAGCCTGCTGGACAACACCGCAGGTGCGGTGGAGAGCAAGCAGGAGTAAGTACCTGGTGTATTGTAAAAGGCCCTTCGGGGCCTTTTTTCATGGCCGTGTCGACGCTGGGTTGGCACACCTCCGGCAATCCACCGTCTGGAACGAATCCCCGCCGCTGCGAGTCAACGTTGAGTGAGGTATCAAGCAGATTCCTGCCTGAATTCCGTCGAGGAGATGTACACCGATGAAAGAGTGGAAAATCAGCTTCGTCAACAAGGATGGCGTGCTGGACAGCATGGCCATCCGTGCTGACACCTGCCCGTCGATCGAAGAGGCGGCAACGCTCGTTCGCTCCAAGCTGTACCCCGTTGCAGCCGGACTGGATGAAGTCAACCTTCCCGACAACGTTGCCTCGCCGGTTGCCAAGACCCTCAAGTCGCAGCACAGCGTGGAAATCACGGCCATCACCGAAGTCGCTTGAATTTCACCTGATCCGGGCCATTGGCACGGGCCCGGCCTTCGCGCTACTCTGCGGGTAGGGTCCCCACGGATCCTGCTGCTCGTTTTCGTACATGCTTCTTGCAACAGGCTCGATTCCAGGCGCCGCGTCCTCGACGCTGCACCGCACCCATTCCTTGTTCCGAGGAGGTTCTGGAAGTACTGAAAGTCTATCCGTCGTTATTGCTGAGGGAGACGATTCATGAGCACAACCTATCAAGAAGACATCAGCAGCAATGTATTGCGCCGCATGAAAGAGGGCGGTTTCGATTTCGCACGCATTCACCCTATCGAGTTCTATGCGGTCTTTCCCGATGAAGACCGGGCGCGGACGGCTGCCGGCAAGTTTCGCGGCGAGTCGCTCAATGCTCAGATAAGCGAGCGCGACGACGGTGCCTGGCACCTGGAGTTGAGCAAGCTGATGTACGCGACCTACGGTGGTATCGGTGAATTCGAGCAGGATTTCGAAGCCGTGGTCGAACCTCTGGGAGGTGAAATCG
Source organism: Pseudomonas sp. CFBP 13719 (assembly GCF_014842095.1). Taxonomy (NCBI): domain Bacteria; kingdom Pseudomonadati; phylum Pseudomonadota; class Gammaproteobacteria; order Pseudomonadales; family Pseudomonadaceae; genus Pseudomonas; species Pseudomonas sp. CFBP 13719. The sequence continues at coordinate 15,329 of NZ_JACYVB010000008.1, read as the reverse complement.
AGGGCTGGGGCGTGAAGCACGAGGTCCGGCGCCCGCAGGCCTGAAACCAGGTGAGCCACGGCGGCGCCGTGGTTCACCTGCTCACCGAATGGCAGGCAAAAAAAAGCCGCTCACAAGGTGGCGGCGAAAGGGAATTCGGTGACTCGTAATGGGGCGCCAAGCTTTTGCCGGTGCCGATGAATTAAATATGCACTAACGCTGCAAGCTATTGAATTCAACTCTGTCTATGCTGGTCATAGCCTCAAGCCGCTTGAAATATCCGCTTCGCAATGAAGCGTATATCAGCGGCGTTCGGACGTTGCCGCACAATAACGGTGCACGGTTCCCAACTGGGAATTCCAAGCGCTTGATTTAATGGCAAATATGCCGATGGCACGGGCCTTGCGAAGGCTCTTGGGTCCGGGTGACAAGGAGTACGGCATGAGCCGCACCTATTATGATGAGATGTACGATGCCGATGGCCAAGTTCGCCCGCATTACCGGGAGTTCGCCCGTTGGTTGGCCGATACGCCGCAGGAATTGCTTGCCCAGCGTCGACGCGAGGCCGATTTGTTGTTTCATCGAGCCGGCATCACCTTCACCTTGTACGGCGACGAGCAGGGCACCGAACGGCTGATTCCCTTCGACACCATTCCACGCAGTATTCCTGCCAGCGAATGGCGCATCGTGGAGCGTGGCTGTATCCAGCGCGTCAAGGCGTTGAACATGTTCCTCGCCGACCTGTATCACGACCAGCGCATCATCAAGGCCGGGATCATCCCTGCCGAGCAGGTGCTGGCGAACGAGCAGTATCAGTTGGCAATGCAGGGTCTGGACTTGCACCGCGACATCTATTCGCACATCTCCGGGGTCGACCTGGTGCGCGACGGTGACGGTTCCTACTACGTGCTGGAAGACAACCTGCGCACGCCCAGTGGCGTGAGCTACATGCTCGAAGACCGCAAGATGATGATGCGGCTGTTTCCCGAGCTGTTCGCCGCGCAGCGCATCGCTCCCGTGGATCACTACCCCAATCTGCTGCTCGATACCCTGAAAAGCTCCAGCGCGATCGACAACCCCAGCGTGGTGGTGCTGACCCCGGGCCGGTTCAACAGTGCGTTCTTCGAACACGCCTTCCTGGCGCGCGAAATGGGCGTAGAGCTGGTGGAAGGGGCGGACCTGTTCGTGCGTGACGATAAAGTGTTCATGCGCACCACCGACGGACCCAAGCCGGTGGACGTGATCTATCGCCGCCTGGACGACGCCTTCCTCGATCCATTGGCTTTCAACCCCGATTCCATGCTCGGCGTACCGGGCCTGCTGGCCGCGTATCGCTCCGGAAACGTGGTACTGGCCAACGCCATCGGCACCGGTGTGGCCGACGACAAGTCGGTCTACCCCTTCGTTACCGACATGATCCGCTTCTACCTGGATGAAGAACCCATCCTCAAGAACGTGCCGACCTGGCAATGCCGCAAGCCTTCGGAGCTGTCCCACGTGCTGGCCAACCTGCCTGATCTGGTGGTCAAGGAAACCCAAGGCTCGGGTGGTTACGGCATGTTGGTAGGCCCTTGCGCGAGTGCCGCCGAGATCGAAAACTTCCGGGCGCGCCTCAAGGCCCGACCCCATGCCTACATCGCCCAACCCACATTGTCGTTGTCGACCTGCCCGACCTTCGTCGAGAACGGCATCGCACCGCGTCATATCGACCTTCGCCCCTTCGTCCTGGCTGGCCGTGAAACCCGCGTCGTGCCTGGCGGCCTGACCCGCGTGGCATTGCGTGAAGGCTCGCTGGTGGTGAATTCGTCGCAGGGCGGCGGGACCAAAGACACCTGGGTGGTCGAGGATTAAGGATGCCTGCCAATGCTAAGTAGAACTGCCTCTGATCTGTATTGGATGTCGCGCTATCTGGAGCGCGTCGAAAACCTGGCGCGCATGCTCGATGTCAGCTATTCACTGTCGTTGATGCCACAGGATGGCCGCGGTGACGGCCTGGACGAAATCGCCATGCCGCTGTTGATCACCGGCACCCTGGAAGACTACCTGGAACGTCACGGCCAGCTGCATGCCGAGCGCCTGCTGCATTTCTTCGCCCTGGATCCGGCCAATCCGGCCAGCATCTACAGCTGCCTGGGTGCGGCACGGGCCAGCGCCCATGCGGTGCGCGGCCGCATCACCGCCGACATGTGGGAGAACATCAACTCCACCTGGCTGGAGATCCGCGGGATAGCCGAGCAGGGTGTGGGCCGCTACGGCATGAGCCGCTTCTGTGATTGGGTCAAGGAGCGCGCCCACCTGTTCCGCGGGGCTACCTACGGCACCCTGATGCGCAACGATGCGTTCCGCTTCATTCGCCTGGGCACCTTCATCGAGCGCGCCGACAACACCCTGCGCCTGCTCGACGCGCGTTATGAGATGCTCGGCGACGATGCCTATTCGGTCGACGACAGCTCGGCCCGTGGTTACTACCAGTGGAGTGCGCTGCTGCGCGCGCTGTCGAGCTTCGAGGCCTACACCGAAATCTATCGCGATGCCCCGGCCGCCAAGCCGGTGGCCGAACTGTTGCTGCTGCGCGCCGACGTGCCGCGCTCGCTGCGCGCATGTACCGAGGAGATCAACCAGATTCTCGCCGACCTGCCCGGCGCCAACGGTCGCCCGGCCCAGCGCCTGGCTGCCGAACTGGATGCGCGCCTGCGCTATACCGGCATCGACGAGATCCTCGACGAGGGCCTGCACGAGTGGTTGAACGAACAGATCCCGCTGGTGCGCCAGTTGGGCAATGCGATCCACAGCGCCTATCTGGAGGCTGTATGAGGCTTAACATCAGTCACGAAACCGCCTATCACTACGATGACGAGGTGCGCGCCAGCATCCAGTACCTGCGCCTTACGCCGCATGACAGCGAACGCCAGCGCATTCTCAGCTGGCAGCTCGACCTGCCGCGCCCGGTGCGCGCTCAGCTCGATCCGTTCGGCAACATCCTGCATGTGCTGACCCTGGACGACCCGCACGACGCGATCATCATCGGCGCGCGCGGTCAGGTCGAGATCGACGAGACCCGCGAGGCCGAACACGAGACACAGTCTCCGTTGCCGTTCCTGCGTTTTACCCGGCTGACCGAGGCCGACGACGCCTTGCGTGCCTTTGCCGCCGAGCAGTGCCACACGCGGCGCGACCGCAATGGCCTGATCGACCTGATGCAGGGCCTGCACCAGCACATCACCTACACCAGCGGTGCGACGGCCGTGGACACCTGTGCCGCGCAAGCCTTCGCCAGCGGCGCCGGGGTCTGTCAGGACCACACCCATGCCTTTCTTGCCTGTGCCCGCAGCCTGGGCGTGCCAGCGCGCTATGCGTCCGGCTACCTGTTTACCGAGGACACCGAGCACATGGCCAGCCACGCCTGGGCTGAAGCCTGGCTCGACGATGCCTGGTACAGCTTCGATGTGACCAACCAGTTGGCGCGTCCGGAACGCCACTTGAAACTGGCGATAGGCCTGGACTACCTGGATGCCTGCCCGGTGCGCGGCATGCGTCGCGGTGGCGGTTTCGAGCAGATGCACGCCAAGGTACTGGTCGCACCGAGCGCACCTGTGGTCAGCGTGGCTACTTCGCCGCAGTCCCAGAGCCAGACCCAGGGCTAGATCCGAGAGCGGTCTGCAGGCTGGCCGCAAAGCCTCAACTGAACAGCCTGCCCAGATTGGGCAGGATCAGCACCAGCGTCATGGTGAACACGATGAGTCCGGCCTGGCGGATCTTTGGATGTTTGAACATGGCAGACTGCCTATGAGTTATGTTCTTCCTGGCGCCAACCCATGCTGCAACCTTGGTTGAGCTTGGCGAAAAGGTGCACCCCCCCACGACTCGATGTGCCCATACGGCCGCATCAATAGTCATGCTTTTACCTTAGAACCCTTGATTGACGGGGCTTAGAACGCTTTGCCACGGTAAACGGGGTCGTCTCGATCAAACTCGACTAAGGAACTCTTTTGCCGATTTTGAACATGCCGTGCTAGACGCCCAAGAAGGCAAATGCAAGCTCGGCGGTGTGAATTACCGTTCATCGGGCAAATCCGGCGCAGCTTCACTTGCCAGCCAGCGCCGATAACGGGCAGGCTTGCTACCTGCGATCCCTCTCCATCGAGTGACCTATGACCCTCAACATCTGCATCCTGGAAACCGACGTCCTGCGGCCCGAACTGGTCGAGCAATACCATGGCTACGGCCGCATGTTCGAAACGCTGTTCGCCAGCCAGCCCATTCCTGCCAAGTTCACCGTGTTCAACGTAATGAACGGTGAATACCCACCGGCCGATGCCCACTACGACGCGTATCTGGTCACCGGTAGCAAGGCTGACTCCTTTGCCACCGACCCGTGGATCGAAACGCTCAAGACGTTTCTGCTGGAGCGCTACCAGCGCGGCGACAAGCTGCTCGGCATCTGCTTTGGCCATCAGTTGCTGGCGCTGCTGCTGGGCGGCAGGGCAGAGCGCGCGACGCAAGGCTGGGGCGTGGGCACCCATGAATACAGCCTGGCCAGCCGTGCGTCCTGGATGAGTCCGGAAGTCGAAACGTTGACCCTGCTGATCAGCCATCAAGACCAGGTGACGTCGCTGCCGCAGAACGCATCGGTCGTGGCGTCGAGCGAATTCTGCCCGTTCGCGGCCTATCAGATCGGTGATCAGGTCCTGTGTTTCCAGGGGCATCCGGAATTCATCCACGACTATTCCAGAGCGCTGCTCGACATTCGTCAGCAGCACCTGGGCGAGCCGGTGTATCAGAAAGCCATTGCCAGCCTGGACCGTGATCACCACGGCATCACCGTGGCTGAGTGGATGATGCGTTTCGTCGCGCAAGGCACCCCGCCCGCGGCGTGACGGCCGTGCCGTGGGGCAGGGTCGGACAGCGCGCGGCTACAGCCAGCCAGCGCGCTTGAAGCCGGCGAACAGGCCGCTGCAGCCGGACGCGATGACCCCCAGCACGATGTAGTAGCCGTAGTGCCAGGTCAGCTCCGGCATGTTTTCGAAGTTCATCCCGTAGATACCGGCGACGGCCGTGGGAAACGCCAGGATCGCCGCCCAGGCGGCAAACTTGCGCTGGGTCAGGCTTTGCCGCGACGACTCCAGCAGCAGGCCGATCTCGATGGTCTGCGTGGCGATGTCGCTCATGGTTGCCAGGTCCTCCATCTGCCGGTTCACATGAATCTGCACGTCGCGGAAATAGGGGCGCATGTTCTTGTCGATGAAGGGGAAATCCAGCCGCTGCAGCTCTTCGCTGATCTCGACCATGGGCGCCACGTAGCGGCGCATGCGCAGCAGTTCGCGGCGCAGCCCGTGCAGGTGCTGGATATCGGCTTCGTTGAGTGAGCCACCGAGCACGCGGCGCTCCAGCGATTCGATTTCGCAGTGAATGGTCTCACTGACCGGTTGGTAATTCTCGGTGACGAAATCGAGCAGAGCGTAGAGCACGAAATCTTCGCCGTGATCGAGCAGCAATGGTCGCGCTTCGCAACGCTTGCGCACCGAGGCGTAGGAGGCCGAGTGACCGTTACGGCAAGTGATGATGTAGCCGCGTCCGGCGAAGATATGGGTCTCGACGAACTCGACTTTGCCGTCTCGACGGATCGGCGAATAGGTCACGATGAACAGTGCATCGCCGAAGGTTTCGAGTTTGGGTCGACTGTGCACCTCGAGGGCGTCTTCGATGGCCAGCTCATGCAGGTCGAACTGTTTCTGCAGTTGGCTCATCTGTTCGGCGTCGGGCTGTTCCAGGCCGATCCATACGAAATGCCCCGGACGCCGCGCCCATTGCGCGCCGTCGTCGAGGCTGATGTCGGTAATCTTCTTGCCCGCGCTGTATACCGCGGCGGCGACCACTCGGCCCATGATGCTCACTTCTTCGATTGGCAGGGCGACCCGGTATGGGCCTGCTGTGGATAGGAGTGTTCCGGCGCGGCGCAGTTCGCGGTTCAGTTCATCGATCGCGCATTGCACTGCACAGCGGGCTGCTCACGCCCGCCACGAAGACCCAACGTGTGGGCAATGTTCCCTACCGCTTGTACTGACGCTTCTTAGAAGCCTTGCTCTTGGTCAGTCCGGATGGCTTCGTCCAAGGTCTCCAGGAACGCTTTGCGTGCCTTCAGCTTGGTCCTGGCATGGGCCTTCATGTTGAGCTTCTGCAGGCGTTGCGCCGCAGCGAGGGCAGCGGCCTGCAACTGCTCGGGCGGCACCACCTCATCGAGAAAACCGGCCTGCAACGCCCCGGCAGGATCGAACATTTCCGCACCGATCACCGAGCGCTGGAAGGCTGAACGGCGCAGGCGATCCCTGGCCAGCTCGATGCCGGCGTGGTGCATGGTCATGCCGATCTGCACCTCGTTCAAACCGATATGGAACGGGCCTTCCACGCCGATCCGGTAATCGGCCGACAGCAGCAGGAACGCACCCTTGGCCACGGCGTGTCCCGGGCAGGCCACGATGACCGGGAACGGATGGCTCAACAGCCGGCGGGCGAGGGTAGAGCCTTGGGTAACCAGACTGATCGCATTCTCCGGGCTCGAGGTCATGACCTTGAGGTCGTAACCTGCGGAAAGAATGCCGGGTTGACCGGTGATGACCACCACGGCGCGCGCCTCTACGGCCTGATCCAGAGCCTCGTTGAACGCCGCGATGACGGCAGGCGAGATGGCGTTCACCTTGCCGTTGTTCAGGGTCAGGGTGACGATGCCGCCCTCGAGTTGGTAATCGATCAGCTCACTCATACCGGTATTCCTTGTCGTGTTGTGGCGCCGACGTTACCCAGCCTTGCCGGCCGGGTAAAGCGCCGTGACTGACTGGCCGGTCACGCTGACAGGCCCGAGGGAATTCGGCGCTGGGCTTAAGCGCATGAAAAACTTGCAAAAAAGCTTTGCCATCACGAACGCTATCGACTACATTAGCGCGCCTCGACACACCGAACAGGTGCGCCGAGAAACGGTGAAGTGTCCGAGTGGCTGAAGGAGCACGCCTGGAAAGTGTGTATACAGGAAACTGTATCAAGGGTTCGAATCCCTTCTTCACCGCCACTTTCTACTGAAAAGCTCCGTTTTGCGGGGCTTTTTTGTGTCTGGCTGTTTTTGTTCCCCCATCTGTTCAACCCATTCCCATGCGCACTGACAGCGCCGAGCGCCTTCTTTTTTGTCGTCAAACCAGGCGAACTCAAGATCGAGTGCTAAAGGTGACATCGGTCACCTTTAGCCAGGTGGAGATGTAGGCGTGCGCTGCGTGAAACAGCAGTCTCGCGTGGCGTGAAACATGAGGGGCCTTCTTTTACTGCAGCAGTATGAAGGCCACGTGTTCTGTGGGCAAAGCTAGGCAATCGAATCTATATCCAATTGGTAGGGCGCTCCTACGGTATGGCCTCCCGTAATGGCTGCTATCGCCCGCTCATCGTCGTTTGCTGTTGGCGGGGCCATCGCCAGCTGCTCCTGCCTTCTGTTCTCCGCATGAGCTCTCCAACGAGACAAATCGTCTTCAATCAGTTCGGGTAATCCCGCGAATAAACCATACACATCAGACTCACGAATACGGTCATTGCGTAATATGCTCAGTCGCGTCCGCGTGGTTTCTATGTTGTCGTATTCTTTTTGAAGAGCGGCCTTCTCCGCTGCTTTCGTACCTTTAAATCTTTCAGAGCTTGCTGCCAGGCGGCTCTCAAAGGTGAGCAATTGCCGCTTGGCGTCCTTTAATGCCTCATCCACCTGTTCAAACTCATCATCAGTCACCAGGGAGCAATTGGAATCCAAAGCCTCCTGCCAGCGGCGTAGGCTGGCCCAACAGTTTGGAATGTAGCTGACGACCATCTTGTGGTTGGCATTATCAATTACTTGTCGCAAGAATGAGCCGCGGTCCGGCAGGCCGGCGGTTGCCTTTAGCGCTTTGGCACAGCCGTGGTCGTTGATGGTGCTGCAACCTGGCTTCCAGAGGATCGAGGACTTCACGCCTGCATCAAAGTAGACGGGCATAAAGTGTCGCAGTTTGCCGTGGTGAGTGTAGGGCTCGCCGAAGATGTTTATCATGCCCAACACAAACGATGAGACCCCGATAGCCGGGTTCAGTACCGTAACGACACCCTGTGCGATGTACTCTCGCTTGGTGGACGTATTCATCCATGTCGATGGAACGCTTGGCACAGGGTCGTTGTGGTTGACGATGCGGTGGTGTATCAGGGGCTCAGCGCCCTCAGCGAAGGCTTTGTCACCGGCCCGTGGAGCGCCGTAGGTGTAAAGCAGAATGTCTGCTGCATACCGTTTGTTACGTCGTAGCATTTCAGACATTATCAAGGCAATCGCCCCGCCCAGGCTGTGCCCGGTGATGACCAGCTTTTGTCCGCTGTAAAATCTGTCCAGATAGCTGACTGCAAAATCATAGGCTACCTTGGCCGCACCATAAAATCCGTTATGCACCTTGCCAGGCCCTTGCTCAAAAGGCACTTGAGTCGCATCCATGTCTCGCAGCGCATCCGCCCCACTGGCGGTGCCCCGTATCGAGATCAAAATCAGCGTCTCGTGGTGAGTGATGAAGGCTTGGGTATCAGTACGCTCTCCAGATGCGCTGTCGTCAAAAGCGTGAATGCTGGCCGGATTCTCCTGTTTTTCACCCAGGCTGGGGCTATTAACCTCCGAGTACAGCTCTGGGTCGAAGGGCACCACTTCCAGGCGCTTGGAGTACGGCACCTCCTCATACAACGGGTAATACGCCTTTCCCCCCGCCTGGGCCGCGTCGACCTGCCAAAGCTCGTCAAATTTTGACAGAGCATCACCAAACCAATTACCGATGCTCGGCTGCAAGGGAAAGCTAACTGTGTCGGTTTCTACCGGATGAAAGGGGGGTTGCTGAGCAAAGTCGCTATAGCTCAGCGTCGACATCAGCGCGAGTTGGTAGAGGTTGAGCGCGCAGAAATCATTGCTTGGCGAGAGCATTGGGCGCAGGGCGCGCAGCGGGCGTACCTCCAGCACGGTGTGCCGGTTCGGCATCAGGGCGACACCTCGTGGTGTGCGTGCAGACGGTGCAAACCCCAGCTCCGCCACGGCCAAACTTTCTGGCGGGACGCCAGTGTCCTTCCCACCCTCTAAACAGCCGGTCTGCTGGACCTTAGAGCTTTTTGCCTGCGACTCCGGCCGAAATAACGAAAATACATAGATGTTAGGTGGAAACCGACGCTCCACTATAGGCGGCAGATGCGCCACATGGTCTACCAGTTCACGCACTTCGACCTGGTAAAAGGTATTGGCTTCGTTCTTTGCCGGATTGGTATCTGTACGGGCGCCAGACTTATTGAAAAAACGGGTTTTTTCGGCGCGCACCTGCAGCTCAGTGATCGGCAGCGGGTAATGCTCTCGTTCTTTTAAACGCACATATGTCTTATCTTGTCCTTCATAGGGCTGATTCAGTTTTAGCACTACAGGGCCACAATAATGATTGTCCACCTTGCCGGAGCCGGTGTCGTCCAGCTTGCCGGTGTAGACCATATTTTCGTAGTCGGTGACCACATACGCCAAGCCGGCATAGGACTTGCCGTCACCCAGTTCATCCACCAACTGAAAGCTGGTCGAGTGCCCGCGCAGCGGGCAGGTATGGATACGACCATCAAAAGACGGTTTGTCGCTCTCTTTTAGGGAAGCAAGGCTCATGGATTCACCTCCTTGTTTTCGGTGCAGCCGGGATAGATGGTGCAGACGCGTTCATCCACCATTTTGAAGGTGCTGAAATCAGTGTGATTACCAAAACAAAATGCGTCCTGGTCTTCAAAACTTTCGCCCATACAACGTTTCCAGCCTCCAGGCACCTTTACCCAGGTATCGCCCATGTAGGGTTTCTCCTCATCAGCCAGCTTGATCTTCAGCTTCACCGTTTTGCCTGGTAACTGATCAAGGGTGTAGGCGGCAAATGGCTTGCCTCGCGTAACGTTGCCCTGGGCATCGGTGTTTTTGCAGTAGAGAATTTTGGTTATGTAGCGCTTGGGGCCAATCGTGCGGAAAAACCACTGACACTGCCCGGAAAACTGACTTTCGCCAGCAGCATCGAACGTGCCCTTGTCGTGAGCGTCGAGATAATCCCGCACCGCGATAAACCCGGAATCACGGCTGAAGTCGCCTCGGTCTTTCCCGTAGGACGCGTTGATCTGAAGCTCTATGCTGTACAGCATCAACTCGCAACCTTTACGGGTGCGGTGTATTTCTATCTGTGCATCGGGTTTGTATTCAGTTCTCCACTCCCGGTTGAACTGAGACTTTCGGTTGTCACGTTTGTCTAGTTTGCAGGACTGCCCGGGTGCTGGAACGTAGGTCGCTAATGCCATATAAGCAAAGCCCGGAGGCAAGTCGGCGGTAAAGGTAAAGGTGTTGGACTTTCCAACGGCTGAGCAGCCGACGGTCAGGGCCAGGCAACTGCCAAGAATCAAACTGTGAATGACGCGTGTCATACGGGGGCATCTCCCTGCCAATACAACGTTTCCTGATAAACCCGATCAAAGTGTATCGCCGGGGTTTCGTGTGGCTGGGATAGCCAAGATTTTGGTGGGGCGTAATCCGACGCCTGTAAGCTATGCATCAGCAAAAAACCACTGCCTTTCAAGGTTGCAAGGCTCATGGAGTCACCTCCTTGTTTTCGGTGCAGCCGGGATAAATGGTGCAGACGCGTTCATCCACCATTTTGAAAGTGCTGAAGTCTTTGTAATTGCCATAGCAAAAGGCATATTGATCTTCAAAGTTGTCGCCCATACAACGCTTCCAGCCTCCAGGCACCTTGACCCAGGTGTCGCCGATAGCGGGCTTTTCCTCATCAGCCAGCTTGATCTTGAGTTTGATGGTTTTGCCTGGTAGCTGATCAAGGGTGTAGGCGGCAAACGGCTTGCCTCGCGTAACGTTGCCCTGGGCGTCGGTGTTTTTGCAGTAGAGGATTTTTCTTAGGATTCGAGTTTTACCCGAGGTCCGGAAAAACCACTGACACTGCCCGGAAAACTGACTTTCACCAGTAGCATTGAAGGTGCCCTTGTCGTGAGCGTCGAGATAATCCCGCACCGCGATAAACCCGGAATCACGGCTGAAGTCGCCTCGGTCTTTCCCGTAGGACGCGTTGATCTGAAGCTCTATGCTGTACAGCATCAACTCGCAACCTTTACGGGTGCGGTGTATTTCTATCTGTGCATCGGGTTTGTATTCAGTTCTCCACTCCCGGTTGAACTGTGATTTTAGGTTGTCACGTTTGTCTAGTTTGCAGGACTGCCCGGGTGCGGGAACGTAGGTCGCTAATGCCATATAAGCAAAGCCCGGAGGCAAGTCGGCGGTAAAGGTAAAGGTGTTGGACTTTCCAACGGCTGAGCAGCCAACAATTAGGGCAAGGCAACTGCCAATAATCAAACTGTGAAAGACGCGTTTCATACCGGGGTATCTCCCTGCCAATACCGCGTTTCCTGATAAACCCGATCAAAGTGTATCGCCGGGGTTTCCTGTGGCTGGGATAGCCAAGATTTTGGTGAGGCGTAATCCGATGCCTGTAAGCTATGCATCAGCAACAAACCGCTGCCTTTCAAGGTTGCAAGGCTCATGGAGTCACCTCTTTGTTTTCGGTGCAGCCGGGATAAATGGTGCAGACGCGTTCATCCACCATTTTGAAAGTGCTGAAGTCTTTGTAATTGCCATAGCAAAAGGCATATTGATCTTCAAAGTTGTCGCCCATACAACGCTTCCAGCCTCCAGGCACCTTGACCCAGGTGTCGCCGATAGCGGGCTTTTCCTCATCAGCCAGCTTGATCTTGAGTTTGATGGTTTTGCCTGGTAGCTGATCAGGGGTGTAGGCGGCAAACGGCTTGCCTCGCGTAACGTTGCCCTGAGCATCGGTGTTTTTGCAGTAGAGGATTTTGGTTATGTAGCGCTTGGGGCCAATCGTGCGGAAAAACCACTGACACTGCCCGGAAAACTGACTTTCACCAGTAGCATCGAAGGTGCCCTTGTCGTGAGCGTCGAGATAATCCCGTACTGCGATAAACCCGGAATCACCGCCAGAGTCCCCGAAGTGTTTTCCGTACACCCCGTTGATTTCAAGGTCGATACTGTGCAACACCAACTCGCACCCTTTACGGGTGCGGCTTATTTCAATCTGCGCATCAGGCTTGTATTCAGTCCACCACTCCCGGTTGAACTGAGACTTCAGGTTGTCACGTTTGTCTAGTTTGCAGGACTGCCCGGGTGCGGGAACGTAGGTCGCTAATGCCATATAAGCAAAGCCCGGAGGCAAGTCGGCGGTAAAGGTAAAGGTGTTGGACTTTCCGACGGCTGAGCAGCCAACAATTAGGGCAAGGCAACTGCCGATAATCAAACTGTGAATGACGCGTGTCATACGGGGGCATCTCCCTGCCAATACAGCGTTTCCTGATAAACCCGGTCAAAGTGCATCGTTGGAGTTTCGTTTGGCTGGGGTAGCCAGGTCTTGGGTGGGGTGTAACCCGACGCCTGCAAGCTTTGCGTCATCAAAAAATGAATGCTGTCGGGTTCTTGCCAGCCCCAGGAGTGCGCCAGGTCGAGCTGGCCGCGTAACCAGGTATCAATGTCTTGCTGCTGGGCCAGATCGAGCAACTTATCGGTGTGTTCGCGGACCAGGTAACGGCGCGTATTGTCGAACTGAATGCTCTTGAATGTGGCTTCTGGCGTAGGGGTATGACTCCAGGCGGGGTCTGTCGGCAGGGCATGAACACCAGGATTAGGGTTATCGGTGACCGTCCAATGCTCAGCCTGCCAGTAACACACGCTGGTCATGAGGCCGAGGTAGTCCGCACGCTGCTCGGGTTGCAGATAGGCCAGTGCACGCCCCAGTACGCGGTTGTCGTGAAAGCGATAAAGCGCTTGATTCGGGCGCTCACCCGTCACCAGACGGTTCTGCCAATGCGTGGTCAACGCATCGAGGTCGGAGCTTGCAGCGCTCGCAAGCCAACCCCAGTGACGGTCTGGGGTATTGAGCAGGGCCCGAAGGACCGGATGTTCTGGTGCGGCTAAGTGAAATAGGTAGGGTGCAACGTTCGCCAATGAGTCAGCAGGTGTACCCATATACAAGTTGCGGTACCGGTCAACTCCAAGTTCACTGACCAGCGTATTGCGTTCCTCGAGTTGGCCATCAGAGTCCAGTACCAAGTAAAGGTGTCGTCCCTGCTTGGTTTGCCCCTGTAGCCATTGTTCAAGGGTATTCATGCACTTTCTCCAATGCTGCATAGGCCGTCGTGACAGGCCTCGCAGAGCGGGCAGTAGTCGGCTGCTTGCTGCTTGGCGGCGATCAAGGGGGACAGTGGATTAGCGATAATCGCCTGTGGTGCGCCGGTCAGCGCCTGTGCGGCTTGAAGCGAAGGAATACCTGCTACGGGCGCACCTCCCTGGACGATGGGCACGCTACTGAAAATCCCTCCTGCGGTGATGAGGATGTGCTGGCCACCGGCCTGCAGCGTCAAGCTCATTCCGGCATTGATCACCACGTTGGCGGCGGAGACATGGGCCTGTGTACCGGCCTGAATCACCAGCGTACCGTCTGCCGTAGTGCTGCTGTTACCGGTGATGCTGATCAGTTCGTTACCACCGATCACCGTGTTACGCAGACCTTGGGTGGTGTGCAGTTCGTCACCCTTGATCAAGCTGGAACTGTTGTTGTCCACTTGCTCAAAGCGGTCATTCCTGATCAGGCTGTGACTGTTGCGAGTAATTTGCTCGCTACGGTCGTTACCGATCTTGGTGTCGCTGTCGTTGAGGATCACCTGCTCCATGTCGCGCTGAGCACGTAGGTAAATCAACTCCTGGCCACTGCGGTCTTCAATTGATAACTCGTTGTAGCCACCGCTGGCGGGCGAGCTTTGGCTACGCAGGACTGTTTTGGTTTTGTTCGCGGGCAACGGGTAGGGCACAGGCGTGACTTTGTTGGGCACGCAACCGGTAATCAACGGATTGTCGGGATTACCTTCCAGGTAGGTCACCACCACTTCCATCCCGATGCGCGGGATGGTCACCGCACCAAAACTGTCTCCCGCCCAACTGGATGACACCCGTAGCCAGCAACTGCTCTTGTCGCTACCCAGTTCGGCGCGATCCCAATGGAACTCGACTTTCACCCGCCCGTACTCATCGCAGAAGATTTCTTCCCCTGCAGGACCGGTGACTCGGGCAGTCTGACTGACCAATACCGACTTACGCGTGACCAATGGGGGGCGGTAGAACACGTCCCAGGGGATCGCGCTGAAGCTGTTGCGGTAACCTTGAGTGAAACCGTCTTGCGGCTTGACGTCGCTGGTGATCGCTTCCTCCAGTGACTGAGGCTGCTTACCCTCGTGCGTTACACGGAGCAGCAGCCACAATTCGTTGCACGGCTGACGCGGGTGTTCAATCAGGTCGAAGAAGTGGCCACTGCGCAAGGTTGGCTGGTCGCTCTTACCCTCGGCCAACTGGTAGTCGGTACGGTGCCGCTCCAGGGCCTGCCGGGCAATCTGTTTGCCGAGCTTTTCATTTTCGATCAGCGTCGGGTAACGGTAGTCTTCGAGAGCAGGGGTGAACTCGGCAGTGAATTGGCTTTCCAGCAACTGGCTTGGGCGTTTTAAATCATAGCCCCGGCGGGTGGTTGTGCTGGTTCGGGTGCTGAAGCGCATGGAGAACTGGCTGACGACCGGGTGATCCGCAGCCAGGCCAGAACCTTGCTGATACGGCGTTTCACCCAGCTTGGGGAAATAGGTCTGATCATCAGTGAATACCAACAGATGGCCATCCTGGCTGTGTTGGTGGTGCCACGAAATTCCATCTTCACTGCACACCCTCTGGATAAACTCGAAGTCGTTTTCACCGTATTGAGTGCAGTATTCGCGCGCTGGGCTGGTGCTGACATTAAAGGTAAACGCATCGGCCTGGATGCCATGTTTGTTGAGTACCTGGGCGACGATTTGCGGCACCGTCAGGTGCTGAAAGATCCGCTGGTTGTGGCTGAACTGCAAATAGTGCAGAGCAGGCACCAAAGTCAGGTGATACCGGGTCAGCCGTTTACCGGCCTCGCCGACGAACACATCTTCGATGCGGCCATGTATACCTTCGCCATTCAGGCCGAACTGGAGAAAAGCCGGCTGACTGAGCAGGCTTTCCAGATCGAAATCTGGGGATTCACTGACGAGTTCAACCTGAATCACATACAAGCTGCTGATGGTTTCGGTGCCCTTGAAGGCCAGCACTTTGAAATCGTTGCGAACAGAGGGGATCAGTAACGTGAAATGTGCAGCATTGGCCGCCGCGAACATACGCTTATCCTTAGCTGAGAGAGGAGGCAAAACGCGACGCCCACCTTAGACGTAAT